>CAWCEG010000046.1:0-119846 GCA_963794505.1 uncultured Nitrospiraceae bacterium
TCACCCAAGACATACGGTACTGACCCGCGGTTTGTCGCAAAGTTATTCCCGCGTTCCATGGCTGCTGAACAATACCGCGTTGCGGCAGCGAGACTACAGTTGAGCAGTGGTGGAGCGGGTGTGGCGGTTGTAACCAGTGCGATAAAAGGCGAGGGGAAAACAACAACCGTGATTAACCTCGGCTACACACTGGCACGCGATTTTGGTAAGCGGGTGCTTATTGTCGACTGTGATTTTATCTATCCGGAGACTGAAGTGTTTTCTTGAACGGCCGACGCAATATGGCTTGATTGATTATCTGCGAGGGGATTGCAAACTCGAGGATGCGACGGATTCCTTTGCAGAGATACCCTGTTGGATTATGCCGGCCGGAGTATCTGAGGCCGATCCAACCGAGCTGTTAAAGAGCCGATCGGCTTGAATGGGTGTTTTCGCAGATGCGGGAAAAATTCGATTACGTCCTTCTGAATGCCCCACCCATCCTCCCTGTTGCAACAATGAATGTGCTGGAAAGGCATGTGGACTTGTTACTGCTGGTGGTCAGGGCCAACCAAACATCTCAACAAGTCGTGAGACGTGCTTTAGGATCACTCAGAGGATCGAAGCCGATACAAGTGATTCTTAATGCTGTGGCGAGTCAGTCTTTGCCACATTATATGACCGACTACGCAATGATAGAGACCCGACAGCGTGTGTGACCATGAATCCCTTTAGTCGATTTGTGATCAACTCTCGCGCGTGATACTGGCCACTATCTCACTGATTTCGTTCGGATAACCTGGGTTCTTAGGAGTCAATTCCATTCAGCAAACAGTTCCCACTTACTAAACCTCCCTGACTAAGGTTTACCGTTGACATCGGGACCACGATGAATGAAACTAGCAGCAAGACTTGCGTAGTCTTTCTTAATCAACACTCAGAGGGGGAACCATTAGAAGGCAAGGGGCTAGATCGATCGCCTGCTGCTGGGCGCGATTCTCTTGTTCGGGCTCGGATCAACGGCGCATGCCTTATCGACAACAATTAGGGGTGCGGTTGCGCAAGTTGCTTCGGATCGGTGTACACCTTGGATGTAGCACATGGAGGAGGCAACCTCTGGAATTGACTTAACTGTGAACTACGAGCGGATCAGGAGCGACCGGCTTAGATGCGATTGCAAAATCGCTAATGAAGCGAACATTCTCGGTCGTTTCCGTAACGTCACAGCCTGCTGACCTTCACTGGTGTCCCTTTGCCATCGGTTCATTAGCTGCAGGTGGCTGCAATGGTGGGTCAACGGGCGGATTCATTTGCAGTTCCTCTTCGAATGTCGGTGGCTTGACGGTCCCTAATGGCACGTACACCATCGATCCTATTTGGCCTTGGGTTTGCGCTCTTTGCCGGATGGCGACATCACTATTCTCGTCGAAGCGCCAAAGCTCTCGTCGATAGATTAATCGATACGACTTCTAGTTAGTTGAGCCACTCGCCCAGAATATCGGCGGGTGGTTTTTCTTTTTGGCATCATTAACTTGCTGCTGGAATCCAAAGCTTCCTAGCTGCATCTGTCGGGAAGTATTCGCTTCCTAGAATATACTCTTGCCCACCTCGTTTGACGGTAAGCTCTCGTTGTTCCCTGAATCAACCGCCGTGATTCGAAAATAATAGGTTGTTCCAACGGCTAAGCCGGTCACCGTGTAGGTGGAGGTCCCGAGCGGGACTGTAGCAATGGCAGCCCCATACACTCCAGGCGTCGTCGACTGGTAGACCCTATAGGAGGAAAGATCCGTCTCGGTATTAGGGTCCCAGGTCAGCGTAGCGGATGATGTCGACACGGGGTTCAATGTCAAGGTGACACCGACGGTTCTTGTCAGGCCACCGCCGGTGATGGTGATGGTCGCGCTATTTGTTCCGACTGTCGCCGTGGCAGTGTTCACGCTGACCGTAAGGCTGCTGTTATTGGAACCTGACGTGGGATTGACCGTGAGCCAATTGGCATTTTCACTGACAGTCCAAGTGGTGTTCGAAGCAACAGCAAGCGTTTGATTCGCCGGATTGGCCGCTCCTTGGCTCGCGGTAAAGTTGAGGCTGCTGGGGCTCACGGTTAGCGACGGTGCCGGCGCATTGAGCGAGAGCGTGACGGTCACCGTTCGGGTCAGCCCGCCGCCGGTAATCGTGATCGTACCGTATTGCTGCCCACGCTGGCCGTCGCGGTATCCACCGAGACGGTCACGGTGCCGTTATTGGACCCACTCGCCGGACTGACCGTCAGCCAACTGAGCGCTTCGGTGACACTCCAAGACCCGTTGGAAGTAATGGTGAGGGACTGACTGGCCGGGTTGGCCGCTCCCTGCGTGCCGGTGAACGTCAAACTGGTTGGGCCTACCGTTAACGTCGGTGCTGGCGCATTGAGCGAGAGCGTGACGGTCACCGTTCGGGTCAGCCCGCCTCCTGTAATCGTGATCGTACCCGTATTGCTACCCACGCTGGCCGTCGCAGTATCCACCGAGACGGTCACGGTGCCGTTATTGGACCCGCTCGCCGGACTGACTGTCAGCCAACTGAGCGCTTCGGTGACACTCCAAGACCCGTTGGAAGTAATGGTGAGGGACTGACTGGCCGGATTGGCCGATCCCTGCGTACCGGTGAACGCCAAGCTGGTAGGGCCTACCGTCAACGTGGGGGAGGGTGCTGCGACAGTGAAGGAGACTGGAATCGTCTGCGGTGAATTCGTGGCCCCAGCTCCGACCAGGTTGATAGAGGCGGTATGTGTCGCCGCTGAAAGCCCTGAGACATTCGCCGAGACGGTGAAGGATCCAGGTGCAGTACCAGAGGCCGGGGAGATCGAAAGCCACGATGCTGTGCTGGATGCATTCCAGCTCAATGTTCCCGTTCCGGAGTTGCCGATGCTCACGGTCTGTGCAGTCGGGTTGCTACCGCCCTGAGCAGCCGAAAACGTAAGCGCCGTCGGCGAAAATGTTATCGTCGGCGTAGCGGGGGCGGTAAGGCTCAATGTCACCATGACGGTTTGCGGCGTATTCGTCGCACCACTCGCGGAAATCGTGA
Source organism: uncultured Nitrospiraceae bacterium (assembly GCA_963794505.1). GTDB lineage: Bacteria > Nitrospirota > Nitrospiria > Nitrospirales > Nitrospiraceae > Nitrospira_C. The sequence continues at coordinate 3,046 of CAWCEG010000046.1, forward strand.
GCGGCGTGCTGTATGTGCCAGCCGACATTCCTGCCGAGGTGATGCTCAGAACGATTGACCCGGCACCGCTTCCGCTCAAGACACTGGGTGTCAGCCAGGGTGCATTTTCTGAAACCGACCAATTGAGAGTACCGGTTCCCGTATTGTTGATTGCAAGAGTTTGAGGGCTTGGATTGCTCCCACCTTGTACACCCGTGAATGAGATGCTGGTGGCACTGACCCCGATCGTCGGCGTCGGTGCCGCCGTAATGGCTAACGTGACGGCTACCGTTTGCGGCGTGTTCGTCGCTCCTGTGCCCGTAATCGCAATTGTCCCAGTATAGGTGCCGATGGCCAGGCCGCTAACATTGGTGCCCACGCCGAACGAACCGTTGTTGGCTCCGGATGCCGCAGAGCCACCGTTGATCGTCAGCCAGCTGACTGAGGATGTGGCAGTCCAGCTCAGGGTCCCGGATCCGCTGTTCGATATCGTGACCGATTGGCTCGGCGGGTTGGCGCCCCCTTGAACGGCGGAGAATGACAATGCCGTCGGGTTTCGCGCGATTGACGGTGTCGACGAAACAGGTGTCGCAGATGTGGACGTCGGCGTCACCAGCTCATTCAAGCCCGGCATTGACTTGGAAAGCTGCTTGATCCCTCGTCCGCCTGTGGCACTCGTCCCCAACGTCGAGGAACCGGCGGCTGCAATTCCTGAGAGGTTGGAAGAACTGGATAATGTCGATGTAGTCGGACTGGAAAGAGCGCCTATCGGCACAAGCGAGGTGGTGGTCGTACTCGTCGAAACGGTCTGGGTTGCTTGAGTGGTTGAAGTAGTCGGAACTACGGCTGCTTCCTTCTTTAGTGTCGTGCCATCAATGGTAGATGTCTGCCCCGTTGTGGTCGTGGGAGTTCTTGTTACGTCCTCAATCTGTGCTGAACCCAGCGGCGATTTCCGAATCAATCGATGTGATTTGCGGGTCTGTGTTTGGTTTTTTTCGGTCGGAGATTTGCCTCGTTTCAATGATTGGAGCTGAGCCTTTTCATGCCCCAGCGCCACTAACTGATCAGCCATGGACGAGCCGGCAAGCGTAAACATCGAGACGTAGCACGTGAGAGCAGAGAGAGAAAGAGTGAACGTCAGAAATAGCTTCGATGATTGCATTCGGCATCGAGAGGACATGTGTGGCATGAAACGCCTCCATGGAAGAGAAACCCGAACGCCGTGGCGCAAATGAGCAAGTCCAGTGCCTTCAACCGTTTTTCATCGAGCTGCATAGAAACCGCCTGTAATCAGAGGAAAACGGCGGTCAAAAACTTGGCAGCCGAAATGTGATGGTCTACGAGGCGACTACGAGGAGAGACAACGTATAGACTTCATGAACAGATAAAGCATGTCTTTAACTATCGCTTGCAGTGCCTTTATTCGAAAGGGGAGTGATGTAGATGGAGTCACCTCCATCCAGACGTCGTGCTAGCATGTGATGGCATCGATGAGTAAACGGCATCATCGATCGGACGACTTTATTGACGAAAGCAGGACCTTCTGCCATTCTGTGAAACGATTTAGCGGAAGACGACTCTTATGGAGATAGCGCAATGAAAGAGCGGAAGGTAGCAATTGTAGGACTTGGCTATGTGGGACTTCCAATCGCGGTTGCGTTCGGCAAGCAGCGTCCGACGATCGGTTTTGATATCAACAAGACCAAAATCGAGGAACTCCAAAAAGGCTTCGACCGGACAGGTGAAGTCTCGGCAGCGGATTTGAAAACGTCGCAGGTGCGCTACACGGCACAGCCCGCCGATCTCAAAAGTGCAGACTTCATCATTGTCGCCGTTCCGACGCCAATCGATGAGGCACTGCAGCCGGACCTGAAGGCCCTGAGAGTCTCCTCGGAACTGATAGGGAAAAACCTGTCACCTGGTACGATCGTCGTCTACGAGTCCACCGTCTATCCGGGCGTCACGGAGGAAGTCTGCCTGCCGATTCTGGAAAAGACCTCGGGGCTGAAGGCCGGGACTGACTTCAAGGTTGGCTATTCACCGGAACGGATCAATCCGGGCGACAAGGAACACACCTTGGAAAAGATTGTGAAGGTGGTCTCGGCGCAGGACAAGGAATCGCTGGACATTGTCGCCGCCACCTACGGAGAGGTGGTGAAAGCCGGCGTGCACAAGGCGTCGAGCATCAAAGTGGCCGAGGCCGCCAAGGTCATTGAGAATACACAGCGCGATTTGAACATCGCGTTGATGAACGAACTCGCGTTGATCTTTCACCGACTGGGTATCGATACGAAGGGAGTGCTCGAAGCGGCCGGGACCAAGTGGAACTTTTTGCAATTTTCCCCCGGGTTGGTGGGGGGGCATTGTATCGGTGTCGACCCCTATTATTTGACGCATAAGGCGGAATCTGTCGGCTATCATCCTGAAGTCATCTTGGCGGGCCGTCGCATCAACAATGGCATGGGCAAATTCGTCGCTGAGCAGACGATGAAGCGGTTAAGTCAGCTCGGCCGGCCGGTCAATCAGCTCAAGGTCATTGTCCTCGGCCTGACCTTCAAAGAAAATGTCCCGGACCTGCGGAACAGCAAGGTTCCTGACATTATTAAGGAATTGCAGGAGTACGGTGTGCAGGTTCTTGTGCACGATCCACTTGCCGAGTCCGAAGAAGCGGTCGCTGAATATGGCCTTCACCTGAGCGATTGGAACAGCCTCAAGGATGCCGACGGCATCGTGCTGGCCGTTGCGCATCGTGCCTATCTAGAGATGGGGCAGCAGAACATTGTCGAACTGCTCAGGAAGGGCCAGAAAGCAGTCGTCATCGACGTGAAGAGCGTCTTGGATTCGAGCACGCTGCCGAAGCTCCTCGAATATTGGCGCCTCTAACCGACCGGTTTCTGCTTTCCGGTAGTGCCGTTTTCCCCTAAGAATCTGCCGCTCACCAGACGGCGGATGTCAAAGCGAAATCCACTGTGTTGGATTTCGCTTTTTTTTATCCAATGAATAACCTCTAGTGTAGACTCACGTTTTGAACGATTGGGTCTGTGCTGAGCTGTCACCATTGAGTGGGTTGAGCATGCTTGCCAAGCGAGTTGTTGAGTGCCTGTCTCGGACGACGTTCGCCGCACGATTGGCGGTGGTCACGCTTTCGCTGGTTTGTTCTGGATGCGCATATTTTGATTCAAGCGACGTCAAGCGTGGAGACCAGCACCTGGCGGCCGGGAAATGGGAAGAAGCCACCCTGGCTTATCGCCAAGCGTTGAAAGAAGCTCCTTTCGACACGTCATTGCAGGAGAAGTACAACTTGGCCCGGGAGCGGGCCGCGGCCCAATATCAGGAGCGTGGCCGCACGGCTCTGAAAGAGCATCAGATCGATCTCGCCGCGGAGCAGTTCAAGCGCGCGCTCTCCATCGAACCATCCAATCCGGAACATCAAGCAGCGCTGGCTGAAGCACTTCGTTTAAAAGAGGCGAGAGAACAATATCGGGAAGCCGACCGGTTGGCTCAATTGGGGCGTGTTGATGAGGCGATGGAGGGCTTTGCAAGATCGGCCGAACTCGACCCGTCGTTCGCGCAACCGCTCGAAGGAATTTCTAAGCTGACCGAAGATCAACAGGCTCGTGATCGAGAGGATCAACGAAAGCAACCGATCACGCTGCGCTTTCGCAACGCCGGGCTGAAGGAAGTGCTCGAAGGCATCGGGAAAGCGGGCGGCGTGAATCTGATCTTCGATCGTGACGTCCGAAACGATCCGATAACCATTACCATAGAAGAGACCCCGTTCGATGATGCGCTCAAACTTATCTTGAACAGCAATAACTTGTTTTCGAGAGTGGTCTCAGCCGGTGTCATGATCGTCAGCCCCAATACCACACAGAAACAGGAACAGTATCAGGATTTGATGATTCGGACTTTTTATCTGTCCAATGCCAAGGCCAAAGACATGCTGGTGTTGCTCAAAGGCATGCTGGATTCGAAGCGTATGCATGCCAATGAGCAATTGAATACGATCGTCATTCGTGATCGACCGGAAAAGCTCGAGATGGCCGAGAAAATCATCTTGGCGAATGACCGCCTTGATTCCGAAGTGCTGTTCGACGTCGAAGTCCTGGAAGTCGACCGGACGGTGGACCAGACTTACGGGCTGACCTATCCCAAGCAGATCGCAGCGGCGATGGTCCCGCCGGGCTTCGCTGGAACGATTGCCGGCGATATCGCTCCACAGTTTTCGCTCGAGCAGCTCACGAACCTGGGAAAAGGGAATTATCTCTTCAAGCTGCCAACCAACGTCCAGTTGGACTTCTTCAAGCAGATCACGGATGCGAAAACGTTGGCGGCTCCAAAAGTTCGCGTGGTCAACAATAAGAAGGCCGAAATCAACATCGGCGACAAGCAGCCAATTCTTCTGTCGACTACCAATGTGCTTCCTGGCCAGGCTGCAACCGGAGCGGTACCGACGACTTCAACCGTCACATCCATCGAATTCCGGGACACCGGCGTCAAGTTGACGGTGGAGCCCGCTATTCACCTGGGAAATGAACTGTCGCTCAAGATGAAAATCGAGGTCATTCGTCTCGGCGAGCAGGTGACGCTGCAGGCCAATCCGCCAATCACCCAATTCAAGTTCGGCAATCGCTCGGCTGAGACGATGTTGAATGTGAAAGACGGTGAAACCATCGTGCTAGGCGGATTGCTCCAAGAGGAAGACCGCCGTACGCGCGTCACGATTCCATGGATAGGTGATCTCCCCTTCATCGGCAATCTCATCAGCTCGTTCAAGACCCAGAGGGTCACGACCGAAGTAATCTTGACGTTGACCCCACATATCGTTCAGGCCATGACCCCTCCAAGTTTGAGCCGGCAGGCTTTCTGGTCTGGGACTGACTCGATCTACTCGAATTCGACCATGTTTACGACGCAACAACCCAAGGCTACGCCGACAAGAATCACGAGAGCCCAGGTGTCGCCGCCTGCGCCCTTACCCATGTCACAACGAGGACTTGCCGCCAAGGTGCCGTCCGGTGCCCTGACTAAAATGTTGACGGTGGGTCCGATCGCTTCAATTAAGCCCAATGAGACCATCGTAGAAGTTGGAAAGGAATTCAAAATCGCCATTCAAGACGACCGATTGCGGCCAGAGAAGGGCGGCCTCTTTCACCTTCAGTATGATCCCAACGTGCTGGACCTAAAAAAGTTGATCGATGCAGAACAGATTCAACTGGACCCGGCAGAACTGCCTCCCTCGGCCGTGGCCGAAGCCGTTGTCGCGTTTCGCGTGGGCGCGTCTGCTCCACGCGCCTCGACCGGCGGCAGAACGGTCACGGCCAGGTTTAGGGCGAAGGCGCCCGGCGTCTCTCCCATTCGTGTTGCTCTGGTGAATGCGAACGGAGAGCCGGCCGCTGATGCGTCACCCGAGGGAAGAGGCATTGTGAGGGTGCGGTGAGAGAGGAAGGAGTGACGCTCCTTGAGCTTCTCGTTACGTTGACGATTGTCATGATCCTGGCCTCGGTTGCCATGCCATTGAGCCGGGTCTCGACTAAACGATCGCACGAGATCGAGTTGCGGCAGCATCTGCGGATCATGCGGGCGGCTATCGACACGTTTAAGGCGGAATGGAATCGGGACGGCGATGTCCTCATTGGTCCGTTATGCGTGAAAAACAAGCTGTCGTGCAAAGATGTCACGAGCATCTATGGCTATCCAAAATCGTTGGAGATGCTTTTGGGCGTCAAACTGACGAGCGAGGAAGCCACTCTACGGGGCACGACGATCAGGCGGTACCTTCGAAGCCTTCCCCTTGATCCACTGACCGGTGAGGCGAATTGGCAATTCCGCTGTTATAAGGACCCGCCCAATGCGTCGAGCTGGTGCGGGAGCGACGTCTATGACGTCATGACTGTCAGTCAGGAAACGGCGTTGGATGGAACGAAATACCGAGATTGGTGAATTCCGTCTCGCCGGGGCGCCAGGGTTCACGTTGATCGAGCTGCTGATTGTCGTGTCGATCATCGGTATCTTGGCGACGTTGGCCGCACCGAGTTATCAGACGTCCGTGGTCAAGGCCAAGGAGGCGGCATTGCGGCAGGACCTGTTCACTTTGCGTGATGTGCTGGATCAACATCGGGCGGACCAAGGGAAGTATCCTGCGTCGCTGCGGAGCGCTTGTGAGCGCTGGTTATCTGCGGGCGATTCCCAAGGACCCCTTCACGGGCTCCACCACCTCGTGGCAGGAAATGACCGATGCGATGGAAGGCGGAACCTTTGATGTGTTTTCAGGCTCAGAGTTAGTCGGTACGAACGGAACACCGTACAACCGCTGGTGAGTATGCACGTGTCTCCATGACGATACAGCGCTCCATGGCCTGAGAGGGAATGACGGCCGAACCGACTGCTTCTTAGTTCGCGGAATCGCCCTCTGTATCCTCGCTGTGGTGGCTTTTGCCGCCAGCGCCTGCGGGGAGCTGGAGCCGATGGTTGAACCGGAGATGGTCGATCTTCAGCTCACGCTGGATACACTGAGAACCCAAGTGCGAGACGCCCAACGGAATCTGGCCGAAGTGCGGACTGAACTGGAGTCGCGCCGTCAAGAGTTGGCTGATGCCCAGGTGGCCCGTGCCCAACTTGAAGGTCGGGTACGAGAGGCGGAACGTCGGGTTACGGAAGCCCGTCAGGTCATCGAACTGCAGCGAGAAGAACTGATTGCCGCGAAAACCGAGCGGGAGCGGGTCTTCCGCAGCAGCTCGCAGCAGCTGAAGCCACTGCAACGAAGAGGCGTAAAAACCGGGGGTCTGGACAATGCAGACTGGGGTGGCTCGGCAGTTCCGACTGACGCATCGTTGCCGTGGTTCTTCCCTAATCCGTCACGGTCGGCGACGCAGGCGATGAACGGGCAATCGTCGAAAGGGACGGCCAGTGCAGTGGCCGTGAGGCGGCAACCTTCCCTCACAGAGATCGTGGTGAAGCCGGGTGACACGCTGTATAGCCTTGCGCGCACATATCGGATGACACTCAGCCGCCTGCGGTCGCTCAATCACGTGAGCGACGACCAGATCATCGTCGGTCAGATCCTGTTGGTGACGGAGAAGTGACCGTGCCTCAGGGCGGCGATCGGCAAGCCCCTCATTCATGAGAAATTCTTATGGCTGTATTCGCGTACCGGGTTGCGCGTCCTGATGGATCGACGCTCGAAGGCCAGATGGAGGGTGACGAGGAGCCGCTCGTCCGGGCGAAGCTCGAGGGGCAGGGATTTCTCATCTTTCAACTCAAGCGTCGGGGCGTCGCCTCCAGCCGGCCGGCGATTGACCTCAGCGGATTTCGAGGCCTTCCAATCAGCGAGTTTCTGGTCTTCAACCAGGAACTGTTGGCGCTGGTGAAGGCGGGCCTTCCGGTCCTCCGCGTGTGGGATCTGCTGATCGAGCGCGCACGCCATCGGGGTTTTCAGCAGGCATTGCGAATGGTGCGTCAGGACATCCGCGGCGGAGCCTCGGCTTCCGAGGCCCTCACCAGGCACCCGGGCTATTTTTCGGAGCTGTATGTCGCCACGATACGGGCGGGGGAGCAGTCGGGAAATCTGGTGGAAGTGGTGAAACGATTCATCGGCTATCTGAAGTTGATGATCGGCCTTCGACAGAAAGTCGGCAAGGCGCTCGCCTATCCGGCCTTTTTGGTGTTGACCGGCGTTGCCGTCGTTGGATTTCTGTTGAGTTATGTCATGCCGACGTTCATTTCCGTCTACACAGAGACCGCCAAATCCCTGCCCTTCGCCACCCAAATGTTGATCGATGTCGTGTCGAGCGCCAGACTGTACGTCATCCCCGTCACCGCGCTGCTCGCCGGTCTCCTGTTGCTCGGCCGAGCCTACTACTCAACAGCTCATGGCCGCATGCGGGTGGATCAATTGCTGCTGCGTGCACCCGTCTTGGGGGCTGTCTTTGTCAAGCATCACACCATTCAGCTCGCGCGAACATTGGGGACGATACTGGCCGGAGGGACGCCTCTCGTTGAAGCATTGCAGATCACGAAAAGCGCCGTCTCGAATCGATACATTGCCGTGGGATTGACCGAAGCGGTGCATGAGATTCGTGAGGGTACGACACTCGCCTCGGCACTGGAGCGACCAAAGGTGTTTCCGAAGCTCGCGATCGAAATGTTGTCCGTCGGCGAGGAAACCGGCTCTCTCGAAGCGATGTTACAGGATGTGGCCGAATTTTATGAAGCCGATCTCGATCTCCGTTTGACACAACTGACCACGTGGATCGAGCCGGCGCTCCTATTGGTGATGGGCATTCTCGTAGGAGGAATCGTCATCGTCATGTATTTGCCGGTCTTCCAAATGGCAGGAAACGTGTGAGCGGTTCATGACCTATCCGAGCGGGCGACATTCGAGTCCCAAGAGAGGTGCGGTGGCAGCTCGAAGCATGCTGAGACCGACACTGGCCGATGTGCTGGTGGCACAGGGGATGGTGACTCAATCGACGGTGGACCACACCCTGAACCAGCTCGGCGGCGTCTCGGCGGATTTGGGAGCCACACTGTTAGGCGAAGGGGCGCTGTCGGAGGATCAGTTGGCGCGTGCACTCGCCAGCCAATACGGACTGCCCTTCGATCCGCTGGTTGATTTTCGGGTGGAGCAATCGTTCTACGAGCGCATGTCGGTCAAGCTCATGAAGCGGCATCCATTTGTGCCGATCACAGAGTGTGAAGGCCGCCTCAAAGTTGCAGTTCCTGACCCACAGGACCTGCTGGGCATTGATGAACTGGAATTATTGCTGGGCCGGGAGCTGGAGCTGGTTGTGAGCCCGAAGTCGGCGATCCTTGCTGCCTTGGAACACAGCGAAGGATCAACTCAGGCGCTGCGGGAACTCGAGGCGGAGTATCGGTCCGTGCTGGTGAAGGAGGATGAACGGGGAGAAGAGATTCTCACGCTCGACCGCAGCGGAGAGGATCAAAGTCCCGCCGTCAAACTGCTGGATTCAATATTCTTGAGCGCGATGCAGCGGCGTGCCAGCGATATTCACATTGAAGCGGCCGATCGTTCGACGCGCGTGAAGTTCCGTGTGGATGGCATTCTGGTCCCGGCGATGGAGCCGCTGGATATTCGGCTGCATGCACCACTCGTCTCTCGCTTGAAAGTCATGTCTGACCTCGATATTGCCGAGCGTCGTGTCCCGCAGGACGGCAGTTTTCGCATGCGGTTGGAACGCAAGACGGTCGATTTTCGCGTCTCCATTCTTCCCAGTGTGTTCGGAGAATCGGCGGTCATCCGTATTCTGGATCGTGAAGCTATTACGGCCGGCGTATCCACGTTGCGCCTGGACCGACTGGGCTTCAATGACGAAGATCTGAAACGGTTTCGCAGGGCGATTACGAGACCGTACGGAATGGTGCTCGTCACTGGTCCGACAGGAAGCGGAAAAACGACGACTCTGTATGCCGCGATCACTGAAATGAACATCAAAGAAGACAAGCTCATTACGATCGAAGACCCGGTCGAGTATCAGCTTCCTGGAGTCGTCCAGATTCCCGTGAATGAAAAGAAAGGCCTGTCCTTCGCGCGGGGCCTGCGGTCGATTTTGCGTCACGATCCCGACAAGATCATGGTCGGAGAAATCCGCGATTCGGAAACGGCCCAGATCGCCATCCAGTCGGCCTTGACCGGTCATCTGGTGTTGACGACCGTCCACGCCAACAATGTCTTTGATGTGATCGGGCGTTTTGCCTCAATGGGGATTGACTCGTACAATTTTCTTGCCGCATTGAATTGCGTGCTCGCCCAGCGCTTGATCCGGATGGTGTGTCAGTCCTGCCGTGCGCCGGTCGCGCTCGAGAAGGCGCTGGCGGAAGAGTCTGGCCTGGATTACGACGAGTATAAGGATGTGCCGTTCTATCAAGGGACCGGCTGTCATGAATGCCATGGTACCGGCTATAAGGGCCGAAAATGCATCACGGAATTTCTGGATCTCACGGATGAGATCAAAGAGATGATTTTGTCCGAGCGACCGCTCTCCGAGATCCGCTATCGAGCGGTGACCGGAGGCATGATCACGCTGCGGCAGTCGGCCTTACGCAAAGTCATTGAAGGCGGAACGACCTTGCGAGAAATAAATCGCGTCACGTTCAGTGAGGAAGCGTAAGCATGTGGGGAATGGGTGACAGCCGTCCGACAGAATGCCTCAAGATAGGGGGACAGGCACTCGTGTGGGGGGAGGCCTCGAAAACGTGGCGAGGACGGCATCGCTATCGTTGTGCCCTGTCACCGCTGCCGCCTGGTGTCATCAAGCTTTCGCCTCTTGAAGGTAATGTGATCGATCACGCAGCGGTGCAGGAACGGCTGCGGACTCTTGCAGGACCAGCAAGACGGATGCGTTGGCTGGGTCGCACGTTGCTCTCCGGGCTTCCGCGACCGGTCACGCTCGTCTTGCCGGATCTGGCCGTGCGCTCGACCGTCCTCCAACTCGAACAGATCCCTGCTCGCAAACAGGAGCAAGAGGCCCTCATTCGGTGGCGACTTGGCCAGGAGCAGCGCGTCCCCTTGACGGCCACAAGACTTCGCTGGCAAGTCTTTCCTCCGCGGCAGGCCAAGGCGGGCGCCCACATGGTTCTGGTCATCGCCGTCCAGGAGGGCATCCTTGCTGAGTATGAGGCCGCGTGCGAAGCGGTCGGTTTGCTTCCACGAGAAGTGACGGTCACGAGTTTTCGCCTATTCGATCTCTGGCTCAAAGCAGCGGGTGGCGCACGATGCTTGAACGGGGACCTGGCCTGGATCACGGTGTTAGACGGCGGATTGACCTGCTTGATCATCCACGACGGGCGGCCCGTGTTCTGTAGGACCAAATTCCTGGCGAGCGACACGGGACAGGCACAAGAGGCCGACAGCGAGGCGGGAACCAAGAGAATCGTTCGCGACACAGAACTCTCCATCCTCGCCTGCCGGGAGCATTTTCCCGATCTGCAGCTCTCCCGTTTGGTGATGATGACCGACAGTGATATCCCGGGATTGGAAGATGCCTTGGGACAAGACCTTGGCGTGTCGACCGATCAATTACAGTGGAATCATGTCGAAACCGTAGGATGGACTTCTCTGGGAGGCAGTTCCTCGATGGCTGCATTACCGGTGGTGGCGGGGTTGATGTAAGGCATGCGGCGACGCATCTCCATCATAACGAGCATCGCCGATAGAATCGGCAGCTTTCGCTGGCAGACCGGCGGGACGAAGTATTTTCACTTGGAGCTGGCGAGCCGCCATCGGCCCTATCTGGCTCCTCTCAGAGTGCTGTTGAAGGCCACGACGGTTGGACTTATCGTGTGGGCCTGTTGGAGTACCGCTGAAGCGCTGTTGGCCTTTCAGGGTTTGCACGAAACGGAAGCCCGTCTGAATCAAGCCCGGGCGCAAGACCAGCAGCTCATCGAGCGAGGCGCGCGCAGCAGGGATCGATCTGTCCGAGGCCGCCTTACGGCAGCTACCAGGAGAGGTGGCGTTGGCGAACCAGTTGCTGACCAAGCGCAATTTTTCTTGGACGCAATTCCTCTCGGGACTCGAAGAGGCGATCCCTCCTCGTGTCTCAATCAAAGAGCGTTCGCCTGGACCCGGCGAGCGCGGTGATCCATATGACCGGAGCGGCAGTCACGGTCGAAGACGTGACCGGATTCACCCTCAAATTGCAGTCGCACCCTGTGTTTCATGATCCCGTCCTCGGACAGCATCATCTGGGCGGCGATGGCCTGGTGGAATTCGATCTCATGTTGAAATATCGACCGCCGGAGCGGGAGCGGGCATGAAACGGTATCTGGTCGAGCAATTACGACAGCCTTACGGTCCGCTGGTTCCCCAGGCGGCCGTCGTCCTTATCTTGCTCCTCGTCCTCTGGGCGGTGAAGTCACTAGGGGTGGAGGCTGCAGAACAGAGCCGTTCCAGTTTGACAGCCGAATGGGCGCGTGTCCGTAAAGAGCACCAGCATCACCAAGCGGCCCTGCGAGCGAAGCAGGATTTGGCGCAAGTGTGGGCAGCCTTGCCGGAGGAGCGGGATTTTGCACCGCTGGCACTCGGCATCACTGAAGAGGCCAAGCGGAATCACGTCACATTGCCTGCGCTCTCCTACAAGACGGAATCCACCCCTGTCCTTCATACAAGCAAAGGGCTGTTACAAGGCACGATGAGCGGCCGCTATGAAGACCTCCGGCGGTTCTTGTACGATATCGAGACAGCTGATGAACTGGTCTACATCGAGGATGTGGATCTGGTTCCGTCAGCAACCCAACACGATCACCTTACATTCAACGTCAAGATTGTCACCTATTTACGGAACGAGCCACAGAAGCCGACCGTCCCCTAGCTGGACACGATGAATGCCAGACGAAAAAAACTCATCGCCTTAGTCGTGCTCGGCGGTCTCTGGGCGGGCCTCGTTCTATGGGAGTGTTTGTCGTGGGAGCAACCTGTCCGTGTGCCGCTGGCGAATGTCTCCGGATCAGGAGGTGCCATCCGCCAAGTCCACCGAGGGACTGACGGCCTCCACGTCAACCTGGATCTGCTTGCAGCCGCTCGCACCCAGCGAGAAATGGTGTTTGCCACCCCCAGGAACATTTTTGCTTTGCCCTCCGCGTCGGCTGCGAATCAGCCAGCACCGATGGAGGCGTCTGACCGCGCCTTACGCCAGCAATCCATCGCCGCCGAGCTGTCGCAATTCCACTACGTGGGATTCGTTCGGACAGGAGAGCAATGGGAGAAAAAGCAGGACATGGCCGTGCTGACAAAGAAGGACGATTTGCACATCGTGAGAGAAAGGTGAGACTGTCGAAGCTCACGTCGTCGTAAAAAAGATTACTCAGGAAAGTGTCACCCTGCTTGATAAAGATTCACGCTTGGAATATACCGTGCTTCTCTCCGAAGAGCCTCAGACACCATCCCCCTGAGTCGCCATGCCCGACACCATCTTTTCACGCCTGCAGAGCCAAAATGGTGTCACCTATCTGATGCTGATGTTTGCCATCGTGTTGATCGGCCTGTCGATGACCGTCGCAGCGAAGCAATGGAAGACCATGGTGCAACGGGAACTGGAAGCCGACCTCATGGCGAAAGGCATCGAAATCCAGAATGCGCTGGCACTTTACTCCGCAACCATGAAAGCCGGCCGGGTCACCCAGACGGAAGTATATCCCCAATCCCTGGCCGATTTGACGAGGCTGCCGAAGCCATTCCTTCGCAAGGCCTATACGGATCCTATGGCGCATCGAGATTGGGAGTACTTACGTGGTCCGACCGGCGGCATCATGGGCGTCCGAAGCAGCAGCCGTGCGAAGCCTTTTAAAAAAACCGATTTTCCTCAGGTGGTGAGACATTTTGAAGGACGAGCCTCTTACCATGACTGGGTGTTCCAGCATCCTAATCCGTCAAGCTCCGGATCGTTCCCTCTTCTCGCCGGTCCAAGCGGGGACGCTCGTTAGTCCTCCGCCGGTTGCTCCGCAGCCAATACTCCCGCCTTCATAACTCATATGAAGAACACGTTGGGATTTATGAAGCAAAACTGCTACAGTCGTGGTGTAACGTCTCATGAAGGGGTGCGAACATGCGTATTGTGATTACGGGCGGGGCAGGGTTTTTAGGCAGCCATCTCTGCGACTCGCTGATCGAAGCCGGGCACTCGGTCATCTGCATGGACAATCTGTTGACGGGTCGGATGGAAAACATTTCCCATCTGTTAGGGCATGAGCGGTTCGTGTTTCTCAGGTACAACGTTTGCGACTATCTGCATGTGGATGGCCAGCTCGACGCGATCATGCACTTCGCCTCGCCTGCCAGTCCGCAAGACTATATGGAGATTCCGATTGCGACCCTCAAGGTCGGTGCGCTCGGGACGCATAAAGTCCTCGGATTGGCGCGCGCAAAGGGCGCCCGATTTCTTCTGGCCAGCACCTCCGAGGTCTATGGGGATCCGTTGGTCAATCCGCAGCCGGAAGCCTATTGGGGGAACGTCAATCCGATCAGCCCGCGAGGCGTCTATGACGAAGCCAAGCGATTTGCCGAAGCGATGACGATGGCCTATCACCGCTATCATGGCGTCGACACGCGCATCGTGCGAATTTTCAATACATATGGTCCCCGCATGCGGGCAAATGACGGGCGGGTGGTGTCAAACTTCATCGTTCAGGCCTTGCAAGGAAAGCCGCTGACCGTGTTCGGTGAGGGCAAGCAGACCCGGAGCTTCTGCTACGCTGACGACCTCGTCCGTGGCATCGTCGGTCTATTACTGGTCAACTCCGATAAGACAATCGAAGAGCGGACGGACAAGAAGTTCCTGTACACCCGAGCCGGCGATCGAGTGGTGGCCAGCGTGCATGATCCTGTCAACATTGGCAATCCGCGAGAGTTGACGGTCATTGAGATCGCCAGACTGATCCTCAAGCTGACCGGCTCCTCCAGCGACATCAGCTATCATCCGCTGCCCACCGACGACCCCAAGGTCAGAAGACCGGATATCCAGCGTGCGCGAACACTTCTCGGGTGGGAACCCACAGTACTACTTGAAGACGCCCTTGTGCGTACCATCGAGTACTTCAAAAAATCCTTCCTGTAGTCGATGCAGGTATTCAGGCGAATCAGTACGCTAACATTGATTCTGTCGGCTTGGGCATGGGAGCTGTGTGGCATATTGGTGCTTCTTGCCTTGTACCGCATTGAGGATAAGCATGATGTACTGGCATTCTTCCCACACAGAGACGGTAAATTATTCCTTGGAGCGGCCACGCTGTTTGCGTGCATGAGTGTCGTTGTTACTTGGTGTTATATTCATCTTAGTAAAGGTGGAAAGCCGCCCCTTCGGTCATTCTTGAAGTGGAATATCCTGCCGCTGATCCTTATTGTCACGATTCTGGAGGCGAGCTTTCGCCTGTTCTCGACTGACACGCCATCGGGACCAATGCTGGGCGAAGTAGTATTAGGCCCCCGCCGAATCAACATCGCTGTCCGCCGGTTTTCCGAGCGATCCAACGGGCTTTACTATTACGACCAACTGTAGGGATGGACCGTGAGGCCTAACTTGAGCAGCAATGATGGATTGTATTTTCCAGTTTACGAGGGTATACGAGACTCCATTCAGGTAGCATGGTTGCTGCTTCCCTAGGGACCTGCCGAATCGCTCTTATTGGTGATTCACATACATTCGGATTAGAACTCAAGTTTGAAGACACATGGGGATCCCTCGAAGGGTATTTGCCCAAGGGCTGCAAGATCCTGAACTTCGGCGTGAAGGATATAGCGTTGGTCAGATGTATTTGCGGTTTCTGCGAGACGTTCGTCCGTGGCATCCTACTATCGTTATTCTTGCCCTTTCGAGTCACTCCTCTGCAAGGACAATGGGGGTGTATGGCTTAAACATATTGGGAGACATACCGTGGGCTCGACCACGTTTCGAGTTAAAAATAATCATGGGCTCAACCCTATCAATGTTCCCCTGCCCTCCCTTGAGGCAATCATCACCGCAAGTACGATGGGTGACTTACCCTTCATCGATCATGACTGGTTTTACGTCCCTGGCATATGGGAATTGCCTCGGTGGCGATATATGTATATGTTCATATCTCTTCCGTGCGTACATAACACGGTTTTCACTTTCGCGACCCAACACAACGGGAACTCGGCGGAAGCAATTAATCATGCATTGTTGTGGTCTTTTGTTGATTCGGCCAAGGCGGAGGGGTCAACTCCAGTCATACTATATCTTCCTGACAAAACTGACTATAAAGAATATGCAGGCAAAGAAACGCCAAGCTTAAGCATTCTAAATAAGTCTGGCATAAGCCACCTCGATTGCGTCCTGCCTTGATCAGGTTAACGCTCACGACCGCTTTATCGCCCAGGGTGTTCAGGGTGCTGCTCATTATTCTTTGAAAGGTAGCTTCGCGATTGCTCGATGCATATTTGATCGACTGCCTTCGTTGAAACACAAGACTCGATCATCTTGAGATATCCGCTTTGGACAGTGCCAATGACTGATCACATTCGCCTGCAGCCTTCGATCACCTGGGGAGACGTCGACACTGCCGAAGGGTGGTGGGACAAGCTCACTTTTCGCGCCTTGACCCTTCGGAAATCCCCACTGTATCCTGTAGAGCCCCAGCGACCACAAGAGGAGCACCACTTCATGTCTGAGCAGTCCGGCGAGGCCGATCGTTCGCAAGACACTCCAGAAGCGTCCCCAGATACGCAATCCATCCCTGAGTATGTCGAAGAACTCGTCACGCGCGCGCGCGAGGCGGCCAATCGATTGGCGACCTTGTCGACATCCGTCAAGAATCAGGCGTTACTGGCTATGGCCGATGCGTTGGAAACACAATCGGAACGTATCCTGGACGCGAACGGGCAAGACGTCGATGCCTTTGCCACGCGGGACAAGACGGCGATGGCTGATCGTCTGCGTCTCACCGAGGCACGAATCCGGGACATGGCTGATGGCATCCGAGAGGTGGCCAAATTGCCCGATCCGCTCGGGGAAATGGCGAAGATGTGGACCAGGCCCAACGGCATGCAGGTTGGACGCGTTCGCGTGCCCATTGGCGTGATCGGCATCATTTATGAGTCGCGCCCCAATGTCACGGCGGATTCGGCGGCATTGTGCCTGAAGTCCGGCAATGCGTGCGTGTTGCGAGGTGGAAGTGAGGCGATCAAGTCGAACAGTGCCATCGCCGCGATTCTCTCGGAGGCTGCAGAAAAGTGCGGGATTCCGGCCGGTGCGATCTCGTTTGTGGCCAGGCCGGACCGGGAGCTGGTACCGCTGCTCTTGAAGAAAGACCGGTCGATCGATCTGATTATTCCACGAGGGGGAGAATCCCTCATGCGGATCGTCGCCGAACACTCGACGATCCCTGTCATCAAGCACGATGCCGGCGTGTGCCACATCTATGTAGACGACGATGCCGATCCGGCCATGGCCGAGCGTGTGTGTCTGAATGCCAAGGTTCAGCGGCCGTCGACGTGCAACGCCATGGAGACGCTGTTGGTCCATCAAAGTCTGGCGAGAACCTGGCTGACGGGCTTTATCGACAAACTGGTGGCAGCAGGCGTGGAAGTACGCGGCTGCCAGAAGACCTGCGCCTTATCGTCCGCAGCCAAACCTGGGAGTGACAGTGACTATGGGAAGGAGTTTTTGGATTTGACGCTGGCAATCAAGGTCGTGAAGCATATCGATGAAGCCATGGAGCACATTGTTCGCTACGGGTCTCGTCACACGGAGGCCATCGTCACGTCCGACTATAAGAAGGCGATGCGATTCCTGCGCGAGGTGGATGCCAGCGCCGTGCTGGTCAATGCGTCGACCAGACTCAACGATGGATACCAGTTCGGGCTGGGTGCAGAAATCGGCATCAGTACCTCTCGCATCCATGCGCGCGGACCCATGGGATTGGAAGAGCTGACCTGTTCCAAGTTTATCGTGTTGGGAAGCGGGCAGGTCCGTGAGTAGTGGGATGCTGGCCAGGCCTTGTCGCTTGTGTTCTCAGCCCTGGCGCTTCGATCTGCGCGTTTCAAACCTCTGCAGCCTTCCTCCGAACCACCTCTAGATGTCCGCCGATCCCGTTCTTACGGCCCTTTCGACACCAGGTCATCTCACGTTTGCCGAAAACCTGCATTTCAAAGAAGATCTCGGAAGCGGCCGGCGGACGAGTGGTCCGGCAACCGACGGGCCATCTGGTCTTTTATCGTCCTGATGGACGGCGCATCCTTGCGACTGATCCTTCCGGTCATGTCCTGCACGAAAGCGCATGGGGACTGGAGCGATGGGGGGAAAGGGTTCCTGCTCGCGCAAGGATAAAGCTCGATTAGGGTGCCTGGGTCGGCCTCAAACCGTCCGGTCTCATCAACGAAACTTCCTTCAATCTCACGACGAGGCCCGGATGGCAACGGCTGACAGCCGACGATCTGCGAGCCATGGCCGCGCAAGCGTTTGCGGGTCACGATCGAGGACATACGCTGGTTTTACCGGGACGAAGATCTCGTCATCAGCCCGACTGGGACTGCGACGATCCGCCATCGCAAAGATGCATGGTATGTCCTCGAAAAAGGAAGTTTCGAGGGAGAGCGCTTCATGTCTTGCATGGGCGCGATGCACTGGGAGTCAATCGATTTTCTTCCGGTGGTCGAGCTGTTCAAATCCTTATTGCCGGGTACCGGCTCGGCCGCGTTCGAATTCATCCGTGGCCTGTACGACGATCAGAATGACGGCAAGGCTCGCACCACCGCCGCTTCGGTATCGTGGAATCCCTGCCTATCCATCTGAAGCGGCCTTTCGCCTCTTCAAGAGTTGTTTCGTGCCTCAAGCCCCACCAGGGAAGGATGCTCTTTCCTTGTTCATGGACCCCACGAAGGCTCGTCAGGTAGAGTGGTTCCCGTCACCAACCCCGCCTCGGCGATACTTCGATCCCTCAGCTGGTTCCTGCCTCACCATACAGGGCGGCAGGCTTGAAAAGGTGACGCTCGCCCATGACTCCGCGGGCTTGCCTTACATGAACCCGAAGGGCAGAACATTCCCCATCTGCGATCGAGCCGCGAAGATCATCAACGGACAGGTCGTGCTGAGCGATCGCGAGCAGGAGACGATTCTGCCCACCCCGTTGCCGCCAGGCACCGACGACGAACCGGTTCCATCACCGCCGATCAGTCCGGTGGACTGGCGATCAGTGTTTATCCAGGGCCTGCCGACGATCTCGCCCATCAGGCCTATGGAGCGGTCGTGCTGTACCCGCAGGACACGACAGCGATCGGTGAGTTGGCGGCCCAGCCGTTCGTTGCAGATTACCTTCAAGATTTGGCCGAACAAGATCGAGAGATCGGCAGCCTGCTGTCGCGTGCGGAGAACGTCCTGATCGAAAACGGAGATGCGGTCATTGCCACGTGCATCCCTTTTGATCGCCCGCGGAACTATACGGTGGGGGTCCGCGCACCGGCGTTTGCGCAAAAACAAGCACAACAGCTCTGGAATACATGCGCGCAATTGCATCACTGGGACTGGCTCAAGCGGATACAATTTGTGCCGGTCATCGGTCGGCGGGAGCGCCGAGTCTTCAGTCTCTGCTTTTGATGTGGCCTATTACTGGATTTCCAGTGGCGTTAACGGCGATCGCATTGAGCTCGCCGCTGCCATCGAGGACCTGCGACGGGCGCTTAGAGCAGGAGGACACGCGTTTGTGACCGGACCGGGAAGTCTCATGGAACACTGGCCGAGACCCGATTCGAGGTCCGGTGGAAGGAATCCGTGGACCAGCTACCGACATTTCGCATGCATCAAACCATCTTGCCGCAGTCGCGACTTGAACCCGGGCTCACCGTCTTCCATGTTACGGCCACGTAAGGAGGGCCACTTTTCCTTGCGGGGTTGACAGTCTTTGTTACGCCCCAGTAAGATCAGGAAACCTTTAATGCTCATCCTGCGAGGTGAGCAAGGAGCGCATATGGCCGCTGCTGGCTGGCGACAACCAACGACCTTCTCATCGACGCTGATGAGGAGGTTTTTTTATGTCCGAATTCCCGATTAAGGCGCCGATGACACCGAACCGGCAACAGGAGCGGCTCGTGATGGAGGCTGGCGACATGGCGCGCGCCATGTCGAGGATTGCCCATGAAATTCTTGAACGGAACAAGGGTGTGAAGGACTTGGGGTTGGTCGGGATCCGGACGGGCGGCGTGCATTTGGCTCATCGGCTTGTGCGGCGGATTCAGGATATCGAGGGCGTCGCCGTTCCCATCGGCGAGTTGGACATCACGCTGTACCGTGACGATTTGTCCCTGCGGAAAGAGCAGCCGGTTCTTCGAAAGACGTCTGTGCCGTTCGATATTTCCGGGAAAAATCATCGTGCTGGTCGATGACGTGTTGTTTACCGGACGGACGATTCGCGCGGCCATGGACGGACTCATCGATCTGGGGCGTCCCGCAGAAATTCAGCTGGCAGTCATGGTTGACCGGGGGCACCGGCAATTGCCGATCAAAGCGACCTACATTGGGAAGAACATTCCGACTTCACGGGACGAGAACATTCAGGTCATGCTGGAAGAAGCGGGAGAGGATGACCGGGTCGTCATTCTCAAAGGCGTGAAGGAGATGGAGCGATGAGCCTGAAACGAAAGGACCTCCTCAGCTTGGCCTCTTTATCGGCGGAGGAAATCAAGCTGATTCTCGAAACCGCCGACTCCTTTAAGGAAGTGACCGGACGGGAAATCAAGAAAGTGCCCGCCCTGCGGGGCCGGACGGTCGTCAATCTCTTTTTCGAGCCGAGTACGCGCACGAGGACATCCTTCGAGCTCGCGGCCAAGCGTTTGAGCGCCGACGTGATCAATTTTTCTCCGTCGTCGAGCAGCGTCGTGAAAGGTGAAACGCTGCTGGATACGGCGCGCAATATCGAAGCCATGCAGGCGGATATCATCGTGCTGCGGCATTCTTCGGCGGGCGCGGCCGAAACACTGGCCCGCGGCGTCAAAAGTTCGGTCATCAACGCCGGCGACGGATGGCACGAACATCCGACGCAGGCGTTGCTGGATCTCTACACGATTCGCGAGCGGGGCCTGTCGTTTCAGGGCCTGCGCGTGGCCATCGTCGGAGATGTTGCGCATAGCCGGGTCGCGCGCTCGAACATCCATGCACTCGCAAAACTCGGCGCGGAAGTCCGGGTCGTCGGTCCTCCCACCATGATTCCTTTGGGCATCGACAAATTGGGTGCGAAGGCCTTCTACGATCTTGATGAGGCCCTCCGCGGCGTCCAGGTGATCATGATGCTGCGGCTGCAACTGGAACGACAGGGACGTGCGCTGTTCCCGACGATTCGGGAATATGCACGGCTGTATGGACTGACGGCGGAACGAGTCAAGTTGGCCGAACCCGGTGCGATTGTGATGCATCCCGGACCCATTAACCGCGGTGTGGAAATCGCTCCTGAGGTGGCCGACAGCCTGTCCTCCGTGATTTTGGATCAGGTGGCGAACGGGGTGGCCGTCCGGATGGGAATTCTCTATCTCATGTCAGGGGCTAACTAGTTCAAGGAAATTATACACAATGGCGCTTCTGATTGAAGGCGGACACATCATCGACCCCGGCCGGTATAATGCCATCGGCGATCTGGTCATCGACGAAGGGAAAATTGTCGCGATCGGTCGGGGCGTGAAAGCCCCGCCGGGCGCGACCAGGGTCTCTGCCACCGGGCGTCTCGTCGTTCCGGGATTCGTCGACCTCCATGTGCATTTTCGCGAGCCTGGCTTTGAGTACAAGGAGACGATACAAAGCGGCGCCGCATCGGCGGTCGCCGGCGGATTTACCACGGTCTGTTGCATGCCCAATACGAACCCGGTGAACGACAATCAAGCCATTACCGAATTCATACTGGAACGCGCGCGGGCCGCACGACTGGCGAACGTCTTGCCGATCGGAGCCATCACCAAGGGTTCGGAAGGCAAGGAATTGGCCGAGATCGGCGATCTCCGCCGGGCCGGCTGCGTGGCCATCTCGGACGACGGGAAGCCGGTGATGAATAGCCTGGTGATGCGAAGGGCGATGGAATATGCCCTGGCATTTGACATCCCGGTGATCGATCATTGCGAAGATCTGCATCTGGCCGAAGGCGGATGCATGAATGAAGGGCTGATCTCTACCGAACTGGGCCTTCCCGGCATTCCGGCAGCGGCTGAGGACGTCATGGTGGCACGCAACGTGTCGTTGGCCGAGTTGACCGGCGCTCGCTTGCATCTGGCGCATATCAGTACCGTCGGATCCGTTCGCATGGTCCGCGAAGCAAAATCCAGGGGACTTCGGGTTACGGCGGAGGCCTGTCCGCACCATTTTATGTTGACCGAAGAAATCGTTCGCGGCTTCAACACGCTGGCAAAAATGAATCCGCCGCTCCGAACATGGCAAGACGTGCAGGCCATCAAGGACGGATTGCGGGACGGCACCATCGATGTGATTGCAACGGATCATGCGCCCCACGCGACGCAGGAGAAGCAGCAGGGATTCACCGAAGCGCCTTTCGGCATCGTGGGATTGGAAACGGCCCTGCCGCTGACGCTCGCACTCGTCGAGGAAGGCATTCTCTCGCTCGAGTCGGCCGTCGAAAAGTTAAGTGCGGCGCCGGCCAGAGCATTTAGCCTGGCGAAAGGGACGTTGCAACCGGGAGCGGATGCCGATGTCGCCATCATCGACCCCCAGGCGCAATGGGAAGTGGACCCGGGCAAATTCCGCTCGAAAAGTCGTAATACGCCGTTCGCGGGTTGGAAAGTCAAAGGACTCGTCATGACGACCATTGTGAGCGGACGCGTCGTGTTTGAAGCAGCGGGGTCTGCGTGAGAATGCACTGCTGGATGGGGTCTGGCCTGTGCGCTGAGCGTTGAGTACCTTGCGCTAGGCGTCTGGGTGGGAGGATTGATCGTGTTGGTCGGTGCCGTGATTCCGGCGGTCTTCAATACGCTTGGCGGGCAGGAGTCGGGGGGGTTCTTTCTCACGAAAGCGTTCGAAGGCTACAACCGACTGGTCGTCGTCGCGCTCATCATTCTGGTCTGCGCGATGGGATATCGGCGGTGGCAAGGCACGCCACGCGCAACAGTCAGCCGGGGAGAATGGGTGCTCTTGAGTGTGATGGGCGCCATAGCAGGGGTGATTATTCTCGTGCTGCATCCTCACGCAGCGGCCTTGCAGGCTCAGGCGTTTGCCCTCAAGGATGAACAGGCAAGAAAGGCCGCGTTCGAGGCGTTCTTTCGGTTTCATATGCCGATCCGCTCGCTGTATGTCGTCAATGTCGTGTTGGGTATGTGGTTGCTGGCGCTCAAAGCGAAACGGTCTATCGAGCCAGAAAGGATACCTGCGTGAAACGGGCGCTGTTAGCATTGGCGGACGGGAAGGTCTTCGAAGGCCGCGCGCTCGGATTTGAAGGCGAGACGGTCGGCGAAGTGGTGTTTAATACAGCCATGACCGGGTACCAGGAAGTTTTGACCGATCCCTCTTATAAAGGACAGATCATCACCATGACCTGTCCACACATCGGCAATTACGGGGTGACGCCGGAGGATGCCGAGTCGTCACGCATTTGGGCCGAAGGCTTTGTCGTGAAGGAGGCGAGCAGGGGAGCGAGTAATTGGCGCAGCCGGCAGGGGCTTCACGACTACTTGAAAGCGGCGCGGA
This sequence comes from uncultured Nitrospiraceae bacterium, assembly GCA_963794505.1. GTDB lineage: Bacteria > Nitrospirota > Nitrospiria > Nitrospirales > Nitrospiraceae > Nitrospira_C. Next base: position 26,172 of record CAWCEG010000046.1, read on the forward strand.
TTGTGGGGATTGAGGGGCTCGACACCCGAGCCCTGACGCGGCATTTGCGTGAGCACGGCTCGCAGCAGGGACTCATCACTCATGTTGAAGGCAACGCCGAGCGGGCGGTGGAAAAAGCTCGGCAGGCGCCCGATATCGTCGGAAGGGATTTAGCCGCCGAGGTCACCTGTCAGAACAAGTACCGGTGGACCGATGGTTCCGGCGAATGGGTTCCGGCATCCCATGGCAGCGCGGCGGCCTCTCCACGCCGGTGGAAAGTCGTCGCCTATGATTTCGGGGTCAAGCACAACATCCTGCGCCGGCTGGTTGATGTCGGCTGCGACGTGCACGTGGTGCCCGCTTCAACGACGGCGGAGCAGGTAGAGGCTCTCGCGCCGGACGGTGTCTTTCTGTCAAACGGTCCCGGCGATCCCGAAGGCGTAGGCTATGCCATTAAAACGATGCGCCAGTTGATCGGTCGTCGGCCTATTTTCGGCATTTGTCTGGGACACCAGATCCTGGGGTTGGCGTTGGGGTTCAAGACCTACAAGTTAAAATTCGGGCATCATGGAGCCAATCATCCTGTGATCAATCTCAGAACCAAACAAGTCGAGATCACGTCGCAGAACCACAATTTTGCGGTGCAGTGTCCGGAACTGCCGGAAGGCATACCCGATCGTCCTCCGCTCCTCGATAGTGACTTTGGTCGTGTGGCGGTGACACATATGAGTTTAAACGACCGGTCAATTGAGGGGTTGGCCTGCTTGGATCAGCCCGTCTTTTCGGTACAATATCATCCGGAGGCCTCTCCGGGGCCTCATGATTCAGCCTATCTGTTTGCCGAATTCGTTCAGTTAATGGAGAAATCGCATGGATAAGATACAGCGTACGGTTGTTGGGCTTTTCGTCCTGTTCTCCGTCTTCACGCAACACGGGTGCGTCACGGTCAATCTGTTGGAGCCACCCGGCCCGGTGCAAGAGGTGCAGCTCAGCGGATCTGGCGACGGTAAAGTGTTGCTTCTGGATTTATCAGGCGTCATCAGCTCCCAAGATAAGGAGGGATGGCTGCCGCAGCCGAATCTCCTGGCGACGTTCAAGGAAGAGCTGACCAAGGCATCAAAGGACGAGAAGGTCAAGGCGGTCGTGGTGAGGATCAACAGTCCAGGCGGCACCGTCAATGCCTCCGACATTCTGTACCACGAGCTCAAGACGTTTAAGGAAAACAAGAAAGTTCCGGTCATTGCTTCCATGATGGATGTCGCGGCGTCCGGCGGCTACTACTTGGCGATGGCAACTGACGCCATTTTGGTGCACCCCTCAACGGTCACCGGTAGCATTGGCGTCATCATGTTGACAGTAAACGCCAAGGGCCTCTTGGAAAAGGTCGGCGTCGAGGCCAATGCGATTACGTCGGGGCCTCGCAAGGACATGGGTTCTCCGTTCCGATCGATGACCGCAGACGAAAAAGAGATTTTCCAAGGGGTGATCGATTCGTTCTATCAACGGTTTTTGACAGTGGTGCAAGCAGGACGTCCGCAACTCTCGGCGGAGCAGATCAAAAAGCTCGCGGATGGGCGCATTTACTCCGGTGATCAAGCGAAAGCGGCAGGGTTGGTCGATGACATCGGGTACCTCGATGAAGCGATTGACTTGGCGAAGAAAAATGCCGGTCTGAAAGAGGCGCGTGTCGTCACGTACCGCCGGCATGGCGAATATCAAAACAACATCTATTCACGGGTGTTTGGAAGCGGAAACGGCCTCAGCAGTCTCGCAAGCATGGACCTATTGTCCATGGTTCGCGGTGGGAGCCCACAGTTCATGTACCTGTGGATGCCGTAGGAGTGACATGGCGTTGTCGGCAAAGGATACGTACCGATCGGATTCCGACTCGCTGCCACAAGTCCTGGCGACGCCGGTCGGACGACGAGCCATGCTGGCCTGGGGCGCACGCGGCGCCCTCGGGTTGTGGACCGCGCTGGGAACAGGAAGCGCGCTTGCGGTCCTCAGTGCGCTTTCCGGGTGTTATCGCGCCCCGGGCACGGCCCGCGATCAGCTGATTTTCTTTTCAGAAGAAAAAGAACTGCAGTTTGGGCTTAGCGCGTATCGGGAAGTGTTGCGGCAGGCACGCCTGAGTGAAAACGCGGAGATCAACGAACAGATTCAGCGGGTCGGTCGAAAAATTGCCGATGTGGCGAACAAGCCTGAGTATCAGTGGGAGTTCGCCGTCATCGAAGACGACAAGATGGTCAATGCGTTCTGTTTACCAGGGGGAAAAGTCGCCGTGTTCACCGGCATTCTGAAACACACGAAGACCGACGCCGGATTGGCGACCGTGATGGGGCATGAAATCGCTCATGCCCTGCAGCGGCACGGCGTGGAACGAATGAGCCGAAGCATCATCGATCAGATCGCCCAACTCGGCGCCCTCGGTGCGGCGGCCGCAGGTCATTCGAGCGGAGGCGCCATTCAAGGATTGCTTGGTGCCTATGGCGTGAATGTCTCGCTGCCGTTCAACCGAAAACAAGAGTCGGAAGCCGACTACATCGGCCTGCGATTGATGTCGCAAGCCGGATATGATCCACGCGAGGCGGTCCCCTTCTGGGAGCGCATGAGCGGTTGCCCGCGGCAAATGATCGACAAGTTGTGTTTCCGCTCGCAACATGCGATCCCTGAGTTTCTCTCGACCCACCCATCCGATGTGACCCGCATCAATCAATTGGAGGCGTGGTTACCTGAAGCGATGCGGTATTATCACGGAGCGGGAGGAGGGCCTATGCCGGCTCCTGCCCCTTACAAACCGGCCATCGGGCCGTTGCCTCAGGCCAGTTAAGTCTGCATGCCGAAACGCACTGATATCCAAAGCATCCTTTTAATCGGATCGGGGCCCATCGTGATCGGGCAGGCCTGCGAATTCGATTATTCCGGGACTCAGGCGTGCAAGGCGCTTAAGGATGAAGGCTACCGGGTGGTCCTCATCAACAGCAATCCGGCGACCATCATGACGGATCCGGAATTCGCGGACCGGACGTACGTCGAACCGATTACGCTGGATGTGATCGAAAAAGTCATTGAACGAGAACGCCCAGATGCGCTGCTTCCGACCATGGGAGGGCAAACGGCGCTCAATGCGACGATGGGGTTGGTGAAGCGAGGAACGCTGGATAAGTATGGCGTGGCCCTGATTGGAGCTTCGGCGGAGGCCATTCACAAGGCCGAGGATCGAGATGCCTTCAAGCAGGCGATGCAACGGATCGGGTTGCGCGTGCCGGAGAGCGGGACCGCCCATAGCCGCGAGGAAGCCATTCGTGTGCTCGACCGCGTGGGATTTCCCGCCATCATCCGGCCGTCCTTTACGATGGGCGGCACCGGCGGCAACATCGCCTACAATCGGGAAGAATTCGAACGATTAATCGAATGGGCCTTGGCCATGAGTCCGGTCAGCCAAGTCTTGATCGAACAGTCGTTGATCGGCTGGAAAGAATACGAACTCGAGGTGATGCGGGATCTCAAGGACAACGTCGTCATTGTGTGCCCCATAGAAAATCTTGGATCCGATGGGCGTGCATACCGGCGACAGCATCACGGTGGCACCAGCCATGACGCTGACGGACAAAGAATATCAGCGCATGCGTGATGCCGCGCTCCGCATCATCCGGGAGATCGGGGTCGATACCGGCGGTTCGAACATTCAATTCGGCGTCAATCCCGACACCGGGGAACTGGTCGTGATTGAAATGAACCCACGGGTGTCCCGGAGTTCGGCATTGGCGTCGAAAGCCACCGGCTTTCCCATTGCGAAGATTGCGGCAAAGCTCGCGATCGGGTACACACTCGACGAGATCACCAACGACATCACCGGCGTCACCAAAGCCTCGTTCGAGCCGACGATCGACTACGTCGTCGTAAAAATTCCTCGTTTTGCTTTTCAGAAATTCAAAGGCGCCGATCCGACATTAACCACGCAAATGAAATCGGTCGGCGAGGCAATGGCGATCGGTCGGACGTTTAAAGAGTCGCTGCAGAAAGCGATCCGTTCGCTTGAACTGGAGCTGAACGGCCTTGCCTCCAGGGTCGGCTTGGACCGCGGCATTCCCGAAGGGTTCGATCGACAAGGCGCCATGGAACGGATCCGTCAGCAACTGCGAAGTCCCATTGCCGAACGGATCTGGTATGTCGCGGATGCCATCCGGTTGGGGATGTCGAACGATGAGCTCTTTGCGCTGACCAAAATTGACGCGTGGTTCCTGGATCAGTTGCGGGACCTGATGAGAGTCGAGCAGCGGCTGGTTGAACAGGCCAGCGGGCAGGCATCCTTGGACGACGCGCTGCTCTGGGAAGCCAAAGAACTAGGGTTTTCGGACGAGCGGATCGCACAGCTGACGGGTCTGGCGGCCGCTTCAATCAGGGCGCAGCGATCGGCACCAGGAAGCACACGATCGGTCACCTACAAGCGCGTTGATACCTGTGCAGCCGAGTTCGAAGCGCATACCCCGTATCTGTACTCCACCTATGGAACGGAGTGCGAGGCACGTCCGACGGCTCGGGAGAAAGTGATCATCCTCGGCGGCGGACCCAATCGGATCGGCCAGGGGATTGAATTCGATTACTGTTGCGTGCACGCCGCCATGGCGCTTCGAGAGGAAGGACTCGAAACGATCATGGTGAACTGCAACCCCGAGACGGTGAGCACCGATTATGATACGTCCGATCGCCTGTATTTCGAGCCGCTGACCGAAGAAGATGTGTTGAACATCATTCAGCGTGAAAACCCGCTCGGCGTCGTGCTGCAGTTCGGCGGGCAAACGCCACTCAAGCTGGCCATCCCGTTGTCGAAAGCCGGCGTCCCGATTCTCGGCACGAGTCCGGACGCGATTGATCGTGCTGAAGATCGTGAACGCTTTCGGGACCTGCTCAATCGGCTTGGGCTGCAACAGGCCGAAAGCGGCATCGCCCGGTCCGTGGATGAGGCGGTGTCGATTGCCGCGAACATCAGTTATCCCGTGATGGTCAGGCCCTCCTACGTGCTGGGCGGACGGGCCATGCAGATCGTGTACGATCAAGCCGGCCTGCTCGAGTACATGGGATCGGCCGTCAAAGCCTCGCACAAACATCCCGTGTTGATCGACAAATACCTTTCTGATGCCATCGAGGTTGATGCCGATGCCATCTGTGACGGCCGGCGGGTGGTCGTTGCGGGCATTATGGAACATATCGAGGAGGCCGGCGTGCATTCCGGCGACTCGGCCTGTTCGCTGCCGCCCTATTCACTCGATGAAACCGTGGTGGAGGAAATACGACGCCAGATGACGGCATTGGCATTGGAGCTGGGGGTGGTCGGCCTCATGAATGCTCAGTTTGCCGTGAAGGATAAAACCGTCTACGTGTTGGAAGTCAACCCGCGCGGCTCCAGAACCGTGCCGTTTGTCAGTAAGGCGATCGGTGTTCCGCTTGCGAAGCTGGCCATGAAGACGATGATCGGCCGATCGTTGGACGATCTTGGATTCGTGACGGCGCCCAAGCCTGTCCACCTCTCGGTGAAAGAAGCCGTCTTTCCCTTCAACAAGTTTCCCGGCGTCGACGTCCTGCTCGGCCCGGAGATGAAGTCGACCGGCGAAGTCATGGGGATCGACGCGGATTTCGGGTGGGCCTTCGCCAAATCGCAGGCCGGCGCCGGCGCCATGCTTCCGATGAGCGGAACGGCGTTTATCAGCGTCAAAGAAAGCGACCGACCCGCCGCGTTACAGGTATCGAAACAGCTCCATCGGCTGGGATTTGGGATTCAGGCGACGAGCGGCACCGCCGGCTATCTGCGCGACCAGGGCTTGGAAGTCAAAACGGTACTCAAGGTCACGGAGGGAAGGCCCCACATCGTCGATCTCATTAAGAATGGCGAGGTGGCCCTCGTCGTCAATACCGTGGGGACTGCCGCGTCTCATGCCGATTCATTGTCGATCCGGCGGGAAGCGTTGAACAAGGGATTGGCGTATTACACGACGATGCGCGGCGCGCGGGCCGCTGTGATGGGCATCGAAGCCATTCTGAAAAAGGAATTGACGATCCGCTCACTCCAAGAATACCACTGCAGGCGGTAGAGGAACCAAAGGAACTATGCCAACACCGATTACGAAGAAAGGCTACGATGCGCTCAAAGCGGAATTGGATCGTCTGCGCAAGGTCGAGCGGCCACAGGTGATCGAAGCCATTGCGGAGGCGCGGGCGCACGGGGATCTGAGTGAAAATGCGGAATATGATGCCGCGAAGGAGCGTCAAGGATTCATCGAGTCGCGCATTGCGGAAATCGAAACGAAGCTGGCTGACGCCCGGGTCGTCGAGATTGCCGGGCGTGTGTCGGACACGATCGTGTTCGGCGCCACGGTGATGGTCATCGAGCAAGAGTCCCAAGCCAAACGCCAATATACGCTCGTTGGGCAGGATGAAGCCGATATGAAGTTCAACCGCATCTCCATCCAATCTCCCGTCGGTCGAGCATTGATCGGAAAGCGTGTCGGCGATTTCATCGAAGTCAAGACGCCGGTCAAGACGGTCGAGTACGAAGTCGTGGAGATCAAATTTGAGGAGTTTTAGCAGCGGACTGTCTCGTGGGTGCGTGCAGTCACGGCGCCACCGAGCGCAGGAATTAGGTAGCTGTCTATCCATTCAGGCGGTCTCCATGCCGCACCCTGCTTCGATCATCACCCTCTTGACGGATTTCGGCGACCGCGATTGGTTCGTGGCCAGCATGAAGGGCGTCATCCTTTCGATCAACCCTCAGGCGACCATCGTGGACCTGAGTCATCGGGTGACCTCTCACGACGTCCAAGATGGCGCCTACCTCTGGAAGTCCTGCTATCGATATTTCCCCGAAGGCACCATCCATGTCGCAATCGTTGATCCTGGTGTGGGAAGCGAGCGACGTCCCCTTGTGGCAAAGAGTTCACGGTATTACTTTTTTGCTCCGGACAACGGCTTGCTCACCCATGTGTTCGACCAGGAAGGGGACGTCGAAGTCCGGGAAGTGGAAAACAAGCAGTATCGCCTTGATTCCGAAGGGCACACGTTCGACGGGCGCGATGTCTTTGCGCCGGCAGCCGCGTGGCTCACCAAGAATCAGCCGATGGCTTCGTATGGGCGGCTCGTGACGGATGCGCGCAGGTTCGCTGTGGCTCAGCCGCATTGGGAACACATGGCGCTCGTTGGAGAGGTGGTCTACGTGGATGCATTCGGCAATCTGATCACGAATGTGTCGTCAGGCCACGTGAAGGAAGTGCGAGAAATCACCAAACGGCCGAATCCGCTGATCCGGATCGTAGGGCACTCCATTGATGGACTCGTCCGATGCTACGCCGAAGGGCGACCGTACGATGCCCCATGCCTTGATCAACAGCGATGGCCAACTGGAAATCTTCTGCAAGGAAACGAGCGCGAGTTCGCTGCTCAAGGTAGGGCGAGAGGAGCCCGTCAAGCTATCGTAGGAGCCGTCCTCAACGGTCTAGAGCGCGGCGAGGACGATTCGTAGCAATCCAGAAATATCTTCAGTATCAGCGGCGGGCATGACCCGGTTGCTCACGCGAGTGTAGCCCGCTTCGAGGGCAATCAACGTGCTCCATTTTGTCGACTGCTGCACGTCCCAGGCGACAATGCCCTTACCTCCCACATTCTCATTGTCGATCTGTCCGTCGTTCGAACGGCAATTGGCATAGTTCCCGATGGCGCTGACCAAGAGCCGACGGCTTTGCTTATAATGGAGCGCGAGCGAAGCGGAAGGGCCGTCGATGCGCATGCCGGAAGCGTCCTGGATTTCCTCCCGGTACCCGAGCATGGGCGAGATCATCAACGTATTGAGTGGTCGAAACGAGGCGCTGAGGAGTTGCATGCGAACGTTGCTTTCAGCTCCGCCGTGGAGCAGGTCGCTGGTGAGGGCATAGGTGGAGCTGAGCCTCACGTTCCACCGCAGGCTCTGATAGGCGACCGCGCCTTCGAGCGTATGACTCTGAGTACGCTGCGGGAGAATGCCTGCCGGTTCAAGCGCACTGGAGAAGGAGTTCCGCCCATAGGTGAGGCTCAACTCCGGCCACGACGCTCGCGTGAAGCCCATGCTCATACGTCCATAGGTTTGAACCTGTCGCGGGCGTGAGGCATCTTCTACGACATTGTTCCACAACTGTCCCACGACGCTGCGCAGCGTGACCCAGTTCGCTTTCCATTCTCCCCACATTTCCCGACTGCTTTGGTCCGGGGCATTCAGGAAGGCTTGTCCGGCCTTTCTGTAGTTCGAGCCGTAGCTGAGCGCGCCTGTCATCCCGGTGACGCCAAGCCGCACCATTTGTCTCGAGGCTTCGACCCGGTTATCGCCCGGAATCTTGTGCTCCCACCAGTCGTTTCCTCCGTACTGTTGGCGACCTCCGATTCAGTCACAAGGCTTCCCTTGAGCCAGCTCATTTTGGCCACAAGTCCCTTGACTCGGGGACCATCTGTCTCAGGGGAGAGATCGCGCAGGCGTGTGGACGTCGGTGGAATTCGCACGAAGGCTCGAGGTGACCGTCGTCTCAATGACCTGTCCGGAGCGTTGAGCATTGGAAAGCAGGGTGGGTGATGCGACGGGCTCCGCCAGGAGAGTCGCCCAGCGCTGCCCGCTTCGTTCGGCTGGTTGCTCGTCGCTGGCCCAGATGAGGGAAGGAAGGTTCAGCGTCAGACACAGCAACAGGATTGTCAGCGAACGCTCATGTCGACCCCTTGAAGAGCCGTGATCACCTAAAAGGTAGCAGTCGAAGATTAGGCTCTAAGTGCCGGAAAACAGATGTGTTTTTGGTGTGAAACGCGTCGGTGCTGACGCGCGTGAAACGATGCGGTGGAGGAACGAGGGACTACTCGTGCTGAGTCACGGCGGCGATCGATCGGGAGATATGCTGACCATGCGGGTCAGCTCATCGACGCTGACGGACAACGGTGGCATCAGGACGATGATGTGGCCGAGCGGCCTGAGAAGAAGGCCTCGCCTTCGGGCCTCCTGTGCCACTCGTTGCCCGACTCTGGTTTCGAGCGGGATAGGCTTCTTTTGTCGAACGGTCTTGAATCAGTTCAATTCCGACCATGAAGCCCTGCTGTCGAATCTCCCCGACATGAGGCAGCCGAAGGAGAGGCATGAGCAGTCGGGACAGCAGGCTGATTTTGGCTCGCAATTTCGCCAGGGTCTGCTCTTTCCGGAACACTTGCAGATTGGCTAACGCCACGGCGCACCCGAGCGGATTGCCGGTATAACTATGTCCGTGAAAAAATGTTTTGAACTCTTCATACTTCCCTAAGAAGGCGCGATAGATGTCCTCCGTCGTCAATGTCGCGGCAAGCGGCAGGTAGCCTCCGGTCAACCCTTTGCTGATCGCCATCAGATCAGGGGTGACTCCTTCCTGCTGACAGGCAAACATGGCCCCGGTCCGGCCGAATCCCGTAGCGACTTCATCGGCAATCAGCAGCACCTCATATTTCGTGCAGAGCTCTCTGATGCGTTTCAGGTACCCTGGTGGCTGTGTAATCATGCCTGCTGCCGCCTGCATGAGCGGTTCAATGATGAAGCCCGCCAATTCGCCTCGATGGTCACGCAACACCTGCTCGACAGGGTCAAGGCAGGCGATCCGGCACTCCGGAAACGTCATCTTGAGCGGGCAGCGGTAGCAGTAAGGGGGGTCGACCGCTTGGGTCGGGAAGAGTAAAGGTTTGAATCGCGCATGAAACAGTTCGATGTTACCGACGCTGACGGCTCCGACCGTGTCGCCATGGTAGGCCAGCTTTAAGTGCACAAAACTGTGTTTGGGTTCTGTGTCCGGACGCGTCTGTTTCCAGTACTGCACGGCCATCTTGAGGGCGACCTCGACAGCGGTCGAGCCGTTGTCCGAGAAAAATACCCGGGTCAGTCCTCGCGGGGCTATACGCACCAACTCGCGTGCCAGGAGGATCGCGGGAGGATTCGAAAGACCGAGCAGGGTGGTGTGGGCAATCTTGTTTCGCTGCGCATTGAGAGCACGGTCGAGAACGGGATGCCGATGGCCATGAAGATTGACCCAAATGGAGGAGGTGCCATCCAAATATCTGTTACCCTCGGTGTCGAACAGATACGATCCTTTGCCGCGTTCGATAATAACCGGCTCCTCCTGTTCCCATTCCTGCATTTGGGTAAAGGGGTGCCATAGATATTGCCGGTCCCAAACGCCCAGCGAGGGTGTCTGTTTTTTGCGGGTCATGCGAGTCGCTCGGAGGAAACAGTTCAGAGGGTGATGTCGGAAAATCTAGAGCTAGTGCGGGCGCGGCGCGGATTATACGAGGGGCTCTTTACTTTGACAACCCGGGGGGCAGTTACTATAATGAACCGATTTTATTGAAGAAATGAGCTACAGATTTGCAAAGCCTCATACGCAATTTCTCGATTATTGCCCATATCGATCACGGTAAATCAACCCTCGCTGACCGGTTCCTCGAAGCCACAGGCGCTGTCACGGCCCGAGAGGCCAAAGATCAGATCCTCGACGCGATGGATCTGGAGCGTGAGCGGGGGATTACCATCAAGGCGCACGCCGTGGCGATCCGCTACAAGGCCAAAGACGGGAACACCTATGCCTTGCACCTGATCGACACGCCCGGCCACGTCGATTTCACCTATGAAGTCTCCAGAAGCCTGGCGGCCTGCGAGGGGTCGCTGCTTCTCGTCGATGCGACACAGGGTGTCCAGGCCCAGACGATCGCCAACGTCAATCTGGCGATGGCCAACAACCATGTCATCATCCCGGTCATCAATAAAATCGATCTGGCCAGTGCGGACGTGGAGAACACCAAGCATTCGATCTCCGAAGTGCTGATGCTGGATGCCAGCCACGCCATACCGATCAGTGCAAAAGAGGGCCGTGGGGTTCCCGAGGTGCTCGAGGCCATCATCGAGCGGATTCCTCCGCCCTCAGGTGATCCGCAGGCACCGTTGAAGGCGTTGATTTTCGATTCCTGGTTCGACAACTACCAGGGCGTGATCGTGTTGACCCGCGTTGTGGACGGTGCCGTGCGTCCGGGCATGAAAATCAAAGTCATGTCGAACGGCCGGACCTTCGAAGTCATGGAAGTGGGCCACTTCACGCCAAAGCGGATCAAGAAAGCGGAACTGCTGACGGGGGAAGTCGGCTATCTCTGCGCGAACATGAAGGAGGTGGCCGATGTGAAAATCGGCGACACCATCACTGACGCCGTTCAGTCGACTGCCGAGCCGTTCCCCGGCTACAAGGAAGTAAAGCCCCTGGTCTTCTGCGGCCTGTATTCCACTGATACCGCGAAATACGAGGATTTGCGCGACGCGCTCGTCAAGTTGCGGCTCAACGATTCGTCGTTTGTCTATGAGCCGGAAACCTCGCTGGCCCTCGGGTTCGGGTTCCGCTGCGGCTTCCTCGGGTCTCTTACACATGGAAATCATCCAGGAGCGCCTTGAACGGGAGTACGCCCTGACCTTGATCACGACCGCGCCCACCGTCGTGTACCGCGTGACGACCACCAAGGGTGAGGTCCTGGAAATAGACAATCCGGCCGAGCTGCCGCCTCCCAGCAGTATCGAGCGGTTTGAAGAACCGTTCATTCTCGCGACGGTGATCACGCCGGAACGCTACATGGGAGCCATTCTTCAGCTGTGTCAGGAGCGGCGGGGGACTCAACGCAGCATCCACTTTCTCGATCCCACTCGCGTCCTGATCAGCTACGAAATGCCCTTGAATGAAGTGATTTTGGATTTCTACGACAAGCTGAAGTCGCGCACGCAAGGCTATGCGTCACTGGACTATGAGTTGCTCGGGTATCGGGAATCGGATCTCGTCAAGCTCGACATTTTATTGAATGGAGAAGCGGTGGACGCCCTGTCTTTTATTACGCACAGAGAGCGCTCCTATGCGCGGGGACGTCAGCTGGCCGAGAAGATGAAAGAGCTGATCCCGCGGCAAATGTTCGAGATCGCGATTCAAGCGGCGATCGGCAACAAGGTCATCGCACGCGAGACGATCGGCGCGATGAAGAAAAACGTCACGGCAAAGTGTTATGGCGGTGACATTACGCGCAAGCGCAAACTGCTCGAAAAACAAAAAGAAGGAAAGAAACGGATGAAAGCCGTCGGCAGCGTTGAAGTTCCGCAGGAGGCCTTCCTCGCGATCTTGAAAGTCGGTGAAGAATGAGTGTCGATCCGAATCTCCCCAGCTCGGACGAGCTCGCGTCCCGCGCATCCGGAGGCCACGACAGGAGCAGACGTGTCGACCAGCGTGCAGCCGGCCCGGAAGTCCGTCTTCCGTGAATACGCCGAAGCCATCATCGTAGCGATGCTGCTGGCCTTTGCGATCCGAGTCTTCGTCGTCCAGGCATTCAAGATTCCCTCCGGTTCGATGATTCCCACTCTCTTGATCGGCGATCATATCCTCGTCAGCAAGCTGGCCTACGGCATCCAATGGCCGAGCGACTGCAAGTTCCAAGTGGCCTTCCCTCCGGTGAATTGTTACGCCTCCCATGCGCTCATCGAGTTCGGGAAACCGCAGCGGGGTGACATCATCGTGTTCCGGTTTCCGGAAGATGAGGAAAAGGATTTCATCAAACGCATTGTCGGCACTCCTGGAGATACGGTTCAGCTGAAGAACAAAGTGGTGGTGGTCAACGGGACGCCGCTGGACGACAAGGCGTTTACGCAGCGCATCGATTCGGGGATGATCGACGGCACGATCAATCCACGCGATAACTTCGGCCCCGTGACGGTGCCAGCCGGGTTCCTATTTCGTCATGGGCGACAACCGTGATCAAAGTCTGGACAGCCGGTTTTGGGGATTCGTGCGCGAGGAAAAAATTAGGGGGAAGGCCTTCCGCATTTACTGGTCGTGGAGCGGCCAAGGACAATGGCAGGAGTGGGTAAGATGGGGGCGGTTCGGGAAGGCGATTCAGTAAACAAGCCGGCGCGGGACTCGACCGGGGCAGCGGGATCTTCAGTCCGCTCTGAAAAGCCTTCGGCCAACAGTCTTCGTCGCCATATCCAACGATTCCCACAAGCTTCAATCCTCGTCATCGGCGATCTCATCCTTGACCATTACATCTGGGGACGCGTGAGCCGGATTTCCCCGGAGGCGCCGGTGCCCGTCGTTCACGTCGAATCGGAATCCATGCGGCTCGGCGGCGCCGCCAACGTTTTCAACAATATTCTGGCATTGGGTGGGCAAGCCGACATCTGCGGCATCATCGGCTCGGATGAAGCAGGACGCCTGCTGTTGAAGGAATTGGGTACGAAGCGCTCCGGGCATAGAGGCGTCGTCGTCGATGCGAACCGGCCCACGATTAAAAAGTCCAGGGTGATCGCCCACAATCAGCAAGTCGTTCGCTATGACGTCGAGCGCAAAGGCGGAGCTCAAGCCGCAATTGCAAAAAAAGATGTTGCGGTATGTCGAATCGTGTCTGCGCGAAGTGACCTGTCTGGTGGTATCCGACTATGCGAAAGGGGTCGTGACGGCAGGACTGATGTCGGACCTCGTTCGGCTCGCGGCGCTGCGAAAGGTCCCTGTCATTGTCGATCCGAAAGTCGAGCATTTCGGCTTCTATAAAGGGGTGACGGTGATCACGCCCAATCATCTGGAAGCCACGCAGGCCGCCGGACTCCATGGTGACGGCGATCAAACGATCCAGGAGGCCGGCGAAACGATTCGCCAGCGCTTGGGATGCCAGGCGGTGCTGGTGACGCGCGGTGAAAAGGGCATGAGTCTGTTCGAAGGCAACAAGGATTCATGGCATATCCCCACGCAGGCGCGCCAGGTATACGATGTGACGGGCGCCGGCGATACGGTCGTGGGGACCCTGGCGTTGGCATTGTCAATCGGCGCTTCAATGCGAGAGGCCGCAATGTTGGCCAATCATGCCGCAGGCATCGTGGTCGGAATGGTTGGAACTGCGACGGTGTCGATGAAGCAGCTGTCGGAGGCGCTTGGTGAGTAAGCCGAAACCCGACGTGACCGTGGTGATTCCTGCCCGGTACGGTTCGTCCCGGTTTCCTGGAAAACCGATCGCCATGCTCGGCCGAAAGCCGATCATCCAACATGTCTATGAACAAGCGGCGGCGTGCCGTGTGGTCTCTGAAGTCGTCGTTGCCACCGACGACCGGCGGATTCAAGAGACAGTCGTGCAATTCGGTGGGCAGGCGGTGTTAACCACGGGTGATTTTCGGAGCGGCACGGATCGTGTCGCCGCAGTGGCACGGCTGCGCACTGGTCAGTTTATCCTGAATCTGCAAGGCGATGAAATTCCGGTCGATCCTGACCTCCTGACGGATTTGATCGAACCATTCGTCGAGTCCGGCGCCGAGATGGGAACGCTGAAGCGCGCGCTCCACACAGCTGAAGACCTGCAGAACCCCGCCGTGGTCAAGGTGGTGACCGACCGGCATGGCCGCGCCTTGTATTTCTCACGTGCTCCGATTCCCTTGGTTCGCGACGATCCGTCCCGGCAGGCCGTGAAGGGGTTGCACTATATCCACCTGGGGGTCTACATCTATACGCGGGAGACGCTGCTCAGGTTGACGGCCTTGCCGACGCGGATGCTGGAAGAGTCTGAAAAATTGGAGCAATTGCGTGCTCTGGATCATGGCATTGCGATTCATGTCTGGGAAACCGGGCATGAGTCCTTGCGCATCGATACACCGGCCGACGCCGCCAGCGCCGGCGAAACCTTGCGGCGGCTGACGCTAAACAAGCTTGAAACGTTGAACCAGTTATGACTGAATGCGGATTACGGTTCACTCGATCGCCAGGGATGGAGACCATGATGGGCAAATACATTTTCGTCACCGGCGGGGTCGTGTCATCTCTCGGGCAAGGGACTGGCCTCGGCGTCGATCGGCAATCTACTGGAAAGCCGCGGCCTCAAGATCACCTTTCTTAAACTCGATCCCGTATATCAACGTCGATCCCGGCACGATGAATCCGTACCAGCACGGCGAGGTGTATGTCACCGACGACGGCGCGGAGACAGACTTGGATCTTGGTCATTACGAACGGTACACCTCGCTGACGTTGACGAAAGAAAACAACTACACGACCGGCCGTATCTACAATTCCGTCATCACCAAGGAGCGGCGTGGCGACTATCTCGGCGGGACCGTCCAAGTTGTGCCGCACATTACCGACGAGATCAAGCAGTGCATCATGCGGATCTCCCAAGGGATGGACGTGACGATCGTCGAAATCGGCGGGACGGTCGGCGACATCGAAAGTCTGCCGTTTCTCGAAGCGATTCGCCAGATGCCCTACGATGTCGGCCGTGAAAACGTCCTGTACGTCCATCTGACGCTGGTCCCGTACATCGGGGCGGCGGGCGAGTTGAAAACCAAGCCGACCCAGCATTCGGTGAACAAGTTGCGGGAAATCGGTATCCAGCCGAATATTTTGCTGTGCCGCACGGACCGGTACATCCCGCCGGAGATGAAGGCAAAGATCGCGATGTTCTGCAACGTCGAGAAAGACGCCGTCATCACCGCAAAGGACGTCGAAACCATATACGAAGTGCCGATCGTGTTCCGCAAGGAAGGCTTGGATGAACTTATCGTCCGGCAGCTCAAGTTGCAAACCGGACCGCCGAACCTGCGCGAATGGGATGCGATGGTACAGAAGATCAAGCATCCCAAGCATGAAATTGCCGTGCGCTCTGGTGGGCAAGTACGCCGGCCTTAAGGAATGTTACAAGAGCTTGGCCGAGGCGCTCGTCCACGGGGGGATCGACCATGAGACGCGCGTGAATATCACGTGGATCGAGTCGGAGGACATCGAACGGCAAGGGACCGAGCGGATTCTCCGAGAGGCAGACGGCATTCTCATTCCCGGCGGCTTCGGCTCGCGCGGAATCGAGGGCAAAATCACCACGATCCGGTATGCGCGGGAACGCCAGGTTCCGTTTCTGGGCCTGTGTCTCGGCATGCAATGCGCGACCATCGAGTTCGCCCGGCACGTCGCGGGACTTGGCCGGCGCCAACAGCGCCGAGTTCGACGAGCGGTCGCCCCATCCAGTCATCCACTTGATGCAGGATCAACAGAGCGTAAGCGACAAGGGCGGCACGATGCGGCTGGGGAGCTACCTCTGCCGGCTGGGCGAAGGGACGCTCGCGCACAAAATGTATGGCGTCAACGAAGTCCGTGAACGGCATCGGCACCGCTTTGAGTTCAACAACTCCTACCGTGAGCAGTTGACGGCAAAAGGATTCGTGCTGAGCGGGCTCTCGCCGGATGGGCGGCTGGTCGAAATCGTCGAGTTGAAAGATCATCCCTGGTTCCTGGCCACACAGTTTCATCCTGAATATTGTTCGCGTCCGCACCGTCCCCATCCGTTGTTCAGCGGGTTTGTCGGGGCGGCCTTGCGCAAGAAGCTCGGACATTAGAGCGGAGAGGCTGAAACGCTGGTACTTGTCTCGCTTCATTAGACCTGAGTCCCTGGTTAACCCATGGCACATCTCGTTGACATCGGCACATTCACCGTCGGTCAGGGGCAGCGTCCTTTTCTGATCGCCGGTCCCTGCGTCATTGAAAGCGAGCAGCTGGTGATCGAAACAGCCGGTCGCATTGCCGAAATCACCAGAACACTGGGCGTGCCCTATGTGTTCAAGTCGTCGTTCGACAAAGCGAATCGGACTTCTATCACGTCGTTTCGCGGGCCGGGGCTGGAGCAGGGCCTCGAGGTGCTGGCCAAGGTGAAAAAGCAGATCGGCGTGCCGGTGTTGACCGACGTGCACACGGAGGCGCAGGCGACCCAAGCCGGCCGCGTGGTCGATGTGCTGCAGATACCGGCGTTTCTCTGCCGGCAGACGGATTTGTTGATTGCCGCCGCCAAGACAGGCAAAGTCGTGAACGTGAAGAAAGGACAGTTTTTGTCGCCGCTCGAAATGGCGAACGCGGTGAAAAAGGTCGAGGAGTGCGGAAACAGGCGGATCGTGTTGACTGAGCGCGGGTCGTCGTTCGGCTATAACAATCTGGTCGTGGACATGCGGGCGTTCCCGATTCTCCGCAGTTTCGGGTATCCGGTGGTGTTTGACGCAACGCACAGCGTGCAGTTGCCGGGCGGCGGCGGGACACAATCCAGCGGCCAGCGCGAGTTCGTAGAACCGCTGGCCTGCGCGGCGGCCGGCGCCGGGGTCGACGGATTCTTCATGGAAGTGCATCCGAATCCTGACGAAGCCCTCTCCGATGGCCCGAACATGGTGCCGCTCCATCAACTGAAATCGCTTCTCGAACGGGTGATGCGGATATGCGACGCAGCAAACACAAAATTAAGCACCAAAGCGCGATCCCGCGCGGACGACAGAGCCGAATGGCGGCAGTCTCGCCGAAGGCCGGCGTGTGCTGCGGATCGAAGCGCGCGCCGTGCAGGCACTCATCGAGCGACTGGACGAGCAGTTCGACAAGGCCGTCGATCTGCTGTTTCGTTGCAAGGGCAAGGTGGTGGTATCGGGCATGGGGAAGTCGGGACTGGTCGGACAGAAGATTGCGGCCACGATGGCGAGCACGGGTACACCCGCCTTTTTTCTGCATCCGGCCGAAGGCATCCATGGAGACCTTGGCATGGCGGGCCGCGCCGACGTGCTGATCGCCATTTCCAACAGCGGAGAGACGCAGGAGATTTTACAGTTGCTGCCCTACGTCGAGCGGATGGGGATTCCGGTCGTCTCGATGACGGGGCGCATGAACTCCACCTTAGCAAAGAACAGCGACGTGACCCTCGATGTGTCCGTTGCCGAGGAGGCCTGTCCCATGGGGCTGGCCCCCACGGCCAGCACTACCGCCACTTTGGCGATGGGGGATGCGCTTGCCGTCGTCCTCTTACAGAAGCGAGGGTTCAAGCAGGAGGATTTTGCGCAATTTCATCCCGGCGGCACTCTCGGCAGGCGATTGCTCGTGCGAGTCCGAGACCTCATGCATGGCGGGGCGGACATGCCGGTTGTTGCTGATTCGGTGCCTGCCACGGCGGCAATTCTAGAAATCACGGCGAAGAAACTGGGGATGACGACCGTGATCGATGCCGGCGGCAAGCTTGTCGGCATCATCACCGACGGGGATTTGAGGCGATTTATCCAAAAGGGCGGAGATTTTGCCAAAGTCACCGCCGGGGAACTGGCCTCGCGCAATCCGAAGAATTGATCGGCCCCGATGATCTTGCGGCTAAAGCCGTCGAACGGATGGAGCGGTTCTCCATTACGACCTTGGTGGTCGCCGAAGGGGATAAAAAGATGTTCGGCGTGATTCACCTGCATGATTTGCTGAAGAACGGCATCGTGTGATCAGAACAATGAAACAGGCGTCCTGCGTCGTTCTCGCATCGCTCAAAGACTCGACGTACCATGAAACGTACGACTCGTCTTTTCGCTCGCTGCGGCCTGGCGGGGCACCCGTTTGATTGCTCTGAGTTAATCTATTCAAGAAGAGAGATACTCAATCCATGAATCGTGTCCTTGAAGCGTGGAAGGCGGTCGGGCAAGAGTCCTTGAATTTGCCCAATTTCATCACGCTCGTGCGTATCTTGTTGATCCCTGTGTTCGTGATGCTGTTCTTCACCCCCACGCCGGACCGTTCGTTGAGCGCGGCGGTCGTCTTCGTCGTGGCTGCGATCACCGATCTTTTGGACGGGTACATCGCCCGTCGCACGGGCCAGGTCACGAAACTCGGCAAGCTGCTTGACCCTATTGCCGACAAGTTGCTCGTGTTGTCCGCATTGATCTTGCTCGTCAATATCGATCGCGTCAGCGCATTGGTGGCGATCCTCGTTGTAGCCAGAGAAGTGGCCGTCACCGGAATCCGTGCCATCGCGGCTGGGGAAGGCATGATCATCGTGGCCGAGACGACCGGCAAATACAAGATGGCGTTGCAGGTCGTCGCTATCACGATGTTGATCCTCGAGGGCACCGTACTTGCGGAACTCGGCAATCTCCATTTAGCCGGCAGCGTGACGCTGTATCTGTCGCTCGTGCTGGGCTATGTGTCGGGTGGCCTCTATGTCTGGAGTTTCTGGAAGCAAGTGATCGCCAAAGGTCTGTGAAGACTCACTGATCGATGCAAGAAGAACCCGTCTGTATCCTGCTGGCGATGTTTGGCTTCCTCCTGGGTTCCATTCCTTTCGGGATTGTTGTCTCTAAAGCTCTCAATCTTTCTGATCCACGTACCGTTGGCAGTAAGAACGTGGGATTCACCAATGTCCTGCGGGTGTCCGGCACCAAGGCCGGTCTCCTGACGCTTCTGGGCGACATGGGGAAAGGCTGGTTACTGGGCTGGGCGGCGATGCAGTGGCTGACGACCGAGTCCTTCATCATGGTGGTGGCCGTTTCGCCCATTCTCGGCCATATTTTCTCGCCATTTCTTGCATTCAAAGGCGGCAAAGGGGTGGCTACGGCGCTCGGGGCGGTGCTGGGGCTTTCGCCTTCCATCGGCACGCTGCTGCTGCTCATCTGGATCGGAGCGGTTGCAATCTGGCGATATTCGTCCGGAGGTGCGCTCGCGGCCTTCGGTCTCTTTCCGGTCGTGGCGATTGTCAACGAGCAGCGACAAGAATTTCTGATCTTCGCCATCCTCGTCAGCGCGCTCGTCTGGGTCAAACACAAGGACAACATCGTGCGCTTGTGGAGAGGGACAGAAGGCAAGATCGGCCAACGAGCGTGAACTCGCCCCCAACCTCTTCAAATTGACTCTCCTCCCAGCCGTCCATATAATGCAGTGACCTCCGTTTCGCTTGTTTTATCAACCCTATGCGCCCCGTGTTCAAGGATCATCTCACCAAAAGACTGCGCGACTTGCGGGCGGGTCTCCGACATGCTTTTGCGACGCAATCCGACCGTCAGCCGCTCAGCATGGACGATCTCGCGCTCATGGAGCGAATCGCCGACGTGCTCGTACGGCGGGGGATGGCGGCCCCGGCAACGGTGTTTTTAGAATCCATGGGGCCCATGAATTTTTTGGGCAGTCAGGCGCTCCATTTTCTCACGCCCATCATCGATTGCGCGTTCGATGCCAAGGAAATCGACCAGGTCGCGCGATTACTCGAACGCCGTGAGACGATGTCCCGGCTCATCGCGGTCATCGAGGCCAGGTCGTCAGTGCAAAGGGCGTCGGCTCGATGACGCCTTCTTCCTCGACTCCGCCCGTCATCGATCGTCCCCTCAACGTCATCGTGGCGACCGATTGCGGCAGCACGACGACGAAGGCCATTCTGATCGAAAAGATCGGCGACGAATACCGTCAAACATACCGCGGCGAGGCGCCGACGACCGTCGAAGCGCCTTTTGAAGACGTCACTCGCGGTGTGCTCAACGCGATCGCGGAAATCGAAGAGCTTTCCAAGCGCAAAATCCTCGACGGCGACAAGATCATCACGCCCTGCCGGGATGCGCAGACGGGCGTTGACATCTACATCTCGACCAGCAGCGCCGGCGGCGGATTGCAAATGATGGTGACCGGTGTCGTGCAGAACATGACTGGGGAAAGCGCGCAACGCGCCGCTCTGGGAGCCGGCGCGATCGTGATCGACGTGCTGGCCTCGAACGACGGCCGTCTGCCTCATGAGAAGATCGAACGGATTCGTTCAATGCGGCCCGATATGATCTTGATGTCTGGTGGGACGGACGGCGGCGCCGTGACTCATGTCGTCGAAATGGCGGAATACATTGCCGCAGCCGAACCGCGCCCCCGCTTCGGCGTGACGTACAAGTTGCCGTTGATCTATGCCGGTAACAGAGACGCCCAGCCTCAGGTTAGGAAGATTCTCGGCGATAAAACCGCCCTGGAGGTGACGGAGAACATCCGGCCGGTCTTGGAAAAGGAGCACTTGGCTCCGGCCCGAAACAAGATCCACGATCTATTTCTCGAGCATGTGATGCAGCAGGCACCCGGGTACAAAAAACTCATCGAGATGGCCGGCGCACCGATCATGCCGACCCCCGCGGCTGTCGGACTCATTATGGAAACGATCGCCAAGCGAGAGCACTTGAATCTGATCGGCGTCGACATCGGAGGGGCAACCACTGACGTCTTCTCGGTGTTCGACGGGGTGTTCAACCGGACGGTTAGCGCGAACCTCGGCATGTCCTACAGCATTGCAAATGTGCTGGCCGAGGCGGGGCTGGCAAACATCATGCGTTGGGTGCCGTTCACCATCGATGAACAGACGCTGCGCAATCGCATCAAAAACAAGATGATCCGGCCCACGACGATACCCCAGACACTTGATGAGCTGCAGATTGAGCACGCGATTTCCCGGGAGGCGCTGCGGCTGGCCTTGATCCATCACAAATCGCTGGCGACCGGATTGAAAGGCGTTCAACAGGAGCGCACGATTTCGGACGTGTTCGAGCAGCAGACGTCAGGACGTACGCTGATTGATATGCTGAAATTGGATCTGATCGTCGGAAGTGGTGGAATCCTCTCTCACGCTCCACGCCGTATTCAGTCGATGCTGATGATGGTCGATGCCTACGAGCCCTTGGGCCTTACGATGCTGTCGGTCGACAGCATTTTTATGATGCCGCACTTGGGCGTACTCTCGACGATCAATGAGCAAGCAGCGACTGATGTGTTCGTTCGAGACTGCATGATCTATTTAGGCACCTGCGTCGCACCGATCGGCCAGGGCAGGGACGGCGACCTCTGCGCCGACTATGAGATCGTCTTTCCCGACGGTCGAATTGTGAAAGATCAGTTGGTGTTTGGCGAGCTCAGGCTTTTTGCGCTGGAGCCCGGCATGAAAGCCAGCATGACCATGCGCCCGGCCAAGTCGGTCCATCTCGGGGCGGGAGCTGGGACGGCCATGACGCGAGAGGTCGTGGGCGGCGTTGCAGGCTTGTTACTCGATGGTCGAGGCCGTCCATTGCAATTACCGGCCGAGCAGTCCGCACGGGTTGCCGCGCTGAACAAATGGTTCGATGCCGTTGATTTATATCCGAAGGGATAGGCGGCATGGATGCGCTGCCATGAGTCAAGTTGCTCAAGAAGCTCTCCAGCGAGGCCGCAAGGAGTGAAGGACCCGAGGAGGTACATACCAAGCTTCGCTTGAACCGCTCGCTTCGATCACACGCAAGCGGATAAGTCTTTTTTCTCCAGTGAAACCGGTACGTCGAGGGTTCCTATGGCGCATTCCTACACTCCAGGACTTGCAGTAGCCGATAGAACCATCGTGAGGCGGCGGCGGCTTTTGCCGTTACCGGGTATGCTGTTGGTCAAGACCGGGGACCCCGTGAGATCAGATCAGGCCGTGGCCCGGGCTGAACTGCCCGGCAAGGTGTATCCGATCAATCTGGCCAATCAGTTGAGCATCGCGCCAGATGAGATCACCGATTATCTCGTAAAAAAGCAGGGCGATGTGGTTGAGAAGGACGAAATTCTCGCTGAGAATAAGCCCTTGATCAAATGGTTCAAGACCGAAATCCGTTCTCCCGTCGCAGGAACCATCGAGTCGTTGTCTACGGTGACCGGTCAAGTCCTGTTGCGCGAACCGCCCCGTGTGCTGAACCTCCTGGCATATATCGATGGCATAGTCGTCGAGACGATTCCACAACAAGGAGTCGTCGTGGAGGCCGCCTGCAGCTTGGTTCAGGGCATTTTTGGGATCGGCGGTGAAGTCTGGGGCGAACTGGTCCTGGCCGTGAAATCTCCCGACGAGCCGCTGGGACCGGCGCACTTGACGCCGGATATGAAGGGAAAGATCGTGGTGGGCGGATCGTTTCTTCCGGCGGAGACGATGGCAAGGGCCAAAGAACTTGGCATCGCCGGCTTGGTTGTTGGCGGGATTCATGATAAGGATCTTCGCGAACTGTTGGGCTATGATTTGGGCGTCGCCATTACGGGAACGGAGCAGGTGGGGTTCACGCTGATCCTGACCGAAGGGTTTGGGACGATTCCTATGGCTTCCAAGACGTTTCGATTGCTCTCCATGCATGTCGGTCAGAAGGCCTCGATTTCAGGGTCCACACAGATCCGGGCCGGCGTGATTCGCCCAGAGATCATCATTCCCCGCTCATCCGCAGCTGGCCAGGTACCGGCTGATATGCAACGAGCCGGCATTCGGCTGGGGGATGCCGTCCGGATCATTCGGGACCCTTTCTTCGGGAAAATCGGCGAAGTTTCCAGGCTGCCGTCCGATCTGACCAGAATTCCCACCGAGAGCGAGGTGCGTGTGCTCGAAGTGACATTTGCCGAAGGGACACGAGCGGTCATTCCCAGGACGAATATCGAGGTGATCGAAGGTTGATGAACTTCGACGGGCCGCGCATGACCGCTGCCGCAGGGTGTTTCCTGCTGTTACTGGGGAGTCTGGAGGTCGTTTCCGCTCAATCTGCCCTGACCACTCCCGCCGGTCTTCAGGTCACTGATACCCCGAATGATGGTGGAGAAAGCTTGACTGTTGTTTGGGCACCCGCTCCCTCGGACGTTCCGGATGCACAGTATCAGGTCTTGATCGGCGAAGGCGGCACCGCCGATCCGGCCGCACTCAAAGTCGCCGCGGAATTTCCGGCAAATACCCGATACGTCAAAGACGCCAAAGCGGCCTGGTGGACCAGAGCCGGCGAGCGGTCCTGGCACCAGTATGTCATCAGGAGCGGAAAGGGTGTCGAGCTGAAGGATGGAACGGCGTATACGGTTACGGTCGCAATGCGCAAAGGCGACGAGCGGGCGGTTGGACCCCTCCTGCAGGCAACGCCACAAGCGAATTGGTTCAATTGGAATCAGCTCAACAACCTGATCCTGGCCTTGGGCTTCGGCGGGCTCGTGTTCTATAGCATTAGGCATGCGAAGCGACACGACATTTTTTTGCGTCGCATCCCCGGCCTGGATGCCGTCGATGAGGCAATCGGCCGGTCCACCGAATTGGGCAAGCCGATTCTCTATCTGACCGGTGCCCATGACATGAGCGACCCTTCAACCATCGCGGCGGCGGTGATTCTCGGACGTGTGGCCAAGCGCACCGCCGCCTATGAAACGGAGTTGCTGGTGCCGCATCGCGATCCGATCACGATGGCGGTGTGCCAGGAAATCACGAAACAAGCCTATCTCGAAGCCGGGAAGCCCGATCTCTTCAAGGAGGACGCAAACTTTTTCATTACCGCAGACCAGTTCAGCTACACGGCCGCAGTGGACGGAATCATGCTGCGGAAAAAGCCTGCGGCGAACTTCTTCATGGGGTCGTATTTTGCCGAATCGCTGCTGCTGACCGAAACGGGAGCCAGTACCGGTGCGATCCAAATTGCCGGAACGGACTCGGACCACCAACTGCCTTTCTTCGTCACCACCTGTGACTACACGCTCATCGGTGAAGAGCTGTATGCCGCGAGCGCTTATCTCTCGAAAGAACCGGTGCAGATCGGCACACTCCGCGGGCAGGATATCGGCAAGGCGGTCATTTTGACCGTCGTGATGATCGGCACCCTTCTCGCCACGATCGGGACGGTGACCGGCGCGTCATGGCCCCAGTTGTTCCTGGATCTCTTCAAGGATCTGAAATGATCTTTTTGCGACGCCGGTTGCCGCTGCTCATCACGATGGTTACCGGTCTCCTGTTTGCCGGCCAGTACTACGTGCCGCATCCGGCATCCGAGCTGCTTCTGACATCGGCCACCAAGTGGCTGCAGATCATCGGCGGGTTCGCGTTGGTGCTGGGGGTAACCAGCCTGTTTCATCAGCACGCCGTGAAGATCAGGCGTCAAGAGGCGGGCTGGGGGTATAGCCTCGTGCTCTACGCCGGCATGCTGGTCACGATTGCCGTGGGGCTCTGGGCGGGCGGGAAGGAGAGTCTGGATGGCACCATGACGGCATTCGGCTGGATCTATACCTATATGATGGTGCCGCTGCAGGGCACGATGTTCGCGATCCTGGCATTTTTCATCGCGTCTGCAGCCTACCGGTCATTCAGGGCCAGGAGCCGGGAGGCGGCGGTCCTGCTGATCGCGGCGGTGATCGTCATGATGGGCCGGGTCCCCTTAGGCGAGTATCTTGTCCCGCTGAGCGGCGATGTGTCGCAGTGGATCCTCAATGTGCTGAATGCCTCCGTCCGCCGGGCCATTTTGATCGGGGTGAGCCTTGGCGCCATCGCCCTCTCTTTGAAGATCATCTTCGGAGTCGAACGTTCTTACTTGGGCGGAAGCAAGGAATAACTGTGAGCCGTCCGCAGCCCAGTCGTCGCGCGTTGGTGCAGCCGTGAATGGCAAGGAATCGGTGGGCGGGTGGGTGAAAGGCGGCCGGTGCGCCGGCGGCGCCACCGCGATGCAATGGCAGGAAGCGGAGAGGATGACAACGTTCTCGGAGCGGATGCTCAAAATCGACCGGCGGATCATCTTTATGGTAATCGGTCTCTGTACACTGTTGCCCTTGCTCTACCCGGTCGGGTTACCGATCAAGATTTCGCCCGAAGTGCGCAACGTCTACGACTATATCGAGTCGTTACCCGAACGATCCGTCTTTCTACTGTCCATCGATTTTGACCCGGCATCCAAGCCCGAACTGCACCCACAGGCGATTGCCTTGCTGCGCCATGCGTTTCGAAAGAATTTGCGCGTCGTCGCCATGACGCTCTGGGTGTCGGGGACCGGAATGGCCGATCAGTTGTTGAAGCAGGTCTCAAGCGAAATGGGAAGGGAGCGGGGTAGGGATTACGTGTTCCTCGGATGGAGTCCCGGGGGATCAGCCGTGATCATCAACATGGGCCAGGATCTATATACGGCGTTCCCCAGCGACTATGAAGGTAAGCCCACGAGAGGCATTCCGGTACTGGAAGGCGTGCACAGCTTGAAGGACGTCACTTACGCCATCAGTCTCGGCGCCGGCAATCCCGGTGTCGAGGCCTGGTATGTGTACGGCAAGGACAAGTACAAATTCGAATTAGGCGGAGGCTGCACCGGCGTCATTGCCCCCGGCCTCTACCCGTTGCTCCGCAGCGGGCAGATCAATGGTTTGATCGGGGGACTGCGCGGGGCGGCCGAATATGAGAGCTTGATCGGGCAAAAAGGGCGGGCGGTTGCCGGAATGGACGCGCAGTCGGCGACCCATCTGGCGATCGTGGTGCTGGTCGTCATCTGCAATCTGTTTTATTTCTCACTCCGGCAGCAGAAAGGCCGGGGATGAGGCATCGTCTCAACCGGTGTTGGTAACTGATATGGATGCCACTATCCTGGGTGCATGGATGGCCACGGGTCTGACGCTGTTTATCTTTTCTTTTTTGTACCAGGACAATCCGCTCTTTAAGCTCGCCGAGCATCTGTACGTCGGCGTCTCGGTCGGCTACACGATCGTCAAGGCCTATGACACGGTCATCGTGCATATGATCGTCAAGCCGATTGTCGAGCAGGGTGAGATCGCGCTCCTCATTCCGGTGGCGATCGGCTTGCTCATGCTGACCCGCTACGTGCCGAGAGCGGCCTGGATGTCGCGCTACGCATTCGCCTTCATCGTGGGACTTGGCAGTCGGGCTCGCGATTCCTCGCACGATTTCCTCATTCATCCTCAAGCAGGTCGAGGATACGGTACGGCCATTGTTGTCTCAAGCCGGGGGGGACGGCCTGACCTTTTCGCTGAATCTCCTCAATCCCGCGAGCAGCCTGAATGCGGTGATCATCTTGATCGGGGTCAGCACGGTCCTCTTTTACTTTTTCTTCTCCATCGAACACAGCGGTCCGGGCAAGGTTGTGGCGAGGACCGGGATTGTCTTTCTGATGATCGCGTTCGGCGCGGCATTCGGCTACACGGTGATGGCACGCATGTCGCTCTTGATCGGCCGACTGACCGACCTCATCGAATTCTCTGATGTTTCCTACGGGCGACCCACGTGGTGGTTGCTGATTGTGACCATCGGTGTGCTCATCCTGTTGGCGAGACGCGTTCCCAACCGGCCTCCCGATCTTCACTAGCGACCGTCTGATCCAGCAGTTGCAGGTCTCGAAAGCGGTTCGTTAGAATGCCGCTTTGCCCTGCGAGGAACCATGACGACCGGCACTGCCAAAGATCCTCAGCAATACCCTGTCTTACGGAATCTCCAGTTCTCCCCGATCAAAGAGGGAGAAGAGCAATACATCGTGCTGTGGGACCCCAGCGGGTTGAGCAAGGAAAAGCTCGTCCTGCCGCTGAATTACTTTTTTATCATTCAACACTTCGACGGCGAGCATTCGCTACAAGAAATCGGTGCGTTGTATCTGAAGCGCTTCGGTGAGTTTCTGATGCCCAACAAGGTGGAGCAACTGATCGGTGATCTCGACGCCAAACTGTTTCTCGAAGGTGAGCGCACAGAAGGTGCAAAGGAGCAGGCCCGCTTGGCTTACCGGCAAGCTCCGGTTCGTCCAGCGGCGTTCGCTGGGAAAAGCTACGAAGCAGACGGGGCCAAACTCAAGAAGCAGATTGATGGGTTCTTTTCATCCAAAGAAGGGCCGGATTTCAAGCCGTCGGACAATACGGGCAAGCTCATCAAAGGTCTGACTCGCGCCGACTTATGAACTCAAACAAGCAGGACCTCTCTATGCCTGGGCCTATAAGGAGTTACAGCAGGCTCAACAGCCTGACGTAGTGGTCATCATCGGCACGGCTCACGCCGGTCTGGAGCACGTGTTTGCCGTGACAGACAAAGACTTTGAAACGCCGCTAGGAGTTGTCGCGGTGGATCGTGCGATCACGGACCGGCTCAAGGCTGCGGTGCCCGATTATTTTTCCGAAGAGGTCTCCCATCTCTCGGAGCATGCCATTGAGTTTCAATTACCGTTCTTGCAGACGAACGCCGGCGCTACGTCACCCAGCCGCATCGTGCCTATTCTCTCCTCCTTCTCGGCGATGAGCCTGAGTGATGCCTCGGTACGCGCAGCGGTCGATCGATTCCTTGCCGCACTGAAGGAAGCGACAACGGACTCCGGCCGGAGGGTCTGCGTGATTGCAGCCGGAGACCTCGCCCATCTGGGAATGCGTTACGGCGACAGTGCCCCGCCGACCGATTTTTCCTTCCACCGGTCCATGCAGTATGATCTGGAGATGCTGAAATTCGTGGAGGAACTGAAGGCAGAGGAATTTGCCGGATACATTCAGAAAGAAAAGGACCAAGGCCGGATCTCCGGCTTCTCGCCCATCTATAGCCTGCTTCGCTTGATACAGGCTGAACAAGGGGCAGGTGCTGCGTTACGACCGCGGCATTACCGATCAGTACAACTCGACGGTGACCTACGCCGCAATGGCCTTCTTTCTAGCCGATCTTGCCCGCCCACACGAGACGCGCCTTGACTGAATGAAGTACGCCGTCGTTGCCCAAGTTCCCTGCGGCCTTGCTGGAAAGCCACCGGCGGGCTCTAATTCCGCTTTCCGGCCAAAAAGATGTAGGAGCTAACTGCGACTTGAGATGGGTTGCCATGGTTCTATCGCTGGGATCGCTTCAGAGCATGGCGAGCATTGTTCGAAGGTCCGTTCAGACGAAGTCTTAAACGGACCAAGTTGCGGAGCCAAGCAGCGACGGGGCCATGCGGCTCTACCCATCGCCGGAGCAAGTTGCTCCTAACATCTTGGCTACTCTTTGACCGTGATGGTCATCGTGATGGGCTCGAGAGGATTGTTGTATTCGTCCCGGGGGACGGCAGCGATCTTGTCCACCACATCCATGCCGCGGAAGACCTCCCCGAACACACTGTAGGTGCGATCCAGCCCGCTGCTGTCTGCCAGACAAATAAAAAACTGCGAGCCGTTATCGTTGAAATCCCGCGTGCTCGAGCCGTCCCTTGGTGTTTTCGCCATGGAGATAGCCCCGCGCTTGTGCGGGCGGTCGCTCAACTCCGGATTCAGCCAGTAGCCGGGACCCCCCGGAGCCGTGTCTGAGACGGTCCGGTTCTTTGCTGAGAGGATCTCCGCCTTGAATGATGAAGCCCGGTACGATCCGGTGAAAGGTCGTGCCGTTGTAAAATTCCATCTTCACGAGGTTAAGGAAGTTTTCGATATGACGGGGTGCGGCTTCCGGATAGAAGCGCAGTTTGATTTCGCCGAACTTCGTCGTGATCGTCACGCGAGGATCGATTTTTTTGAATTCCATCATCAGGGAATCTAACAGGGGCGCGCTCCGGACGGCAAGGGGTCGGTGATGGATGATGGTCACCGTGCTGGCGATCCCGCACAATATGCGATGAGCGTTTGGACGACGTGCGTCACGATTGTTCAGGTCGGATGCCGTGTAACCCTTTCCCTGGATCAATCTTGAGCCAAAGAGCCGCGCCGACCAAGGCAACTGCCTCCGGCCGCGGCAAGCGAAACCGGCCAGCCCCACTGTTCGGCGATCCAAGGCGTGAGGCTTGGAGAAATCGCTCCCCCGAGATTGGCACCGGTGTTCATGAGGCCGGACAACAGTCCAGCATGGGTTTTGGAAAATCCGTCGTCGAGGCCCAATAGGCCCCAACGGCGAAGTAAAGGCAGCCAGCCCCCAGCGAGAGACTCACCACGGCACCGAGTGCCGAATCTGCGATCGCGCCAGCCACAATCGCGCATCCAGCGAGAATCATCCCCGACATACCGGCGGCCACGCGTCCTCTCGTCACGCCATGCGCCGCGGCCAATCGATCCGTCACCCACCCTCCCAATGGACAGCCGATCAAGATGGCCAAGAATGGTGCGGACGCATAGAGCCCGCCTCGCAGCACATCGAATCCTCTGACGTTGACCAGATAGAGATAGAACCACGAGAGGTAGACGTAAGCGACATAACCAAGGCAGCTGTAACTCAGGACCAACCACCAGATCGCCGGATTTTGTACGAGGGATCTCCAGCTCACGGCGGGCTCGTCATCGTGCCTCGGGGCGGTCGAGGAGCCATGTCGATCCAGAACCCACGGATGCTCGCTCGGGCGATCGCGAGCCAACGACCACCAGAGGATACCCATCAGCATGCCGAGCCCCGCCGACAGATAAAACACGGTTTGCCAGCCCCAGTTCACCATGACCCAGGCAGCCACCGGTGGAGTGAGCGGCCGAGCCCAATCCGATGCCCCCGATCGCGATGCCGATTCCCAAGCCCCGCGAATCAGCGGGCACCCAATTGGCGACGGCCCGATTGAACGAGGGCAGCGCAACGGCTTCTCCCATACCCAAGGCAAATCGCACGATGGCGAGCGCACCGACGATACCGACCGTGTCGGCAAGCGACGAGGCTTGCGGCAAGCGCCGTCCATGCCGTGCAGACCGACCACCAGATCAGGGCTACCGTGAGTACGGCTCTGGCGCCCCAGCGGTCCGCCAGCCATCCACCTGGAATTTGAAACAAGGCATATCCGGCGACAAAGGCGGAGAAGACCCAGCCCATTTCCTGCTGCGTCAGCCCGAAGGCCGGCATCATCTGGCGCGCCGTCACAGAAATGTTGACCCGATCGATATAGGTGACGACACTCGTGCAGAACAGCAGGGCAGAATCAGCCAATGCATGGGAAGCGTCCGGGCGGGATTGATCACGCGACGTGCCGGAGTAGAGAGAAGCCGCGGCGGATTATAGCGGGTCTTCGGCTTGTCACCAGGAGAATTCGAAAGTACAAAGTCAAAATCTCCTGTTGGTTCGCGCACTTGCTGGCTTTCACGGGGGTGATTCGGTAAGATGAGGTTCGGGCTGTTAAACAATCTGCTCACCGATTCACCTCTCATGCGGGACGCGTTCCCTCAGGCGTTCGCCGATGCGGTCCGAATATTGTCAACAGGCGATGCCTGTCGGTGGCTCACAGCGGAGATACTGAGGTGTCCCCGATTCGTCTCGTTGTCGCCCTTATCACACTGATGGTGATCGGAGGCGTCGCCTTTCTCTGGCTGTCACCCTACCTGACCGGCGAAGACTATCTCAAAGACTTTTTCCTCCATCAACTCGAGCAGAATCTCGGCCGGAAGATCGATGTCCATCGTATCAAGCTGGTCATCTTTCCCTCGATCCGCTTGGAGATGAAGGACATCATCATCTATGACCGCAACGCGGAGAGCGTTCTGCTCTCGGCGAAGAGATTGGATCTCGTGTTGCGATTCGTTCCCTTGCTGCGTAAACAGGTCGTTGGGAAACGGTTGCTCGTGGAAGAGCCAACGTTCACGATGCGACGAGACCGTTCGGGGCATTGGAACCTGCTCGATCGTGAAAATCCCTTGCCGGCCGACGACGACGAGGCGCTCCAGATGATGACGCGGATCTTCCGCATCCGGGAAGCCACGATTGTGAACGGCACGGTCGTCATCATCGATGAGGCGAGGCCGGATGGACCCCGCACCTTGAAATTGCAGTCGGTGGAAGGGGCACTGGAGATCTATCTCGAGCGTGGCCAGGCGGACCTGCATGTTTCCGCCGCGCATGACAGCACCCAGGGCCACTCCGCGCTGTCCTTGTCCGGCACCTTCAAGAAGGCTGAACAGCAAACGCTGTCGATTGACGAAAGTAAACGGCTCGTGTTTCCGGTGCAATTCGACGGCCTGATTGAAGTGGCGAACCTCAGTGTCCGCGACGCAGCGGATTTCCTCGGACCACGTCCCGTTCCCGAATTGCTGCATGGCCGTGTGAATGCGCGCAGCGCGATCAAGATCTTTCCCGGTGTGGCGGGATACGATGCTGTGCTCTCGGACCTGACTGGCAACATGGAGCAATTGGCGGTGACGGGCAAAGCCAGCCTGTCCGGCCTTCTCGCTCCTCAGCCGACGTTCGCCGTGACGTTTTCGTCGTCGCCGGTTCAAATCAGCGAACTGCTCGAAAAAATTCCTGCCGCGTGGATTCATCCTCAACTGCCAGCGGTGATGCAGGACCGTCAGATCAAGGGGCTCGTTGAGGTGGTGTCCGCCACGGTGACCGGCTCGTATGTCGACGGGCCGCAACTGGCCGTCACCGGAGAGTTTCATGTCCAGAAGGGACAGGCCCTGATTGGTGAAAGCCGCGTGCCCGCCAAAGATTTGGATGCGCACGTTGTGATTGAAGCCGGAAGGATTCGGGCCACAAAACTTAGCGGGCTTTACGGGACGATTCATATGACGGACAGCAAAGGGCAACTCTCCTTTCTCGAGCAGGGTCCCTGGCTGGAACTGGAAATCAGCGGAACAATGGCGGCGGGAGACCTGCTGCAATTCCTTTCGACGACCGTCAAGTCCGAGCTTCTGTCACGCGTGCTGGCGTCATCACGGGATGTGGAAGGGATGGCAATGCCCGTGTTTCGCCTGGTGGGTCCGCCCAACGCCGTCACCTTCGCGGGAGGCGAAGTGAAGGCGCAGCATGTGAATCTGACGAGCAGTTACTTGCCGGAACGGCTGACCGGCCTGCAGGGGCGATTTATTCTGGCCGAGGGAGAAACGCAATTTGACCAGGTGACCGGCCATTTAGGCGATCTCTTGGTGCAGGTCCAGGGGGGCATTACGGGGGGAACGGGGAGCATCTTTCGCGACTTGGCCGTGCGGATCAGCGGCGACGCCGCCCACATGGCGAACCTGCTGCCGGCGAAAGCCATCCCGCCGGGGACGATTGAAGGGATGGCGAGCACGATCGTGGTGGTGACGGGGGCAGCGGGAGCGCCGCACTTGCGGGGAGAACTCGCACTGACGGACTCCAAAGTCACCCTTCCAGGCGTCATGGAGAAACCGACGGGTGCGCCCGTCACCGTCACGTTCCAAGGCGACGTTGCGCAATCGAAGCACGTCACGCTGACCCGTGTGGAGATTGCCGCCCCCCCGATCCGTTTGCCGATCAAAGGTAAGATTCAGCTCGGAGACAAATTTTTCATCGATGCTTCTCTTGCGACCGGTACCTTGTCCCTGTCGTCGGTGCCCGAATGGATCGTTAAAGGGGGGTTCGAAGCGGGGAATCTGGAATTGTCTCTGGATATCAAGGGCCGGGACCGTGACTGGCATACGTGGAAAACGACGGGGTGGCTTGCGTTGAGTAACGGACTGATGGTTACCAAGGGCGCCGACGGGCCGATCCATGATTTGTATGTGCGACTCCTGCTCGCACGCGACACGGCCGAACTCAAACGGCTCTCCTTCCGTCTCTTGGACAGCGACCTCACGATCGAAGGGACGGTGCGCAATTGGGCCACGAAGCCCGTCATGACGGCCAAACTGGAGTCCAACCAGATGGACATCGATCTGCTCATTCCGAAAGGGCAGCGTGCCCCGATTCGGGATCTGCTCGAATGGCTTGCGGCAACCAGCAAAGTCAGTGCGACCGCTTCCATTGCCCGCGGGCGATACAAACATTTGAAATTCGGGGCGCTGTCTGCCCGAATGACCATTCAAGACGGCGTCCTCGATCTCGACCGGATGTCGGGACAGTCGACCAATGGGGAAATTGCCGGTCGCATCGTCGTGCAGCTTCCGCGCGGTGAGCCGGCCGAGGCGGAGATCTCATTGCGCGCCACCGGATTGCTGGTCGAGGACATGTATCGATTGGCCGGCTCCAAAAGCGGT
This sequence comes from uncultured Nitrospiraceae bacterium, assembly GCA_963794505.1. GTDB lineage: Bacteria > Nitrospirota > Nitrospiria > Nitrospirales > Nitrospiraceae > Nitrospira_C. Next base: position 59,576 of record CAWCEG010000046.1, read on the forward strand.
GGCATTACCGGAGAGGCGCGGATAACCGGAACCGTACGAGGTCATGGACGTAATCCTCACGGGATCTATCCCACGCTCAACGGCAGGGCCGATCTCTTGCTGGAGAACGGCCGCATTTTCAAGTCGGAGGAACGTGCGATTTGGAAAATCATCAGCATTTTGAACCTGCCGGCCGTCCTGCAAGGCAAGGTCGACCTCGAGAAGGAAGGGTTGCCCTACAACAAGATCACGGCGACGGTCACGATGCGCAACGGCCTGTTCGAAACCGAAAATCTGATCATCGACAGTCCTATCGTGAAAATCACCGCCGCCGGAAACTACGATCTCCCGACCGATCAAGTTGATATGGTGTGGGCCGTCAGCCCATTCGGATCGTATTCCCAATTTCTCAAGACGATTCCGTTGTTCGGCAGGTTGTTCGCCGGCGAACGGAAAGGGTTTGCCACGGCGATGTTTTCCGTGAAAGGCTCCATCCAAGATCCAGAGGTCACGTATATGCCGATGAAATCTTTTGCCACCGGCCTCACGGGCTTGGCGCAATTGGCTGTCGATGTGTTGAAGAACACCGTCATGCTGCCGATCGACTTGGTCACGCCCGATGAAAACAAGGCCGTATCGAAGGACGTCATTCCGCAGGAACCGGCTCCGGCTGTTCCTTGACCCTCCGTAGACCCCGTGTTAAATTCCGCCAGGATAGGCACAAACCCCGCCGGCTTCATTCCCGCAACGCCTACAGCGTCGAGGGTCATACAACCGGGCGGAGAGGACCGTCGCGTGGACGGACACGTGCCTTGTGAATTCAGTCAAGAGGTCCAGACGTATGTCACGATCGCCGTCGCAATCCCATAAAGCCACGGTTTTCATCGCAGCCAGCGAGCTGGATTCAAACCTCTATCACGCCACGAGATTTATTGCGCCGGATCCGTTCATCTATCTGGAGATCAAGGGTGAGCGCATGCTCATCATGAACGATCTGGAGATGGATCGGGCGAAGAGCCAAGCCGCCGTTGATCGCGTATTGTCCTACTCGGAGATCGAGCGCCGTGCGAGAGATCACGGAGTGGCGGCGCCGGGCAGTGTGGACATTGTGCACGTGGTCTTGCGCGAGGCGAAGATCAAGCAGGTGCTCGTGCCAGCCAATTTCCCATACAGTCATGCGGCGCGATTGCAGGAACTCGGCTATCAGGTTCATGCAAAGCCGGACCCGTTCTACGAACAGCGCGTCGTCAAGACCGCCGAAGAAGTGCGTCACATCGAAGAGGCCCAACGGGCGACAGAGGAGGCCGTGTCTGCTGCGCATGAGCCGCCTACGGCAGGCCGACGATCAAGCATGGGCAATTGTGGCTGGAGGACGAACCGTTGACTTCCGAACGGATCAAGAAACTCATCAACGTGAAACTGATGGAACGCGATTGCGTGGCGCAACATACGATCGTCGCGGGCGGTGAGCAGGCCTGTGATCCCCATAACGAAGGGAGCGGTCCGTTGCAGGCGCATCGCAGCATCATTTTCGATGTCTTTCCCCGATCGGCTTCATCACGGTACTTTGCGGACATGTCGCGCACGGTCGTACGCGGGACGCCGAGTGCCGAACTCAAGCGGCTGTACCAGACGGTGCTCGATGCGCAGGAAGAAGCCATCACTCAAATCAAGGATGGCTCCGATGGCATGAAAATTCACCGGGGCATCTGCGAGCGTTTCGAAAAAGCCGGATACAAGACGGGCTTGGTGAACGGCCGCATGCAAGGATACTTCCACGGCACCGGCCATGGTGTCGGACTGGATATTCATGAAGCGCCGCGCATCAGCCGCACAGGATCCTTGTTGTTGGAGGGGCACGTGGTCACCGTTGAGCCGGGCCTCTATTATCCGGGCTTGGGCGCCGTCCGGATCGAAGACATGGTGCTCGTCACGGGCGACGGCTGCCGGAATCTCACGAATTTTTCAAAGAAGTTCGAACTCGATTAGCCGGCCTGTTCGCTGTCCGCCACCAGCCTTCTTGCATTGTGCAGGAAGCGGTGAGTCTGATCACCAGCATATTCACCTCGCACTGAGCTCACGTCGTTCCTTTCGGCAGGTCCCATGGGGCACGCCTTCCGGTTCCTGGACGATATTGTCATTGCCGACATCGCCTTTGAAGCCGAAGGTGATTCCGCCGAGGCAGTCTTTCGAGGAGCCACCCAGGCATTGCTCGAGATCATGGCGAATCCCATGACTGTGGCCGACTCCTGGCGACGACAGATTGTGAAAACGGATGGGAAGCTGGAGGATCTGCTCGTTGAATGGCTGTCAGAGATCGTATATTGGAAAGATGCAGCAGGCGTCGTGTTCCGTGAGGCACCGCTCATGCTCCGTTGTGAGAACCACCAGTGGACGCTAGAGGCTACTCTGATCGGCGCCCCGGTTGATGTCGGAAGGCAAGAGCTGCGCAATGACGTGAAAGGCATCACGAAACATTGCTACAGGATGGAGCATAGGGGTTCGCTATGGAAGGTGACGGTGGTGGTCGATGTATAGCCTCGGATAAAGAAATGCGGTTGAATACTGACATGCGGGTGAACCGGATCGCGGAAGAAGTGTGGGAAATACCCGCCACTGAGAAGCCGGGCATGCTCGTGCCGGCGAGGGTGTACGCAACGGAGACCATTCTGCATTCGATGGATCAGGGCGTATTTGATCAGGTCACGAACGTGGCCTGCCTGCCCGGCATCCAACGATATGCCCTCTGCATGCCGGACGGCCATTCGGGCTACGGATTTCCGATAGGCGGCGTGGCTGCATTCGATGCTCAGAGTGGCGTCATTTCTCCTGGGGGGGTCGGCTATGACGTCAATTGCGGCATGCGGTTGATCCGGACGGATCTCACGTTGAGGGACGTGCAGCCCCGCTTGGAGCACCTGATGACCGAGCTGTTTCGAGTGGTGCCTGCCGGCGTGGGCGCGGGTGGATCCGTCAGACTCGATCGGAAGCAGCTCTCGCGCGTCATGGTGAAAGGCGCACGATGGTGTGTTGAGCAAGGCTATGGATGGCATCGAAGATCTTGCTCGGATCGAGGAAGGCGGCTGCATCGGGGGAGCTGATCCCTCGACCGTGTCCGACCACGCAGTGGGACGTGGAATCAATCAACTGGGGACGTTAGGCTCGGGTAATCATTACCTCGAAGTACAAGTGGCGTCCAATGAGCGGATTTTCGATACCGTGACGGCCGCAGCCCTTGGGATTACCGGCCAGGATCAGATTGTCGTCATGGTTCATTGCGGTTCCCGGGGCTTCGGTCATCAGGTGGCCAGCGATTATCTTAAAATATTTGAAAAAGCGATGCGACGTTACGGTATTTCAGTCAACGATCAGCAACTTGCCTGTGCCCCGTTCCGTTCGCCGGAAGGGCAGGACTATTTCGCCGCGATGAATTGTGCGGCCAACACGGCTTTTGCCAACCGCCAGGTCATTACCCATGCCATCCGAGAGGCATTTGCCAGAGTTTCGGGGCGTCCGGGGAGCAACTGGGCATGGAACTCGTCTATGACGTGGCTCACAACATTGCGAAAGTGGAACGCTATGCAGAAGGTGAACTGCTCGTACATCGCAAGGGCGCGACGCGTGCGTTTGGCCCGTCGAGCGTCGAGCTTGACACCGGAGTTTCGACGGACCGGACAGCCGGTGATTTGCGGGGGGTCGATGGAAACGGGGTCGTACTTGTTGGTCGGAACGGACCGGGCCGTTCAGGAAACGTTTGGGTCGACCATGCACGGCTCGGGACGGACGATGTCGAGGGCCCAGGCAAGAAAACAGGTACGCGGCGAGCAGCTTCAGCGGCTCATGAAAGAGCGCGGCATTCTGGTGAAGGCGGTGTCAATGTCCGGTCTCGCCGAGGAAGCGGGATTTGCCTACAAGAATATTTCCGAGGTCGTCAAGACCGTGGAAGGGGCCGGCATTACGAGGAAAGTCGCGGAGCTTCGCCCAATTGGGAACATCAAAGGGTAAAGTACACGCCTCTCCTGTGTGTGGACATGCTGTCGGCGCTGTCGATTTTGCAAAAACAGTGGCGAATTGGCGCCGGCTTGGCACAATACCACCAGCCGTTCATCCTTGATGAGGTTGGCCCCATGGAGCAGCGGAAGAATCCACGGTTTCCGGTCCGATTCCGGAGTTCCTTCACATCGTTGAATATCGTCGGAGGAGACGGCAACATTACCGACTTGTCACTCCGCGGATGCCGCGTTGAAAGTCATACGGAAGTCCGGCCGGGGACCTCTTTGGAACTACGCGTGCATACGTCGGAGGACGAGCCGCCCTTGAAGGTTCAGGAAGCGGTGGTCCGCTGGTGCCGTGCGCAACAATTCGGTCTGGAATTTGTTACGTTGGATCCTGAAGAGTGGGCGCGCCTTCAGCACACTGTGACCCAGCTCGAGCTGCATCCCTACCAAAAAGAGCCGGCTAAAGACCCTTCAGAAGCCGCATAGCATCCCCAACAAACCCATCCGCTCCCCAACGGTCGGGTCGGGCGGTTCAAGCCTCCATCACTTGGTGTCTCGAAGTGAGCCCATTTGAAGGCGGCTGGTCAGCAGGGAGAGCTTCTCAAGCGCCCCAGACAGGATGCGTGTCCGAACCGCATTAGGCCGGATCGTTAGAGATTGCTGAGGCCGTGGGTAAGGGCGTATCGCGCCAACTCGACGGTTGATTGGAGCTGCAGCTGTCGCATCATTCGTCCCTTGTGAAACTCCACGGTCTTCGAGGTGATGTGTAACATGCGGCCGATCTCTTTGGCCGTATAGCCTGCTGCGACCAGCCTCAGAATCTGGCGTTGTCGCTCCGTGAGCGACCGCATGTCCGCGTCCGGTGTGGTGGGCGGCTGCACTTCGGGCTGCTGCAAGGCGGAGAACAACTCCGGAGAGATGTATTGCTTGCCAGCGAGGACGGTTTCAATGGCGCGCGAAAGTTCTTCCCAACCGGACCGCTTGAGCACGTATCCCGACGCGCCAATCCGCAGCGCTTCCTCGACATAGGGTGTGTCCCCATACATGGAGACGTAGAGCAGTTTCACGTTCGGCTGCTGTTCTCGCAGCCGTTGTCCCGCTTGCAATCCATTGAGGATCGGCATGGCAACATCCATGAGCACGAGATCCGGCTGTAACCGCTGGGCTGCGCTGGCGACCGAGTGTCCATCCTGTACGACGCCCACGAGATCGTAATGGCGTTCCAGGAGATGCCGCAGCCCATCGAGGAGCAGCATGTGATCGTCAGCGAGTAAGATGCGTGGTCTGGGCATGGGAAATTCCTGTGACCGGAATTGACACGGACAAGCGGGTTCCATTGCCAGGGTCGCTGGTGAGGGTCAGCGTTCCCTCTAGAAGGCGCACGCGTTCCCCCATACTGACCAGTCCGAGGCCCCGCTGGATCGTGCTTCTATCCTGTTGCGTAAACCCGCGGCCGTCGTCCTCGATCCGCAACATGACCCGATCTTCTTGATAGGAGAGCGCAAGTGAGACAGTCGTCGCACCGGCATGTTTCGCGACATTTCGCAGCGCTTCTTGCGTGACACGGAACAGGCATTCTGCCAAATGCCGGTCCAATGGCCTATGGAAATCTTCTAAAGTCAGACGGACAGGAATATGCTCGCGCTGTTCGAATTCCTGTGCGCAGCCACGCAGAGCGCTGGCGATACCAAGATCCTCGAGGACCGATGGATGAAGCCGATGCGCCAGCTCGCGCAGATGATCCGATAATTCGGCGACTTCATTCTTGACCACCTGCAGCGTCGTGCGGGCGGCGGGAAGCAGGTCAGGCATCTGCTGCAATTGATCGTCGATTTCAAATGCCAGACTGATCACGCGTTGGTTGAGCTCATCGTGCAACTCGCGCGCAATCCGTCGCCGTTCATCATCCTGCGCCGAGAGCAATTGTGCCGTAAGCTGCCGTAGCTGGGCCTGGCTGACCTCCAAGGAACGCCGGTTTGCCTCCATCTTTTGCTCAATCTGTATCTTTTCGGTGATATCCTCGCCGAGCCATGCATAGAGTGGAGTTCCCTGAGCGCTGAACCCGATAAACGACACGGCGGACGCAATCGTTCGGTCGCATGGCCCCGTTGCTGGAAGGTTGTATGTGACTCGTACCGTCTTGCCGCTTCCGCGTGCCGCGTCAAGGTGCGGCATCCAGAATGCTGTCGAAGCCGGCATGCAACCCAATGGGGGTTCCTCCGTGGCGTGCTCAACGCTGGTGTGACCAGTATTGGCGGCCCGGTTCCTCATGATCATTCTCACCCTGCCGTCAACGACCTCAACGACGCCCATCATCATATCCGTCGAGTTGAAAAAGCTTTGCAATGTGGATTCGCTCCGGCGGAGTGCCACCGTCCGGGCGGCGACGAGGGCTTCCAACTCCTGCCTGGCGTATTTTTGCGTGGTATGCCAGATGATCGTGGCCGCAATCCAACAGGCAAGAACCACCAATGATCGGTTGTACAGGCCGAGTTGTAGGGAGACGACTGGCGAGGTCCAATTTGTCCACACTCCGGCGAACGTCAGGCCCGTTGAAGAGGCGGCCACGAAGAACGGCGCCAATGGGTGGCGGACTCGCGTGGTGAGCGTGATCGGGATCAGGTAGAGGGCTGGAACAACAAAGCCCAGCGGAAAAAAACTGTCGAGAACAAACACGGCGATGGTCATGCCGGAAATCGCGACAATCAACCATCTCTGCGGCCGTGTTGCTCTGGCGCCTGACGAGTTCATAGCTGTCAGGAAATGTGATGTTCACAGAATGCAATTGGCTGATTATAGGTGGTTTCTCGAAGAATGAGAAAGGGGAAAAAGGAACTGGATGATGAACCTAGCAATACTACTAGAACTCCGGATGCGGGCATGGCGAGTGAATTCAAAAAAATCTAGCGATTCCAAGCCGTTTTGCTAGGCTGATGCCTGTCCAACAAGAAAAGCCTCAAATCCAAGTCTTTGTCGCTAAGTCCCGCGATTCCGAGCAAGGGGTGCTCGGAACAGGAGCGTAGGAAGCGCGCTGTCCGCGCTGTATCTGGTGGTGGCAAGCCGCTTCGTGAGCGATGCATTGATCGGACAAACACCTACAATGATTTCATGAGGCTGCTGGATGATGGACTATCGGAAGGCTCACGAGAAGCTCGACATGGATCACAGTGACAAGCCCGCCATCGTCCTCGTGGCAGACGACGACAAAGCTGTCAGGCGGTTCGCCCGTACGGCGATTGAGCAAATCGGCCTGGAGGTCTGCGAGGCTTCGAACGGCAGAGAGGTGCTGGAGCAATTTGCCATTCGGCATCCTGACGTCATTGTCTTGGATGTCATGATGCCGGTGATGGACGGGTTTGCCGCCTGTTCGAAGCTGCGCGGGGAGGCCGGAGGCGGCCAGATCCCCATTTTGATGATGACCGGCCTAGATGATGCTGATGCGATTGCCAGGGCCTATGAGCATGGTGCGACCGATTTTATCACGAAGCCGCTCAATCCGACGATTCTAAGCCAGCGAGTACGGTATCTGTTGCGCGGGAGCCGCACCTTGACGGCGTTGTTGCGAAGTGAAGCCAGACTGGGACTCGCGCAGCGGATTGCTAAAATTGGCAACTGGGAATGGCAGCCGCAGACTGGGCGATTCTCAGCTTCCTATGAATTGTGCCGGTTGATGGGCATCCGGCCGCAGGATTTCGGCGGAACGCTGGACGCGTTCCTCCATGCCGTCGAGGCCGAGGACCGTGAACGGGTACATCACGCGCTCACCCATATTCTCACCGAGCGAACGCCGTGCGATATCGATCACCGGATCGTCCTGCCGAATGGAAGTGACTTCACGGTGAACCTACAGGCCGAGGCCGTCTTCGACGAACAACTACACGCCTTGACCATCGTGGGAACGGCGCAGGACATCAGCGAGCGCAAGCGATCCGAGCGGGAAATCCACCGGCTGGCATACTTTGACAGCCTGACAGGCCTTCCCAACCGGGTGCTCTTCAAGGACCGCGTGACGCAGGCGATCGCTCATGCCCGTCGCTACCAATATAATTTGGCGCTCCTTTTTCTGGATCTGGACCGCTTCAAGGTCATCAATGACACGTTGGGACATCACATCGGCGATCTGCTGCTCAAGCACGTAGCGGACCGCCTGACGGATTCGGTTCGTCACAGCGATTCGGTCGGCCGGACGACAGATAACGATCGCAATCATGAGCTGGCACGCCTCGGGTGGGGACGAGTTCACGGTGCTGCTGACGAATCTACGGGACCTTCAAGACGCGGGCAAAGTAGCCAGACGGATTCTCGAAGCCTTGGCACGCCCATTCTCTATCAACGGACATGAAATCTTCGTGACCGTGAGCATCGGAATTGCCATCTTTCCGGCCGACGGCGACTCGGTAGATATCCTGCTCAAGAGCTCCGACACGGCCATGTATCACGCCAAGGAGCAGGGTCGTAACAACATTCAATACTATTCGAATGCGATGAACACGGCAGCCAACGAACGCTTGATGCTCGAAGCCGAGGTCCACCGAGCAACGAAGCAAGAAGAGTTTGTGGTCTATTATCAGCCGCAGGTCGACTTGCGCAGCGGCCGGATCGTCGGTGCGGAAGTGTTCATCCGGTGGCTCCATCCGCAGCGCGGCCTGCTGGGACCCAGCGAATTTCTTCAGGCTGCTTCCGATACGGGAATCATCCGCGCGATTGACGAATGGGTGCTGCGCACGGCTTGCCGCCAGGCGCTGGCCTGGCAGCAGCGGGGGCTCACGGTGCCCAGCGTGTCCGTCAACGTATCCAACTCATTGTTTCACGGCAGCACGCTCTTACAAGCAGTTCAGGACGCATTGGACGAAACAGGTCTCACTCCCGATCGGCTTGAACTGGAATTGACGGAACCGATCGCGATGCGCAATCTGGAGGCATCGTTGACGATCCTGCATCAATTGAAAACCTTGGGCGTGCAATTGGCGATTGACGACTTCGGGACGGGATATTCTTCGCTGAGCTATCTGCAACAGCTGCCGTTTAACCGAGTGAAGATCGATCAATCATTTATCCGCGAACTCCTCGTCAAGGCCCAACCGGTTCCCATCGTGCGGGCGATCATTGCGATGGCCCATAGCCTCCAACTGGATGTGCTCGGAGAGGGGGTCGAAGAGGAGCCGCAACGGGCGATCCTCCTCGCTGAAGGGTGCGACCAGGCGCAAGGGTACTTGTTCGGGCGTCCGATGCCGGCAGCGGAGTTCGAACTGCTCCTTCCGCCGCTTGCCTTTCCTAAGGCATGCTAGTCAGGACTTCGAGCGATACCCGTAGAGGAGCGTGATATTGATGCGGCGGCTGAGATAGTCGTCCTTGAACGAGAGGTCATCGGTTTCATGAAACAAATCTGAATTGAAGACGACGGCTCGGTTCGCCCGATAGGGAATCTTGATCGCCTGCGCGCCCACCTCCTTGAGCCATGCTAAAATCTTCGGTTTGTTGCGGTCGCTGTTGTACTCCTTGAAATTCCAGTCCAGCGGCGCTTCTTTGTCATAGACAACGAGTCCGCCGGTCGCCGGATCCAGATTCGCCTCGTCCTGAGTGATCCAGAAATTGACGTTCACGGCCGCGGCATCGGCATGAATGTTCAGCCCCCGCCTGGCGCTATCATGTTTGAACGCCCAGGCTTGGGTCAGGCGGTGGCCCGAGAAAATCCGCGGAAACTTCTGCCGCAGTTCGTCCGCAATCTGAAAAAGCAACGGTGATGCGAATCCGTCGCCAAGGAACGCGCCGCTGTAGCCATTCTCATAATCCTTCTTCCAGATCGTCGCTTCCCAGCAAAACCGGCGCAAGGAGTCGAGGGCGGCCTGGTTCAAGAGATCGTCGATAAACGTCACTTCAGGACGCCTGGCGTGGTACTGCGCTTCCACCGCAACAACATCGAGCAAAGGATTTAGCACGCCATCGCCGATTCTGGGAGGAGGTTCACAATTGAGGATGCGATTAAAGGAGGGCGCGATGGCCGTGAACTCACTGGGCGCCACCGAGAGACGGTTTCCAGGGCTCGAATTGCTGTCCAGCCGTTCCTGCAGCTGGTGCAAGGACTGCGCATACGGACGATGGTCCTCTCCCAGTTTGCGTCGTTCGAGCAAGAACTGCACCTGCTCGGCATCATGCTTGATCCGCGACCGATAGATGACTGTGTCCGACATCAATGAACGGTGATCATGTCTGGACCGCGCGACCTCGTGCAAACGGCGGCAAGCTTCAATCTCATCACCTGCCCACGACCATGCCATGCCGAGATTATATCGGGCCAATTGATAGCCAGGGAGGATGGAGAGAGCTTGCTCAAAGCATCCGATCGCTTCGTGAAGCGTGCCGATTTCCATGAGTGCCAACCCCAGGTTGTTCAACGCCTCGGCATGTGTCGGCTTCAGTTCGAGGGCCCGGCGGTAGCAGGCAACGGCATCCTGGGTGTGGCCTTGCTCTTTTTTTGCGACGCCCAGGTTGTTATGCGTGTCGGCATGGGAAGGATTGAGCTTCAATGCGTGTTCATAAGCGGTCACTGCCCCTGATAGATCTCCGGTATCGCGAAGCACATTTCCCAGATTCCCATAGGCCTCGGGATAACGAGAATTGAGCGCGATAGCTTTTTCATAAGCGGTTACCGCCTCCGACGAACGGCCGGCTTTTTGCGATACCACGCCAAGATTGAACCAGTAGACAGGCGAAGAAGGTTGTCGTTCGACCGCAGCATGGAGGCAACGGAGGGATTCAGTGAGACGGTTCAAACGGTAGGTGACGAGCCCCAGTAGATGGAAGGACTCGGCATCATGGGGAGCAAGCTCGAGGGCGTGTCGATAGGCGTCCTCCGCCTCGACCAGTCGACCAGCCTGTTGATGAACCCGGCCTTGATTGAGCCAGGCCTGGACCGCGGTTTGATGTCTCGTCTCTCGTGACGCTTCTTGACGGCGTCGATCTGCTCGATTCATGATGCTCAAAGGTGATCTGTCGAGAGTAGCCGAAAAACCTGTCGAGCGTCAAAGGAGTGTGCGGGTTCCTTTGTCTAACCCCCGGGAGGCGATGCGAGTATGAAGGTGATTAATCTGTCGACATTTCAACTGTTTAGTCAGGAGAAAATGAAGAAAAACAACATCTTTCAAACGCCACGGTTTTTCTGCGATGTCTATTGTTTTGAACCGGGGCAGGAGCAAAAAGGGCATGTGCATGGTGAGCAGGACAAAGTTTACCTCGTCTTGGAAGGGGAAGGCACGTTTCAGGTCGGAAGCGATACGCAAGTGCTGGGGCCAGGGCAGGGAACCATGGCTCCAGCCGGCGAAGAGCATGGGGTCAAAAATGACAGCGGGCAGCGGCTCAAAGTGCTGGTCTTTGTGGCGCCGAACCCGTGAAATGTTCGACGACTAGCTTTCCGCTATGTGCGGGTTCGAGCAGAGCGCCGGCAGGCGTCAGTTGTCTTTATTAATTTTTTTCAACCGGCGATCGAGTGCGAAGCGCGTCAAGCCAAGCTGTTTGGCGGCGAGGCTTTTGTTGTAGTCGGACAACCGCAAGGTTTCTTCGATGATGCTGTCTTCGATCTCTCCGAGCGTCTGCTTGCCGACCTGCATCTCGACGCGAATCACTTGGGTATCGCCTTGCGAGACCGAGGTGGCTGCCTGTTTAACTGGGTCGCGCAATTCACGCGGTAGACTGCCGGCGGTCAGCGTTCTCGCGGTACAGAAAATCATGGCCCGCTCGATGATGTTCTGAAGCTCTCTGATGTTACCTGGATAATGGTATCGCACCAAGAGGGTGCGAGCTTCGGCATCAATTTCAGTTACATCCTTGCCGAATTCCTTTCCGTAATGCAGCAGAGATCTCATGCTCAAGGGCAGAATATCTTCCGTCCTCTTTCTGAGGGGGGGAGCTCCAGCGCCACGACGTTCAGACGGAAAAAGAGGTCTTCGCGGAACACGCCGGCAGCGATATCTTTTTTCAGGTCCCTGTTGGTGGCGGCGATCAGGCGAAAATCCACCGCGATATCGGTGGTTCCTCCCAGACGGCGAAATGTCCGTTCTTGTAGCACTCTGAGCAATTTGGCCTGCATGCCCAAGTCGAGGTCGCCGATTTCATCCAGGAATAAGGTACCGCCCTCGGCCCGGTCCAACAGGCCGAGTTTACGTTGGTGGGCGCCGGTAAAGGCGCCGCGCTCGTAGCCGAACAATTCGCTCTCGAACAGATCGCGCGGAATGGCGGTGCAATTTACCCCGATGAAAGGATGGGACGCCCGGCTGCCGTTGTGATGCAGTACCCGGGCCACGAACTCCTTACCGGTGCCGGTTTCACCCAGCATGAGGACCGTGCTCTTGGGATTGTGTGCGACCTCGCGAATTTGGCCCAACAAACCCTTCATGGCGGCGCTGTCGGCAACCAAATGGTCAATGCCGTATTCGTCCAAATCCCGCTCGTTCTGATACGTCATGCGGCGCCGGAGCGCTAACAGTTCCAACGCCCGATCCAATACCTGTTCCATCCCGTCGAGATCTACCGTCTTGATGACGAAGTCGTAGGCGCCAAGCTTCATCGCTTCGACGGCGTCCTGGACCGTGCCATAAGCGGTGAGCATAATGACTAATGCGAAAGGAGCCTTGACGCGACAGGCTTTCAACGCCTCCAGACCGGATAGGCCTGGCATTTTGACGTCAAGGAGCATGAGGTCCGGCACCTCGTGATCCAACGCCTGCAGCAGGGCTTCACCAGATTCGAAGGCTGCCACTCGATGCTGCCGCCGGCTAAGGCGCTTCACGAGAGCCGATCGGATCGCGGGCTCGTCGTCTGTGACGAAGATCGTCGCGTTCATGTGGCAAGTCCTGCGTGATGGGGCGACAGCGGCAGCCAAAGCCTGGCTGTCGTGCCGCTGCCCGGCTCACTGGTCAACGCGATATCTCCCCCGTGGGCCTCCGCGATGTTCCGGCAAATGGCCAATCCCAATCCGGTCCCATGATGCTTGCCCGTCGTAAAGAACGGCTGGAACACCTGGGCCAAGTCCTTCGGCGCGATGCCGGAGCCCGTGTCGGAGATTTCGATGAACATGCCGGCATGCCCGGCGCGGACCGCTTCTCCGGCGGCGATATGCAGCTGTCCCTTGGCCGGCATGGCATCAAGGGAATTATGACAAAGATTGAGGAGCACCTGTTTGATCTGGTCACGGTCTGCGTGGGCGATCAGCCCCAGCGGGCAGGATCGCACCACACTTATTCGCTGAGTTTCGAACCGCACATCCAACAGTTTCAACACTTCGTCAATTATCCCGTCCACCGCCCAGGTCGTCGTCATTAATTCCCGGGGTCTCGCATAGTCGATAATTTGATTGACAATGCGGTCGAGGCGACGGGTCTCATTCAGAATAATGTCGAGATCCGCGCGCCTTTCATCAGAAGGGTCGATTTCGTCTCGAAGAAGAGCCGCGGTTGACCCGATGCCGACCAGGGGATTACGAATTTCATGCGCGATCCCGGCGGCGACCTGTCCCAATGTCGCCAATCGCTCGGCCCGGCTGAGCTGCTGCTGCATGTCGTCAAGCGCCGTAATGTCGATATTGAATCCTTGGTACATCGTCGTCTGGCCTTCTTTGTTGCGTATCGGAATACGCCGGCTTAGCACCTTTCGGATGGATCCATCCTGATGAAGAAATCGAAAGACCGTTTCGTAGGGACGGTCTTCCGCAACGGCTTTTGTGTACTCCTCCAGCACCCGATCGCGATCCTCCGGATGAATCCAGTGGCGGAACGCCCCCGGCTCGTCTGAGTCATCCGGATCCAGGCCGGCAAGGAGGCGGTTGTAACGGTTACTGAACGTGACGGTCATGCCCGCGGTGGAAAAAATCCCGAGGGGCGCATGGTCGACGATACTGCGATATTTTCCCTCGGAGGCCGCCAGATCCTCGTTCAGGGTGCGCAATTCCGTCTGGTTTCTCTGAACGCTCGCGAGGTATTCCCGCACCTGGTGGCTCATCGCGCCCATGACACGGGTCAGTTCTCCCAGCTCATCCTGCCGCGCTAAGACGGGTACATCAGCCGGCACGAGGCCGTCCGACGAGCGGACCGACTTGGCCAGGCTGGTCAACGGGCCGGTAATTGAGCGCGCGATCAGTTGCAAGGCCAGCACCATCAGGACGAACACCAGCCCGATGCCCCACAACAGACGGGCCACAATGGAATTGCGAGCACGCGACATGTTCGCGAGCGCATCGTTGAGCGCCTCCTGCTCAAGTCGGTCAAAACGGGCCATGTGGTCGCGAACCGTTTGCATGAGGGCCTGTCCCCGGCCTTGCTCCATGTAGCGCAGCGCTTCGGTCGTTTGTCCTTTTTTAGCCAATCGGATCAAGCCTTCCTTTTCCGTCATCAATTGCGCGACGAGACGTTGCACCGTTTGCACCGTTTCGTACTGCGGTCGGTGAGGACGGACAAGGCCCAGCAACGCCTGTTCGACTGAGGGAAGATGCTGATGCGCGTTTCGCGAAGGAATCAAATAGCCGTCCTGGCGGGTCATGACGTAGCCACGAAAACCGGTTTCGTAGTCCACGATCAGCCGCATGTATTCCGCTGCTGCGCGCTGGGCCACATAGACGCGATCCAGCTGTTCTTCATGCTCAGTCAAGGTCTCAAGACTCCGGTAGGTCTCGACGCCAAGTACCAAGAAGGCCGCCAAGGGAATAAGCACCGTGAGCAGGAGTTTTCTGGCGATGGGCAGGTTATTGAAAAACCGGATGAACTGTCGCTGCATAAAGGGCCGTTACGCTCCTTGCGCCTCATCGTAAGTAGAGGAGAGAAACCGTGTCAATCATGAGAAGAGTCGACCATGGTCACCGATTGCTGAAATTCGTGCCATTGAGCCGTTCCGGAGCAACAGGTTCCCGAGGGGGCGGCAGCCCGGCCGCGGCTCCCAGCCGTTGAGATCCTGGGCCGATCGCCGGTGATAGGGGGGAAAAACTGGAGCCGAGATCGGGGCTTCTGGAAGGAACGTATGATTCGGATGGCGGAGGACGCTCAAGACGGCGAGGCCCGCCGAGCAGCTCATTGGTCGACCGCTCCATATCTGAACGAATGGAAGGACCGCCATCATGGAGCGATCTCTTTTGCGGTGATTCCGGCGCCTCTACATTGGACCGGACATTGCCGGCCATAACGCCTTGTGCCATCACTTCGGCGCTGGTCAACTCATTCCCGTACACGTCGGTCTGGTACTCTTCGGTATCCGCTTTCGCGAGCGACGACCACACCGAATTGCCCGGCTCGCTCACTCTGATTTTTGTGACGGTCGACAACCCCGGGCGAAGGGGATGTTCACGGATTTCATCGGCCGATAACGCGATGCGAACCGGGACCCGTTCAGTAATATGAATGAAGTTCCCCGTCGAATTGTCCGGAGGCATGAGTGCGAAGGGGCTGCCAGTTCCGGGGACGAGACCTTCGACCATGCCGTGAAACGTATATTTTCCTCCGTAGAGATCGACGCGAACTTCAGCCGCCTGCCCCGGACGGATATCGCCCAATTCGGTTTCCCGCAGATTGGCTTCTACCCAGAGGTGGTCCAACGGTACGATCGTCATGAGATTGGTTCCAGGCTTGACCCGGTCACCGACCTGCGCCTTGCGCTTTGCGACATAGCCGGACACCGGTGCGCGGATTAGCTGCCGCGCGAATTCAAGATGCGCATTGATGTATTCATGCTTGGCGAGCTCGACGGCAGGGTGTTCCATAACCGTGGTGCCGCCGATTTCGGCGTCGAGGGCGTCGTATTCGGCTTGCGCTTCCCGCACCTCCGCCTCGAGCCCCGCCAGCTGATCCATGGCGTTCTGCAGAATTTGTTTCGATACCGCACCGCTGGGAGAGGCCTTCCGATATCGGGCCACGTCATGGCGGATGACGTCGAGTCTGGCCCGCCGCGCCGTGAGCTTTTCTCCCAGCTGCCGTTGCGTAAAGAACAGCGCGTTGATCCGGCGAACGGTTTCGCCAAGCCGGCCGCGCGCACGTCCCAGCGCCGCGTAGGCCTCATGTTCGTCGAGGCGGATCATCACATCGCCGCGATTGACGAATTGTGTCTCTTCGAACAGCACCTGCGTGACGATTCCCGTCGCCTGAGCGGCCACCGGTACGAGATTGCCTGTTACATACGCATTGTCGGTTTGCACCCAGAACCGGGCTGTGGTCCACCAGTAAATGCCGCAGGCCGCCGCCGCGACCAGGAGTACGACGGCCATCATCAACAGGCGGCGGTTCCGCTGAGCATGGATCGACTCTTCATGCATGTGAGGCGCCGGAGGAAGCATGGAATGGGTACTGCTCATTGGTTCAGCTCGGTTGTCCGGTCGGTCGCCGTTCGATGTCGGGATTGTGATAGCCGCCGCCCAGTGCCTCGATCAGGTCGACTGCGGCGACAAATTGGTCGCTTTCCAACGCCTTCATCGAATACTCCTGTTCGAGCACCGGATAGCGGTGCCGCAAGACCTCGCGGTCGTCGTCAAGGCCCGCCACCAGCCGCACTTTGGCCAATCGCCAATCATCGCGCAGCGAGGCCACGAGGCGACGATGAGAGTCCAGCATCTCTCCGGTGGTCTGCCAGGCGCTAAGACTGTCCGCCACCTCTCGCAAGGCGCTTAGCAAGGTGTCGTTATACAGTTCGACGGCGGCATCATATTCCGCCCGGTGGACCGCGAGTTCTCCACGCAGCCGGCCGCCTTCAAACAACGGGAGACGGATGCCCGGCGCAATGCCATAGGAAAAGCTTTGGCCGCTGAACAAGAAATTGGCCAATTTGTCGGCGCCTTTTGTCAGAGTCAGAGCATTGAAGCCGACGAACGCCGTCAGGTCGATGGTCGGATAGAACTGAGTCTTGGCCACTTTCACCAGCCGGGCCGCCGAATCCGCGCGATAGAGTGCGGCCGCCAAATCGGGGCGGTGCACCAGCAATCCCATCGAGAGATGCTCGGGTATAGGAATGGCGCGGACAACGGCGGCTGCTGTTCCATCGAACAGACGGAGACCATCGTCAGGGCCTTTGCCGACCAATCTTGCGAGCAGGTGCCGCTGGACATCCAGCTGATCGCGCACTCCCGCCTGCCGTTTGAGGGCGGCTTCGTATTCCGCTATGGTCTGCTTGACTGCCAGATCATTGTCGAGGCCCAGCTTGAATCGTGTTTCTGCAAGCTGCCGAAGCTGGCGCCGAAGGTCCACGATGGCGCGTACCAATTCAAGCTGCCGGTGAAGCGCCCGTCCGCGAAAATAAGCGCGGGCAATTCCCGTGGTCAGACGCAGACGGACTTCGGCCCGTTCGGCTTCTTCGGCGGCCGCTTGGCCCAGTGCTCCCTCGAGCATGGCGCGGTTCTTCCCCCAGAAATCGAATTCATAGCGAAAGCTCAACGGATTGATGATCCCAAGGAGAATCCGTGCGCCTGCGACTTCCGGATTCAGCGCGGCGAATACACCATGTTGAGAGATGCGCTCATAAGTTAGTGAGGCGTCCGCTTCCAAAAATGGCAGCAAACGCGCGCCTTCGACCTTCACGAGCCCCTGAGCTTCACGCAAGCGCGCTGACGCCACCTTGAGGCCCGGGTTTTCGTTGAGCGCAAGGTCCATCAATCCATTCAGCTCCGCACTGCCGAACTGTTCCCACCAGCGATCCTCTGGCCACTGTTGTAGCCGGTTCGTGACTTCGGCCAGCGTTTCTTGCATTTCGGGTGCCTCAAGATAAGCGGCAGGCGGATCTCCTTTGGGGATCCAGGCACAGCCAGACGCCATCATGAGCGCCAAGGCACCCAGCACGCTCAGTCGGTGGGTGATCGATGGAATTGTGACGGTCATGGCTGCTCCATCAGTTCTTCCGCACGCCGTTCAGTCACCGCCTCATTCGGCTTCAAGGCCGGCACGCGGCTCGATTTGGCGAACCAGACCAGGAGAGCCAATCCCATGCAGAGGTAACTGGACAGGAGAAAGGCGTCGTTCAAGGCCAGAATGCCGGCTTGTTGCTTGATGGCCACTTGGAATTGGCGTTGGATCATGGCGGAATCGAAGCCGATCTCCTGCAATCTCGACGTGAGTTGTTGGAGCGGATCGTAAGCAGCAGTCATCCGTCCGCCAAAGTGGTCGCTCAGTTGCAGTTGATGAAAGGGGAGCCGCCGGAAGAGGACGATGCCCTGCCATGAGATGCCGAGCGCGCCTGCCGCAATCCGAAACACGTTTGCGGCCTCTGCAGCACGAAGCATCTGTTCACCGGAGAGGCCATGCAGCGTCAGCACGGTCAGCGGCGTAAAAAACGATCCCAGGAACACCCCTTCCGCAATCATCGGCCAGAAGATCTGATCGTAGGATTGTGGATCGTCGAACAGCCCGATCCAATAAAATGTGGCGGCGAATCCCGCCGCGTTGAGACTCGCCAGAAGGCGGACATCCAAGCGTTTGGCCGCTTCATGCATGATCGCAATCAGTGGGACTCCGAACACAATCATGGGTACGAACACCATGCCGGCCAGCGTCGAGGAGTAGCCCATCAACAACTGCAGCTGTACGACAAACAGCGCGACCAATCCTTGAATCGACAAGAAACCGAGAGTCAGACAGCATAAGCCGATCGCAAAATTTCGATGCGTAAACAGCCGGAGATCGATAGCCGGCCGGCGCTCACCGAGTTCCCATACGATCCAGACAGGCACGGCCACAATGACCAGAAACAAGACGCTCAGCAAAAAAGGATCGTCGAACCAATCGAAGTCGTTCCCTTCGTTTAAGATGGTCTGTATTCCCCCGAATATCATAGCGAGCAGAAGAAATCCGATGAAATCAAAGCGCTCGTGCCGCCGTTCGGAAGTGCGTCCGTATAGGAGCGAAGCCGTAAAGCCGGCAACGAGCAATGCGAGAGGGATGTTGAGGTAAAACAACATCCGCCAGCCCCATTCGTCCGCGAGCCAGCCGCCGAAGGCCAATCCGATCGTAAAGGGCATCAAGGTGAAAAACCCCCAGATGGCCAGTCCCATTGATTTCTGTCGGTCCGGATACTCTTGCAACAAAAGAGACTGTCCCAGGGGAAGCGTGAGGCCGCCGGCGAGGCCGAGAAGAATGCGGGCCGGGACAAACGTCGCAATGCTGCTATCGATCGCACAGAGCGCCGACGCCCCCCCGTAGGCGAGGAATGCACCCACAAAGACCCGGGATTCACCATACCGCAAGGAAAGCCAGCGGGCGATCGGAAAGGCCAAGGCCAGCGCAATCATGAAATCCGTCTGGGCCCAGGTGCCGAAACTCGGCAGCACGCCGCCAAGATCGCCTGCGGCATGGGGCAGAAGCGCAACATAGGACCCGGCGTTGAACAGCACTACTATATGGGCAAGGCCTAAGACGGCGTTAAACAGCACAAATTGCCATCCTCTGAGGTGCGTGCGCTCGATATCGGTCGTAGACGTGATCATAGGCGAGTTGAAAAGGAGGAGGAGTAGCGAGCTGGGTCGGAAGCCCCAGAGTCCGTGATCGTTGCCGTTGAAATCATGACCTGGTGTATTTCTGGCCGGTGCGTAAAATACATAGCTAGACCGGTAAACAGCATGCCGCCCACGAGATTACCCAGCGTGACGGGAACTTGATTCCACACCCACCAGTCCGTCAACGTCACATTGGCCCCTAATAACATGCCGACTGGAATGGCGAACATATTCACGACGGCATGCTCGAATCCTTGAGAAAAAAACAAGACCGTCGGACCCCAGATGGCCAGAATTTTTCCCGACAAGGAGGTGGTTGCAAAAGCGAATACAACGGCGAGGCTCACCATCCAGTTACACAAAATTCCTTTCGTGAAGACAGTGAGCATACCGGCCTCGCCATGCGAGGCGTAATAGCGAGTTTTGGCTTCGGCGATCGCCACTAACTTGGCGCCTGTTGCGGACAATCCCGCGTCGCCGGCTGTAGTCAACACGACCGCCAACATCCCCGCGTACAATGCGCTACCGATTAAGTTTCCTAAAAAGACCCACCCCCAGTTGGACAGCACACGGCTGATACAGGCATTAGCTCGACCGTCCGCCGTTGCACAAGGGAGCAAGGCAAAACTCCCCGTAATGATTTCCGTATGAAGGAGAATCGCGAGACAAAGGCCGAAAGGAAATAGTAATGACCCGACGAGCCAGCTCCCGGTTTCAACTGCCGCTGTCACGGCCATGCTGGTTGCGACACCGAGATAGGCGCCGGCCAGGGCTCCGCGGATCAACAGGTGCCGGACCGGCAAATCCAATTTCAACGCTGCATTGTTCACCATGTCGCGGACGATCTCCTGAGGCTTTACATAGTCCATCAGTCATTCCCTCAGAAATGTGGAACAAATCTTTGCATCGTAAGTATCACTAGCAACTTCAGAGCCAAGTGATTGATCACGGGCGAAGGTCATAAAAACGCGCACCTACGCCCTAATTGTGAAGAGGCGGTGAGACAACTCACATGCGGCGTGTGAATTGCCGCTGAGCGGTCTGTGCGGATTCGCTCAGAAAGACGCACAGTTCGCCGGCAACCTTATCGAACAAGTTGAGTGAGTGGGCAAGAAAGAGCGATAGCCATTGATCCTGGTGGAAACCCCAGGACGCTGCAGGCTCGGCTCGGAGTACACTGATGTTGGCCTGGCGTGGTTGTCCAGGTGCAGCAGAAGGGAATCACATGGCTTTCTTGCCGTTTCGTGATCGAGCGAGAATCGTGCTGTTTCGGTGGCCGGCAATCGTCGCAGGGCTTTTCGTTGCCTTGGGAATCCATATCGTTCTCACGGCGTTTGGGTTAGGAGTGGTATTCCTTCAAAATCAGTCCGCGGAGGGTGGCAGCAGTATGGCCACGGCGGTGCTGCTGTTGTGGAGTGGTCTTGCGTGGATCACGGCGGCATTTATCGGCGGCTATGTCACCGCGTGGGTGGCGGATGCGTCGCGCTACGCCGAAAGCCTATTTCACGGATTGGTGCTCTGGGGCGCCTTGACATTCATCCTCATGTTCTTGCCGCCGAGTACCATGGGCATCAGCGCGGAAGCAGAACCACCCTTGTCGCCGAGCATTGTCTCGTCGGTCGCCTGGTTTATCGCCATTGGGGGATTGCTTTCGCTCGGCACCACCATTTGGGGCGCCGTGATTGGCTCGCGCGTGGTTGCCGAAGTGGAAACCAAAGAAACAGGCGCCTACCGTGCCGCGTAAAGAGGCAGGGTCCCTGGGGAGGGGTCCGGCAAGCAGCCACCAAGACAAGGTCATGAAGAAGTGGATCGGACGGGTCGCTGTCCAATTCGATGATCGGCGTGATCCGAGCGCCGAAGTCACCGGTTGCACGGATCAGCTCGTGTTTGTTTCGAAGGAGATCTCGCTGCCGTTAAGCGCAATCAAAGTATCGGAGGATATGTGCCACCATAATCCGATAGGCGATATTCGATAGCGCGACCCCGAGCAGCCGCTTCACGCAGAAATGGATGATGTGATCACTCATAAGGCAACTGTTCGGAAGTCGTCTATTGATCGATCCGGCGCGTTACCTGGCCTCCAGGGGAATGCGCACACTAATCGCGCCGGCCAAGTCGCCTTCACGGGCGCCTTCCCTTGGATAGCCGGAAATATCCCATTCCCCCTTCGGCTCTCCATGGCAGGCCAGACAGGCTTGCATATAGTAAATCGGCATCATCACCCGCAGGGTTTTGCCCGACTCAGTGAGTTCGCTCACGTAAGCTTCGCTGTTCGGTCGGCCTGACAGCCAGCGAAGAACGGACGATTCATATTCATCCGGCTCATTCTTGGGGTTGCGTGGTTGGATGGCGGTCTGCTTGAGCTGCACATGCGACCGTTTGGAAAAACGCGCTGCCGCCTGACTGCCGTATGTCGCGGGAATGAAGTTCTTATAGCCGATGCCTCGTTGGTTGATGACCACTTGCGCGTCCCGGACCACGTCTTTGCTCGCCTCGATCAACGCGAGGAGAAGTTCGCGCGTCAGCGGCGGGATGGCCACGGTCGCCGGCTTGTTCGCGAGAACAGCCAGGTCGATGCCCGTGCGCGTCCGGAACTCTTGGCGGAGTTGTTGTTCGAAGACGTCTGGCGTAAATCCTTTGTCACCGCGGTGAGGATCGTCGATCACGGCTTGATTGCGCTCGATCACCAGCCGACCCGCTTGAAGAACTTTGGCCAGGAGACGGGCCGTCTCTTCCGCCTCAGCCCGAAGCTGCTCCGGCGGGGAGGCTTGCGCTGCAAGCGCTGTGCACGACAGGACCATGATGAACGCTAGCACGTGCCGGTGGGAGCCCATGGAACCTCCTGTTTCTAGCGCGCAGCACGTTCACGGCAGGTGCCCTGATCGTAATGCGCGGCCATTTTGGACGTGTCGAATGGTAATCCTTCCACTGAAGCGCGCCGAGGGTAGGCATAATTGTCCTCCATCCATCGACGCTGCATCGTCTTGAGCCGTCCACTCTCGTAAAGCTGAAAAATGACACCATTGACGAACCAGCGCAGACGGTAGCTTTCCTCTGCCATCACGACCACATAATCGGCCTGCGTGAACCGTAGCGGCTTGTTGTCCACTCCGCTCAGCACGCGCCAGTCTCGGCGCGTCGTCTTGACCATAAATTCCAACACCGGATGCGCGCCGATGATGACGTCGATCGGCTGTTTGATTCCTGCTTCGGCCTGCTCAAACGCCGCCGGCAGGGAATCGCACAGGATCAGCCTCACGGATGGCAGGTTAGCGTCGGCATAGAAGTGCGCCGCCGTGCTGTCTTGCACGGCAACGCTCAGGCCGTCGAGGAGTCGACCGTGCGTCGTCGTGTCTCCGGCGGTTCGCATTCGGGCCTGGATCCGTTCGATGATCTCCGGCCGTTTGGCGATCGCGCCGAGGCCTCCTTGGGAAAAATAGGCATTGGAGTAAGCGAACCCCGCTCGCCCTGGTGAGGGGACTCCTGCTACTACGGCTGAAACGAAAAAGTCCAACTGTCCTTCATTGAGCAGGAGGAACAGGTCTCGGAAACGAACAAGGTGCAAGACCGGCATCACGGGAGTGTTGCAATGGACAGTGAGCGCATCGCTCACCGCGCGAACCAGTTCTGCATCGAATCCAGTGATCCGCGCCCCTTCGTCGGTCCATACGGCGGGAAAGACAAAGGGGCGAAACGGCTCCACGGCCATGCCGACCTGGACCTGCTCCCGACGGCAGATCCGATCAAGTTCGTTCGTCGTCACGGGATAGACCCATGTGACGGCGTCGATGATCAGGCCGCAGCCCTGCGCCAGCAGCATGCATATGAGCAACGGCGCGCCGATCAATACCGAACGCCGGTCAGGAACAACCATTGTTGCGACTCTCCCGATTGTCCTTGAAACGTGACGTCAAACTGCGTGTATTGAAGGCTCAAGTCCAGAGAGATACCGCGGGCAACTGGAAAACGTACGCCCGCCTGGCCGCCATAGAGCAGACCCGGAGAACTGCGATTCTCGCTCGAGATCACGGCGCCCAACAGCACGCCGACATAGGGAACGGCTCGGTCTTCCAACGGGCCGAAGAATACATGTCGCAGGAGACGATTCAACGGCATGGATTTTGGAAAATCGAGCAGGTCGATGATGTTGTTCCAGCGCGGGTTGAGAAACAATGCGTGCTGATCGGTATTCGCATCCTGAGTATGGATGCTGAAGTACTGATAGATCGTGCGTAGTTCGCCGTCGCCGTATCGCAAGGCCGTCACGCCGGCTTGCAGAGTGATTTCACGATCATTGGGCGCAAAACTTTGTTGCCGCAACGCCACGTCGAAATTGATGGGCCGTACGGGAAAGAGTTCGAGGACGGCTTCCTGTGCGAGAAGAGTCGTAGATGCACACAGCGTGAAGCCAGCGGCGACCGTGAGAAGCGATGGTACGCGCTTGGTCAGACCATCGCTAGTGCATGGCTGCACGGTCTGCCGGCGGACCACCGACATGCGCGAGCGGACCGGCTGAGATGCAGGACTGTATCGCCTCAACATGGCATGCGTCCTGATTGTGCCACAGGCCGCGAACCGTCTCGACCAGAT
This sequence comes from uncultured Nitrospiraceae bacterium, assembly GCA_963794505.1. Classification (GTDB taxonomy): domain Bacteria; phylum Nitrospirota; class Nitrospiria; order Nitrospirales; family Nitrospiraceae; genus Nitrospira_C. The sequence goes on from CAWCEG010000046.1 coordinate 83,594, forward strand.
TCTGGGCGGAGAGGGACGCTCTATCGATATCGACCAAGGCATGGCCCGGGACGGTTGAAAGGTCCACCGCTCGAACCCCCGACAGGGCGAAAAGCGCCGATACGATGTGTGGATACTGAGCGTCACAAGGGGAGCCGTTGAACTGCAGTGCGACGCGCTCGGGAGAGGAGGCTGCCGACGCAGAGAGAAGCTGGCACAGCAGAGAGACAAGACAGATTGTTGGTAGAACCAGAGTGGCGATCGGTCGGCTCTTCCGGGGCGCCCGGTTCTCGTGATGCGCCATCACGGCACGGGCGCCGGAGTGATCCCCGTTTGGGGCGTCGCTACCTTCCAGGGAACCATCGGCATCAGTGGAGCGGGTTTGGCGTCAGGCGAAGCCACCAAGACCGCGATAGCGCCCCTGAGCGCCCCGGTCAACGAGTGGGTAACGAGCGGATAAGCCCCGGCTGACTCGACAACGACGTCGAATACGGCCGCGCTGCCCGGCCCGACGACGTAGGTTTGGACTCCCGTCAGTTTGTTGAGCGGGTTGCCGCTTTCATAGACATTATCCCAAATCTCACCGATTGGATGAAACGCCGAGAATTCATTGGGGCCGGCGTTGACGAAGAAAATCCGTACTCGTTCTCCGGGCTTCGCATCCAGTTTGCCTCCGCCAGAAACGAATGGGTGATATTTGAAGAGACCGCCGTTGAACATGACCCCGTCGAATTTCCGATCGAACATCGCCTGAACATCATCGGGATTCTTGAAGTATTCAGATTGGACCAGGACATATTCGCGGTCGGCCTTGGGCCAAGCCTTGGCGTTCTTGGGATCGACAACGATGGCCCCGAACATGCCGCGGGCGACATGTTGGAGCATGGGAGGCGCCCCGCAGTGATAAAAGAAGATGCCGGGTTTCTTCGCCACGAAGGTGTAGCTGATCGTTTCGCCGGCGTTGATCGCCCGATAGTTCTTCAGGAAGTCAATCTCCGCAGCATGAAAATCCATCGCGTGCGGATACTTGTTCGTCGCCGGATTGGTCAGCGTAAACTTGACGGTGTCTCCCTCAGTGACCCTGACAACGGGACCGGGCATCTGTCCGTCGAATGTCCAGGCCGCATACTTCTCGCCGCTACCGTCGATGACCACGTCCGTTTCGACGGCGGTCATGGCGATGTCATGGGCCTTCGCAGTCGCCTTTGCTGGCGACATCGCGCTCAGCCCTGCATAGAGGCACAGCCCTAGGGTGAAGGCACGATAGTGAGATGTGCAAATCCACATGGAGGGGTCTCCTTCTTTGCGATAAGGTCGAACGCAAAAGGATAACGCGAGAGTAGTCATCCTATTGATAGGAAGGGAGCATACTCAAAGGCCACAGGGCAAAACATGACGAAAATCATGTTTTGAAGGTCTGCGGTAAGAGGATTAGCGTGAGGCGAGCGTTTTTAAGCGGTCAAAGTCGAGGATGACGAGACGATTCGCAGTTCCGGAGACCAGACGATCGCGCTTGAAGCGGCTCATGATTCGGATGACGGTTTCGGTCGTCGCTCCGACCATATTTGCCATATCCTGTCTGGTCAGTCGCATGGGGAGTCTGAGCCCTTGCGGCTCCTTGATGCCGTTTGCTCCAGCGAGATCGGTCAAGAGTGCTGCAAGCCGCTGGTCAGCACGGTCCAACGCGAGAATTTTGTTCTTTTCCTGCGCCTCGTGCAGCCGGTTGCCGAGGTACTTGATGACTTCAATCGCGGCATCGGGATTTCGCTTCAGCATGGTGAAGTAGGCAGTCTTATGCATGCGAAGGATGCTCACGTTTCCCATCGGCTGCGCGCTGCCCGGATGGCTGGCGCCGTCGAATGCGGCCGCATCGCAGCAGAACAAATCCCCCGGCATCAGCATTTTGAGCGTGCATTCCTTGCCGTCCGAGGTGGATTTTACGCATTTGACGGTGCCTTCCTTGACAATATGGAAGTACTCGGTCGGTTCGCCCTCCCGAAAGATGAAGTCATTCTTGCCGTAACGGGTTTCTGAAAGTTCTTGCAGGAGCCGCTGACGATCCTGCCGGCTCAGGATGTTGAACAGAGGGACACGGTCGAGCAGCGTGTCGATCGAGACGCCGGGCTGTTTACTTGATGATATGGTGAGTGGCTTCGACAATGGATCGTGCTCCGATGCCATAGTGATCGATGAGCTCGTCCGGTTTGCCACTATGCGGTATAGCGCGCACGGCGAGTTTATGGACCCGGATGCCTTCGGATCCGACCGCGTCGAGCACGGCGTCGCCAATGCCGCCGTGGGCATAATGGTCCTCGACCGTGAGGAGACGGCCCTGGGTCGCCGAGGCGCTTTCCAATAAAGTCGTGCGGTCAATCGGCACGATGCTATAGAGGTCGATGACGCGCACCGAGACACCGGTCCCCTTCAGCTGGTCGTGGGCTTTGAGCGCTTCGATCAGCGTCACGCCTGCCGCGACGATGGTAAGGACGTCGTTCGCGCTTTGCCGTAAGATCTTGGATCCGCCGATGTGAAACCGCTCCTCCGGCCCGTAGAGCACCGGCGATTTGGGTCGTCCCGTGCGTAGATACACCATCCCTTTGTGGTTGGCGGCCAATTCCATCAAGCGATAGGTGGAAGTGCCGTCCGATGGATACAGCACGGTAATGCCGGGCTGGGCGCCCATCATAGCGATGTCTTCCAAACCCATTTGTGAGGGCCCGTCCTCACCGATGCTGACCCCGACGTGGGTTCCCACGAGCTTGATGTTGGATTGGCTGATCGCCGCCATACGGACGAAATCATAGGCGCGTGTGAAGAACGCGGCAAACGTCGATGCAAACGGGACCTTTCCGGTGGCAGCGAGTCCTCCTGCGGCGCCGAGCATGTTTTGCTCGGCGATAAAGTTCTCAAAAAACCGGTTCGAATACTTCTTGCCGAACTTTTCGGTATAGGTCGAATTTTTGACGTCCGCATCGAGCGCGACGACAAGTGGATTCACCGCGCCCAACGCTTCGAGCGCTGCTCCGAACGCTTCACGCGTGGCGACGGAGTCGCCCATCTTATACGGAGGGGGCGGCAGAGGACGAATAGTCGGCGGAGCAACAGGCTTTGCAGCAGGTCGCATAATGGTTGGTGCGGTGCCGTTCGGTTTCAATTGCTGCATCAATTCATCGATCGCTTTTTGCATCTCGGCACCTTGTGGAACCGGCTTCCCATGCCAATTTGGATGGTCCTGCATGAATGAGATGCCTTTGCCCTTGAAGGTCTTCGCGAGAAGCACCGTCGGCTTGTGCTTTGTGCGAGCGGCCTCTTCAAACGCGCCGAGGAGAGCGGGCAGACTGTGGCCATCGACGATCAAGGCATGCCAGCCAAAGGCCGCCCAGCGTGTGCGATATGCCTCCATGTCATGCTGCAACATCGTGGGATCGCTTTGACCGAGCCGGTTGACATCGACGATGGCACAAAGATTATCCAATTGGTGGTGACGGGCCAGCTCCACGGATTCCCAGTTGGATCCTTCAACCGATTCTCCGTCACCCATCAGCACGTAGGTTCGATGGTCGAGCTGATCCACATACTTGGCGTTCAGCGCAATGCCGACTCCGACGGGTAGTCCCTGGCCAAGCGAGCCGGTGGCCATGTCCACGAAGGGAAGGCGCGGTGTGGGATGCCCTTCCAGGTCGGAGGCGAGCGTTCGCAGTTTCAACAATTCCTGCTTTGGAAACAGTCCTGCCTCTGCCCAAGCCGCGTAGAGCAAGGGAGCTGCATGACCCTTGGAAAGGATGAATCGATCACTGTTGTGGGCCTTGGGATTCTTCGGATCATACCGCATGACCGAAAAAAAGAGGGCAGCCACGATGTCTGCAGCAGAGCAGCAGCTAGACGGATGTCCGCTGCCGGCGGCACTGGTCGACCGGACGCTTTCTATGCGCAGATGCGTGGCGGCGTTCTCCAGGGCGGCGAGTTGTTCATGGGATAACGTCGAGGAAGCCATGCGCTCTCCTTAAATAGCGAGGAACCCGTTTTCTTCGGATGACGTTGCTTCAAGCGAGCGGATTCTGAAAGCTAACAAACCCAGGGGGAAGGAGTCAACGAAGACGGACAGGACCTGGCGAGACTACTAGGCTCCGGTGAGGAAAGAGTGGGCGCTCTTCCACATCTTCAAGTCATCTTCGAAACGACTGACAGAACAACAACGGCAATGTGTCGTTCATAACGGATCATCCAATTACTACAGGGTCGAGTTCACCGCTGTCAGTCGCCGCTTCGCCTGAGCACTCACTTTCAAGACCGTTGAAGGAGCTCACGGCAAAGTAGTAGGTCGTGTTCGGAGTCAGCCCTGACACGGTGGCGGAAGGCGTCGATGTAAATACCTTGTTGGGATAGGAGCAGGATCCAGCGGAGCCTTGTGATTCCGTTCCATAATAGACATAGTATCCATGTTCCACCACATGTATTCCTGACTCTTCGAGAAGATCCAGGTGGACTTGTCCGCCATGCACACCGTCAACCGGATCCCATGCCAAGGAAGCAGAGGCTGAGGGCCCCCCTTCGTCTCCCGATCCGCAGCCGGTCATTATCGAACCTGTCGCAAGCAGAAGGCCAAGGACGACCATCCTCAGTAGCGAGAACGGACGTGTGTGCGCAGGGTCAGTTTGCAGAACTCGCAAAGATAGCGCGGTCAATGCCATATTGTGCGAACCCTTTGTGAACATTTCGGGTTGATAAAAATTCGGTCTCGACTGGACGTTGATCAAGAACCAGCAGGCCGAAACTCTGGTCGGCTCCAAAGCAATTGACGTGCCGGATGCTAAGTATGTTGGGACTGCTTAAAATCAACTACTTAGGATTATATTTCCCCGATCTGTGTGGACGCCCTTCAGAAAATGATGAAGGGACAAACCTGCGAACGATGCGGAAACGTACGCTGGGCGGGTTTTCCGGCTGACGCGCGCACGTAAAAACCATGGCTAGAACATGTAAATATCAGGCGCAGACCTTGGGTGAGAAACAGAAAGATAGGCCTGCCGAACGGGTGTCAAACCAATCCACGCCGGTCCTTAAAAATGGATACAGCTGGTAGGCTTATAGAAATAGCAGGATCGAAGCCGTGAGTCGTGGCGGTCGAGGTAAATTCACCCACCAAGTTCGCGCGAGATCCACGATCCGAACGCCAGAGCGTCTAAGCATGCGCATGCGCCAGAGTGTTTCGGATTCCGGGTAAGCACGTACGAATGGAATTCCATCAATACGGATTGCCGCCCAGTACTGTTCTGATGTCTACAGCGGACGGGATCCGGCCGCGAAATCTGCAAGGGTGTAGTGATCCAGGATGCCGGCTATCGCATCCCTGACAGCCCCCATGACGTGCTGGACGGGACAGCGCGGGTTGTCGGTATAGGGACAGTCACGGCATTTTTGATAGGCGGTCTTGCTGACGCACCCGATCGGTGCGAGCGGTCCATCGAGCACACGAATGACCTGGCCGAGCGTGATTTCTTCCGGGGATTTAAGCAATCCGTACCCGCCTCTCATCCCCCGTCGGCTTGAAAGGAGGCCGGCACGCTTTAAGGCGAGGAGAATTTGCTCGAGAAATTCCACGGGAATGTGTTGCCGCGCCGCAATCTCGTGACGCTGTAACGTCGCCTTTCCATGGACCAGCGTGAGCTCGAGGAGGGCCCGAAGGGCGTACTCACTTTTTTTTGACAATTTCACTGGCAAAAACCCAAGTAAATCAATCAACAATTCAAACAATAGAGGACGGTTCCCTTATGCGTCAAGGTTGCCAGGTCAGAACGGCCGAACTTTCTTGCTGGCGCTTCGCCGCAACTCCTTGATCTGTAGACGTTTGTTGACAGTATCCACTGGTTCCTGCTAGCTTCGAACTCCATTTTCTGCACTCCTAGACGCCTCGGAATGACGGTTGGACTGTTTCGTGACCTTCCAGGAACTCATCCTCACGCTAAACAGGTTTTGGGCCGACTACGGGTGCATAATCCATCAGCCGTATGACGTGGAAATGGGGGCCGGAACTTTTCATCCGGCCACATTTTTGCGGTCGCTCGGGCCAGAGCCTTGGCGTGCGGCCTATCCGCAGCCTTGTCGTCGACCTACAGATGGCCGCTACGGCGAAAATCCGAACCGCATGCAGCATTACTATCAATATCAGGTCGTGCTCAAGCCCGCTCCGGACAACATTCAAGAGTTGTATCTCCAAAGCCTTGCCCGCCTAGGCATTGATCCCAGAAAGCACGACATTCGATTCATCCAGGACGACTGGGAGTCGCCCACGCTCGGGGCTTGGGGATTGGGATGGGAAGTTCGCTTGGATGGAATGGAAATCACTCAATTCACGTATTTCCAGGAGATTGGCGGAATCGAGCTGAGTCCGATTACCGGAGAAATCACCTACGGCACAGAGCGCATAGCTATGTATCTCCAGCAGGTCAACAATGTGTTCGATCTTGCTTGGGCGGACGGCATCAGCTACGGCGACATTCACCACGAGACCGAAGTGCAGTTCTCGCGCTATAACTTTGAGCATGGCGATGTCGCCATGTTGATGAATGCCTTCCAATCTTACGAAGCCGAATGTAAACGGTTACTCGCTCACACGGATCAGCGGTTGACACTTCCGGCTTACGACTACTGCATCAAGTCCTCCCATGCCTTCAATCTGCTTGGATGCGCGGGGAGCGATCAGTGTTGCCGAGCGCACCGGCTATATTGCCCGCGTGCGGGCGCTGGCCCGGCAATGTGCCGAGCGGTATGTCGAAGAGCGGGCTTCAATGGGCCATCCGCTCATCAAAACCAGCAGTCCGGCTCATGCGCGGACGCGGCCGACGGCCGAGGTGGGCCGGAGCATCCGTCGATGAAGCGCGGGAAAGCGCAAACGGGTCGGTCGAAGGTTCGCTCCGCAACCGGCGCCGAGCTCTTGTTCGAAATCGGCGTGGAGGAACTTCCGTACCAATTTATTGCTCCCGCGTTGTCATCGCTGAAAGAGACCGCCGTGCCGTCTTCTCGAGGAATCCAGGCTGACAGTCGGAGTCGGTCAATGTGTACGGGACGCCCCGGAGATTGACGCTCGTCATCGACGGGCTTGCGCTTCGTCAGGCTCCTGCCAAGAAAGAAGTGATGGGTCCTTCCAAAGCGGTGGGGTTCGATTCGCAAGGACAACCCACGAAAGCCGCAATCGGATTCGCCGCCGGGCAAGGCCTGTCCGTTGAGCGCCTCGAAGTACGACAAACCGCTAAAGGCGACTATCTGTTTGCCGTGAAGGAGGACGCAGGACAGACCGGCACAAGCCGTGCTGCTGGAACTGCTGCCGCAACTGGTCGGGCAAGCTCTCGTTTCCCAAAGCCATGAAATGGAATGAGACCGGTACGAGGTTTGCGCAGGCCGGTGCGCTGGCTCATGGCTCGGTTCGATGGCGCCGTCCTGCCGATTGAAGCGGCAGGGCATACGGGCGGGTGACCGGACCTATGGGCACCGGGTCATGGGGACTGCGCAAGCCGCTTGTCGTGCGGGACTACGCGTCCTATCGCAGCAGCTCTGGAACGGGCCGGAGTGCTGGTTGATCCGGCGCGCCGGCGGCAGGTTATTCAGGAGCAGCTTCAACAGCTCTGTGCCAAGAGCGCGGGTCGAGCTGAACGCCGACGAATCGCTGCTCGATCAGGCCGTCTTTACGACCGAATGGCCGTGCGCCGTGCTTGGCAGTTTTAAACCGGAATACCTCACGCGTGCCGGCGGAAATTTTGATGACGTCAATGAAAGAGCATCAGGGATTCTTCTCCGTGCGGGACAGAACACCGGCGAAGCTCGCGCCGCATTTCATCGCCGTGGCGAACAATCAGCCCAAAGATATGTCGTTGATTCAAGCAGGAAACGAGCGTGTGCTCGCTGCCCGGTTGGCCGATGCCAAGTTTTTCTTCGATGAGGATCGGAAAACACGGTTGGAAGAGCAGGGTCAAAAAGCTGAGCGGTGTCACCTTCCATCAAAAGCTGGGCACGATGGGACAGAAAGAGGAACGCCTGGTCAAACTGGTGTCCCTGATAGCCTCAGGTCTCCATCCTGGCTCAGAGCAACCTGACTTTGATCAATGAATGCCGGAGAGCTGCGCATCTTAGTAAGGCGGATCTTCTCACAGGCATAGTCGGCGAATTCCCTGAACTGCAGGGGATCATGGGCGGCGAGTATGCAAAGCATGATGGAGAGCCGGAGGCCGTGAGCCAGGCTATTCGCGAACAGTACCTGCCGAAGGCGCTGGAAGGGGAATTGCCGCGATCTCCTGCCGGACCTGGTCTTGTCTCTGGCCGACCGGTTGGATACCATCGCCGCGTTTTTTCATGTCGGGATGATTCCCACCGGATCCGAAGATCCTTTTGCCCTCCGCCGTCATGCAACCGCGATTGTGCGCATCATCTTGGAAAAAGAGCTGCGCCTGGATCTCGGGAAATACATCGATCACGCACGGACACTCATTGTCGACAGTGGCATCAAGGGAACGCCTGATTCCGAGCAGCAGGGACGTCGGCGAATAGTCGATTTTTTATTTGAGCGCGTGCGACATTACGGCCGGACAGTTCACGCGTTCCGCGACGACGTCATGGATGCCGTGTTGCGAGCCGCTTCGACAGGGCCGATCGATCTGGTCGATCTCCTGTTAAAGATGAAAGCGATGCAGGGGGTGACGACCAAGCCCGATTTCGATCCGCTCATCGTCGGCTTCAAGCGCGCCTCTCGGATCATCGAGAAAGAACAGTGGGATCGTACGCCGGTCGATCCCGGACTGTTCCAGGAAGCGGCTGAGCATGAATTGCATCGGCAAATCGGTGCCTGTCAGCAGGATTTCCAAGCGCAAATGGCGGAAGGCCGCTACGACAAGGCGTTGGACGCCCTGGTTCGGCTCAAGCCGGCGATCGACGCTTTCTTCGACGGCGTCATGGTGAATGTGGAACATGCGGCGCTCAGAAGCAACCGGTTGTCCCTGTTGAAAGACGTCAACGACTGTTTCACGTCGTTCGCGGACTTTTCGCGGATTGTGGTACAAGGAGGATAGAAGGAAGGGCCCGGTGGCCTGCTTTGCTCGCCGGAACCCCCACGTGAAGTTGCGGTCGTTCACGGGTGCAGGTGGAGACCAGCCGGCCCGCTTCCCGCCGGAAGGTGAAGATAAAAGGATGATCGCTTCATCTGAGCACGACCGTGAAGAGAAGCGTGCGGCGAAAATCCGGCGGTTTGCCAGCGTCGTCACGGTCGGCGCTGATCGTCTTCTGCAATGTACTGCTGTTGTTCGGCAGTCTGGGTGAGCGGCGTCAACCTCGACGAACTGGTCAAGACGCCGGATCTGTTCAATGCGAAAGAGGATGTGTGCCTCCGGTTGAGTTGGGAGCGTGTCTCCGGCGCGGCTGATCCGGTGCGGCTGTGTTCCGAATGGATCAAACTGGCTGATCCATCGGGGAAGCCGCATCAGCTGGCCAAGGATATCGCCGTCCGTCGCGGGGCTGACGGCCAATATTACCTGGATCGAGGCGTCCGGCCGGACTTCCGTTTGCTGGGATTGGCCCTGTTCGTCGGTGTGGTGTTGCTGTTCGGCATGTGGGCGAGACGATATCTCGTGAGCCGCTATCGGCTTCAGGTTGAGCCGGCGGCCTCTCGGAATTCGTCGGGCCTTCACTGACAGGTGAAGGAAGGAGAGGGATCGTGGCTAAGAAATACGTGTACTACTTCGGGGACGGAAAAGCCGAAGGCACCTCCAATATGAAGGAGCTGCTGGGCGGCAAAGGCGCGGGACTGGCCGAGATGACCAACCTGGGGATCTCCGTTCCTCCCGGGCTTCACTATTTCAACGGAAGCCTGCGTCGAGTACTACAAGCTCGGCAAGAAGTATCCGCCCGGCATGTGGGAAGCGTCCCTGCAAGCGCTCAAGCGCGTGGAACGGTCGATGGGCATGGGCTTCGGCGATCCCGAGCGGCCGCTGCTGGTCTCCGTGCGGTCCGGAGCCCGTGCGTCGATGCCGGGCATGATGGATACGGTGTTGAACGTCGGATTGACGACGAAGACGGTCGAAGGCTTGGCCGCCAAAACACGGAACGATCGGTTCGCGCAGGACAGCTACCGCCGGTTTGTCTCGATGTTCGGCAGCATCGTCATGGGTGTGCCCGCGTGAACACTTTGAGGCCATTCTCAAACACAAGAAAGCCGAAGTTGGAGTGACGCATGAGACCCATCTCGACGCCCGCCATCTGCGCGAGTTGGTCGCCAGCTTCAAGGCGCTGGTCAAGGAAGAGACGAAGAAGGATTTCCCCGACGAGCCGCTCGAGCAGCTGCGCATGGCCATTAGTGCCGTGTTCTCCTCCTGGTTCGGCGCCCGTGCGATCACCTATCGACGGCTCTACGGTATTCCGGATTCCTGGGGGACGGCGGTCAATGTCGTCGCGATGGTCTTCGGCAACATGGGAGACACCAGTGGCACCGGCGTGGCGTTTACGCGCAGCCCAAGCTCGGGGGACAAAGCTTTCTTCGGCGAATGTCTCATGAACGCGCAAGGTGAAGACGTCGTGGCGGGAATCAGAACGCCGCTGCCCGTCAACGCATTGGCCAAGAATGTGCCGGAGGCCTATCGGGAACTCGAGCAAACATACAAGAAGCTCGAGAAGCACTATCGCGACATGCTCGACCTGGAGTTCACGATCCAGGAAGGCAAGCTCTACATGCTGCAGACCCGCGTCGGAAAGCGCACCGGGATCGCGGCCGTCAAGATTGCGGTCGACATGGTCAAGGAAGGCGCCATTTCCAAGGAAGAAGCAGTTCTGCGCGTGGGGCCGGATCAGCTGGCGCAGTATCTGTATCCCATTTTCGATATGAAGGAAGAGTCGAAAGTGAATCCGCTTGGCAAGGGTCTGCCGGCAGGCCCGGGCGCGGCGGCAGGGAAAATCGCCCTGACGCCCGATCGCGCCGTTGATATGAAGGCCGCCGGCAGCCGGGTCGTGTTGGTCCGCCAGGAAACGAGCCCGGACGATATTCACGGCATGAATGCGGCCGGCGGCTTCTTGACCGCCCGTGGCGGTATGACGTCCCATGCCGCGGTCGTGGCGCGCCAGATGGGCAAGGTCTGCGTGGCCGGGTGTGAGTCGGTGGAAGTGCTCGATGGTCAGACCGTGAAGATCGGCGCGAAAACTTTCCGCGAAGGCGATTATCTTTCCATCAACGGCTCCACCGGTAACGTGTACGACGGCGATATCCCCGTGGTCGAATCGGAAATCATTCAAGTAATTCAAGGTAAGCTGGACTCCAAAAAATCAGATAAGTATCAGCGCTTCGTCACCATGCTCTCCTGGGCCGACAACGTGCGCAAGCTGCGGGTGAGGGCCAATGCGGATGTGCCGGAGCAGGCAAAGATTGCCCGGGGCTTCGGAGCGGAAGGAATCGGACTCTGTCGCACGGAACACATGTTCTTTGCTGAAGACCGGATTCCGCTCATGCAGAAGATGATCCTTGCCCGTACGAAAGAGGAGCGGGAAAAGTTCCTGGATCAATTGCTGCCGCTTCAAAAGCAGGATTTCATCGGACTCTATCGGGAGATGGAAGGTTTTCCGGTCACGATCCGGCTGCTCGATCCGCCGCTCCATGAATTTCTTCCGAAGCGCGAAGAGCTGATGGTGGAAATCGCCCGATTGGAGTTGACGGGGAGCGATGCGGCGATGTTGGAGGAGAAACGCCGGCTGCTGGCGCGCGTAGAAGAGTTGCATGAATTCAATCCGATGTTGGGTCTGCGGGGCTGCCGGCTGGGAATCACCATGCCAGAGATTACGCGCATGCAGGCGCGGGCCGTCATGGAAGCCGCCTGCGAACTCGCCAAGGAAGGGAAAAAAATCGTACCGGAGATCATGATCCCGTTGGTCGGAATGGTCTCCGAAATGAAGTCGCAGAAGGATCTCATACGCGAAGTCGCCCAGGAGACGATGAAGCGGTACAACGTCAAACTGTCTTACCTGATCGGGACCATGATCGAGCTGCCGCGAGCCGCCGTGACGGCGGACCGGATCGCGGAAGAGGCTGAGTTTTTTTCGTTCGGTACGAACGATCTGACCCAAACGACATTCGGATTCTCGCGTGACGACGCCGCCAAGTTTATCGATCACTATAAGACGGCCAATCTGATGGAATCAGATCCGTTTGCCGTGTTGGACCGAGAGGGAGTCGGCGCTCTCATGAAACAGGCGATTGCAGGGGGCCGGAAAACCCGGCCTGGCATCAAGCTTGGGATCTGCGGCGAACATGGCGGGGACCCCAGTTCCGTCGAATTTTGTCACCAGCTGGGGCTGGATTATGTCAGCTGCTCGCCATACCGCGTCGCCATTGCGCGATTGGCTGCCGCGCATGCCGCATTGGCCGAGGGGGATGCCCGCAAAGCCGCGAAGGCGACGCCTCGGAAGGCGACCGGCCGAAGGCAGTCCACCGCCAAGGGCAAAAAACGGTAGCATCAACATGGTTCTGAAGGCTTCTCCGACCACCGCTCCTGGGCTCGTCAACGATCGGCTTGATGTCTGGGCTTTCATTCTCCTGATCTCGAGTACCGTGACGATGCCTCGTGGATAATGCGGGCTAGCCACGCACAGGATCTTCATTACATGAAATTCGCGCTCGCCCTGGCGGCCAACGGCCGAGGTACGGCGAGCCCCAATCCGATGGTCGGAGCCGTCATCGTGAACCATGGACGGATGGTCGGCAAGGGCTATCATCTCCGACCCGGTCTTCCCCATGCAGAAATTCTGGCGCTGAAAGCGGCGGGGCCTCAAGCCCGTGGCGGCACCCTGTTCGTGACGCTGGAACCCTGTTGTCATCTCGATAAACGGACGCCTCCCTGTGTGCCGGCCGTCATGTGGGCGGGGGTGACACGCGTGGTGATTGCTCAGTGCGATCCGAACCCTCTGGTCAACGGCAAAGGCGTGCGGGCGCTTCGGCGCGCCGGATTATCCGTCACGGTCGGCGTGGGGAAGTCGGAGGCGATTGAGTTGAATCGTGCGTATAATCATTACATGCGCACGAAGCGTCCCTATGTGCTCTTGAAGGCGGGAATGACGCTTGACGGACAGATTGCAACAGCTTCCGGCGAGGCGAAGTGGATTACGAGCGCGCCGTCGCGCGGGGACGTCCACCGACTTCGCTCGGAAGTCGATGCGGTGTTGGTCGGAATCGGAACTGTTGTGATCGACGACCCGTCGCTGACCGCGCGTGTCGGCCCCCGGTTGAAGAAATTGGCGGCGGAGCAACCGCTGCGCGTCGTCGTGGACAGTCGGCTCCGGATTCCCTTGAATGCCCAGATTCTCAAGCGGCAACATGCCGCCAAGACACTCATTGCCACCACTCGCAGCGCTCCTGCGGCAACCAGGCGCGCCCTCGCCAAGCTCGGTGTGGAGGTCGTCGTCCTGCCGAGCCTTCGAGGACGCGTCTCCCTGCCCGCCTTGATGCGGGAACTTGGAAGGCGGGGAGTGACGTCGCTGCTCGTGGAGGGCGGTGGTGAAATCAATGCGGCCATGTTACAGGCCAAGCTGGTGCAGCACCTGCGCCTGTACATGGCGCCTGCACTGCTCGGCGGCAGCAACGCAAAGGGGATGATCGGCGGGAAAAGTCCAGCCCGTCTCGCTGAGACTTTGAAGTTAAAGCACGTGCGTACCAGATTGCTCGGAGGCGACATTGTGGTCGAAGGTGACCTATGAGTCCATGGCCGACCGCTGTGGGCGTGTTTGCGCTGGTTGTCGGGTTGAAGACCGGTTTGACCATGGCTGGGGTGGAGCCGCCGCAAAGCCTCTCTTCACTTGTCTTTCAGTATCTCGATTCAGCAGACAGCGAAGAAGCTGAACGGCTCCTGCGGGTGGTGGAAGACCATCCTGACGCCTCTGTCGAGCGCGTGACCCGGATCATCGAAACCGAACGTATCTATGACGCCCAGCCGATCGGAACGCTAGCCGACCAAGAGGTGCGAGTCGAGGGCCAACCCTACGCGCTCGCGCTCTCGATCCCGTTGACCTATCGAGCCGCGAATGGTTATGCCCTGGTGGTGTGCCTGCACGGCGCAGGATTTACCGGCGATGCCTACCTGGAACGTTGGCAGGCACGGCTTGGCGAAGAATATCTCCTGGCTTGTCCGACTTACCCGAGCGGAGCGTGGTTTACCCGGCGGGCGGAGGAAGTCGTGCTGGCGACGATCGAGCACGTGCGTCGGCGATACCATGTTGACCCCGATCGCATCTTTCTTACCGGTATGTCGAATGGCGGAATCGGGGCCTGGCTGATCGGCATGCACCATGCGCCACTCTTTGCCGGTGTCGCGCCGATGGCGGGTGGACTGGATGATGTGCTCATGCCGTTCCTGGTCAATCTTCGCAATACCGCCATCTACATGATTCATGGGGCGAAGGATCAGGTCATGCCCGCATCATTGAGCCGGGCGATCTCGCGCGAACTCACGGGATTGGGCTATGCGCACGTCTACCGAGAACACCAGGGTGAGCATCCAATCGCGGGCGGCCACTATTTTCCAAGAGAAGAGTTGCCGGCGTTGATGACTTGGTTGGCCCGTCAGCGCCGTGACCCTGCGCCGGCCAGAGTGACGCTCGTGCGTGAAGCCAGCCGCTTCCATCCCTTTAGCTGGGTGCGCGTCGATGCCACCGACCTGATCGCGGCGTTTTCAGATGACTTGGTCGACAAACGCGACCAGCGAATCAAAGAACGCGAATACGCAAGGCTTGAGGCCGCCATCGTCGGGCCGAATCGTATCGAGGTGACGACGGAACGCATACAGCGCTACAGTCTCTTTTTGAACGATCGCCTCATCGATGCGGCAAAACCGGTCAGCATCTGGACGAACGGACACCTCTCCTATGATGGTCCCGTGTCGGTGTCGATTGGCACGCTGTTACGTCAGGCGCGCCTTCGTCAAGACCCCCGGCAGCTGTTTCCCATTCATCTTCCGGTGGTGGTTCCAAAACTGGCTTCATGAGTGTCGGAGACCAGTTGCTGTACGGAAACCGATCAAGTCTCATCTGGCTCATGACTGCGCTGCTCGCAGCGGCTTGTCCCGGTCACACGCGGGCCGATTCCTGTTTTGTGGCAAATGAACAGGCGGGAATCGCGTTTCCCGCTGGAAAGATCTCCGGTGACTGGACTTGCCGCCTTCAATTCCTCGTCGACCACCACATCAGCGCCAATACCGTTGGACCGTTGAAAACCGCGATGGCTGAGTCGATGTATCTTTACCTGCTCGACCGGCCTCCGGTGGCGGCGGCCCTGATCAATCGGCTTGACCTGGCAGAATACAAGTCAGAAGAGCGGGGCCCCGGGCGGTGGTGGGGCAGCGATGGCGAAGGAACGGAGGGCATCGTCCAGCTGGTTTACCAGGATCGCGCAGCGCGGGTATATTACCTTGAAGGCACGCATCACAGCCGTTTACTTCCCAATATGAGCGGCAAGGCCGTGATTTTTCTTCGCATCAGGCCGGTGAAGGGCTCGAGCGGCTCAGAGGCGATGGAAAGCACCATGGTCACATACACCATGTTGGATAACCGTATTCTTTCCGGCTTGGTTTCGCTTGTGCGCCCTCTCGTCGGTGCGACCGTCATGCGCAAATTGTCAAAAGGGGTCGAAGTGGTGAACCGGTTGGGTCTCGAAATGAGCCGACGGCCTGACCGCGTCCTGTTCGAGGCCACGGATCCTCCTCCTTTACCCGAGCAGGATGTCGCCTTCTTAAAAGACGCCTTAAGCCGCCAGGCACCATTCGTCGGCCACCCCAAGCACTTCGCGTCCGGCGCCATGACCACCGCCCGTAGTTTCACGCTTCTCTGCACGATCGGCGTGTTCTGTTTCATCAGCTACAACATGGTACGGATGCCGGTCCTGGCGTTGTTCGCCGAGTCGCTCGGTGCAAGCCCCGAACGGATCGGCGTGATCGTGTCGGTGTCCACTCTTACGGGCGTGTTGCTCAAGCTTCCCTCCGGCGCTCTGTCAGACATTTACGGCCGCCGCATGCTGCTGCGCGTTGGGGTCATCGCGTTCGGTCTGCCGCCATTCCTCTATCCCTTCATCACGGATTTGAATCTGCTCACTCTCCTACGGCTCTTTCATGGTTTGGCGACGGCGATTTTCGCCCCGAGCGCGCTCGCAACCGTCGCCGAACTGTATCGCGAACGACGCGGTGCAGCGCTCGGCACCTATACGGCCTGTACACAATCCGGAGCCTTGTTGGGCCCGTTCATCGGCGGATACCTCGCCTTTGCGTTCGGATTTCCGTCTGCGTTTCTCACTGCCGGATTGTTCGGGTGCATCGCTATCGTCCTGTTCTATAGCCTGCAGCTGACTCCGCCTCCGCCGCGCATACAGGAAAAAGGCCTCGCGCCGGTGATGACGGAAATGTGGAAGGGGTTCACTATCGTCGCCCGCAACCGGAAAGTCCTGATTACCAGCTCCACGGATGCGGCCAAAATGATCGCCAACGGAGCGTTGATGGCCTTTTTGCCGCTCTACGGCGTTGGAGTAGGCCTCAACGCAGGCGAAGTCGGACTCCTGTTCACGGTGCAATCCCTGACGTCGTTCTTCTCAAAACCCATCATGGGGCGGGTCTCAGATCGAGTGGGCAGGCAGCCATTGATTATGCTGGGCTTGGTGATTTGCGCTGCCACGTTCGTTTGTATTCCGCATGTGGCGAGTCTTGCCCTGCTGTTGTTTCTCACGGCGGGGTTTGGTTTCGGGGAAGCGGTGGTATCGTCTTCATCCTCGGCGTTCGTGGCGGACAGCTCCGAGTTTAAAACGTTGGGCGCAGGCATGGGTATGCAAGGCACCATCGGAGATATCGGCCATGCCAGTGGTCCGTTGCTGGCCGGCGTGCTGATTGCTAACACGAGTTATGCCTCGGCGTTTTCAGTCATTGCTGGCCTACAGATGGCTGCCGCCGGATTCTTTTGGCTCACCATGAGAAAATAAATACGGCTATAATGGAGCGCCATGCAGGGAATGGCGACTGAAAACATTGTGATCGCTGTGCTCGCGTCGGTCGGCGTCGTCGTGCTGATCGTTATGTTTGTCTATGTGTTGAAGCAACTTTTTAGTCAGAAAGGTGAATAGGTTCCGTGGTGCAGCTTCTCCAGGATATTCAAAAATAGCCTCCGGCAAGGCCGCAGCGAGCGGCTAGCCGACGCGTACGGTTCCTAGTACGTCGAGGCTGGACGAGAAGCGAGAAGGAAGCCCGTGGTGATGCGCGGTCCCGGGAAATCGATTGCATAGCAATCGGTGGGTCGGGAGGGTGCAAAGGAATCGCCGAGGTTGGGGCGGGTGAGACTGGGCAGTCGCGGCGTCTCGGCGCCGCGGGGCGGGGCGGGTGAGAAAGGGACTATTTTCATGTTCACAGGAATCGTCGAAGAGATGGGCGCGGTGACCGCGATTGAAAGAACTCTCGCCGGCACACGACTGACGATTCTGGCCTCGGCTGTGATGGGCGACCTGAAGGTGGGGGACAGTATCAGCATCAACGGGACCTGCCTGACCGTCGTGACCAAAGGGGAAAGATCCTTTGCCGTGGACATTTCTCCGGAGACCTTGTCCGTGACGACCCTCGGGCAACTGGTCGGGGGGACGCCGGTCAATCTTGAGCGGGCCATGAAGTTGAATGAACGGATCGGCGGCCACCTTGTGGCCGGTCATGTGGACGCGGTCGGGACGATCCGCCGCCGGCATCAGGATGGTAATGCCATCGTCTTCTCCATTGAAGCGCCGCCCGATGTATTGCGCTATTGCGTATCCAAGGGTTCGGTCACAGTCGATGGGACGAGCCTCACAATTAACGATGTGACTGACCATTCGTTCAGCGTCGCCATCATTCCCCACACGGCCACAGCGACAACCCTGGGATTGAAGCAGGTGAATGATACCGTCAACCTGGAATCAGATCTCATCGGCAAATATGTCGAGCGATTGCTTCAGCAGAGGAGCCAGCTTCCGAAGACCACTCCCGTCATCGACAAGGACTACCTGAAAAAGCGCGGGCTCCTGTAGGATCCTCGAGTCTTTGGTGGTTCCCCCCATACCACCTGACCTCGCAGGGTCGGTACAATGGTTGATGCGCAGGTCTTTATTTCCTTCGACACCACCGCAAGGGTTTCAATACCTGCCTGACTGGATCACAGCGGAAGAGGAGAAGCATCTTTTGTCGCAGATCGAAGAGTTATCGTTCTCAGAGGTCCGCATGCATGGGGTGACCGCGAAGCGATGCGTCGTCCATTTCGGGTGGGATTACGGTTACGATTCGTGGACGATCAAGCCGACTGATCCGATACCCGATTGGCTCATGCCTCTGCGCATGCGGGCGGGTGCTCTGATGGGCGTCTCGGCAGAAGCGGTAGCAGAAGTGTTAGTCACCCGCTATGAGCCGGGTGCCGGTATCGGGTGGCATCGAGATGCCCCGATGTTCGGGCCGACGGTCGTTGGAGTCTCTCTCGCAGGGACTTGCCGTATGCGTTTTCAGCGCAACGTCGCAGGTGAACGAGAAACGGCGGAGGCCATCCTCGCGCCGAGGTCGTCCTATCTCTTAGCCGGGGGAGCCCGTTTCCTGTGGCAGCATTCGATACCGCCAGCAAAGGAGTTGCGCTACTCCATTACCTTCCGCACACTGAAGCCTCGCTAGGTTCGGCAGCATGGAAGGGAGTCCTGATCTGTGCGCCATTACATTAAGCTAGCCCGTTTTGGCACGAGGGTTGTTGGAGCGTCTGGTCTCGGATGCAACGGGCTCCGGGGGTCGATGAGGATGTGGCTATTGCTCGTGCAGTCAGGAAGGCAAAATATGGATTAACGTCCCGGTCGAACCGCTCATGAAAACACGAGCCCAACCTTTGTGAAGAAGGTGGGTACAAGATACAAGGCTAACGCTTCGGTTAACGGAAATTCATGGTTCATTCTGCGCCGACGATCGATACGCAACGTACAGCCAGAGACCGGCCACCACCGAAGTCAACACTGACAAGCTGATCTGGACGAGGAAGTTGATCGGTCCCACATAGATTTTGTAGACCTGCAGGGCAATAATCGGCAGACCAACCGCCAATGCCAGAGCAATCAGGTGCCGTCTCAGATAAATTGGCTCCCCCGGCTTTCTTGTTCCTCCTTGCACGATGGTAGTCTCTTCTTGCTTCCGCTCCACTCAGGAGGACGGGCTGGATTGAGTCTCCACTGCGCGTATTGACCGAGCACCGCTCTTAATCTAAAAAACCTGATAAGTCTTGTGTGCCGCGGTCTGCGAGCACGGAGACTCAACCAAATCGTCCTCTCCCACTCATTTCATTAGAAACGGTTTTGAATCCTCGCCCGATGCCGTGGTCACGGTCACAATCGCCAGTCCTTTACGTCCACCCTTTGGCACGGTGACCGTAATCGTCGTTTCGTCCTTCATCTTGAAGTCCGCCCCATGCCCGGGACCAAAAGAGACACCGCGCAGACAATCGGTCGAGCCAAAATTCGTCCCGCTAATCGATGACCTTGTCTCCTGCTTTCCCTTCGTCGGGGGTCAGTTTGACGATTCTGGGTGCTTCGCCGAAACAGGCTTTGGCGGCTCCTGCTTTCTCGGCCGTTTGAAATTTCGGTTTATCGGCTTTGGGTTTGGGAGCCTTGGCTTCGGGCGCAGCTTTGGGTTTCTTGGCCGATTTGTCCTTGTCCGCCGCGGGTGCCAATCCCGGATCACCGGCTGCGAGCAGGAAACCGACTGCACTAATGAAGATGATTGTACGGCCCATTCGCTTCACCATGCCTGCCTCCTTCGGCCACAGCGCCACCGGCGCTGAATCGGACTGCACTGCACTATTCCTCGATGGTTGAAATGTCTCCCGGGTCCTGACCAAGTTCTTTCGCTTTCAGCACCCGGCGCATGATTTTGCCGGATCGCGTCTTGGGCAGCGACGTGACAATATCCACTTCGGATGGAACCGCGATTTTCCCCAGCTCATGGAGGACCTGGTCTTTAATGGATTGGATAAGCGCAGGGCTTGCGGATTCACCCTGCTTGAGAATGATGAAGGCCTTGATCGTCTCGCCGACAGTCTTATGGGGTTTGCCGATGACGGCGGCCTCAGCCACCGCCTGGTGGCTGACGAGTGCGCTCTCGACTTCAGCGGTTCCGAGGCGATTGCCGGCGACCTTGATCACGTCGTCGGCCCGGCCCATAAACCACATGTACCCGTCGGCATCCTTGTGACAGACGTCGCCGGCTGTATAGCAGTTTGGAATGGTATTCCAATAGGTTTTGTACCGCTCGGGATCTTTATAGATCGTACGCATCATCGACGGCCACGGCTTTTTAATCACGGCGAACCCGCCCTGGTTGACGGGCAAGGGATTGCCTTGGCGGTCGACGACGTCGGCTTCGATGCCTAAGAATGGTCTCGTGGCGGACCCTGGCTTCAAGGCGACGGTAGGCAGTGGCGTGATCAGAATCGATCCCGTTTCCGTCTGCCACCAGGTATCCATGATCGGCTTGTCGCCGCCTGCGGCGCGATGGAACCATTCCCACGCCTCAGGATTGATCGGTTCGCCGACGCTGCCCAGAATGCGCAAGCTGGACAGATCGTATTGTTTCGGCCAGTCCTCGCCATGGCGCATCAGCAGCCGAATGGCAGTCGGCGTCGTGTAAAAAATCGACACGCCATACCGTTCAATGAGATCCCACCAGCGGCCCGGATTGGGAAAATCCGGCTTCCCTTCGGCGGTGAGCACGGTGGCTCCGTTGAGAAGCGGGCCATAGACGATGTAGCTGTGGCCGGTGACCCATCCGGGATCGGCGACGCAGAAGTACACGTCGTCGTCTTTCATGTCGAACACATACTTCGTGGTGGTATAGGTGCCGACCATGTACCCGCCATGGACGTGCACGACGCCCTTGGGTTTACCCGTCGTGCCAGATGTGTACAGGATGTACAACGGGGTTTCTGAGTCGAGCGGCTCTGCTTCACAGACAGCCCGTTCTTTCTTGAGCCAATCCGTCCAGTCGAGCTCTCTCGGAGCCGCGGGGGAGGGACTTGACGATTGCCGTCGGACCACCACGACCCGCTCGACGGAGGGGCACTGCTTCAAGGCCGCGTCAACAATCGGTTTGAGGGAAATCACCTTGCTCCGGTCGAATCCGACGTCCGCGGTGATGACCAATCTGGATTCGGCGTCATTGATACGGCTGGCCAATGCGGGCGCGCTAAATCCGGAATACACGACGCTGTGAATCACTCCGATGCGGGCGCATGCCAACATAGCGATGACTTGTTCGGGAATTTTCGGGAGATAGATCGTTACGCGGTCGCCTTTGTTCAGGCCCAGTTTCTTCAGCGCGTTGGCGCAACGATTGACCTGACGATAGAGTTCGCCGTAGGTGAAGATCCGTTCGCGATCGTCCTCGCCGACCCAGATGAGTGCGACCTTGTTCTTGCGCCAGGTTTTGACGTGCCGGTCGAGGCAATTGTACGCGATATTGCACGTGGCTCCGACGAACCATTTTGCCCAGGGATAATTCCATTCCAGAACTTTGGACCAGGGCGAAAACCAGTCCAATTCCTTCGCCTCCCTGCTCCAAAAGCCTTCAGGGTCGGCAATGGACTTGTTGTAGTCCGCTTCATAGTCCTTGATGTGCGCTGCGGCGATGGTCTTGGCCGTCGGCCGGTAGATGCGGCTCTCTTTGAGGAGGGTCTCGATATTCTCCGTCATGGCTGAACAGCTCCTTTGGGATGGACCGCTGGGATGCCGATATTATCGGGAAGCGGTTGCGGCGGCGCAACCATACAATGGTACGGCCGCCGATGCAATTCCCTAAGGCCCGTGGTTGACAGTCGCACAGGCCCAGAGTACGCTGATTTCAAGAGTGCTTGAGACGCGTCCACTATGATGTCTCCCTCCTCACGTCCCTCACTTCAGTCACGATACCTCGCGATTCTCGTCATTCTCGGTATTGCCTGCATCGGCCCCGTGCCGGCGCCGGCTCAGTTGGGAAAGCCCGAGGGACTGTATTACAAGTCGTGGGCCGTCGTCATTGGGATTGAAAACTACCTGATTGCGCCGAAAATTCCCGGTGTCATCGAAGACGCCAAAGCCATCGCCGAGATCCTTCGCAAATTAGGATTCGAAGAGGTCGTTGAACTCTACGACAAGGACGCCAGTTCGCGGCGGTTGCAGCAGACACTGGTAGATTTTCTGCCTCGGAAAGTGGGCCGCCAGGATCGTCTCGTTATTTACTTCTCGGGCCATGCCGGGGTCAGCCAGAGCGGCTCGGGCAAGGATCTAGGGTATCTCGTGCCCTGGGACGCGCAGCCCGGGAATGTCTCAAAGGCCGTGACCTTCGAACAGCTCAAAGAGTTTAGTCACCGCAGCGCTTCCAAGCACACGCTGTTCGTGTTCGATACCGCCGTCCGAGGGTGGGAGGCCAGTGCGGCTCAGGCGCTTTCGCTTGAAGGGCGAAGCGCTCCGGAGGACGATACGGAAAAACGCGCCGTCCAGGTGTTGACCGCGGCCGACAAGGGCGAGGCCGCCGTGCGAATTCACGATCGCAGTCTGTTCGTGCAGGCGCTAATCAAATCGCTCACGGGCGAGGGGGACATCGACAAGAATGGCTGGCTGATGGCCTCCGAAGTCGGGCGGTTCGTCAGTCAGCAAGTGACGGATCACACGAAGGGTGCCCAACACCCGATGTTTGCCCAGCTGGAAGGCGATGGCGATACCATCATCATCGAAGGACGAAAGGCGGCATTCCGGCTGGGCGGCGAACCGCAGTCGCCCGCTGAACGTCAGCAAGCAGCGAGGATGCAATACGAGCAGGCGTTTGCCTTGTTGCAGAACGGAAAATCACCGGATGAAGCTCTGGAGCGGCTGAACAAGGCTTTAGAATACGACCCCACGTTCGGCGATGCGTACGTGTTGAAGAGCTATGTGCGCTTGGACGTCGTGCCGAATCTCGACGAGGCACTGACTGCGGCCAACGCGGCGGTTCAGTATGCGCCGGACAATCCAGACTCTCACTACACGCTGGGTTTGATTTACGAGAAGCGCGGGCAGTATCCCGAAGCGGAACGCGCGATGCGGCAGGCGCTGACGGCAAAGCCCGATTATGTGGACGTGTATTTTACCCTAGGAAGTCTCTACGCAGACCGGATAAAAGATCAACGGAAAGCTGTGGAAGCCTTTGAGCGGTATCTCGAATTGGGCGGGACCCATACCCGGGCGCGGGAAGCCGTCGCGCAGTCGCGTGCAGCAGACACGCCGCCTCCTCCAAAGAACCCCTAGTCTCTTGCGCCTCCCTTGAGATAGCCCAAGCCGATTTTCAATGCTCGTCTGGTGATTTCCGCCCAACGGACCTGCGGATATTCGGCGAGCACGGCGGCAGCCTTCGGATCTTGGACGTCGAGGTTCACTATTTTAATGATGCCGTCGTCGATCTGCACATCAGCCACGGATCCCTCCTTACAAATACTGACAGGCGCCAGTCCATCGCGTTGACTGGATGAAGGGTGCATGTTAGCATGTTTCCGCGCATTTTCTCGAACGTCTGACGCATGAACACCTACGCTGACCCGAACCCATCCACGCTACGCAAGGAGGACATCGCATGAATCAGCTACGAGGGTATTTTTCCAACGCGATCTGTGTTGCGTTGACCCTGATACTGGTGCTCGGGCTTGCCGCATGCGGCGGACCTCCGAAATGGGTGAAGCAAGGGTCCGGTGCCTTCAACGACAAAGATACGAAAGCCTTCTATGGCGTCGGATCCGTCACCGGCGTCAAGAATGAACCGTTGGCCTGGGACACGGCAGAAAACCGCGCACGGGCCGAAATCGCCAAGACCTTCGATACCTACACCGGCTATCTGATGCGCGACTATGCGGCATCCACGACCGCCGGAGATTTTACACGCAACACAGAAGAACAAAACGTCGAACGAGCCATCAAGACCGTAACGACCACCACCTTGAGCGGCGTGCGTCCAATTGAACGATATAAGGACGAAAAGACCAGCACCTACTACGTGTTGACCAAATTGAATCTCGAGGAGATGAAGAACAATCTCGAGCAGGCCAAGGAGTTAAACGCCCAGGTCCGGGATTTCGTCCGTAAAAATGCGGACAAGCTGTTCGAGCGTTTGGAGAAGGAAGAAGACAAGCGGGCCAACCGTTAGGCAGGTGCACGCATGAAGCAGCCCGTGATGAACGTCAAGATACAATGCAGGCTGTGGACCAACCCGGCAGTGCTGATGTGCCTGCTGGTGGGGTTGGCTGCGTGTGGAGCGGAAACCCGGGTAACCCGTGTCGATTCCGGGGTGGTGACCGACTTAAGCGGGCGTTGGAACGATACGGACTCCCGTATGGTAGCCGAGTCCATGGTCAAGGAAGCACTCGAGTATCAGTGGCTGAACACCTTCAGTCAGTCCAAACGTCGGCAGCCGGTGGTGGTCGTCGGCACCGTGTTGAACAATAGTCACGAACACATCAATGTGCACACGTTCGTCACCGATTTGGAGCGTGAGCTGACCAATTCTCAAAAAGTCACGTTCGTGGCGGGCAAGAATGAGCGGGACGAGGTCAGGTCAGAGCGCAAAGAGCAGGCAATGTATGCCAGGGAAGATACGCAGAAGGCACCGGGCAAGGAAATCGGTGCCGATTACATCATGAAGGGCACGATTGCCACAATTCTGGATGAAGCCGACGGCACGAAGGCGATGTTCTATCAGGTCGATCTTCAGATGGTGGATCTGGAAAGCAACGCCAAGGTGTGGTTCGGGCAAAAGAAGATCAAGAAAGTCATCGAGAAGAAGCGAACAATTTTTTAGGCTCCGCGACGTCCGTTGAGCCCTCTTGTCTCACGCCCCACCGGTCACGCCTCCACGCGGTGGGGCGTTTGTGTGTCTGCTCCGCTACTGACCTTCTTCTTCGTTGCCGTGCTTGGCGGCTGCGGGATATCCCAGAGCCACTATCTCCTCGTCGACAAGAGTCTCCTCACCAGCGATTACCGGCAAGCGGACGATATCATCAGGCAGGCGGAGAAGGACTATGGCGCGAAGAGCCGTGTTCTTTATGGCATGGACCGGGGCATGACCCTTCAGCTGGCCGGCGAGTACGAACAGAGCAACCGCGTATTGGAGGAAGCTGAAGAGGAAGTAGATCGTCTGTATACGAGAATGGTTCGTACGGAAACCGCTGCGTTCATGACGAACGACAACAATTTGCCGTATGAGGGCGAGCCGTATGAACAGGTGATGATCAATGTGCTTAAGGCCTTGAACTACGCTTCGTTGAACCGCTGGCAGGATGCGCTGGTCGAGGCCCGCCGTATCGACCATCGGCTGAATGTCCTCGCCGACAGAGCCAAGGACAAGGCAGCCTATCGCGACGACGGGTTTGCACGGTACCTCAGCGGTGTCCTCTATGAGAGCACCGGAGACGTCAATAATGCGTTCATCGCGTATCGCAAGGCGTATGAGACGTTTGATTCGGCTCGCGGATGGTCGCGCACAGGAGTGCCGACCCAATTGCAGGTTGATCTGCTGCGAACGGCGGAGGCGCTGCATTTGAGCCAAGAACTTTCAGATTATCAGCAGCGATTCCCCGATACGGTTTGGACAAGCCTCGAGTCCCAGCAACATCTCGCTCAAGTGATTGTGATCAGCTATAATGGCCGCGCGCCACGTAAGGAGGACAAGTTCCTTGACTTACCGATCAGTCTTGACGCGCTCCAACTGGTGCTGCTCAATCGGGGTCTCTTCCAAGGGAACCGTCAGCAATATCGAACGGCCGATAGCGCGTTATATGGGCTCAACGGCCGGGTCGTTCGTGTGGCGCTACCGATGATGGTCCCGCAAAAAACGCAGGTGGCAACTGACACAATCGGTCTGCTGCCGGCTGAGGGCGCTCCGCTGACGCTGCGAACAGAGTTGGTGCAGAATGTCACGGCGTTAGCCACCAAGGCGTTAGCTGAGCGGCTGCCTGGCATAACGATGAAGGCCGTGGCCCGTGCCGCGCTGAAGTTCAGCATGGCCGAAGCGGCCACGAGAGGCGCGCAGCAGGCAGCGGGAAGAGATGCCGCGCCTTGGGTCGGACTGGCCGTCGGACTCTTGACTAAGGGATTTGCGGTGGCCTCCGAGGAATCGGACAAGCGCAGTTGGCGGACGCTGCCGGATGAGATTCACCTCACGCGGGCCTGGGTGCCACCCGGAAAATACCGCTTACAAAGTGCCGTTGCTGGCGTGGGTCTTCGTTGGCTGAGGCCATCGCCATCTGAGAAAACACTGTCGCTTCAGGCGGGGGAAACGGCCATCTTCATCCAACGGGTGATGCAGTGAGCCCAGCCGTGTCATTCAGGGGGGGACAAGCAGCGATTGTGTTTACGGCGGTTCTCGTCGGGTGCTCCGGGTGGGGGGGCCCATCAAAGCCTTCCTGGATCGACGGTGTGAGTTCGGAGTATCCCTCGACGCAATATCTCACAGGCGTGGGACAGGGCGACAACCGGGCCGTGGCCGAAGATCAGGCCTATGCCGCTCTGGCGCGCATCTTCAAAGCGGAAGTCTCCGCGCAGTCAAAAGATTGGGAATCCTACTTGGTCGTCGAGCAGCGGGGGACCAGCCGTGACGAGCGACGTCTCACGCTCGACCATTTGACACGCGTCTCAACCGACAAGGTATTGGAGAACGCCAAAATCGTCGACCGTTGGTACGACGCGAGAAAAGGGCTGCATTACGCATTGGGAGGGATGCATCGGGCCCAGGCGGAAACGGCCTTGACAGAGCGCATGACCGAGTTGGATCGTGCCGTACTTTCCGATGTCGATGAGGCGAGCCAAACCTCAGACAGGCTGGCGAAAGTGCGCGCGTTGAGGCGGGCGACCCGCCATTTGGTCCTGCGCGAAACCTACAATGCGGATCTTCGTGTCGTTCGGCCGAGCGGGCAGGGCATGCCACCGCGCTTTCATGTCCAGGAATTAAGCCGCGAGCTGGAAGACTACCTTGCATCACATCTCGTACTTGCCGTCACCGTGACAGGCGATCACGTAGAGCCGGTGCAGCGGGCATTAACGGAAGGCCTGATCAAAGAAGGGCTCCGCGTTGCCGCCCTCCCTTCGGTAGCGGAAACGACGAGTGGAACAGGATCTCGTCCAACACCGGAATTGCTGATTCGCGGGATGGTGCGTGTCTGGCCCGTGGACATTCGTGACCCACAGTTCACATACGTTCGCTGGTGCAGCGATTTTGAAGTCGTAGACCTGGCGGGACAGCAGATCATCGGTGCGATTTCGAAGGGCGGAAAGGAAGGCCATCTATCGGAGCGGGAAGCCACGGCAAAAGTGATCAGAGTCATGCAACAGGACCTGTCGGCGGATGTTGCCAAGGCCATCGCTGCACATGTGTATGGAGAGTCCGAGCTGCCGGCCGAGGCGATCCGCCCAGCGGGATGTCCGCGGGAGGCGTCAAGAGCCAAACCGGCGAATGCAACTCATTAACTCGTCAGGGAGGGAGAGGATAGGCATGAGCAGATCGAAACCAGGGGGGCGGGCGCCGCGCAGCCGCGGCAGGGGATTGACGGCGACGCAACAACGAGTTCCCAGCCGATTGGCGAAGCGGCGGCTGAACGAGCGCTTAAAGAATGATACGGCAGCTTTCAATGGAGGCAATCTGGCGGACAAACTGCGACGTGAAGGGTACGAAGAAGTCCCCTTGGACGAACTCCAGGACCGGCTCTCAAAAATGCCCGGGCCGTTGGCTGCGGTCATTCTGAAAGGGAGGGTCTGATCCATGCCCTATTACTATTTCGATTCGACGGCTCTCGTGAAACGCTACAGCATGGAACGGGGAACGAGAATCGTCAATAAGCTAATGGTCAAGCGAGGCAAAGTTGCGATCCTCCCCACCTGGACGGTTACGGAATTGTATTCGGCGTTTTCGAACCGTGCCCAGCAAGGCGAATTGACACGGGATGATTGCTACTCGGTCATTCACAAATTCGAACGGGAATCGGTGCAAGGGCTCTTTCAATTCATCGTGCCTACCATGCAAACCTATCTGTCGACCAAAGAACTGATGATGGAATACCCTGGTCTGAGGACGCAGCAGGTGTTGCATTTAGCGTTGGCATTGGAGCTAAAACCCCTCCGATTAACGGTTGTGAGCGCCGACACGCAGCTCCTGTCTGCGAGTAAGACCGCCGGCCTCCATATCATCAATCCTGAGGAGGACTAGCAGAAACCATGTCAGGTGAGCGGGGTACCTAGCTAGGGGCATTGGTAGTCGGTAATCATCGCGGCCACGACGATGACCCAGTCGTCGGCGGTTTCACGCCAACGCTTTGCACGTTCGGCCAGTGAAGCGGGTGGGGATTCACTGCTGAGATCTAAAAGAGCTCGCTGCACACTCCCCTGGGCCAATGCGAGACTTCCGCATACGCCGGACGAGGCTGGCAACTGGCCACCCGCTCGGCGGAACAACGCCATAGCACGGTATCCGTGCTCTTGTGAGCGGAACAGTGATTCCGCCCCTTGATAAAGACGGACGGACGCATCGTTGTCTTGACTGAGCAGACCCAGCCGTTTGGCCATCAGCGCCGCCCGTCCCATATTCATGGCGGCACCTTCGGGATCGTCGCTGGCGATCGCTTCCTCCGCCTTGACGCGCAGCCGTTCCAGCTCTGCTTCATCGCCCTTCGTTTGCGGCCATGCCGGCTCTGCCATACAGGTGAATGCCACGGTCGCGAGCCCGATGAGCGCAGGGGGCAGCTTCACGAAGCCTGGCCGGCGGACAATTGGAATCACAGCGGTCCTCTGCTTATTGAAGGTATTCCCAGGTGTCAATTTGCTTGATGCTCCAGTTGACGGCCTCTTTCAACTTGACCAACTTGGGATCGGCGTCATGGTCACGAACCTGATGCAGCGACTTTTGTAACGTGTAGAGCGGCTCGTAGGCTTTTCGATCGGGCAGTTTACCCAAAGCCCAGGCGACTTCCGTTTTCAAAGCGACATCGTCGGTCTTCAGCGTCTCGAGCAAGGGATCGACGATTGTGAAATCCCCATGCAGGGCGCCTAGGACGCCTAACGCTTTCGCCGCTGACGGCCGCAATGCGGGGGGGCCGCTCGTCATGGCTTGAATCAAGGTTGGAACCGTGTCCCTCTGGCCGATGTTTCCCAGCGCCAGCGCGGAAGCCTTGGCTATTTCTATGTCGTTGTCTTTCAATCCGGCGAGCAGACGCGGGACGGCTTTGGTCTCGAAGAGATACCCGAACAAGCCGATGAGCCGCACTTTACGTGCGGAAGAAGTCGAAGGATCATCATATAGCTTGAACAAACGTTCTTCCTGCCCCCATTCCGCCGTGATGAGCGCTGGGAAGTCATAATCCTCCAGACGTTCCTTCAATTTGCTCATGGCGAACACCGAAGGGTCTCCGGCGTTCGCAGCTGCAGCCGCCTGCTCGGCGTCCGGAAAATCCGTTCTCACCTCTTTCCGCCAGGGCATCTTTTTGCCTTCTAGCACGTAGGAGAGTTGACAAGCCGGGCCTTTCCACAAGCGTGACGGCGAATCGGGCAGGTCGGCATCGCTGCCCATTTTCGTCGTACCTTCCCAAATTTTGCGCTGCTCGCATTTGATATTCATCGTCACATCATGCGGTTGGGCAGGATCGGTCACAACGGTGTAACCAAATTCCTTCATGCGCTTCACCACAACGTCCGTTAAAGGACCGGCATCTGCGGATCCCTTGTCCGAGATGGCGATCACCTCAACCAGCACTCGATCGATCTTTTCGAGTTTCTGTTTTTCCTCAGCGGTAAGCGATTCCTGGCGAGCCCAACTGATCGAGACAAGCAGTACGAGGAGCACCAGACTCGACAGCGCCAGTTGCTTCATGAGTGCCTCCCAGCAGCGATGATCATGAGTGATGTATGAGAAAAAGAGCGCAAAACAACGGATATCACTGTACCGAAGAGCCACCGGAATCGGCAAGTTCCAAGTTGAAGCGGTTCCAAGTGCGACAGTATAATCGCCGGATGCTGTCCGGCCGTACCATAGGCTTCGTCGGCGCTGGAAACATGGCCGAAGCGCTGATTTCCGGACTCCTGCATGGGAGGAGGGTAGCACCAACTCAACTCCTCGCGTCAGATATCAACACCTCGAAGCTGGCCCAGCTTCGCCACACCTACAAGGTCGAAACGGCTTCGACAAATCGTGAGGTGGCGAAAAAGGCAGACGTCCTGGTTCTTGCGGTGGAGCCGCAAGTGCTGGATGAAGTGCTTGGAGATCTTGCAGGAGTCATTCGAGAACAGACGCTCGTCATCTCTGTAGCGGCTGGATATCCGATCGCCCGCATTGCGCGATCCTTGCCCGACGTAACCAGAGTGGTCCGTTGCATGCCGAACACGCCATGCCTCATCAGAGAAGGCGTCACCGCTGTCGCGTACGATGCCCGTCTTTCCGATGCCGATGCGGCGGCTGTGCGGGCGTTGTTCGAATCCATCGGACAGGTCGTGAAAGTCGAGGAACGGGCGCTCGATGCCGTCACGGGCCTGAGTGGAGGGGGACCGGCCTACGTCTATGTCATGATCGAAGCGCTGGCGGATGGAGGCGTAAAGGCGGGATTGCCCCGTGAGACGGCCCAACTTCTTGCAGCGCAAACGGTCAGTGGCGCGGCACGGATGGTTCTGAAGTCCCGGGAGCATCCGGGGACGCTGAAAGACCGTGTAGCTTCCCCGGGTGGCACGACCATTTCGGGACTGCATGAACTCGAGCGGGGCGGTCTGCGGGCGGCGCTGATCTCGGCAGTGGAAGCCGCGACACGACGATCACAAGAATTGAGCACTGCTGTCTAAAAGGAGCACTGTATCGTGCAATATTGGGTGAAGATCGTGTTCGTCGATAACCAGGAACTGGTCGTCAAGGATGCCGTCAGGCATACCATCAGTGACGACATGGAAGTGTTGGAAGTGGATTCAGCAAAGGAAGTGATCATCGTGCCGATGAAGCAGATCAAGTATCTCGCTTGCGACGCGACGGTCTTCGCATCGAAGGGACCCCAACAGAAAGTCTAGCCGAAGCCGCAGTCTGAACTCTGCGGTCTTTTCTTTCTCCCTTAAATACATCGGGTAATTTCTTTCTAGGTCAATCAGCCACGAATGCGACGCTCACTCCGGTAGAGGTGAGGCATTCCCTTACGGCCAATGAAGTGACTGTGAAGCCAGATGGCAGTTAGGGGCGGTCGGTGGAGAGCCGTTTCGCGAGGCGATGAGCAAGGCGAATCATGCCGGGCGACCGGTCGGCCGGATCGAGCAGGACGTTCAGGACGTACAACTGACCGGAATCAGCCAGGGCCTTTTCCAGAGTCTGTTCGAATTCACGCTGCGTTCGCACGACGATGCCGATGCCGCCGCCGATGAGATCGCAGATTCGTTCATAGTGCCAGTCATGAATGTCGTTGAAGGGACCTTCGAGAATTTCCCGCTCGGTGGAGTATCCGCGATTGTTCAGGACGATCACGATCGGCGCTTGCCGATACCGGACGGCGGTAGACAGCTCCGATCCTGTCATCTGAAAGGCGCCGTCACCTACCAGGACGATCGGACGGAGCGTAGGATCGGCAAACGACGCCCCGATCGACGCGGGGACCGCGAATCCCATGGAGGTGTAGTAGGCGGGCGATAGGAATTCAAACCGCCGATGCACGTGCAGGTCCGCTGCCGCGAACAGCGATTCCCCAACGTCGGCAATGACAAGCGTGGTTTGGTCCAATTTCTGGTCCAGATGCCCAAAGAGCCCTCTCAGCGTCACTTGGGCGTCCGCCGCGGGCGCCGGTCCAGTGATGGAGATGGGCGGTGGAAGCGGCCGCGAAGACTGAGCCGACAGACCATGCGTTCCGAGGGCCTGGACGAAGTCCTGGAATCGAATCGTGTCGTAGCGATGGTGCCGAATGCTGACGTGATCGGCCGTCGCATGGATCGTGCGGCCTTCGGACCTCAACGGCGAATCGGCATTCAGATCCTCGAGATCGGACAAGATCGATCCTAAGATCAAGAGGCAATCAGAATCGTTGATGAACTGCTGAACTTCGTCACGTGCGATCAGTCCTCCATAGACGCCCACATACAAAGGATGGTCCTCTCGAATGACCGATTTGCCCAAGAGCGTCGAAGCGATCGGAATTTTGAGGCGCTCGACGAGACGCGTCAAATCGTCCTGAAGCCCAAACCGCCCGATTTCGGCCCCGGCAAGCACGGCCGGACGTTTTGCCGAAGCCAGCATGGCGCGGACCTCTCCTATGGCTTCTTCCAGCGCGGCCGGATCGCTGGGTTCCTCGTTTAAACAGAGCGGCCGCAGTGGATGATGCAAAGGTGTATGGACGAGATCGCGCGGAATTTCGATGTAGATCGGGCGACGGTATCGCAGGAGTGCGGCAAAGGCGCGGTCCATTTCACGCTCTGCCGTTGTGGGATCGTCCAGCGAAACAGAGGCAACCGTCATTCGCTCAAAGACTTCCCGTTGCGTCGAGAAATCTCGCACCATGTGGTGCATGTAGGGCATACGAATCCGTTCCGACAGCCCGGGGGATCCCGTCAAGAGCACAACGGGAGAGCGTTCGGCATAAGCGCAGGCAATGGCATTGACGCAATTCAAGCCGCCGACGCAGTAGGTGACACAAACCGCACCAACGCCGTTGATGCGTGCATAGGCATCGGCAGCGAATCCGGCGCAGTCTTCTCGGGTCGTCCCGACGTGGCGGATCGGGGAGCGCTCGATGAGTTGATACAGGCTGAGAACGTAGTCACCAGGAATGCCAAAGATATGGCGGATACCGAGCTGATGTAGCCGATCGATGACGGCCGAGCCGATTGTCGCTTCTGTCCCCATGGTTCCGTCCCGCCGTTCGTTCGATGTGGATGTCTTGTGACGTTCTTGTTCCAGCAAACCATAGAGGAGGCAACCCGTCAAGCAGACACGAGCAGTGGGAGTGAAGCCAAGGCCTTGACCCTTGGGCTCGCCTCATCCGATAACTGTCTCATGACGGGGGACCATGAACTTCCAACCGGCACGGTCACCTTGGCTCGTGCCAAGGAAATCGCCGGGTCTGGCCATCTCTGGATCTATGCCGGATTTGTGCACGCGGTTGCCGGACAGCCGGATGCAGGAGACCTGGTCGATGTCCTGATGCCGAACGGCCGGTTCTACGCCCGCGGATTTTACAATCCGAACTCAAAAATTCGTGTCCGCATCTTGACGTTCATAGATGAACGGATCGGACCTGCGTTCTGGCAAGAGCGGGTCGCCCGAGCCGTGCGGCTTCGGCAGCAAGTCGTCTCCGGTACGACGGCCTATCGGGTGATCTATGGCGAGGCTGATTGGCTGCCCGGTTTGATCGTCGATCAGTACGGCGATGTGCTGGTGATGCAAACGCTGTCGAGTGGAATGGATCGCCGGAAAGAAATGCTGGCAGAACTCCTGTGCAAAGAAACCCGTACGAGCAGGGTCTATCTTCGCAATGACGCCAAGACCCGCCTGTTGGAGGGCTTGACGCCGGTCACGGGTTTTTTGTGCGGGAACGGCGCCACGACCATAGAGGTTCAGGAAGGACCGGCGCATTTTATCGTCGACGTTGCACAAGGTCAAAAGACCGGCTGGTACTGCGACCAACGCGAAAATCGGTTTGCCGCCGCCCGGTTTGCATCAGGGAGGGCCGTCCTGGAAGTGTTCTGTCACACGGGCGCATTCGGGATGCAGGCGGCCCTCGCCGGAGCCGAGTCGGTGGAAGGGTTGGATATCAGCGAGGAGGCGCTCGCGATGGCACGCAATCATGCCAAACTGAACGGCGTGCAAGAGCGGTGCTCATACCGGTCGGCCGATGCCTTCGAGGAGATGCGCCGTCTAGCGCAGGCCCGCCGACAGTACGATGTGGTGATTCTCGACCCTCCTGCATTCGCCCGCAGCAAACAGGCGGTCCCCAGAGCCCTCGCAGGCTATAAGGACATCAATCTGTTGGGGATTCGACTCACCAAACCCGAAGGCATCGTTGTCACGAGCTCTTGCTCTCACCATGTTTCCGATACGGACCTGTGGAAGGTGATCGGCCGGGCGGCGCAGGATGCCAAGCGGCCTGTGCGCCTGCTTGAGCAACGAGGTCAAGCCTCTGATCATCCCGTGCTCGCTACCATGCCAGAAACCCGCTACCTCAAGTGCTTCGTCCTGCAAGTCCTTTAAGGCAGCCAGTGTCAATGGTTTATTTCATACGAATGCTCAAAAACCTGTTGAGCAAGGCCGCAACAAGCGAGGAGGCGAGTCGTACATTGCGCGGTACATGGAGCCTATCAGCGCTGTGAGAGCGAAGCTGAACAGGTTTTTCAGACTCCGATTCAATCGCTCGGTGGCTCAAAGTGGCCAGAGGGGCGATTCTGCCAGGGAACTGTGGATTGTTTGGACTGCTTAACCAGACTTTTCAGACTCATTTCAGCTGCCCTAAGCAGTTTGGGTTCCCCGCTTTGAATCAATGCTGTGAGCATGACATAAAGCGAGCGATCCATTCTCGAACTAGTGAGGATTCGTTCGGTAATGGGATCTGGACCATCGGGCTTCTCCTCCACCTCCTCCTGGTCGCGAAAGAGCAACTCAAAGGCGTTGGGGTGCGCGAAGAGCCATGCCACAGGAATTTTCATCGCCGCGGCAAGCCGTTCCAATGTTCCGGTGGAAGGGTCAAAGGATTCAGCTTCGATATCGTCGAGCGCTTGAAGGGATATGCCTGCCTCGGCGGCGAGATACTCGCTCGAGAGGCCTCGTGACAGGCGCCAGGCCTGAATCTGGGAGCCGATCGCCATGAGCGATGATATCTGAAGTCGCAAATTCTTCGCAACAGGGAATATGAAAAGCACCTCACTTTTGTCCTGCCTTTTCCAACACTTACGAGCAAATTCTCCCAGTGGAAGATGAGCATTGAAATCAGGTACAATAGCGGACAATTCATTCTCAAGGAGGCGGATCATGTTGGGTACAGATATTCGCGGGATCATGGCAGAAGAGGAAGAGGTCCAGCGCCGTAGACAGGCGTTAAAATCGCTCCTTTCCATGCGGACCAAACAGTTGCGCGAATCCCTGGAGCAGCGGATCAAGCGGGCCAAGAACGGCGGCGACTGGATGCAGCTCTCTCGTGAGGAATGCGCAACCTTGCACAAGCAGGAGAAGGCCCACCTCAAGTCTCAACTCGAGCAGTTGCAGCATGAGGACGACCGCACTCGCGGCAAGTTGACTCTTCTCAAGCGCGCTAAGGCACGGGCACAACGGATTCGAGCTGCCGAAGCAGCGTCTGGGCGGAAACGTCGGTGATCGTTTCACACCTCGCGTGTCCTCCCTTGCCATCCCCTTGACGCGCGCGCAAGCGGCGCGCATTCGCGAACTCTTCCGCGACAAGCGGGTTCGAAAAGCTGAAGGCGCCTTCATCATCGAAGGCGCCAAGCCCGTCCAGGATGTTCTCGAAAACTACCCGACCTTCGTTCAGATGCTGGTCGTGACCGAGGAATACCTCCATCGGGAAGACGATCAACGGCGCCTTGTCCAGGATCCGGTGGCCATTCCTACCTTTCGCTGTCCCGATCGGGCCTTCTCGGCTTTGTCTGACCTCGAAACGCCCCAGGGCATTCTCGCCGTCGTTCGACAGCCGCGTTGGGACGAGGATCACCTGTTTGCGCAGGCAAGGCTCTTTGGACTGTACGGAGAGAAGTTACAGGATCCAGCGAACGTCGGTGCCATCATCCGTACGGCGGCAGCATTGGATGCGGATGCGCTCTGGCTCACGCCGGAATCAGCGGATGTGTACAATCCGAAGGTTGTGCGGGCGACGGCCGGTGCGCTGCTATCGCTTCCCGTCTTCATCACGCGAGATGTGACCAGGTTTACTCAGAGGGGCTGCGCGATCTTCGCTGCTGAAGCGCCCGGGTCAGAAACCGTCAAGATGGAAACGATTCGCGAAGTCCCGAAGCGGCTGGTTGTTGCTCTCGGAAACGAAAGCCGTGGTCTTTCGGCTCTGACCATCAAGCGCGCTGCTCGCCGCTTCACAATTCCACTAAATCCACAGATTCAGTCGCTGAACGTTGCGGCCACTGCAGCGATTGCCCTCCACTTCTTCGGCAGATTATCGAGGCAGCCCTAATGCCGCAAATCCTGCCAGTTCCGGGATGAGTGTCTGAAGTCTGACCACTAGGGGAGGGGTGGTGCCGAGGGACAGAATCGAACTGTCGACACCAGCCTTTTCAGGG
>CAWCEG010000047.1:0-8468 GCA_963794505.1 uncultured Nitrospiraceae bacterium
GAAAAGCAAACTCACAAATGATCCCTTGTCGACCCGGTTCGAAGAGATGAATGTGTTTTGATACACGTGAAGCGCGGGCATCGTGCCGTTTTTGAAGTCGGCGCCGTACCTCCAAATCCACGGCACGTCGACGTCCGGCGGCAGCACCCGGAATCCGCGCGTCGGCACGCGTTGATCGAACACGTTCCGATACACGTAGAGCGGTCCGCCGGTCGGGTCGCCCGCGAAACTCAGCGGCACGAGCGCCTGGCGGACGACGTTCTCGTGGATGCGTACGTCGACGACCTCTCCGTCGAACTGGATGACCTCGTCGTTCAGGTCTTCGAAAAGCGATTGCCGGATCTCTACCCGCTGGCCGACAACCTGGATGCCGTCGTGCCCGCGGCGGAAGATGCAGTGGTCGTAGAGGCTGTCGTTGCCGCTATGGGCGACCAGGATGTCGCTCGTCTTCGAGCCGAGATCGTTGTGACATCCCCCCGTCGGGCAGCTGGGGCCGGTGTAGTCGTACTCGTCCTTTACGTCGGAGCGGGTCGTCCATGGGGCCAGGCCACCGTTGAAGATGCAGTGGCAGAACTTGATGCCTCCTCCGGTCACGCCGATGCGCACGCCTATTCGAGCGCCGTAGATCTGGCAGTGGTCGAACGTCACGTCAGGTCGCCGGGTCTTCGATGCCCAGCGTCTTATCGCCTCCGTTCTGCACGATGATGTTCTTGAAGACGATGTGCTGAGACTTAATGGTGAGCGCGACTGCAAACTTGTTCGCGATCGAGAGCCCGAGCAAGTTGGGGTTCGTCTCGCCCGTGTAATCGACGATGCCATCGGGACCGGTTCAAGACGCTCCCTATGGTGGTTGCGGAAAAGCTTGCAACAGAACCAAGGGCGCCGGGGTGATCGCCATGGTGTGGTCGCCGCAACGGCCGTTGGTTGAGCGCAGCGGTCCGCGGTCGAGGCTTCAGAATTTGTTCGCAGACGGGGCGTGCCAGCCGGTGCTGACCGGGATGCTACTTTGAGGTGAATGAGGGCTGACGCGCGGGAGGGCGATGGGCTATGTCTGCGGCCATCGCCAACAGCCATCGGATCAGCAGCATATGGGCACCGCCTTCAACCCCGCCAAGACTTCTCCGGCCTCGTGGGATGCTTTTGCCGACGTCGACGCCTTCGTCGACGCGGTGCTGGCGGAACTCGCGGCCATGGCGGCAGATGGCACCCGGCGGACCCGCTCCGGGCCGAAGCCGCCGTTGACCGGAGCGGCGCTGCGCAAGGCGATCATGGCGATCTGGTGCGTCTGCTTCTGCGGCATGCAGTGGCGGGCGATTGGCCAGCTGTGCGACATTCCGTTCGGCACGCTCTACACCCTGTTCGCCCGCTGGACCCGGCTTGGTCTGTGGCGCCGCCTGCTCAACCGCTTGATCCTGGCCTGGCGGCAGGCTTGCGGCGATACTGCCGATACCCAGCGCCGTCATCATCGACAGCCGCTCCTGTCATTCGGCGCCGACTTGCTTCGGCGCGCGGCTTCGATGGCGGCAAGAAGATCAAGGGCATCAAAATCCATCTCGCGGTGGACAAGTACGGCTTCCCGCTGGCGATCAACGTCTCGCCGGCCAACAGGCATGACAGCAAGGGCATCGTCCCGGTGCTGCATCAGCTTGCCGGCCGCGGCTTCAAGGGGACAGCCCTGGGCGATCTCAGCTATCGGGGTCAGCGGCTGTCCAAGGCCGGCGAGGCGCTTGGCATCACCATCCAACCCAGCGCCGGCGGTCACGGCGGAACCTTCATTCCGGAGGGGATTCGGTGGGTCGTCGAGCGCTCCCTGGCCTGGATCAGCCGCTACCGCCGGTTGAACACCATCTTCGAGCGGACCGAGGGGCACCTCGTCGCTTTCATCGAGATCGCCTTCATCTCCATCCTGTCCCGCCGCCTGGTCCGCCTTGTGACCCAGGAAATCAGCGCCTGACGTCTACAAACAGCTTCTTACAACTCCCGCAGACCTCATTCGAGCCTTGACCGGCAAACACCCGATCAGGCCTACTTCACCCCGCTTCCGCAGATCGCGGCGGCTTGAACCGGCAGGCGCTCCACTTATCCGCCGAAAAATCTGTTCAGACAGACGGAGCCACCTCAATCCGCCTCCGAGACAGCAACATCAGCGATGTCTCCCAGCCGCCGGCTCGAGCGCGGCGTGCTTGGGGGAAGGCTGGTGCGGTCCATCGGCGGATCGAGAAGACGGGCCGGGCAGCGGGGGTGCTCATCGGGGACAACGACAACATCCGATAGCATCCTTTCCGTATAACTCCACATCCCGCTGCTCAGATTCGCAGAATAAATTCTCGTGAGTTGTGAAGAGTCGCCTCTTAACAACTTATTAAGTATTAAGCATTTCTTAACCATATTGTTGATATGGATGATGCTCTTACAAATGCGGGAAGGAACGAACGTTACATGGACAAGGACAACAAACCGCTCGACCTCGTTCGCGTCAAGAGCATCATCGACAACTTCGACTTCGGCTACGTGGTCGGTCGGGCTATCAAAACCGGGATGCCACCCGAAGTGGCGCCGCAGGCCTTAGCCGAGTTCAAGGAGTTCCTGTTTGCGCATGCGGCCCACCCCAACATCCCACTTGTCCCGCAGTCCTGCTGGTGCGACGAACTCTGGCACGAGTTCATCGTGGCTGACACCCGGGCTTACTTCCACTTCTGCGAGGCCGCGTTCGGCCATTACCTTCACCACGATGGCGTGAACGCGACGGCATCGGAGCGCGCGGGGTACCGAGCCCAGTCGGTGAAGATCCTCGGAGAGGCCGCCGCCAGCTACGGCGGTGAGGATCTCCCCGTTACGTGCGGGGTGCTCCCCGTTATGTGCAGGCCCCTTGTCGAGTACGAGGCTTTCCTCTCTGTTCAGCCCCTGACCTGCAGGTCTGATCGCGTGGCAAGTTAAGACGCTGGCCGGCTTGGCTGGGGATGTCTTAGTGGGTCATTTGCCACGAGATCGGCCATTCTGTCGCCAGAACAGCATGATAAATCAACGCGATGGATAAATGCTCTGGCGACAAATGGCCCACTAGTCAAGCCGCGGCACCCGGCGATCAGGAGACGGTCTGGTTCAGCGGATCACCAGCCCGCCAAACG
Source organism: uncultured Nitrospiraceae bacterium (assembly GCA_963794505.1). Lineage (GTDB taxonomy): Bacteria > Nitrospirota > Nitrospiria > Nitrospirales > Nitrospiraceae > Nitrospira_C. The sequence continues at coordinate 3,129 of CAWCEG010000047.1, forward strand.
GGGAGAGGTGCCGGTCTGCGATGGGGCTGCAGCGGAGCGCGACGTAGTCCGGCACGACAAGAGGGAGGACTGGGAAATCATCCAGCACAAGCCGCTCGGCCGTCCGATAGAGGGTGGCGCGCGTTGTCGGGTCAGTGGTGGCATTCGCCTGCCCGATGAGGCGGTCGAAGTCCGCATTTCTCCAGCCGATCTGATTGAAGGGGCTGTCGCCGCCGAACAGCTCGCCCAGGAAGTTCATGGCATCCGGATACGCGGCCGTCCAGCCCATGTAGTAGGCGACGTACTCGCCCCGGTTGGAACTCGCGTAGAACTTGGTCTTGGGGACCACATTCAACGTGACCGGAATGCCGACATTGCTCCACTGGGAAACATAGTAGGCGAATTCCTGGCGGAACTCCGGCCAGGTAGTAACCTGGAACGGTGGCATGCCGTTGCCCCCCGGGTATCCGGCCTCGGCCAGCAGCCTCACGGCGCCCGCTGGATCGTAGGCCAGGGGCTCATACCCAGCGCCGGAAAGGAGCAACGGCGGTACAAGCCCGTTGTGGACGACGGCCATGCCCCGAAAGAAGCGCTCCGCCACCGCTTCGCGATCGATCATCATCGACATCGCCAAGCGCACGCGCTTGTCCCGGAACGGCGGGTAGCGGTCCTGGAGCAACGCGATGGAGCGAGTCTGCATGCGGGGACAGGAGATCAACGAACGCTGGAAGCCGCTGGCATCGAGGGTCTTGCGCACCAGATCCGCATCGATCAGCACGAAATCGGCGTCATTGTTGTTGAAGGCAGCGATGGAGGATTCGCGCCCGCCGGTCACGACGAACGAGACCTTGCCATGAATCGGGTCGCCGTCCCACCACGCGTCATGCGCCACCAGGTCGACACGCATCCCGGGCTCCCAGGTCGAGAACCTGTAGGGGCCGGTGCCCGCCGAACCCTTCGTGAACCAGTCGGGACCGTGCGCCCTGACGAAGTCGATGTCGACGATGAGGAACCAGAAGAATGGGAAGATGGCGCAGGGTTCGGAGAACCGGACGTCGACCGTGTGCTCGTCGACGACCTCAATGCCCCGGAGCCTTCCGTTCTTCTTCTGGACCACGTCGTCGTAGCCCAGCACCTTCTTCAGGCCAGGGACGGCGAAGCTCGGCACCGCCGGGTTCTCGAGGAGCGCCTCGAAGGTCTTCTTCACGTCGTCGGCCGCAAAGGTCCGTCCCGTGTGGAAGCGCACGTCCCGGCGGAGGTGAAAGCGCCAGACGCGACCGTTGTCCGCAGGCTCCCAGCGCTCGGCCAACGCCGGTTGGAGTTGCCCATTGTTGTCAATCCTCGTGAGCCCCTCGTACATGGCCGTGAGGACCCGGCTGGACGACGAGGTCGCGCACCTCAAGCGGGTTCAGCGTCCGAGGGAACGCATCGACGCCAACCCTCAGCAAAGCGCTGTCGCAGGCAAGGGCGGCTTTCGGGTATCCCGTCACGCCGAGCGTCGCACCTGCACACAGCATGGTCATCAGATCCCTACGGCTCACGGTGGCGATCATCTTGAACTTCTCCTACCACGTTCCGGGCCACCAGTGCTTGAGCGTCGGTGGCAAGCCGAAACCTTTCTGATCGGATTAATAGCTATTGCCAAACACCGGCGGCGCAGTCTGTAGCACAAAGCTAATACCAGTCACAAAGAATTTTGCTAGTAGAGAACAATATCTACAAATAAATATTAGGATATTCCTATAATGCTTCTTAAGGAATTTTTAAATTTTTCTTGCCAGTATTGCTGATACATTGCAAGACTTCCACGAGTTTTTATCAATGTGCATTTTGAGCTAACAGCCCACTAAACAGACAGGGTGATCAGGGACAACTATGAAGGTTTTTGCGCAAAGCCTCGTCGCCAGAATCACCACGTCCGCAGCTTTGGTCGTCGCCACGCTGATCTGCGTTTCGGTGGCCGTGCTCGTCCACGTCGACGTCCGCCGAGCGGAAGGGACGCTAGCCGCGAAAGCGATGCTGTCGAGCCGAATGGTCGCCAACGGTGTCTCCGTGGCCGTGTGGAACCTTAGTCCTGAAGAAGTCGCCGCAGCTCTGAATCCGCTCAGGTCGGTGGACGATTTCGCCGGGGCGGTCGTCTACGGCACTCGAGGAGAACTCTTCTTTACGATGAAGCCGGAAACGGGTGCAGTGCCCGAGAACGCCCTGTTGACCGAGATCATCGAGATCAGCCATCCGGACAGGCAGGGGCGCCTGCAGAACCTCGGCACGCTCCGGGTAGGCTTCGATCTCCGCCCGACAATGAAGGTAGTCGAGCACGAGGCTATGTTTCTGGTGGGTAGCGGGGTGTTTGTCCTTGTCCTGGTCGTTTGGGGCACGGTGTACATCTTGCGGGGCATCACGGCGCCGATCACGCGAATGACCGACGTCATGTCCGAATTGGCGGCGGGGGAGATCGATATCGTCGTCCCCAACCGGCACCGGGAGGACGAGATCGGCCGTATGGCCCAAGCCGTCCAGACATTCCAGCACAACGCTTTGGAGCTTCGTGAGGCCAAGGAGTGCGCCGAGAAGGCCATGCTGGCGAAGACTAAGTTCCTCGCCTCGGCGAGCCACGACCTGCGCCAGCCGCTGCAGTCGCTGTTCCTGTTCGCCGATGGACTGGAGCAGCACATCTCCGACAGGGAAGGATCGGAAAAGCTGCTGCACCTGCGCCGCGGCCTTGACGTTCTGAAGGGACTGCTCGACGCGCTGCTCGACATATCGCGGCTCGATGCCGAGGCGGAGGAGCCCACCATCGACGGACTTCCCGCTGAGCCTGCTGCTCGATCAGATAGGAGCAGCCTATCGCACGGTGGCCGCGGCGAAGGGACTGGAGTTCTCCATCCTCGACCACGACATGGCTGTGCGAAGCGACCGGACATTGCTGGGGCGAATTCTGGGCAACCTGATCGAGAACGCCATCCAGTACACCGAAGACGGGCATGGTGCGGGTCGAATGCCGCGCGGTTGGCGATCTGGTCAGGATCGAGGTGCAGGACACCGGCATCGGCATTCCGCAGGACCAGATGGACGATATCTGGACCGAGTTCCATCAGGTCGGCAACCCGGAACGCGACCGTAACAAGGGGCTGGGCCTTGGCCTCGCCATCGTCCAGCGCTTGGCCAAGCTGCTTGGCTGCCGGGTCGAGGTGCTATCCGCGCTGGGCCGCGGGTCTGTCTTCAGCATCGAAGTCCCTATCGGCAGTGCAGTAGCCACAACGAAGCAGGCGCCGGAACCCATCGCCAGTCTGGCCGACGGCCGTTATGCCGTGCTGGTCGATGACGATGCCATCGTACTGCTGGGATTGCAGAGCATTCTGCACGACTGGGGGTACGAGGTGCTGGCGGCCGGCTCGACCGAACAGGCGCTGGAACGCCTGCGCACCGACACCCGCGAGCCCGACATAATCGTCGCCGATTACCGCCTGCGCGGCGGCCGGGTCGGCACGGAAGCGATCGTGAAGATCCGGGAACTGTTCGACAGCAACATCCCCGGCGTGATCCTGACCGGAGAAACCGGCCCGGAATGCGCCGAGGATGCCGCAGCACACGGCTTCAGCATCGCCCACAAGCCGATAACTTCACGTCAGCTCAACGTGGCGGTGGAAAGGTTGCTGTCCGAGGCGGCGGATTGAGCATGAATGACCCTCCCCCACGTTGGCTTTGTTCGCCGTTTTGGAGATCGAGGGGCCAAAAAGCTTTTGGTTTGGAGTGGACGCTGTGGGGCGTGCCATCGAGTACCTCCCGAACACAGGACGGCACTCAAGGCGACGCATGAAACGGGCTGGCGGGATTTGACGGTTTAACGGGCCGCCCCGCCGCCGTGCCTCAAGGTGAATGATCCTCTCCAGGCTGGCGGATAACAAGCTCGGTATGGTCCGAGCGGAGGTAACGGATGGCAAGCAGTTGACGGACGTTCACGGATAAGTTCAAGGCAGAGGCGGTTCGGTTGGTAACAGTCGATGGTCACTCGGCGCGCAGGGGCAACGCATAAAGGATCTTAGCCCTATTTATAGAAGCTGATGGCAAGTTTAACCGCAGCCAGCGGCTCGGTTTTTCAAGCAAAAATCTTGTCACTGACGTGAGTGCGACTCCTATGTGTAGCGACCTGCAATCATCCGCGCCTTGGCCCGATTTCATCGCCCAATTCCGGCCCGGATCGGTGAGACTATCGCTGCACGCCAACCAGCATTAGCTGAGACTCAGCCCGCATTGCGTGAGACGGACCTGCAATCATCGCGTTGGAACCGAAATCCGTGAGACGGAGGGTTTTGCTTCGCTGCCCTGACGGGTCCAGATAACGACCGTTTTCGAACAGGCGGCCGAGATCGCATCGGGAATTCGGGGAATGTATTATGCTGTTGAGCGGGCTCTGACGGAGTCGGACAGAGAAATCCTGCCCGATCACCTATTTTTAAACAGTCGGATTTGGACATAGGATTGACCTTTTGCCCCAGGGCAACGCATGAAGCCACCAAAGTGCTGACATAGGTGTAACGACCTGCAATCATCGGCGGCCCGGCCCGCAATCATCGGCCAAATCCGGCCCACATTCGGTGAGACTGTAGAGGGGCACAAACCCGAAATCAGTGAGACCCGGACCGGATTATTCGAGACTGACCTGCAATCGTCGCCTCCGGCCCACATTCCTTGAGACAGCAAATCCTTCCGCCATATCAATATCCTGGCCGCACGCTTGCCAGACGATCGGAAAGATGATGCACGGGAGGAAACCTGACGCTGATTTCGGAACGGGTTTCCGGCTGCCCGTTGCCCCGCCCAGAACCTTGGAAATCAACCGCCAAGAAAACGGTGATTATTGAACAGGCCCTGCTGCTGCGCCAGTCTGCTATCCCTGGCACGTGAGGCGGGGGAGCCGAGGACCGGTTGTGGAGTTCCGGCGACCGTGATCGGTTTGGCCGCTTGCGTTGGTCGCGGCGTCAATGCCGTTGGCGATCCGGTGGCGGTCTGCTGCTCCAGCGGCTGCCCGAATGAACTGGCGGCCAGCGGTGCGCCGGGGTCCGGCGGCAGACCACCGCGCCCGCCAGGGGCGAATGAGCTAGCGGGGCGGCCCCCACGGGCGGCACAGGCCACGCGCAACTGGCTGCTGGCATCGAGGAAGGTTTCCGGCAGGACGACCAGGCTGCCGCGACATCCGTGTTCGGCGCAGTGATGGTGATGGTGCCGGAAACGCTCCGGGCCGAGGAAGCCTTGATCATACTGTCTGGCGTGCGGATCAGTTGACCGGCCCGGATGGTGATGGTGCCGCCGGCCCGCGAAAGCATTAGCCTCGATGCGGCTGCGGTCGAGCACCATCAA
>CAWCEG010000048.1:0-28630 GCA_963794505.1 uncultured Nitrospiraceae bacterium
GGGCCCACTATACAGACGCAGCGGAGGATGCTCGTCGCTCTTGGGCAGTTCAAGAAAGGTTGCCAAATAGGCGCCATAGACCACAATGACGAGGCCCAGCGCGGCAACGAGGATTGCCAGGACTATGCTCGCATATGTCACCCATCGGGCAGGTCTATTCACGGTTCTGGATCTTCACCATAGCATAACCGACAAACGGGACGAACGGGACGGGCTGATCTGGTTCATCTGGTTAGTCTGGAAGAGTCCCAACCGGTTTTGACGCCTTACGGGTTCCGATCTTCTGAGGCAGAAGCGAGCCCACAACCATCCCCGTAGCCGCCACGAGAAACCCGACCAGTTGCGGAGGCCAGATCGAATCGCTGGGACTGAAGATTTCCAGCGCCAGCCACGTCGTAAGTCCGGCCGCGATGGCGCAGAGGGCACCCTGGGTGGTCGCGCGAGACCAATAGAGGCCGGCTGCAAGCGGTACAAAGGCCGCTACCAACGTGACTTTGTAGGTATTGACGAGCATCGAATAGATGCTGGCATCGGACATCAGCGCGATCGTCAAATCGACCGCGGCAAAGGACATCAAGACCAGGCGCATTATCCGCAAGAACTCTCGATCGGTGAGGTCTGGCCACACGCGCCTGATGACGTTTTCGCTCAGGGTAACCGAGGGAGCGAGCAATGTCGCGCTCGAGCAGCTCATGACGGCCGAAAGTACCGCTCCGAAAAACAGAATCTGCGCGAAGACCGGTGTATGTTGGAGGATGAGTGTCGGCAACACCAGTTGCGAATCTTCCGCGAGCAGACGCCCAAACTTTTCCTGATCGATAAGCGTGGCCGAATAGGCGAGGAACATCGGTACGAAGCAGAAAAGAAAATAGATCACTCCGCCAAGGACTGAACCACGCACCGCCGTCCGCTCGTCTTTTGCCGAGGTGATGCGCTGAAAAACATCCTGCTGGGGAATCGATCCCAGCATCATGGTGATACCTGCGCCGATAAAGGGGATCCAAGCGTTGAGACTCGCCGGTGGAAAGAAATCCAACTTTCCCGCCTGCGCCGCATGGTCCACCACCGCACCAACCCCGCCCGTCAGCCCACTCACGACAGAAGCAATATAGAGCAGCCCACCCATGATGACGCTGAGTTGGACAAAATCGAGAATGGCCACGGAGAACATGCCGCCGAAGGTCGTATATGTCAACACGATGACCGCACCGAGAACCATTCCGAGTGGCTGGCTCACCGCCCCGTCTGTCACGACGTTGAACACCAAACCCAACACTTTGAACTGGGCCGCGACCCACCCCAGATACGACGCCACGACACAGAGGGTGCAGAGTACTTCTACCGTTTGGTTGTACCGGAGCCGGTAGTAGTCTCCAACGGTAAGAAGGTTCAGTCGATACAACCGTGGGGCAAAGAACAATCCGGCCAGGATCAAACACAAACTCGCGCCGAACGGATCAGCGACGACCCCACGCAAGCCATCCTTGACAAAGGTCGCCGGCATCCCCACTACGGCCTCCGCGCCGAACCACGTCGCGAAGACCGTCGCGGTGACGATCGGCAGCGGCAAGCTCCTACCGGCCACCGCAAAATCTTTTGCGGTATGGACTCGCCTGGCGGCAGCCAGCCCGATCCCCACTGACAGGAGCAGGTAGAGAATAACGAATCCCAGAATCATGAAAGCGGTTTGGGCATAATGGGACGGATTCTAGCGAGGCTTCAGTAAGGGCGCAACGATTGAGAGGATGATGAAGGTCGATCACTACGGCGTCAAGCCTGGTTTTTCTGGTTGATGCGGCGGATTTGGTTCTTCCAAATGAGCGAAACACATGAACCCCAGAAGGCCAAGCAACGAGCCCCCCTGTTACACGGGATATTGGCATGGTAGACTCATACAAAGAGAGCGGCCCATGAACGATCGCACAATCCTTCGGCTACCCGTATCTCGGAAGACAGCAAGGCTGTTGCCACGCCTCCTCGTCGGAGCGATCGGTATCGGGATGTTATTGAGCGTGTTGCCGGCCCAGGCGAGCGAGTCGCAGACACCGTGGGAATGCTCGAATTATACCGGTGATGCCCACACCCGTTGTGTGACGGCCTTTGTGGAATTGCAACGCGACCAGATCGCGGCCCTTCAAGAAAAAATGAAAGCCCAAGAAGAGACCGTCACTCGTTTAAAAGATCAGCTCGACCGCCAGGCTTCCACGAGTGCCGATCTGCAACGCCAACTGGCACAACGACCCGCCATGGTGCCAGCAGCCCCTTCTCTTTATACCTCTCCCTCTGTAGGCTTCGGCCTCTACTTGGGAAGCCCGTGGATCTACGGGTCACCATATTACTACTCCCCGTTTTTCTACGGCCCGCGCTACTACGGACTGGGCTACTGGGGCCACCGCTGGTAATGGGGTCTTCCTAACATCGATTCGCCTTCTTGTGTGTAGCAGGTTCGAAAAATCATTGTGACTTGCAGGATGCTCAAAAAGACCAGACTTCACACCCGCCAACCTTGGCGCGCCAAAACGCGCCTTGTTCCAATGAAGGCCGCAGGCGAGTCGAAACCGGAGGAGGGTACCGACCGCACGCAGTAGGGGCGTTCGCCCGTACAATGGATCTTGGCGAACGGAAAAACCCCTCCAGCACTTCCGACCTCTGAAACTTTCAATCGGTACATTGAGGATTTCAATGAACCGAGAACGCTGCATGGGAAAAGGCGCGTCCCTGGGCGAAGAGGCTGTCTTGCAGACTCAGGGCGGGAGGGTGAAATAACCGACGGGTTCGGGCGGGTGAGAAGAGCGACTTTTTCAGCATCCTATTAGGCATAATTGTCTTGAGCCCTACCTCAACATCGCATACCCTACGCAGATCCAGGACTTGCATTTTCAGATCCGTTGCAGCCACATAATAAAGAAAGGACAGCTCATGCGTTTCATTGTCTCTTGTTTGGTGACCGTGCTCTGCCTCGGAACCACTGCGGCATTCGCTGCAGCCCCAGAGCCCACGACCGATGAACAAAAAACCCTCTATGCCTTGGGGTTAGCCATCAGCCAATCGCTCGGCTCCTTCAGCCTGAGCGAGTCTGAACTTGATCTCGTGAAGTCCGGCATCGCCGATGGGGTCCTCAAGAAGGCCCCCAAGGTAGACCTCCAGACCTTCGGCCCGAAGATTCAACAACTGCAACAGGCCCGTGCCTCGGTCGTCGCAGAAGCCGAGAAAAAAGAGGGGGCTTCGTTCCTCGCGAAAGCTGCGGCAGAATCCGGTGCCAAGAAAACCGAATCTGGCGCAATCCTCACGACCATCAAGGAAGGGAAAGGGCCGACTCCGAAAGTCACGGATACGGTGAAGGTGCACTATCACGGAACCCTGACCGACGGAACGGTGTTCGATAGTTCGGTCAAGCGGGGTGAGCCGGCCACGTTCGGATTGAATCAAGTGATCAAATGCTGGACCGAAGGGGTGCAACAGATGAAAGTCGGCAGCAAGAACAAGTTGGTCTGCCCGTCCAATCTGGCCTATGGCGACAAAGGCGCGCCCCCCACGATCAAGCCCGGCGCGACGTTAGTATTCGAGGTCGAACTCCTTGAGATCGTGAGCAAGCCGTCCACTCCGTAATCCTCGCAAAGTCGAGCTGGAGCGGGTAGCGCGAACGCTACGCCGATGAGGGGAACTCTCCTGTGAGACGAACCCAAGCAGGAAAATTTGTCTTGATCCCCATGCGGGACATCGCATAACTTACACGGGTTCAGACCTTGCGATATCGGATCCGTCGCAGCTATACAAGAAAAGGAAAGGACAGCTCATGCGCTTCGTTGTCTCCTGTTTGGTGACCGTGCTTTGTCTTGGAACCACTGCGGCATTCGCTGCCCCAGAACCCACAACCGATGAACAAAAAACCCTCTATGCCTTGGGGTTAGCCATCAACCAATCGCTCGGGAACTTTGCCTTGAGTGAGCCTGAATTTGATCTCGTGAAGTCCGGCATCACCGATGGGTTTTTTAAACGGCCAAAAGTGGACCTCCAGACCTTCGGCCTGAAGATTTCAGAACTGCAACAGGCCCGCGCCTCACTCATTGCGGAAGCGGAGAAGAAGGCGGGAGCCCCGTTCCTCGCGAAAGCTGCGGCAGAATCCGGCGCCAAGAAAACCGAGTCTGGCGCGATCGTCACGACCATCAGAGAAGGGAACGGCGCAACCCCGAAAGCCACGGATATGGTGAAGGTGCACTATCTCGGAACCCTGATCGACGGAACGGTGTTCGATAGTTCCGCCAAGCAGGGCGCGCCGGCCACAATCAGAATAAATGAAATGAGCAAGTGTTGGGTGGAAGGGATGCAGCAGATGAAAGTCGGCAGCAAGAGCAAGTTGGTCTGTCCATCGAGTCTCGCCTATCGCGACAAGGGTCTGCCCCCCCTTATCAAACCCGGCGCAACGTTAGTGTTCGACGTCGAACTCCTCGAGATCGTGGCCAAGTAGCCCCGCACTCTCGCCCGCATTATTCCTGAGCGCTTCTGCTGCGATCTTTCCTCTCGCCGCGTGCCACTTGCCCGTCGCCTGGCCTATTGGCGAGATTTCACGACCAACCGTCATGAATAATGTGGCCTAGTCCTCACAAGTTCGAGCGGAACAGCATCCCGCTCGACCTCGTGCCCCCTCACCGATCAGCAGACAATTCCACGCTTTCTGACGCACTTCTCCCCACCCATGTGCATAGAAAACTATATCGGGGACATCGGGACGTTCAGAGCCCATGGCTCCTTGCGTCGTCCCTTGATTTGCCTATTCGTCCTTCGTACTGGACAGGTGTCTAAGAAGGCATCAGTTAGGACGACGTGGGTCTGGCGAAGGTCGTGTCGATCCGAGAGCCTGACCGCATAATACGACGCTTCCAGATAAAGTACAGGACCGGAATGACGATCAGCGTAAGAATGGTCGAGCTGACCATGCTGCCGAATATTTCCCTCGCCCTCGTGAACATAACCAGAGCAATCCCTTCTTACGGCATGTTACTCCTCCGGATTCCCATTTCAATATTCACTATTAGCATCAAAACCACGCCCGCACGCCCACCGCAAATCGAATCTGACTCGGGTCGCCCCCTTCTTGGCGCACGAGGGTCGCGGTCTCGCCGAAGCTTCTGTCGAGGGAGAGGCCGACATAGGGGGCAAACTCGCGTCGGATTTCATAGCGCAGCCGAAGCCCAAATTCCAGGTTGTTGAGGCCTGAACCGGTCGTGAATTCCTCAACTCGTTGTATAGCGGCGTTAGTCTCGAAGCGGGTCTGGAGGATCAGCCGTTGCGTCAGCAACATGTCCTTCGTCAACGAGAGACGCGCGGACACCGCGCCGTTCTGATCAATGAACAGAGCGGACTCGAATTCGTAGTTATAGGGCACGAGTCCCTCGATACCGATCACCCCGAGCCCACGGGTCTCATTGCGTCCGCGGAATGTTTGAGTTTCAACACGTGTGCCGATCTGTAAATCGTAATATTTCTGGATGAACCGGCCATACAGCAGCTGAAAGTCGACGTCGTAGTCTGCTTTAAAGGCAGTGTCCTGCTGTCCTTCGCTTTTGAACCAGAGTCGGTTGTAGTCCCCTCCGTACCAGCCCTCAATGTCCCACCGGTAGTCGTTCGTACTTTCACCTCTTCCTGTTCTCGGACGGTATTCGAGGACGTCGACGAGGGTGAACAGACGGTGCTCCTGATCGTTGACAGGAGCAGGCCAGTCGCCTGGCGAGGAAAACTTAGACCACGTGCCTTCCTGCATGTTGGAGGGACCGACGGTCACAGAGGCCTTGGAAGCAGGAGAGGCGGCTGGGGGGCTTTCCGTTTGGATCGTCTTAGCCACCGATGACTTGATTGGAATCATGGGGGACTCGATCGAAGGCTGCGCAGCGATGACCGTCACGGCGATGCCGTCGGCCAACAGCAAGGCCAACACGACTGCAAGGAGGCTTGCAGAGAATCTGGCAGGAGAGCCTGTTCCGTTCATTGTTCCGACACTTCGACGACCCGGAACATCCCCGCCTCCATGTGGAGGAGCAGATGGCAGTGAAAGGCCCAGCGACCCGGCGCGTCCGCAGCTGATAGCGACAGACAGCCGTTCGGCCGGCTTCACGATGACCGTATGCTTCCGCGGAAGATATGCGCCAGCGCCGTTTTCCAGGTGCATCCACATCCCGTGCAGATGGAGCGGATGTTCCATCATCGTGTCGTTCACGAAGGTCAAGCGCACCCGCTCGCCATAGCGAAAGCGAATCGGCTCTGTGGCTTCTGAATACTTCTTCCCGTCGAACGACCACATGTACCGGTCCATGTGGCCTGTGAGATGGAGTTCGATCTCGCGCTCCGGCTCTCGCTGGTCTGGGTAGGGCGCAAGACTTTTCAAATCAGTGTAGAGCAGCACCCGCCGCTCACTGTCTTCCAGTCCTCTCCCTGGCTCCCCCAGCCGGTTCTGCGAATACTCGGCCACGGTTTGATTGCCGGGGCCATGATCGTCGGGGCCATGTTTGACCGGCTCGGCGCCGGGAATCTCCGAGCGGCGTGGATCGCCCGCCTTCATGCTCGGCATCTCATGCATGCCTCGCATGGGCGGCATTCCCGGACCGTGCTCCATGTGCGGATTGTCGTCGGACTCTTTCACGTTCGCCATATCGCCGGACGGGGTCATGCCGGGCATCGTCATGCCGCTGCCATTCGGGTTCTTCTTCATGCCTGGCATGTCCATGCCTTCCATGCTCATGCCCATATCCTCCATCGTGCGAAGCGGTCTTGGCCGACGCTCAGGGATCTCCGCGCTCATGCCCGCTCGCGTCGCAAGCGTGCCACGCGCATAGCCGCTGCGATCCATCGTCTCGGAAAATATGGTGTAGGCGCGGTCCTCCGACGGGTTCGACGATCACATCGTAGGTCTCCGCCACTCCCATGCGAAACTCATCCACCACGACGGGCTGGATATTCTGCCCATCCACCTGCACCACCGTCATCTTGAGACCCGGAATGCGCACGTCGAAGAAGGTCATACTGGCCGCGTTGATAAATCGCAGACGCACCCGCTCGCCCGGACGAAACAGCCCCGTCCAGTTGCCGGCGGACGACAAGCCGTTCATGAGATAGGTGAAGGTGTACCCTGTGACATCTGCGAAGTCGGTCGGATCCATCCGCATCTGGTCCCACATCAAGTAGTTCTGTATCGCGGGCCATAAGCCCATGCGTCCCACGTCGGTCAAGAACTCACCCGCCGTGCGCTTCTGGAAGTTATAGTAGCCCCCTTGTTTCTTGAGATTGGAGAGCAGCGTTTCGGGAGATTCGAAGCTCCAATCCGAGAGCATCACCACATACTCACGGTCATACTGAAACGGCTCCGGTTCGATGGGATCAATGATCATCGGCGCGTACATCCCCAAGAGCTCTTGGCCGCCCGAATGGCTATGAAACCAATAGGTGCCGCTTTGCTTAACCGGAAAGCGATAGGTAAAGGTCGTGCCCGGCTCGATGCCGGCGAAACTCACGCCCGGCACGCCGTCCATCTCAGGCGGCAGCAGCAATCCGTGCCAGTGAATCGACGTACTTTCTTCCAGGAGGTTCGTGACCCGCAGCGTCGCCTGTTGTCCTTCTTTCAGCCGGATCACGGGGCCCGGTATCGTCCCATTGATCGTGATGGCAGGCGCGGTTCGACCGTCAAGACGGAACAACTGGTCGCCGATAGTCAGATCGATAACGTCTCCGCTTAGCGGTGTCTGTAAACCGGGATTGACGGTGGTGTTCGTCACGGCGTAGGCGGGCACGAGTCGTTCCACTGCTGCCAGCATGCCAAGCGCTATAACGTGCTTCAGCAATACGCGTCTCGAAATATGCTCTGCGTTCATTGTGTCCCTATCTCAACCCGCCTCGCCACAGGACATATAGTACCGGAATTGTCATGCCCACTTAATATTGGGACACGTAGCTTGGTCAGGTGAGGCATAAAAATGCTCTCCCACCACATTTGCACTCTGTGCTGCTGGATACTGGCCAGGTATAGAATTATCCACGGCACGAGAAAGGCGCTCGACCACATCCGCCAGACATAGTGACACTTCATGATGGAATTCGCAGCTCCATCTCGTTCATAATTTGACGCGGTTGAGCCGCAACGCATTGGTGACCACCGAAACCGAGCTCAGCGCCATGGCGGCGCCGGCGAAGATCGGCGACAGCAGCAGCCCGAAAGCCGGGTAGAGCACGCCGGCGGCAACCGGGATGCCGAGCGCGTTGTAGCCGAACGCAAAGACGAGGTTCTGCCGGATGTTGCGCATCGTGGCGCGCGACAGCACGGCTGCGCGCGCGATGCCGCGCAGGTCGCCCTTGACCAGCGTCACGCCCGGCGCTTTCCATCGCGACATCGGTGCCGGTGCCCATGGCGATGCCGACGTCGGCCTGCGCCAGCGCCGGCGCATCGTTGATGCCGTCGCCCGCCATCGCGACCTTGCGCCCTTCGGCCTGCAGGCGCTTGACGTGACCGGCCTTGTCCTCGGGCAGCACTTCGGCGAGCGCCTCGTCGATGCCGAGTTGCCGGGCGACGGCTTCGGCCGTGCTGCGCGAATCGCCGGTGAGCATCACGATGCGTACGCCCGATCGCTTGAGCGCCGCGATCGCTTCCGGCGTGCTTTCCTTGATCGGATCGGCGACCGCGGCAATGCCGGCTGCAGCGCCGTCCACGGCGAAGAACACCACCGTCTTGGCTTCGCGCACGCCAGGCTTCCGCGCGCGCTTCCCAGCGCTGCGTATCGATGCCGCGCTGGGTGAGAAAGCTGCGGCTGCCTACGAGCACGCGCTTGCCATCGATATCGGCCTGCACGCCGAGGCCGTTGACGGCGTCGAATGCTCCAGCCGACGCTGGTGTCAGGCCGCGCGCCTTCGCGCCCTCGACGATCGCGAGCCCGATCGGGTGCTCGGAAAGCTGCTCCACGCCTGCGACCAGCGCAAGCGCTTCATGTTCTGGAATGCCCTCGGCGACAAAATCGGTCAGCGCGGGATGGCCGAGCGTCAGCGTGCCGGTCTTGTCGACCACCACCGTGTCGATGTCGCGCATGCGCTCGATCGCCTCGGCATTGCGGAACAGGATGCCCGCGCGCGCGCCTTGCCCCATGGCGACGGTCATCGAGATGGGCGTCGCGAGACCGACGGCACAGGGGCAGGCAATGATCAGCACGGCAATGGCGTTCAGAAACGCGTAGGCGAATTTCGGCTCCGGCCCGAAGAACCACCACGCAAGCGCCGTCGCGATCGCGATGACCACTACGATCTGGACGAAGTACGCCGCGATGACATCGGCGAGCCGCTGGATCGGCGCGCGCGTGCGCTGCGCCTCTCCCACCATGTGAACGATGCGCGCCAGCAGCGTATCCGCGCCCACACGCTCGGCGCGGATAACCAACGAGCCGTTGCCGTTCACCGTTGCGCCGGTGACCTTGCCGCCCGCGGCCTTGGCCACCGGCACGGGCTCGCCGGTGATCATGGATTCGTCCACCCGGCTCGTGCCCTCGAGCACCGTGCCGTCCACCGGCACCTTCTCGCCCGGCTTCACGCGCAGCCGGTCGCCGACGGTGACTGTCTCCAGCGGCACCTGTTCCTCGGTCCCGTCGTCGCGCACGCGCCAGGCGAGGTTGGGCGCGAGCTTCAGCAATTGCTGGATCGCCTGGCTGGTCTGGCCCATCGCGCGCAACTGCAGGAAGTCGCCGAGTATCACCAGCGTCACGATCACCGCCGCGGCTTCGAAATACGTGCCGACCGCGCCGTCGTGCTCGCGGAACTCCTGCGGGAACAGGCCGGGCACCAACACTGCGGCAAGGCTGAACAGGTAGGCGAGCCCCACCCCCAGCCCGATCAGCGTGTACATGTTGAGCGCACGGTGGGTGAGCGACAGCCAGAACTTGCGCAGGATCGGCCAGCCGACCCACAGCACGACCGGCGTGCCCAGCACAAACTCGACCCAGCCGCGTGCCCGTGGCTGAAGGCCAAACAGGTCATGGATGCCGATCATCGGCGACATCGCGAGCACCACGAGCGGGAGTGACAGCGCGACGCCGATCCACAGCCGCCGTTGAAGATCGCGCAGCTCGGCATCGTCGGCCTCTCCCGTACCGGCGAGCGGCACCAGCGCCATGCCGCAGATCGGGCAATCGCCAGGCGCGTTGCGCACGATTTCCGGGTGCATCGGGCAGGTATAGATCGTACCCGGCGGCACCGCGCCCGCGACGACAGGCATGACAGGGACGTGACCCGGAGATTCCCGCGTTGTATGAGCGGGGTGATGCGCGTGTCCAGGGTGCCCCGAATTCTCAGCGGGAGGCGGCGGGCCAACGTACGCGGACGGGTTTGTCTCGAATTTCTGCTTGCAACCAGCGGAGCAGAAGTAATACTTGCTCCCCTCGAACACGCTGCTGCCTGCCGCAGTTGGTTCGTCGACCTGCATGCCACATACCGGATCAGTTGCCATCGCCTTACCTCGGCTCCGTTATCGCTTTACCTGCGCCAAACCTGGGAAAGAACGCAGGCGTATTTGCCTCGTAGCGGGTGTACGCATCCCCGAATTCCGAGCGTGCATCCCGCTCTTCACGCCGCGCGAGATGCACGTCATCCCTAATGTTTTTGTTCTAGCCCCGGCAGCGTCCGGTGAATGGCGCAATGGAACCTCATTCGGTCTCAATGACCTTGAGGCGCTTATCACCCTCGCGTGTGATGCCAAGGAGTGGATTGCCGCTCATACTTTCAAACGTTGAAGGCATCAATGGGAAGCCTCCGGCCTTCCGGGGGCTTCCCGCAACAGGCCCAAGCCTTTAAGGCTGCTCCAATTGGACTATATGTGATGAGCGGACACATCCAGCTGTCGGTCCACTGCTGGAATGGATCGGCCTCGCCACAAGGCATATAGAACCGGAATCACTAACTAACGTTAAGAGGGTCGAAGTGACCATGCCGCCGATCATCGGCGCGGCAATCCGTTTCATCACGTCGGCGCCTGTGCCGGTGGTCCACATAATGGGGAGCAACCCGCCCATGATCGCGGCGACGGTCATCATCTTGGGCCGCACCCGCTGGACTGCGCCTTCCATAATGGCTTCGCGCAGGTCTTGTGCCGTCGTCATGCGGCCTTCGCGTACCCGCCGCTCATAGGCCTCGTCGAGATAGACGAGCATGACCACGCCCGTCTCCGCCGCCACGCCGGCCAGGGCGATGATGCCCACCCAGACCGCCACGCTCAAGTTGTAGCCCAGATAGTCGAGATACCAGATGGCCCCGATCGCGGCGAAGGGGACGGACAGGAGCACGATCAGCGATTTCGCCAGCGAACCGAAGTTGAGATAGAGCAGCAAGAGAATGATCCCAATGGTGACGGGGACGACCAGCTTTAACCGCTCTTCGGCCCGCACCAGATGCTCGTATTGACCGGTCCAGATCAGCCGGTACCCGGCAGGCAGAGTGACTCGTTCTCGCACCGCGCGTTGGGCGTCTTCGACATAGCCGCGCAGGTCGCGTCCACTGACCGCGACCGAGACCAAACCGGCCAGCGCTCCCGCTTCATCCGCGATCGACGGCGGCCCTTGAGTAATGACCATCTCTGCGATTTGTCCGAGTGGAATCTGCGCGCCGCTCGGCGTGGGAATCAGCACCCGTCTTGAGCCGGTCGGGGTCATCGCGCAGTTCGCGCTTGTAGCGGACATTGACCGGATACCGCTCGCGCCCCTCGACCGTGGTCGTCACGGTCTCTCCGCCGATGGCTGAGGTGATCACCGCTTGCACATCTCCCACCGTCAGGCCGTAGCGGGCCGCTTCACGCCGGTTCACGATCAGATCCAGGTAATAGCCTTCATTCAGCCGTTCGGCAAACGCGCTTTTCGTGCCCGGCACATTTGCCAAGACTTGCTCGATCTCCAAGCCGATTTTCTCAATGGTCTTCAGATCCGGCCCCAGGACTTTGATGCCGACCGGGCTCCGCACACCGGTCGTGATCATCTCGGTGCGGGTCTGAATCGGCATCCACCAGATGTTCGGAAATCCTGGAATGCGCAGCTTGGCATCCATCTCATCCAATAACCGGTCCCAGGTCATGCCGGGCCGCCATTGCGCTTCCGGTTTGAGGGTGACCGTGATCTCGGCCATGCCGACAAAGGCCGGATCGGTGGCAGTCGGGGCCTTCCCCATCTTGCCGAACACCCGTTCCACTTCCGGGAAGGTCGTGAGCAACTGATCCTGGACCTGCAACACCTTGGCCGATTCAGGGATCGAGAGGCCGGGGACGGTGGTCGGCATGTAGAGAATGGTCCCCTCGTTCAGCGGCGGCATGAATTCCGCGCCGAGGCGGGAAAAGATCGGCGCCGTGAATCCCACGACCACCACCGCCAGTCCGAGCGTCAGCCACCGGACGCGCAGCGCGCCGGAGAGGATGGGCCGATACAGCGTGATCAGCAGCCAGTTCAACGGATTCTTGGCTTCCGCTCGGATGCGCCCCCGGATCAGGAGGACCATCAGTACAGGAGCCAAGGTCACCGAAAGCGCTGTGGCGAACAGCATCGAGAAGGTCTTGGTGTAGGCCAACGGCGTGAACAGTCGCCCCTCCTGCGCTTCCAGCGCGAAGATCGGCAGGAACGACACGGCAATCACCAACAGCGAGAAGAACAAGGGACGGCCGACTTCTTTGGCCGCCGCGATGATGGTCTCGGTCCTGTCCGCATGTAGGATTTTGTTCCAACCGCTTATGCGCGTTCTCCACCATGACGATGGCCGCGTCCACCATCGCGCCGATGGCAATGGCGATGCCACCGAGCGACATGATGCTGGACGTGATATGCAAGTAGGCCATCGGGATGAAGGCGAGCAGCACCGCCACGGGCAGGATGAGAATCGCCACCAGGGCGCTGCGCAGGTGAAACAGAAAGACGACCGCGACCAGGCTGACGATGATGCTCTCCTCCACGAGCTTCTCGCGGAGCACGGCAATGGCCCGATGAATGAGATCGGACCGGTCATAGGTGGGAACGATGTGGACGCCTTTCGGCAGGGCCGGCGTGATCTCTGCCAGCTTTGCTTTGATCCGCTCGATCACGGCGAGCGCGTTCTCTCCGGCCCGCATGATCACGATGCCGCCGACCGTCTGGCCCTTGCCGTCCAATTCTGCGACGCCTCGCCGCTGGTCCGGCCCGATGTGGACATGGGCAATGTCCCGGATCAAGATGGGCGTGCCGCGTCCATCCGTCCCGACCGGGATCAGCTCAATATCATCAACCGAGCGCAGGTAGCCTCTCCCTCGAATCACGTATTCCGTGCCGGCCATTTCTAAGACACGGCCGCTCACCTCCGCATTGCTGTTCCGGACCGCTTCGATGATCGTCTTGATCGGTAACCGGTAGGCGGCCAACGTGTTCGGGTCCACTTCGATTTGATACTGCTTGACGAATCCGCCGACCGCCGACACTTCTGCCACGCCGGGCACACTTTCCAGTTGAAAGCGCAGGTACCAATCTTGAAGACTGCGGAGCTGCGCCAGGTCGTGTGCGCCGGACTCATCGACCAGCGCATACTGATACACCCACCCGACGCCGGTCGCGTCAGGGCCTAGCGTCGGCGCGACGCCGGAGGGCAACTTCCCGGTCAGCTTTTGCATGTATTCCAGCACACGACTTCTTGCCCAGTACAAGTCCGTCCGGTCTTCGAAGATCACATAGACATACGAGACCCCATATTCTGAGACGCCCCGCACTCGTTTGACTTTCGGCCCGGCCAGCAGGGACGTGACGATCGGATAGGTGACCTGGTCTTCAATCAACGTGGGGCTGCGCCCCTGCCACTCGGTATAGATGGTCACCTGGACATCGGACAGGTCAGGAACCGCATCCAGCGGAACCTGAAATCCCGCCCACAGGCCCCAGCTTGCCAACAGCACCACACAGAGGATGACCAGAATCGGATTGCGGGCGCTTCCTTCAATGAGTCGCGCGATCATGATGGATTACATGCCTCCCCCGCCGACCGAGAACTGAAACTTTTCGGCGATGGGCGGTCGCCCTGGTACCGTCACATTGACCGTCACCACCCAAGTGCCGCCCATGCCGAACATGCACCTTGCCTTCGTAGAGCCCATCCTTGGTGTGGCGCGCCGTCACCTTGGAATCGGTCATGCCCGGCATCGGCATCGTATAGACGAACAGGACTTGCGCATTGGTCACCGGCTTGCCGGCCTGATCTGTGAGCTTGAGCTTGAGCAGCACGTCACCGGCCTTGGGATTTTCCGGCGCCGTCGTCAACGTGAGGGATGAGTCCGGTCGACCTGACGGGTCTCAGCCCCTGTCGTCTCTTTCTTGCTCCCCATCTCCATGCCCGGCATATTTTCCATCCCCTTCATGCCTCCATCCCTCATGCCCTTTCATGCCTTCCATCCCTTTCATATCCCCCATCGCATGCCTTTCATGTCGCCCATGTCCATCCCTTCCATCTTGCCCTCGTGCGCGCCGCGCATCTGCCAATCGCCCATGCCGATCCGGCCCATCATGGCCTGCATGCTCGACGCCGATGTCAACTTGCTCTCTGCGTCCAACAGGAAATTGGCCGAGGTCACGATCCGATCTCCTTCTTTGAGTCCTTCCAGCACTTCCACGGAATCCTGGCTCCTGCGGCCAAGCTTGACCGGATACGGCACGTAGGCTCCTTCGCCACGATCCATGAACACGAGTTGCCGAAGTCCTGTGTCCAGTACGGCTTCCTTGGGCACAACCAACATCCTCGCCGCATCGGTCACGCAAGGTGACGGTTCCGAACATGCCGGGCTTCAGCCTGAGTCCAGGATTCGGCAATTCCACCCGCACGCGCACCGTGCGGGCCTCGGTATTCAGCGTGGGGTAGATGTACGAGACCGTGCCCCGAAACGTTTCTCCTGGATACGCGGCGAACGTGACTGAAGCCGGCTGGTTGAGTGTCACCGCCGCGACCTCGGACTCATAGATGTCGGCAGAGATCCAGACCGTGGAGAGATCCGCCACCTCATACAGTGTCGTGCCTGGTTCCACATATTTTCCTGGCAAGGCCTCTCGCTTCAGGACAATCCCGGAGGACGGGGCATAGACCGTGAGCACCGGCTCCGCTTTACCTCGACGTTCCAGCGTGGCCATTTGCGCATCGGTCACATCCCACAATCGCAGGCGTTCTCGCGTACTGGCCACAAGGGACGCCGCGTTGGCTTTGACTTCGCCGAGCGGGCTGGCAGCCAGTTGGCCCTGCGTTTTCACGGCGAGGAGATACTCATCTTGCGTGGCCAGGAGGTCCGGTGAGTAGAGGGTGAAGAGGGGGTCGCCTTTGCGCACGGGGCGACCGATCGAATCGACAAAGACCTCTCGCACCCACCCGGAGGTTTTCACTGTGACCTGCGTGAGTCCCCGCTCGTCGTAGCCGACCGTGCCGACCGCGCGAATCTCTTGCGTCTAATGTCGCGTAGGCTGCTGGGGCGCTCCGGACTCCGATCAACTGTCTCGCCACAGCCGGAACCACGACGGCCCCCGACGGCGCTCCGGCCATGCCGGGCATGCCCTGCATGGCGCCCATCCTTCATCTCCATCTGTTTCATGTCTCCCCATCTCACCCGCCCGCCCTGGAGGCGCCGAGACGCCCCCTGTTCCCATGGTCATGCCGTCCATGTCACCCATCATTCTGTGAGCGGTGAAGAAGCCGACGGCGACTCCGGCGATCACACCGATCGCCACGGCGCCAATCACGAAACTTTTCTTGTATGTCTGCTGGTTCATGTGTTCCTCCTTGATGATTGCGTTAGCTCTGCCGATCGAGCGTGATGCCGACGACCTGCTCGAGTTCAGCCAGTCGATGCTGGCGGTCCACGAGAGCCTTGAAATACTCAAGCTGAAATCCTCGCCAGGCCCGCTGGGTATCGATCAGATCCAGAAACCCTCCTTTGCCCGCACGATACCCGACGCGCGCCGCGTCCAGGCTCTGCTCGGCCTGTGGCAAGATGGTGGTGCGGTACAACGTGGCCACCTGGTCAGTCGCCCGGAGCTTGGCCAGGAGGTCGTTGATCTGAAACCGGGTCAGATTTTCTAAGGTATGTTGCTGCGCCTGCGCGACCGCGACCGCCGCCGCGGCCTCCTGCACTCCCGCGTCGTACTTCGGCTTGGTCCAAAACGCGAAGGGGATGCTCATCGCCACATAGGCGCCGAATCCGTCGTTGGCCTGAAAGTTCTGGAAGCGCTGAAACGCCACGTTGAAGTCCGGGTAGTACTGACGCTGGGCCAGCGCGCGGGACTGCTCGCTCCGCTGCACATCCAGCTCGGCGGCTTTGAGCTCCGGCCTGTCGTTCAGCGCGAGACGGTGCAGATCATCGATGGGCTTCTCGAGTGGCAGTTGAGCGGGTTCTTGCGCCATGCCCAAGGGTGATGCGGGATCCCGATCAAGCAGCGTATTCAGCATCGCCTCGGCGGTTTTGCGACGCTGTTCCAGGACGGGAAGATGTTGGAACAGCAGGGACAGCTCGACTTGGGCCTTGAGGACATCGGCCTGGCTTCCCTTGCCCGCACGGAACTTCGCGTTCGCAATCTCCACAAACTGTCTGAGCAGCTCCACCTGTTCATGATGAATCTGGACCGCCTTCTGCGCGAGAAACAGATCGTAGTAGGCCTGCTTCAGGCGGGCGACCAGTTCCCGTTCCTTCGCGCGGACCGATTGCTCGGTCATCTCGGCCGAACGACTCGCCACGTCGCCTTTGAGCGCGAGTTTGCCGGGAAAGGGGAGATTCTGCGAGAGACCGAAGATCGTGTTGTCCGCTTGCGTGGCCTTGAAGGGCTGCGGGATATTCCACAACTGGACGGACAGGATCGGGTCATCCAATGACCGCGCCTGCGTGATCCGATTCGTGGCGGCTTCCCATTGCTTGCGTGCCGCCACAAGCTCGGGATTCCGAGCCAGGACCTCTTGGATCAATTCCGGCAGCACCAGCTTGTTGCGCGGCACAGAGTCGGTATCCTGTGCCCGCGACAGTCCGCTGCTGAAGAACATCACCAGCACTGACGCGACAGTCACACACTGACGTTGTCTATTCCGTTTCATAGCAGATGACCTCCCGGAGTTCCCACACGTTCGAAGCCCTGTCTGCGCTCTGGCTCTACGTGGCCAAGAGAACTAGACGGCAGGCCGGACGCTGAAACCGACGCGTCGAACGGCACATGTGATGGCACAGGAGCGATTGCGAGGTATGGGACGGGAAGATCAGATGCGAAGCACGGAAATCTTGAGCAGGAGATCCTGGGGAGGACCGACTGTGGGATGATCGGACAAGCGGCTGCTGTGTGAGGTGAGGATGACAAGAAGTGCTAACGAGGCAGTGTCTTCGGACAGATCGTCTGACAGTCACTGTTGAGGTGGAAGCTTATCGGCAGACTGCACGCCGAGCGTCTTAAACGCATCGCAGTACTGAGAGACAGGTTGTTCATCTGGAGTCGAACACCCATTGCCCATTGCAGCGGGCGTGACGCCATTCACCGGCAGGAGACAGGCATAGGCATTGAAGCTCAACGCAAAAAAGAGCACGACGAGCGTGCAGGCGAGAACCGAATGGAAGCGATGAGAATGTACTCGCATGCGGTCAGTCTATCCCTCTCCATCCCAGCCGTCAACAGTGCACCGCCAACACTTTTGACCCAAACACCTCAGACAGAACGCATCCTAACAAAGATCGGCAAGCCATTCCTATCCCCTATCTCCTCAAGGGTAGCCTGGTCGATCCTCAAATGCGCGAGCCGCTCGTTATCCTCTCAGAGATGAGGGCTGATTGATCTTCCACTGCGCGCAACTTTCTCACCCGCCCACCCCCGAGCGCGCCGAGACGCGCTCTTATCGCGCTCGAACGAGCACCTTTTTATCGTGCGCGTTCTGCGAGCAAGAAGGACGACCTGGCTACTCCCTCCCCTCCCCACTTGCAGTTCCTCCGTCCAACCCGTACACTGATAGCAGTCGCGATCCAGCCTGGCCTGAACAGTCCTGCCCGATCGTTTATCACCTGATCAATAATTCAGTCATTCGTTCGGTAGAGCCATGCCACCTACAATTCTCTTGAGCTGCGAGTCCATCAGCAAAAGCTACGGCGTGAAACCGCTGTTTGCCGATTTATCGATCGGGTTGGCCGAGGGCGATCATGTCGGATTGGTCGGGCCTAACGGATCCGGCAAATCGACCTTGCTGAAGATCATGGCAGGGTTCGAAGAACCGGATGAGGGCACCAGATCGATGCGCCGACAACTCCGCATCGGCTACGTGCCGCAAGATCCGTCATTTGACGGAGCGCATACGATCGAGGAAGTGCTTGCACAGGTCCTGATCGACGAAGGTCATGACCCCCACGACCATAGTAGCCGCACGTCCTCGGCGCTCAGTCTGGGAGAATTTCCCGCAACCGACCATTCAATTGCCACGCTCTCCGGAGGATGGAAAAAACGCCTGGCCATCGTCCGGTCATTGATGTTGGTGCCGGACGTCCTTTTGATGGACGAACCGACCAACCATTTGGATGTCGAAGGCATACTGTGGTTGGAGCGATTGTTACGGGCCGAAGCCCGCGCCTTTCTCGTCGTCAGCCATGATCGGCGTTTTCTAGAAGCAGTGACGTCGCGGATGATCGAGCTTAATCGCAGTTATCCCACCGGGGTATTTGAAGCCAAGGGCAACTACAGCGATTTCCTGGAACAGCGGGATGCCGCCCTGCACGCGCAAGCCAACTATGAAGCGTCATTAGCCAACCGTGTCCGCCGCGAGGTGGAGTGGCTCCGGCGCGGCCCCAAAGCCCGCACGACGAAAGCCAAATCGCGGATCGACTCGGCCGGCCGCTTGATCGAGGAACTGAACAGCGCCGATGCCCGGAAAGACCAGGGCACAGCGGGCATCAATTTCACCTCATCGGGACGCAGGTCGAAACAGTTGGTCGAGGCGACCCAACTCTGCAAATCGCTCAGCGGGAGGCAGATCGTGAAGGATCTCGACCTCCTTCTCGGACCGGGACAGCGGCTTGGGTTGCTGGGTCCGAATGGAAGCGGAAAGAGCACGCTCTTGAAGCTGATAGCCGGGACACTCAAACCGGACGCAGGCACCATCACCCGCGCGGACAAGCTGCGCGTGGTCACGTTCGAGCAGCACCGCGAATCACTGGACCAATCCTCCTCGCTCCGTCGAGCCCTCGCCCCGCACGGCGACGCGGTCGTCTATCAAGACCGCTCGGTGCATCTCGTCGCCTGGGCGAAACGGTTTCTCTTCCGGCCGGAGCAGTTGGATCTCCCGGTCTCCCGCCTCTCTGGAGGCGAACAGGCGCGTCTCCTCATCGCACAGCTGATGCTACAACCGGCCGACCTCTTGATCCTGGACGAGCCGACGAACGACTTGGACATTCCGACACTCGATGTGCTGGAAGACAGTCTGGTGGAGTTCCCAGGCGCAATGATGCTGGTGACGCACGACCGATGGCTCTTAGACCGCGTCTCAACCATGCTGCTCGCGTTGGATGGTACAGGACGGATCGAATGGTTCGCCGACTATGCGCAATGGGAGTCTGCGCAAGAACGCAAGGCGGCAGAACAGACTTGTGCCTCGAGGTCACGACCCTCCAAGCCAGCCCGCAGCGAATCGGGATCAACTCCAACGGCGAAACGAACAGGCCTGTCCTATCGGGAGCAAAAGGAGTGGGCGAAGATGGAGGATAGAATTCTCCAGGCCGAGGAGACCATCGCCGCCTGTCAGGCCGCAGTGGAAGATCCCACCGTCGCCTCCAATGCGGCGGCACTACAAAAAAGATCCGAAGCGCTGGACGCAGCCCGCATAGCCGCAGAGCGGCTCTATAACCGCTGGACCGAACTCGAGGGAAAACAGACACAGTCCGCCGGCCAGCCCCAGTCCTAATGATTCATCTGGGCTGATTCAGCACATCGTAGTCAACTACG
Organism: uncultured Nitrospiraceae bacterium; assembly: GCA_963794505.1. Lineage (GTDB taxonomy): Bacteria > Nitrospirota > Nitrospiria > Nitrospirales > Nitrospiraceae > Nitrospira_C. The sequence continues at coordinate 19,959 of CAWCEG010000048.1, forward strand.
CCCCGGCGCTGGTCAGGGTCGATCGTACAACAGGCTTCCAACATCCCATTCAATTGACGACTCCCCCGTTGCACGCGAGATTTCATCCCGGAGTGAGCCCAAGTTGTGCTGCGGCCTTCTTTGTCGATTCTCTCCGGACAAACGTTCGATCATGGGACGAAGACAGCCGGCCAGTTCCGTCCGGAGCTGGAAGATGAGGTCTCATGGGGTTCTCCTTTCGAGTGTTATGGGAAGGCACCGTGCCTCCCCTCCCTCTATAGACGGAGAATTCACGAAAAGGACGCAAGGTTTGTCACCCCCCTGGCAGACGTATGCACATGCTCCGGTCGGAACCCGAGTCCGATCATCCGAGCGGGGATCCGACGGAGGAACGGAACCAACGCCAGCAGCCGGATCGCGAATGGCGGCGAGAACTTGTCCGAGCTGCTGAGGACGCGCCTGATGACGCGATTCTGAATCGCGAGTTGGACCCGTTGCGTCATGCGGGTCGGCCACTCACGTCGCTCCTGGACCCGGCATAAATCTTCGGCCGTAAGCCGGCGGTCGCGCAGCGGAGCTGCCAAGAGATTCGATGCGGCCACCGCATCCTGAATGGCCAGGTTGATCCCCACACCACCGACCGGAGACATCGCATGAGCCGCATCACCGATGCAGAGGAGACCAGGACGATACCACCGCCGCAACCGGTCGACCTGAACCGTCAGTAACTTGATCGGCTCCCAGTCGTGGAGTTCGCCGACACGGTCGGTCATGAACGGTGCGAGCTGTGCTACAGCATCACGAAATGCCGGCAGCCCTTGCCCCTGAAGTTGATCTCGCGATCCCTTTGGGATCACGAAGCCGCACTGCCAATAGTCGCCCCTGTTCAGCATGATGAAGATCCGACCGGCGTCGAAACGGCCTATGGGATCTCCTGGATCGCTTGGCAGCCGGGAAAGACGGAACCACAGGACATCCATGGGCGCGCCGAATTCTTCGATCGAGAGGCCGGCCTTCGCACGAACGACCGAGTGCCGCCCGTCGGCTCCCACGACAAGGTCGGCGCGCACCTCGAGCGGACCATCTGGAGTGTTCGCCCGGAGTCCCATCACAGAACCCGCCTCTTCCATAAGGTCCGTCACGTCAGCTTGCCTCCGCAGCTGAAACGTCGAATAACGCGCCGCCTCTTCGGCGAGAAAGTTCAAAAAGTCCCATTGCGGCATGAAGGCGACAAAGCGACACTGCGTCGAGAGAGACGAGAAGTCTGCGACCGTCAGCGCCAGGTCACCGAACTGCCCGTTGATCCGCGACACTTTCTGATGCGGCAACGTCAGCAACCGCTCCAGCAATCCGAGTTCATACACGATCTCCAGCGTGGAGGGGTGGATGGTGTCGCCACGGAAATCACGGAGAAAATCGGCGTGTTTCTCTAACACGACAACGTCAACGCCTGCACGTGCCAGGAGCAGCCCCAGCATCATCCCGGCCGGGCCACCTCCCGCAATGCAGCACCGCACCGACATCGTTTTCATGATCGGGCTGCCTCCCTGTGCTGACGGGAAACAACGACTACTGCCATGCGCCAACTGCTAGCAGGGTATCGAAAAACCATTCTGGCCACGAACAAACATAGGCTGAAGGAAGTCATGCACGGCTCCCAACAGAACCCGCAGGCTGTTCAAAAAGGCCGTCCAGCAAGGCCGCAGCGAGCGAAGTGGCGAAATCGTACTTCGTCCCGTACGTTGAGCCTCTGAGCGATGGGAGAACGATGCTGGCGGGCTTTTTCAACAGCCTGCTAGCGACGAGCACGGATGAAGCACTCCGTCGTGTGATCGTTCACCAGCCCAACCGCCTGCATGTAGGCATAGACGATCGTGCTGCCGACAAACCGGAAACCACGCTTCTTGAGATCCTTCGACAATGCATCGCTGACCGCGCTCGTCGCCGGCACCTGAGCCATACTGGCCCAGCGATTCATATCGGTTTCCCTCCCACGAACTGCCAGACGTAGCGATCGAACGAACCGAACTCCTCCTGGACAGTGCAGAAACGCCTGCGCGTTAGTCACCGCCGAGTCGATTTTGAGCCGGTTGCGAATGATGCCGGGATTCTTCAGCAGCATGGCTTTCTTCTTCGTCGTGAATCGCGCCACCTTCTTCGGATCGAACTCCGCAAACGCTCGACGATAGCCATCCCGCCGCAGCAAGATTGTTTCCCACGTGAGACCCGCCTGCGCGCCTTCCAACAGCAACATCTCGAAATGCTTCCGGTCATCGTGAATCGGCACCCCCCACTCACGGTCATGATAGGCAATGAAATGCGGCTTGCCACCGACCCATCCGCAGCGGGTCTTACCATCGGAGATTGGACGGAGATGCTTGGTCATCAGCATAGCAATCGGCTCAAGGATGCAGCCGCTTTCTATACTAGGCCATGAATCGTTGAAGAAGCATATATCCCTCGCTCCATTCACCATGCCCACTGTCGGCATTGATATGCCCCGCCTGGCCGATATCGACGAAGGTGCTTCCCCAAGCCGTCGCACAATGTTTGGCATGGGCCAGCGATGCGAGCGGGTCATTCGCGCTGGCGACCACGAGACTCCGAAAAGCGAACGACGCCATCGGCACCGGTCCAAACCCACGCGCCCTGGCAGGGAAATTTGCGCTCTGCGGATCGGGCACCGCCACGAGAAATGCGCCCTTCGGAACTATCGCTGAACGATGAGCCCAATGAGCCACCAGAAGACAGGCGAGGCTATGAGCCACCAGCACGGGCGGATCAGAACAGGCCTGCACGGCGACATCCAACGCACGAACCCAATCCTCGCATACCGGACCGTCCCAATCTCCCAGATTCACACGCCGCCATTGGGGATGGCGCAGCTCCCAGAGCGTTTGCCAATGTTGCGGCCCTGAGTTGCCAATACCGGGCAGGATTAGAACGGGAGTGTCCATCTGCACGGAGGGCCCTCCTAGCAGGCTGCGCAAAACTATTGTGGTACGCGAGAACTTCGATGGTCTGGACGCTGCTGGAAGAGTTTTTCAGCATCCTGCTCTAGCAAGGACTATTCACGGCTGGGTCGCAAAGCAAAGGCGGAATCACCAGGGGGCGCATGTATCGGCTTGAGGGATCCTGGGACCCCATCGATCCCTTGAGCGGCGGTCCGCCGAGCATTCCGGGGAGTCCCTGTCCCACAGAGCGAAACCTTTTTCCGGCAGTGGTACTCTTCGTAGAGCCAATCCCGGTACTCATCTCAGATGTGGGCCCGACGTTGGCCTGGCCGGAAACCCCGGCACTCGGCTCGGCTTGCGGAGACTGGACGGTTTGATTCTGAACCGGGGCCACGGATGACGGCGTTTGCGCGCCACACGGATTCGCCAAAGCGCCAAAGATAAATAAAGCGGCTACCGCTAGGCCGCATAGTTCATGACGATTCGTCGCGAAATCGCTGAGCCGCGTCGCGAGACCGGCGCGCGGAGCCGTGAGGACTCGATGCGTACTCATGCAGTACGGTGAGGGTTCGAGGGGCGAGCCCGCCGGCCGGAGGCTCGTCGTAGCAGCGGATCGGCGATTGCAGCAGAAGCGCTCATGAATAATGCGGGCTGAATAGTGCCTCATCTCAATTGGCCGACGATTCATATTTGATGCGCCTGCGAAATACTACACGGTATCAACCAATCTCAGATAGTAGATCGATGTGGAGGGATTGTAACGAGGCACAGACAACCACGCAATGCCACTTTTCGTTATCGGTTTCTGCTATAGTATCGCGCTCGCGTGCGGCAGCGCCGACGCACCGAGCAACATAGAATGGCTGTTAGTCTCCGGCACACGTGCGAAAGAGACTGTCGTCAATACAGATGAAATGAGGGCTGTTGGATGGAGACTCCGAAAAGGGATGAGCTTCTTGGGACTCTCACGTGGTGGGGCTTTCACGGTCTCCTCATCTGGATGGGCGCCTGGCACTTTTTGTCTCGAGATATATCCGACGGTAGCTTCCTCGCGTCAGATTTGTTCGCCGGCTCTCTCATAGGAGCCACGGTGCTGTCTCTTCTTCGGCTGTCGGCGGGCCGCCACCTACTGCGCGTCATTGCCCTAACAGGGATTTTGTTAGTGCTATATCGTCTGTGGCAGGGAAAGGCTGAATGGGGCAGCCTGACCGATGTGGCCATCTGGGTATACACCTTTTATTCGTTTGGTCCATCGAGTTGGCGGGTTGCCCTCTATACCCCACTAGGCGTCTTCGGGAAGATGAAGACATAACGACAGTATAAGGGGATTCCTTTGCCTCCTGACGAGGGGGCTGACGGAGTCTTCGCACAGCGGTACCCGAAGTGGTCGTACCGGGACCCCGTTGGCTGTTGCGCCAGTACGCCGAGCGCACGGCCCGTTGGGCCAGGACCCGCCCGTAGAAACACCCGCCGCTGAGGGGCCCGATTGGATTCTGCCATCCAAGCACACAGCAATTCGCTATTTCTGCTCTTGCCGACGTCGAAGGTTTCGTGTGGCTGCGCGATCACTCCTTGCCGCAGGCAATTTCCCACAGGGCTCGGTTAATACTCTCTGGTTCAACTGGTAGCCAGTTGCCAGTGTCTACGTATCCATCAGCCGATATACCGGTTCCCATATGACGTGAGAACTCCGTGAACGTAAGAAACCGAAGATGCTTTGTCGCGCAGTCGATTTGCTTGTGGGCCTCCGTAGAAAAAAATCGGTGGGCTCCTCTTCCATTCCCTTGCATCCACTTAAAGTCAACTAATTGCCAGATCGTTACCAGATTCCCTTTTCGGTGAATGGTGTCTGGATCGATGTACACAGTCCATAGTCCTGGTAATAGGTAGTCTCTCTCTACCGCCCTCCACTCCGCATAGGCTGGAACCGTACTCAGAAACACGAGTGTGGTCAGTGACCAGTAAACCTGAGAAGAAGGCCAGCGGCAGCTTCTGGCGGTTGTCCTTCATTTTGCGACGATTCATATGTGATGCGTATCTGCACAACATAGTTCCTGCCGTCCGGTCCTTTATCTCGCCTCCCGGCGCTCGCCGATCCCGAGCCGCAACGCTTCGACATCCAGTTCATGCTCCAGCTGATGCAGAACTTCGTCGCTGATCGTGCCGTCGTTGCGCAGGCCGATCAGCGCCAATCGCTCAGCCGTCAACGTCTCGTGGCGCAATCGCTGAAAGGCCTCGGTGGCTTCACGCGACCCATCCCCGTCAACGGCTGCGGAAGCGGCCACGCGTTCCAGCTGACGGCCATACTGAACACGCAGGCGTTCGACGTGATCCATCCTCAGCCAATCCTCCCCCACCAATTGATCCAAGCGGATCAGCGCAGCCGTCGCGGCATGTTCACGCGCCAACAGTTCTTCTTCTTCAAACCCACGGCCTTCTTCGACATGCAAGACGCGAATCAACGGAGGCAGCGACAGACCTTGGAGCACCAGAGTGGCCAGAATCACCACGAAGCTGATCAAAATGATTTCGGCCCGAAACGGGAATGGCGCACCGGAAGTCACTCGTGACCGGCAAGGCCAACGCCGCGGCGAGTGTCACGATCCCTCGCATACCGGTCCATGAGGCGAGAAAGATATGGGACCATGGAGGCATGGGATCGCGCGTCCGCAAGGCCGCGCTCAGCCACCGTGGTAGTACAGCCGCCAGCGGGACCCACAGCAGCCGCACGACAATGGCGGTGAGACTTATCACGGCTCCGGCAAGCAGAACCGGCCCAAATTTCCCAGACGGCACCGCCGCTCGCAGCGGCCCGAGCTGAAGACCGATCAGGATGAAGATCACACCGTTCAGGATAAAGATGAGCAAATCCCACACCGCGCGCGCCTGAATGCGCGTGGCTGGGGCCACCGCGCCGCTGAAATACCGTCGGAGATAGAGTCCTCCCGCGACACAGGCCAGCACCGCCGACGCATGGACCGACTCGCCAAGCACCCAGGCGATATACGGCGCCAACAACGTGATGCCGATGTGGATCAACCCGTCGTCCGTGGCGCAGAGCGCCCACCGCGTGAGCATCGCCACCCCAATGCCAATAGCAACCCCGACTACAGCAGCAAAGACGAACTCGAGGATCGCCCCGCCCACCGTAAACGCGCCACTGACCACCGCGCCGACGGCAACGCGATAGAGGACGAGCGCCGTCGCATCGTTGACGAGACTTTCCCCTTCGAGAATCGTGACGATGCGGCGCGGAATGCGCAGCCGCTTGCCGATAGCCGTGGCCGACACCGCGTCCGGCGGGGACACAATCGCGCCTAACGCGATCGCCTCCGCCCATCCCATGCCGGGCAGCACGGCCCGCGCCGCCGCCGCCACGGCCGCCGTCGTCGCGAGCACGAGCCCGACCGCCAACAGCGAGATCGGCCTGAGATTCTGGCGGAACTCGCGCAGCGAGGTGAAATACGCGGCTGCCCAGAGAATGGGAGGGAGGAATACCAGAAATACCAGATTGGGACTCAGCGTGACCGCAGGGAGACCCGGCAACATCCCCAGGATCAACCCACCGATGACGAGCAGAATGGGATAAGGAATGAGAATCTTCTGCGCGAACGTCGTCAGCGCCAGAACCGCCGCCAGCAGCAGGATGATCGTCTCAAGCTGATGGAGGCTCTCCATCCTTCATCCTTTCTAGAGGCACGCTGGTGAACGCGAATGGGAGACAGGCTACTGGGTGAGGGAAACGGAGTCAACTGCAGTAAGACGGGACTGACTGAGTGCGACCTTCACAGGCCGCGCATGCCGACGAGATCCGCGCAATGGCTCCCGACACTGGTTCATCCCCGAGTGCCGATTCAGTAGGGAAGAGATTTCAGGTGTTCCGTCAGCCGGAGATTCTCCCCGTAGTCGACCGGGCAATCGATGACCGCCGGCACCTTGCTGTTCAGCGCGTCGGCGAGGATTGGCCGAAGTTCCGACGGCTCCGTCACCCGATAGCCAACTGCTCCGAAACTACTCGCATAGCGCACGAGATCAGGATTGCCGAAATCCACGGAAGAGGTCCGGCCGAAACGCACCTGCTGTTTCCAGCGAATCACTCCGTACCCATCGTCCCGCCAGACCAGGATGACCAGCGGCAATCCCAAACGAACCGCCGTCTCAAGCTCCTGGGAGTTCATGAGAAAGCCGCCGTCCCCGGTGACCGCGATCACGCGTCGTTCAGGGTACAGCAACTTCGCGGCAATCGCACCGGGCACGGCAATCCCCATCGCGGCGAAGCCATTCGAAATAATGCAGGAGTTGGGTACCTCGCACGGAAACATCCGGGCCATCCAGAGCTTATGGGCGCCGACATCACAGAGCACAAGATCGTCAGGATTGAGTGCATCGCGCAGATCCCGTATCACGTGCTGCGGCCGCAGAGGCCAGGAAGGCGCGCCGGCCAGTTCATCTTCGAACCCCTCGATGACGGTTTTGCGGGCCCGTCGGGCCCATGGCGAATTGAACGGCGCGAGTCCCTCGGCAATGTCTTCCAACGAGAGTCGGATATCTCCCAAGACACCCACCTCGACAAGATAGTGCTCGTCGACTTCTGCCGGCGACGCATCGACGTGCACGATGCGCTTGTCGCGGCGTGCATTCCAGAAGCAGGGTGCGTATTCCACGAAATCATAACCGATCGCGATGACTGCATCGGCCTGTTCCATGACGATCGCCGCATAATCACGAGCCTGAAGGCCGATCGTATAGAGGGACAGCGGATCGCTGTCCGGAAGGATCCCCTTGGCCATGAACGTATGCAGAACGGGAATCTCCAACTGCCGCGCAAAAGTTCTGACCGCTTCATGCGCATGACCTCGAATCGCGCCGTTCCCGGCCAGAATCACAGGATGCTGTGCCCCGGCGATCGCCTGGATTGCCCGTGCCACTTGACCCTGCGACGGCTCAGGCGTTACCGGCGCCTGAACCAAGAGCGGCTCCAATTTGCGCTCATCGCCGATCTGTTCCTCCGCGACATCTTCCGGCAGTTCAACATGGGTCGCGCCCGGTTTCTCCGTTTGGGCGATCTTGAACGCCTTCCGGATTGCTTCGGGAATGACTTCCGCCTTCGGGATCGAGGCATTCCACTTGGTCACGGGCTTGAACATCGAAATGACGTCGATGTACTGGTGCGATTCCTTGTGTCGGCGATTCATCGAGACTTGCCCGGTGATGGCGACCAACGGGGCACGATCCAGATACGCATCCACGACGCCGGTCAAAAGATTGGTGGCGCCGGGGCCTAGCGTGGACAGGCAGACTCCCGCCTTCCCGCTGAGTCGTCCATAGACATCGGCCATGAACGCCGCTCCCTGTTCATGCCGCGTCTCGATAAATCGAATGCGCGAATCCAGTAGAGCATCCATCAGTTCCAGGGTTTCCTCGCCCGGCAAACCGAATACCAGTTGGACGCCTTCATTTTCCAGGCAACGAACCAGCAACTCTGCCGCCTTCATACCCGACATCTCCTCAACCTGACATGGAGAATCTGCTCGCGCCGGATATAACTGCTGCTCCGTGGAGCCAGGATTTCTTCTTTACCCATACTCCGTTGCATCGCTCGTGCGCAACCCGTTGAGCCAAACAGCCGGGTATTGAAAGAATATGAACTACTTTTTCAGGACCGGTTTGGTCCATGTTGAGATACGTGCCGCCGAGTTGATGAAACAGAGCCCCTACTATATCTCTGTACTTGATTGC
>CAWCEG010000049.1:0-57506 GCA_963794505.1 uncultured Nitrospiraceae bacterium
AGCCCGGCGACAATGCCACGAACAACCGGTATATGCGCGCGGCCGAAACCTTGCGAGCCTGGATCGCAAGTGGGACGCTCAAGCGGGACGCACAACCGGCCATCTACTACCACACCATCGAGTACGCACCGCCATCGTCGGATGCGCGGGCGCCGAAGAAAACGCTGCGCGGCTTTCTGACGACGACGAAATTGGAGCCGCTCGACTCCGGTCACATCTACCCCCATGAAAACACAAGGTCGGCTGCGAAGACTGACCGGCTGAACCTGCTCAAGGCGTGCAAGGCGAATCTCAGTCCGATCTGGCTGCTCTATTCGGATCCCCACAATACGATCCTGGGCCTGCTTGAAAAGGCCGTGAAGGGCCAGCCTGCTCGGATCGATTTCGAGGACGACAGTGGCTGCCGGCAGCGGCTGTGGGCGGTGACCGATCCATCCGTCCTCCAGCAAATCGTGGACATCATGGCCAGCAAGCCGCTGTTCATCGCCGACGGCCATCATCGGTACGAGACGGCGCTCAACTATCAGCGCTTCCGGCGGGAAATAGACGGAACGTCCGGCGATCCGAAGCCGTATGACCGTGTACTCATGCTGCTGTCCCCGCTCGAAGACCCGGGCTTGACCGTGCTTCCCACTCACCGCGTGATCACCACCCCGCTGCCGTCTCGTGGGCAGGTCACCGCCCGTTTGGCTGAAACGTTCGACCTGACGGAGTTTACCTTCACGGCAGCGACAAAGACTGCGGCGCGAAAACAGTTCGTGGAAGCCTTGCGCGCCAATGGACGAACCGCTCCAACCTTCGGCCTCGCATTCAAGGGAGATGATCGTTATTTGATGCTCTCGCTCAAGGCGGCGCACCGTCCTCCTGCAGAGGTGTCCCCGCGCACGAAGCTCGATGTCTCACTGCTGCAACAGTTGGTCGTGAGCGTGCTTTGCCCGACGCAACATGAGCAGGAAGCCATTTTGTACACCAAGGACGATCATGAAGCTCTCGATTGGGCAGCTGAAGGACCAGGGACGGCCGCCTTGCTCCTCAACGCCACGAAAGTGAGCGAAGTGCAGGCAGTCGCGACAGCAGGCGAGCGGATGCCGCACAAATCCACCTACTTCTATCCGAAGCCGCTGACGGGGCTGGTCATCCACGCGATGGAATGATGAAACGTTTGGTCCGCCAATTGGGGGAGATATGAGAGGGAGGGCAAACAGGTGAAAGCCAAAATACTCATCGTCGACGATGATCGGGACATTGCCACGATGCTGGAAGACCGCCTTCAGGCCTCCGACTACGGCACGATCCTCGCCGAGGACGGCGTCCAGGCGCTCGAGAAGGTGGAGCAGGAGGCGCCTAACCTCATGCTGCTGGACCTCGACATGCCTAGACTCGGCGGCCTCGAGGTACTGAAACGCCTGCCGACGGTCAAACAGGCCGAGGACATCCCGGTCATTGTCATGACCGCCCACGGTTCAATCGAAGCGGCGGTAGAGGCGATGAAGCACGGGGCATACGATTTCCTCACGAAACCCCTCGAGAAGGATCATCTGCTGATTGTGATCGCCAAGGCGCTGGAGCGTGCGTCGTTGAAACGGCATGTCGCCTGCCTCAAATCCGAGGTGGACAGCCGCTACGCATCGATCATCGGCACCAGCACCAAGATCAGGGCCGTCTTGGAAGCTGCTCAGCGCGCCGCCAAGTCGGACGCCGGCGTCCTCTTGTTGGGCGAGAGCGGCACGGGCAAGGAACTGCTCGCGCGGTCCATTCATCAGTGGAGTCCGCGCCACACGATGCCGCTCGTCGTCATCAATTGCGTCGCCTTGACCGAGACATTATTGGAAAACGAATTGTTCGGTCATGAGCGCGGCGCGTTCACCGGCGCCGACCGTCTGCAAAAAGGCAAGCTTGAAATGGCCGATGGCGGCACGGTGTTCCTCGACGAGATCGGGGATATGTCGCTCCCGCTGCAGTCCAAACTCTTGCGCGTGCTTCAGGACCGGGAATTTCATCGTGTCGGCGGAACCAGACTTGTGTCGGTAAACATCCGGATCATTGCCGCCACCAACAGGGATCTGAAACAGGCCGTCAAGGACGGAGACTTCCGGGAAGATCTGTTTTTCCGTCTTAATGTCATCGGCCTGACCCTGCCGCCGCTACGCGAGCGGCTGGAGGACTTTCCTGCACTGGCAAAATTTTTCTTGAGCCGCCATGCCAAAGAAGCCAAGCGTCCGGGCATGTGGTTCAGCCCCGCCGCCATGGACGTCCTATCCCGCTATACCTGGCCGGGCAACATTCGAGAATTGGACAATGTCATTGCCCGAGCGGTCATTCTGAGCCAGACCGATCTCATCGAACCCGAAGTGCTGGCGCTCGATTTCACTTCACCGGTCGTGAAAGAGGATGTCGTGCCGTATCTACGGATGCCCTACCACGAGTCGATGGACGCACACAGCCGGCATATCATCGAGCAGGCATTACACGATTCTGACGGGAACCAGACAAAAGCCGCCGAGCGCCTCAAGCTCCAACGCACCTACCTGGCCCGGTTGCTCAAGCAACAGCGGCAGAAACTTGAAACAAGAGGTGATGAGACGGACGAGGACGTGACTGCGCAGACCGCGAAAATATGAAGACGGAGAAACTTTCTAATGGCTGTTCAAAAAGGCCAGTTTTCTCACCCACCCAGCCCCGGCGCGTCTACGCGCCGATCCCGAGCGCGGCCGCAGCGCGCGAGAGGCGAGGAGGTACACACCAAGCTTCGCTTGAGCCGCTCGCTTCGATCACATGCGAGCGGATAGGTACCTTGCCAGAGTACGTTGAGCCTCGCAGCGAGTGAGAACAAAGCTTGGTGAAGGGCGTGTCTTGGCACGCCTGGGCGGGCGGGTGAGAAAGGTTCAACAGTCTTCTACGCCAATGGAGCGGTCGGCGACCGTTCACTGAGCCGAATCAGACCGCTCGTGGCGTCATGTTCTGCCCGCGCATAGCGCTCGGGCGTCCCTACGTCGGACCAGTAGCCCATCAAGTCATAGCCGGCCACCGCTTCTCCCCGCTGAATCGCCGCCACGTACGCATCGATGATCGAAGACGCTCTTCCCTTGGGCACGTCCCGCAGCAGACGCGGGCTCAGTATGTGAATGCCGGCGAACATCCGCGGTTTCGTCGCACCGACGTCCGTCTTGCCGCGACCCGTGATCCGAACGATCCGGTCCTCCCTGTCCACCTCGACCAATCCCCAGCGCGCTGCATCGGGATCCGATCGCAAGACCAAGGTTGCCGCCGCCTGACTCCGCTGGTGAAAGGCGTACAGCGCGTCGAGGTCCAGTTCAAACAGCGTATCGCCGTTCAGGACCAGCATGGGCTCTCCTGAGAAATGGGGCTCCGCTTGTTTGATGCCGCCGCCGGTCCCGAGTATCACCGGCTCATGCGAGTAATAGATCTTGAGCCCGTATTTGGCTCCATTCCCTAGCGCCTGCTCGATCATCGGGCCCAAATGGTGCAAGTTGATGACAACGTCATGGACGCCGTGACGTTTCAGGAGCAGCAAATTCCACACGATCAGCGGTGTTCCCGCGATGGGAAGCAGCGGTTTGGGAATCGTGTTGGTGAGCGGCCGCAGCCGTGTGCCCAAGCCGGCGGCGAGGATCATGGCTTTCATTCGTAGCCTTTAGCCATCAGCCGACAGCTCTCAGCTTTCGCTCATGGATTTCAAGGGCTGAAAGCTGACTGCTGATTGCTGACCGCTTAGTCCTTCACTGTAGTTCCGGCACATACAGGGTCATCAGTTTGCGCAGCGTGAACAGCTCGGGATACTTGTAGAGATTGCGTTTAACGTATCCGAGCGTGCGAGGAATATCCGCCAGGAATTTCGGGTTGCCCTTGACCCGATCGATGTACACAAACCGTCCGGCCGCCTTGAGATTGCGTTGAATGCATGTAAAGTCGAATAGACGGCGGAACGCTTCCCGGTTGGTCCAGAGATACCGGCCTTCCTGGAGTTGGTCGAGATAATAGGCCACAAGCCGGTCAATCAGTGACTCGTCCAGTGCGATATACGCGTCGCGCAGCAGCGAGGCAAGATCGTAGGTCGCAGGACCCATCAGCGCGTCTTGGAAATCGATGACGCCTAATCGCTCTCCGTCCACCATCAAATTTCTAGAATGGTAATCGCGGTGCACGAAGACCCGCGGTTGCGCGGCGAGCAGTTCGGAGATCTTGCGGAACTCTTGGCGGATGGCCGCTGCATCACCGTCATGCATCGGCACACCCTGTTTCGCCGCGATCCCGTATTCGAGAAAGTGATCGAATTCCCACATCAATAGCGGCACGTCGAAGCTTCGATGAAATGCGAGGCAGTGAGGGTCGGCGGGAGACGTCGCTTTTGATTGCATGCGCACGATCACATCGATGGCCTGCCGGTACCGGGTTTCGAGTTGCGGGAGGCTGGCATCGGCACAGGCTTCTGACAGCGTGAGGTCTCCAAAATCCTCCAGATAGAGCAGCCCGGCCGTCTGATCGTAGTAGTAGAGGTCGGGTACCGATACACCTGCCTTGGCAAGATGCGCCTGGATGTTCACGAAGGGCAGCTCGGCGATCTGGTGACCAGCGCCGCTCACCGCCTCCTCCGACTGCTTGAAGGCTTCCGGCTCGGCCAGCTGCATCAGGATGACCGACGGATCAGCGGCATCGCCGAGTTCAAGCCGAAAATAGCGCCGATTGGAGGCATCGCCGGCGAGCGGGAGACAGTTTCTTGAACGTCCCGCGAAAAGGCAACCGGGTCCGTATCGTTTCTGCGATGAGCGCTCGATCCGGAGGAGCCAGAGGCCGTTTTGGTGGTGACAGGATCGATCGTGGCCATCAGCGCGGCATTATACTGTTGCGGGAAAAACTTGTCACGAGATGCCGTCTGCTTCGATCCGCGTTCCATGAAGCGGCGTCGACCGCCGACCGCGCCGATCATCGCCCCGGCCGTATCGGCGATCCAATCCAGCCAGACTGGACTCGCGCAGAGCGGCACGAAGGCTTGATGCAATTCATCCGTCAGGCCATACAAGGACGTCGCGACGATCGCGAGCACGACGGCGTACTCGCCAGCTTGCGGTCCTGCGGCCCAACGAAATGCCCGGTAGCAGAGCAGAGCGAGCACGGCATACTCGATCACATGCAACAACTTGTCGCCGAGTTGTTCAAAGAGGAATTTGGGCAGCTCTTCCTCGGGATGCGACAGCGACGAGAGGTAAAAGATCAATGCGCCATATAGCCGACGACCGGGAACCAGTATCGCATCCATTGCGCTGCAGGGCTCTGCAATAGTCTCCGTATAGGTCTTTTCCATTTTCCTCCGTTGATTGCAAGCTCCCTATCCCTATGACATACTCTGTGCTACTCCACAATATCCTTTACACGCATTGCCTATGAAAACCGCCCGGGTCTGTTTTCTCTGGCATATGCATCAGCCCTACTATACCGATCCCGTGCGCGGGTCGGTCAGCATGCCCTGGGTCCGTCTCCATGCCACCAAAGCGTACTTTCGACATGGCGTTTCTCCTTGACAAGTTTCCACGGGTTCACGCCACGTTCAATTTCACGCCGTCATTGCTGGTCCAACTCAAGAGATCGGAGACGGCTCCGTTCAGGATCTGTTCTGGGAACGTGCGCAGCGACCGGCCGCCCGATTTGAACGACGAAGAGCAGGCATTCCTCATCCGCCATTACTTCTCGATCAATTGGGCGACGATGATCCGACCCTTACCCCCGGTATCACGAACTGTTGATCAAGCGGGGTCTTGACATTGACGGTCAGGATCTCCACCGGGTGGCCCGGCAGTTTACGACACAGGACTTCCTGGATCTGCAGGTATGGTTCAATCTCGCCTGGTTCGGCTACGGAGCGGTCGCAGCGCTATCCCCGGCTCGCCGCGTTGCGGATCGAAGAATCGTGGCTTCACGGAAGAGGAGAAGCAGGAGGTCTTGGCGCTCCAGCGGCAGGACGGTGCAGGACATTGTGCCGATGTACCGGCGATTGGCGGAGCGCGAGCCAGATCGAATTGACGACGACGCCCTTCTATCATCCGATCCTCCCGCTGCGTGATCGACACGCGAACACACCCGTCGGGCCAGACCGGATCTGCCGCTGCCGTCGCGATTGCGAGCCCCCGAAGATGCGGAGGCCCAGCTGCGCCTGGCCGTGGAGTATCATCAACGCGTGTTCGGCAGGCCGCCGGAGGGACTGTGGCCTTCCGAAGGCTCGGTCTGCCCGGAATTGATTCCGCTCGCTTCGCCGCGTCGGCCTCCGTTGGCTCGCCACCGACGAAGGCATCCTGGCTCGGTCGCTCGAAGCCTCGGCAGTACCCTGGCATCGGCCGACGCAGCTCTATCGACCCTATCGCGTGGGACCGGACGGAGAGGAAGCGACGATCATCTTCCGGGACAGTGACCTGTCAGACGGATTCGGCTTTCTCTACCATAAGACGACGGCCGAGGTGGCTGCAGATGACGTCCTGCGCCGCATGAAGCAGATCGCGCTGGATACGCCGCAGGACAACGTCCTGCTGCCGATCATCTCTGGACGGCGAAAATCCCTGGGAGCATTATCATGAAGGCGGCGAGCAGTTTCTCTCGCACCTCTACCAGGCGCTCTCCGATGGCGCGTTGAACGAAGGAGACTCGATCTGTGTGACCACCGCCACGATGTCCGAGGCGCTGGAGCCACGCCGGAGCGGCCGTATCTCGCCCATCTGCATTCGGGCTCATGGATCAACCAGGATTATCAAGATCTGGATCGGCCATGCGGAGGACAACCGCGGGCTGGGACCTGCTGGGCCACACACGCTCGCGCCTCTTGGAGATCAGTCCACGCTGCCGCCCGAGCGGGCCAAAGCGGCGTGGCACGAGCTGTACGCCGCCGAAGGCAGCGACTGGTTCTGGTGGTACGGCGACGATTTCGATACCGCCTACAAGGAAGAATTCGACCGGCTGTTCCGTACCCATCTTCGCAACGTCTGGACGCTGGCCGGCATGACGCCGCCGGACCTGCTCAATCAACCGCTCTGCGAGGTCGCGCCGCTTCCAGACCCGTGACCAGGTCACCCATGCCGCTTGCGCTTCTTACACCGACGACTGGACGGAGTCGTGACGAACTTCTTCGAATGGCGGGGCGCCGGAACGATCAATCCTAATCCGCCGCTCGGCGCCATGTGGAAAGCCGAAGGGCTATTTACCGCCATCTTTTTCGGCTGTGATTTGGAGCACCTCTTACTTGCGGCTCGATCCCGACGAGGCTTCTGAGCCAGAAAGACGGACCTCCGCATTGAATGTATGCTTCAGACTCCCATGCGCAGCTATCGCCTCGATGGTCTCCTTGGCCTCCCCCGATCACTATCGATTGGCCCAACGACGTGACGACGGCAGCTGGCAGGACGCGGAGTCTTCGGCAGCTGATTGGATGGAATCAAGTGTTGGAACTGGCGCTTCCGTTTAAAGAGCTTCACGTCGAAGAGGGAAAATGAACACGTGCAGATGACCTTGCTCGTGCATGAGCATGAGGAATGGAAATTGCCCGCTATCCGCGCCATCAGCCGGCCATCTGACGCGTGCCGGGACCGGAGTTCGGAGCCACGGTCTGGAGGGTATGAACGCTCTCTTCATTTTTTGGTGACGCCATGCCTGACTTACGGCGCGATCCCATCGTTGGTCGCTGGGTCATCATTTCGACGGACCGAAACGGCCGGCCGCACGACTTTGCGCAGATGCAACCGATCCGGCCGATCTCGACTGCGCTCTGCCCGTTTTGCCCGGGACAAGAACGGCTGACTCCAAAAGAAATCATGGCCTACCGGCCGCAACCCGCCGAAGCGAATGCTCCCAATTGGACCGTGCGGGTGGTCCCCAACAAATTTCCCGCATTGCAAGTGGAAGGAGATCTCGGCCGCGAAGGCTTGGGGCTCTACGATCGGATGAACGGCATCGGCGCCCACGAAGTCATTATTGAAACTCCCGGACATAAAGACAGCCTGGCCGACATGCCGACCAAGCGGATCGAAGATGTGCTCTGGGCCTATCGCGACCGAATGATCGATCTGAAAAGGGATGTCCGCCTGCGGTACATTCTGATATTCAAGAACCATGGCGCGGCGGCCGGCGCGACGCTCGAACACAGCCACTCGCAATTGATCGCGCTGCCCGTCATTCCCACCAATGTGATGAGCGAAATCGAAGGCTGCCGCGCGCATTATCAGCAGAAAGGAACGGTGCATTTACTGCGACATCCTCAGGCAGGATCTTGCGGACGGAGACCGGATCGTGGCGGAGAATGCCGAGTTGCTCTGCGTCACGCCGTTCGCACCGCGGTTTCCGTTTGAAATGTGGATTCTTCCCAAGCGGCATGCCGGGCTACTTCGAAGAGAGCCAGAAACAGCAATTTGAGTTTCTTGCGCCGATCCTTTCGGAATCGCTCCGACGCATGGATAAGGTGCTGTCAAAGCCGGCCTACAATTTTGTTCTCCATAGCTCTCCGATGCAGGAGAAAACGGGCGATTTCTATCACTGGCACATCGAACTCATTCCGAAACTCACTCAGGTCGCCGGCTTCGAATGGGGTACCGGGTTTTACATCAATCCCGTCTCGCCGGAAGAGTCCGCAAGACATCTGCGCGAAGCGGCCCTCTAGGCGTTCCCTCCTTGCTCCCGATTCGGCGAGCAGGCTTAAGATACCGGCATGCACGTCCAGCTAAGTCATCCAGTACGGACCGTCGAAGTCAAAGGTCCGAAGCGGGCCAAAGATCTTTTGCGGGAACTCAACCTCGTGGTTGAGGCGCATCTTGTCATCCGCGGCGACGAACTGGTCACTGAAGACGAGATGCTCTATGACAAGGATCAGATCGAAATCAGGCCGGTGATCTCAGGGGGATAACGTCCGGGGATAGGGTCTGCTCTCAATCGGCGACTCACGACAGATGGTCGCGATTTCGGTCGTCACGAATGAGGCGTGCTGCTCTCGGTTGAGTCGATCAATGTGCCCAGCAACTGTTCCAACCTTCGGGCTATCCTCAGATGGCCCGCATTATTCAGATGGCAGTCTGGCATAGCTGTGTAATGATCGGTCGATAGCTCAGCATACAGAGGCTGAAAGTCATCCAAAATTTTTCTCTGCCTATCGAGTCTGAAATCGGCTGACCATAGGCATCCTGACCCTAAAGCAGGAATGACCAGCGTAAAGTATTTCGCTCCAACCTGGCTGGTAAGAGCCCGGATGTGCCTTATGGCTTCATACGTGCCCTCATACCGTCGCAAGAGCTCTTCCTCTTCCTGATCAAGAGGACGAGACGTCTCGGCAGCCTCAGCATCGTTACTACTCGCTACCCATACCCACCCGTTACTGTTGCGGACATACGTCCACGCCATCACACGGCGATACAGTTTAATGGCTAGTGTACCAACAGACGTCTCCCTCAAGAACCGGCGGATTCTTCCAAACTTGTTATGAAAATGCTCGTAGGCGACCTCGATACTCTCAATATAGTTTCCGTTTTCATCCACCGTCGGAATCCATCCCCCTCCTTCAAGGACATAATAAGGAGGGCGACCAACCGGTGGTTCCCATTGTCCATCGAGAAAGTCATTGCCAAGATAGAGGGCAACCACCAACACATCCGGCTTGAGCCTCGGCAAATATTCCTCGGCCATCCTTTGATACTGCCTCGGCCCAATGCCTGGAATGCCAAGGTTATGAACCCGATAGCCCGCTTTCCGCAGGACATCCGGAAAAGACAGGCTAATCGGACTCGCCGAAGCCCCCCATGTAAATGAGTCACCAAGAATCACGACGGTCAACTTGTGTCGTCCGGACGTTGGGTCGTTGAAAAATTCAGGAGAACGAAATCCATCGCTATTGACTCCCATTCCTGCGTGCTTTTCAGACAATGGATTCGCCACGAATAACCCTGGTTCTTTCATCCTAAAAGAGTGTTCCAGAACCAGATCATTCGGCCGACGAGTATATTCGTAACCCAGAAGACGGAGACCATATTCGGCTGCAACCATGACACTGAAGAGCATGATGCTCACGAGAAAGAACACGACTAAACGCGAATGATCCTCTAACCAGCGTGCGGCGTCGCTACGTGCCATTCTTCTCTTCCATCAAGTACTGATCAGTAAGGTAGTCATACCGCGGACGTTTGTTCGTAAACTTCCAGGACGACCCAATGCTTTCTTGGTCTTACGCGATTGGCCGCATGATTTCAAGGAACCATGGATCGCACAAAATGTACAAATAAAAGCGCAAGATCATCGCGGCAAGGACTGTTTATTACCTTGGACCGCGGTCCCCCCTGTCGATCAGGTCTAGCTACTGAGGCGGGAAGTGAGACAGAAGCTTGTGAACGATGGCTTTAGTGCGCTCGTCCCGTTGTTCTGAAGTGAGCCCCTGGTCGACATCCCCAGCGGCAGTTGCTCGCCAAACCAACTTCTGTGATTCGGCATCAATGATGTCGATGAGCAGCGTCCCGGTCAGGTACGACTCGTTGATGGACGGTGTATGGTCATTCGCCGGACGGGTATCTGCTGAATGCATGAAGGCATGTCCCGCCATTCCCTCCGAAAAATATTGCGACGAGACCGTCGGACTGCTGTCTTTCAACCCGAGATGGTACGCCACATAGAAGTCCGGCTTGCCCTCTGAGAGCGTCTGATAGCCTTTCAAACGTAACTGCGTCCCGACGGCGATCCGAATCCGCATGTCCACTGCAGAGCTGTCGGCTCGGCGATCGCCCGTCTTTTCCTGTTCCCCAGATACCCAAGCAAAGGTTTTATAGCCGCTGAAGTTCGTGCTGCGATCAAAGTCATAACCGGTGTTCGGTAATGGGGTGCAAGCGGCGGCCGTTAGCAGAACCGTAAAGAGAAGAGATTTCCCTCTCATCGTATGCTCATGCTTGTCCGACCATCGAAGACCACCTATTGAGGGGGAAAATGAGCCAGCATGGCACGGACAATACTGCTGATGCGTTCATCTCGTTCCCCGGGACCCAGACTCTGGTCCACCTCTGCCTGGGCAGAGGCTTGCCACACCAGTTGCTGCGATCCGGCATCCACAATGTCGATCAAGAGCGTGCCTTCGTTGTAGGGCTGGATGTCGCTAATCGTCGTGTAGGTACCGTGAACCCGATCGCCGATATAATTCTGCGTGGATGCCCCTTTCATCATGTCCTTCATACCAACATGGTAGGTCACCAGGAACTCCGGCTCCCGATTGACGGCCATGGTATATCCTTTTGCACGCAATTGCGTCTCGATGGCCGTTCGAATGCGGGCATCGACCAACGAACTATCGAGGCGCCGGTCACCTGTCGCGTCTTTATTGACCCAGGCATAGGTATGGTACCGGCCGAAGTTCGCGCTCCGGTCGAAATCGTAGCCGACCTTCGGCGACGCACAGCCGACGGCTGAAGCAGCGAGAACCATCCAGAATAAGGGATGACGCCATTTCATGATGAGCGGCATGGTAGCAAAATTACTGCATTGTCAAAAGGGGTCATGACAGGGTGCAATTTGTACAGGCTCCATTCCATATGCCATTTGCATTTGCCATAAGCCCGCTCGTATCATCGAATTATGAACTGCACAAAGTGCAAGACCAAAGCGGTCATCAAAATCCCGCGGCACCATGCGGCGTTTTGCAAGGGCTGCTTCACGCCCTTCATCCATGACCAGGTGGCGCGCGCGATCAAATCCGAGAGGATGTTTAAGGGGGATGACCGCATTCTGGTCGCCGTTTCAGGTGGAAAAGACAGCCTGGCACTCTGGGATATTCTCCTCAAGCTCGGCTACAAGGCAGATGGGTTCTACGTCAACCTGGGAATCGGCGGCTATTCGGAAAAGTCCCTTATACTGGTACGCCGCTTTGCCGATTCGGTGGCTGGGCCCCTCGGCGCGGCCTTGCACACGCACACGGTTGAACAGGAAGAAGGCGCCGGCATCAAAGAATTGGCACAAGTTGTTCATCGTCCCACCTGTTCGACCTGCGGCACCATCAAGCGGTATCAATTCAACCGAGCGGCGGTCGAACGGGATTATGATGTGATGGCCACCGGCCACAACCTGGACGACGAAGCGGCACGTTTACTCGGCAACGTCTTGCACTGGCAAGAGGACTACCTTGAGAAGCAGGGACCGACACTACCGGCTTCATTTGAAGGGTTTGCGAAGAAGGTGAAACCGCTCTACCGCCTGTCCGAGCGGGAACTAGCGGCCTATTGCGTCCTGAACAGGATCGAGTACATCGTGGACGAATGTCCGATGGCGCAAGGGGCGCGCACGCTCCTCTATAAGGAGGTGCTCAACCGGTTGGAAACCGAGTCGCCCGGTACTAAGCAGTACTTCTATTGGGGGTTTTTGGACACACAACGCCGGAAGCAGGATGCTGCGCTCACCATGACTGAAAAAGATCAAGCTCTGCTCCATCCTTGCGGCACGTGCGGACAGCCGACCACCGCCGAGGTTTGTTCGTACTGTAAATTGATGGCGCGAGCCAAGATGCCGGCGCGATAAGCCAATGTGTTGGGTACACAGCCCCGGTTCGGCTTGATCTGCCCAAAGGCGGTATTATCTCTCTGACGCATGGCGACCACTCCACGTGATTTCTACCAGGTTCTCGGTCTTCCTCGAACGGCGTCGGCCGACGACATTAAGAAGGCCTATCGACGGCTTGCCCGTCAATACCATCCAGACCTCCATTCTGGATCAAAGAAAACCGAAATGGAGAAGAAATTCAAAGAGCTCAACGAAGCCAACGAAGTCCTTTCCGACCCCGACAAACGCAAGAAATACGACCAGTACGGCGCCCAATGGGAACAGGCGGAAGCCTACGAGAAGGCGCGTCAACAGGCAGGGAACCAGGGCTTCTCCTGGCAGCAGCAGCAATCGGGCGGCGACTTCCGGGGTGAGGATTTTTCGGATATCTTCGAGAACCTGTTCGGCGGACGGGGCCGTGCTGAAACATCCAGCCGCGGGTTTTCCGTCTCGGGTGAAGATCTCGAGGCAGAAGTCGAGCTGATACTGCGAGAAGTTCTGACCGGCGTCACGAAGCGGGTCAGCCTACGCGAACCGGTGCCCTGCCAGACTTGTCAGGGGAATGGCGTCCTGCGCGGACGGACCTGCCCGACCTGCTTCGGTGCCGGTACCACGACAGAATTGAAAACCATCGAGGTCAAAATCCCGGCCGGCGTCCAGGACGGCACGCGGGTGCGCGTGGCAGGCAAGGGCCAGCCCGGATCGAACGGCGGCAAGCGCGGGGATCTTTATCTGCATGTCACCATCAAACCGCACCCGATCTTTCGCCGCGAGGGCAGCGACATTCACGTGACGCTGCCGGTGTATCCCTGGGAAGCGGTGCTGGGCGCAGAGGTAATGGCGCCGACGCTCACCGAGCCCGTCAAGGTCAAGGTGCCGGCCGGGAGCAAGGCCGAAAGCAAGTTACGGCTCAAAGACAAGGGTCTCCAGTCGGCTGGAGTAGGTCGAGGCGATCTCTTCCTGCACCTTCAGATTGTCGTCCCGCCCACAGTGACCGAAGAAGAGCAGACGCTCTACCAGCGATTGGCACGAGGCCAACATCCCGATCCCCGCGCCGAGTTGCTCAGGCAAACTCTGATGCGATGACCGCATGACCCCGACTGAATATGGCGTGCTGGCATTCAGCTCCCTCTTCGTGATCGTCGATCCTATCGCAACCGTCCCAGCATTCCTCGCCATGACCGCTCGCTACACGCTCAGCCAGCGCCTGCGCATGGCGCGCGTGGCCTGCTGTGTGGCATTCCTGATCCTGAGCGGCTTTGCACTCGCCGGACAATGGCTCTTCTCGCTGTTGGGCATTACGCTTGCCGCCGTGCAGGTCGCGGGAGCGCTCGTGTTGCTGCTCGTGGCGCTGGACATGCTTCGGGCGCAACGTTCTCCGGTGCTGGAAACCGCTGCCGAAACAGCGGAGGGCGCCGCCAAAGACGACATCGCCATCACCCCGCTCGCCGTGCCGATGCTGGCGGGGCCGGCCGCCATCTCGACCATTATCCTGTTGGATGCACAGGCGGCGTCATGGCTCTATCGAGGCATCCTGTTGGCTTGCGTTGCATTGGTCGGTCTGGCAAGCTACGCCATCCTGGCTCTCGGCGCATCCGGAGCCAAGTGGGTGAGCCCGCTCGCTGAAAAGATCATCACGCGCTTGATGGGCCTACTGCTCGCCGCCTTAGCCATTCAGTTCCTGTTTAACGGGCTGAAGGGCGAAGGCGGTTTGTATGTGCGATAATGTTCGGGACATGACAAGAAACCGTAGGATGTCTAACCGAAGGAGGATTGCATGAAGAAGGGAACGCAGGGACTGTCGGCGCTGATCATGGCGGGAACATTCATGCTGGCCCTGGGAACCGCCGGTGTCTGGGCCAATGAACCGGGCTACGGCCATGGCGGCGGACAAGACGGATATGGAGGCCGCGGCCACGGCTCGATGGGCAGTCATGGGATGGGCATGATGCACAGCAGCACCGGCCACTTAATCCGCCATCTGCTCAAGCACGAGAAAGACATCGGCCTGACGGCTGAGCAGGTGACGAAGCTCAAGGACATCCAGTTAAACCTCGACAAGACCCGTATCAAGATGGAAGCGGATATCCAGGTCGCAGAGCGAGAGCTCAAATCCCTGACCGATGAAGAAAAGTCGGATCTCGGCCCAATCGAGGCCAAGTTGAAGCAAAGCGAAGACCTTCAGGTCGCCTTACGCATGACCTCCATCAAGACACGCCGTGAGGTCCTGGCGCTGTTGACGCCCGAGCAGCGCGCCAAGGAGAAGGCCGAGCATGAGAAGGTCATGCAACAGCACAAAGAGGGCGGCAGCAGAGGCCACGGCAGCGGCTCGGCGAATCCGCACAGTGGCGCCGTGCAGGGCAATCCGCACAAAGGTGGTGCCGCGCCGATGCCTCCCTCAGACACGAAAGTCCAATAGCCATCTGTCAGCAGGAGGGACCCATGCGTACATATAGATTGACCGGCCTACTCGCGATCAGCATGCTCGTTGTCAGCACCTCCGCTTGGGGGGACGACAAGGAAGGCAAGGTCGCCGATTTGGTGAAGGATGCGAAAGTGACGGTCGAACAGGCGATCAAGACCGCCGTTGAGAAAGTTCCCGGCACCGTCGTGGAAGCCGAGCTCGAAAAGAAGCATGGGAAAACGGTTTGGGAAGTGGAAGTTTACGGCGTAGACGGAAAGGTAACAGAAGTCCACATCGACGCTGCCACCGGAACCGTCATCGACACGGAAGCGAAAAAGGACGAGAAGAAAAAGGACAAGAAGGGCAAATAGGTTCATGCCGAAAGAGTCACGGTTGAATAGTCACGATCTCCTCGTCGGGCCTGGTCGGGCGCCAGCGCGCGCCATGCTGAAAGCCGTCGGCTTCACTGACGAAGACCTTTCACGTCCTTTGATCGGCGTCGCCAACACCTGGATCGAGGTCATGCCCTGCAACTTTCACCTCCGTCGCCTGTCGGAGCGGGTAAAGGCGGGCATCCGTGCTGCCGGCGGCACGCCGATCGAGTACAACACGATTGCCGTCTCGGACGGCATTTCGATGGGGACGGAAGGCATGAAGGCGTCGCTGATCAGCCGTGAAGTGATCGCCGACTCCATCGAGCTGGTGGCACGAGGCCATCTCTTTGACGGCGTCGTCGCGCTCTCGGGCTGCGACAAAACCATTCCGGGAACGGTGATGGCGCTCGCCCGCCTCAACGTGCCGTCGCTGATGCTGTACGGCGGCTCGATCATGCCGGGGCAGTTTCAGGGCCACGACGTGACGATCCAGGACGTGTTCGAAGCCGTCGGCAAGCATGCGTCCGGCAAGATGACGAACGCCGAGTTGAAAGATCTCGAAGACCATGCCTGTCCGGGTCCAGGCGCCTGCGGCGGGCAGTTCACCGCAAACACGATGGCGATCGCGTTCGAATTCCTCGGCATGTCCCCAATGGGGCGCAATGGCGTCCCCGCCATGGACAAGCGGAAGGACGACGTGGCCTTCGAGTGCGGCAAGATGGTCATGGATCTGTTGAAGCGGGACCTGCGGCCTCGACAGATCATCACACGAAAGTCGTTAGAGAATGCGATCGCTGCGGTGGCCACGACCGGCGGCTCGACAAATGCCGTGCTCCATCTTCTCGCCATCGCCTACGAGGCCGGCCTCAAGCTGAGCATCGACGATTTCGACAGGATCAATCGCAAGGTGCCGCTCCTGGCCGATTTGAAGCCGGGCGGCCGATTTGTCGCGGCCGACCTCTATGCGGCCGGGGGGACGACGCTGGTGGCGAAGCGCTTGGTTGATGCCGGTCTGCTTCACGCGAACCAACCGACCG
Organism: uncultured Nitrospiraceae bacterium; assembly: GCA_963794505.1. Classification (GTDB taxonomy): domain Bacteria; phylum Nitrospirota; class Nitrospiria; order Nitrospirales; family Nitrospiraceae; genus Nitrospira_C. Next base: position 16,371 of record CAWCEG010000049.1, read on the forward strand.
TGAGCGGGCGGACCATCGGAGAAGAGGCGAAGGAAGCGACCGAGACCGCGGGGCAACAGGTATTGAGGCCGCTGTCAAACCCGATCAAGCCCACGGGAGGATTGGTTATTCTCAAGGGGAATCTTGCGCCAGAAGGCTGCGTCGTCAAAGTTGCCGGCCATTCGATGATGCAGTTCCGCGGACCGGCCAGAGTGTACGAGCGTGAGGAAGATGCGTTCGTCGCCGTGAAAGCCGGTCAGATTAAGTCCGGCGATGTCGTTGTGATCCGTTATGAGGGACCGGCAGGCGGGCCGGGCATGCGGGAGATGTTGGGCGTCACGGCCGCGATCGTGGGAGCGGGCTTGGGGGACTCCGTCGCACTCTTAACCGACGGGCGATTTTCCGGCGCCACGCACGGCCTCATGGCCGGCCATGTTGCTCCGGAAGCCGTCAAAGGGGGGCCAATTGCCGCTGTCAAAGCCGGCGACATGATCGTCTTCGATATTCCCAAACGTCAACTGAACGTGGAACTCTCGGCCAAAGAGATCAAGGCACGGCTCAAGAAAGTGAAGCAGCCGGTTTCGCGCTACATGCATGGCGTCATGGCCAAGTACGCCCGGCATGTGTCCTCAGCCTCGGAAGGCGCGGTCACGAGTTAGGACAAGCTGCTGCCGCCGGTTTTTCCAGCCACACCGTCAAGACCTGGGTCACGGCATCATCATGGCTATACCTGTGCAGGTAAGGAAGAGCCGGTAGTGCGCGGTCGATTTCCCAGTTGACGGAGGATGCTTCGGCTCGTACGACGAACCCCGCCGCATCGAACAACCGTTTCCAGTCTGATTTCCTGAGCCGGTTCACGTAGGAACTGCGGTTCCACCGCATGAGCCTCCACAGCCATGTGGGATAGCGTAGGCAATGAAACACCTGTAACGGTGGCAGCGGCTGGCACCCGTAATAGGTATGGTCGCCTAAATCGATGTGCGCGACCAGAGAGCCTCCGGGCCGTAGCAGGCGAAAACACTCTGGTACTGTGACCTCCGGGTAGCGGAGGTGCTCGAAAACCGTGTGAGACCAGATGCAATCGAATTGCCGGGAGGCAAACGGCAGCAGCCTCCCATCGTATAACCGGTACTCGATCTGCTTTTGCGCCGCCTGTTCCGCTGTCAGATATTTCATCACATCGACGGCCGTGCAGCTCTTGGCACCGGACGTGAACGCCTCGTCCAAGACCTCCAGCGTATGTCCGGGTCCGATTTCCAGAATATCTTTCCCGGCGACAGATTGGAACCTGCAATACAAGTCAAACACCTCGCGGGCCTTCGCACGATCGGCATTGAGGCCGGTGCGATGATGCCGCCCTGCCAGCCTGGCGATATTCGGGATGCCCATCACCAGATTTTGAAGGATTTCAAGGGGAACCAGCATCGCGCGATGTATCGCACACTGAATTAACGTCCCTTCATCCGTCCACGCATTTCCGACATCATCCCCTCCAGGTCCGCTTCTGCCTTGGCTCGGTCGCTGATGAGTGCATCGAGGTTGTATGGGCGTGCGGGGACCGGCTCGGCCGCCGTTCTTGGCTTCATCGGCTGGGATGGGGACACAGGCGATGCAGCGGTGGGAGCCTGAGGGGCCTTGGGCTCGGTCTGAGAAGAGGGCTTCGACGGCAGATCCGCCGCCGCGTTTGTTTGGACGGAAGGCACTCTCGGGGTGCCCGTCATTGACCCGGTCAAGCCTTGGTCCCGGAGCCATTGCGTCGCCACGCTGGACTTGAGAGAAAAACTGATGCTGGTAATCGGCAGGCCGTCTGTGGCCACACGAGCGATGGCGGTATTCACGGCGATCATGCGCCCTTCACTGTCCAACAAAGGCCCGCCTGAGTTTCCACGATTTAACCCCGTCTCGGTCTGAAAGACGTGTTTGCCTTTCACCCCGTTGAAATTGTCCATCTCCGCGCTGATCACGCCGGTCGTCAGCGTCCACAGACCACCCTGCTCGGGATGGCCGATTGCAACGACTCGATCGCCGATTCGGCCCTGCGCGGACTCGCTGAACGCGACAACTGGTAACGGCGCAGGAGCCTCTTCGAGCTTGAGGAGGGCCAGATCCAATGGGGTGGAATAGGCAACGACCTTGGCGCGTAGTATTCGCGCGAGATCCATTCTCGAGTCGCCGGTGACCCGCGGCGGCTTCAGGAAGACGGACAACCGTGGATACGGTTTCCCGGTTCGCTCCTCGACTACGACATGAGCGTTCGTCAAGACCAAGCCGTCGGCCTGAATGATCGAACCCGTTCCGCCGCTTCCGGTCTTCCCGCCGTCGGAATGCCCCATGACCATGACGACCGCAGGCGACGCCTGCTCATAAATGTCTCGCGGCGACAGGTCTTTCGCCTGAAGCTCGACGCTCGTCCCCGCGACACAGCACGCGCAAATGACCATCCACATGACTCGCATGCACACCTCCGTCCGACGCATGATTGGGCGATGACTCGTGTTCGTCCGCTACCAGCAGTGCGGCTCACTCAAAGGGCTGCACACACTCGAAGGCTAGACCCGTCGATAGAATTCACTGATCATCTGAACGACGTAGGTTTGCTGACCTTCCGTCAACTCAGCATAGATGGGGAGCGACAGCACTTCTTCAGCCGCACGTTCCGAGACGGGGAACGATCCCTTGTGATAGCCGAGGTCGTGGTAGCAATTCTGCAGGTGCATGGGAAGAGGATAGTACACTTCGGAGCCGATGCCCTTTTCCTTCAAGAAGTTCCTGAGCTCATCGCGTTGCCGGACCCTTACGGTATATTGGTTGTACACATGGAAGTTTCCGTGCGCGGTGGCGGGCAGCAGCACGCGATCGAGCAACTGGGCCTGCGCGAACAGCCGCTGGTAGCGTTCCGCATTCCGCCGGCGGCCTTCCGTCCACTGATCGAGATAGGTCAGCTTGACGTGAAGCACCGCAGCCTGCAGAGCATCCAGCCGGCTATTGATCCCAACCGCTTCGTGCAGATACCGCACTCTGCTGCCGTGAACGCGCAGCATCGAGAGTATTCCGGCCAGTCCCTCATCGTCCGTCGTCATCAATCCGCCGTCCCCGAATCCGCCCAGATTCTTGGTGGGAAAGAAACTGAAGCATCCCACATCGGAAAGCATGCCGGCACGACGGCCGTTTTGCGACGCCCCGATGGCCTGACAGGCGTCCTCGATGACGCGAATACCCCGGGGCTTCGCGATGCCGTTGATGGCTGCCATATCGGCGCATTGTCCGAACAGATGCACCGGTATCACCGCCTTGCTTCGGGGCGTGATCGCGCGCTCGATTTGATGGGGATCGACATTGAATGAGTCCGAGTCGATGTCCACGAATACCGGCTTGGCGCCGAGTCGTGAAATGGCTCCGGCAGTGGCAAAGAAGGTAAATGGCACGGTGATCACTTCATCGCCGGACTTGACCCCGAGCGCCATCAACGCCAGCAACAGTGCATCGCTTCCCGATGCACAGCCGATCGCATGGCGGCTCCCAACATATCGCGCCATGGCCGCTTCAAATTCGGCCACCCTCGGTCCTAAGACGAAGCCTTGCTCATCGCACACCGCTTCCATCACCGCCATGACTTCAGCTTTGATGGCGCGGTACTGAGCTTTCAGATCCAGCAGTGGGACATTCACGCGTGACTCCAACGAATTACGATGACGCCGGGCTCAACGAACGAGGCACGACTCGCCGTTGCGACAGGAGCCTATCATACAGCGATTGATATTGCTTGACCATCTCATCAATGTGAAATTCCTTCGGAAGCTGGTTTCTTCCCGCGGTGGGCTGCGTCCCCTCTCTCACGCACCGTTGCAGCAAGGCTTCGACGCCTTCGGCAAGACCGGCGATATCGCCTGGCTCATACAGCCGGGTACGGTCTTGATGAACCACGGCCTCCTCAACTCCCCCGACCTTAGTCGCGACGATCGGCAAACCGGCCGATGCCGCCTCGAGCATGACCCGGGGAAGGCCTTCCCAGTGCGATGTGAGCAGCAGCGCATCGAAGCTCCCCATCGCCCGATCGACATCGCGTCTCCAGCCCGCCAAGCGTACACGTTCATGCAGTCCCTGCTGATCAATCAGCGCTTGAATACGCGGACGCAGGGCTCCGTCTCCGATCAAGACGAATTTCGTTTTCGGCATGCGGGAGCAGACCAGCTTTGCCACGGCAACCAGATCTTCCGGGGCTTTTTGAGGTTTCAGGCAAGCGACGGTGCCGACCAACATCTCGTCGAGACCAGCGCCGAACTCTTCGCGTAACCGCCGGCGAGCCGCCGGCTCAGGCGGCTGTTGAAACGGTCGCGGGTCGATGCCAGGCCTGATAACCGACACATTCGCGTTGAACAAGCCCCACTGCCGTCCTCGCCCTTCATCGATTGCTGCGACGACGACCCAGTGCGTGGTGATCCAGCCGGTGATCCGTTCGAGCAGGATGAGGAGGTGTTGCAGCCAGTGCGGTTGAGCCGGCGTGATGCCGAACCCGTGTACGGTGTGGAGAATGAGCGGGACTCCCGCGCACCAGGCAGCCCAGCGGCCGAGGATCCCGGCCTTGGAACTGTGAGTGTGCACGATCGCCGGCTTCAGGCGGCGCAACAACCGGATCAGGTGCAGGAGCGCCATGACGTCGCTAATCGCGTGGATACAACGGCCGAGACTTGGCACGAGGATCGTTTCAACACCCGGCAGTCGGCGGGCTTCCTCGGTCAGCAGCCCCCCGGGCCCGGCCATCAACAGGGGACGAAATCTGGTTCGATCAAGATGGGAGACGGCATACAGCGCCACTTCCTGGGCGCCACCCAATTCGAGCTTCGTAATAATGTGGCAGATTGTCTCCACGTGGATTTACGCCGAAACGGGCTGGGCGCCTCTGGCTTGGAGTCGTTCGGCCAACTGTTTGCCCTGCCCGATCGCGTCCTCCATCGACGTATGTTCCCACGCTCCGTACCGGCCGATCGAGTAGATACCCCTCCGCTCGAGCTCGGCCAGCATCGTCGGCAGCGCACGTGCCCGATGCCTGTCGAAATAGACGTACGCATAGCGCAAGTCTTTGACATCGGCCACGACGATTTCATCCTCGGTCAGCAAGATACCGGCTCGCTCCATGCCGCTTCGCGCGCGCGACAAGAGCTCATCTTGCGATAGGTGCTCCGAGGGGCGATGCGACATTTCCACGTACATCGAACTGCAGCCGGACCGTCCCAGGGCGGGGGAGAAGTTCATGGGGAACCCGATGCGGTAAAACGGATATTCGGCCTCGGGAAAGTAGAGCCAATGCTTGTCCGAAACCTGTTCACGCGCCACGGCCATGTTGAGGTTATACACGGACACCCATCGGAGACCGTCCGCAGCTTCCTTCAGGTGCGCCGGCATGTCGGGGCAGCGGCGCAAGAGTTCGGGAACGGGAATCGTGGAGACAAGGGATTCATAGTGCTCCGTACGGCTCTCGCCGCTCACTCGATGCTTGAAGACGGCCCGGCGCCGCTTCGTCTCAACTTCCATCAATTCCCAACCCTGATGCAGTTCTGTGATGCCGGGCAGAAAGGATTCAGGCAGCACGCGAATGCCGTCCGCTGCGGGGTATTGAAATGACGGGTTGTATCCGAACGCCTTGTCCTTGATTCCCAATGCGCCGCTGACCACATCCTTGAGTTCCGGTTTTGGCACGAGCCAGGATACCCAGTCGGAAGTCAGTTCATCCAACGACACCTGCCACAGCTTTTCGTTGAATGGCACCATGAAATGCTTGGCCATGCCTTCGCCAAGATTGTCTACTATCCACTGCTTGAACGAGCGTTCATTGGAAGGCACGGCCGCGGCCGGCGTCGTCAGGGTGGCAATGAACCCCATGAGACAGTCCCGCACGACTTCGGGCGGAAGGCCGTGGGTATTCACCTGAAATGGATACTCCGTATAGGTCCGATGTGAATAGATGAAGGATTTGCGGCTGTGTTTCTGAAGCTTGCCCGCTAACAATCGCTCGACCAGGGCCTTGATCTCCGCCTGGCGGAAGTGGAGGAGATGGCCCGTATAATCGAAGGTGAAGCCGTCCTTGCGGTAAGAACGACACAGCCCTCCCACTTCCATCTCACGTTCATAGAGCCGGTACGGCGTCTCCGAGAGATGATAGGCGGTGCTGAGACCGGCTAGGCCGGCGCCAACGATGAGAATCATGCGGCTTGCGAGCCTTCCTGGGCATGGGCTGCCGCAGACCGAGGGCGAAGGCTTTTTGACGTCGATTTTTTTCAGCAGGAAGGTCGAGAGCAGCAGCACCCCCACCGTGCCGAGGCATAGGGTCCAGGCCAAGTCTTCTCCGACCGTCATCAAGAGCAGACCGATTCCGGCCACGCCAGCGGTCGCCCCATAGCTCACGAGCACGATGCGGGGAACCGGCATGCCCCAATGACGCAAGCGAATGGCAATGTGATCGGGGCTTCCCCAAAAGATCGGCAAGCCACGCTGATAACGAATCCACATGACGAACAGGGTATCGAAAATCGGAATACCAAGAATGAATACCGGCGTGAGAAGCGAAAGCGGGTGATCACTCGGATATTTTCCGATCATGGCCATGGCGCCCGAGCAGCAGACCGATGAACATCGCGCCCGTATCACCCATATAGATTCGTGCCGGTTTCCAGTTGTACTTCAAAAATCCCACCAGACTGCCGATCAGCGCCGCGAGCAAGAAGGCAATCGTCTGGTCTCCCTGGAGCCACGCCGCGATAAACAGCCCGATCGCGCTGACGGCGCCCACTCCGGCCGAGAGGCCGTCCATGATATCCAACAGGTTGAAGGCATTGATCAGTCCGATCATCCAGAAAATGGTGAGCAAGAGATCCACCCATTCGGGAAACGCGGCAATCTCAATCCTGATGCCGCTCTTGATCAAGACGAACACGGCGAGCAGCTGACCGGCCAACTTTGTCCAGGGCGTCAGCACGCCGAAATCGTCGATGAGTCCCAACATCACCACGATCGTCCCGCCTAAGATGATGCCCAGCACGTCGTGGCGGAACTCAAAGGTAAATGCCAGGCTCATCAGGAATGCCAGATAGATCGCCAACCCGCCGAAATACGGCACGGGTTCCTGCTGATGTTTGAGCCGCCCGTCCGGCGCATCCACGATGCCGTATTTCAACGCCGCCTGACGGGCAATCGGCACCCCGTACAAGGCGAGGGCGAGCGACAAGACGAATGTCAAAAACAACAGAGACATCATTGTGCCTTCAGGACCGCTCATCACCGGTCGACCCGCCGCTAGACGTTGGCCAGACAAGCCTCATAGACCTGCTCATGCCGCCGAACCACCGTGGAAATTTGAAATCCCGCCTGTACCCTCGACCGGCCGCTGGCTCCCATCTGCTTCGCACGATCGGAATCGTGCAACACGCATGCGATCGCATCGGCTAAGGCGGCCGCGTTACCAGGCTCCACGAGAAGTCCTGTCTCCCCGGGCACGACAAATTCCGGAATCCCTCCCACAGATGTGGCCACCACCGGTTTGCCGACGGCCATCGCCTCCAGAATCGCAATGCCGAATCCTTCATACAGCGACGGCAGCACGAAAACGTCCAACAGCGGGAGGACCCTCTGGATGTCTCTCCTTGTGCCGGCGAAGACAACGCAATGCGACAGGCCCAACTGTTCACTCATCGCTTCCAGCAGCGGCCGGGAAGGACCATCACCGACGATCAGCAACTGACAACCGGGATCGCCCTTCCGCTGCTTCAACACTGCCATCGCCTTCAGCAGCACGCTCAAACCCTTTTTGGGCTCCACCAGCCGGCACACCGTCCCGATCAACTGGCCGCCCTCCCGAAGCCCCAACTCCTGCCTGGTCGCAATGTCGGTCGAGGCAAATCGGCGGAGATCAACGCCGAATGGAATGGTCGCCTGCTGAGCGACCCGTCCGCCGATACGGACAGAAACCGACCGCCGGACAGCCTCGGAGCACCAGACCACGGCGTGGGACCACTGAAACGTCAGGCGGTCAATCGCCCTCATCAACCGCCCTTCGCTCACCACCTCATCGTGATACGAACACACCACCCGGGCGGCTTTGAATAGGCGCCCTAACAGACGGGCGGACAGGTTCGCCCAAAACAGGAACGATTGAATCACATCCGGCCGCTCGGCCTGCAGCACTTTCCACAATCGAAAGAGGACCCGGAAGTCGAACGGGCCCGCTCCATCAAGCGAGAGCACCTGTATGCCGCGTACCCTCAGTTCATCGGCCACCCATCCGCCAGGCTTCAGAGTACAAACCGTCACGTCATATTTCGCGCGGTCGATTCGCGAGGCCAGTTCAAAAATGTGTGTTTCAGTTCCTCCAACCTCCAGCCCAACGGCCAGCAGCATGACTTTAGTTCGCATGGTGGAGCGCGGCGGCGCTGGGCGCACGCAGGAGAATTGAGTCATACCAGTCGAGATAGGTGCGCACCTGGTCGTTGATGTCGAAGCGTTCTCGCGCAACCCGTTCCGCCTCCGATGCCATCAACCTCCGGACGCTTTCTTGCTCGAGCAACCGAACGATTTGCCGCGCCATGCCTTCTGCATCGCCAGAAGCGACAAGGAAGCCAGTCCTCCCATCGATCACTTGCTCCGGAATTCCGCCCACTGCGGTCGCCACCACCGGTGCGCCGCAGGCGGCAGCTTCGATCACCGTGTTTGGAAACGTCTCCGCGCGGGCGGCGTGAATATACAGATCGGCCGCCTGATAGTAGCGAGCCACCGCTGACGGATCATGTTCGTACGGGACAAACTGTATGCGCACCGATCCGACTGCCTCTCCCGCTTCTCCATCGCCCAGTCCGACGAACAGCACGGGCCGGTCCTTCATAAGAGCAGCCACACGAGCCAGTGCGGCGCGCATCGTCCGATAATCCTTCCAGAGATTTTGCTTCACGCCGTTGGCGGCGAACAGGAGAATGCTTGCGTCGTGCGGCAAGCCCAGCCGTGACCGCGCCTGTTGTTTGTCCGCCGGCCTGAATATCGTTAAATCCACGCCGTTGGGGATGACTCGTTGCTCGATACAGGCGGGCTTCAACATCGACCGGTCCACTTTGTCCATCAGCCATCGTGACGGCGTCGCGACGAAGAACCGGCTTTTGGCGAAGAGGCCTTGCTTGCGCTGCCAGTTGTAGGCCGTGGCGTCCCGCTTGACGGCCGGGTAAATGGTCAGATCCGGACAGTTGCCGCAGCCTATTTTCCATCGGTCGCACTCAAACGAATGTGCGCAATGTCCACTAAGCAACCAGGCGTCGTGAAGCGTCACCACCACGGGAAACATGCGGGTGAGCGTTGGCAGGGCGGCAAGATCAAAATAGCCGCCGTCCTTTAGCCCTCCGCCGTGAAGATTGTGACAGTGAACAATGTCGGGCGCTGAGTTTAGCGTCGACGCAAAGTGTCGGGTTCCCGGGAAATCGAAATCTTCCCTCCCCAATTGCCGCTCGTACCATCGGCGCGGTTGTCCGACAACCATCCGGAGGGCCGTCTGAAGACGGCTGATCCCGCGAAGCGATCCCAGCGCCGACGCGAGATGATCGGCCGCAGCCGAACAGCGCCGGCTCCAGTGGCCGCGAAATTGGTCATGGGTTAATTCGACTACATCCGGGTCGGCGCTGCGCTTCCAGCCGACGATCAAGCACGAACGATGGCCGTTTCGGCGATAGGCGTGAAAGAGCTGCCAGGCCACCGATTCGGCCCCGCCGGCCTTGTCGGCGGTATTCACCTGCACGATGTGCATAAGGGAATAGGATACCGGTTATACGGTGAATCCGGTAATGATTTCCCATTCCTTTCCTGTCCAAACTAGCACGCGTGCGGGGTACGCGATTCCCGTGGAAAACAACAGCGATTGCAGGTATTTCGGAAGCGGGGCGAAGGAATATTGGCGGAACACTTTCCAGATCATGTTGCGCGCGAGATTCTCCACCCGTCCCAACGGCCATCGCCCTATGGTGCGTAGCACCTGTTCAGCCTCCTCCAGGTACCGGTCGCGGTAGAGGACAGACTTCTGGTCGCCGTGGGACCGAAATCCGCCCAACAGGGCTTGGACGCCCACGAGCTCGGTATGGTCAAAGAACCTCGCCCACAGTTCAAAATCTGCTGCCATAAGCAACGAACCGTCCAGCCGACCTCCGGCGCGGTCCCACAGCGACCTTCTCCAGAAAGTGGATTCCTGCTGGATCCACCTTCTCCCATAGGAACCCTTCACGGGGAAATTGCTTCCGCGCACGAATGAGTCACGGCTGAAGCCTCCCGTAAAATCGACGGCCACCGCCTGACCGTGAGCGTTCCAACTGACGGGATGCACGCTCGTCACCCAGTCGATCTCGGGATGTGACGAGAAAATATCCGCGACGACGGATAACGTCCACGGCATGTATTGGTCGTCGCTGTTGAGCCAGGCCATGATGTCACCGGTGGTGCGGGCAAACCCTTTGTTGATGGCATCGTACTGTCCTTTGTCCGGCTCGCTGGCCCAGTAGGCCAACCGGCCGGCGTGGCGCCGGATGATATCGGCGCTGCCGTCCGATGAGGCCCCGTCGATGACGACATACTCAACGTTCGGATAGGTTTGTCCGAGCACGGAGAGCATCGCATCTTCCAGAAACTGCGCCTGGTTGATACGAGGGCGTGACGATGGAAATGCGGGGCCCTTGAACACTCATGATTGTTCACTCATGATTGGCCGGCAAAGAGCTGGTCGAGGTATCGCTGCATCTGTTTGTTCTGTGCGTCCCGCTGCTCTGCGGTCGCATAGGCATGATGCCGGCGAAAGAGTCCGTGCTTCCTTCACGAACGCGATATCCGCCTGCGACAAGGCGCCGTCGAGCGGACGATATTGCAGTCCGACGATGTCATACGGGACAAATCCCCGATGCTTCATGTAGCCGATAATGTCGGCGCATTCCGGACCATCTTGAAAGAATTTGAAGAAGGAGACTTCCAGCACGACGAACTCGCACTCATCGAGGATTTGCTCGGCGCCCCCTAGTGCATCGAGCTCAGCCCCTTGCACGTCCAATTTAAGGAGAAAAGGTCCTGACGCATCGGCCTCACGCACGACGGAATCCACGGTCACCGCCCGCACGCTTCGAGGCACTCCATTCACGCCCGTCCCCGTTTCGACCTCGCGGTAGAGCGAGGAGCCGACCAAGTCGGGATGTACATTGATCGGCAGCGCCCCCTCGCAAGCAGCGGCGGCCGCCACGGTATAGCGGCTTGAAGGAATCGAGTGCGTCACCTGGTCCAGTAGCGGACGGTATTCATCAAGCGGCTCGATCAGCAGATAGTGCGCACCGGGGAAGACTCCATGGCAAAGGCGCGTAAATGATCCATACGCAGCCCCGACATCGATGACTGTGCGCGGCGAGAATCCAATCGAACGCGCCTGCTCCAGCACCTGAAGTAGCGAATCCCTCGCCCTGCCTGCCGAGACCGGGGCAATGCGACGAAGCTCCATTCCGGCCATGCGAAACAGGTTTCGCACGGAGGACTTCAATAGGTTAGTGATCACAAGCCTCCTCTCCTGCGTCGCCCTCCCACCACGAGGCAAGCGCTCGGACGAACCGTGCTTCGTCCCAGTTTCTGACGACGAAGCGGGGCAACTGATACACGTCCGATCCGGCACTGACTGTCTCAGGATAGTTCGAGCAGGCGAAGGAAAACCCTGCTTCCTTGACGAGCGCGGTCGTTTGTTCGGTGTAATCCGACTTGGTCCCGTACGGATAGGCGAAACTTTCAATGGAGTGCCCGAAGATATCCTCAAGGGATTTCTTGCTAGATCCGATTTCCTCGCGTTGGACGGCAAGCGGCAGGCAGGCGAGCACGGGGTGACTTGCCGTATGCGCGCCCACCTTGACGTACCGTCCTTCAGCAAGAAGGCGGACCTCGTCCCGTGTCAGCATTTGATGACCGCATGGGCTATCCTGACGTCCCCCTGCCCAGACACGCAGCGCGTGGAGGGTCTGTTGCCGCGCCTGCTCATCAAGCGGCCGCAGGAGGCGGCAGAGCGCGCGGTAAAGCCGGTGCCTGGTGGTGGGATCGTCGCTCCGCAACACGGTCCAGGATCGATGCGACATGAAATCCTGGTGGCGGTATGCGGCAGCATCGCCGAGGGTCCATTCGAGCAGACGCCCATCGATCTTCAGCTGTAGAGAGCTCGGCAGAGAGGAGGGATGGAGAAACAGGTGCTCAAGCTCGTCCCACCAGCATTCCGACTGACTCTCCAGAACTCCGGTTGAGACAAAGACAGTCGCCGGCGCCCGGCAGGATTCTAAGATCGGTTTGGCACTCAGGAGATTGTCTCTGTAGCCGTCGTCGAACGTCACCGCGATCAACCGTGAAGACAGCCGCCGGTCGCGCATCCGATTGACGAGCTCCTCGAGGCTGACCACTTCGTAATGCCGCGACACATGTTCCATCTGGCTGGCGAACCGCTCGGGCGTCACACTCAACAATTGCGGATCTGTCGGCAGCGCCGCGATTCTGTGATAGAGCAAAATCAGCCCGAAAGGACGAGGACGAGGCCAGAGCTTGCGTAAGTTCGAGCGGAATTTCGTGAGTCCCGGTACGTTCATCTCATGATGACCGCTAATGGTTCATCGCTTCACAATCACAGGGAAGTTGCAGCCCCGCGGCAGGATCACAATGCAGAAGAGCGCATGGCAGGCTCTGAACCAATGACCCCGCGCTGATCTCAAGCGGTTTTTCGAAACACCGCAATCGCGTCTCGAGGAATAAAGCCAACATCTGATGAAATCGCTTGGAGGTCAAGGGCTTTCAGGAATTGTTCCATGAGTTGGGGGCACATCGTGCCGAAGGCGCAAAACGACGTCCGTTGTTTCACGTTCCCTTCAAGATCGGCTTCGAATTGCCGCCACCCGATCGGCGACATGACCGATGCGTAGTGGATCAAACCCACGCCTCCTGGCCTCAAGAGCGTCTTGATTTGGCGCAAATACCAATAGACGAGCCTCGGCTCAAAATGCACAAACACGTCGAAGGAGGCGACGAAATCGAGACTTTCTCTTGCGAGCGGAGGCAAGGCCATGCCGTCCGTGACGTGCGTCCGCAAGGCAGGAGCTCCTTTGAATCTGTCCGTGAGACGCTTCAGCATCGCGACTGAAGGATCGGCGGCATGCAAGATATCGGTCCTAGGCAGCAACAGCGATGTGAATCTGCCGCCGCCCGGCCCGATTTCGAGCGCTTCCCGACTAGGACGGGGCAGGTATTTGTCCAGCACCTGTTCGCTCAAGAGCGTGGAGAAATTCTTAATGCTCGCTTCATCCAAGCCGTACGTGGTCCCTCCTCCGGTCGTATCTTCTGCCGTCCACTCATCACCGAGATGCCTAACCGTATTGCCCGGCAGGACGTGAAATCGATCCGGCTTCCAACGCTTTGCATAATCGTCCCAGCCTCGAGCAATCATGGATGGCTCCCCGTCGTCGCCTTGCTGAACAGTGACCGGCCACCAGCGGCGCAACGGATGCAGCATTCGACCCCATCGCTTCACGCTCGCACTCCCTGGTTTATTGTTGGCTTAACCGCACGGGCGGTGATCACGAGCTGGAAATCTTGATCGCGCTGCTGCAGGTCTTCCGGCCGCAGGTCATCCACCGTCAAGCCGTGCAAATAGGCGATGGCCAAGAGCACATTGCCATGCGTCTGAACCGACACAGCTTCCGGCGGCCAGCATTCTCCCAATAACCGTGTGACTGACGCTCCGGTGAACCGCCAATAGTCCCCCCACCGGTCCATGTCGTACCGGCTGATCTGGCTGATCCCTGTACAGGACGCCAAGAGCGCCCCACCGGGACGCAGAATGCGATACAGCGTCTTGACCGCCGCCCGAACGTCATACACAAACTGCAGGGTTTGCGTGCAGATGATGCAATCGAAGGAATTGGAGGCGATGGCATCGGCTTGTGTGAGATCCGCGACGATGGTGGCATGACCGACGGGCTGTACATGCAGGATATCGCTCCGCTCGACTGCCGGCCCTCCAAATTTGTTCGTATAGCGGTTGTCTCCGATTTCAAGCACACGCCCGCGGATGTCTGCTCGATGGCGAAGGAGAAACTCCTCGATGAACGCGATGTCGATGCATCGCTCTCGTTCCGCCCGGTCCAGCCCGAACTGCCTGCTGACCGGCGTGGTACGCCGCAGACTTCCAAACCGCACGCGCCCTACCGGCGGCCACAGGAAGAGACGGCGCCATCGCATCAGCACGCGTTGAAACATCGTATCCAACCTGCCTGTGACCCGCCTCGCCTTTGCGAGTGCGCAATCGTCCCCGTGGCGTGGAAGCGCAATCATCGGCCCGGCCGATATGGGGTGGACCAGTGACAGGGTTTCTGAACGCGTGCGCAGATCAGCAACGGAAAATCGGGGTCGACGGTATCCAATTCTTCTGCGGTCAGCTCCTCGGACGGCATCCCGGCCATGTAGGCCATCAGCGCGAAATAATTTCCGTATGTCTGCAGTTGGCAATGCGTCTCATCGATGCCCAGTTCCGTGAACACCGATTCAACCAGACGCGGTGTAAACCACCAGTACACATGCGCATGCTTCCCGCTCCCCAAAGGAATGCCGTTGACCGGATAGCCGCTCCGACAGGGAAAGTTCATCAGCAGGACTCCGCCCGGCTTCAACAAGCGGATACTATGGTAGAGCGCGGCTCGAAAGTCATAGATGATATGGATCGTGAATTGATTGACGAAACAATCGAATTGATCGGACGGCACATGGTCCGCTTTCGCCAAATCTGCCACGATCGTGACGCTCGGATCCGACGGCGCCACGTCGATGGCCTCGACGGACGTGACGCGGTCTTCGCCGAAATGGCGGATCGTGCCGGTCACGCCGATTTCCAAGGCCCGCCCACGGATGTCCATGCGCCGCTCAGTCGAGAAACCGATTCCAGAAATAACGCACGACTTGGGTGTCGACCGCACGGCCCGGATACAGTGCAGAGGTCCGGCGAAGCCACAGGCAGCGGAGGTTTCTCGCCAAGGGCAGCTTCAGCCCGCGTGTTTCCACAGGGCGACGCGGCCGGTGAGACGGGCGGCCAGCGACGCGGCTCCCTCCCATCTCCATGACTGCTCATCGCGCACCCGCTTCCTATACGGCGCGCCGTCCGCTTGGCATAGATCAGAGGAAAGTACCGGCTCTCTGGACTAGCCTGAACGGCGGCTGCACGCCGCCATTGGTTTCCGAATCAAAATCATTGATGAGGTACTCAAAGCCCTGCCGATCGAGGAGGTCCAGGATGTTGTGCAGCGTTCGCGGCAATCCCGGCAGGTGATGGTATTCGATGACCATCTCGTTGACGCACTTAAGCTTGTCAGCGCTGTCAGCCAGCGCCTCCCATTCCGCACCTTCGATGTTGATTTTCAGAAAGTCGATCGGGCTGGTGAGATAGCTGGCGAGGCGCACACAAGGCACTTCCCGCTTGGTCCAGCCTTCTTCCAGCACGGCGTCGTCCGGCGCCAGATTGCTGGCATATTTTCCGTCCGAATGAAACGTCAGCGATCCTTCGCGTCCGCAGACCGCAGCCTGGACCAACTGGACATCGTTCATTCGATGCCGCGCCATGTTGTCCTGCAGGTACCCAAACACGACCGGATCCGGCTCGAAGGTGGTAATCGTGTGCGTCCGGATAGACCTGTTTGTAATACAGCACCGACATGCCGATGTTTCCACCGCAATCAATAATCGTTGGAGCAGCAGACTCCGTGTCGAAGTGGTAGATGCGGTTGACGAAGATGTCCTTGTACTGCATGAAAAAATTGGGACCATCGTTGATACGCACCCTGTAGGGACCGCAGGGCAGCAGCGTCCCCGGCCTGGCAGTCGAATGAGCGGGCCCGTATCCGGTCCAGCTGCCAATGGTCCTTCCAGCCGGCGAAATCCTGTTCCACACGGCGCAGGGCCGGCTTCATCCCGTTGGGAACGAGCGCTTTCAAGACGGATCGCATATCAGGCCACCATTCGCTTTTGAGCGAGTTCCACGAACTCCTGCATCCGAATTCTATAGGTATGGTCGCGCAGCGTTCGCGTCTGGCCGGCTCGGGCGATAGCTATACGTGCCTCATCATGCTCGAGGTAGTAACGGATCATCTCAGCGCACTCCTCCGTTGTACGATACGCCGCGACTTCCTTCCCGACCTGAAACAAATCTTGTAGGTTGGCTTTCCAATCGGTCAGCAGCATCGCTCCCATGCCGGTTGCCTCGTATAGACGGCAGTTATTGGCATAGGGGGCCACGTCGCCGTGATGATTCAATGTGATCTGCGATCGCCGAAGCACGTCGTACATTTCGTTGCCCCACGCCAGTCCCATGTGGCGCTGTCGAAGTGGAGAGGACGCCTTCAACCGGTCGACACCCGGCCCCCAGATGCGAAGCTCCGGTACGCTGACACAAAGCTGTTCCAGCCATTCAATCCGGCTCGTATGGACGTCCGACAGGCTTCCGATAAAGCGTCACTGGATACGTGCGAGCCGAATCCGGGTGCGCCGCCAGCACATCGGGATCGAAGCCCAATCGGTGGAGGACTGCAGGAATGCCCTTCCTCGCAAAAAATTCCACCGTCGGAGGAAACGAAGACACGACGAGATCATAGCAGCGGTAATCGCCGTGATCCGGCAGGGTCGTCGCCGCGTGCTGGCCGACCAGCAACCGGACCCACGGTTTGATTCTATACATCCAAGCGCTGTCAATGCCGTCCATCGCCTGGTTCAGAAACACGTCCGGGCGATGGTATGCCACCTGGGCGGCAAGAATTCGGCAGCCTTCGTCGTCCCTCCGCTGAAAGAGCCACCGGCCATACGAGAAGTCACGCGCCCAATAACCTGACCAATCGGCATATCGCGGTGTGCGTTGCTGCGCGTCTGTGGCTTCTGTGCCGTGCTCTCTCATCCAAGCCCGTTGCATGGCCAGGTTGTTGACGTAGATATCGTGAGCCTCGTGTCCCAACGCTCGCGCATTTTTTGAGTAGAAGTCCGCTACGCCGAACCGGCTCCATACCGAACTTTGAGCTGCTCGTCGTAGCGCTGTTCCGCTCAACCCGGGAACGCCTTGATAGAGCCCGCTCAGGAATTCCGAGTAATCCGTATTGGCAATCAGGAGTTTCACGAGGCTTTCACCGTCCGGTCCGGCCTCAGCCAGAGCCGCATACAGATCTGTAGAGGGAGAGCCCACTACTGTTTTACCGAGCGTATCCAGCAGCAATCCGACGCCGTGAGAGACAGTGTTGCGCAGTCGGTACCCGGGCTCGGAGCACATCCACACATAATTGAGGTAGTAGCGAAGATTGGCCGTCGATTTTTTTGAGCACAGCAATCGCACGCATTCTCTCATTGAGATTTTCGGTCGGTCAGGCGGATAGAAGCCGGTAATCCGCAGTTTGGCAAAGACTCTTGCGCAGTGAGACGACCGCCAACCTAAAACCTGCCCGCTTGGCTCTGATGCTGAATTCATAATCGGCGCCATAGTGAGGAAGACGGCGCCGGTTGAACGTTCCGATGCGCCGAAAGACCTCGACCGGCACCAGCGTTCCCCGCCCCGGCAGGACGTCGACGTGGAGGTCATACCGAGATCGCTCAATGGCCGACGCGTCGGCATTTGGATTGATGCGCAGTCGCTGATCGAGACGGATTCCGGCCATCATACGATCGCGCCGTTCGTCGTCCACGATCGTGGACCCGACGAGCGCTCGGCCTAGCGACTCGCTGCAGTTCACCAACTCGCTGACATAGTCGTCTTCCATCGAGACGTCATTGTTGAGGAGCAGAATGAAGTCATGCTCCCGCGCCGTCTCTAGGATGTGCGCGACTCCGATGACGTTGGCGCCGGTCCACCACAGGCTGCCGTCGCCTCGCAGAACGCGAACCAAGGGGAATAGGCGATGCACTTCGTCCTGCGTGCCGTCCGTCGAGCCATCATCCACCAACAGCACGTCGAGGTCGACAGACCGTTGCCGCTCCAGGCAAGTGAGAACTGTTATGACCTCCGGCTTGTTATTGTGCGCGGGAATCAGGACGTGAACCATCGCACCGCCTCAACTGGAATGCCCACTGCCATGCTTTCCCGCCCCTTTGATTTCCGCCGACAAGTTCGTTCTTCGCACGGGGATATGCAGCCCAATGCAGGCCAGCAATCGGCCTATCTCGAGCGCGACCGGTCCAAGCGCTCGACCATCCAGGCGCGGTAATCCGTAAAATGTTTCCGCTCTGTGAGCCGCTGACCGGATAAGCGCGCGTATAGTGGTGACGTTTTCACGAAGGCGGGAAATCCGATTTCGCACACCGGAGGGCGCATCCAGCCTGCAGGCGACCTGCCCGGCAACGAACCAGCGGCGGAGATGATAGTCGGGACGCATGTTGTCGCTTGCCGACTGCATGGTAGACAACAGATCCGGTGAATACACCAACAGGGCCTGATCGCCCGAGCATGTCCAGATGTTGTTGAAGAGAACCGTTTCCTCTCCCATTGAAACCCGTTCTCCGCGCATGCCGACCGACGCGTCGAAACCATTCAACGGCGAAGAATAGTCTTCGTGACACAATCATGTTTGAACCGGAGAACGACTCACCTGCCACCAAACGCCGGCTCACCTGACCCCAGGACCGTACTTCGTACTCATCCTTGTACCAGGCAGGCTTCGGCGAGACGTACAAGGGCCGTATTTGGCCGCCGACGGCAACGGGGGTTGTTGCGTGCTGTCGAATGAGGTCCAGCGCCAGTTCGAGCCAGTGAGGATCGGCCTTGGCGTCATCGTCCATGAACGCAACATAGTCTCCCTGAGCAGCCTGCCAGCCCGTGTTCCTTGCGTGGCCTAATCCCAGCACCGGTTCGTCCACCGATCGCAACACTACGCCCCCGACTCGGTGAGCCTTGTAGCGTTCAACCACGCCGGCGGTATCATCGGTTGAGCAGTTGTTCACAATGATGATTTCAAACTGACGGCGGTCCAGGGTCTGGGCAGCAGACTCTCCACGGCCTGACCCAACATCGCCGCCCGGTTGTGCGTGCACACGACGACGGAGATTGCGGGGTTCTTGATCATGCCGCTTCCCAGGAAGCATGCCGATTGGCTTGAACGGCAGTCTCTTCACATTCCGAGTAGCGCAAGCCCTCGCCAAGCCCGCCCGCGGAAGTTCGCTCTCCATCCCAGATCGACGTGCATCGCTGAGACGAAGAATTCCAGAACCGCCGTCCGAGCGCCCCCTGCACAGACTGACATATCGCCATCCATCGCTCTCCGACCACCGCTGAGAACTCGGGTTCTGGATACAAGGCACGAGTTCGGTTGGCTTTCCTGAGCGCGCAGAGCCAGTCCTCCGCCTGCTTGATCCACCATTCGGTTCGCGGCCATGACCAGGTACTGATCGCCTCATGCAGGGCGATCTGCTCGACGGTCGGCGACATTCCAAGCTGCTCAAGCTGGCGGCGCCGGATGTTCCCTGACCACACCTGCTGAGCGTTCTCGTCCCGTCGGCCGACTTGCGAAGCATGCAGCCGGCGCATCAACAAGACTTCGGGTATGTTGGCGAGCGTCAAGCCGTGCACCGCACGACACCACAATTCATAATCTTGCGCACAGGGATAGGCAGAATCATAGGACAATCGCGCTTTGTGCAGGTGGCTTCGATTAAACATCACGGTCGGATGAGCCATCGAACAGTCGAACAAGAGACGGGCATGGATGGCATTGTGTGTGGCCGGATATTCCCAACGTTGCCGGATCCCCTCTCCTGCGACTTCCACCCAGGTCCCACAGGCGCCAACAGCAGGCTGTGCATTCATGAAGCGGATTTGGGAGGCCAACCGTTCGGGACGGCTCACGTCGTCGGCATCCATTCGCGCGATATACCGGCCAGAGGCCAGGGCAAATCCCTCGTTCAACGAGGCGGCCAAGCCGACGTTTTTGGTATGCCGGACCATGCGAATGCGCGAATCACGATACGACGCGATGATGCCAGCGGTTTCGTCCGTCGATCCATCGTCGATTACGATGAACTCGAAGTCACGGCATGTCTGGCTCAAGATGCTCTCGATCGCCTCTCCGAGAAAACGCGCCGCCGTTGTACACAGACATGACGACGGTGACATCGGGACTCATGCGGCGTGCACCTCTGCCCAGATCTCGCCCCAGCGCACTTCCTGATGCGCGATCCGGCATCCGGCTTCCCTGATCTCATCGGCAAAGGATTCCAGCGTGTATTCCGTTTCATGCGTGGTATCCAACCGCCACTCGACTCCGAGTTCCCGTTTGAGCGGCACTTGCCAATCCCGCTCGAACAAGGGCACCCGGATGAGGATTCTGGAGGGTCGAGTGGCACACTGCAGCTCCCTCAAAAACCCAGACCGCTCGGGCAGATGCTCGAGAATGTTGGAAAGCACAACGACATCGAACGGGCCGTCCGGGCTTGCTCTCCGGCCGTCCTGGACCCGGTATTCAACTCTGGCGTGGTGGAACCGCTTCCGAGCCGTTTCGATATTGTCGGCACTCAGATCCACGCCGACGACCCAGGCGCCCGATCGTTCCGCCATGTCGAATGCCACAGCGCCTATGCCGCATCCGACGTCGAGGACCCGATCTCCCGTCCGTACGCGGCTGGTGAAAAAGTCATGGTAGCGCGTATGCCGGTGTTTGGTGTGGGTTCCCCCGCCATACTCCACCGCCTTCCTGCCGAGGGCCGGATACAATGCTGCCTGCAGTCGGAACAGCAGGCGCAGCGCCTCGTCCGCCGGAAGGGTCCGGATTCTTCGGAGAACGATGTCGACTAAGAGCGACTCCAATTGTGAAAGGCCTAATCGGTCGGCGCCGTATCGCAGCATCCCAGCCAGCCACCAGCCTGAGCGTCCAATCTTCACAGCGGTTTCCTGCTCCCTTCTGCACCAGTCAAAGCCGTGGATCCACACCCTGTCGCCAGCAGCCGAAGTGGTCGAATCTCCGCGACCATCTCATCGAGCAAGGCCAGCTCCATGTCTACGACTCGTTCCAGAGAGAACCGGTCGGCGACGTACGACCGTGCGGCTGCTCCTATCCTGGCGGCTAACTGATGATCGTTCATGATGTCTTTGACCGCCGTCCGCAGACTCTCCGGACGCGGCTCGCACAGCAGCCCTGTGACACGATCCATGAGCAGTTCACGGATGCCCGCGACATTCGCTCCGATGACCGGGACGCCGCAGGCCATGGCCTCGAGCAACGCTTTGGGATGTCCTTCGATCAGCGACGGCATCACCAAGGCTGCCGACGAGTTGAGGAGCCGCGGTAATTCTTGGTTGGGCACAGTGCCCAGAAAGCGGACTCGCAGGCGCCGCTCCGACGCTTCACGGTGCAGCGCCTCCTTTTGAGACCCCTTCCCTACCATGACCAACTCCACGTCCAGGCCTTCAATGGCCGCGAGCAGCGCCCGCGGATTTTTTTCTTCATCCAGCCGACCGACGTAGAGCAATTGATCGGGCCGCCGGGATGCGTCGCGGCTGGGGGCAAATAGGGACGTGTCGACGTAATTTGGGATGACACGCACGCGATCCGCTCGAAGCTGGTAGCGGCTAATCGCGTTTTCGCGCATTGCCGTGGTCGTGACGACCACTCGATCGGCCGCGGAGAACACATGGCGTTCCAATGCCTGCGCGTTTTTCGCCTCAGGAGAATCGGGTCCGTAAGTCCTCTCCATGTTGTCGGAAGGAAGGTACCCGCAGCGGGCAATGAACGGCTTCCCCCTGCGGCGAGCCGCCTCCAAGGCAATCTCCGCTCCTTGGACCTGGTTACTTTTTACCACTAACGGCCCGCGCCACGACCAGGGCATCGCCTTCGTCAGATACCGCTCATACATTTGGGGCGACATTCGCCAACGGTTGCAATGCACACCAATCCTCCCCAGACGCGCGGCATAGAACAGGTCCTGTCGATCACCATAGGTGACAAACATCACCCGCCGTAGCATCGGCTCGAGCCGGCGATACGGCGCCGCTTCGCGGTCCAACAGTCCGATCTCGTCCCAGGCTCGAAGCGACATTCTTCGAGTCAAGAACAAGGCCAGACACACGTTCGCCAACGGGTCAGCCATGCGGCTCCTTTTCGAGCACGACCCAGAGTGTTCCGGCATACAGGTTACGGACATTAAGTGACGGCCGCAGCAGAAGATTCCTGGCCCAGGTTCGCACAACGCCGCTCCATCCATAGCCTTCCGTGCCCCAGGCTTCATGATCCATTTGGACGATCCGTACCTTGTTGAGGGAGGCCCGGTGTGTGACGAAGGCTTTGGCCTCATCCGCGGAAAAAAACCATTTATGCCGATCGGTCGGAGGCTCGAGCGGCAGCCCATAGAACTTCATCGGTTGCCCCGGGCGATACTCGCCATGGCGCAGCATGTTGTAAAAATCGAGCCAGGCATTGGGGAGAGACACCACGGCAAACTTCCTGCTCACCCGGCAGACCTCGTCGAAAACGGCATGAATGTTTTCGATGTGCTCGAGCACGTCCAAGCACAGCACGCAATCGAATGATTCAGTCGGAAAGGGAATCAATTGCTCTTCGAGGTTCACGACCTGGTCGACGCCCGCTCCGAGCCCGATGCCGCAATAGCTGGTTTCATGCGGTAAGTGCTCTCTCAAGTGGCAGGCATCAGCACCGACATCCAGGATCCGCCCCTCTAGGATGGAGTGGTATTTGAGCCACACATACCGTGCCTTGGTTTTCCGATCCGTGTAACGAAAGTCTGTTTCGTACATCATGAGACTCGCTGCATGGTCACGATTCAATCAGCCGGTCAGGCTCGCCCACGCTGGGCTTCTCCAGCACAAGCCCGTGCTGCCCCCCGTACCGAGTGACCCCGTCCGGAACTCTCCTGCGGGATACGAGGGTCCGCATCACGCTGAAGCCCAAGGTCCGGGCAAGACTCTTGGCGTGGCGGAGAGACACCCGGAGGTTGGTGCTATTCACCGGAGCCGGTAGCTCTTCGTAGCCGTTGGGAAGCAGCACCGGCTCTACCAGACGGTCCAAGGCGTACAACAGCCGGGACGAGCGATTGAAAGACCAGCGGTAGCGCCGTCCGAAATACAACACGGCCACTCCGCCGGGTTTCAGCACGCGAAACGTTTCCTCGAAGTACCGTTTGAAGACGGGATAGGTTTCCACATGTTGGAGCACAATGAACGAATACACACAGTCGACCTGCTCGGATTCGACAGGCAGGAGCGCCCCTTCGGTCTTCATCAGCCGCGCGTTCGTCACGCCTCTCGCCCGAAGCGCGGCCTGCACCTTGTCGTTCTCGTCGTGGATGTCTACGCCAATGACCGACTGAAAACATCGGCTAGCCGCGGCGAGAATCCTTCCGCCTCCATGACCGATTTCCAAGGCCACCCTATGCTCCGGGCGCGCCAGCAACGGCGCCAACGGACGGGCGATATGGAGCATGAAATCCCAACTCCCTCTCACGAACGAAGACTCTTTATCCTCTGCGTGATCGAACCAGCCGAAAAATACGTCATCGTTCACGCGGGCCATGGCCGCAATGGCTTCGCGGAAGCCCGCCACATGGCCGTCCCGCTGTATGTTGTCCGTCACTCCCACGATCACTCCACGAAGAACCGGTTACGCTGCCACTTCTCTTAAGAGAGTGAGATAGCTTTCGGCGACCTCATCCAGGGTCGGAACCGCAATCAATCTCTGAAACATCTCGTGATTCGCTGCCATCGTCTCCAACCGGGGAACGATGTCCTCTTGGTCGGCAAAGGGTAAGCCTCCGTACCCCACCAACTCCGGGTGGCCCCCGTCGTTGCGATACAGCACCGGCAGGCCGCAGGACAGTGCCTCGATGACGGCATTAGAACAAGGATCGTTCTGACTGGCGGTAATATAAATATCGTGCTGGCGTAGGATCTCCGCTAGTTGCTCGGAGGGCACCGCCGGGACCGTGCGGATGCGGTTGAAGGGCACCGATGCATTGCCTACAAACGTGAATTCAAACCGGTCCCAATCGAGCTGGTCCTCCAGCCATTTGTAGATCGGTCCTCCTTTGCGCGCATTATTCGACCAGCTCGTGGCAATCAACCGGATTTTTCTGCCAGGATCGAACGGGATGCGCCCATGAGAGTGAAAGACGGCCGGATCAACGGCATTGCGGATGATCACCGGCTTGACCGGCTGATAACTCATCTCGGCGATGCGCTGATAGGTCCAGGTCGATTGCAGCACGGTCGCGTTCGCGAACCGTTTGTTCAACTCAAAGCAGAGCTCGTCCTTTTCCCGATCGAATCCTCGAATCAGATGGATGGGCCCGTCAATGCGGTGCACGGCGCGGAGCCGGTGCCGTTGAGCAAACTCCAGAAACCGGTCGACATCGAAATGAATCGAGTTAAGCAGGTACACATCCACGTCTTCCCTGAGTTCGTTTTCCACAACCGTGATGCCGCGCCGGCGCAGCGCGTTGCGCAACGCCAGCATGAACTGGTTGCCTCCACCATAGGGAGGGGCGAAGAAACGGTGCCAGAGGCCGACCCGGAACCGTTTGCGGCTCACCAGAGACCGGAGACGACGGACGAAGGTCTGAGCGGACGGAGTCGGACTCACAGGCTGCTGCGGCCAGTCGGCTTGCGTCGGTTTCGCCAGCGCCGGTTCTCTCGCCAGACTCCGGTATAGGCTGTCGAACAATGGCGCGATCGTTTCCGGCCGGTGCCTGGCAACGACCCGTTCGTACTGTCCGCGAACGGTGCCGGCGAGGTGATTGTCTCTGAGGTCCCGTTCGATCAATCGCGACCGCCTCGAGTCGGCGACGAGTAAATGCAGACGGGATCCAACAGATCCTCGGCCAGGCCCACCCGCGTGCTGAGGACCTTGCATTGGGCGGCGGCCGCTTCCATCAGCGATCGAGGACCGCCTTCGGATCGACTCGTGACCAGATAGAGATCGAGAAGGTTGTAGAGCAGATTCACCGTTTCACGGGGAAGAACATTACATGCATAGTCGTCATCCCGCGTGACCTCGCCGATAAACGTGAAGGGAATGCCCCATTCATCCAGATGCCGCCGAACCCAATGCCGGCGAGGCCCGGCCAGCACGAGATGCACGGCACAGCCCCGGCGGTGCAGCGCCAAAGCGATTTCCACGAGGATGTCCGGACCTTTTATTTTCTTGGGGATGCTGAGATCGAAGCCGGCCGAATCGCGATGGATGCTGCCGATTAAGTAACGGTCCTTGGGAATCTTCCATCTGGTGCGAAATTCCTCGAGCGTCTCGTGGTCCGGCAAAAGCCGATGGAACGCCTCGACGTCTGTCGCATAAGGGATACAGGTGTGTGGGAGGCCGATGGCCGCACATTGCCTCGCCGCTTGGGTGGTCTGGCTGATCCAACAATCTACTGCGCTGACCACATGCCGGTGGCGAGGAAGAGACAGATAGCGAAAGGGCTCGCCGGCCATGTGACAGACGATTCGTTTTGCAGAAAGGGTGGCAGGCGCTATGGACAACAGCGGCTCCCACCAGACTGAATGCACCACCTCACAGGTCTCTAAGTCCGTGAACTCGACGAGCCCTTCAAGAGCCATCCGCGTGAGCCGGAGATCCTCATCCAAGGCCCATCCGATGCCGTCCCCTCCGGTCAGAAAAACCTGAGGCTTCGTCATGGGCGCACCACGCGAATGCCGTAGCCGGTGGTGTAGCGCGCGATGAAGGCATGGTCAGAGGCCTCGATCCGCTGCTCGCGGCTCAAGGCGATCCGTTTACCTTTTGCGACCAGGGCGCCAATCACACGTTGAAGCAGCGTTGATTGTAGACGGCCCTGCTTCACGCGCTCGTACAACCACGCACGCGCCATGTCGACGGCCACGCTCCAGAAGTAACCCTGAGGCTCCACCGCCAGGTCCACAAAGCCCACCTTAACCAGATTCTCCCGCCAGTAATGGTCCGTGTAGCGGCAGTAGTCATAGGGGTCTGCATGTAAGGGAAAGAGAAAGGGCACCGTCATGAGTAGTACGCCACGACCTCGAAGCACCCGATACGCTTCCCGGATCACACTCACAGGGTCTGCGACATGTTCCAACATCTCGGCGCAAATGACCGCGTCAAACGTCTCATTCTTGAATGGCAAGGTGGCGGCATCCGTTTGCACATCCGGCCGATTCGCCGTCGAGAGGTTGGCATACCGAACGCGCACGTCATAATGCTCGATGCGAAATCGGCCTCGTTTTGGGAATCGTTTCCCTCCGAGATCCAACACCCGGCTGCCAGCCTTTAACGAGGCAGGCCTGTCGTATATAGAACTCATCGACGAACGACCGTCTGACCGAATAATCCAACCGCCCGGGCAGTAACTGTGAGGTGTTCACCACTGGCCTTCACTCCCTACTTCCGCACACAGAATATGTGGAGATCGTCGGGCCACGGTGTGCGGCATGATGCACCTCTCGTGCGTCAGGTCAGGGAACGATCATGTACCGACCAGCCGCGTCGATATGATTCAAGTGCAAGCGGCGGGGCAGCTGTCTCCATGAACTCGTCTACAGCCTTCCGGCATCCGGCCCACTTCCCGTAATCATCGATCACGACGATGCCGCCTGAGCTGACCTTTGGGAACAAGGTCTCCAGGCAAATTTTTGTCGATTCATACCAGTCGCCATCGATCCGAAGCAGCCCGATCTTTCGGAGGGAGCCGCCGGCGATTGGCAGGGTGTCTTGGAACCATCCAACATGATAGTGGGTGAGCGACGAGGGATAATGCGCGACCGCCGTCAACACGTGTTTGTTGTCTTCGAGTGTCCCAACGCACTTTCCGATGCTTCGCAGCCGTCCCGCAGCCCTTTCGCCGGCATAGCGAACGGCCATCTCGCCGTCATGGGTGCGATCGGGTTCAGGTAATCCTTGAAACGAATCGAACAAATGTAGGTCGCGGCACGCTTCGCCCGACCGCCGGTGTGCCAGCCCCATCAACGCCGCGGCACCTCCTTTCCAGGTCCCGCATTCGACCAGACAGCCCTCAATCCCAGCTCCATCGAGATAGCGCACCTGCTGCCACAGCGTGACGAGACGTTGATAGGACAACATCGTATAGTCTTCAACCAGCGCGATGGCTTCCCGGGCGACCGGCTCGTCGTCGTAGTTCTGGGGAGGATGTTCGCTCCGCTTGAGTATTGGAGACGGCGCGGTGCGCCGATCCTGCCCCTTGCCCGTTTCTGTGCCGCTCATGGGATGAAGCGCGGCCACGATTTTCCGTATCACGGTTCTCTCCGTTCGGCATGGAGTTGCCATTGAGCCGAAAGGGCCATGATGCCGCGCGCCCGTCCGGGACCGGTAACGGAAAACGCGGCAATGCCGGCCAGCCGTTCGAGCGTCTCATACGATTTCTGCTCCCGAAGCGCAAAATTCACCTCGTAGGCGCCTTTGGATAATTTGTGCTCGGCGTACCACACACGGAGACACATGACTCCGGTCACCGCCGTCACATTGCAACCCATCCTCCTCGGAGACGTTCCAGACGCACACGACGCCGGTCGCATTGAGGATGCCGACTGAGAAGACGGGACGGTCGACCAGACGATGCAGCTTGAACCTAATCTCGATGCCGAACGGCTGTTGAGCTCCGATCTCCGTGAGGGTCTCCTCACCCGAGCCGAAAATCCGTGTCCCTAATAGCGTCAGCTCGAGTCCTGGAAGGCCCGGTCGACCGCGCTGCTCGAGCCGCATGCGTTCCTTGCCAAACACCAGTTGCTCATACGCCCTCAACCCCTCCAGCGCAGAACCCTCTGCAACGATGGCGCCCTTCGTCGAGCACAATCCCCCGTTGCGCGATGAACTGCAGCATATCGAGGCTATGAGTGACGAGAATCACCGTCGCGCCTTTTTCCCGGAGTTCTTTGATGCGCGCAAGGCTCTTGTTTTGAAATTTCAGATCCCCGACCGCGAACGTTTCGTCGATCAGCAGGACGTCGCTTCGTATTTGAGTCGCCACCCCGAAGCCCAACCGCGCGACCATGCCGCTCGAATAGGTGCGGACCGGGCGGTCAAACCAGTCCCCCAGCTCGACGAACTCCTGGATTGCGGGCAGCAAGGCTTCCATCTGGGGGCCGGTCACACCCATAATTGCGCCCAAGAGATAGCTGTTCTCGCGACCGGTGAGCTCTGGATGCACCCCGGCATTGAGCTCGATCATGGGAAACACCCTTCCGTGTACTTCGACACGTCCACGGCTCGGCGGTGTGACCCCGGCCAGCACTTTGAGCAAAGTGCTCTTGCCGGCTCCGTTGCGTCCGATGATGCCAAGCGTTTCACCTCGTTTGACTTCGAACGACACGTCCTGAAGAGCCCAAAGATCGCCGTCTCCCTTGGTTGTTCCCGGCCGAATTTCTCTGGTCACGGCCCGTGCAAGTTGGCCAATGCCGGCACAGGACGACAGCCCGTAGCGTTTCCACAACCCTTCCACCCGAATGCTTGTTGAATCTGTCATCGTTAGACGGCATCCGCAAAATGTTGGGACAAAAATCTGAACAACGGCCAACCGATCACCCAGACGCAAGCGGTCGCCACGAGGGACCACCCGAGCAACCCGAAATCAGGGGCTTCTTGGCGAATCAGCACCTGCCTGAATCCCTCGATGATCCCCACCATGGGATTCAAGATGTAGATGGGCATCCAAGCAGCCGGAACCTGCTTCAGCGGATACATGATCGGCGTCGCGAGCATCCAGAGCTGCATCAACAACGGCAATCCGAACAGCACATCCTGCAGGAATGTACCCAACGCTCCCACAATCAGACCGCAGCCCAGCGAAAAGAGGCCCGTGATAAGCAGCAGCGGAGCCAACCACAGCCAGGCGACGGCCGGGTGGACGCCAAACCACGCCAAGAGGACTGCGAGCAGGACGCTGGAGACGGCGAAGTCGGCCACGGCAGTCATAACCGCCGTAACTGGAAACACCACGCGCGGAACGGCCACTTTCTTCACGATACCGGCGTTGGCTCCCACACTGCCTCCACAGCGATTGACTGCATTCACAAAAAACGCCCAGGGAACAAGCCCGGCATACGCAAATAAGACGTAGGGCACGTCGTCCGTCGTGATATGGAGAATGCCCTGGAGCGCCGTGAACAAGCCCGCATAGAAGACCGGCGGGAGAACGGCCCAGAATATGCCGAGAGCTGAGCGGCGATAGCGTCCCTTCATTTCCCGCAATGAGATCGCCCACATTAGCGCGACGAATTGCCGCCACGGCTCGACAGCCGGCTCAAGATGAATGTAGACACCTTTTCCGTTCATGGACGTTGCCTCCGGCGCCCGCAGTTAGGCTACCCTCTTGGCAATCTCCTCTCGCTGAAAGAGCCGATCAAATCGATGCTTCCAGGTGTGGTCTTTGAGGACCCGGGCATGTCCCGCCTCCCGAATGCGCTCCGCCTCTTTCGGATGAGAAGCATAGAACAAGGCCTTATCGATTAGTTCCTCCGGCTGAGACCAGGTCTCGATTTCGCGCCCCAGCCGATAATAGTCACCGTGATCGGGCGCCTGCTGAACCAGATAGAATCCGCCGGACATCGGCACTTCGAAATCCCGCAACCGGGATTGGAGATTATTGGATGCCAGCACGGTCTCGTCGGCGTGCCATCCGGTATCCGAAAACCCGAGGTTAACGCGGCTGGTTCGGAAGATCTCGGGCAGCGCCTCATCCGCACAGGGCAGATGAAAGTCTGGCCCGTCAAGATTCTGGAAGACATGGCGGCGAGCAAGTTTGCGCCGAAGAGGACCCGTCAGGCTTTGCCTGCCTTCGGAGCGCCACCGCGGCCAGGCATAATAGCGGATATCATGCACGACCTTGTGCCAATCCCAATCAAACTCATAGCCGCTTTGCACGTGGGGCTGCCAGCCGCGGCCGAACACGACCGGCTTCACACCCCCCTCTACACAGGTCTTCAGCAAGGCCCGCCGATAGGGGTTGAAGCTTCCCACAAAAGACACGTCGTGTCGGTATGCCGCCGCGCCTGCCACGCGAGGGTGATAAAACCTGGGATTGGCGGCCATGGGCATCCACACGATATGGTCGTTGTACGGTTTGAGATGCTCCGCATTGACCGTCTGTGCAACAGCCAACACATCGAAGTAAGGTGCCGTTCGGATCACCCGGTACCATTGAAACGCCATATCCACGTGGTAGTTGATCATCGGCACTCGTAAGGCTTGAAGCTGCCGGGCCGTCTCCACCGTGAGAAAGTCGTCGTAGACGATGAAGAACATGAAATCCAGCTGGTTTGCTGACTTGAGCGTCTTCGCCAGGTGAACCAGTGCTGCATTGAGCTGATCCCGCTGACCGCGCCACGCTTTCGAGCCCAAACGGCCCATCCCGCCCGGATACGTAAACACTTCGAGATGATCGCAATAGTCGTGACGCAAGGTGTCGAGGAGATTGATCTCCATCCACCTATCGGGAGGTAATACGGCAAGCGCGTTCATGGCCTAATGGACCGGAATGCTCCCTAGAAGTCTCGGCGCTCGAATATGCGGCAGGCTCCGAACAGTAGCAGTCCGGCATACAACAGTCCGTAGGCAGTGGCGGCTACTTGGTATTCTGCGCTCACCGGCACGCCGCTGGCGGCCTGCCCTTTGATGTTCAACCATTCCAGATTGGGACAGATGTAATACAGCGCCGTCATGATACTTTCGGTGACGGGATTTTTACTCTTGGCGGCGATGCCTTTCAGATCCCCGGTCAGATGGCCGATGACGTAGAACCCCAACGTCATGATGGCGCTGAGCGTGGGAGAACTAAACGTTGAAAAAAACATGGCCAAGGCGGTGACGAGCAGTACTTCAACGAGCATGAGCTCGACTGCCTGAAACAGCGAGCCAGCAACTACGTTACCGCTCAGCCAGATCGTGGAGAGAAACATCGCAAACATGATCGCGATATTCAGGCCTCCGATAAACACCAGCCCACAATACTTCCCGAGCACAAACTGCGTCCGTGTTATCGGCCGCGCAAGAATCGTATAAATGGTGCGCCGATCGATCTCCTTGGTCACCAGGCCGATGCCGACAAAGATGGCAATGATGACACCTACCAGGTTGATGGCGGCCAGCCCCACATCATTGATGATTCGCGCTTGCTCTCCGATGGTGAGCGTACCCAGCAGCACTGAGGCCCCAATCAAGAGCAACGCAAAGAACACCAGATTGTAGAGGATCTTGTCCCGCACGGTTTCACGGAACGTATTTTGCGCAACGACCAGTAGGCTTTGCATTTCAAATCCCTTGGTTCGTTTGCTCCAAGAAAATTTCCTCAAGCGTGCCCTTATGTGGAATGACCGACACCAGTCGGCCACCGGCCTGCCGAATGGCAGCCAGTACATCTTCCAATTTCTGCTGCCCCGGCAGAGACATCCAACAGCGGCTGCCTCGTTGCAACACGCGGATCGCCGCGTCTTTGATCAAGGGAATGCTGTTTCCCAACACTCCTTCACAGACGACCTCGACCGACTGCGTCGCATGCCGGCTCACAATGTCCTCGATTCGGCCCACAGCCAGCATCCTTCCCTTCGCGAGAATCCCCACCCGATCGCAAATCATTTCTACATCCGAGATGATATGCGTACTGAAAAAGACGGTTTTCCCTTGATCGCGGAGACTGAGGATGATGTCCCGCACGTCTTTTCGTCCGACCGGATCGAGTCCCGACATCGGCTCGTCTAGAATGACCAGTTCCGGATCATGGATCAGCGCTTGCGCGAGACCGATGCGCTGGAGCATCCCCTTGGAAAATTTTCTTAAAGGACGGCACCGTGCGTCCGTTAATCCGACGCGTTCCAGTAGGGTGGGAATCCGCTGCTGAAGATCCGCTTTGCTCACGCCGCCGAGGCTGCCATAGAACGCGAGGAACTCTTCGGCGGTGAGATAATCGTAAAAATACGGTGATTCAGGCAGATAGCCGACCTTTTTGTGCACGTCCACATCCTGTACCGGCCGACCCAACAGCTCGACCGATCCGCTGCTCGCCCGCATCAACCCCAACACGATTTTCATCGTCGTGGTTTTGCCCGCGCCGTTCGGTCCAAGAAACCCGAAAATTTGCCCCTGTCCGACCGACATCGATACGTCCCGCAGAACAGTTGCAGGCTGTTGCCACGGCCATGTCGGTCGATGCGTCTTGGTAATCAGGTCAATAACGATGGCATCCATGTGATTTCTCTAGCGTTTTGCGGATTCGCTCCTGTCGACGACGATCATAGCAGGGCAGCGCTAATGAGCAAGCATTCACACGATTCACTCCACGCCGGGAGACGCACATAATTCGCGGAGCTGCACCTGACGCTCATCATCGATTCCTTCTTCTTCCGGTCATGGTCAATCGTTCAGGCATCTCGGTGCTGGAAACCGCACCGGTCTTGGCATCGTAGGTATATCGCCCGCCGGCTGGTTCCAGCGGCAAGGCAGATAGGAAACCGGCTGTGACCAGCTCATCAAGCCTCGCCGGATTGGTTCGTTTCATCTTCCGGTA
Source organism: uncultured Nitrospiraceae bacterium (assembly GCA_963794505.1). Classification (GTDB taxonomy): domain Bacteria; phylum Nitrospirota; class Nitrospiria; order Nitrospirales; family Nitrospiraceae; genus Nitrospira_C. The sequence goes on from CAWCEG010000049.1 coordinate 48,879, forward strand.
GCGGTCGATCGCCTGCTCCAGCAGAGAGAGGTCTCGCTCAGTCATGACGATCTTCAGCCGTATCTCGAGCAGCTTTTTAGCACTCTCATCCGTCGCTTCCTGATACATGGCTGCAAGCAGATTGACAGCTTGCTGAGGCGAATGGGCAGAGACATAGAGATTCGCCGCGAGGGTGGCCAGGCTCGATGGGGCATTCGGAAGGCGCGAGGCTTGTGAGATATAGTCGGCGGCTTTGGCATCGTCGTAGAGTTCGTAGTAGTGGTTGATGCCGATGAGGAATGGGAGTTTCCATTCCGTTGGATTGTGCTGCATGCCTTTTTTCATGAGCTGATTGCTCTCTTCTGGCAGGACCACGAGCGTCGTCAGTGCGAGCCCTCCGGCCTCATACGCCCGCACGAACTGCGGATCCAGCGTCGTAATGATGTCCAACGCGCGGTACAGCCAGCGCCCACTCGAGTCAGAGACCTTCTTCTCTCCCATCACCTGAATCGCCTGGATCCATAACAGGTCGGCGAGCAGCTGCCGAAATCCCAACGAGGCTACTTTCATATATTCGCCATCGGGCAGGTACATGAGCCGCTCGAGTTTCTTGTCCGTCTCCTGCCAGGGCTTAAGCGCGAACTGCAGCGCAATGAGCAGTCCCATCATGACCACGCTGATCAACCAGAAACTGATGTGCTCACGCCAGACTTTCATGACGCCGCTCCCATCGCCAACGCTCTGCCCAGCGGATACAGATCGACATCCAGAAAGCGTCGCTCGGTCTCGGTGAATTCTCTTCCCGCATACATCAAGCGCACGGCCTTGATTGCCGCATACTCCCGTTGATAGTCGCCGGGTTTGCCTGCCTTCAAGGACAGCTCTGCCAGCAAGGCACGGCCTGGCAGGAAATTGGGTTCATATCCCTTCGCGATTGTGAGTAAGGAGATGGCATCCTCGATACGGCCATCACCGACATGCAGTTGAGCGAGTTCGTAATAGCTAAGCGGCGAGTAGGGATCCAGGCGGATTGCATCCGCAAACGCTCCTGAGGCTTTCTCCAACAACTCTTCCCGCCGCGCTTTGCTGACCGGTTGACCTGCCATCAGCCGATAGACGGTGCCCAACCGGAACGCAAATCTTCCGTCAGCCTGGTTGAGACTTCGAGCCATGGCTTCTTCTTCTGCCGCCCGAATTAACCAGTCAGAGTTTCCGGACTCGGCAAACAGCTCGAGGGCCGTTCGGGCGATCGAGTCGTGGTACCCGGTTGTGCCCGGATCGATGGCGGCGGCACGCACGTACCAACTCATCGCCTGTTCCAAATTGTGTTGCGCGGCGTGATGCTTGCCCTCTTCATGGGCATACCAGGCCGCGGCGGATTGCGAACAGACTGCAGCGATCAGCAGCGCGCCGACAACCACGCCTGTCACACGCAACGGGATGGTAGCCAAAGGCGACGCGCCGCCACACGACGGCTGTAGAGCCGGATTGCATCGCGAGGTTGTGGGTCAGTCCGGCCAAGAGGATGAGCAGGATGACCAGCGCCGGCTCGTGGAATGTGGAATCCACGGCCGCATGGAGCAAGAGCACGACTGCAGAGGCCGTGAGTCCCATGACAAGTCCCCGATTCGTCCGGTCAGCCGATGCACAGAACAGCTGTCGGACTTCGGTCGACCAAATCCAAAGGCCACCGAGAAACACAAAGAGGCCAACAATCCCAAGTTCCACTCCTATCTGGAGATATTCGTTGTGAGCCGACTCAGGCCGTTTCCCATACCGGACGATATTCCCCTCGATCGGAAACCGATCTTGGAATGAGCCCTGCTTGTACATGCCGACCCCAATGCCCAGCGGATGCTCAAACAGGCGCACCACGGAGCTTTTCCAGATCTCCACCCGGGTATAGGCGTAGGCATCATGCTGACCCGCATGAATGATTCGATGTTGCAGCGGGTTCGGGACGATCAGCCCTGCCAGCAGACAGACAACCAGGATCGCGAAGGCCTTCTTTCCATACCGGCAGAACGCGACGAATGTTGCCGCTCCCATCAGTGCCAATGCCGCTCCCCGCGACTGCGCCGTGACGAACGCCGCGAGGGACACCGCTGCGGCACCATACAGCCATCTTGTCCAGAGCACGGACAGCGCTTCGCGTTTCGAAAACAGCAGCACCCCAAGTGAGAAGAGGAAAATGGCCGCTTCGTAAGCGGCGAAGAAATTCGGATTGAAAAATGTGCCATGCGCTCGAGGTTCCTCTAACCAGAGGTATTGGCATATCCCCCAGAGTCCCTCTAAGACGCCCACACCACTCACCAACAGGACCAGTGCCCACCTGTGGCCAGACAATCGGATCCCCTGTGTGACCATGGCGAAGAGCGCGGCATAGGACAAAATGCTGAGGATCCACTGGACGCTGGCATTTTTGTAAGGCGACCATGTGATGGACAGGATCGACCAACCACAGAACAGCGCGACGGAGACGGCCAGAGGCGTTTGCGGAAGGAAGAGAGAACCCTCGCGTATTCGACCAAGAAGCCACATGACTGCACTGAGCAGAAGCACCAAGCGGATGACGAAAACGGGCAGTTGCGTGGTGCCTCCGTCGATCAAGGGAGAGAAGAGCACCAGGCACCCAATGGTCATGAAGAGGCCTATGCCAGGCCGGACTGCTTCACGCTTGAACCAGTCGCATGGTCTCGCTTAGGCGGGAGGCGAACGCACCGGCACGGACCGGCGCAACCGACCATGCGTCCTGAACAGTGCTGATTTGGCCGCGATGGTCGGACACCGAACTCCTCCCTATTACGATCGGCGAAAACGCACGATTCGAGGTTGCATTTGGATCAGCACAGCCGCCGGTGATTCAACCGTATGAGGGGTGCCTGGGACTGTCAAGAATTTCTCGTCTTCATACGTCAAAACAGCAAGGGAGGGAGACCTCATGATCTCCCTCCCTCCGGATCCGCAGATCCGTTTACACCGTGACAGCGACGTTCTTACAAGGACACGTCGTTGTTCGTGTTCTGCAGGTTGCGCTGGTCATTGATGAACCAGTGATCGCAAGCCGTGTCGCCGTCGATGTTGCCGTTCGCTCCGGCGGTAAACCCTTGCGATGACGCCAGCACTTGGAAACCAGCGCTGGTCGGCGCAACGGTCACGTTACAGGGCGTCGCTGCGTTGGAGCTGCCGTTGAAGCGCGTCACCGTCGTACCAACTCCGGCCGCGTTGACACCGTCCTGATACCAGAACGAGTACCGGGGCGAGCCGGAAGGCTGCCAGCCGATGTTGGCTGATCGTTGCGGGCGAATAGCTCTGGGGATTCTGCGATTCAGCTTGATAGGCCACCGCTGACGTAAAGATGGCTCCCAAGCTGACCTTCGCCTCCGATTGCTTCGACTTCGCCTGATAGGCGACGAAGTTCGGAATGGCGATGGCCGCCAAGATACCGATGATCGCGACAACGATCATCAACTCGATCAGGGTAAAACCCTTTTGACCTTTGAACGACTTACACATTGCTGCTCCTCCTTGTTGATGGTTCGCGCACGCTCCGAAGAGCCTTATCGCCAAATCCGTCGTGACACTCGGCACCCTCTGCCTCACCCCGGAGCAGTAGCAGGTTCGATGCCGAGGGCGGCCTCAAGCGATCGGCCAGGAGACGAGCACTTTTTCAAGGACTTATGGCGATGCGTAGACGGAAGGAGCGCCAAACGTCGCTACCGAGTTCTGCTCGGATCAGCCAATTATTGTCACCGGGTCAGGAAGCTGTAGGAAATCGCAGCGGCAATTCTCACCAAGTGGTTCTACTCAGTCCCAGGCAGGACGGGATTCCGCGGTTACCCCGGACTGCGCTCCTCCCGGCTTTTCATTGGCGTCTATTGGTAGGAAAGGCGGGAGCAATTGAGATACAGGGCCGACCGATTTGGATACGCCTTCCTTCTTCACTTTGACACAGAAGAGCACGGTCACCAGGACGAGGCCAACCATGCTGAGCCAGGCCCCGACTTTCAACAACGGCGTTTCATACTGAAACACGATCCGATTGCGGCCTGCCGGAACAAGAACGGCACGGACCAGCCCGTTGGCGCGGAATATGTCAAGCTCACCTCCCCCATCAATGCTGGCTTTCCATCCCGGTTCAAAGGCATCAGCCAATACCAAGACCGCTGGGGCCGGAATCTCCACGTCGACCAGAACGCGTTCGGGCCGATACTCGACAATGGACGCATGCCCCACCACTGACGAGCTCGGCAATGCAACGGGGGCGCCTTCGATTCCGTCCACCTGCGCACTCAAGAACTCATGGCGTTGCAGCAGGGCTCGCATGGGCATCGCCGGCGTCATGACTTCAGGTCGGCGAGACAGGTAGACGCGAGGCGTCACGGGGACTGGGTTTCGTACGAGAGCCAGATCGTAGTCCGGTAGAGTCGCGACAACAGATCCCGCAAACGAATCGCTCTCGAATCGTGCCGGACGCCCGATAAAATAGGCCACGTTATAACGGGCCATAACTTGAAGACTCGCGTTCCTGCCGATCTCTTCGACTCGAGGGCTGAACCCGGCAAGGTAATGTTGTATGGATTCGATTCGAAAGACCGCATTGTGCTCAAGATACAGACCATTGCGGCGGAGAGCGGCAATTCGCTCACGGGAGGTCAGCCGCTTTCTCCACCTCTTCGGCAACTGCCGCCGTACTGGTCCTTCATGCTCAGGATGCGGAAATGGCCTGGACCCTTGACCTTCGCGTCACCGGCCAGAGCCGAGACCAGGCCGGGAGTAAACGTCCAGGCCTCTGAGGAAGACGTTTGCACCATGGGCAGGTTGGCCCTGGCCAGATCCAGAATGATCAGCAACACGATGGCCGCGCCGGCCCAGAATCGGTCGGCCGGTCGGATTTTCATCCATCGAACAATCATTCCCATGCCGAGTGCCGCCGCCCCGCCACACACAGCCGAGAGACCCATGGAATGGGCGATATGTTGCGCGAGATCTGAGGGGACCAGGAATACCTCCGAGAAGACGCGCGGTCCCTGCTGTGTGGCCAGCACTCCAGCAAGAGCGGCGAACAGAGCCTGCTGCCAGATACCATGGGTGGGAGCTGAGACGACGGCGGCGCAGGACGTCCACGCCGCCTGCCGCGAGCAAAGAGAAGCCAAACGTCGCGATGCCCATGAATTTTTCCGGATAGCGAAACGCCGACCATAACGGCATCCAATCAAAGAACAGGTCGTAGAGGCCGCCATAAGTGCCCATGGCGAGGACGACGCTGGCCACAGCGAACACCACAAGGACGAGCATCTCGCCGCGTCGCAACCCCGCCACCGCGAGTCCGATACGGGAAGTCCTAGATACAGGCTTTCCGCCCAGAAGCCTGCCGGACCGCGCCCCTGTTCTTGCGTGTGAAACAACGCCTGTGCGATCCGATCGCCGTGGGCGCTGTCTCCGATCGGCGACACCAATAGCGTCAGACAGTCGCGAGGGGATGGGTGGACCAGTGGATGGCTTCCGCATGGAATGAGGCAGGAGCGGTCCTGATCGCTGTGCTGATAGCTGACCCACGACGGCGCAAGCTGGATGGCCGCCACCAGCATGGTGAGACGCAGCGACAGCAGCCAGATAGCCGAATAATCGCTGCTTCCTTTCCGCCGCATGGCCGTCCATATCAGCGCCACGAAACCATATAATAGGCTGTCTGGATGTCTCCGTGCAGAATGATGCTGGCCCAGATGAGTGCCGACGCGCCAATCCAGCGCACGTGGCGGGTCGCCATCACGTTTTCGATCGAGCCAGAGGAACAGCGGCAAAGCGCAAATCGAGTACAGATACAGAAGATTTTCCGTCAACGACATCACGTAGCCGGAACAGGAGAAGCCGATGGCCCCGATCGCCGCGCCGACTCCGCGAAATTCCAAAGACACGCGCCAGAAAGAACGTCTCCGGAGGCGGCCATCAGACAGGAGAGAAGCGTAGACAACCGGTAGGCATCCTGCACCGGGCAACAGCCAGTACAGAAGCAGTGAACGGATGGAACACGCCCATCACAGTCAGCGCGATCAGGGGACGGCCCAGGCCTTCGTAGGGAAACCACTGAGGCAGCTCCCCTGCCGAGAGACGATCAAGATGTACTGCTTGAGGGGAAGAAAGAGTTGGAAGGCGTCCCGCTTGATCAGGACACAGCCCGGGGAGCCAGAGTTGGGCATACACGAGCAGCAGCAGGCCGATCAGCCCAGCGAGGCAGGCAGTCCGCCGATGCGAGTCTGCCGGGACCGTGCCGGATCTGCGACAACGCTCGGTCGCAGCCACGGAGCCGTCGGTACGCGCCGCACCTGCCTGGAGCGGCTGTCCGATGTCTCGTCGTAGTTCGCGGCATGGCACGCTGATGCAGACCACAACGGCAGGAGTCTAGCAGGATTGAAGTGATCGCAAGGAAATGACCGGTTCGCTCGCTATTGCGCGACCGGCAGAGAGGGTTTCTGGCCCGCGACTCTGCGCTTGGCCTGCTGGATTCGTTCTTCTTGTGCAGGATCACCCATGCCTTGTTCACGGAACCGATCCATCAGCTTGTGATTGGTCGGATCGAGTTCCAGAGCATGGAGCCATGCTTCCCGGGCATCGGAGAGGCGTTGTTGTTTTGCATAGATGTCGCCGAGATGCTCATAAATCACCGGATCGTCACCCACCAGCGCGGCCGCTCGCTTCAGTTCCGCAAGGGCTTCGGTCAACAGCCCTGATTTGAAAAATGCCCAGCCAAGGCTGTCCACATAGTAGCCGTTCTCAGGTTTGAGCGCGACTGCCTGTTTCGTCAGTGAAAGTGCCTGATCTATTTTTATTCCCCGATCTGCGTAGCTGTATCCGAGATAGTTCAGCGCATCGGCATGATGCGGATCAAGCCGGATGGCAGTTTCCATCGCCTGAACCACATCCTCGAACCGGTTGAGTTTGTCGTAGGCCGTTCCCAGATTGAAGTGCAAATCGGCATTCTTGGGATTGTGACGGATCCCCTCTTGAAAGACTTCCGCGGACTTGTCGTATTGTTCCTGTTGCAGATAGGCCAGTCCTTGCACGATATGGGATTCCGGCTGTTTTGGGTTTAGCGCGATGGCCCGGCCCAGGTGTTCCGTCGCTTCGGGGAATTTTTTCAGCCGGTAGTACAGCACGCCTAGATGCAGATGCCCTTCGAAAAACGTCGGCTCAAGCTGCACATTGAATGTGTAGATCTCGAGCGCTTTTTGAGTGTCTTTCGATTCCTCGTAGATGTAGCCGAGATAGTCTCTCACTTTCACCTCTGCCGGACGGACTTTGAGAATCTCCGTCAACCGCTCGATGGCCTGAGGATATTCCTTCTGTTCACCATGGATGAGCGCCATTCGCAGCTGCGCGTCCAGATCGGACGGGTCTTCCGCAATCATCGCGTCCAGCTCTTTTCTGGCGCCCGCATAGTCCTTGGCGTCGATATAGAGCCGCACAAGCTGGTGGCGGATGTCACGGTTACGCGAGTTGACTTGTTGGAGATATTTCTTGAGCACTCCGACGGCGCGCTCTTTTTCATGGCGCGACTCGTAGATAGCGGCCAGCGCCAGGTACGCCGGCTCGAAGGAGTAATTGGCGGTGATGGCGCGCTCCAAGCTGGCGATCGCCTCCTCCGTTTTTCCCTCTTCCAGCAGGACCCGTCCCAGCTGATAATGCCCAACGGCGTTATCGGGGGAGCGGGCGATCCCGGCTCGCATCGCCTGCTCCGCTTCCGCCGGGCGCTTAAGGTTGAGCAGCAAAAGGCCTTTTGAGAAATAGGCCTCGCCCGCTTCGGGATCGAGTTCCACAGCACGATCCAGGACGCTCAAAGCCTTGTCGCCTTTACCGCCCCCGGCGAGAATGCCGGCCATGTGCATCAACATGCGCGCGTCTTCGGCACGGCCGTCGGCTACCTCCTCCGCATACCGCAAGGCGCTCGGCATGTCGCCGAGCGAAAAATGCAGGCTGGCCAGCCGTGCCTTCACGGAAAGAGCTTGAGGATCGGCTTTCAAAGCCGCCTCATACTCTTTGAGGGCTAGTTCGGAATTTTGCACCAGCTCGGCCTGATAGCCGAGCATGAAGTGGTAGGCCGCGGACGCGTCAGCGGGACGGGCTGCCGGTACGGGCTTGGTCGGTTGGGCGGTTTGGACCGGTCGTTCGGGGTGTTCCGACGGCGTGGCGCAGGCTCCGGCCACAAGGAAGGAGAGCGGCATCAACGCGCAAACACATCGAAGCGACCAGCCTGCCGCGGTGCTATGAATTTCCATCCGTCTCATCGGACGATCAATAGCAATCCTGAGAGGATCCGCAAACACTCACCGATTATACGAAGCGGTCACGGCAGGGTCAAACGACTTCACGATTGTCGAGGCTTTCGAACTTTGCGTACCGGTCGTGGAAAAAGAGTTCCTTTTTCCCTATAGGACCGTTGCGATGCTTGCTGACAAGAATGTCGGCAATGCCTTTGCGTTCAGAGTTGTGATCGTAGACGTCTTCCCGATAAATAAACATCACGACATCGGCATCCTGCTCGATCGCACCACTCTCACGCAGATCAGCGAGCATTGGAATCGGCGGTTTCCTGGCCTCGACGGCCCGACTGAGCTGTGAGAGGGCAACGACGGGCACGTTTAACTCCTT
>CAWCEG010000050.1:0-9189 GCA_963794505.1 uncultured Nitrospiraceae bacterium
CGCCAATCACACCACGGCTCCTCAATGCACCTCAAGCGACGGAGACAGACCATGACGAACTTCACCCCCATTGACCAGACCGGCAAAGGAAACTTCACCATGTTCCACGCAACCGAAACCCTCGACCGCGCGCTGGCGATTGCAGAGCCTGTGACCCGCGCCAGCCTCTACCTTTCGCTCGTTGTCATTTATTTCTGGTTCGGCGGCATGAAGTTCACCGAGTACGAAGCTCAGGGACTGGTCCCGCTGGTATCGAACAGCCCGCTGGTGGGCTGGTTCTACGACCTCCTGTCGGTTCGCGGCTTCTCGGCGTTCCTTGGCGTCGTCGAACTCAGCATCGGCCTTCTTGTGCTGGTCGGCCTGTTCAACCCGGCCACGTCAGTGCTCGGTGGCCTGCTGTCCGCCGGTCTGTTCGTGACAACGCTGAGCTTCATGGCGACGACGCCCGGCACCTTCGAGCCGAGCCTCGGCTTTCCCGCCATCAGCGTGGCCCCCGGTCAGTTCCTGCTGAAGGACATCGGCCTGTTCGCGGTTTCCCTGTGGATCCTCGCCAACTCCGCCCGCCGCCTGCGGCGGGCATAAACCGGCGACCCAGGTTTTGATAAGATGAAGTTCCCCACTTTAAAAGGAGGTCTACATGAAAACAATTCGAATGATGGCCGTAGCGCTAGCGGTGCTGTTCGCCGGAAACGGTTTCCCAATGGCGCAGGCGCAGCAGCCGGGAGTAAAGCGCACCGATCTGCAGCAGCATGATCTGAGTGTCCCAGGACGCGAGGTCGTCCAGGTGCGCGTCGATATCGCTCCCGGGGTGCTGGCACCCAATCACAGCCATCCGGGTGAGGAGATCGTCTATGTCATCGAAGGATTGCTGGAGTATCAGCTCGAGGGCAGGCCGCCGGTGACGCTCAGGGCGGGCGAGGTCCTGTTCATCCCGGCCGGAACGATCCACTCGGCGAAGAACGTCGGCAGCGTCAACGCGGCGGAACTCGCCACATATATCGTCGAAAAAGGCAAGCCGCTTGTCACACTGGTCAAGTGAGCGCCGTTCAGCCTCTCCAAAGGAGGTACTGTAACCCCGATAAGGGGTTTTCAGGCTGTGGTTTGGAGACGATAGCGGGGCTGAAGGTTGCGCTTGGGCTTGAACGGGTTGATCTGGTAGGCGGTGATGGCCGCGATGATGTGAACGAAGGCGTTGATGACGGATCGATGCTTGGACAGATTGAGGGACGAGAACTCCTTGATATGGCCGATGATGGTCTCGGCCATGTTCCGGGCATTGAGCAAGGCTTTATCGTGTAAAGACATGGGCAGCGACTTCATGTTCCTGCGGACGCGGGTGAATAGCGTTAGCCCGCGACGCAACAGGTCTTCGGCCAGCTTCTGGCCGATATAGCCCTTGTCGCCGAACAGCTTGCCGATCAGGTCGCGGGTCAGCGCCGGGACCGGCGTGGTGTCATGGACGTTGCCAGGGGTCAGCTTCAGGGCGACAATTTCATTGTCGTTGTTGAAGACGAGGTGCAGCTTGAAGCCGAAGAACCAGCCCATCGAGGTCTTGCCGCGCTGGGCCAGATCGGCAAACACCTTGTGCCGGCTAATGCGATGATTGTCGCAGACCGGCAGGGCGGTGGAATCGATGTAGTAGAGCCCGGTCTTGGTCCCCAGGTGACTGTGCAGGAAGAACACCAGCGGCACGAAGACGCTTTTCTGCAGGGCGACGAAGTGCTCGTAGCACGGCATGCCGGGAAAGTAGCCGCGCAACAGCGGTTCGGCGAAGCCGTGATAGAAGCTCTTGAGATGCTTGAAGCCTGAACTGTGGAGCACAAGCAGCAGCGTGATGATCTCGCTGGTCGACAGACCCGGCTGCGGCCCGCGTGGCGCCGGCCCGCCGGTGCCCAACAGCGACGCCTCCCATTGTGGCAGGAACGCCTGGCAGAAATCATCGACCTCGCAAAAAACCTCGACGATCCGATCCAACATCATCGCCTCCATCACTCAGCGATGGCCGCTTACCTCAAAAAGCTTTTCAGTCACAATCCCTTAGTCGCACGAAAACCCCTTATCCGGGTTACTGTAGTGAACCGTCAACCGGCAAGGAGGTGTTCAAACTTGGATCATCGCATATGCACCTTCTTGGCAAAACGCCTGTTGACGTCGAGGTCGATGACCCACCTCGCGGTCGATGCCCGAAGGGCAGCGAAGCCAAGTGCGGCCTCCCATGGCGATCGACGTTTCGCCGACCAACGTCCATAGCAAAAGGCATTGTCCCGGTGCTGAGCCGACCACCCCTGACTGCAATGCGCAACCCAGGATCTCGCGGATTACAACGGTTCGACCGATCCACCCTGGAGGAGAATCCTACCGATGACCGAACTGCTGGCAAAAATCATCGAGGCCCATGGCGGGCTTGAGCGCTGGAACGGTTTCAGCAAGGTTGAGGCAACCATCGTTACCGACGGTGCGCTGTGGGGCATGAAAAACCTGACGCAGGATCAGGAGCCGCGCCGCATGACCGTTTGGCTCCACGAGGAGCGCTCCTCGGTTGCTCCCTTCGGTGATCCGGACTGGCATACCGACTTCACCCCCGGCCGCATCGCGATCCTTAAGAGCGACAATACCGTGGTTGCCGAACGGAACAATCCCCGTGCCTCCTTTGCCGGTCATGGAATGCGGACGCCTTGGGATCCACTTCACAGGGCCTATTTCAACGGCTATGCACTATGGACCTATTTGACGACGCCTTTCCTGCTCACGATCGAGGGTGTTCAGGTCGAAGAGATTGAGCCGTGGACGGAAGCAGGCGAGACCTGGCGGGTGCTGCGCGCCCGCTTCCCCGATACGATTGCCACTCACAGTACCGTACAGGACTTCTTCTTCGGCGAAGACCTGCTCCTGCGGCGCCACGATTACAATGTCGATGTCGCCGGGGGCTTCGGCGCAGCCCAGTTGGTATCCGACTACATCGAAGTTGACGGCATTCGCCTGCCGAGCAAGCGCCGCGCATACAGGCGTGGACCGGACCGCAGTCCAGATTTCGATCCGCTGATGGTCTCCATCGATATAAGCGACGTCCGGTTCTCATGATGGTCGGAGGGAATGTCTGGGAGGCGGTTTGAACTGACGCTGATGCGGGTGCTTCCATGGGAGCGGTTGCAAAGGTCGCTGACTGTCTGATCGGCCTTCTCCCATAGCGCCATGAGGGTGACGTCTGCGGTGCAAGTCGCGCCAGGTTTCTCGAGGATCGGCTTGTAGGCCCTGCCGTAGAGGGCTAGCCGAATAGATCGCGAAGCACAGGAAATCGGCGAATTTCGAGCTCGCCGTATCTACTGGGTCGGTGGGTGTCATGGTCACCTTCTGAAGTTCACGGAAAGGTGAAGGGCAGAGCTGGATATAGGCCGCACCCGATGCAATCGGACCCTTGACAAACACATCCGCTGTCCCGAATATATCGCATACGATTTTAACGCATACGATCAACTTGCAGCGAAGGAACCGACATCATGACGCAGATCGAACAGGTGCTGTACACGGGCAAAACCCACACATCCTCCGGCGGCCGCGACGGCACCTCCCGCAGCAGCGATGGCCGGCTGGACATCAAGCTTTCGTCTCCTGGAACTCCTGGCAACGGTACCAATCCGGAGCAGTTGTTCGCCGCCGGCTGGTCGGCCTGTTTCATCGGCGCGATGCAGCTTGCGGCCAGAAAAACAAAGGTTACCTTCCCGGCTGACGCGGTTGTCGACGCCGAAGTAGACTTGGGCAGGACCGGGGACGCTTACTTCCTCCAGGCTCGTCTCAACGTCAGCCTGCCGGGTTTGGAGCGCAACGCCGCCCAGGCCCTGGTGGATGCCGCGCACCAGACGTGCCCGTACTCCAAAGCCACCCGCGGCAACATCGACGTTGCGATCAACCTGGTCTGAGCCGGACCGGTCACGGACGTCCTGCCCGTGTCCAATGGGCAGGACGTCCCGATTATTGGTAGCCTGGGAGCAGGCATAGCAGGCTTCCTCCAGTCCCGCGTGCCAGATGCCACGTAATGCTCGAGGCGGCAATCACGCGGATAGAACCTACCGTCAGTTCTCTTTAACAAAGGAGGTCAAAATGACCGGTTTTCATACGCAGCCTGGATCAAGTTCAAGAATTCTTGTCCCGGCGATGCTTGCCATCGTCCTGCTGTCCGGATGCGCTGGCGTGCCCCCCGGCTTGAGGCACCAAGCCAAGCGACCACCTCGACGCTCACCCGATACAATGCTCACTCCTGCACCCCTACGGTCGCATCCGCGCTCGATGCCTACCGTGTTCCCCCTGAAGTGGTCCGCGACCTCTTCTATACCCAGCGCCTGTCAGGTCAAGGTCAGCTCGTCGGTTATACGGCATGGATGCACCTGACGGACCAGCCCGGCTCCCTGGTCATGGATGTCGATCGGTCATGTCAGTTCGAGCAGGCCTATACCCGCGATGGAGCGAACCTTCCTGGCGTTTATCGCTCGCTCCTGTGAAGAGCCGACCTGTCCTGAATATCGAGACGCATGCCGTATCATTGGCCCGTCAAGCGACCATCATGACCTTCAACTTCGGTCTGTCGCCGATGTCGACGGATACTGATCAGCTGCCGTTTGCCCACAGGTTGCCGGCGATCTCCTCTCGGAACAACGATCCCGCGCCCCAGTGAGCTGTGCGGACAATGATCCCAGGCCACTCAGCGTCATTTTCATACCTTACATGACTGAAGTGCTCTCATGATCCTCTTCGTCCTGGCTTATCTGGCGGGCGTGCTTACAATTGTGAGCCCTTGTATCTTGCCGGTTCTGCCTTTCGTCCTGACACGTGCGGGTCAGCCTTTCCGCCGCAGCGGCCTGCCTATGCTGGTCGGGATGGCGCTTGCGTTCACCGCCGTAGCGAGCCTTGCTGCGGTTACCGGCAACTGGGCGATCGAGCTGAACCGTCACGGGCGCACTCTTGCACTGGTACTGATCGCATGCTTTGGGCTTGCGCTGATCTTCCCAGGGCTGTCGGCACGCCTTACAGCTCCCTTGGTTGCCCTCGGGGCGAGATTGTCGCGCTCGGTGGATGAAAGAACCAGAACGAAGGGCGTGAGCTTCGGCTCGTCAGCACTTCTCGGCATCGCGACCGGCCTGCTCTGGACACCGTGTGCAGGGCCGGTGCTTGGCCTGATCCTGGCGGGTGCCGCACTCGGGGGGACGAGCCTGGAAACGTCTCTGCTATTGCTGGCCTATGCGTCCGGCGCAGCGACATCGTTGGGCGCCGCGTTGATTTTCGGAGGTCGGGTCCTGGAGATGATGAAGGGCTCGCTCAGGCTCGGACACGGGCTGCGGCGCGGCCTCGGCGCTGGTGTACTGGCAAGCGTGGCGGCAATCTCGTTCGGTCTCGATACTGGTTTCCTGACGCGGATCTCCTCGGCCGGAACATCCGCCGTCGAGCAGAGGCTGATTGATGCCCTCGGTGCCGGGATCTTGGATGAAGCACACGCTGATCCTGCTCCCGTCAACTCGGCCTATTCGGAGAAAAAACTTGCTGCTCCGCTGTTCGGCGCGACGCAGTGGCTCAATTCCGCGCCGCTGACGAGCGAAAGCGTGAAGGGCAAGGTCGTCCTGGTGAACTTCTGGACCTATTCCTGCATCAACTGCCTGCGCTCACTGCCTCATGTCGGCGCCTGGGCCGAAAAGTACCGGGATCAGGGCCTGGTGGTGATCGGAGTGCACGCACCCGAATTCGCCTTCGAGAAGAACATCGACAACGTCCGTCGTGCGCTGTCGGACCTTGGCGTCACCTATCCCGTCGCGATCGACAACAATTTTGAAGTCTGGCGCGCCTTCAACAATCGCGCCTGGCCTGCGCGCTTCTTCATCGATGCGGCGGGGCGCATCCGGCACCGTGAATTCGGCGAAGGTGAGTACGACCGGTCGGAACGCGTGATCGAGAAGCTTCTTGCCGAAGCGGGCGCTCCGATGGTGTCCAGGGAAACGATTGCGGTGGACACGAAAGGCGCTCAGGCTTCTCCCGATCTGGCCAATCTGCGCTCGCCCGAAACCTATATCGGCTACAACCAGGCCCGGAACTTCATTTCTCCCGGCGGTGCTGTTGAGGATGCCCGTCATGTCTATCAGGCTGGCCGCCCACAGCTCAACCAGTGGGGGCTGACCGGCGACTGGACGATCGGCGGCGAACACGCCACCCTCAACGGGACGGGCGGCGGCATCGTCCATCGGTTTCATGCCCGCGACCTGCACCTGGTCCTGGGTCCGTCACCGGACGGCAGGCCAGTCCGCTTCCGCGTCACGATCGACGGCGCGGCTCCCGGTGACAGTCACGGAACGGATGTCGATGTCGATGGGACTGGGACTGTCGCCGAGGAGCGGCTTTACCAGCTCATCCGGCAAAGCGGGCCCGTTACCGAGCGGACGTTTACGATCGAGTTCCTGGATCCAGGCGTCCGGGCTTACGCGTTCACCTTCGGCTGATAAACGAAGCTGGACAGTTTGCGGCGGATCTCTGGCATTCACCAATACCGCCGGACAACAGCACCGTGTTGCAAGCGTAACCTGGCAGGCGTTTGCCGACATCATCTTCCAACGCGTTTTTCGAAATACTGTCTACTGTGCCCGAGCCATGTGGCCGCGCCCGAAATGGAGGGAAACCAGCATGCCGTTCGATCAAATAGATAAGCCTGCCATTCTTCGCCCGCTGGGCGGAATCGAGAAATTATTCTGGCTGATCAGCCAGAACCGGCAGACGCATTTCGCAATCACCGCAGAGGTCGCCGGATCCTCCCAGGTCGCCCAGTGGCAGGAGGCGCTTGATCGTATCTGCGGCCAGCTGCCTGTCATCTGGAGCCGGATCGTTCCGGACAGTCGCGGCGCGCCCTTGTTCGAGGTGGTTCCACGCGGATCGATACCGCTTCAGGTCGTCGAATACGCTGGATCGGACTGGGCAACTCACGTTGCAGCCCAGATCGAGCGGCCGTTCGATCCCTCCGAGGCACCGCTATTGCGCGCCACCCTGCTGCATGGCGACGATCGCTCTGTCATTATTCTCTGCGCGCACCACACCATCGCGGATGGTCTGTCGCTGTCCTTTCTGATGCGCGACCTGCTGCGCACGCTCGGAGGGGAAACGGTCGTGCTCAGCCCGGTTACGGCCTCACTCGAGCAGATGGTCGCCTCCAGGGCCGAACCGGCCGGAACTCTGACGCCACCACCGGAAGCTCCACCGGCGGGGCGGGATGCTCCCTATCGCCTCCTGGACGGATCATTGCCCCACGTCGAGTCCCTGCGTTTCAGTCGGGAAAAGACAGAACGGCTCCGGGCGTGGGCGCGGGCGGAACGAACGACGGTGCACGGCGCCCTGAGCGCTGCCGCGACATTCGCAGCCTCGGTCAGGATGCCCGGATGGTCTGATCTTCCGCTCCGGTATTCACTCTCCCATCGACGTGCGAGGCAGACTGCTGGGAGGCAGTGAGGATCTCGGCGTTTTCGTATCGGCAGCGATCGTCGAGTTAGGAGACGGATTAGGGGACTTCAGGAGAAGAGCTCGCTTCTTCTCGGACAGTCTCGCTCCGCTCAAGGCCAGCGAACTGCTTGCAGGCATGGTCGGCATGATGCGCGACCAGGTGGCCGGCATCACGACGGTAGATCAGGCGCAGGCATTCCTGGCGCAGCAAGCCGGCGCCGACATCCTTCTGAGCAACCTTGGGGCTGTGGATTTCCCGGACCGTTACGGCCCCTTCACGCTCGAAGCGCTTTGGGGTCCATCCGTCACCATGGGTTTCGCCCTCGCTCAGACGATCGGGGCGATTACCCTGGGAGGCCGGCTGCACCTGCTTCATACCAGCTATGAGCCGGCAAGAGGTCTGCTCGCCGAGACTTCGGCCATCCTAGATGCCGTGCTGCAGGACAGTCCCAGCTACATCTAGGCAGCGTAGGGCGCGGTCTGGACATCGTTGACGGGCATGGCCGGATACCAGGCGGTGAATAGGTCGCGGAACGTGCCGTTGAGGGTTCGGGTCGGGTTCTGCAGAAGCCGATGGGCACCTTTATTCCGCCGCTGCATTTGCTGTTTCCTGGCAAGGCATTTGCTGACGATGAAGTTGACATTCCGACGCCGGCACCTCTGACACCATCATGGGGCGGTCAGTACCGACTCCGGAGAGAACGCTGACCTGGTAAGCGCAGCGGTTCCGTCAGGTCTCGCGCCAGATCCTGAGCGGAGGCACAGATCAGCCCTGGCGAGCGGCGTCTTGGTCAGGCGACGGCGAGCATATCGCGGAGGGCGGCGACTCTCTGGACATGGATCGCCCGTCGCCGGGCCGCGGGCACGTGCTCCTTGCGCCGGGTGGCCGGTCGGAAGAAGTCGCGCACTTCGTCGTGGGCCCGGCAGAAGCGGGAGGCGCTGGTGTGGGTTTGGAAGCCTCGCATCGGCCGGTAGCGCCCTTTTACCGCTCGGTGATCTTGCTCCAGATGGTTGTTTAAGTACTTGGAAGTACGGTGTTCGAGGTCATCGCAGAAGACCTCGTCGAGGGCCGGCGGGTAGCTGGCGTGCTTGTCAGTGGTGACCTTGTCCGGGGTGGTTCCGGTGACCGCCACGGCGGAGCGGAAGAGCGCCTCGGCGGCTTCCTGATCGCGGGTCTCGCTCAGGTAGACGTCGACCAGGTTGCCGTCGCGGTCGATCGCCCGGTACAGGTACTGCCACTGGCCGGCCACTTTGATGTACGTTTCATCGACATACCAGCTGCGGCCAGCCTTGCCCTTGCGGCGCTTGCGCAGGGCATCGGTGAGCAGCGGCGCCAGCTTGGCTTCCCAGTCGCGGATCGCTTCATGGCTGAACACCAGGCCGCGCAGCAGCAGGATCTCCGCCAGGTCCCGCAGGCTGAGTTTCATCCGCAACCGCCACAGCACGATCAAAAAGACCACATCGGTTGGCAGCTGAAGCCGGTTCAGCACCGAGCCGGTCCGCTCATTGAAGCCCCGCCCGCAGCCCCGGCACCGGAAGCGCCGATAGCCATGTGCCGTCCGGTCCGAGCGCTCCGTCGTCTTGGCCGAACAGCAATGCGGGCACGGCATTCTTCATCTCCCCTCATCAGAGGGGCTCCTCTACCCCAATCCCCCGCCCGACGGCAAGCTGGCGCGAAACCTGACGGAACCTTATCGGTGGCGGTACATTCGTCGAGGTCAT
>CAWCEG010000051.1:0-167359 GCA_963794505.1 uncultured Nitrospiraceae bacterium
CACTGACATTCCGCCTGTGGGGGCAAGGAAAACAGAACGGTGCCCGAATTGGCGGCAAGTCACTCGCGAGTGTTACCAATTTTAGGCTAAAGCATGCCCTGATCCCGTTTTGAATAGGCTCGATTAATTCATCTTGCCGAAGTTGGACTAAGTTTTCGGAAACAAAGCAGAAAACTCCAGACAAAAATTCTCGAGCGCTGTCGGAGTCGCCTCGCATGCGTTCGAGTGCGAATGGGAGGAAATATGCCACTTCTTGGTATACCCCGCCGGGTGTACCCCAGTGAAAAAGGGTCATGAAGTCGTGCCAATCGAGTTCATCGTCAGATTTTCGTACGATTTTTTTAAGCTCGGACTTGCTGAAATGTTTGAAAGGATTTGAGAGGTGCGATGGTCGGGGATAAGGAGTAGAGAAGGATATTTTGTTAACGGTCAAAGGTTCTCATGCCCCGTGGCATTTTTTATATTTTTTTCCTGAGCCACAGGGACAGGGGTCATTGCGGCCGACTTTGTCGTCGCTACGATGGACCGTTGGCGTAGACACCGGTTCTTCCCCGCGATTCAACGTGAGCTTGGGCTGCGGCCGTGACACCACGGGCGGCGGGGGAGCGGAGCGCTCGCCTTCCCGAACGGCCTGCACCAAAAAGAGCCGCTCGATCGTATCCGACTTGATGCGCTCCATCATCCCTGCGAAGAGATCATATCCTTCCCGCTTGTACTCGATCAGCGGATCTTTCTGGCCATAGCCGCGCAGGCCGATGCCGTCGCGCAGATGGTCCATCCCCAACAGGTGGTCCTTCCAATGATGGTCGATCACCTGGAGCATGAAATTCTTCTCCAGGAAGCGCATGAGCTCCGGCCCCAGTTCTTTTTCCTTTCGGTCGTAGGCGTCGCGCACTTGGACCTTCAGATCTTCAAGGAGCGCGTCTCGTCCCACGTCACGAAGAGATTCACCGCTGTCCTGCTTGCCCTGCGTCATGTCGAGTCCGAACTGGCCCTGCATCATCTCGGCCAGACCTTTCATGTCCCATTCTTCGGGATACTGTTCGGCTGGGCAGTACACGTTGAGTGCGGACTCAATCGACGTTCCCATCATTTCGCGCAAGTCGTCGCTGAGGTTTTCGCCAGCCAAGACGGCACGGCGGTGTTGGTAGATGACCTCCCGCTGCTTGTTCATGACGTCGTCATACTCGAGCAGTTGCTTTCGGATTTCAAAATTGTGCGCCTCAACCTTCTTTTGGGCATTGGCAATGGCGCGAGTGACCATGCCGTGCTCGATGGGAATGCCTTCCTCCATGCCAAGCTTCAACATGAGTTGTGACACCCGCTCTGAGGCGAAAATGCGCATCAAATCGTCTTCAAGGGACAGATAAAACCGGGATGACCCGGGATCGCCTTGACGGCCCGAGCGCCCGCGGAGCTGGTTGTCGATGCGGCGGCTCTCATGTCGTTCTGTGCCGAGGATGTGCAATCCACCGAGGGCGACCACCTCCTGCTTGTTCTTTTCGCAGTCGCCACGAATCTCTTCATAGACGGCGAGCTTCCGTTCGTCCGGCAGCTGTTCTTCCCGATACAACACCTGCTTGAACATGAAGTCGGCATTGCCGCCCAGTAGAATGTCGGTTCCGCGGCCCGCCATGTTGGTGGCGATAGTCACAGCGCCTTTGCGTCCGGCTTGCGCCACGATCTCAGCTTCACGCTCGTGCTGTTTGGCATTGAGCACGTTGTGCTTGATGCCGTTTCGGCTGAGCATGCCCGCGATCCTCTCCGATTTCTCAATAGAGATCGTGCCCACCAGAACCGGTTGACCCCGTTGGTGGCAGTCCTTGATCTCTTCGACGATTGCGGCGAACTTTTCCTTTTCAGTACGGTAGACCACGTCGGCGTAGTCCAGCCGGATCATTTTCCGGTTGGTGGGAACTACGTTCACGTCGAGGTTGTAGATCTTCGCAAACTCCGCTGCTTCCGTGTCGGCGGTGCCGGTCATGCCGCCGAGCTTTTTGTACATGCGGAAGTAATTCTGGAAGGTCACGGAGGCCAGCGTTTGGTTCTCATTGGCGATCTTGACGCCTTCTTTCGCCTCGACAGCCTGGTGCAATCCGTCGCTCCATCGGCGGCCCGGCATTAATCGGCCGGTAAATTCATCGACGATGATCACCTCGCCGTCTTTGACCACGTAGTCGACATCGCGCTTATAGAGCGCGTAGGCTTGCAGCGCTTTGACCACGTGGTGGACGAGGTCCATGTTGTCCGGATCGTAGAGATTGTCTACGCCCAAGAGCTTTTCAACCCGCACGTTGCCTTCCTCGGTCAGGGCGGCCGTCTTGGTTTTCTCTTCGATCGTGTAGTCATGCTCCGGCTTGAGCTGAGGAATGATGGCGTTGATGCGGTAGTAGAGATCGGTGCTCTGGTCGGTGGGGCCCGAGATGATCAGCGGGGTCCGTGCTTCGTCGATGAGGATGCTGTCGACCTCGTCCACGATCGCGAAGTTCAAGTCCCGTTGCACGCATTGATCCAGCGCGGTCACCACCAGGTTGTCGCGGAGATAGTCGAAGCCGTACTCGTTGTTCGTCCCGTACGTAATGTCGGCGCGGTAGGCCTCGTACCTCGTGCAAGGACGGAGGTGCTGGAGGCGCTTGTCGGCGGCATCGTAGGTCGGGTCGTAAATGAACGAGGCGTCGTGCTGAATGACTCCCGTCGACAGTCCGAGTGCATGATAGAGCTGGCCCATCCATTGCGCGTCCCGTTTGGCCAGATAGTCGTTGACCGTCACGAGATGAGCGCCCTTGCCTTCCAGGGCGTTGAGGTAAATGGGCAGCGTCGCGACGAGCGTTTTCCCTTCGCCGGTTTTCATTTCGGAAATCCGGCCTTTGTGGAGAATCATGCCGCCGATCAGTTGGACGTCGAAATGGCGCATGTTCAGCTTACGACGAGACAGCTCGCGGCAGACGGCGAAGGCCTCAGGAAGAATATCGTCAAGGGTTTCGCCGGCGGCCACCCGCTTTCTGAAGGTCTGAGTCTTATCGGCCAAGGCCTGATCAGAGAGCGGAATCAGGTCTGATTCCAAGGCGTTGATGCGCTGAACAATCGGCAACAAGCCCTTGATTTCACGGTCGTTCTTGCTGCCGAAAATGAAGTTGAGGATTTGTGTCAGCATCGGGTTTTACAGACAAATATCGGCGTGGACAGTAACGTAATCCCGGCAGTATACCGGAAAAATTTTCCGAATCCTATCGGGAAGACAAGGGCTTCCGATACCTCAGGCTTGACGCTGTATCGTAGGTTTAGATACGATCCGTACGACGGAGCCTCTCTGGTTGTGCCTATGATGCCTTGGTCGCCGAAGCAATCGCTTGCCGTTGTTCTGGTCCTATGTCTCCTCCTCATCGGAGGCCTGGGCTCGGCGCAGGCCATCTCACACGAATCGCACCACGCCCATCATCAAAAATCGACGCATGCGACAGTACTCTGCGCATGGATGTGCGCCGCAGGGCAGGTTCTGGACACTGTGGCCGCTCCGGATCTCATCGAACGTTCCCCCGTATCGCGTGTTGAGTTTTCAGCGCTTTCCGATTTCTCCTCCGGCTTCTCATCTCTTCTCTCCTCTCGCGGTCCTCCGGCAGACGCCACGATATAGTTCGAGCCTGATGGTGTCAAGCGTTGCGGTCCGGCTTCGCGGCGATCGGCAGCGTCGAACACAGCGCTACGATTCCAGTGGTGTCTTTATATGACGTGCTGCAGACCATAACAAGTTTTCTCATTCCTGCTTGGGGTTTCTCGCTGCTGCTGCACGGCCTGGCGGTCGGGCTGGCAGTGATCTTTGCCGCTCAGGTCAGGCCCGTCTTGCAAGAAGAAACATTCAAATGGGACGTGGCCTTGGTCGACGCCGGTGAAATCTGACTCGACTTCCTGAGCAATCTCACAACCAGGTCGGCCCCGGTCAAGCAGGTCAGTCCCAAAGCCGAGCGGCGCCCCTTGCCCGGCCGCAGCCGTCGAAGCAGGAGGACAGTCCTGAACCGGGTTGCGCCGCAGCAGTCGGTGCAAATGGTCCATCCTGAGGCCCGCCGGTCGAAGCCGATCGAGCAGAGGGTCGAGCCCTCGCCACCGCCGAAAGCCGAGCCGGTTGAACAGATCGGCGAAGGCTCGTCACAGAAAAACGCCGAGCCGATTGAACAGAAGGCTCGTGGATGTCCCAAGCCGAACCCCGAACCTGTGATCGGGCCCGAGGGAGACCGAGCCGGTTCCGCCTATGGAGCCGGTGATCGCGCACAGGCAGCCGACAGAAGCGGCCCAATCCTCCGGCTGACGCGAATGAGGATCGCCTTGCCCAACCGCCGGTCAGTGAGACTGCCGCTCGTTGAGCCGGTGCGAGAGGCGCAGTGCAGAATGCTGCCGCCTGCTACGTCCGCAGAACCGACCACTCCGCGCCGTCGGCTGTCAGAGGCGCCGATGCAGATGGCAAAGGCGGCTCCCGGACCTGACACCAAGGTAGATCATCGGTGGCTGGCCGAGTCGCTCTGGCGGCGGGTGGCTGAGCTGAAGCGATATCCCGCGTCGGCTCGCTTGAACGGTCAAGAAGGAAAAGTGATCTTGAAAGCCGTCATTCGATCTGACGGACATCTGGCCGAGGTGACCGTTCAGAAGAGTTCTGGCCATCACATACTTGATACGGCGGCAATCGAGGCCGTTCGGCTTGCCTGCCCGCTCCATATGAAGCATGCGATCGGCAAACCCGGAAATCGTAGTGAGTCTCCCGATTGTCTACAGTCTGGCGAATTAACGGCAAAGCGGAGAAGCGACGTGACCACGCGATCAGCCAACAGACAGCGACGCCTGGGTTCCTGTTTGTCCCCTATCGTGCTCACTCTCGGACTGGTCACGTCTGGCCATCCGTGCCGGCGGGGGGTGGGACGCCGGAATCGCCGGAGAGTTTCGGAATCAAACATGTCACCGTTCATCAGGCAAAGACGGTGGTCGGTCCCTCTGTCCAGATCGATGATGAAGGAATCATCTCCGCCGCCTGGATGGAGGAAGACAAAGAAACGCGCACGATTCTGTTTGCAAGGTCGCAAACGCCAGGCGGCCCGCTCGGAACGCTCCGTTCCCGTCAATCAACCGCATGAGAGCCCCTATTACCGTCAGGAATCTCCGGCCTTGGTCGTTCGCGGACGCGACGTCTTTGTCACCTGGTCAATGACGCATCCCAAGATGACCCCTGATAAGCCATTCTCGGGTGAATTGCGATTGAGCCGGTCCAGCGACGGTGGACGATCGTTCGGCCCTTCGACGTTGGTGAACGACGATGAGCAAGTCATCCAACATACGTTCGATGCGATGCAAGTCGCTCCGGACGGCGTGGTGCATCTGGCATGGATCGATGGGCGAGAAGGCAAGAAAGATCCTGGGACTTTTGTGGCGAGATCGACGGATCAGGGACGCACGATCACAAGAAATTTCAAAGTCGACGACAATACCTGCGTCTGTTGCCGAACTTCCCTAGCAATCTCCGCCGACGGAATTGTGTACGTCGCATGGCGCAAAATTTTCGACGGCAATATCCGTGAAACGGTCGTCGCGAGGTCGACGGACGGCGGGCTGACGCTATTCGTCTCCGGTGGTCGTCGGACAACGACCAATGGGAATATCAAGCCTGCCCCATCGTCCGGCGTCGCTGGGTGTGGACCGGCTAGGACGGCTCTATGTCGTCTGGTACACGGAAGGCGCCGATGAGACGCCTGCGATCTATCTGGCGTATTCCGACGACCAAGGGCAAGACGTTTTCTCAGAAAAAGCAACTCAATCGTTCGAAAGGGACACTTTCCCCGACCATCCGCAGATGGCGGTCGATCCGGAAGGGCGAGTCATCGTGATCTGGGAGGAACAATCACCGGTTCGCCGTGAAGATCGTGATGAGCCATTCACTCGACCGAGGGCAGTCGTTTAGCGCGCCGCGAAAATTGAACGAGAAAAACGGACAAACGCCTACCATCGCCGTCAATCAGCCGGGGACGGTGGTGATGGGGTGGAAGGAACATGCAATGCCGGCGCATCGTCTCGTGGTCCAGACGATGCAATTGCCGGGCGTCGCGGTCGCCAGAAGGGGAAGACTGACCCATGGGCCGTAGAAGATATGGCGCATCCTTGTCGACGTGCTCGTCGCCGGATGTGCAGGGCTGTCTGGTTCCGGCGGTCTCCTGTACAGCGCGCGTCCGCAGCTAGGCGATTCCTTCAGCGCGCTCGTATGAGCCGAGCGGAAACGGGTGGCTCGATAGCAGCGTTCGATCTGAAGGCGCTCGACGGTCAGACGCTCCGCTCGGAAGATCTGGCAGGCAAGGTCGTGCTCCTCAATTTTTGGGCGACCTGGTGCGGCCCTTGTAAAGAAGAAATGCCGTCGCTCGCACGGCTCCAAACACATTTTGATCTTGACCGGGTCCGGGTCATCACCGTGACGGCGGACATGTATCCGCAAGGCATCAAGCAATTTCTCGATCAACTCGGTGTCCGTCTGCCGGTTGCCTTCGACGAGGATCAGGAAGTCACGCGCTTGTTTATGGTGCGAGGACTGCCGACGACGGTCGTGATCGGGCAGGACGGACGAGCGGTCGGCCGCGCCGTCGGTCCGCGCGTCTGGGATAGTCTTGAATCGATCGCCCTCGTGCGACAGGTGCTCGGTAACCGGCACCATGAAGGGGTGGATTGTCTCGTCTCGCCATCGGGATGATCGTGCTCTATGCGGCCCTCGCGATCGGCGCTGCCAATTGTCTCCTCCTTCACTCCGAGCAGCCGACGGCCCATCACCAAAACCATTCTCACCTGGCACATTCGGCGCTCTGTGCCTGGGCTTGCCAGACCAACCCAACCGTTACCATCCATACAGCCGTGCCGGTCGTTGCGGTGTTCATTGCTATCGCGACGCTCGCATTGGTCGGTACCACAGCACTAACCAGTATCTTTGCCGCCGTTTCTCGTTCCAGGGCACCTCCACGCTGATCTTTTCGTTCCATTTCATCCGGCGCAATCCTCTTTCGGCCGATGAGGCTGTACGAGTCAGTCGCGTCCTCGTCCATCATTCAAGGAGTCGGCAATCATGGTTATGCAGGGGGGCATTATTCAAATAGGATGTGTCATTGGATTGTTCTCAATGTTGGCAGTCGGAGCCGCTGCCGCGCTCGCGCAGGATACACCTTCACTCGATCCTGCTGCCTCACAGCGTGAGCATGAATTGCGCGATCAGCTCAACGATATTTTGAAGGAACTGGAGGACATTCAGCACAAAAAGGAAAGCGCCAAACCGGAAGCCCAGCGCCCCTCCATCATCAAGGAACACGCCGAACCTGAAGCGACGCCGGAAGCTAGACCAGCAGCACCGCATTACGACCTTGCCGATATGAGCATCGTGAGCCAGCGATTACAGAAACGTCCCGAAGGCGTTTCGTTGTCGGCCACGGTGCCGGCAGAGACGGATTCCCAGCCAACTCGTACGATGAAGGAGTCGTTGGAATCGCTTCCCGGCGTCGTCTTGCGCCAAGCCAACGGTCCGCGTGACTTCAGCATCATGATCCGTGGCCAGGGGGCGAAGACGACGTTTGCGGTCCGCGATATCAAAATTTACGAAGACGGATTCATCCAGACTCAATCCGACGGACTGTCCCGGCTCGATATCCACGATCCCTGGTTTATGCGAAGCACGGAAGTGCTGCGCGGAGCCTCGTCTTCGTTGTACGACAACTATGCCCTCGGCGGCATGGTTCATTTCCGGACTCGGCGGGGCAGTGACATCAACGGCTTTGAAACATTCCTGTCCGGAGGATCGTACGGCTTCTTCAAGCAGGCCTTTGCCGTAGGCAGGCAATATCAAAACCTTGATGTGTCGCTGTTTGCCAGCAACGCGGCGGAAGATGGATTCATCAAAAACAGCGATTACACGACGCAGACCCTCAATTTCAATCTGCGTTTCACCATCGATGACAAGCAGAGTTTTTACTTCAAGGCGATTACGAACTGGCTGGATACCCGCGTGCCGACCAGATTGACACAGGCTCAGTTCCATGCGGACGAGCGCCAGGCCGGCGGCGCCCAGACAACCTGTACGCCGGGCACGTACAACCCCAATTGCGCCAATGCCACATTGCTCCATCAGCAGCGCATCGATCGCCGCACGATCGTCGGCGGCATCTACGAGCGCCAGCTCAACGCCAATACGGTGCTCACGATCGAAGCAGATTATGATGTGAAGGACATCAATCAGTACTTTTCGCAGATCACCGACAACGTGAATCCGAACTATAAGCACTACACCGACCTGCGGCATGACGGACGGTTGGCTGACATGCCCCTGAGAAGCTATGTCGGATTTTTTGTCAACAATATGGAACAGGAGGGACAAACGTTTCAGAATCTGGCTACCGGATTTGGAACCAGAGGAACGCTGCTACAGAACAACCGGGGAAGGGTCAATAACATCGGAGGCCGCATTCGCGAGGAGCTGGAATTCGTTCCAAAATGGATTCTGGCTGCAGGCCTTGGGTTCGAGCAGTCGCAACTCAGCATTGACACCATCAACTATGACAATTCAGGCGCAGTGGCGTCGAGGCCGAGCGCGACCCGGGACTACTCAAACTGGGCCCCCGAAGCATCTCTCACCTGGAAGCCAGCGGAAGGCTATCGGCATTGGATCAGGAGCTCGACCGGGTACGCTATCCCGACATTCGGCAATCTTACGAGGGATCCGGTCACAGGTCTGCCTGGGTCAAACTTCAATTTGAAGCCGCAGAAGAACTGGAATAATGAGATCGGCACGGAATCGAGATTGACGAAGGACCTGATCGTTGAACTCGTCGGATTTTGGACGTTCTTCAAGAATGAAATCATCACTCAAACGATTTCGGGGGCGAATACCGCGTCAGTCAATGCCGACTCTTCCCAATATCAAGGGATCGAGGCGAGATATGATTGGCGCCCGTTGACCGGGCTGCGGTTGTCCGGGGCCTATACTCATATCAATGCCAAATATATCAATTTCTCGGATGGGACCGCGGCAGGATTTTTGGTGCGCGATGGGAAAAAAGTCCCGAACGTTCCGACCGATGTTCTGTTCGCCAAGGCGGAGTATGATCATCCGCCAACTGGTTGGGGCGGCTGGATTGAAGGCAGTTATTACAACAGTTATTTCTTGAACAACAGCAATACGTTTGGCATCCCGTCCTATATCGTTATGAACGTCAACGTCCACAAGATCATGGAGTTCAAAAACTCCTGGATACGATTCGCGAAGTTCTATCTCGAGCTCGATAACATTGCAGACAAGAAGTATGCGGCGTCCGGCCAGGTTATAGGCGGGGAAACAACTGCTGCGGCAGCCGGCCAACAGGCCTTCTTCGCCGGCTACGGCAGAGCCATTTACGGGGGCGTCACATTGGGCCTCTTCTAGTTTAAATTCAGCGGAGGAGCTATCACACAAGGCCATTGCCCCTTCGCGTTGATTTCACTACCAACCCACCGTATAGTTGGAACACACCTTCCCGTTGGCCTGGAGCGCTCTCTTGACGGTACGTGCACCTCGACTCTTTTGGGTTATCCTGAGCATTGTTGGTGTACTTTTCCTTCCTGGAAGCGCATTTGCTGCCACGCCTGGCGATGCCGGCAAGCGCACGGTCGAGCAAGCGGCCGAACTCTTCAGGGCCGGCGATGCCGATGCGGCTATTGCCGCTTTGCAAAAAGCGACGGAATCCGGCTCTTCTTCGGCGGAAGCCTACCATCTGTTGGGCCAGATCTATTTCCACGGCAAAAAAAAACCGCAGGACGCCATCGAGGCGTACATGCATGCGCTCAAGCTGAAGCCGGCGTATCCCGATGCTCTCAATGATCTGGCGGAAGTGTACGTCGCGCAGGGCAAGACGGCAGAGGCCGAGCAGACGCTTAAACGGGCGATCGAAGTGGCGCCGAAGCACGAAGAATCGTATGTGGATCTTGCACGGCTCTATGAGAGCCGGCACGACGTTCCCGCCGCCATCCATACCTATCAGCGCTTGTTGACCGTCCGTCCCACGAGCGCGGACGGCCTGTTTGGGCTGGCGCTGTTGCACGAAGGGCAAGGCAACAACAAGTCCGCGCGCGACTTGCTCGCACGATTGACGAAAGCCAATCCGGCTCACGCCGACGGATGGTATCAAGCTGGCCGGTTGGCCGAACGGAGCAATGACTTGCTCGATGCCGCCTATGCATATCGGCAGGCCATTGCCGCAAAACCGAACCTGGTCGATGCCCACTATAACCTTGGGTTCATTCTAAGGAGTCAAAACAAGCCGGCCGAAGCAGAAAAAGAATTCCTTGAGGTCATCCGTTATCGGCCCGAATATGCCGAGGCGCATATGAATCTGGGGGTGGTCTATACGAGTATGAATAAGCTGGAAGAGGCGGAACAGGAATATGAGAAGGCCGTCGCCTTAAAACCGGACTACGCCGAAGCCCACTACAACCTTGGCGTGTTCTACGAGTTACATCGAAAAGACATGCCGCGGGCGCTTGCGCAATATCATAAGTACCGCAATCTTGGCGGCCGAGACGACCGGGTGGAACGGATTATCGGCACCGGCGGACGCTAACCGACAAGTGTTCAAAAAGGCCGCTGTTCTCACCCTCCCGCCCCGGCGCGCCAAGACGCGCCTCTCCGCAGGCAAGGCTCCAGCGAACGAAGAGGCGAAGAGGTACAACTGAGCTTGTTTGAATCGCTCGCTTCGATCAGATGCGAGCGGATTGGCGCTTTGCCTTCAGTGAACTTCGTACGTTGAGGCCTACGCGCTGTGAGAACGATGCTGGGTGTCAGGCGCGTCCCGGGAAATCGATTGCAACGGTGGGTTGGGCGGGTGAGGAGAAGGCCTTTTGAACACCCTAATTACCAGCGATACGGCCACGGCCGCCAATAGGGACTCCCATAGGGGCCATAGTAGTGAGAACCCATGTAGGGCCGCATGGGTATGGAGGCCTCCGGGGGAGGCAAGACCTCGATGTGACGTGCCTCGATCACTGGGAAGGTGTACTCGGTTTCGTCGAGTGGAAGCGTCATGGAGCCCGTCACTTCACCTGCCACGGTCACTCGTGTGCCGGGAGGAATGGTCGCGGGATCAAGAAACTCCCTGTTCATGGCAATAAAGCGGCCTTCGGATTTCCGCCTGTCGGTTCCCGGCTCCCCGGACCGATCCAGCGGAAGCTGCAAAATTTCTATTCGAGTGCCTTCCTTTAATCGCCTGGCGCTCAAGACTTCTCCGCCGAAGAGGACCGACTGTCCCCTGTAGGAATCGGGAGTGGCTTTGACCTGAAGAAACGAGATTGGATTGGCGGGCGATCCTTCCCCGGTTTCTGGGTTTGACGCGCACCCCAACACCATAAAACAGAGACCCACCGCTGAGACAGCAGCCCATCGTGAAGGCATGACGCAAATTATACCAAACAGCAAAGTGCAGTCGGTATTCGATATAATGGCCGGCGGGTCCATGAGCGTTTGAGAAAGGAGCGGGCATGAGAAGGAAGGCAAGTAGGTGGACGCTGATGGCGATGCTGATCGCCGCTGCTCTGCTTCCGGCGTCTGATACCGTTCATGCGTCAGGGCAGCCCGAATTCAAGGGCAAATATGAAATTCTGCAAGACGAACGGTCTACCCATCAGCCGGGGAAGGTCAAGTTGATCGAGTTCGCGGATTTTTACTGTCCCCACTGTCATTACTTCGATGGGGAAGGGCTGCCGATTCTGGAAAAGGAATTCGGGAAGAAGCTCGAGACCACCATGGTGGGGTTCCCGGTGATTAGAGGCAAGCTTCCCACGCCCTTCGATATGTATGAACAGGCCAAGCTGATGGGCAAGGGGAATGAAATGAAAAAGGTCCTGTTCCGCACGATTCACAAAGACAAGGTAACAGGCGTGCTCGACCGCTCGATACGCGAAGTACTTATCAAAGAAGTGGGCCTCGATCCGAAAGCTTTCGAAGAAGGGCTGGCTAGCGGCAAACCGGCTCAATCGTTCGAGGACGGGAAAAAATGGGGCGAGCGGATCAAACTGCAGCAGACGCCCACCATCCTGTTGGACGGCAACATCAAGGTTGAAAAGATCGATCCTGAAAATCTCAAGCTCCTGATCCGAAGCATCCTCGATGCGGATGCGAAGAAGTGACGCTCAAGCCGGTTCCGGAGTGTGGTCGCAATGACTGTCCAATCTCACCCGCCCGACCCCGACGCGTCGAGACGCTTTGCTCCGCGAGTGGCCGCAGCGAGTGAAAGACCGAGGTGTACGTGAGTGGTTACGCTGAGGCCTTGAACGATGAGAGAACGCAATGCTGGAAACGGCGCGTCCCGGGGAAATCGATTGGCAAGCAATCGGTGGGCGGGCGGGTCAAAAAGGTCCGCCGGGGTGACGGGTGGGTGAGAACGGAGTCATTTTCACATGGCTGTAGACCCTGTTTGCGGGATGACTGTCGACCCGGCCACCGCAGCCGGACAGTATGACTATCAGGGTGACACCTACTATTTTTGCGCGTCTTCCTGCCTCGAGACCTTCAAGCGTAATCCCCAACGGGCACTGCAGGCTCGCCCACCAGGCTTGATCACATTAGGAAAGAACAAGCCATTGCCGATGATGCAGGCATCTCCATCAGGAGAGACTGGCCAGATCGACCCGGTCTGCGGAATGACCGTTCAGCCTGACAGCGCTGCCGGCTCGTATGTCCATGCGGGCAAGCGCTATTATTTTTGTTCCCCCGGCTGCTTAGCCAGGTTTCGCGAGGACCCAGCCCATTATCTGATTCCCCCGGAGCAACGGACGCAAAAACCTATCGTGGTATCGCCCGGTGCTACCGTGGAATACATCTGTCCGATGGATCCCGAGATCCTCGAGACGAAGCCGGGAGCCTGCCGCATATGCGGGATGGCGTTGGAACCGAAGATTGTTACGTTGGACGAACGGCCAAATCCCGAGCTGCTGGACATGAGCCGGCGGTTTTGGATGAGCGTGGGGCCCGCGCTGCTCGTGATGATGGTCGCGATGGCCGACATGATTCCAATGCTCCGCGGAACGGTCGACCATACTGCAAGAAACTGGATTCAGTTTCTGCTAGCCACTCCGGTCGTCCTCTGGGGAGGATGGCCCTTTTTTGAACGAGCCTGGACTTCACTCATTCACCGAGCGCCTAACATGTTCACGCTGATCGGATTGGGAACCGGCGCCGCCTATCTGTACAGTACGGTCGCGACGATCGCACCACACATGCTGCCGGCTTCCTTCCGCGCACCTGATAAATCACTCGCCGTCTATTTTGAAGCCGCAGCCATGATCACGGTGCTCGTGTTGTTAGGGCAAGTCTTGGAATTGCGCGCGCGCAGCCGAACGACCTCCGCGATGAAGGCCTTGCTCCGGTTGGCCCCGAAAACCGCCAGGCGGATCGACGGCGGGCGCGAGACCGATGTGCCGCTCGATCAAGTGAGGGTAGGAGATCTGTTGCGCGTGCGGCCAGGTGAGCGGGTGCCGGTGGACGGAGTCGTCATTGAAGGCACGACGGCGGTCGATGAGTCGATGGTGACGGGAGAACCGTTGCCCGTGGAAAAGGCGCCCGGCGCATTAGTGACCGGGGGTACGATCAATGGAACTGGCAGCATCCTTATGCGGGCTGAGCGGGTTGGTAACGAGACCTTGCTGGCACGCATCGTTCAGATGGTGAGTGAAGCTCAACGCAGCCGCGCGCCAATTCAGCGAATGGCCGACATTGTCGCAGGGTATTTTGTTCCGATCGTCGTGGCCGCATCGATCGCGACGGCGGTCGGGTGGGCTCTGTGGGGGCCCGAACCGAAGTTGGCCTTTGCGTTGGTGAACGCCGTGGCAGTGCTGATCATTGCATGTCCTTGTGCCCTGGGCTTGGCGACGCCGATGTCGATCATGGTCGGGACGGGGCGTGGCGCGACGGCCGGGGTCCTGGTCCGCAAAGCAGAATCCCTCGAGGTGCTGGGAAAAGTGGATACGCTTGTGTTTGACAAGACGGGAACCCTCACTGAAGGAAAACCTAAATTGATATCCATCCGCTTCGTACCGCCCTGGCATGATGCTGAGGTTCTGCGGCTGGCCGCCAACCTCGAGCGCCGGAGTGAACATCCGGTGGCGTCAGCGGTCATCGCCGGCGCAGAAGAACGGCAGCTCAAGCCTGGCGTAGTCGAGCAATTCCAGTCGCTGACCGGCTATGGAGTCACAGGGCTGGTTGACCAGCACCGCGTGGCCGTCGGCACCACACAATTTCTAAGGGATCACCTTGAGATTTCGGATCCCGGCTTAGCGGTCTTGGAAGAAGAGGCGGTACGCTTGAGAGCAGAGGGTCAGACGACCGTATTTGTGGCCGTCGACGGCAAGGCCGCCGGGCTGTTGGGTGTCGCCGATCCGATGAAGCCGTCGACTCCTGAGGCGGTCCGAGTCTTGAAAGAACAGGGCATACGCTTGGTGATGGTCACCGGTGATCACCAGCTCACCGCGGACGCCGTCGCGCGGCGGCTGGGAATTTCAGAAGTCCATGCCGGTGTGTTGCCGGATAACAAAGGCCGCATTATCGCCGATCTCAAATCGCAAGGCCGCGTGGTGGCGATGGCCGGCGATGGCATCAATGATGCCCCCGCCCTGGCGCTCGCTCATGTGGGAATTGCAATGGGAACCGGGACGGATATCGCGATGGAGAGTGCGGGTATGACACTCGTGAAGGGCGATCTCCGGGCGCTCGTCCGTGCCTTCCGATTAAGCCGAGCAACCATGGCAGAACATTCGGCAAAATCTCTTTTTTGCGTTCGTCTACAACATGGTCGGTGTGCCCATTGCGGCGGGAGTGCTGTATCCGCTCTGGGGCCTGCTGCTCAATCCCATGATTGCGAGTGCCGCCATGACCTTCAGCTCCGTTTCTGTGATCGCCAACGCGCTCCGTCTGCGTCATGTGGATTTATAAGTGCGTCCTCTCCGCCTCCATGCTAGGCTACGGCAGTCTCGAACGGCTCACGCAGCGTGTCCATAAGAAAGGCTGGTATGGCGGCTTCCGTTTCCTTCCTGGTGCGAGTGTTGGCTGCGGTGTTCCTCACAGTTGCCACGTCAAGTTCGGGGGAGGCTGCCGGCCGCCTGGTTCCGGTCGCTGGCTCGAACGATCTCCAGAATCAGGTCAAGGTTACCGCCTCAAAAGTCATTCCCGCCGTTGTGAGCATCGCCTCAACAGTCATGGTGCGCGACCAGGCGTTCAGCGATGAAACGCTTCCGTTCGGATTGTTCAGGGAACCTCCCGCCCGACGCCAGTACGGCCAGGGTTCAGGGGTCATCGTCTCCTCCGATGGCTACATCATCACCAACAACCATGTGGTCGCCGATGCCGTCGACGTGGAAGTGATTCTAGCCGACCGGAGACAATTCAAAGGCAAGGTCGTGGCGACCGATCCAAAAACCGACGTCGCAGTCGTCAAAATCCAAACCACGAATTTGCCGACGGTGCCCTGGGGCGATTCCAGCAACCTGGCCGTCGGCGATTTCGTGTTGGCGATCGGCAATCCGTTGGGTCTGAGCCGCACCGTAACATTCGGCATTGTCAGCGCAGTCGGACGTGCGGACGTCGGCGTGGCGGATTTCGAAGACTTTCATTCAAACGGATGCGCCGATCAATCCGGGAAATTCCGGCGGAGCGCTCGTCAACACGAACGGAGAGCTGGTCGGCATCAATACGGCCATCGCCAGCCCTACCGGTGGGAGCGTCGGGGTCGGGCTTCGCCATCCCCAGTAATATGGCCAGAGCCGCCATGCAAAGCCTGATCAAGACCGGCCGGGTCGTACGGGGGTTTCTGGGCGCTTCCACGCAGGATGTCACGCCGCTATTGGGAAAAATATTTCGGTTGCCTGATGTGAAAGGGCGCGATTGTCACCGACTTGCAGGCAAAGGGATCTGCGGAGAAGGCCGGGCTCAAGCGAGGCGACGTCATCGAGCGGTTCGACGGACGTGATGTCATGGACAGCGGGCATCTTCGCAATTTAATTGCCGCCGCCGCGATCGGCAGCAAGCACCGGCTCGATCTCGTGCGAGACGGTAAGACGATACAAGTCGAACTCACCGTGCAGGAAGCGCCGCGCGAGCGAGCGAAAAAGAGTCAGGCGGCGAGCCGCGACCGCGTCGGGCGCTCACCCCTTGTCCGGCGTCGTCTTCGACGATGTCACGCCTCCGCTGGCTCGGCAAATGGACTTGCCGGTCAACAGCGGGGTGGTCGTGACCGACATCGAAGAGGGTAGTTCGGCCGAATCCTCCGGTCTTCAGCCGGGCGACGTCATCTTGGAATTAAACCGTCAGCCGATCCCGAATTTTTCAGCATTTCAGCGCCTCGCCGACCCCATGAAATCAAGCGATCTCGCACTGCTCCTGGTCAACCGGCAAGGGACCATTCTCTACATCCCCGTTCGGGGCGAATAGCACCTCCTCATCTCTGCATCCGGGCAATTGACTCGCTTGCATCGTGGCGCTATACTCCGTAGCACGAAT
This sequence comes from uncultured Nitrospiraceae bacterium, assembly GCA_963794505.1. Classification (GTDB taxonomy): domain Bacteria; phylum Nitrospirota; class Nitrospiria; order Nitrospirales; family Nitrospiraceae; genus Nitrospira_C. The sequence continues at coordinate 16,526 of CAWCEG010000051.1, forward strand.
TAAATAAACGTAGCATTGAAAGATGAAGAAGCTCGTGCGGTTCGGCGTCTCTTTAGATCACCATCTGCTCGACGAGTTTGACGACGTCGTCCGTCGCCGCAAATATTCGACGCGGTCGGAGGCCCTTCGCGATCTCATTCGCGATCAGTTGGTCAGTCAGGAATGGAGCGGCAATACGAATCGTGAAGTGGTCGCCACGATCACATTCGTCTACGACCATCACGTGCGCGACCTCACCAGGAAACTCACCCATATCCAGCACGAGTTTCAGGGGCATGTCATGGCTGGCATGCACGTCCATCTCGATCATGATCACTGTCTTGAAGTGTTGGTCGTCAAAGGTAAGGTGTCAGAGATCAAGGAAGTTGCCGATGCGTTGGTCAGTGTGAAGGGGGTCAAACACGGCAAGTTGACCATGACCACCACCGGCAAGGGACTCGTCTGATCAACTCGCTCTGTGATTGTCCATTGTCAGTGGTGATAATCGGCGGGGGACCTGGTCGGACATTTTGCCGGGAGGACCAAGAAGTGCTACTGCCGCTCGATGGAACGTTTTTGAAAGTCGTGGGGCGTCTTCGCTCACGGGTCCCGTCTTAGGGAGATACCTTCAATAGCTCTAGTCGATTGTTGCCAGGTCACGAGGTCGGCCCGGCTCGATGAATAAGGTGCCGGAAGACTGTCGTGGACGTCTCATCCGTCCACAGGCTTGGGCGGACGAGGTGAGCCATGAAAGTTCTCTGGCTGATTGCCCCGGCGGTTCTCAGTGGCGTAGTGGGCACGCTGGATTGTGCGCTGGCACACGATCCCGATACAGAGGTCATTGATGTCCCAGAGGTGTCGGTGATCGGCGAACGGGCGGTCGCAGCGTCATCACAGCAATTCATCCCCGATAAAGAATATCTGCTTCAGCCGCAGGGACGCCCCGCTCAGGTCCTGCGGCTTATCCCCGGCTTTGTCGCAGTGGAACATTCCGGTGGTGCCGGAAAAGCCGACCAATATTTTCTGCGCGGCTTCGATGCCGATCATGGCACCGACGTCGCGTTTTTCTCCGATGGCATGCCGGTGAATTTCCGTTCCCATGCGCACGGACAGGGTTACACCGACCTGAACTTCATCATCCCTGAAACAATCGAAGGGCTCGACGTATACAAGGGCGCCTATCTTCCGGAGTTCGGCGATTTCGACACAGCCGGCGCGGTGAATTTCCGAACCCGGCAGGTTGTCAAAGAGGGAATTGTTCAGGCTGCAGGAGGACAGTTCGATACCCAGCGGTATATCCTCATGTTTTCTCCCACTAAGGACAAGATCCGCACGTTGTTTGCCGGAGAGGGATACTACACGAACGGTCCTTTTCTGAACGACAACCGGTACTTCCGGGCGAATCTTCTTGGGAAGATGACGACGAATATCTCCAGTCGTGACGAATTGAGCCTGACGGCGACGTTCCACAAGGCGCAATGGAACGCATCAGGAGAAATTCCGCTGCGAGCGGTCTCTGACGGCACGCTCGATCGCTTCGGCGCGATCGATCCCTCCGAAGGCGGGCAAGACACTCCGCAGCACTGCCGAGTTAAACTATCATTACGACACTCCGTCAGGAGGCCAATTGTTCGCGAATGCTTACGCCCAGTACTACAAATTCGATCTGTACACAAATTTTACGTTCTTCCTCAATGATCCGGTCAACGGCGACGGCGTTCAACAAGCACGACAACCGGATCATGTACGGCGGCGATATCGGCTACAAACAGCGGGCTGAAATATTCGGGATGCCGAGTCTTGGCACGATCGGGTTCCAAACCAGGGTGGATGATATCCAAGCCCGGCTGGGTACACAGGTAACACGCAATCCGCTCGGCACGACGACCGATAGCGATATCCTGGAGGCCTCGTACGCGCCCTATATCAAAGCCGAAGTCCAACCGCTTCCGTGGATGCGATTGGCGGGCGGCCTCCGCGCAGAAACATTCACCTTCGATGTGAGCAACCGTTGCCCGGACTGTGCCGAACAGCCGGCAGGGCGGAAGACCTCAAGCGTCGTGCTTCCTAAGGCCAATGTGATTTGGGCCCATGGTTTCGGACCGAGTTCTTTGCCAATTACGGCGATGGCTATCACAGCAACGACGCGCGGTCTGCGGTGGCGCCTGGTTCTTCACCGCTCGCTCGGGCGCGGACCTATGAGGTCGGGTTACGATCGAAACCCTGGGGGCCCGACGGCATCGAATTCATTACGACGCCTGTGGGCGATCGATCTCAAATCGGAATTGGTGTTCGTCGGTGATGAGGGCACGACTGAAATTCGCGGCGCTACCCGGCGCCGCGGCGTAGAAGCCGCAGTGCGTGGCCAGGTATGGGGACCGATCTATGTGAACGGCAGCATCACATGGTCGAAGGCGGAATTCGTCAACGGGGACGCGATTCCGCTGGCGCCTGAACTCACAGCCTATGGCGCCATTCTCGTTCAATGGCCGGAAGGCTTGCGCTCACAAATTCAGGCCACCTATCTAGGCGTCCGCCCGTTGATTGAGGATCGGACCGCCAAGGCGCCGTCCTGGATCGACATTGATCTTTCTGAGCGATATATCTTGCCTTTCAAACTGCCGCATGGGCGGCTCGAGGCCTTCCTCTTCATTCAGAATCTCCTTAACACGAAATGGGAACAGGCCACGTTCTTTTTTGAATCCCGGCTACGCAACGAGGCAGCCGGCGTCAATGATATTCACTTTGTGCCGGGCAATCCCCGGTTTTTCATGGGCGGCCTGGCCTGGTACTTCTAGTCGGCTGCTGAAAACAAACTCCAACTGCGTTCTCGGTTACTTAGGCCCTCGACGTACATGGTATAGTACGCCTCGGGCCTTCGTTGCCCTGCGGCCTTGTTGGAAGTTCGTTTTGAGCAGCCTCATTAATGAGGACTCATGAGGACTACTTTGCAGGGAAAGATTCTCTCGCGAGCCTATTTCAATCGCTCGACAGTCGTGGTCGCGCGATCGCTATTGGGGAAATATCTGGTGCGAGAAAACGGCAAGGGGACGATTGCGGGCAAGATTGTGGAAGTCGAAGCGTATGTCGGCCCGCACGACATGGCCTGCCACGCAGCGAAGGGACGAACGCGAGAACTGACGTCCTCTTCGGGCCGCCGGGCATTTCTTATGTCTACCTGATCTACGGCATGTACCACTGCTTGAATGTGGTGACGGAAAAGGCAGAGTTCCCTGCGGCCGTGCTGATCAGGGCGATGGAGATCAACGGGACGCTGATTGACGGTCCTGGCCGGTTGTGCCGCGCGTTGGCCATCGATCGCTCATTGAACCGCTTGGACATGACGGCCGGACGGCATCTCTGGTTCGAGAGATCGAGGCGCAAAGACTCCGCAAGAAAAAGTCGGCACGTTTCCGCGAATAGGCGTCGCCTATGCAGGAGTGTGGGCCGAGAAGCCCTATCGCTTCAGAATTGATCGCGTGAGAAGGATTGGAAGAGGCAAAAAAAAGGGAGTGGCTTGGCCACTCCCTTTGATTGCTGGCAGAAGCGATTACTCGATCTTGCGGTCTCCCGTGATCTTGGTTGCGGAGCTGACGGGGGGAGCAATCTGGATCTGTGGACCCTGCACTTTCGGAAGCCGACCGGCACCCTCACTCGCCGTGATCCGGTCATTGTCCGTTTTCTTCAAATTTTGGCTCACATGGTTGTCGTCGAAACCGGCGGCTTTCGTCAACGTTGATTGGCCGCGCGCATCCGACTGGCCGGGATCGTTCGCCGTCGGCTGACCGGTTACTGGGCTGCCGCTGTTCTTCATTGGATAGCCCTCATGCTTGGGCAGCAGCGCTGGGTTGGCCGAGGCCATGGAGAGCGCAAACAGGACACCGGAAACCATCGCAACAGTGCCGAATAAGAGCTTCATACCCATCTCCTTTGAATAATGGTGGCGGAAGGATTGCCGTAAGTTACGTTCCGATATCAACAGCGAATCAAGTGGGCGGGATCATATCCAGAGGGGGGGAGGGCTGTCAAGGGTCAAGGGGCTTGGCATGAGTGACGTGGTTCGTTGCTCGCCGATCGCGCACACACCAGATCAATTTTAGAGTCGCACAGCAATGGCGGTGCTCGCAGGGTAAAGGGCGCGTCCCGGGCAAACGATTGCAAGGCAATCGGTGGGTCGTGTGGGTGGAAAAGATCGACCTGGGTTGGGCGGGTGAGATTGATGCGCGCAGTCGAACCGCGTCGACTCATGCCAAGCGGCGTAAATGATTAGGAATAAAAGAGGTTTATGAGCAAGTCTAACGCCGGTGGGGACGGCGGCTGCGACTCCGATGACGGAAGGACGGACCGCGGCTCACGCCGGGCAGCCGGATGGTGACTGTCGTGCCTTCGCCCGGTGCGCTCCCGATGGCGATCGAGCCGCCATGTTCTTCTACGATCTTTTTAACGGTCGCGAGGCCCAAGCCGGATCCAGCCTTTTTTGTCGTGAAAAACGGCTCAAAGACTTTGTCCACAATTTCCAGCGGAATCGGCGCTCCGTCGTTCTTGATCAGAATCTGATCTTCGATGCCTCGTCCCGCCCGATGTTGTGCGACTTGGATGGTCAGTTGTCCACCCGGGCTCATTGCTTCACACGCATTCTTGAAAATACTGAGAAACACCTGCTGCAGCTTTGCTTCATCGCCCCTGACAGGCGCAAGGACGGGAGAATACTCTTTCGCGACCTGAATCCTGGTGACTTCAAGGTCGTTGGCCACAACGGTCAGCGCGCTTTCGATGACCTCGGGGATCCTCACCAGGCGTCGGTTCAGCTCCAGCGGCTTGGCGAAATCCAAAATCTCATTGAGAATCGCTTCGACCCTCATCAGGTCGCGCATGGCGTTCTCGACCCGAGTTTGTGGATCGAAATCCAAGATCCCTTCTCCGGTGACCTCTTCAAGCTGGGCCCGAATTGAGCCCAGCGGTTCCCGTACTTCGGTCGCGAGAAAGGCGCTGAATTCCCCAATCGCGGCCTGACGTTCCTGCTTGCGAATTATCGGCTCTTGTGAGATCAGGGCAGGCTGAGCCGGCGTTGCGGCAGTCCCGCCTTCATCGGCGATAGGCGCCGCAGCGGCGGATGCCGGAGAGGGAGCTTGGAGGAGGTCGGCGAGCTTGAGGATTAGCGGCTCGAGCGTCCGTGCATCCGTAGGCTGGTAGCGGCCGGCTTCCCTGGAAGCCAGGGTCACGGTGCCGCCAACCTGTCCCCTGACAAAAAACGGAAACACCAAGGAGGACTGGAACCGGTCCTTGAACAGCTGCTTATGATCAAGGAAGCGGCCCTGTGTGGACGCCAAGTCGTGGTCCACGCGCGGCTTCCGGTGACGAATCGCCCAGCCGGCCGCCGAACTGTCCAGGGCTAGGCGATGACTGGGACGCATGTCCTTCTTACTGTCTTTGTGATCCCCTTTCAGGTCGCCTGCCATGCCTAACACTTCCACGCTGCCGGCAATGGGATCGTAGTGGCACACCCACGCCCGGTCGTAGGCGACCGTCTGGGCTGCCTCGGTCAGGACGTTCGTGATCTGTTCCTGCAACTGCGGCGTAAGCTGCGAGACCGGTGCGGACAACATGGGGGGTGGTAACGAGGCCGCCGGGCCCTGTTCCTGGTTCACGAGCGGACGGTTCAACACGACGTTCATGTCGAAGAGGTTTTCACGATCTAAGGCCTTCGTGACGTCTTCGCTGGCCTGCTCCATCAGACCGCGTTCCTTTTTCGTAAACGCCGCGCTCTCCTTACGACCAATGACCAGAAAGCCGTAGGTGCGGTTTCGATAGCGTAGCGGGACTCCCACCAGTGATTTTGCTCCCGGCGTAATCATCCGCAAGCGCATCGTATGGCCACCGTCCTGATCCGGTGCGCCTGCGGCGACGAGCGCGGGGGCGGAAAACGTGCGAAGGATCGCTTGGACATCGCGAGCCGTGAATCCCCGGGCGGCATGGCCGACGAGCGGGCCGTTCTCCCGGTGAAAGATGGCGGCAAGCGCCGAATCGACCGGCAAATCGTTGAGGACCGAGGTGAGCGTCCGTTGGAGCTGGGTTTCGGAAGGCGGCTTACTGTGCGAAATGGTCGGTGTCATCTAATAGATTGATGGAGAAATGCGCGCATTGTAGCAATGCACCACCGGCAATTCAACGAAAAGCCGCGACAGATTGTTGAAAAAGGTCTCCAGCTTTGTTCTCGCATCGCTCAGAGGTTCAGCGTACCGAAAAGAGCACGCTTCACCCCTTCGCTCGCTGCGGCCTCGCTGGAGATCTTTTTGAACACTCTGAAAGAGAGGGCTTTTACTCGGGCGGGTTGATGATTTTCGGCTGCTTGAGTTCGGAAGCAGAGCGAAGCTCGACCTCGCGGCGATCGGCTGTCAGGAGGTTCAGCAGAGTCGTGACAACACTGATGACGACGGCTCCGCCGACTGCCGGCCAGAAACCTGACACCGTGAAGCCCTTCACGATATAGGCGGTGAGCTCCAGCAGCAGCGCGTTGAGGACAATCAAAAACAGTCCCAGCGAGAGCACGATCAACGGCAAGGTCAAAACGAACAAGAGCGGCCGGAGAAGCAGATTCAACAACGTGAGCACGAGCACAGCGGCCACTCCTGCTCCGAAGCTGTCTGCTTCCAGCCCGGGCACCGTCGCCACCGCCAAAAACACCGCAAGGCCTGTGATAAGGAGGCGCACCATCGCGGCGTGGAATCCTCCGCTCAATGGAGCTGCTTGCATCTGCTGGGAAAGATGAATGATACGCACAGCACTCCCCTATGGCGCCGGCGTCCCAGCAGCCGGAGTTTGTTGCGGGAGTGGCGGTGCTTGCTGCGCCGCTTTCTTGAGTGAAGAAAAATGGACTTCCGTGGCCGTAAGGGTCTTGTCGTCCTTGATCGCCTCGACCACCACGCGGTCACCGATGGCAGGGAGGTTCGCCCCTTTGGGATTGCCCTTCTCTTTAAACCGCGTCTGCTTGGTGATTTGGACCTCGACGGTCGTGCCCTTCTGGGTTTTGACCTCAAGATGTTTTGAGTCGATCGCGACGACTGTTCCCAATACGTGCTGGCCCGTGCCGTGAGCGAGGGCCGCCGTCGGGAGCATCAAGCAAAGCATCGAGAGAACCAATGGGTGAAACATGATGAATCCGCTCTCCTTCCTCCGTAACATATTTAGTGTTGATGGCCCTTTAGGGTCTTTCCGGCGGCGTCATTGCCCTCAAGAAACCGATCGAACTCCGCTTCCTCGAGCAGCTCGTTCGGTGTCTTCGGATTAAGCGTTTTCATTTCGTCCAGTTCCTCCTGCGTGAGCTGCGGCAGATGGCGGATAAAATGCACTAGCTGCCAGCTGCCCAGGTCCTTCTCCGGATCGCCGGCGCCCCACGCCGGCATCGCCGTGAAGCGGATGCCATTATAGATCACCCAAAATAGCTCGCCGTCCGACATCGACTGCGTCTCAGGCAATCGTAAATCCGGTGCCTTGGGATACACGTTCTTGCCGATCGGGGTCTGGCCGCCGCCATCGTTGGCGTGACACACTGCACAATGATCCGCAAAATGACTGCGGCCTTCCTTTAACGCTTCCGCAGTCAAGGGCACGGGATTCGTCTGGTTGCGCTTGTCGATCGGAATCGCGAGATGGCGAATCTGCCGCGCCATCCAGATCTCCAGCGCATGCGGCTCCGTCTTCGCGCTGAAACCGGTGGTGAACAGTCGATAACCGACCCAACCGAATACGCCCAGACTGGCTAGGACGATGAGAACGACTGCACCGAGCAATGTGGCTTTCATGCGGAGTCCTCACACTATACAAAGCTATGATCCTGATTGCCACTGGCAAGCGCCGAGAGGAGTGCGTCACGGTCGATCTGGAGACTGCTAACCGGCCTCTAATAGGCCCTCAGGCATAGCCATGGGAGCGAAACCAGCAGACCGCCTTCTCCAGCGCTGCTTCCGCCGATGTCTGAGGGATGCCAAGTTCGCGTATGGCCTTGCCACAATCGTAGTGCATTCTGTATTTGGCCATCTTGACGCCTTCCAGAGGGATGCGAGGCGGCTGTCCGGTCACATTTGCCACCCATTCGTTCGCGTAGGCAAGAGGGAGAACGGTCCAGCGGGGAAGCCGGAGCGAGGGTGCTTTCACACCCGTGAGCCTGCTGAGAATTCCGAATACTTCTCTCAGCATCAGGTTCTTGCATCCCAGGATATACCGTTCGCCCTGACGTCCTTTCTCCATGGCGAGCAGGTGGCCGGCGGCAACATCCTCGACGTCCACAATGTTCATACCGGTTTCGATGTAGGCTGGCATGCGGCCTTTCATGAAATCGACGATCACTTGGCCCGTCGGAGTGGGTCTGACGTCTCCCGCTCCGACCGGAGCGCTGGGATTTACGATCACGACCGGCAGCCCTTCGCGAGCGAATTTGAGCACCTCTTGCTCAGCTAAATATTTTGATCGCTTGTAATGACCGGCCATTTGCTCTAACGAAACGGGAGTCTCTTCCGACCCCAGCCCGCCGCCGGGCGGTAGTCCAATGGCACCGATGGTACTGCAATACACGGTACGCTCGATTCCGGCCAGCCGTGCGGCTGACAGCATATTATGGGTGCCGGCGACGTTGACGTCGTAGAAAATTGTCGGATCCTTGGCCCACAGGGCGTAGTGGGCGGCGACATGATAGAGGTGGTGACAGCCGGTCATCGCAGACCGAAGCGAGGCTGGGTCGCGCAGATCGCCCTCGACCCGCTCCACGGAAAGACCCGACAGGTTATGCAAATCTGAGTTGGGACGGATGAGCACCCGGACATCCACTCCGGCTCGAACTAAGGCACGTGCGACCGCGCCACCGACGAAGCCGGTCGCGCCGGTAACGAGGGCCTTCATTGGGGAGAGCGGATGGCGAATAGCCGGTTAGTCATGGCAGAACGCTCGCTTCCCAAGGTCGTGCCATACGCCCCATACGCTCCCTAGCTTCGGCGGCTCGTGATGTATCGGGCGATCTCGCGCAGAGGATCGGCGGTAGGGCCGAAGGACGAGAGTCGGTCGATCGCGCGAGTGACGCATGAGTCGGCCAATTGTCTCGCCCCTTCCACTCCATAGAAGGTGGGGTAGGTTTTCTTGCCGCGCTCGGCGTCGGTGTTGGGATTCTTCCCGAGCTCTTCCCGTGTGCCTGTCACGTTGAGCACATCGTCCGCGATCTGGAACGCCAGGCCGATGTCCTCTGCGTATCCCGTCATGTCGTCGAGCTGTCGATCACCGGCGCCGCCCGCAATCGCCCCCATTCGGACAGCGGCGCGGATCAGCATGCCGGTCTTATGTTTGTGGATGTTCTGGAGAGTGGGTAAATCAATGTCCTGGTGTTCCGCTTGGATGTCGAGCACCTGCCCGCCGACCATACCCATATTGCCCGAGCCGACCGCCAGTTCTTGAATGATCCGCGCCTGGCGTATCGGATCACAGCCTTTCATGAGATCAGGGCGGCTGATCAAGTCAAAGGCCATCGTGAGCAGCGCGTCGCCGGCGAGAATGGCAATGGCTTCGCCATAGACTTTGTGGTTCGTCGGCTTGCCGCGGCGAAAGTCATCATTATCCATGGAGGGTAAGTCGTCATGGATCAGCGAGTAGGTGTGGATCAGTTCCAATGAACAGGCCGCGGCCATCAGGCCGGGAGGGTTCGTCCCCAAGGCCTCCGCCGAAGCAATCGTGAGTATTGGTCTGATCCGTTTGCCTCCGCCCAAAAGGCTGTAGCGCATGCTGTCATGAAGTGTGACCGGCGGCGTGGCGGCCGGTGGAGTCACTTCATCCAGGAAGCGGTCCACTTCGATGCGCTTTTGTTCCAGATAGTCCTTGATATTCATGGGGGTGCTACGTTGACGCAGGTGCACACAAGTCCGCGCGGAGAGTAACAAAGGCTCCAGGGGGAGTCAAACGAGAGCGGAGGCTGGTCCATTTGCTCCAGCGATGGTTAACACCGCATAGTCCCTCACTGCTTGGCTCCGCAACTTGTTCCGTCCATGACTTCGTCAGACCGGAACTTCGAACAATGCTTGCCATCGCGGAACGCGCCTGCAGAAGTCGCAGAAAGCCCAGACCTCCTTTTAGTGGATAAGAACGGTGCAGGCCCTTGATGAGGGCCTGGGCAGATGAGAACAGGATCGCTTTGAAGAGCATGTCTGAACAATTAGTCGGCGCAAAGTGATGCTCCTTGTTTTTGCGCGGACGCCCCCGCTATACTTCCACCATGAGTATTCGCAAGGCTGGCGGTGAGTGGGAGCCCCTGATGCTGCCCATCGAGCCGCGACACTGCAAAGTCTGCAAGCAAGGGTTGTATCGCGACAAGACCCTCTTCCGCGGTGGCTGGTCACGCTGCACTGTCTGCGATGAATTTGTGCACTACAGCTGTCTTGCAAGCGGAAAAGTCTCATTTCTGAAGGCTCGGCCTCGAGTATGCAAATCATGCCGCGCGGGCCGGCCACACCCCTCGACATCCGCTGGCGAAAAGGCCGAATCTCCCGTCGCCGTTGGATCGTGACTGCGGAGCGCGGCTCAAGTCCACACCAAGCACATCCCGCTTGGCATGACCTGTTTGGGCAGGTCGTTCGCTATGCGCTGGCCCCGACCATTCTCAGCATCAGTGGATTTTTCACAGCAAACTTTCTGGCAAGCGGTCTCTATACGTGGGCCAGAACGAGTCGGATATTGGCGTTAGGTCTCACCCTCCTCGTTTTATCTTACGAATTCGTCTACAAGGAACAGTATGTCAGGACCGGTTCGGGAGAACAGGCGCGCTCGGCGCTCCTCTACTCCTGCGCAATTCCCTATCTGGTAGGTATGGTGCTCATGTTCGCGCTCTGGAATTGGTGAGGGTAAGTACGCCCATGGGACAGGTGTTTCACAGCGGGGCTTTTCTCCAACAATGTTGGTCGGTGCATCCGTTGTGCGTATCGGTGAAACGGATCACCGGCGGCAATCAGCTCATCCTGGCTTGCACATCATGCCGGTTCGCCCATCATCTCATGCTCGGCGATGTCGACGTTCGGCCGTCTGCCGCATCGGTAACGACGGAGTCCACCAAAGAATCCGACGCTCAATTGCCGTCGAAGGTCCGGTTCACTGCCTGTCTGGAGGGACATCCGGCCGCCCTCACATTGCGCGAGATGGAGGTCTTTAAAGACCTTGCCGTAATCCGTTGCGCGGAATGCCGCCGGCTTTATGTCTTGACAGTTACGGCGTTCGAAACACACCAAAAATAAGAGGGCGCAGGGTGTCTTTTCTCACACGCCCCATCATGGACGCCAAAAGCAGGCGATCCGGCAGCCAGGCTTTGACATCATTCACGGGTTCAATGCTCACAAGTTTGCGTGTTGGGTTCATGTGATACTGTTGGACGAAGCATTCGTTTCTCTCTCGCTGAACTCAGCATGACACACGCGCTGTCTTTCACGGATGAGGAGACTGTGCTGCTGAGCGACGCCCAGTTCTTCCAGAAAAAGGCCAGAATCAGCGAGAAGATCCGGGCACAGTTGGAGGGGACATGTGAAGCGTTGAAAGCAGAATTGGGCCGTGGCCAGCTTCCGACGCTCCCTCATGATGGCCTCTCCGTGCAGTTTGTGAAAGGCGAACACTTGGAGGACTTTCCCTACCAATATCTGGATTGTCCCAAGTACTTCCATGGTCCTGAGAAGCGCACCTTCCGTACGCTCGTCTGGTGGGGGCATCATGTCGCCTGCGCCTGGTTGCTCGAAGGGCGTTTGACCAAACAATACAAAGCGCGGCTCGTCGACCGGTTTCATACCGTTGCAGGGCAACATCTGGAATTGTCGCTGGCGCCAACCCTATGGGAGTGGAAAAGAGGTGAGGGCTTCACACTGCCGATCACTCATGACCGGAAGGCGCAAACCGCCGCCGTGTTGGCCGAACGCTCATTCCTGAAGATTGTCCGGTTCATACCCTTCGATGATCCACGGCTGCGGAGCGGAGATTTGGCAGATCTGAGCCTGGAAGCCTTCCGAACCATGCTCCCGATTGTGTCGTTGTAATTGTACGAGCCCAGGGATTTCGGTAGACTAGCGCCCATTTGGTGATCGTTTGCTGGCAACCGGACCGCCGCTGCCGGACTTGCAACGTCACGAGCACAGTGTTCTTACATGCGGCGTCGAGGCCCCGCTCGCGCCATATTCTAAGGAGGGCATCGTGATACATTCGTTCGTGCGGGTGGGCGCGGGAATTCTGCTGTCGGTCGGACTCATCAGTTCGTCGGGCTGTGGTGGAAACGGACAAACGATTCATTTGGACGTGTTCCCGCCGCAGCAACCCGTTCAGGTCGCGGAACCGGAAGGCGTAAAAATCGTCATCGAACCGTTTGAAGACCGGCGGGCGGATAAACACCGCATCGGGATGCGTACACACTTGTGGGGAGGGGTCACATACTTCAATGTGGCGGGTGAAAAGCCCGGAGAGGTGTATGCCCAGGCACTGGCCGATCGCTTGAGGGCATCCGGATGGCTCGATCGGTCATGGGATGTGCGTGTAGCGCCCGCCGGATCCGCGTCGAATGCCGACATCGTGATCAGCGGGCAATTGTTCGAATTTGCGGCCAATGCGAAGAGCCGAATGTTCTCCACCTATATTACGACCAGCAACAAACTGACGATCACGGCGCGGAACAATGTGGATCACAGCAGCACGAGCCGGAGCCTTGAAGGAGCCCAGACCGATACTGTCGTCTGGTTTTCGGAAGATGATGTCAAGAAACTCATGACCGCGACCATAAAAGATACGCTCGATCGCTACCTTGCTGATACCACCATCTCACAGCGCGCGGTGCGTCCGGGCCGGTAATGGTCTGAGGGGAGATTCGATCTGTGCGTGAACGCCGCTGGGAGACTCGCGGTCCGATGACTTTTACCCAGGTGCTTGCGGTCGGCGAGCGTTTGGCTGCTCTCGGGCTCAAGCCGGCGGTCGCGGCAAAAGATGTCATCTGCTACGTTGAGGAATGGAGCGTCGACGCACAGGAAGACTTCGACGGCTTGGATGCCTGGTCTACAGAGGACGTGACGTTGGTGCATGTCCGGGACGCGTGGCGCGGAGACTTTTTTCTCCTAGCCGGCGCCTATCACACTACCTACCTTCGTTATCAAAACGTCGGTACATACTGTTCGATCAGCCATCCGTGGCGCATCCGCGAACGCATGAAGCTGCACGAGAACCGCAGCATGCTGTGGCTGGGTTTTCGTCATGCCCATTCGTTTTTGCGCGTCCGGCTCCATACGCGAGAGGTGGTAACGCCAGGGGAGACCCGTGATGACGCACGCCGGGACCAATGGCTGGATGAACGTCGTACCGCCTTTCTTGAGGCCATTACCACCGTCGGCCTGCCCATTGAAACGGCCATCGAAAAGCGTCAACTGGTGCTCCGTCCGACTGATCCATCGGTCCCATTTTTCTGTTCCTGGCCGGATGCCTTCGGACCCTGCCAGTTCGAATACAATACATCCGACGCGTACGAATTTCTGGTTCCGGCCAGCCAGTTGGTCGCGACCTCTGCCCCTGAAGCGGCGGGCGTGCGCGCCTATTTGACGGGGTTTTCCGAGGAGGCTCTCGGGGAATTTGCCCGTATTGAGCCCCCTGCTCGGTTGGCCTATCGCTGTTCGGTTCATTGTCCGCTCGACGACTTACCGGAGATCCGGGCAGCCATTGAACCGGATGGGCGTCTGTATGCCACACTCTGTGAGTTCCAGACCCAGGAGCTGATCCCCGAAGGCGACGATGCCTCGGCCATTATCGGCGTCGTCGGTTCACGGACGGGTTTTGGGATCGAGGCGCGTTTGAACAAGGCCCCGCTCAAGGAAGACCTGATGGCCGGGTGGCTCGAACGACTGATCGGAGAGTCTGTCGTCTATGCGCCGCTTCCTGCATTCGTTTAGCAGACCGCTGGTTGCTTGAGCAGTCTGCGCTCGCTCTCTCAATTCACATTTTCGTTGCTCAAACTCATCAGATTCCGCACAGTAGAAGCATGAGCCCGCTTTCCAGGGTCCAGTCGCTGCTTGCCAAGCCGTTCATGCCCGCCGTGTTTTTCCTTTCTGGTGTCACCTATGACACCTTCACACTGACGCGGATTGACCGGCTCTTAGACAACTTGGTGCTACTTCTCTATCTGCTGCTTCTCGGGCTTCTCATTGTCCTCACCGGACGGCTGGGCATTGAGCAGACGCCGGACCGGGCCCAGCTCAAAACGCTTTCCCCCGTCGCGAGGTGGGTGCTCCAAAGCCGGCCCTTCTACCCCATGGCCAGCCAGTTTTTGTTGGGGGGGCTGTTCAGCGCATACGCCATCTTCTATTTCCGCAGCGCGACCTTGACCAGTACGGCTATCTTTTTTGGCTTGTTGGTCCTCTTCCTGGTGGCCAACGAGTTCCTCCGAGACCGCCTATCCAACCTTCGCTTACTGGTCAGCTTATACGCGCTCGTCTGCTTTGGGTTTTTCACGTTTTTCTTACCCGTGATGACCGGCTACATGAACGTGCTGGTCTTCCTCGCAGGCGCTGTGTTGAGCGGCGCAGTGACGTTTCGCGTGGTTCAGCTCATCTATCGGAACAACCCTGATCGGTCCAGGCGCGAGGCCGTCGGCGTAAGCGTTCCTGCCTTTGCCGTCATCGCGCTGCTGGTGGGATTTTATTTTATGAACTGGATTCCGCCGGTGCCGCTCTCCATGACGTTTGGCGGGATTTACCATGAAGTAAAGAAATCAGACGATCGATTTGAACTGTCATTTGAGCGGAGCTGGTATCAAGTCTGGAAGCAATCGAACAGCACGTTTCCTGCTGACGAGCCGGTGTATTGCTTCACAGCCGTGTTCGCGCCGGTCGCACTGAATACGACTGTCTACCATCATTGGTATTTCCGTCCGAATCGCGAGCTACCCTTTATACATGCCGATAGGATTCCTGTCCGGATATCCGGCGGCCGGGAAGGCGGTTATCGAGCGTATACCTTCAAGCAACGACTCGATCCGGGGGACTGGCGTGTTGATGTGGAAGCCGAGGATGGGCGCATTATTGGACGAGTCTCGTTGCGCGTTGAGATGAGGGCCGAGCCCCAGCCGCCATTGACAACCATTGTATATTGAGATGCAGGCTGAGAGCGGTCATGCCACATTCTGCTGCGTGAAGGCAATCAAGCTCGTGACCAGCTCACAGAGGAATTGAGGTTGCGGCAGGGTATCCAAGGGCGTAGAGTCCTTCCTTGAATGCCGCCACGTCCATTGTCGCCCTGTCCCTCCAGCCCCAATTGTGTGTCGACGCTTGCGCCGGCCGGTGATGCTCAGCATGCGATTGCGCCCTACCGGTATCAGAAATCCCTGGCAGAGACCAAAGAAGTCCTGAAGGCAACCATTGCGAGCCTGCCCCGTACAAGACTGGTCGAGGAGGACGGGACTTATCTCCACTACGAATTCACCAGCTTGCTCATCCGGTTCGTCGATGATGTGGAATTCCTGTTCGACGAGGGCAGCAAATCAATTCACTTCCGGTCTGCTTCCCGAATCGGCTATGGCGACCTGGGGGTGAATCGCCGCCGTATGGAGGACATCCGGTCGCATCTCGCGGGACGGATTTAGAGGCGAGGCAGCCGTCCCGTCACAATGCTTTGCAGGAGGCCGCAGGACCAAGCTCTTCGGCCGAAAAGGTGACTGTCGAGAGATAGGCCCAACCCATGAGATAGCCGAGCTGGCGATAGGCTTCGAATTCTTCGAGTTGATACCACTGAAAGATCGTGCTCGTCTGAGGGAATTCTTCGCCGGTGGGGGAGTCGACGAATTTGGTCACTTTCTTGAGCGCCAGCTGCACTTTGTCATAGGAGGCCTGGTCCGTAACGAGCGGAAGCAGCCAATTCGGATCCAGATGCGTCGGGTTCACCGGCGGAATGGTCAATGGATGGGTGACGAGGGAACGACCGCTCTCGGGTTCGAGGCTCACGTAGAGTTTCCCCGGCGCAAGAAGCGACGGGTTCTGTCTGAACAAAACGGGATTATAGGCATAGGGCTTTAGATAGTGAAGGATGGTGGGAACGCCGTCCGGGCGTATCACCCAAAATCGGCGGTACCAGACGATCTCATTTTTGGGCGGAATTTCACCGCACCACTCTACCCCCGAGCCAAAGTAACCCTTAATGCGCGCTTGCAGATTGTACAAGTAGTCGTACTGCCAGGTCGTATCCAGGGTGGCGTCTCCCACGATGAGATGCGCCACCTGGCGACGCAACAAGGTCTGGGCGCCCAGATTGTCGTAGAACGAGCCGTCGGTGATTTCGATCCATCGGCTTTTGGTGTCCGGCCAGATGCGTTGAATGGTCACCATCAACAAGTAGTCCCAAATGGTGCCAAGCGTGGTGTTATAGCGGCGCGCAAAATTCCACGTTTGATACTCGTTGTTCAGATTGAAGGGTGCCGTGACGATACCCAGTGTCAGGCGGGCGATATCGTCGCGATACCATTCCTGGACGAGGCTGTCGAGATCGAGCCCAGCACCTGACGCGGTCAGGGCTTGTGACAGACGCACACAGGCGTTCGGTCTGATCCGTTCTCCCCACGTTTTATGGCAGGTTCCCTCCGTCAGGTCTTGGACGACAACCTGGCGAGGATTGAATGAGGCGGGTCCGCCATCCTTGGTTTGCGCTTCCACGACCGGTAAGCCGAAACCAGCACTCTGGACATAGCCGAGTCCGTCGGAGCCGGTATAGTCTCGCGTGAATTCAAAGTTGTAGTTGTCGCGATACGGTTGGTCCGACTCGGTCTCATATGCTCTTGGACGGCCGCGATTGACAAGATTCCCGTTGATGATGAGATAGGGCGCATCGACGTCTTTCCGGTTCAACCGAACCAGGGGAGTCTCGTGTTTCCCCCGCAGATACGTGACCTCGATTCGGTGTTGATACGGGGTGAAGAGATGCAGCTCATTCCCGATATCGGGCGGTGTCTTGATGTGTAAGACGAGATCCCAGACATAGTAGGGGATGAGCCGCCAAATATAGCCCCAAATCAATTTCGGTCCCTCCCAAAAACCCCCTTCTCGGATAAAGCCGGCATGGTGGCGCAGGTGGGTGACGAAATCGCCATGAGGATCGAGTAGTTTGGCTTGATCTGGTGTTTGGACCAGATTCCCGTAGGGGTCATCAAGCTCCTGCCCCAAGTGCGCGAGCATCCACCCGGCGATATAAGACCCCCCTGAGACCGTGCTGAGATAGTCGATCTTCGGCAGACTTCCCATGTCTTGGAGCGCCTGCAGAATTCCCAAATGAAAAGTTGCAGAACGGATTCCGCCGCCTGAGAAAGCTAGTCCGCTGAGGTGCGAAGGAACTTTCGCCGCCGGGAACGGGTCTCTCCCGACATCCCTACCGGCGATCATGGCGGCTAGTCGTCGTTGCTCGATGTAGGCGTACTCTTCCTGGTAATCCTCGATCAGAGAGGAGGGCGTATAGGTGAACGCTCGTTGGCGGACTTGATAAGTTTGGGTTGCGATGGGTTCGCATGACGACGAAAGCAGGAGGCAGAGGGCCAAACAGACTATCGGCCCTATCCCGCGAGGACGCCGCCTCAATGCCCGGTCGGCGGCTTTGGCCCCCGTCTCGTCGTATGTTGGAAGATGCACTTCGGGCACGTGTAATGGATGAACTGTCCGCTGGCGACCAGCCGTTTGTTCATCGGGACCCTGCACCAGGTGCACAGGCGATCGGGCAGTTCGGGCGCGCTGGAAGCAGGAGCGTTAAGACCTAGTGACATGGCTGACATTGTCCCCGAGCGCCAAGAATCTTGTCAACCGATGCAGGATAAACCGGTCGCCAAAAAAATTTTCGCTCCCGCCATGCAGATGAAAAAAATCGTGGTATAGTGCACAACATTTCCACGTGAGTTTTCTCACCCACATACAGAAAGGCGGACTGCCCTATGAGCGTTCCGGTTGGTTCGGAAGAGACGATTTTGCCATTGAGTGCCCCAGCGGCTTCTTCTGCCGTCCCGGTTCAAGAGATGGTGGGAGAGGGCAAGGCCTGGGGAGTATGCACCGCCGTTGACTTGCAAGATTGTCACCCTGATTTGATCCGCGATGCCGAGCATATCCGCCGGTACGTCGTGGAGCTGTGCGACTTGATCGGCATGCAGCGCTTCGGCGAATGCCAAGTCGTCAATTTCGGCTCCGGACGGGTAGCCGGGTATTCGATGGTCCAGTTGATCTCGACTTCTCTGATCAGCGGCCATTTCGCTAATGACACGAACAACGCCTATTTGGATATTTTTAGCTGCAAGGGCTATGACCCGAGCGTGGTCGAAGAGTTTTCCAAGGTGTTTTTCCGGGCACGGCGGTCGACGGTGACCGTCACGCTTCGCTATTGATCAAAACACAGGGGGGCGGTGGAACCCGCCGCTCCCTTAAACTCCCCGGCCACCACTTCCGGACATGACTGCCTCAAAGATCAAGGAATTTTTCAAGCACCTGCCCGGGAAGTTCGATGCCGAGGCCGCCGACGACCTTGAGGCGGTTTATCAATTCGACTTGAGCGGGTCGCAAGGCGGCCAGTATGTGCTCACCATTCGGGAGGGAGCCTGTCAGGTCAAGGAAGGCAGGCATGCCGATCCGCATGTGACGCTCTCAATGGCGGGGGAGGATTGCGTCCAGGTGTTGAATGGTCAACTCAGTGGACCTGCCGCGGCCATGTCGGGACGGATAAAAATCACCGGTGATATCGGCTTAGCGATGCAGTTGAAGGCGCTGTTTCCGACGATCGGTGAGCAACTCTAGCCTCAAGCGAGCCCTCTTACGCAATCCTCCGTGCGACCACCATCCGTCTAGCGGTTTGCTGGAACCAAAGGCGATTCCGAAGGGATATCCTGAAATACGCTCGGTTCTTGTGTCGCACGGCGCGGGAACCGTTCTTCGAGGATGAGATACATCGTTGGAACGAGAAACAGCGTCAAGAGTGTTGACACACTGAGGCCGCCGACGACCGCTCGCGCCAATGGAGCATTCGTTTCGCCGCCGGTTCCCAAACCGATCGCCATGGGCAACAGTCCGAACACAGTCGCAAGCGACGTCATCAAGATTGGACGCAAGCGGGTGCGGGCCGCCTGAATAACCGCTTCGTGCAGCGCCAATCCCTTCCGCCGCAGCACATTGGTATAGTCGACCAGCAACACGCCGTTGGACACCACAATGCCGAGCATCATGATGATGCCCATCATGGAGGTCGTCGACAACGTCGTGTCGGTAAGAAACAGCACCAGGATCACACCGGGAAATCCCATCGGAACGGCAAACATGATGATGAAAGGATCCACGAGCGACTTGAACTGGGCGGCCATGACCATATATACGAGGATCAAGGCGAGAACGGTTGCGAACATCAGGCCCGCAAACGTTTCACGCTGCTGCTGAATCTGTCCGGCCAATCGGATACTGAAGCCGTTGGGCAATTGCAGCTTTCCGAAGGCGGTTTCGAGGTCCTCGGCAATAGCGCCCAGGTCACGGTTCAACGGATTGGCCGTAATGTGGATCACCCGTTGAAAATACTTGCGATCGATTTTCACTGGTCCAGCGTTCAATTTCAGCGACGCGACGTTTTTCAGGAGAACCGGTTCGCCGTTTCTGGCCGTCATGATGATGTTCTCGATGTCGGTCAGATCCTTCCGATGTTCTTCCGCAAGCCAGGCGCTGATGTAGTATTCATTCCCATTTTGCGGGTCGGTATAGATGATCGGATCCGTCTGTCCGTTGCCGTTGAGGGAAAACAGGACGGCGTTGGCGATGTCCGTTTCGCTGATCCCCAGTAAGGCGGCCTTCTCACGATCCACCACCACGTTGACCTCCGGGTAGTTCTCCTCGCGGCTGACTTCGATATCGGCCAAGCCGTCCACTTTGTGCATCAGGCCCTCGACTTGGCGAATGACCTCTCGGGCTTTCTCGAAGTCATAGCCGTAGATCTCAACGTCCACGGCTTTCTGTGAGCCGAAACTGGTCACTCGCTTGACGAGCCCGCCGGGATCGAAAAACATCGCGACGCCGGGAAATAACTTGACGATTTTCGGCCGTACATCGTTCATGATCTGGATCTGATTCCGCGATCGCTTTTCCGGCGAAGCCAGGTAGACAGAAATGACCGAAGTATGCGGACCCGTGTTGGGGTTGAACAAAGACGAACGGCCTTGGGCCAGAACGCCGGTGCTGGACACGATCGTTTCCAGCTCGTGGGCCGGGATATCGGCACGCAAGACCCGCTCCACTTCGGCGACCTGTTGCTCGGTTTTTTCCACTCGTTGGCCGACTGGTGCACGAAGCACAATGCGAAACTGGCTCTCATCGGAGACGGGTAGAAACTCGGTGCCGATCCGCGGCACCAACGCAAGCGACGCTCCGAAGATTACGAGGATACCGGCGATGAACATCCTCCGATGACCGAGTACCCAGCGGAGCGACTCTTCGAATCCGCGGTCCAGCGACTCATAACGTTGGCGGCTCCACGTCATGAGACCGACGAACCAAGCCGGCATCGAGCGGTGCGATTCCTGCTCGGGTTTCAGGAATTTGAAGCAGAGCGCCGGCGTGACCGTTCTTGAGACGAAAAACGAAGTGAAGAGGGCGATCGCGATCGTGAGGGTCAGAGGAATCAGCAGGAGTCTGGCGATGCCCACCACAAAAAAGATCGGGAGAAACACGACGACCGTGGTGACCGTGGACGCCAAAATCGGCATCGCCACTTCCCGCGCGGCTTCCAGAATGGCATCCCACCGACGCTGGTTCGTATTGAGATGGCGCTGGATGTTTTCCAGTTCCACGATCGAGTCGTCGACCAGGCGGCCGATCCCCAGCGCCAATCCTCCCAGGGTGAAGACGTTCAACGTTTGGCCAGTGAAATAGAGGACAATGAACGTCACCATGATCGAGAGTGGAATGGCGACCGAAATGATGAGCGTGCTGGTCAGGTTGCGCAGAAAGACGAGAATCACCGCAGCGGCCAGCAGGGAACCATGCAGGGCTTGCTCGACGAGATTACCGATCGATTGGCGGATGTATACCGATTGATCGAAGGAGATGCCGAGCTTCACGCCGGGCGGAATCCCGATCATTTTCGGCAACGCCGCACGCAAGGCATCGACCACTTCCACGGTGTTCGCAATCGGTTGCTTGTTGACCCGAAGGTAGACCGCCCGTTTGCCGTCAGTCCGAACAATGTTCGTTTGAATGTCAGAAGAATCGGTCACGGTGCCCAGGTCCCGAACGCGAACAGGGTTTCCCTGTTGGTTCACCTTGACGATGACGTCTTGAATGGGCTCAACGGTGCGGAATTGATTGTTGGTGAAGACGTTGTAGTCGAGGTTGCCTGCCTTGATATCGCCCGATGGGAGGATCAGATTCGCGGCTTTCACCGACTTCACGACATCCAGGATCGACAGCCCACGGGCATTGAGCAGTGCCGGATCCAGATTGATGTTGATCTGGCGGACCTTGCCGCCCTCCACGGTGGCGGCCGCGACATTGGCAATCTGTTCGATCTGGGGAGCGATCGTATTGAACGCGAGGTCATACAGCGCCCGTTCGTCCAGGTCGTCGCTGGAGACCGTGACGAAGGAGACCGGAATATTGGAGACGTCGAACTTGACGATAAACGGCTGAAGAATCCCCGGCGGCAAGCTGTTCAGGATCTGGGTGATCCGCTGCATGACCTCCATCTGGCCGACGTTGATGTCCGCGCCCCAGTTGAACCAGATCTGAACGGCTCCGATGCCTTGCTTGGCGAAGGACTCGACATGTTCCACATTCGACGCCGAGCTGACTGCTTTCTCAATGGGATACACGACACTTTGTTCGATATCGAGGGGCGGCGCGCCTTTGTAGATGACACCCACAAAGGCGACGGGCACCTGAATATTCGGAAACAGATCGACGGGGAGGCGATTCAGCGAGGTGGCGCCGAGCACGACCATCGCAAGCGACAGCATCAGAATGCCGATGCGATTTCGTAAGGCAAGAAGGGTCAGCCACATAATGGTCGTGCGCTGAGCGAGGCTCAGCAGGATCGATCTATCTCAAGGTGCCCCTTAATCCGAGTTGATGCCAACCACAATCGGCTCACGAGCGGGTAAGGGGTTCGGTCTGTACGGGCGTGCCGTCGTGAACGAGGTCTTTCCCTGACACGATCACTTGCTCGGAGCCGACCAGCCCCTTGGTAATCTCGACCCGGTTCTCATCTCGGACGCCCATTTCAATCGATACGCGCTGGGCCTTCCCATCGCGTACGATGTACACGTATTGTGCATCTTCCAACCGGCTCACAGCATCGATCGGTATCTGCAACGCATTCTGGTGCTTTCCTACCAGGACCTCGACGCGCCCGAACATGCCGCCTTTCAGCAGGCGGTCTTTGTTGGGGAGGTCCACTTCAACCGTCATGGTTCGAGTGGCGCGGTTCAAGGCCTGCACTACGCGCGTAACCGTACCCTCGAACACTCGGTCCGGATAGGCTTCCGCGCGGATTTCCGCCTTTTGTCCGATCTGCACCAGCGGGACATCCTTCTCCACGACTTCGATCAGGGTACGGACCGTTTCGATGTCGTGCAAACTCACAATCCCGCGGGACGTGGTGGAATTGCTGGTTGCGGCCCCCGTCACGTACGCGCCCAAATCGAGGTTCCGCTCTGCCACATACCCTGAGAAGGGGGCGCGGATATAGGAGTATGCGAGGTTGGTTTCTGCCTGGGCGAGCGCCACCTCCATCTGCTTGACCTGGGCGCGGAGCGACTCGAGCGCGGCGACCGCTCCATCAGAATTCACTTCGGCGGTATCCAAGTCTTGTTGCGAAACGAACTGGTCCTTAATTAAAGCCTGCATGCGGTCGAGCGTCAGCTTGGCATTGCGAACCGATGCCTCTTGCTGGGTGACCTTCGCCCGGGCTGCCGCGAGGTTGGCTTTGGCCTGGTTGACGGCATGCAGATAGTCCTGATGGTCGATTTCTACAAGCAGCTGATTCGCCTTCACGAAGTCGCCCTTGTCCACGTATAGCTTGGAGATATAGCCATCGACACGCGAAAAAATATTGACCACCTGGTTGGGAGTGATGTCGGCGGTGTAGCTCAACCGGATCTCCAAGTCTTGCTTCAGAGGCGTGACCGTGCCCACCGTGATGGTGCGTGCCTTTTTTTGATCAATCTTGGCGCCGCTGCTCAGACGGAACACGACCAGGGCCGTCACGGCAAAAAAGATAATGATGCCGAGTGTGACGAGCGGATGCTGCTTCATCGGATTCATCGTGGCCGGCTCCTTGCCGGTGTTTTCATGAGGCCCGTGAGAAAGAGATCCACGTAGGTCCTAACCGTTACGTCATGAGTTTGATGCATCGGCACCCCGAAAATCTCATGAAGGAGGCGATGGTGCACGACCATGCCGATGAATGCTCGGGCGGCCAGCAGAGGATCGACGTCACGAAAAGCGCCCTCGCCGATTCTGGTCTCGATGTATGCCGCGAGGTGGTCGTACAACACGCGATGGTGCTTCCCGAAGAACATGTCGGACAATTCATGGCCCTCGAGCGCGCTAAAAAGGAGTAACCGCAAGAGCGTTGAATCCACCCCGGGCCTGATGCGAAAACCCGCGATTAACGTGAACACCCGCCGATCATCACGCTTGCGCGCCGATTCCTCGACCGCTCCCAAGAGCTCATCGAGGGTGACCTTCTCAGCCAAGATCGCTCCGTACAGTGCGCGCTTGGTTGGGAAATGCTTGAAGACGAGCGCTTCGCTCACGCCCGCCGCCTTGGCGATTTCCTTCGTCGTCGTTCCGTTGAATCCTTTGGCTGCAAACAGGGAGGCCGCTGCCGCAATGAGGCCGGCCTGGCGCTGCTGGCTGGTCGGTCGTCTGGCCATCTTGTGGAGTAAGTGAGTAATTACTTACCTAGAGAGTAACACGAAGATCTGGCAGGTGACAATGAAGGACTGGGTTGGTTGAGACCGTGTGTCGGCTCGGCTCTTGAGAAAAAAGCCGGTCACGTATTCCGGTCACTTATTGAGAAGATTGGAGCACAGAAAGTACCGCAATCGATTCCGCTCCCGCAGGTTCATCTTGAGAAATGTGACGCCGAATTCGTATCCGGCCGTCCAGGCTACCTGGGCGCTCATGACGAAGAGGGGGTCTCGTCCATCAGGCAGGTAGACGAAGAGCGTCATATCAAGCCCGGCTTTGACCCCGGCGTTTCCACGAATACGCATTCCTTTGTTCGAGATATCCCTGACGGCACCATCACCCATGATCAATTCGTTTTCTTCGTCCTGTGCCGAATACATGAGCCGGACATCGATGGGAACTCGATGGTCCATACGTCTGTCACAGACGGGATGCGTGCGGTGCAGTGTTTTCGCCGATCGAACTCTTGCCTGCTTCATGGCATCACCTTGTGGTTAGGGTTTACTACTGGATGATCGATGCAAGTGGTTCCACACATAAAAGCGCAACTCGTTCTGGACTTCCAGCTTGGGCGCAATCATCTCGACTCCAAAGCGGCGTCCCGACACCCAGGACACGCGGCTTTCGGCGATGCATACTGGCTCGTCAATTCCAGGCAGGTCGATAAAGAGCGACAGGTCCATTCCCAGTTTGACGCGATGGTTGCCCGTGGATGCCGATGCCGGATTTCGAGACGTTGCTCACAACGCCATTGCCGATCAGCATGCGTCCCTCATACATCCCTGAGTACATGAGGCTGAATTGCGTCGGGACGCGTTCGGTTCCCCGCCGGTTATCGTGAGATGGCTTGTCTGCGGTCTCTCTGGACCGATTGATGGTCGGCGGTCGCATTCGTATTCCTCCCTTTTCGCGTTGATCTGATCCATTGCCCCCAGGGGGTTCAGGGTCCGCCGACTGCTTGCAACACCTTCGAGACTACCGCAGATGCGACGGGTGACCATTCCTAGGTAGAGGGGGAGGGCCCCCCACGAAAGCGGGAAGATCCGAAAGAAACCGGCATCCAACGGAACCAGCGATGGGCATCGGGAAAGATGGACTACGTAGATGTGTGGAACTACTGGCGGATCTTGGCCCAGGCTTTTTGGTATTCCTCGAAAGAATCGACCTCCATCCAGCCTTTGAAAACAGGCACGGCGTCGATAGGGTGCCCCCGGTCGATCAACTCCTGGATCAGATCGGTGAAGGAGGCCTTGCTCACACTGCCGGCTTCATGAAAGCCGGAGGACTTGTATCGCTCTTGTGAGGCCCGGTAGCACTCCCGCATGGCCTGCGTTCCCTTTTCCGAAAACATCGCCATGCCAATGAACTCTCCATGGACTTGGTCCAAAGGAAGGTGCTGGCCGATCTTGACGATCCGGTGTTGGTCCTCTCCCATCACGAACCGCGACAGGTAACTACTCCCGGGGGATCGGCCAAGGTAATGAGGTCAGGGTTGAGATGGGAGGGCGCCCCTCCGCGTTCAAGCTGATCCCGCCAGGCCAGGTCGACGACGAGGGCGAAATCGGCTGGGCTCTTCAACAGTTTTTCCAGGATGGTGGTATCAAAAATAATGTCGCCGTACAGCACGATCGTCCGGCCCTTCATTTCGCTTTCTGCACAGAAGATCGAAAAGAGCTCGCCGGTTTCTTCATACCGATCGTTGTCGTAGTAGCGGATGTTCGGCAGCGCGATCGCGTCCTTCTTATATCCACGGACGACGGCGATCTCCTTGATATTCGCCTCGTTCAGCGCAGCCACGGCCCGCTGGAGGATCGTCTTGCCTTTGATGTCGAGTAAGCATTTGGGTTTGTCTTCAATCAACGGGAGCAGCTGTTTTTCGAATCCGGCTGCGGGAATGATCGCTGTGATCTTTTCCCCGCCGATCGGAAGGAAGACCTTTTCGTCGTGTTCCATTTGAGGCACGCCGACGATGTCGTAGACTTCGGGCAAGGTCACGATACGATCATTGGCCGCACCGGGCCGCGTGTCGTTCCGTATCAGATCGAGCGTGTCCCTCATGGCCCGAATAGCCGCTCGAACAGGTTGGTTGGCATAGATGATGATCTTGGCCCCCGCCTGCTCCATCTCTTGCGCGGTTGTCTGGTCAAAAATTGTAGGCACAACCACCAACGGCACGCGCCCTGACCAAGCCTTGTATAGACTCTTGAGCTCGTCGAACGTCTTGGACTTGGAGTGAATCAAGACGGCATCGGCACCGGCTTCCGCATAGGCCTCGGCGCGCTTCAGCGCTTCTTCCTGCCCCCAGCCGGCAATCAAGGCTTCCGTGCGGGCGATGACCATGAAATCGGGCACCGTTTGCGCCGCCTTGGCAGCCTTGATCTTCCCGCAATGTTCATCGATCGGGATCAACTCGCGGCGGACGCCGGCGTAAAAACTGCACCGCTTGGGATAGACGTTGTCCTCGATGCAAATGGCCGCCACGCCCGCCCGCTCACGGTCGTTGACCGTGCGCATGACGTTCAAGGCATTGCCATATCCGGTGTCGCAATCCGCAATGACGGGGATGTTCACGGCGTCCGCCATGTTACGCTCCACCTCCAGTTGTTCGCTCGACGTGATGAAACTGGCGTCGGGAATGCACTTGAGACGAGGCAGAAATGGCAAACCCACTGGCCCAGACGCCGTCGAAGCCGGCCCGCTCGATCAACCTGGCGCTGAGCGCGTCATGAGCTCCGACGACCTTGAGAGCTCCCGCTTTCTTGAGGGCTGCTCGTAGCTTGGTGGCGTTATGCATGATGACCGGGCATGATGCGAAAGTGCATGGTCGTTGTCAATGAAAAGTTTTATGCGGCGACCCGGTGGATCAGTACGTGGCGCCGCCCAGATCCGGATCGGGAGCCATGGCGCCTTCGATCCGGTGGCAAGCGACGGATTTTCGAAAAAGATGATGCCCCGGTCGGTGCGAGTTTCGTAGCGGAGGCTCACCTCGGTTTCCAGGCCCTGCCAGGCAAAAATCTTCACGGCGCCGCCGGCAAACTGTCCCGGAGTGCGATCGAGTGGGCCGTACCGTGACTGGAGAAATGCCAGGAGTTGATCATGGGCTTCTCTGCCCTGATATCGAACCGTGACGCGGGCAAATCGGTCATCAACGGTCGTGAATCTCATGGATTCTACCTTGGCTGGCCCGAATGTCGGGGGTGCTCCTTTTAGCTCATAGGTCTTCAACCGGCCCGCATCCTCCACTTTCCCGAACGTGTCCGACTCCGACAGGGTTGCTCCCCAGGGGATGCCTTCAAAGCCTTTGGGGTCTTCCTTCATCTCCACCGCCAGTGTCGGACCGGCGGCCAGGAGACTTCCGGAGAAGAGCATGACGACGAAGCAGCCGAAACAGGAGGAGGTCGCCGGATAGAGCATGGGCTATTCCGCCGTGTCGGCCAGCAGATCGTTGAATCGTGGGGCCAGCGACCGGCTGTCTAGGAAAATATAGCCGCGTTCGGTGCTGGACTGATAGGTCAGATTGATTTCCGATTCGCTGCCGCGCCAATTGTACTGCTGGTTGAGGCCCCGCAGCATCTGTCCTGGCAGGTGCTCCGTCCGACCGAACTCCGATTCCAGGTACGAGAGAATCTTTTTGTGCGTGTCCTCCCCGCGGTAACGAATGGTGACGCGGGCGAATTGGTCATCGATGGTGGACAGTCGAAGGCTCTCGACTGGAATGCTCGCAAACGAGGGTGGCGTGTTCTTGAACTGATACTCGATGATGTTGCGGCCTTGCCGCGTCAGTTCCAGATCCGGCCGCGTGTTTATTGCAGTCCCCCAGACGATGTTGTGAAATCCCTTCGGATCGTTTGTCATTGACACGGCGCCGGCCGGGAGAGGCGAGAAGGCAATCATGCCGCTGAGAACAAGGCAATAGAGCCGCATACATGTAACGCTATCATGCTGTGTGGAGTGACGCAACGGCTTCGTTTCCTTGTGAAAGCCGTCGTGGCATGGCTTATAATGCGCCGGATTTTTCGGGACGACATCGTGAAGGAAAGGCCAGGATGATCGAGAGCGACGCGTTCGTACAGGCCATGCAGGACATGGGCGTGAATTTTTTCACCGGGGTTCCGGATTCCATGCTCGGAGGCATCATCGCCGAACTGATGGATCGGCGCCTTTATACCCCGGCCGTCCGTGAGGATGAAGCCGTGGCCATGGCTGCGGGCGCCTATATGGGCGGGAAGATTCCTGCCGTGCTGATGCAGAATTCGGGGCTGGGCACCTCGCTCAATGCGCTGATTTCTCTGAACGTCATCTATCAGCAGCCTTGTATCCTGATCGTGTCTTGGCGCGGTCAGGGCGGGAAGGATGCTCCCGAGCATCTCGTCATGGGCGAAGTCATGCCCCAGTTTCTGGATACGATGAAAATTCCGCACCGGACCCTGACCGAAAGACCGCGATCGAAGATTTCAAATGGGTAGCGGAAACGTTCATGAAGCAGCGGATTCCGGTCGCCTTGTTCATCACCAAAGGGGTCGTGAAAGGGTTGCATCCATGAGGCCGGAGCAAGGGACATTGATCAGCCGTGCCCAGGCGATGGCGGCGTTGCTCGAGCTGTTGACGGACCAGCCGGTGATCATCTGCAATGGATTCCCTTCCCGCGAGGCTGCAGAAAATCGCCGACCGGCCGACGCATTTTTACATGATCGGATCCATGGGAAACGCTCCGGCTATCGGCTTGGGCGTCGCACTGGCAAAGCCGCAAAAGCAGGTCATCACATTCGACGGGGACGGCAATGTCTTGATGGGCATGGGCACGTTGGCGACGGTCGCCGCCTTGAAGCCGAAAAACTTCATCCACGTCGTCTTTGACAATGAAGTGTACGGCACGACAGGCAATCAGCCGACGATTTCCAATGTGGTGCCGTTGGAAAAAGTCGCCAAGGCAGCCGGCTACGTGAATGTCGAGCGCGTACTGGATCTCGATGATCTGGTCTATGAGTTCAAAGACATGCTCAAGAAGGATGGACCGAGCATGCTGTTGATCAAGGTCAATGAGTTTGCAGAAGATGCAGGACGCGTCGTGCTGGACCCTCCGGACATTACGAAACGATTTATGAAGGCGATAGAATAAGTCGCTAACCGAACTGGATTGACCATGCCTGTACCTTCAAGAACCCGCATCGAGTGCTCGCCACCCTGTTCCCGCAAGCCTCACTCCTCGGCGCTCGGTTCTGAGGCCGCGTCATGATGCTGTTAAATCCCGGGCCGGTGAACGTGTCGGAACGTGTCCGGCAGGCGCTGACGCGTCCGGATATCTGCCATCGGGAGTCGGACTTCGCCGAATTACAGCAAGGCATTCAGGCGAAGTTATTGAAGGCCTTCGTGCCGGGAGCAGAGGCGGAGTATGCCGCTGTCCTGATCACCGGTTCGGGCACCGCGGCAGTCGAATCCGCCTTGATGTCCTCCATTCCCCACGGCAAGCGCGCGTTGATCATCAACAACGGCGTCTACGGGGAGCGGATGTCGCAGATGGTCGGGCCTTCATCGACTGGGGGTCTCAGAACTCAAGCATGAGTGGACCGAGCGACCGGATCCCGAGCGGCTGCGTCTCGCGCTCCGGCAGCATCCGGAAGTCCATGCCGTTGGAATGGTCCATCATGAAACCACGACCGGTTTGCTCAATCCCGGCAAGGCTATCGCCGAAGTCGTGGATGGCCTCAACCGCGTGTTCATTCTGGATGCCGTGAGCGCCTTGGCCGGAGAAATATCGATATTGCCGGTTCAAAAATCTATATGGTGGCCGGTACAGCAGGAAAGTGCATTCAGGGATTTCCCGGGTGTGTCGTTTGTCCTCGTGCGCAAAGGATTTTTGGAGCGGATGCGAGCGTATCCTAAGCGATCCTGGTACTTGCATCTCACCCACTATGTCGACGATCAGGGCCGCGCGACAGTGCCATTCACGCCGGCTGTCCAGGTCTATTACGCATTCGACGAGGCGCTCAACGAACTCTTGGAAGAAGGCGTGGCGAAGCGCATTCAACGCTATAAGAAGATGGCTCAGTTGATCCGGGAACGGATGGCAAAGATCGGCGTCAAACCGGTGCTTCAGCCGGACCGGCAATCAAACAGCATCACCGCCTACTATCTGCCCGAAGGGTTGGCATACCAAACACTGCACGATCGGTTGAGGGCCCTGGGCTATGTCATTTATGCCGGCCAAGGCAATCTCGAGACACAAGATTTTTCGCATTGCCAATATGGGCGCCTTGACCGAAGCGCAATTTATCGCGTTTCTCGATGCCTTTGAACAGATTGTCGGCGGGAAGCATCCATAAGCAACAGTGACCATGGGTCCGAGAAAAGCCCGTAAGCCGCGCGTCAATCTGTAGGTATGCGAACGCGCTCAATCGGTACACAGCTTGTTCAAGGACGCCTCTAACGTAAGAGCTCGACAGTTCACTTCATGTTTCACGCTGGCCGACACGTATGAAAGCCGTCATTCTCGCCGCGGGAGTGGGAAAACGCCTGTGGCCAGTTACACAGCATCGTCCTAAATGTCTCATCGAGATTGGCGGGCAGAGCCTGCTGTCCCGCTATCTGGCCTCTCTCGCCAGCGTGGGAATCCAGCGTGCCGACATCGTCGTCGGCTACAAACAGGAGATGATCCGCACAGCCGTGGAATCACAGTCCTTCGGCGTGCGCGTAAACTTCCTGGTCAACGAGCAGTTCCACCGAGGGAGCATTTCCTCCCTTTGGGTGGCCCGCACGGCACTTGATGACGACGTCGTGATTATGGATGCCGACGTGCTGTTTCACCGGGAGATTCTCCGCCGGTTGGTGTACTCCGCTTACCCCAACGCCTTGCTGATGGATGATTCGGTCAAGCAGACTGGTGAGGAGTGCATGGTTGTCGCCGAAGGAGGGCGGGTGATCGCTCTCACGAAGAAGATGCCGCTCACGGTATGATCATGCCAGGCGAGGGTGTCGGTTTTCTCAAAGTGCGTCATGCGGACACGCCCCATGTGGTGGCGTCATTGAGAACCTTCGTGGATCGTGAGGCATGGCAGATGGAATATGAAGACGCGCTCATCGAATTTTTTCTTGAAGTCAAGGTCGGCTATGAAGTCATTGGAGGGCTCCCCTGGACCGAAATCGACTTCCCGGTAGACGTCGAGAAGGCAGAACGGGATGTGTTACCCAAAGCTTAGCGGGTGAGCTTCTGCGCGATAAGCGCTCGAGATCCGAACGAGTGTATCCATGATCTGAGATGACATCGAACAAAGGAACGGAACTTCACGGACTATCGACCGCCGTGTTGATGCCGTCCATTGATTTGCTTGGAGCGCCCGATGCGGAAGGCTGTGGACCCGCTCACTCCGGTCGTCGGCGTCGGACTGTTTCAACGCACCGTGCTTACGCTTCAGCGCGCGGGGATCAGGCAATTGATCGTGATATCGGGTCGGGAAGAAGACGAATTGAAGCAAGCGCTCCTCAAAGGTCCCCGCGTGACGCATTCCGGTTCGTTGGATGCCCATTCGTGAATTTCCGTTGGACGATCCCCGTACGTGGGAGTCGCTTGCGGCAGAAATACGCGGCTTTTGCCTCTTATCGGGTGTCGCCACGGTCTTTTCACGTTCGCTGATTGAACAATTGCGCCGGGATGTCCAGGAAGGAATGGCCATCATCGTCACGCAGCGCGGGGATCGACCGGATGCTCAGGAGGGATGGCTACGCGAGTTCTCGTCCGGCAACACGGACGGGCTCGCAGACGTTCTTGTTGTGCCGGCAA
The DNA here is from genome assembly GCA_963794505.1 of uncultured Nitrospiraceae bacterium. Classification (GTDB taxonomy): domain Bacteria; phylum Nitrospirota; class Nitrospiria; order Nitrospirales; family Nitrospiraceae; genus Nitrospira_C. Next base: position 48,233 of record CAWCEG010000051.1, read on the forward strand.
CGGAATTGAGTGCTGCCGCACGAGTGGCAGGCGAATTGGAAACCGTTCCCATCAGCCGCTGGTTGCAGCGGGCCATGGTTGATGGCCGCGTACGGGTGACGTCAACCGATGCCGATCCCTCTTACTGGTATCAACCGGTTGTTACGCCGGCCGATTTACGGCGGGCAGAGCGTCGCTTGTACTCATCGTTGAAAAGCGAGTTTGAAGGATTCGTCGACCGTTACTTCAATCGGAAATTGTCACGTTGGTGTACGCGCTTGTTCGTCGCGATGGGATGGTCCCCTAACGTGATCACGTTAACGGCCACCGGCATCGGATTCTTGTCGGCCGCCGGATTTGCCTTGGGCACCTACACCGCCGGTGTTGCCGCCGCACTTCTGTTCCAGGTGGCGGCAATCATCGACTGCAGCGACGGCGAAGTCGCCCGCCTCACATTTACCGAGTCTCCGTTCGGGGCTTGGCTGGACATGGCATTAGATAACGTCGTGCACATGGCGATCTTCGGCGGCATCGCGATCGGGGCCTACTCGAAAACGGCCGGCAGCGAATATGCCTGGCTTTGGCTGGCCCTGGGTGCCGCGGCCATCCTCGGCAATGCCATCTCCTTTGCGTTGGTGAACAAGGCACAGAAGATCAGAGCGGGCAGCGAATGGAACACGCCGCGGCATGCTGCCTGGTCAGAATTCATGCTCAAGAATGTGGCGAGCCGTGATTTTTCCGTTGTCGTCCTGCTCTTTGCACTGGTCGGAAGACTGGAATGGTTTCTGTGGATCGCTGCCATCGGATCGATGGTATTTGCTGGAGTCATGGTGTGCATCGTCAGACCTTCTGGGATCTTCCTGAGACCTTCACGGTGATGCTCGAGTGCAGCTCCATATCCGGCGGCCACTACGAGCACAGTGCACGTGGCTGTTCATCCCTCAGCGTACGCGCCCATTACGCGAGGGAGGCCGCTGTGAGTGGGTACCATGGTCTCGGCGGTTCCAAGGTTCTGGTCCCGGCAGAGCATAGCCGGCGGCCAGTTCCACCTGCATAATCGTGTTGCGGTATTTTCTACTAGGCGTCGGCCTTCTCACGCTTACCTTCCTCGTTTGGCATATCGGCCCCAACCATATTTATGAGGCAGTCGCCCGGTTCGGTCCCGGTGCCCTCTTCGTGATGCTGATCCCATCTGTCATCATGTACGCGCTCGAAGCCTACGGCTGGAAGATTATCCTGGGTCCAGCGGCGGAGCGAATTTCCTTTGGGAAAATCCTTGCAATCCGGACCGCCGGTGAAGTGGTGAATATGACGACGCCTACGGCCTACGTCGGCGGCGAGCCGCTCAAGGCCTATCTCCTTCAAAGGCACCACATTCCGATGGTCGAGGGTCTGGCTTCGGTCGTGATTGCCAAAACAATTATGACGATCGCCCAGGCCCTATTCATCCTGATTGGAATTGCGTTGGCCTTTTGGACGTTGGGCACAGCCGGATCGTCCGGCCAAATGGTTGCCGCGGGACTGTTCAGCGTGGCTTTGTTGTCGTTCGGGGTCGCTGCTTTCGTCCTGGTGCAAAGACGCGGACTGTTTACATGGCTGTTGGAGACATTTCGTGAGCTGGGTCTCCGCATCACCTTTCTTGAAGCCCGCGCCGAGAAACTCCGGTCCCTCGACCAGACGATTTTGAGTTTTTACACCGATCATCGAGCGGTGTTTTATGTTTCGACTGGTCTTTATCTTCTTGGATGGCTGGCTGAAGCGGTGGAAGTCTTCGTGATCATCTCCTTTCTCGGTGGGCCGGCAAGTCTGCTGTCGGCGATTGCGATCGGGGCCTTATCCGTTTTGATCAAAGGCGGGACGTTTTTCATCCCGGGGAGCTTGGGGGCCCAGGACGCAGGCAATTTGCTCTTGCTGAAGGCCTTCGGGTATTCAGACCTGACGGGAATGACCTTCGCGCTTTTGCGGCGTTTTCGGGAATTAGTCTGGATCTGAGTCGGACTCGCTTGCTTGGCGGTTCTTGGAAAGAATCGAGCTGGCAGACAGATATCTCAGTCCTAGGACGAACCTGTGCGCTGCTGCTGCAGAAACTGAATCCGCTCAATCATCTTGTCCCAGACAAACGAATGCAAGCGCAGGTTGGCTTCGCGGGCAACTTGGACGAACTCAACCCCAGCAAGCGTGCCTTTGACCCATTTGACTTCGGCTCCGTCGATGGGCAGGGATTCGCTTTGGTCAGGAAGCAGGAGGCGAAGCGCTACTTGCTGATTCTCCAACAGCGGTTCATCCGTTTCGATTGAGCATCCCACCGCCGATAGGCTGGAAATCGTGCCTTCCCCGACCGTGGATGTCACACAATACATGGCAGGGTAACGCAACGGCAGGCGATAGAGCCCGCGATGATAGGGCCTGATCTCATTCATCGTGAAGTCAGTCTACTGTGTCGCCCGTTGCCAAATGTATCCCTCCTTAGAGGGGCGAAATCATTCACTGCCCATGTTGGAGAGTGCTTCGAGCGGCCGCACGCGGACTTCGCCATAGGCAATTCGACCGGCGAGACGATGCTTAAGTCTGTCACCGTTTTCTTTCTTGAAAAGACGGCAGGTATCACGTTGGGCCACCGTGGCTTGCGGCGGACGATCTCGGTACCCAGGAGTACGGCCAGCGCTCCAATCACGGTTGGCCTCGTGAGTGGTTCACCAAGAGACCAGTGTGCGACAGCGATGGTACAGATAGGGATGAGATTGTGATAGGCGCCTACAGTTGCAGGGGGCAAGGACTGCAGAGATCGGCAACGCAAGAGGAAGACGCCCGCGGTCCCTAGCCCGATGAAAAGCACGGCACTCCAGACACTCCATGACAGATCGGCCGGCGGCGCGAGGTCACCCCATGCGACGGAACAGCCCGATACTAAAACGGCACTGGTCCCGAACATGGCGGTGTTCGCTGTAAGCACCCCATGGCGTCTGACAATGTGCATGCTTAGGACAATGTGGGCTGCCATCATGAGGGTGAAGAGAAGCACGAGCGGGTCTCCAAACCTCATCTCGAGTGTCCCTGCTTCAGGATTGCTCGTCAGCGCAACCAAGCAACCCGCCCATGAGAGAATAATGCCGGCGAGACCGGACCATGACACGTGCTCTTTGGAAAGGCACCAACTGAAGAAGGCTGTGAAAGTCGGCAGGAGGCTATAGATCAAAGCATAGTGCGTGACGTTGGTGTACAAGAGGCCATAAGCGGCTACGACGTAAGATCCGACGCCGAGCAAACCCAGCGCGCCGAACCGCACCCCGTCAGAGATACTCAGGGCGCGTAATCCCTTCCAATCCCAACATGCCGTCATCACAGCCAGAAAAAGAAAGCCAATCACGATTCGCCCACTGGAGATTGACAAAAACGTCAAGCCACTGTGCTGAAGCACGTACTTCATCACCGGCGTGATCGAGCTGAGCAACGCCACAACGCCGAGCAAGCACAAGATGGGCACTTGCGGGGGTGATGCTTTACTGTCAGACCGATCAACGTGCCAAGGAAACATCGTTACAACCCTGCCATGTTGGATATGATTAAGCGTTGAATAAAGGAGGCCAATTGTTGTTGATGCTCCGGGGGCAGATGCGTCATCTTCCCGCCGAAGTGTGGAGGCCGGGCATGCGTGATCAGCAGTTCGCATTGAACAATGCAATCCTCGTCCAGCTGGCACTCGATGCGAACTGTTTCAGCCTCAGTAAGAGGCAATTCGGTTAAAAAGTGCAGCCCCTGTTCCGTGATGTCTATGACTTCACACACGGCCGTTGTTTGGCCCTGCGTTATAAGACCCCGTCGGGCTACTGGCATGCGAAAATGGTGACGTTGATTCGTCATCAGTAGAGTCCATCCTTTACGAACCGATTGGCTGTAGTCGCGTCGGCTATCACGATACCGCCTGATAATTCGGCTTCAGCCAGCGTCCAGCCAATAGGGCGATACCGAGGATCGGAAATGGCGTGAGGCTAATTAGCGTCATGAGCATCAAAGGTGTCATGGTCATCTCCTTGGCAGACATTCAATCGTGAGGGGGATTGTGCAATGCAGAGGCCAGAGGAATACCTACAAAGCAGGGGCAAGTGATCCGCTTGAGATACAGGGCCTTTGGCGGATGGGTCGCCTTGAGGGCTTAGCTCGAGGGGGAAAAGAGGACGTCCGATGACACAGCAGACGGAAATTCCCCGCGTTTCTGCCGAGAATTTCCTCCCTCTTCAGAGGGGAACGCTGACGGGGAGTTCTCCGCTCCCAAAAAGGCAGGGATTTTGTCAGACCTCTATACAGACCGCGGGGAACCCGTCCGGCTTGCGGGGCGACTTTCTCAAAACCGCTCGAACTTCAGAATCAATCGAACCATAGAACTTCTCTCCCTCTCTCGTGAAAGCACCACGCGGGCCAGGGTCGGGTCATGCGGCATTTGTGCTAGGATTGGCCCCATGTGCGTGTTGAAGCGGGGACTGTGGGCCTTCATCGCTGTGGTCGGTTCCGGTGCGCTCGCCATTGTGACCGGTCTGGTTTCTCCGCATGAAAAGGTGAATGGCCTGTGGCTTGTTGTAGCCGCGGCCTGCATCTATGTGCTGGCGTACCGGTTCTATGGCCGCTGGCTCGCTTGTCGCGTCACTTCGCTGGACAATCATCGGGTCACTCCGGCCGTGCGATTGAACGACGGCGTGAATTTTCATCCCACCAATAAGTATGTACTCTTCGGCCACCATTTCGCGGCCATCGCCGGGGCCGGGCCGTTGCTCGGACCGGTGCTGGCGGCGCAATTCGGATTTCTCCCCGGGTTTCTCTGGCTGGTGATCGGTGCCGTGCTGGCCGGAGCGGTACAGGACTTCATCATTTTAGTGGCTTCAATGCGACGCAATGGCCGCTCGCTACCGGAGATCGCGCATGATGAACTCGGAACTGTCACAGGGACTGCCACAGCCGTAGCGGTCTTGTTTATTGTGGTCGTCGCGTTGGCGGGATTGGGATTTGCCGTTGTCAATGCGCTTTATCACAATGCCTGGGGCACATTTACCATTGCGATGACGATTCCTATCGGTTTGTTCATGGGGTTGTATCTCCAAAAGTTCCGTCAGGGAGCGGTCGCCGAAGTCTCGATCATAGGCGTGGCGTTATTGCTCATGGCGGTGCTGTTCGGCCGCGTCGTGGCGCAGTCAGTCGTTGCGTCGTGGTTCGAATACGACAGGTCCACCCTTGTTTGGCTGCTAGCTGGATATGGGTTTCTCGCTTCTGTTTTGCCCGGATGGATGTTGTTGGTGCCCCGTGGGTATCTCTCGACCTTCATGAAACTTGGCGTCGTGCTGTTGCTGGGCTTGGGCGTTATGCTGATGGCACCAACGATCGAGATGCCGCGGGTGACAATATTTTCTGGAGGTGGGGGGCCGATCATACCCGGCACCCTTTTCCCGTTTCTCTTTATCACCATCGCCTGCGGAGCTGTTTCCGGCTTCCATGCGCTTGTGTCGTCCGGGACGACCCCCAAGATGATTGAGCAGGAATCACAAGCAGTGGTGGGCTATGCCGCGATGCTCTTGGAAAGTTTCGTCGGCGTCATGGCGCTTATCGCGGCCACAGTGCTGGTGCCAGGCGATTATCTGGCAATCAACACGCATCTTTCCGCCGAGGCCCTTATCGGCAATGGGATTCCCGCCGGTGCGAATTGCTGAGCTGTCTCAGATGGTTGAGGTGAACGTCTCAGGACGGCCAGGCGGAGCTGTATCTCTCGCTGTCGGGATGGCTTCGATCTTCTCGGCATTGCCCGGCATGGCCGGACTCATGGCCTATTGGTATCAGTTTGCGTTGGTCTTCGAGGCGTTGTTCATCCTGACCACCATTGATACCGGGACCCGCGTGGCCCGTTACCTCATTCAGGAAATGACGGGCCGTATATATCCGCCGTTTCGACGGTTTAATTGGCTTCCGGGCGTGCTGTCCAGCAGCGGCCTTGTCGTCGGAGCCTGGGCATACCTCATCGGAACAGGCAGCATTTCGACCATTTGGCCGATGTTCGGTGCCGCGAATCAATTACTGGGAACGCTCGCACTTTGCATCGGTACGACGGTACTGATCAAAATGCGGAAGTCCTCCTATCTGTGGGTGACGGCGCTGCCGATGGTGTTTGTCGGGGCGGTGACGCTGACGGGGTCTTATGAAATGTTCTGGATGTTCGCAAGAAAGGCTGCGGCGTCGGCGGCCGAGGATGCGGTCGCGCTCTACCTCGACGCGGTTTTGGTTGCCGTGGTTGCTCTGCTGGGGCTGGTCGTGTTGAGCGACAGCATCAGGCAATGGTACGGATATGTCGTATTGAAGCAACCGTTCACGAGCAGTGAGATCGTTGTAATGGCTGGCGGCAGTTCGGCTGGGAGCATGCCCACGATGGTTCATGACGAGCATGATGGCGGCTTCCGGCTTCCCAAAGGCACAGGCTGTTGTTGAGCGTGGTCTGAGAGGAGGCGAGCGTGGCCGATCAATTTTCATTCGATGCGGTGTCAGAAGTGAATATGCAAGAGTTGAAGAATGCGCTCGACCAGGCGACGAAAGAGATCAAACAGCGTTTCGATTTCAAGGATTCGAAGACGGAGATCACGTTGAAAGAGAAAGAGAAGGAGCTTGTTGTCCTGTCGGACGACGAGTATAAGTTGAAGGCGGTTCAGGACATTATCAAGACGAAATGCGTGAAGCGCGGCGTGTCGTTGAAGGCCTTCGACTATGCTGCCGTCGAACCGGCGCTGAGCGGGACCGTGCGCCAAACGGCGAAGATTCAAAGCGGCCTGGCGTCCGAAAAGGCAAAGGAAATTGCGAAGGCGATCAAGGATTCGAAGCTGAAGGTCCAGACGCAAATCCAAGGCGAGCAGGTACGGGTCCTCAGCAAGAGCAAGGACGAGCTGCAATTGGCGATTGCGCTGCTTCGAGGGCGTGACTTTGGCATCGACCTGCAGTTTACGAACTATCGATGAACAGTGGCGCCACCACGCGACGCGACCGGTGCATGACTCGATCTACTGTCGCGTTGCTGTTCCTTCTCATCTTGCTTATTGCCTGCAACCGGAACGACCCAATTGTCGTCATTCAGCTCCACCCGAAAAACCCGGACATCATCTACGTGACCACCAACGACTATATCTATAAGTCGCGCGACGGCGGTCAGACATGGGCGAATATCTCGAAAGGAATGAGTCATTCGCGCGTGATTTCCATGGCGGTGGATCCCTCCTATCCGGCAACGGTGTATGCCGGCACGAAGGGGGATGCCGTCTACAAGAGTTACGACGGAGGACAGCGCTGGGCCTCTATGCGCTCTGGTTTGGACGATGCGACCATGTCATCGGTGGTGAATCAATTCATTTTTGATCCCTTTGATAGCAATCATATATTCCTTGCCACGACCATGGGAATATTTGAGACGAAGAGCGGCGGCGGCAGTTGGACCAGAAGGATGGAGGGCATGAAAGAGGTCCTCATGGTGGTGACACTCGGCATGGACCCAACGCGGCCCTCGATCTTATATGCCGGGACGAGCGGAGGCGTGTACAAAACGGTGAACGAAGGAGCCCATTGGGAGAAGGTGAATAACGGCCTGGTGCCTCCCGAAATGATCAAGACATCACGGGCGCTAAATGTCACATCCATCCAGGTCGATCGGTTTGAGCCCGACACGGTATACGCGGCCACGCTCTCCGGTGTGTTTAAGACGACGGATGGGGCGAGCTCTTGGTCCCGAATCGGCGAATCGCTTTCCGATCAGATGATCATCTCGATGATCTTGGATCGCACGAAGAAAGGAGTCTTGTATCTTGCCGGCCGAGATGGCATGCATCGCAGCGATGATGGAGGGATGAACTGGAAGACGCTCAATAAAGGACTTTCCACAACGAACGTCCGCTCGCTTGTACAAAGTGCGACCGACTCGGATCTCTTCTATGCGGGAACCAACGGCAGCGGCCTTTACCGTAGCCGAGACGCAGGCGAGAGCTGGGAACCCATGCCGCCTCTCACGCAGCAGGCATTAACGGTTGTGCGAGCTGGACCTGCCCGACGAATTCCCGAGAGACGAACCGACTGAAGTCTCGCGCATGTCGGAGCCTATGGTGGATGAATTGATACTGGATCCGACGGTTGAGTCGGAGATTGTCGAGCCGACGGTCGACCGCTGCAAAGTCGAACCGACGTCGGACGACGTTTCTTGATTAAGCGAGGACTCTCCAATGGCCGGACCCGCGCGACCTGTCGCGCCGATCTCAAATCCTGACGGACCGCTCTGTCCGATTTCTCGACTGCTCCTTGATGAAGCACCGATATCCTGACCGGTCAATCCTTCACCCCCGATGTCCGCGCCGGTTTTTGAACTGCGCCCGATCGCAGGGCCCGCGGCCGGGGCGACACCGATGTTGGCTCCGGTCTTCGCGCTCCCAGGCAACTTCGGAGCATGGATATCCCGTTCGATCGATTCCTCCAGTTCCCGGATTCGTTGCGATTGCCGTCCCGCTTCTTCAAAGTCAAGCTGGTCGCGCCTAGTGGACAGTTCATTGATTTTTTCCAGCCTTGCACGCAAGGTTTTCAGGTCGCTCCTGGCCTTGGCGACTCGCGGGATCAGCTCCCGCAGCATGATCGCTCTCGACGCGAGTGCATTGTTTGACAGATTGGCCTGAACGGAGATCAGCAGCTCATTGACTTCGTCGCCGAGATCCTCGACGTCGCGCAATTCGCTGAGGTCGGTCTTGCAGCATATGACAAAGTGCCGATATCGTGTAAGAAATGCCGAGACGTCCTGCTCGAGATTCTCTATGTGAAAGTCCCGTCGCCGCTTGTCTTGGACAGATTCATCTCTTCCTTCTTGCTTGTTTTCTGCCAGCGGGACACAGCCTGGTCCGGGTGTCGCCGAGATCAGCTGATCTCCCCGTCGATCTGCGCAATAGTAAATGGTAGAAGCGGCTGATGCGCCGGATGACGATAGTCCGCTGTAAGCAGCGCTTCCCGCCAAGAGGGCAATCACGAAGCGACTGCAAAGATGCCAGCGTGTGTGCATGCTTCCATTCTTATCTCACGGCTCCACCTTGTCAATGAAAGGAGCAATGTTGGTCTTGTTGAACGAGGCGCGACAATCGGCTAGTCTGCCCGAGTCGAATGTTCTGCGTTCCTTAGGAGGACAGGCGATGCCCGTGATGACGATTGATGCGGCGGCACAGCATGTAGGGCAGGAAGTTACCGTCCGCGGCTGGCTGCGCAGCCGCCGTGATAGCGGCAAGCTTCATTTCCTGACTCTTCGGGACGGAACCGGAGACATGCAGGCAGTCGTCAGCAAGAAAGCCGTCGGTGATGATCAATTCGCGCTGTCAGCGAGTCTGACACAAGAATCCTCATTGATAGTGACCGGGCAGCTTCGCCAAGACGATCGCGCACCGGGAGGGTATGAGCTCGATGTACGCAACATCGAAGCCATCCAGATTGCCGGGCCGTTTCCGATCCAACCGAAGGAACATGGCGTCGGATTTCTCATGGAGCACCGACATCTCTGGCTGCGTTCACATCGACAACATGCCATTCTGCGAATCCGTCACGAAATCATCCGCGCGTGCCGGAATTTTTTCGACGAACGCGGGTTCGTTTTGGTGGACTCCCCAATTTTCACGCCGAATGCCTGTGAAGGCACGACCACGCTCTTTCAGACGCAGTACTTTGACGAAACAGCCTATCTGACGCAGAGCGGACAGCTTTATAGTGAGGCCACAGCCGCTGCCTTCGGTAAGGTGTATTGTTTCGGGCCGACGTTCCGTGCGGAGAAATCGAAGACGCGTCGACATTTGATGGAGTTTTGGATGGTGGAGCCGGAGGTCGCCTTCGCACAATTGGCCGATATGATGGACCTGGCCGAACAATTCCTTGCCGCCATCGTGCAGCGGGTGTTGGAAACAAGAAGCACAGAACTGACGATCTTGGAACGAGATATCAGTAAACTTGAGCGCGTGATGCCGCCGTTTCCCCGTCTCACGTATGAAGAGGCAGTCGGTATTCTACGCAAGAAGAACAATCCAACGCAGATGGGTGATGATTTCGGCGGCGACGAAGAAACCATACTCTCGCAGGAATTCGATCGCCCGTTGATCATCCATCGCTATCCGACTGCACTCAAAGCCTTTTACATGCAGCCTGATGATCAACGGCCGGATCTTGCTCTCTGCATGGACGTGTTGGCACCTGAAGGATACGGTGAGATCATCGGCGGCGGGCAACGGATCCACACGCTGGAGCTATTGCGGGCGCGGCTACAAGAACACCACCTTCCCGAAGAAGCGTTCAAATGGTACCTGGATCTGCGCCAGTTCGGTTCCGTGCCGCATGCAGGCTTTGGGATGGGGATCGAACGCGCGGTAGCTTGGATCTGCGGTCTGGAGCACGTCCGCGAAACGATTCCGTTTCCTCGGATGCTGTACAAGCTCTACCCCTGATTTCTAGTATGTTCGGAAATGCTCTGCATTATCCTGCCCTCGTGTCCTAAGACGTCAATCACTCTAAGACGTAGTTGCCTAATCACATGCCTCCAATTCAGCTACTGAAAACTCGTACAACACTCTCTGCTATTCCATTACTGATTTGTCCCAAATATCAGAGATGCCAATAGATCCAGCCTCAACAGTAGCCGTCTCAACGGGATCATTGAAGTTGCCGCTGTCGTCTCAAAGACACATTTGCCCGACAGAAATACGAACTCTAGTTCGCTGATTGGACTAGGGTCATCTGCTCGCCTTTTTCTAACCCCAGCACAACCCCTAGTAGTGGGAAAAACAGACAGAACCTAGAATCTTCCCATTTTCCCCTGTGGATATCTGCCATTTTCCAGGGAGCCAAACCGGCACCTTTTGTCACCAGAATAAGGTCGGAAAAAATATTCATAAGTACATGAAAATGTTATTGACAATGTCTCGGCAAAGAGTATACTCCGCCGTTGCGTGGGAGATTGTGGGTGAAACTGGTGAAAGTCTGTTTGGCGGCAACCGAGAGCACCTGCCGGTTATGCCCGCCGAAGTCCTATTTTGGCTCAAGCCCCGCAGTCCAGGAATCTATCTTGATTGCACCGTGGGGTATTGTGGGCACGCACTTGAGCTTCTCAACGCGAGTGATCCAGACGGGAAAGTGTTTGGTATTGATCGTGATCCACAGGCTGTTGAAGTGGCTCGGGAGTCGACTTCAGCCGTTCGGCGACCGGGCCGTCATTGTCAAAGGACATTTCATGGAATTGAAGCGGCTTCTCTCTGAGCAACGCATTTCACAAGTGGAGGGAGTTCTGTTCGATCTTGGCGTGTCGTCTCCACAGCTCGACGATCCGGCCCGTGGTTTTAGTTTTCAATCTGAGGGGCCGCTCGATATGCGCATGGATCGCGTCAGCGGTCCCACTGCGGCTGATATCGTGAATGGACTGGATGAGGTCGGGTTGGCGGACATGATTTACCGCTGGGGTGATGAGCGCTATTCACGCCGAATCGCTCGAGCCCTCGTTCGGGCTCGGCAGCAGCGGGCGATTTCGACAACTCGGCAATTGGCATCGGTGATTGAGTCGGCTGTGCCAGGTCATTATCGACGAGGACGCATTCATTGTGCGACGCGTACCTTCCAGGCGCTTCGAATTGCCGTGAATAAAGAATTGGATCACCTCGAGGCGTCGCTCCGTGATGCAGTGGATGTCCTAGCGCCTGGGGGGCGGCTCTGCGTCATCTCGTTTCATTCGCTCGAAGACCGCATCGTGAAACAGTCCTTTAAGGCCTTCTCGATCCTGGCCCTCGGCGAGTTGGAGGTCTTGACGAAGCGGCCACAAGTACCTACCGAAGATGAGATTCGCCGCAATCCTCGGTCCCGGAGTGCCAAGCTCCGAGTTCTGCAGCGGATTATGAAGGAGGGGCACGCATGAAATCCGTCGCCGTGGTCGCCGGTGTATGCCTGGTGTTCTTCTTTGTATGGGAGCGCGTGGATGTCGTGCGATTGGGGTATCACATCGAGCGCTTGAAACTTCAGAAGGTCTTGCTCGAACGTGAACGAGATCAGCTGCAAGTGAAGTTCTCCGCCCTGACGGCGCCCGAACGCATTGCTAAAGTCGCCACGGATAAGCTGGGAATGGTGCCGCCTCAGCAAGGACAGGTCTTTATTGTCCATCCACAGCAGGGTCTGCCGACGTCATCGCCGCCGCTTGAACAGGTGCGCATCGCTCGTACGATGTCGCCGGCAAGAGGAGAAAGATAAGTATGGGTCCATCCCGGGGCCGGCGGTATTCCTTATTGCTCCTGATGCTGGCGGGATTCGGCGTCATCTTATTTCGGCTTGTGACGCTGCAGGTGTTGCAGGCGGCTGAGCTTACCGCGAGGGCCGACCGGCAACATCAAAAAAGCGTCACATTAGAAGGTGCGAGAGGAACGGTGACCGATCGACACGGCAAAGTGTTGGCGATGAACGTCGAAGTGCCGTCCATCTTTGGCGTCCCTACGTCGCTCGACAGTCCAGCCAACGCCGCTCGATTCCTGTCGCCGGTCTTGCATATTCGGCGGGAGGAAATTGAAAGGAAGCTTCGTCAAGACAAACATTTTGTGTGGCTGGCCAGGAAGGTCGAGCCGGAGCAGGGACAAAGATTGGAACAGCTGTCCATCGACGGCATCGGCATGGTGATGGAAGGGCGCAGGTTTTATCCAAAGGGTCCTCTGCTCGCCCATGTTCTCGGGTTCGTCGGCATGGATGGGGTCGGCCTCGAAGGCTTGGAGCGTCGGTATGAAACGCAGCTGCACGGGGAAAAACAAATGACGATTCTCCAGCGCGATGCGCTCGGGAGAACCGTGTTTCCAAAAGGTCTGCGAGAACAGGTGCCTGCTGCAGGTCATGCCCTGACGCTCACCATTGATGAGGTGATTCAATACATCGCCGAAAAGGAGTTGGAAGAGGCTGTTGACCATGCTCGCGCGAAATCGGGAACCATCATTGTCTTGGAGCCGCAAAGCGGGGCGATCCTCGCGATGGCAGTCAGCCCAAGATTTGATCCAAATGCGGTAGCAGTGCTGACCGCTGATCGCTGGCGTAATCGGGCGTTGACAGACACTTATGAGCCCGGCTCGACGATGAAGGTGGTGGTCGCGGCTGCCGCCCTCGAGGAGCGGGTCATGATGCCCGGCTCCATGTTGTTCGGCGAAAACGGCAGGATGACGATCGCCAACACGACCATTCATGACCACGAAAAGCTCGGCTGGATGACCTTCGCGCAGATGATTCAAAAGTCTAGCAATATCGGCGCCGCAAAGACGGGCATGCTGCTGGGTGAACAACGGGTATATCGCTATCTTCAAGCATTCGGGTTTGGGCAACGCACGGATGTCGATCTTCCCGGTGAAGTTGCTGGTTTGCTGAAGTCGCCTCGGGAGTGGGGCCGGCGCTCGGTCGCTTCGATTTCGATGGGTCAGGAAATCGGCGTGACGCCTTTGCAAATGGTTACCGCCGTGGCCGCCATCGCCAATGACGGGGTTCTCATGAAGCCATACGTGGTGTCCGGGGTGAGAGATCAGAAAGGGCAGCTCGTGAAGGAAATTCTTCCCCACGTGAAGCGCCGCGTGGTTTCCCCTGCTACCGCTCGAACTTTGACGACGATCCTGGAAGGGGTTGTCACGAGCGGGACCGGCACGAAAGCGGCGATTCCCGGATTTCGTGTGGCAGGCAAAACCGGGACTGCACAAAAGGTGGATCCACGTTCTGGAGCCTATTCCAGCGCGCTCTCCATAGGATCTTTTGTGGGCTTCGTCCCGGCGGATTCCCCGAGACTGGCGATGATCGTCGTGATTGATGAACCGCAAAGCGAAGCCTGGGGTGGGGTCGTGGCGGCTCCCGTCTTTCGCCGTGTCGGAGAACAGGTGCTTACCTATCTCGGTGTGCCGCGGGACGACCAGGTGAAGATTGCGATGGTCGCTCCATAGTCAAGGTGACGATGCAGCCTCGATCGTTGACAGTCACGCAATTGCTGGCGGCGTTGAACGGTCAAGTGGCCATTGTTGAGCGTCAGGGAGCCTTGGACCGCTCGATCACGTCCGTGACGGATGATTCAAGGTCCGTTGCCTCCGGGAGCCTCTTCGTCGCCGTCAAAGGCGAGAGGGTGGATGGCCACAAGTATGTCGGCCAAGCGATTCAAGCGGGAGCCGCGGCGATAATCGGCCAGGATTCCGTAGAAATGGGATCCGTTCCGTTTGTGCAGGTGGCGGATTCTCGCAAAGCACTGGGTTTGATCGGAAGCCGCTTTCACGGTGATCCCTCGGCGCATCTATCCATGATTGGCGTGACCGGAACAAATGGAAAAACGACAACCACGTATTTGTGCAAGGCGCTGTTGGAGAATATCGGTCGCCGGGTTGGACTGATTGGTACCGTCGCCTATCAGATCGGAACGGAAACGATCCCGGCTTCTCACACGACTCCCGGTGCGTTGGAACTGCAGCAATTGCTGGCCAAGATGAGCCAAGCGCACTTGGATAGCGTCGTCATGGAGGTGTCCTCGCATGCCTTGGCCATGGATCGGACGGCAGGATGTGAGTATGACGTCGCCGTCTTCACGAACTTGACGCAGGACCACCTCGATTACCACCGGACAATGGAAGAATACTTCCAAGCCAAGCTGCGGCTATTCACGGGTCTTGGCCAAGGTAAAAAAACCAGGCAGCGGGCGTTGGTCAATATGGACGATCCCAGGGGGGTGTATGTTCGAGCCGCCTGCCGAGTTCCCGTATGGGGCTTCGCCCTCAACGCTTCGGCCGATCTCAAGGCCGAGAATGTCCGGTTATCGATGAACGGATCCACGTTTTCAGCTGCTACCCCGGCTGGCACCGTCACGGTCGAAAGCCGGTTAGTGGGCGAACACAACGTGTACAACTTACTCGGCGCCATCGGTGTGGCGCTCCACGGGGGGGCAACATGCGACCAAATCCGTGAGGCCGTGGCCAGAGTGAGTAACGTTCCTGGCCGGTTCGAGCGTGTGTCGGCCGGACAGGACTTTACCGTCGTGGTGGACTATGCCCACACGGAAGACGCGCTGGTGCGGCTATTGACGGCCGCACAAACTTTAAAGACTCAGCGGATCATCACTCTATTTGGGTGTGGTGGTGATCGAGACCGAGGGAAACGTCCGAAGATGGGCCGCGCTGCCGTGGAATACAGCGATGTCGTTGTCCTCACATCGGATAACCCAAGAACAGAAGATCCGCTGGCAATCCTTCTGGAGGTTGAATCCGGAGTTCGCGAAGCCCTTCAACGCAAACCGTCGGTGCAATACCACATGGTTGCCGACCGTCGCGAAGCCATCGGAACGGCCGTGCGTCTGGCTCGGCCGGGAGACATACTTTTGATCGCCGGCAAAGGACATGAAGATTACCAGATTATAGGCACGAAGAAGACACACTTCGACGATCGGGAAGTCGCGCGTGAAGCAATCCAGCAGTTGAGGAAGAATTGCGCGTGAAGGTGCATGCGGGAGGAAACGCGGAAGGCCGAGAGGAGTCGATGACACTCTTGACAGTTGAAGAGCTGCGCGAAGTCATCAGCGTCAAGGTTTTGGCGGGCGATCCATCGCCATCTACAAGGCGACGCATTCGGAGCATCTCGACCGATTCGAGATCCATCCGACGGGGCGATCTCTTCGTTGCGCTGAAAGGTGAGCGGTTCGACGGTCATGATTTTGTGCGGGCGGTGCTCGCGAAAGGAGCGACGGGCGCTATTGTTCACGATACGTATCAGTGGGAGGACAAGACTGGAAAAACGAGCGGCATATCCCGCCATGAACCGTTCCTTTTCGGAGTACGAGACCCGCTGTTTGCTTATCAACAATTGGCGACCCATCATCGATGCCGGTTTGCAATTCCTGTCGTGGCCGTCACGGGAAGTAATGGCAAGACAACCACAAAAGACATGGTTGCCAGCGTGCTTGGCCAGCGTTGGCATACGTTGAAAACGGAAGGCAACTTCAACAACCGGATCGGTGTCCCACACACGCTGTTTCGTCTTACGGCCCGACATCAGGCAGCCGCGATCGAAATGGGAGTCGATCACCGTGGGCAAACGACCCGCCTCTGTGAAATTGTACGTCCGACCATCGGACTCATCACGAATATTGGCCCCGACCATTTGGAATTTTTTGGCGGCATGGAGGGGTCGGCGCAAGCCAAGGCGGAGCTTCTCGACATGTTGCCAGCCGACGGGACGGCGGTCTTGAACGCCGATGATGCGTATTTTGACTATCTGGCCGCCAGGGCCCAATGCCGCGTCATTTCATTCGGATTGTCTGAGAAGGCGAATGTCCGGGCGAGTGATCTGCTGACAGATGCCCGCAAGGGAACGACCTTTGGGCTGATTCTTCCGGGTAAAATCCGCCCAACGTCTGTGACCATTAAAGTGCCCGGTGCGCACAACGTTACGAATGCGTTGGCTGCCGCAGCCGTCGGTTTCTCATTGAACTTGCCGGGCGCCGCTATTGCGCAAGGCCTCGCGCGATTCCGTCCTGCTGCCATGCGCTCGCAAGTCATGACCCACCAGGGTGTCCACATCATCAATGATTGTTACAACGCGAATCCTGCTTCGATGAAAGCAGCGTTGAAGGTCCTTGCTGACTGGACACCCGCCCGCGCGCGGGTGGCTGTATTGGGAGACATGCTGGAGCTCGGCCGCCAGGGCCAGCCCATGCATCGGGAGGTTGGGCAATTCGTCGCCGCGCTGCAGCTCACCAAATTGATCGTCTGCGGAGACCTAGGCCGTGAAATTGCGGCCGGGGCGCGCGAGGCAGGAATGTCCCATCTAGCAATCGCTCACCTGCCCGACGCTTCCTCGGCGGCCGACCTCTTGAAGAAGACAGTGCGTCAAGGAGACGTTGTGCTTGTTAAGGGATCCCGCGGCATGAGGATGGAACAAATCGTGCAGGGATTGACTGGCATGAAGGCGGTCACAAAACAGGCGTCATAAGAAGCGGGCGGAATCGAGACAAGGAACGCATGCTGTACAACCTCCTCTATCCGCTCCATACCGAATATAGTTTCCTCAATGTGTTTCGGTACTTGAGTTTTCGGATCATTTATGCTGCAGTGACGGCGTTTCTCATCGCGTTCGTGCTGACCCCGTGGCTCATCCGCAAGCTGCAAGAGATCAAGCTCGGCCAACAGATTCGCGACGACGGGCCCAAGCATCACGTCACCAAGAGCGGGACGCCGACAATGGGCGGCCTTCTGATCATCTTTGCCGTGCTGCTGTCGACGATGTTGTGGGCAGATATCACAAAGCCATACGTGTGGCTCGTGATGATCGCGACGTTAGGGTTTGGGGCGATCGGGTTTGTGGACGACTACTTGAAGTTTATCAAAGCGCGGTCCAAAGGCCTCTCTCCGACACAAAAATTCAGCGCCCAAATCGCCGTGGCCCTATCGATCGCCGTCGCACTGTATTTCCTCCCCAGCTATTCCACGCGACTGAACGTGCCGTTCTTCAAGAATTTCATGCCAGACCTCGGCTGGTTTTACATCGTTTTCGTCGTCCTGGTCATCGTCGGCAGTTCGAACGCGGTGAACTTGACTGACGGGCTGGATGGCCTGGCGATCGGTCCGATCATGATTGCGGCCTTGGCCTACACCATCGTCGCGTACGTCGCCGGTCACCGCATCATGTCGGATTACCTCCTGATTCCTCATATCGAAGGCGCGGGGGAAATCGCCGTCTTTACGGCCGCCATTCTGGGATCGAGCTTGGGATTTCTCTGGTTCAATACCTATCCGGCATCCGTCTTCATGGGCGACGTCGGCTCGCTGCCGCTCGGCGCGGCACTTGGGACCGTGGCGGTCATCAGTAAGCATGAATTATTACTCCTCATGGTCGGAGGCGTGTTCGTGATCGAAGCGGTGTCCGTCATTTTTCAAGTGGCATCCTTCAAGTCGCGCGGTAAGCGAATTTTTCTGATGGCGCCCATCCATCACCATTTTGAAATGAAGGGATGGGAAGAGCCAAAGGTCGTCGTGCGGCTCTGGATCATCGCAATCCTCTTGGCGCTCTTAAGTCTCAGCACGTTGAAGCTGCGGTGATGGACATGGTGGAGGTTGAAGAAGTGGACTTGTCGGGAGCGCAAGTGACGGTGCTCGGGATCGCGCAGAAGCGGAATCGCCGCCTGTCATTTGCTGAGGGAAGCCGGAGCCCGCGTCACCGTCGCTGACCGGAAAGAGCGAGGTCGAGTTGGCCGCGGTCCTCCGGACAGTGGATCGCAATATCGTCCAAGTGTCTGTGGGCTCACAATACGAACGCTCACTCGATCACGCCGACCTCGTTGTCATCAGTCCCGGTGTTCCCTATCGCATGGAGGCGCTCGAGCGCGTGCGTCGACGCGGCGTCAAGGTCATCAGCGAACTTGAACTGGCCTCCCGATTTCTTTCGGCGCCGATTCTCGCGGTCACGGGGACGAATGGAAAAAGCACGACCGTGACCCTGATCGGAAAGATGCTGGCCGAGCAGGGCAAGCGCGCATTCGTCGGCGGCAATCTGGGGACGGCACTCAGCGAAGCCGCTTGGACGGCATTGCAGGCGAAAAAGCAGGGAAAGCCGGATCCCTACGATTACCTGGCGGTCGAAGTCTCCAGTTTCCAGCTGGAGACGATCGAGCGCTTTCATCCCTGGGTGGCGGCCATTCTGAATGTGACGGTCGATCATCAGGACCGATACGACTCCATCGACGAATACCTAGCCGCAAAGCGCAGGATTTTTGAGAATCAGACGCGCGACGACTTTGCCCTCTTCAATCTCGATGATCCGCGAGTGGCCACGCTGTCCAACACGGTGCGGGCCAGGCGGCTGGGATTTTCAAGGACGCAGCAGATGGGTCGCCGGTTTCGACGGAGGGACATATCCTCGACGGCGATCGAGATCGTCACGACCGTCACCGGTCGGCGACAGGAAATCTGTCGCGAGAGCGAACTCAAGATCATCGGCCATCACAACGTGGAAAACGTCATGGCGGCGGCCACGTATGCGGCGCTGCTGGGGATGTCCTCCAGACATCATCCGCCGCGTCGTGACGACGTTCCCCGGGCTGGAACATGCGCTTGGAACTTGTGAGGGAGCGGCGGGGCGTCCGTTTCGTGAACGATTCGAAGGGGACGAACGTCGATGCGACTCTCAAGGCGTTGGAAGGGATCGATCGTCCGATCTGGCTGATTGCCGGCGGGCGTGACAAGGGCGGAGATTTTTCCCGGCTGACCGAAGTGGTTCGGCGCCGGGTGAAGCATGTCATCTTGATCGGCGAAGCCGCGCCGCTTTTGAAGGCGGCGTGGGAGGGGGCGACGACCATGAGCGAAGCAGAGTCCTTGCGGGACGCAGTGGAGTGGGCAGCTCGCGAGGCAGCGGCCGGTGACGTCGTGTTGATGTCGCCGGCCTGCGCGAGTTTCGACATGTTTCGCGGATTATCAGGACCGGGGACGGCAATTTAAATCGGCGGTGCAGTCGCTGCCGGAATAGCGGATCGATCAGGAGGGGTGGCTCTGAGCAATGGGCTCACGATCTGCAGGGACCTTGTCGTTGCCTTGGCCGACGAGCGGGCAACGATCGGGTGAGTCACGAGTGGCGATGGACCACGTACTGCTGTTCGTGACGCTGACACTGGCTCTAATGGGGCTGGTGATGGTGTTCAGTGCCAGCGCCATTGTGGCCGGCAATCGATTTCAGGACCCGAGTTCTTTCTGAAACGACAGATCGCTTGGCTGGGATTCGGCTTCTTGCTCATGCATCTCACCTCGCGCATCGATTACCAGCTGTGGAAAAGACTCTCGATCCCCATTCTCATCGCATGGCGGTCCTGCTGGTGATGGTATTGATCCCGTCGCTGGGCGTCGCGGCGAAGGGCGCCAGGCGATGGTTGCGATGGGGCTCCATTTCGATCCAACCGGCCGAAATGGTCAAGCTCGTCGCGGTGATCTACCTGGCCGCCTACCTGGCCAAGAAATCGGACAAGATCACGCTGTTTCGCGAGCGGGCTTCTGCCCGCGTTGATCGTCGTCGGCGTGTCTCAGCGGGCTCGTGTTGCTCGAGCCGGATCTGGGCACCGTCGTCGTGATGGGACTTGGTCACGGTCTGTCTGTTGTTTCTGGGCGGTGCGCGGATCACTCATTTGCTTGGACTGGGGCTCTGCGCGATTCCGGTGGTGTTGATGCTGGTCTTTGGGCTCCAGTTACCGTCGCCAGCGGCTGATGACGTTTCTCGCTCCGTGGAAGGACGCTTCGGATGCCGGTTTTCAGATCACGCAGTCATTTCTCGCCTTCGGCAGCGGAGGCCCGTTCGGAGTCGGCTTGGGCGAAGGCAAACAGAAGTTGTTCTTTCTGCCGGAAGCGCACACCGATTTCGTTTTGGCGCTCGTCGGGGAAGAACTGGGCTTAGCCGGCACAGCTTCCGTGATCGTGCTCTTTGCGTTGTTTGTGTGGCGGGGTTTTCAGATTGCGTCGCGCGCGCGGATGCCATTCGGCAAGTATCTCGGGCATGGGCATTACGCTGCTGATTGGCGATTCAAGCGCTCGTCAATGCGGCGGTGGTGACCGGGTTGTTGCCGACCAAGGGATTGACGCTGCCCTTTGTCAGCTATGGCGGCTCATCGTTCGTCGTGAGTTTCGTGGGCGTCGGGATGCTTCTGAGCATTTCGCGAGATCGGCATGGCGGGGCATCTAAAGGCGGACGTGGTCGGTCGGATCACTGATGACCATCGTCATTGCAGCGGGAGGAACCGGAGGACATCTGTATCCGGCCGTGGCGCTGGCGCGGGAATTTCTGCGCCGCGATCCGATGACGAAAATCCTGTTTGTCGGCACGACGCGTGGTCTCGAATCTAAGGTGCTGGCTCACGAGGGATTCGAGTTAGCTTTAATTAGCGCAAAGCCAGTGATGGGGAGAGGACTCATCGACGTGTTGAAGGGGTTGTGCGCCATGCCGATCAGCCTGTGGCAATGCGGTCGGATCCTGAGCCAACAACAGGCGAGTCTGGTCATCGGCGTCGGAGGGTATACCAGTCCAATGATGGTCATAGCAGCAGCGTTGAAGGGCGTCCCCCGTGTGATTCTCGAACCCAATGCGTATCCGGGTTTAGCCAATCAAGCGGTCGGCCCATTCGTTCAGCGCGTGTTTCTCGCGTTCGAATCGGCGGCACGCTTCTTCGATCACGCAAAGGACGTGTCGTAGGCACGCCGATCCGGAAAGAGTTTCTGGCTCAATCGCGCACGCCGGGAGCAGCTCGGCACAGTGGCCCTCGTCACCTGTTGATTTTTGGCGGAAGTCAAGGCGCCAAAGCCCTCAATAGCGCGGCGATCGAGGGCCTGCCGACTCTGTCTCAAACAACGCCCTGAATTGGCCGTCACGCATCAGACCGGGCGAGGCGGATCATACCCGAGTCAGGGAAGCGTATCGGCTGGCCGGAGTGACCCCTACTGTCATGCCGTTTGTGTACGACATGCCGGGGGCTATCAATGCCGCTGATGTGGTCGTGGCACGTGCCGGCGCCATGACCGTCGCGGAACTGACAAGTTGCGGTAAGCCGGCCATTCTCATTCCGTTACCGACTGCAATTTATGATCATCAGATGAAGAATGCCAAGGTCATGGAAGCTGCAGGTGCAGCGGTAGTGCTGCCCCAGGTGGACCTCACCGGTGCGACTCTGGCCCGGGCGGTGGCGCAGATCCTAGACGACCCCGAACGGATGAAGGCAATGGAAGCTGCGAGTGTTAGCTTGAGACGATTGGACGCGGCCGAAGCCATCGTCCGTGAATGCTATGCACTCATAGGAGACCAGCGCAATGTCAACCATTCTCTTGGAGCAGCAGGGATCTGATGGGACAGGGCAACGGAACGGCTCTACACCATTACAGGCGGCCGGTGGTCTGAGGCGGACATCGATGTTTCGCAAAACGCAACAGATCCATTTGGTGGGAATCGGCGGGTCGGGAATGAGTGGAATCGCCGAGGTGTTGCTAACCCTCGGCTACAAAGTGACCGGCTCCGATCAGCAGGCTTCCGATACCACCAGGCGGTTGGAGGAACTGGGAGGACGGATCTTTATCGGCCATCACGAATCCCATATCGGAGAGGCGCAGGTTGTGGTGATTTCGTCCGCGGTTTCTTCGCAGAACCCCGAAGTGATGGCGGCCAAGGCAAAGCAGATTCCGGTGATCCCGCGAGCCGAAATGCTCGCTGAACTCATGCGGTTGAAATTCGGCGTAGCCATCGCCGGCGCTCACGGCAAGACCACGACGACGTCTATGGTGGCGAATGTCCTAGCGCAAGGGGGATTGGATCCCACGATGGTGATCGGCGGCAAGGTGAATGCACTGGGTAGCCATGCGCGGCTGGGCCGGGGTGAGCTGCTCGTGGCGGAAGCTGATGAGAGCGACGGATCATTTTTGAGACTGTCTCCAACCATCATCGCCGTTACCAACCTGGACCGCGAACATCTGGATCACTACGGGAGCATGGAACGTATTTACGAAAGCTTCCTTGAATTTATCAATAAGGTGCCCTTCTACGGGCTGGCGGTGTTGTGTGCCGATGACGATCGGCTACGAGGGCTGTTCCCCAAAATCGTCAAGCGGTATTACACATACGGCTTGTCGGAGCCCGACGGCGTTGCACCGGATTTTCGTGCGACCGAGATCGTGGCCAAACAAGGCGGCTCCGAATTTCGCGCATTTTTCCGGACAAGAAACCTGGGACCGTTCCGCCTGGCGGTGCCGGGCGTTCACAATGTATCGAATGCCTTAGCGGCGATCGCCATCGGCGTTGAATTGGACGTCCCGGTGGATTTGATCCGCAAGGCCTTGGCAGCCTTTACCGGCGTGGAGCGCCGATTCCACCTGCGGGGAGAAACGAACGGCATCATGATCGTAGACGATTATGGCCACCACCCGACGGAAATCAAGGCGACGCTGGCAGCCGCGAAGCAAGGATGGCCTGAGCGGCGACTGGTAGTGCTCTTTCAGCCCCATCGCTACACGCGAACAAGAGATTTGCTGGACGATTTTTCCAAAGCCTTTCACCATGCCGACCGCCTCTTTTTGACCGAGATTTATGCGGCCAGCGAGTCACCTATTCCCGGCGTGTCAGGCGCCAGGTTGGCGGAAGCGATCCGTGCCGTCGGCCATCCGCCTGTCACCTTTGTCGAGCGAAAGGAGCAGTTGACCGAACAAGTATTTCCTCACTTGAAGGCCGGTGATCTGGTTTTAACGCTTGGGGCGGGGGACATCTGGAAAACAGGGCCGGCATTACTGGAGAAGCTGGCCGCTGCTTCATGATGCGATGAATGCCGATGGACGACGAACGAAGAAAACCGATGCGAGATCCCGATTCGACCGAAAGCGTTTGGAGGCCGTGGTGGCGGATCTTCGCGGTCGCATCCACTTCGACGCGTCGCTGGAGGCCTATACCTCCTTCAAGATCGGCGGGCCTGCCGATGTGCTCGTGGAGCCGGCTGACGTGGACGATGTTCGCCGGCTCGTCAGTCAAGCGAGCGCGGCACGGATTCCCATGTTCGTGCTCGGCGGGACGAATCTTCTTATTCGAGACGGAGGGATTCGCGGCATCGTGGTGAGTTTGTCGAAGCTTCGCGGCATACATGAGGAGCCGGGAGCGGTTCTCTACGCGGAAGGCGGTGTGGGGATGCCAACCTTGATCGGTCATGCCATTCGCCGGTCATTGGCCGGCTTGGAATGGGCGGCCGGCATTCCCGGCACGGTCGGAGGCTGCCTGGTGATGAACGCAGGGACAAGGTTGGGTGAAATGAAAGATGCCGTAAAGGCGGTCAGGCTGGTCACCACGAAGGGTGAGCTCCGCGATCTGCCGGCCTCGTCCATTCCGTTTCAGTACCGCCGGGCCCTGCTGCCGAAGGGCATCGTGGTCGGGGTGTGGCTCCAGTTGCGCCAGGGTCTCCGCGCGGACATCGAACGAGTGGTCAAAGATTATCTCCATTATAGGAAGGATACCCAGCCGCTCACGATGCCCAGCGCCGGCTGCGTGTTCAAGAATCCTCCTCATGATTCGGCCGGCCGGCTGCTCGAAGCGGCAGGGTTGAAGGGCGCTCGAGTCGGTGACGCGGAGGTATCGATGAAGCATGGAAACTTCATCGTCAATCGCGGACATGCGAGCGCCGCTGACGTCATCCAATTGATCGGCAGAGTCCGGCAGACAATCAAGCGGAAGGCCGGTGTCCGGCTCGACCTCGAATTGAAAATCGTAGGCGAGGCCTGACTGGATGATGCTGTTGGAGAAACGATGACGACGGAACGACGACGCCTCACCCAAGCTCGGATCGGCGTACTCATGGGCGGACAATCATCCGAGCGCGAGGTGTCTTTGCGCACGGGGGCAGCCGTGCACGGGGCGCTCTGCCGCTTGGGATATGACGCCGTGACCGTCGACGTGGGCCCGAAGTTGAGCCGTGACCTACAGGATCAACAGATTGCCATTGCGTTCCTGGCGCTACATGGTCCAGGCGGAGAGGACGGATCCATCCAGGGGTTTTTGGAAACGTTGGGCATTCCCTACACGGGCTCCGGTATTCAAGCCAGCGCCGTCGGTATGCACAAGGTGACGACAAAAACGGTCCTCGCAGCCCATGCCATCCCTGTTCCGGCAGGCCTGGTCATCAAGCGAGGGGAACGGATCTCACATGCGCAGGCTCTCCGGTCGGCCAAACTTCGCTGGCCGGTGGTCGTGAAGCCGGCATCTGAGGGGTCCACGATCGGCGTCACCATTGTGAAGAAGCCTGCTCAGTGGAACGAAGCCTTGTCACTCGCCCACCGCTACGATCGGGATGCGATGGTGGAAGCGTACATTCCCGGCCATGAAGTGACCGTCTCGCTGCTTGGTCGACAGAACGAAACGCCATTGGTTCTTCCGGCCGTGGAGATCGTCGCGCCGGGCGGCTTCTACGATTTCTCGGCGAAATATGAAAAAGGGAGGACCCAATACCTCTGCCCGGCACCTCTTTCGGCTGCCGTCACAAAGGAGATACGCGAATTGGCGTTGCGGGCGTTCGAAGTCTTGGGCTGTGCAGGCGCCGCGCGCGTGGATTTTCGGATTACGCCCCGCGGCCGGCCTTATGTGCTCGAGATCAACACAGTACCAGGCATGACAGAAACGAGCCTGTTGCCCATGGCCGCCGTTCAGGCCGGCATCGGCTACGAAGAATTGACCGAGCGGATTCTCGAATCTGCGCTCGCAAGAATGAAGGGGAGAGAGCACGCGGCATGAGGCTCCTCAGGCGCAAGCGGCCCGAAAAAGCAGTCGGCCATCGCAGCAATGTATGGAAAGGCACGCGGGCGGCTCAGTCAATGGATCACCGACAGCAGGTGGCAGGCCAAGCGGCTGGCACGGTGTCGAAGAGCCCTGTACCTCTTCGGATGGCTGGCGGGTGCAGGTGCCCTCTGCTGGACGGTACTCATGCTCTCGCAACAGCTCGGCCCGGTCATTCAGCGCGGGCTCGAGATCAAAAACGTATCAGTCGAAGGGATTCATCAAGTCACCAAGCAGGAGGTGATTGACCGGTTGGCCTTGAAGAAAGGCCTCGCCCAGCATCAGGTCAGTCTGTCTTATCTAGCGGAGCGTGTCCGGGCTCATCCCTGGATCAAGGAAGCGACCGTCGAGCGGTTACCATTGCATGAGCTGCGCGTGACACTCGTCGAGCGGAAACCGGCAGCCATCGTCCGTATCGGGTCCGAACAGGTACTGACCGATGAAGAAGGAGTTATTCTCGCACGCCTTGGCACCCGTGACGAGGCAACTTTGCCGCTGTTGACGGGCGTGGACGGCACGCTCTTGGCGCAAGGTGATCTTCGCGTGAAGCAGCGGATTCAATCCGCGATTGAGCTGGCCAGATGGATGGCCGAATCCCTGGACGGACGGATCCAGATCGATGTGACTCATCCGGTGAATCTTGTCGCCTCCGCCAAGGGAGTCCGGTTTCAGTTCGGCAGCGATGCGCTCAAGGACCAATGGGAGCGGTACATGAAAGTCAAAGCGGCGTTCAGGATACCGGCTCTCGATGGAAGGAAACACGAAGGTCATGACGTGGATCTGCGCTATGACAACCGGGTGATCGTCAGGGAAAGGGGGTGAGGCTGTGGCGAAGCGAGACCAAATTCTCGTGGGACTGGATATCGGCACGACGAAGATCTGCGCGATCGTTTCGGAAGTCACCGAGGAAGGGACGTTGAACATTATCGGCGTTGGTTCAAGTCCGTCGCGTGGACTTCGCAAAGGCGTGGTCGTCGATATCGAGAGCACCGTGGAGTCCATCAAGAAAGCGGTCGAGGAAGCGGAATTGATGGCGGCGGTACAGATCAATTCCGTCTACACGGGCATCGCCGGCAGCCACATCTCCGCTGAAAACTGCAAAGGCGTCGTGGCGCTCAAGAAGTCAGAGGTGACGCGCGACGACATCCATCGAGCGATCGAAAGCGCCAGAACGCTTGCCGTCATTCCTCACGAGCGCCGCATTCTCCACGTGTTGCCCCGGGAATTCATGGTGGACGGGCAGGAAGGCGTTCGCGAGCCGTTGGGACTATCCGGCAATCGCCTGGAGGTGAACGTCCATGTGATCACCGGTGCCGTCACGTCGGCACAGAACATCATCAAGAGTGTGAACCGCGCCGGGCTCGACGTCGTGGACATCATTCTGCAGCCTTTGGCCTCCAGCGAAGCGGTGCTCAGCCAGGAAGAGCGAGATCTTGGCGTGGCCATGGTGGATCTCGGAGGCGGCACCACCGACTTGGCCATTTTTCTGGATGGAAGCATCCGGCATTCGGCCGTGCTGCCGATCGGGGGACAAAACCTGACCAAGGATCTGGCCATCGGGTTGCTTACCTCCCAGACGGAAGCCGAGAAGATCAAAGTGCAGCACGGCGTGACGAGGACGGAATTGGTGAGGGCCATGAAACCGTGGAAGTGCCTTCGGTCGGCGATCGCCCCGCGAGAACATTTTCCCGACGCGATATCGCCGAGATCCTCGAGCCGCGCGTCGAAGAAATGTTTGATTTGGTCAGGCGGGAGATCACCCGTGCCGGGTACGAAGGAATGTTAGGCGCCGGCGTCGTCGTGACGGGCGGCACGTCTTTATTGGAAGGGATGCCGGATGCCGCCGAGCAGGTGTTGAACCTTCCCGCCCGTCGAGGCGTGCCAACGGGCATTGGTGGCCTGCGGGACATCGTCAGCAATCCCATGCATGCGACGGGGGTGGGATTACTGTTGCATGCGCGACGCCATACGGAGGAAACCGCCACTGTGGGGCTCAGGAGCGGCCGGCCGATCGGCAGGATGTTGGACCGAATGAAGTCCTGGATGTTCGAGTTCTTTTAACTTAACCGGCGCGCGGACTTCCTCGCGCCAATGGAGGTGTCCTGATGTTCTCATTCCAAGAAGATTGTCTGTCGCCCGTCCGCATCAAAGTCATTGGAGTGGGGGGCGCGGGCTGCAATGCAGTCAATACGATGATCACGTCGGGCTTGGCCCGCGTCGAACTCATCGCCGCCAATACGGACCTACAGGCGCTGGATCGGTCCCGTGCTGCGTACAAGGTTCAACTTGGACCCGAGCGGACAAGAGGCCTCGGAGCCGGAGCGAAGCCGGAAATCGGAAAAGAATCGGCGCTCGAGAGCAAAGATCAAATCCGCGAATGCCTCGAAGGCGCCGACATGGTGTTCGTGACGGCAGGAATGGGAGGAGGAACTGGAACCGGTGCTGCGCCCATCGTTGCGAGCATCGCGCGTGAACTGGGGATTCTGACGGTCGGTGTGGTCACGAAGCCGTTTTCGTACGAGGGCCATCGACGGATGACTCACGCCGATGAAGGCATTCGCGATCTCCGACGCCACGTCGATACGTTGCTCGTGATTCCGAATCAACGTTTGCTGGGCATCGTCGACAAGGCGACGCCTTTGTTGGAAGCCTTCAAAGTCGCCGACGATGTGTTACGTCAGGCGATTCAAGGCATCGCAGACGTGATTACGACGACCGGTCATGTCAACGTGGATTTTGCAGACGTGCGCACCGTCATGTCGCATACCGGCCGGGCGGTCATGGGCATGGGCGTCTCTCGAGGAACCAATCGGGCGATCGAAGCGGCGCAGAAGGCGATTTGCAGTCCGCTGCTGGAAGAAGGCAGTGTGGAAGGTGCTCGCGGGGTGCTCCTCAACATCAGCGGTGGGCCGAATATGTCTCTACACGAAATCGAAGAGGCGGCTTCCATCATCCAGCAGACCGCGGATCCCGAGGCAAACATCATTGTCGGACAGGTCATCAATCCGGACATGGGCGACGATCTGGTCGTCACCGTGATTGCGACGGGATTTGAGCGGGACGATCAGCCGACGCCGGTCGCAATTGCGAGCCAAGCACGAACCGCACGAGCTGCGCAGCCGGCTTTCAATGGCGTGGCGGTGGCCGATCGGTCGCACAAAGATCTGGACCGTCCGACGTATCTGCGCCGGATGGGAGATCACCGCGAATCCATGGAACGGCTGGCCGTGATTGCGGATGACGAGTGGGATGTGCCGACCTTTCTGAGAAAGCAGACCGACTAAGCGAAGGTTCGGCGTTGTTCGCATTAGGGAGCCACAGCGTGACCGCCTCGGTGATCACCGTGCCTGCCTTTGGCTTGCCGCATGACGGCGTTCGGCATTTTTTCGGAACGCGGCACCATACGGGGTCGGTCGTGTATGAAACCGGCGTGCCTGCACGGGCTCGTGATGTCAGGGGGCATACATGGATGCTCGCCGTCAAACAGGTGCATGGCACCGACGCACTGATCGTCGATCGTCCGCTGACCGGATCCGATCGATTCGAAGGTGGATGGGATGCGTTGATCACTGATCAGCCTGGTGTGACGGTCGCAGTTCGTACGGCTGATTGCGTTCCCGTGCTCGCATACGATCGGCGCCGGAAAGCTGCAGCAGCAATCCATGCCGGATGGCGGGGTGCGCTGGCCGGCATCGTGCCCAAGACCATCCAGTTGATGATCTCCCGGTTCTCAATCGATGAGGCCGATGTGCGTGTCAGTATCGGTCCTTCGGCGGGGCCCTGTTGTTACGAGGTTGATGAAGCGGTGCTGGAGCCGTTACGCAGCCGCCAGACTGAATGGTCATCGCTGCTTCAGAATGATCGCGGTAACAGGGCCAAGCTCGACTTGAAAGCCTTGGTGAAAAGACAGGCCGCCCACATCGGCATCCACCGTGAACACATTACGACAGTCAATCTCTGCACGATCTGCCATCCTCATCTTTTCTTTTCCTATCGGCGCGAAGGGCGGGTTAACGGCACCATGCTCAACGGAATCACGTTGATGCCTCACCGGTAGCCTGGTGTACAATACGGCGACGCATTCCAAGGGAGCAGCGGGCTTGATCGGGCGAAGATGGATGCCGAGGCCGGTGACTCAATCGAGAATCGTGTCGCATTCGCCTTCAACCAAATTCGCGTGGCGACGCGCAAGGCCGGTCGTCCGGACGGCACTGTGCAATTGGTGGGTGCGACGAAATCAGTTCCCGTCGATGACATCCGGAGGGCTACGGGAGCGGGCCTGAAGCTTGCCGGTGAGAATCGGCTCCAAGAGGCCCTTCCAAAAATCGAGGCGTTGAAAGACACGGGCGTCATCTGGCACTTTATCGGCCGGCTACAGCGGCGAAAGGTTCGTTCAGTCGTCGGCGTCTTCGATCTGATTCATTCCGTCGACAGCCTGGACCTGGCTCGCGAGATTGATCGGCGTGCGGAGGGGTCCGGATTTCGGCAGAAGATCCTGCTGGAAGTGAACGTCGGAGAAGAACGCAGCAAAGCCGGATTTCTGGGTGGTGAAGTGGAGAGGATCCTTCCTCAGCTGGGGGCGCTTGATCATGTGGCGGTGCGTGGATTGATGGCGATCCCACCGCTCGTGCGCGAGCCGGAGCAAGCCAGGCGGTATTTTCGCTCACTGCGGGACTTGGGGTCACGCTTACTACAACAGAACATTTCTCAGATCTCGATGGATGAACTCTCAATGGGTATGTCGAATGATTATGAGGTTGCAATAGAAGAAGGGGCGACCATGATTCGGCTTGGCACAGCACTGTTCGGGGAGCGGCGTGGCTAGTGTAGTCACCCAAAAGATTGCCTTTATCGGAAGCGGGCACATGGCCGAGGCCATGATCGGCGGCCTGCTCTCCGGAGGCGTCTGCGGAGCGGACTCACTCTGGGCGTCCGACCCGGTGGCCGCTCGCTGTGATCGGCTGAAGAGTCTGTTTTCAATTCATGTCGGAGCGGAGAACCGGCCGGCTGTGACATGGGCGGACATCGTGATCCTGGCCGTGAAGCCCCAATCGCTCCCGACAGTGCTGAGCGAGATCGGCGCCGATCTCAATCGCGTGCTGGTCATCTCCATTGCGGCCGGTGTGACGATTCAGTCGATTACCAAACAAGCGTCGGCCGGTACGCGCATTATCCGTGCAATGCCGAATACGCCCGCCCTCGTCCGTGAAGGCATCACGGCGTTGGCATGGGGTGGAGGAGTGACGGAAGAAGACAGCCTCATTGCCCGCACGATTTTCGAAGCCGTCGGCCGAGTGATTCCGGTTGAGGAACGTCTCATGGATGCCGTGACCGGACTCAGTGGAAGCGGCCCTGCGTATGTCTTCCTAACCATCGAAGCCTTGGCAGATGGCGGAGTCAAGATGGGATTGCCTCGTCAGACGGCTGAGTTGTTGGCCGCTCAAACAGTGCTGGGCGCAGCAAAAATGGTGCTTGAGACGGGCACCCATCCGGCAACACTGAAGGACCGTGTCGCCTCCCCCGGCGGCACGACGATCGCCGGACTGCATCAGCTTGAACAAGGCAGGTTCCGTGCTACACTGATGGGGGCTGTCGAGGCTGCGACAAAACGTTCGCAGGAGCTTGCCCGCTGATGTTTGTCGTCGAAAATTTTTTCACTGCATTAGCCTCGATCGTTTATTATCTTTTGGAGTTGTACATGTATATCGTTATCGCCCGCGCATTGATTTCATGGGTCAACCCCGATCCATGGAATCCGATCGTGCAATTTCTTGAGAAAGTGACTGAACCGGCGTTGGCTCCTATCCGACGGATGATCGGTTGGAGGCTCGGCGTAGATGTGTCTCCAATTATCCTCATCCTTATTCTCATCTTTTTACAAAAATTCATTGTGCCTTCCCTTCATCAAATGGCAACTGTGATTGGATAAGATTTGTTATTTGTTAGAGGAGGGCAGCCATGAAAATCACACCGCTGGACATTCAGCAAATGGTGTTCAAAACAGGTTTCCGCGGCTACGACAAGGAAGAAGTCAATCGCTTTTTGGAAGAAATTGCCGAGACCGTGGAAGAACTGAACCGTGACAGCGCGGTGCAGAGGGAAAAAATCACTTTTCTCGAGCAGCAGTTGACCGAATTGAAACGGACCGAGGTCACGTTGTCGAACACACTCGTGTCGGCCCAGTCGCTTGCAGAAGATGTGAAGCGCAGCGCGCAACGGGAGTCGGAGCTCGTCATCAAAGAAGCTGAGCTCAAGGCCGGCGAGATGATACGTCAGGCTCGGGTTGAGCTGTCCAACACCCAGCGCGATCTCTCCGCTCTGCAAAAGCAGCGGCTCTTAATGGTCGAACGCTTACGTGCGACGCTGCGCACGTACGAGCGGATGCTGGAAGTGGAAGAACAAGAAGCCTTCCAAGACGGTCCGGCAAGTGCCGAAAAGCTCGAGGGAGAATCGAGCCGCGCATTGTGAGAGGATGTTGAAGCGATCCTCCCTGGGTGCCCTTCCTTCTCCGCGTGTTTTTGAATCAGTCCCCTTGCCAATGGTCACTGCGTTGTCGGGCCTCTTGTCGATGGGGAGCCATGCGAGGCTCTTCCAAGTCATCTCTGCCGTCCGCTGCGGCCCTTGTCTATGAAAGGACCGGGTGTCATTCAAGCGGCAATGGATCAGGCGGTGCGGGACGGGGTGTTTCCTGGCGGGGTATTAGCAGTACGGTTGGCCGGTGAGCCGAAGTGTCTTGTCGCGGCCGGGTATCTGTCGTCCGATCCGCATGATCCCGTGCAGATTTCCACGGTCTACGATCTGGCGTCGCTGACAAAGCCGTTGGCCACCGTGACCTCGATCCTCCTGCTTGTGCAATCAGGAAAGTTGGACCTCGATGCACCCGTGGCGCACACGCTGGACGATCTTGAAGGCGCGCCCATCGGGTCAGCCAGCCTACGAGATCTCCTGACACATTGCTCTGGTCTTCCAGGATGGCGTCCCCTGTATGAGCGACTCAGCGCCAAGGGCGTCGCATGGGGCCGCTCTGAATACGTACGGCAATCGGTGTTGCACCTCATCCGCGATGAGCCATTGATTTACGGAAGAGGCGAGCGGAGCGAGTACAGCGACCTTGGATTTATCCTACTGGGATTAGCGGTTGAACGAGCGAGCGGAATGCAGCTGGACGAATATTTTTACGAGTCGGTGGCAAGGCCGCTGGGAGCGCAACCACTGTCCTTTAATCCCACTGCGAGGGATTCCCATCCGGCTCGCCCGGCGGTGGATGTCTCGAGCATCGCCCCGACGGAATGGGATGAGTGGAGACGACAATTGCTGAAAGGACACGTGCATGACGACAATGCCGCAGCCATGGGCGGCGTTGCTGGGCACGCGGGGTTGTTCGGCACCGCGGAGGCCGTGCTGGCCGTCTCGGGTGCCTGGCTCCGCTCGTGTAAGGGACAGCGATCAATTCTTGAACACCGACTCGTTCGCGAGTTCACGCGAAGGGCGTCACCTTCTTTGCACTCCGGCTGGGCATTGGGATGGGATACGCCGACGGCGCCTTCCTCATCCGGCAGCTACTTGTCTCCGGAATCCTTTGGTCATCTCGGGTACACGGGGACCTCGTTGTGGATCGATCCCCGGCGAAAATTGGAAATAGTGTTACTCACTAATCGCGTGCATCCAACCCGGAAAAATGAAGCGATCCGGGCCTTCCGACCGATGATTCATGATGTGGTGTTTCGAGAAATCGTGAGGGGGCGGAATGATCAAGCGGGGTCCTGATAATCGATCCAGGTTTCTTTTTCCGCGAGGTATTTGTTGCCCTTGAAATTGGCCCTGGTCCTGAGCCGGCTGAAACCAAGCGACTGCAACTTTCCGACAAGCTCAGTGATGGCGGCAGCAATCGTCGGGTGTGATTGGCCTTCGACCGTGAGCGCTTCGTACATCATCTTGCCCGAGTAGCCGGAAGAGGTGCGGTTGACGAGAACGGCTCGGTTAAAGTAACGATCGCTGGGATCAACTCCCTCCAGCTGATGTTTTTCGACGAGTCCGTCTCTTTTGAACAATGAGGCCAGCACGTTCATCGTCATCTCCTCCCGTACCCGGAGTTGCAGTATAGGGCCTCTCCTGAGCTGACTGCAAGCCGTTGACTTCATTGCTCACCCCTCCTATTATCTCGCTGCTCAGCGCGACGCCGGATGCTTCCTACACGGCATGAATATCCCCAACAGTCTTACCATTCTTCGAATTTTACTGATTCCAGTCTATGTCGGGTTATTGATTTACGAACGGTTCGACGGCGCCATGATTGTCCTTCTGGCGGCCGGAGTCACGGATGCGCTCGATGGAACCATCGCTCGCGCGGCAAATCAACGGACTCGTTTGGGTGCGTTCCTGGATCCGTTGGCTGACAAACTGCTGTTGACGTCAGGATTCGTGACGCTCTCGACAATCCATCTTATTCCCACCTGGGTCACCATTCTCGTGGTCAGCCGCGATGCGATGCTTCTGCTGGGAACCGCGGTGGCACAATTCACAGAGTCGAATATTGATATTGCGCCGACATTTCTCGGAAAAGGGGCTACCTTCTTGCAACTCGCATACGTGCTGCTGGTGATTTTCTTAAGCTCGCGTCACATGGATCTGTCGGTCCTGAACCTGCTCTTGATCGTCATGGTGGTATTTACGGTCTGCTCCGGGTGTCATTATCTTTATCGGGGATACCGATCCGTTGGGGCATCTCCAACCTGATTGTTTTCAGGGCTCTCTGCACCCCGACTCCGCACAGATTGTGCATTTGTTTGACAGGTTTTCAGGTCACCAGTAGACTCGCCACGTAGATATTTCCATCGAAACTTCGTTCGCTGAGCTGGCCCAAAAAGGGTGAGAGTGACTTATGGCGACCTTTGCATATGTCGGGCGTTCACGGTCCGGAGCCGTCAAGAAAGGCGAACTGACTGCCGAGACCAAAAATGAGGCGGTCGACCAGCTCCGCAAACAAAGTGTCGTCGTCACCAGTCTGGAGGAAAAGACTGGGAAGGGAGGGTTCAAGCTCAGCTTCGGCTCCGGCCTGACTGACAAGGACCTCGTCGTTTTCACGCGGCAGTTCGGCACCATGATCAATGCCGGTCTTCCGCTGGTGCAATGTCTCGAAATCCTTTCCACACAATCTGAAAATAAAGTGCTGCGGGAAACGGTCGGTGAAGTGAGGGGCCAGGTGGAAGCCGGCTCCACCTTTTCGGACGCCTTGCGGCGACATCCCAAAGTTTTCGACGACCTCTACGTGAACATGGTGCACGCAGGCGAGGTCGGCGGCTTGCTCGACACCATTTTGACTCGCCTCGCGAAGCATATTGAAAAGGCGATGAAGCTCAAGGGCCAGATCAAGTCGGCCATGATCTACCCGTCGGCAATTCTCGGCGTGGCGGGCATCGTGATCACCGTCCTGATGATCTTCGTGATTCCCATTTTTGCGAAGATGTTCGAGGAGCTCTCCGGAGGGAAAGTCGGCTTGCCGGGTCCGACGCAGCTCGTGATCGACATCAGTAATGCCTTTCAATCGTTTTGGTACATCGCCGTGGGGCTCATCGTCGGAACGGTCATACTCGTCAAAAAATACTACGCCACGCCAAAGGGCCGTCTAGCCATCGACAGGTTTCTGCTGAAGACGCCGGTCTTTGGCGACCTGATTCGCAAAGCGTCCGTCGCCAAGTTCACTCGGACGCTGGGGACGCTGCTTTCGAGCGGGGTTCCCCTTCTCGACGGATTGATCATTTGTGCCAAGACCTCCGGGAACAAGGTCATCGAGGAAGCGCTGCTGAATGCACGCGTCAGCATCAGCGGAGGAAAAACCATTGCGGATCCGCTCACCGCGAGTCAGGTGTTTCCCAAGATGGTCACGCACATGATTGCCGTGGGAGAATCCACGGGCGCACTGGATGCCATGCTTGGAAAGATTGCCGATTTCTATGAGGATGAGGTCGATCAGGCAGTGGCCTCTCTGACGTCATTACTCGAACCGATGATGATGGTGTTTTTGGGAGTCGTGATCGGCTTCATTGTCATCGCGATGTATCTTCCGATCTTCAAGATGGCCTCCGCGATTGGGTAGGCTGTCGCGCCGGTCTTCTGCGATTTCCTCCCACGCCCTGTCCGGGTGGGCTGCTGCTAATCGTGACACCTCATGGATGCTCTGCGAGCCAGGCTTCATTGGTTGATGGGGCTTCGGGTGACCTTCGTCACCCTGATGTTGGGCTTGTCGCTGATCTTTCAAGCGACAAAGGGTGAACGTGTTGACACCTTATATACACTCATCGTCCTTACCTATGCGCTGACCATTCCCTCCGCGGTCTTGCTTCGTACGTTGAAGACGCCGTCCGCCCTCACGGCGTTTTTCTGGACCCAAGTCGGCATCGATTTCCTGCTCGAAACAGTGCTGGTCGCGCGCAGCGGTGGGGTCGAAAGTCCCTTCGCTGTCCTATATGTGATCACGGTTGCCGTCGCCAGCCTGATTCCACAGCGCCGCGTCGGCCTGTTCGCGGCATGCACCTGCATCATTGTATTTGGCGTGGTGACGAACGCGCAGCTGTACGGATTCGCGTCGAGTTGGGGCAGTCCGCCCGCCGGTTACGTCAACGCGGCGGAAGTTTTCCAGACATTCGGCGTGTATGCGCTGGCGCTTCTCGTCGTGGGATTGCTGAGCGGAACGCTGGCGGATCAACTGTATCGCGTCGATCAATCGCTCCGCGAAAAAGAACAAGGGTTGAACCGGCTGCAGGCCTTTCACGAGAACATTGTACGGAGCATCAGTAGCGGGATATTTACGGCCGATGCGACAGGTGCCCTCACGTCTTTCAACCCCGCGGCCCAAGAACTGACTGGCTATACAGCCGGTCAAGTCCTCGGGCGGTCCTGGCGTGAAATCTTCAACTGGCACCCGAATCAGCCGTCGGACGACGCAACATCCGGGGCGCTGCCTGCCATGACGCGGTTTGAGGTGGAGTGCAAGAACGCGAACGGCAACCGCCTCGTGCTCGGCATGACTGTCTCGCCGCTGCATGAGCAACGGGAGGAACACGGCTTGGTCGGTGTGTTCAAGGATTTGACGCAAATCCGAGAGCTCGAAGCAGAAATGCGCCGGAAGGAATGGTTGGCCAACCTCGGTGAGATGTCGGCCGGGATGGCCCATGAAATCAGAAATCCTTTGGGCGCCTTGGCCGGCGCGATGCAGATGCTGCGGAAGGAGTCGACTGCCGATGCCACCGACCGCCGGCTCATGGACATTGCCATCCGGGAAGCGACGAGGCTGGATGCCATTATTACTGAGTTCCTTCAGTACGCCAGGCCGCCGGAGCTCGATTTGGCAGAACACGATATAAACAAAATTCTTGCCGAGACGTTGGATCTAGTACAACATGAAGCGCGGATCAGAAAACGGATCACGATCACGACCTCATTGGCCGTCGGAGCCCTGGTCGTCCAGGTGGACCAAAATCAAATGCGGCAAGTGTTTTGGAACCTCGCTACCAACGCGTTTGACGCCATGCCGGAAGGCGGGCAACTCACCATTTCGACGGGGTATCGCCATGTTGACGCCGCTGGACGAAGCGGCGACGTCGTCGAAATCGCCTTCCAGGATACGGGGGAGGGCATTGCGCAAGACAATTTAGACAAGATCTTTCTCCCATTCTTTACGACCAAGAAAGAAGGCTCGGGCTTGGGGCTGGCCGCCGTCCATCGCATCGTCGATCTCCATGGCGGCTGGATCAAGGTCGAGAGCCAACCGCAGCGGGGAACACGTTTTGTCGTGTGTCTGCCTCGCTCGGGTGACGATCGTGTGCGGTTATGGCATGAGGGACGAACGCCGTGGAAAAGATCCTAGTCGTTGATGACGAAAATAGTCTGCGTGAAGTCATGAGCATTATGCTCAAGCGCGCCGGATACGAGGTTACCGAAGCGTCCGACGGCGAGCAAGCGATTGGTCAGGTCAATAAGGAGATCTACGATCTCGTCATCACCGACCTTCGCATGCCCAAAGCGGACGGAATGGACGTCCTGAAAGCGGTCAAATCTTCCTCACCCGAAACGGTGGTGCTGGTCGTGACGGCCTTCGGGACGGCGGATTCGGCTGTAGAGGCGATGAAACAAGGCGCCTATGACTATCTCACCAAACCTTTCCAGGTAGACGAAGTCCAACTCATCATCCGCAATGCTCTTGAAAAGCGCCGGCTGTCCACGGAGAACATGCTGCTCAAGCGTGAAATGGCCAGCCAGTCCTCGTTCGCGCAGATCGTGGGACAGAGTGAGGCGATGCAAAAAGTGTTTGACGTCGTGCGCAAGGTGGCTGACTCCAAAAGCAATGTGCTGATTTGCGGGGAAAGCGGAACGGGGAAAGAATTGGTCGCCCGGGCGATCCATTACAACAGCGCTCGCAGCCCCATGCCCTTTGTCGCGGTCAATTGCAGTGCGGTGCCAGAAACCTTACTCGAGAGCGAGCTGTTTGGCCACATGAAGGGATCGTTCACCGGTGCCGTGGCAAACAAAGCCGGTTTGTTCGAAATCGCCAACGGCGGGACGATGTTTCTGGACGAAATCGGCGACACCACGCCGGCCATACAGGTGAAGCTCCTTCGTGTCATTCAAGAGCGGGAGTTCCGCCGAGTGGGCGGCAATCAGGACATGAAAGTCGACGTGCGGGTCGTTGCCGCGACAAACCGCGAGCTTGAAAAAGCCGTGGCCGACGGCTCCTTCCGAGAAGATCTCTACTATCGGCTCGACGTCATTCCCATCCGCCTTCCGCCGCTGCGCTTCCGCGCCGGCGATATACCGCTGCTCGTCGCACATTTTCTCGAGAAATTCGCGCAGGAAAGCGGGAAGGCGGCGCCGACGTTGACCCCGGACGCCATGCACGTCCTTTTAGGGCATGAATGGCGAGGCAACGTACGGGAGCTGGAAAACTTGATCGAGCGTGTCGTCGCCTTTTCGACGGGTACCGTGAGCGACACAGATGTCCGTGGATGGCTCCATCATGCGCTCGCACCACAGCAATCCCAAGGGGTGCCGACGGACCTCCCGGAGGATGGGTTGGATTTGGAAGGGCTCATTAATGGGATCGAGAAGGATCTTCTGATGAAAGCGTTGGAACGTTCGAAATGGGTAAAGAAAAAAGCGGCCCGGCTCTTGAGGTTGAACACCAGATCGTTCCGGTACCGGTTGGAAAAATATGCTATAAAAGGAGGTCGTGACTAACCGCGAGTCAGGATCGATTCGCTCCCGCCCCTCTTCAATCACGGTACATGCTCCCGCCAAGATCAATCTCATTCTTCGAATCCTCGATCGGCGCTCAGATGGCTATCACAATCTGTGGTCGGTTATGCAGACGGTCGCGCTCGAAGACGAGGTGCAAATCCGTGTGACTTCGCGGGGAGGGATCCGCCTGACCTGTGACACCGAGGCCTTGTCGGGGGACTCCAATAATCTCGTTCATAGGGCAGCGTCGGCCGTCCTCGATCAAGCCCCGCTGTCGGTCGGGCTCGATGTGGAGCTCCGCAAACGGATTCCAATGGGGGCGGGGCTTGGGGGAGGCAGCAGCGATGCGGCCGCTACGATTCTTGGCCTCAATCAACTGTTGAACCTCGGATGGTCGAGAGAACAGATGCAGGCAGTCGCCGAACAGTTGGGCAGCGATGTGCCGTTCTTTTTGTTCGCACCTGCCGCAGTGGTCTCTGGGCGTGGTGAAGCCGTGAAACCGGTGTGGATGGAAGAGAGTCGTTGGGTCGTGCTGGTGAAACCGGGATTCGGTGTGGAAACGAAATGGGCCTATCAGGAACTCGCAGCGACCCGAGCAGGTGCACGCCCGCTGTCCTCTGCCCACATGGAGATCGATCGACACAGCCGGATCTCCTGGGCACAGCTTGCAACAGCTGCAGAAAACGACTTCGAAGCCCCCGTCTTTGCCCGGCATCCAGTCTTACGGGAGATCAAGGAAGCCTTGAGCATGCAGGGCGCTGACCTTGCCCTGCTGTCTGGCAGTGGGGCCACGATGTTTGGGATCTTCGGCGACGAATCGGCAGCCCGGCGCGCGCACGCGCATCTCGCACAGGACCAGCGGCTCCAAGTCTCTGTCGTTCCAACATGTACTGAGCCAGTGACAGGTTCCTAGCGATGGCTCATGGCATCCTGCTCGGTTGACAACCTTGGCTGAATTCCGTTACAGTTCAGTCCCTTAGTTGGCTTCTTCAACAGCGCGCAGCGAACGAGTGTGGCGGGTTCGAGACTACGCCCACCGACGCCCGCCGTCGAGACGACCACGTACGATAGTATTTCCATTTCCGATAAGGGGAAGTGTTCGAGGGATCGATGAGCAGGGAATTAATGATTTTCTCTGGCAACGCAAACTTGGCACTCGCCCATGAGATTTGCGCCTATCTCGGCGTCAAGCTTGGAGAGGCGACGGTGTCATCGTTCAGCGACGGAGAACTCCGCATCAAGATCGAAGAAAATGTGCGTGGGGCGGATGTCTATGTCGTCCAATCGACCTGCTGCCCCGTCAACGATTCCCTCATGGAGCTGTTAATCATCATTGATGCGCTGAAGCGCTCTTCTGCGTATCGTATTACCGCCGTAATGCCGTATTTCGGCTATGCCAGGCAGGACCGAAAGGATCAGCCCCGCGTGCCGATTACCGCCAAGCTTGTTGCGGATCTCATCACGACGGCGGGCGCCGATCGGGTCCTGACAATGGATCTCCATGCCGGACAGATTCAAGGTTTCTTCAACGTGCCGGTCGACCACCTGTATGCTTTGCCGATACTGCTTGATTACATCACGAAAAGGAAAGTCAGTGACTTGGTGATCGTCTCACCCGACGCAGGCGGCGTCGAACGGGCTCGCGCGTTTGCCAAGCGCCTGCAGGCCAATCTGGCCATCATCGACAAACGTCGTGAGGGGCCGAACCAGACACAGATCATGAACATCATCGGCGACATCAAAGGAAAGAGCACGCTGTTGCTGGACGATATGATCGATACGGCGGGTACTATTGTCCAAGGCGCACAGGCTTGTGCGGACAAAGGTGCGCGCGAAGTTTGGACGGCCTGCACGCATGCCGTTCTATCCGGACCCGCCCTGGAACGGCTCCAACAATCTTGCCTGACACAAGTGATCATCACCAATACGATTCCAGTACAAGAGAAACAGCGGATGTGCCCGAAGATTCACCAGTTGTCCGTGGCGCCCTTGCTCGGTGAGGCCATCCGGCGCATCCACGCGGATGAATCGGTCAGTTCGCTGTTTGCCTGACGCCTAAACCGGAACATCGCAAAAGACAGAGGGGGACGGAGGAGTACCATGAAATTCGATTTGGCGGTCACAGTGAGAGATAAATCCGGAAAAGGTGCGGCGCGACAGCTCCGGCGCAGCGGAAAAGTGCCCGGCGTTCTCTATGGTCAGGGCGAGTGCCTTTTGCTTACGATCGAACCCGAACCGTTGACGAAGATTTTGAAGTCTCAGGCCGGAAGCACGGCATTGCTCACGCTGACGGTGAACGGGGCGAAGGCCAAACCGAAGCGGACCGCACTCTTGCGCGATTTCCAGGTGGATCCTGTCGAAGGACATGTTTTGCATGCCGATCTGTTCGAGATCTCCATGGATAAGCCCATTCGAGTGAAGGTGCCGGTGCATGTGATCGGAGGCACGCCGGCCGGCGTCAAAGAAGGCGGCATTCTTCACTACAATACGCGGGAGCTGCATGTCGAGTGTTTGCCGGGGGCGTTGCCGGACCATATTGAGGTCGATGCCTCGTCACTTACCATTGGCCAGGGCATTCACTTGAAAGACATCGCGAAGATTGAAGGCGTGCGCTTTTTAGACGATCCCGATCAAATGGTGGTGAGCGTTGCGGTTCCCATCTCCGATGCCAAGCTCGAGGCCCTGTTGACCAGCCAGGCGGCAGGTCCTGAAGCGGCCAAAGAACCGGAAGTTGTCGCGAAGGGCAAGGCAGCGGCTGAAGGTGTGGAAGGCGTGGCAGCTGCCCCTGGTGCAGCTGCGCCGGCTACCGGTGCCGAGGCGAAACCCGGCGACAAGAAAGAGCCTGCCGCCGCGGCCGCAGCTCCGAAAGCCGAGAAGAAAGAAGCCGAGAAGAAGAAGTAACGTTGCGTCTCATCGTCGGACTGGGCAACCCCGGCACTGCCTATGCCCAGACCCGCCACAATGCCGGCATGTGGGTCCTCGAGCGAGCCGCTGCTCGGTGGGCCATCCGTCTTGCCCGCCGTGGTACCGCTCAACGAGGTTCCGGTCGTCAGGGATCTGCCCTGATCGAGCTTGCCGGCACCCTCGGCTTCATGAATGTTACGGGCCCTCCGCTCAACGGTCTTCTCCGGGAGTTGCAGCTCACCAGCGACGATCTCATTCTCGTCCACGACGATTTGGATCTGGAACCTGGCCGCCTCCGAATCAAACAGACCGGAGGGCATGGCGGCCACAACGGTATCAAATCGGTGATCGAAGCGGTGGGCACTTCCCAATTCGTCAGGCTCAAAATTGGCATCGGGCGTCCAGCACCGGGGCAAGACTCGGCGGACTACGTGTTGGAAACGGTCACGAAGGATGAGATGAACGTCATCGAGCCTTGTCTCGAGCGAGCAGTCGACGCGCTCGAGATCCTGATCCACCGCGGCACTGAAGCCGCCATGAATCAGTTCAACGTCCGGGAACGCGATGCTTCGAATGGAGAAGAAAGGCTGAAAACGGAGAACTAAGTACTGCGCCCAAAGCCCGGTGGGTTCAGTCAGCGTTCACTGTTCCGGTTTCAGGACGTCAGGTATGGGACTCTGTTGTGGCATGATCGGCCTGCCGAATGTCGGCAAGACCACGGTATTCAATGCCCTCACCGGGGGCGGGGCTCTGGCTGCCAACTATCCGTTTGCCACCGTTGATCCAAACACCGGGGTCGCGCTGGTTCCGGATCCACGTCTGCTCACACTGACTGAGGTCTTCAAGTCCAAAAAAACTACTTATAGCACGCTCGAAGTCCGTGATATCGCCGGCCTGGTTGAAGGCGCGAGCAAAGGGGAGGGACTCGGCAATCAGTTCCTCGGGCACATTCGCGAAGTGGATGCGTTGTTGCACATCGTACGCTGTTTTCATGGCACGGACGTCGTGCACGTCAACGGCAGCGTCAATCCGCTCAGGGATATCGGCGTCATTGAGACCGAACTCATGCTCTCGGACTTGGACACGCTCGACCGTCGGAAGCAGAAGACTGAGAAAAAGGTCAGAGCCGGCGACAAGAAAGCCGCCTTTGAAGTGGAGTTCCTGAGCAGACTCATGGGACTGCTCGATAAAGGCGAGTGGCTGGGCAATCTGAATTATACGCCGGAGGAGCGGCTCATTCTCAATGAGTGCCAGCTGCTTGCCGCCAAGCCGGTCCTATTTGTGGCCAATGTGTCAGAGGGCAAGAATGCCGATGAACAGACCGTCAAGACCGTGCGCGACTTCGCAGAGAAGCGAGGAGCCCGTGTTGTCACAATCTGCGGTCAGCTGGAGGCAGAACTGGCCTCCTTGCCGGAGAGCGAACGGGCAGACTTTTTGAGCGAGATGGGATTGACGGAGTCCGGTCTCGTGCGCCTGACACGAGAAGCCTACACACTGCTCAATATCATCACCTTCTTCACGGCGGGAGAGACGGAATCACGCGCCTGGCCCATTCCGAGGAATACCAAGGCTCCGCAGGCAGCCGGCAAGATTCATTCTGACATGGAGCGCGGCTTCATCCGTGCCGAGGTCTACCACTACGATGATCTGCTCGCCTGCGGATCCGAAGCCAAAGTGAAAGAAAAAGGGTTGTTCAGACTGGAAGGTAAGGAATACACCATTAAAGAAGCCGACGT
The DNA here is from genome assembly GCA_963794505.1 of uncultured Nitrospiraceae bacterium. Lineage (GTDB taxonomy): Bacteria > Nitrospirota > Nitrospiria > Nitrospirales > Nitrospiraceae > Nitrospira_C. The sequence goes on from CAWCEG010000051.1 coordinate 91,417, forward strand.
CGTGTATTTCCGGTTCAACGTCTGATTTGGGTCACCCGGCTTGTTCGTCACCTCTCTCCATCCCGACGGTCGCATTTAATCCTGCTCGGTAGGCGAACTTGCTTTAAGGCATAACCGCTCATGCCAGTGATGCTGCAGAAGGCGAGGGATACACTACACGTTGATGTGCATTACGCCGTCGAGCAAGTGTCGTTACGCGGCGAGGTGTGTCAATAACGTACCCGAAGGGTTGGTTTCTGCTTTGAGTGTCACTCGCATGTGCTCCAGAGCCAAGCGGACGGATATGCAGCATGAGCCGCTCCTTCTCCAAAGACGGTTTGGGTGGCCTGCTTGTACAAATCGCATCCGGTGCAGCTGGCAGCAGCCTCTCGTAACGCCGGGAGACTCAGGTGGGCGGGGATGAATGAGTCGGCTGATCGGGCAGGGCGTCGCATGGGTCATCATACCATGTTTTCTCATGCGGCCATGCGACATCGGTCATGGAATCCAGCGGGTACAGATCGAGCACGGTGAGGGTCGCGACACCAAAGGCTTCTTCTACAAGTCCCTGGACGACATAGGCCCGGTTGGATGAAAGCACATGGCAACGCCGCCGATAGACCTCGGGGAAAAGCGTGGCGTCATACAGAGCGGTGTGATCTTCAAGCGTAATGAATTCCATCGGCAGGCCGTGTTTGGTCTCCACCGGCTTTTCCGTGATGAGCCATCCCACCATGGTGATGCGGCATCCGATGAATTGATGCATCTGCGAGGCTGGCAACGGGCGTAGCTGCTCGATCTGCTTACGATAGAGCGCCAAAGGATGGCCACTGGCGAGAAAGCCGAACGACTCGATCTCATGAGCTCGCTTTTGGGAAGCCGGATACTCGTCCGGGACGGGTAAAGGGCCGGCTTCTTTTTCAGCGAACAGCCGCCACAGCAGAGCCGGTCGCGTCAACTCGCCGGAAATGGAATCGCAGCAGCCGGCGCGGATCAGCGCCCGGGCATGCATGGGCTCAAGGCTTACGCGCCGGAGAAAATCCTGAAACGATCGGAACGGACCTGCCTGGTCACGTTCGGCCACGATCGCCGTGGCGACGGATTTGGGAATCGTTTTCACTTGCATCAGGCCCATTCGAAGTCGGTCTCCTTTGCCGCGATACGCCCAATCGCTGGTATTTACATCGGGGAGGAGGATCGCCAGTCCCATCCGTCGGGCTTCCGAGAGATAGGCGAAGGTCGAATAAAAACCGCCCTCATTGCTGATGACAGCCGCTATAAATTCGGCCGGGTAATGGGCTCGCAGATAGGCGGACTTGAACGAGATCTGAGCATAGCTGGCCGAATGAGGCTTGCAGAAACTGTAGCCGGCAAAGCTCATGATCATTGTCCAGATTTTGTCGATCGTGGCCGAGGAGGCGCCATTCTTTGCGGCGCCGCGGCAAAACTGATGATAATAGTCACGCAGCTGCCGGTGTTTGTGTTTTTTGCTGATCACCTTCCGCAGTTGGTCCGCGTCTTCCAATGAAAAATTGGCGAGCGCCATCGCCACTTTCGTGACGTCTTCCTGGTAGACCATGATGCCATGGGTTTCCTCCAGAATGGATTCCATCAAGGGGTGGAGAGGATCATGCGATTGCCCGTGCGCGCGCCTGACGAAGTCGTTCACGAAGGTGATTGCGGCGGGCCGGACCAGCGAAGAGACCATCACGAGATAGTCGAAGACGTCGGTCACGGCAAGACGATCGGGAGGCATGCCCTTCCAGAGTTTTTTGAGCAAGAGCCTTGTCGCGGGAGATTCAATATAGAAACAGCCGATGGTATCTCCGCGCCGGATCAGATCGCGGGTGGCTTCGTCGGTCAGCGGATCCCACCTCGCATACTCAATCGTAAGCCCAGTGTGGCATGCCACGGCGGCAATCGCATCGCGGATGACCGCAAGCGAGCGGTTGCCCAGCAGATCAATTTTGACGAGCCCCGCTTCCTCCGTCTGATCCTTTTCCCACTGAATCACCGGGAGGCCTTTCACTGTGAACTCGACCGGCACGTATCGCCTGATCTCGTCCGGAACAATGACGAGGCCGCCGCAATGCATCGAGAGGTGGCGAAAATGATTCTGTGCACGAAGGGCCTGAGCGAGTATCTCGGGCCATGGCGCTTGGAGTCGCAGCGCCTGCGAGAGTCGGTTCGCCCATTGCCCGTTGGTCGGCACGTCGGCAAATTGCAGAAGATCGGTTTGCCGTGTGATGCGTGAAGCGGTCGCCGTGATTTCCGCGGCTGGGATCCCGTAGACCTTCGCCGTTTCGCGGATGGCCGCGCGAAAGCCCAGACTGTTCTGATTCGCCACCATGGCAGCCTGGCGTTCGCCATAGTGCTGAAATACCCATGCCAAGATTTGATCCCGCTCGTCCCACGGAAAATCGATGTCGATGTCCGGCGGATCTTTCCGGCCGGGATTGAGAAACCGCTCAAAGAACAATTGATGCTTGAGCGGGTCGACATGCGTGATCTGAAGACAGTAAGAGACAATCGAAGCCGCGACCGATCCCCGGCCGCAAGTGCGCGGCGCCTGACGGACGATTTCTTCCACCACAAGAAAGTAATGGGCGAAACTTTTTTGCCGGATGACGGCCAATTCCTTTTCGATCCGTTTACGGATGTCGCTCGATAGGCGGCCATACCGTACCAGTGCCCCCTCATAGGTTTTCGCTTTGAGCAAGGCAAAGGCATCGTCATCGGTCAGTCGGCGAAAGGCCGGGAAGATCGTGTCGCCGAAACGCCAATCGCTATGGCAGGCTTCCGCAATACGAACCGTATTTTCCAGCGCGTCAGGAACATGGGGAAACTGAGAGGCCATGAGGGCGCCGGACATCAGCCATTGGGTTGGTGCGCAACACTCCTGTGCCGGCAGCCGTGAGAGCGTCGTGTTCGTAGCAATTGCCCGCAAGAGGCGATGCGTCGCAAACTCATGCGCGCGTGAAAAGTACGCCCGATTGGTTGCAACAGAGGGAAGGTCCGCACAACGGCTGAACCACACGGTGCGATGCATGGCCGGTCCCGGGGTCAATTCGACATACAAATCCTGCCGCGATTCCGACGCCCAAGTCCGGAGAGCGGCTTCGTCATCAGTGGCCACAATCAGGCCGTCACGATAGCGCGCCACGGTTTGGATAAAATCGAACGAGGGGTTGCAATGTCGTTCGGAGAGGAGACGGCAGAGCGAGGCATAGCCGTCGGGCGTTTTGACCAGCAAGACCGCCCGATGGTTGTCGGTCGTCAATTCCGCCCCGAGAATGGGCCGAAGACCCTGCTGGTTCGCTTCCTCGATAAACCGGATTGCGCCGTATAGTCCGTTGGTATCCGTCAAGGCCATGGCGGTGAACCCGCACTGGCGCGCCGAGCGGCAGAGTGCCGCCAGTGACGACACCCCGCGCATCGGCGAGTACTCTGAATGGACATGCAGGTGCACGAAGGGAAGAATCATCGCAGGGTTTTCCCCCAGGACAGGGACTGCTCGCCAAATTTTGCGCGAATCGCATCGAGTGCAATGGACAACCGATGGGACGCCGGTGGGGCAGATGCGCACGTATCAAAGAGCGACAGTTGCTCGGCCGGCGGCTCCAGCCTTCCCGCCTGCAGCGTTAGGCGCGTGAGGCGCACTCGCCGGCGCATACACCGGTAGAACAGGCGCGTGAGCACCGGCTGAAGATCGGCCTCCCAATAGGTGCCATGCGGCAATCGTTCGTGCGCGTCTCGCTCAACGTGATCGCTGTGGCGGACAGAGAGCCGGAGAAAGCGGCAGATCCGTTGTTGGTGGCGAAGAGTGGTGCAGATCCGCTCCAGCAAACCGTACAGCCGTCCAAGAAGGAGGTGATCGTCCACTTCGTCGGGATCGAGAGAGATGGCCTGTTCGATCATCGGCTGTGCGGCAGGAGGGACGGACCGGCGATGGATCAACTCCCAAGGCCCAGTCATGCAGCAGAGCGGCGGACGGCGCCGAACGCGGCTTCGAGCTGCGCCATCGAGACCGAGGCGATCGCGCCCAGTGTGCGAAGATTCAAATCTTCCAGCCGTTGCACGAGTCTTGACGCGCGGGTTCGAGGGAGGCCGGGAAGCCACATGGACGGCAATGGAGCGAGAAACGGCTGTTCGGACCCGGGATGAATCCACAAGACTTGAGGCGGTCGTTGCAGTGTCGTCGCGGCCAGCTGGGAGACCAGCTTGCTTCCGGCCAATCCGATCACGCTGTGCCATCGATGGTGTCGGGTTAATTCACGTCCGATGCGCGTTGCGGTATCGATAGGGCGGACCAAAGAGCCGGGTCGTGCCGGTCAAGTCGAGAAAGAGCGAGCCGGGCCGGATCGATTCCCATACCGGTGCAAAGGACAGGACGCACTGTTGTAGCTCGCGGTGTGCAGCCTGCACGCGCGATGAATCCGGAGGAACCAAGCCGCAGATCGGGACAAAGCAGGCGCGCCAATTCCACCGACATGCCCGGCTGGAGTCCTTGAGAAGATGCTTCGGGAGAAACTTCTCGAATCAAGGCACGCGGTGTATGGACTGGCGCCACGGCTACCGGTCTGTTACGCAATGCGGCGTTTTGGGCACGGGCGAGTGCAATCCCAAACGAAGGAATGTCCAAATATACGATCTGCCGGTCCATCATCCCAAAGCCATTTTAATGTAACCAATGGTTACAAACGGATGAGATGAAAGTCAACCCGATGAAGACCCTATTTGCACCGGCATTGCCGGCTATGTTAGTTTCTGCGCTTCGCGCCGGCTTAAAGGCCGCGCACCTACACCTCGCTCCGGACGTGTTCCGGGGCCTTTGTCCAGGAGGGAACTCTGCATGGAGCTCTACGAGTCTCTATTCATTATTCGTCCGTCCGTCTCCGACGAGGAGACTAATGCGCTTATCGAGAAGATGAAGGGTGTCGCCGATAGGACCGGCGCACAGTTCATCAAGTCAGAGAACTGGGGCCGAAAAAAACTGGCCTATGAAGTTCGACGTGAGCGGAAGGGTACGTACGCCTACTTCTACTTCAAAGCGCCGAACAATACGGTCGGCGAATTGGAGCATGCCTATCGGTTGGAGGACAACATCATCAAGTTCCTCACCGTCCACCTTGAAAAGGAACTGGTGCCCCGTCGGGTTGCGGAGACACCGTCTGAGGAGTTTACCGGTGGCCGGGTTTAACAAAGTCATTCTCATCGGGAATCTGACCCGCAATCCCGAGTTGCGGTACACCCCGAACGGCACGCCCGTCGCCGCACTGGGTTTGGCAGTGAGCCGGCGCTACAAGCAGGGTGACGACCTGAAAGAAGAAGTCTGTTTCGTGGACATCGTCGTGTTCGGGAAGCAGGCCGAACACTGTGGACAATATCTCAGTAAAGGGAACGGAATCATCGTGGATGGTCGATTGCAGCAACGGCGTTGGGAAACGGAGGACGGCCAGAAGCGCAGCAAGCATGAAGTGGTCGCCCAGACGGTCACGTTTCTGCCCAAACGCGGCGACGGCGGCGGTGGCGGCCAGAGCACCGGAGGCGAGTCCGGCATGCATGAAGAACCCAACTATGAGCACGAAGAACCGCAAGGGTGAGGGACAACATGGAACGTGAACGTGGCGGCAGTGGCGGAGGGCGAGGCGATGGAGGCGGGGGCGGGCGGTTTTTTCAACGGCGCCGGCCGTGCCGGTTTTGCATAGAAAAGGGCTCCATAGATTTTAAGGATGTCGGCCTCCTGCGGAATTTTTTGACGGAGCGGGGGCGCATCGTTCCTCGCCGAATCTCCGGCAACTGTCTGGGACATCAGCGTGAGTTGACGACCGCTGTCAAGCGGGCTCGGCACATCGCCCTGATCAGTTTTGCCGAAGAACGGTAAGAGACGGCCTTGGGAATGGACATCCAAGCAGGTATGACGATGGGAGTGCTCACACCATTGGTAGCCGATATTCCGACAGAAGGGCTGTCATTGGTTGGCGAAGCGACGGCTGAAGAGCTCGAGCTGACGGAGGCCGATGCGACGCTTCACGGTCCGGTGTCCATTAGTCTGGACCTGATGCAGGCTGACGACATGATTGCAGTGACCGGTGTGCTGGAAGGTACAGCGGTGCGACAATGCGTTCGATGCCTGAAGGAATATGATGACGCCTTGGCATTTTCCGTCCATGCGGCATTCGCTCGTGAGGGCAAGGAGTCTAAGCCCGCCGCGCGTCAACTGAAGGGCGCCGAGCCTCGCAAGGGACGGCCGACACTGGGCAAGGCGGAAGCAGATGCAGACGCAGAAGGCGAAGGAGATGATCGCTATTTCTATCAGGGCGATCACATCGAACTAGCGCCTATGTTGCGGGAGCACATTATTTTAGCTGCTCCGATGCAGCCGCTCTGCCGCGACAATTGCGCAGGGCTGTGTGCGCGATGCGGAAAAGATCTCAACGAGGGCCCTTGCCAGTGTCCCGCTGAAGCGCCGTCGTCGGCGATCCGGGTGATTCGAAGCACAAAGAACTGATCCGTTCGTCGCGGCGCGGAAAAACGCCGCTGAAGACCGGCTGCTGGAGGAAGAACTATGCCCAATCCGAAACATAAGCATTCGAGAGCCAGACGGGACAAGCGCCGGACGCAGAAACTACGTGTCACGCCGCCCGGTATGTCGGTATGCCCGCAGTGCCACGAACTCAAGCTGCCCCATTACACGTGCCTGAATTGCGGGACCTACAAGGGGAAGGCCGTCATCCAGGTCGAAGAAGTGTAAGGGCTTGTCGTAAACTTCCGGCGAACACAGTGAGCATGCTGCCGATGTCTAGGGAAGGGCGCAGCAGCTCGCAGGGCTTGCGCAGGTGAGACGGCGTTTCGGTGTGTTGCCGCAAGGTGAACGTGTCCCCAATCGGTTGCGTCGTTGAGCATACTGCTCTACACTCCCCCCGTACTCGGACTCTTCAGTAGTGTTTTCTTAAGGGTCGCGGACCGTCATGACCACACCTTCTCGCGTGAAGATCGCACTTGATGCCATGGGTGGAGACCATGGTCCTGTCCCCTGCATCGAGGGCGCTCTTCAGGCCGCTCAGGAACTGAACGTCGAGGTCATCCTGGTGGGCGACGAGAAGGTGCTCTCTGATGAATGTCACCGGCTTGGTTGCACAGATGGCCGTCTGTCCATCAAGCACGCGCCGCAGGTTGTAGAGATGCATGAATCTCCCGCGGCGGTGGCGCGCAAGAAGCGGGATTCGTCCATTTGGATCGCCACTGAGTTGGTGAAGAGCGGTGAAGCACAGGCGGTGGTGAGTCCCGGGAACACCGGCGCCAGCATGGTCGCATCGTTCTTTGTCCTCGGGTTGACCAAAGGAGTTGAGCGACCGGCCATCGCGACGAGTCTGCCCACGTTGACCGGAGAAGCAATCATGTTGGATGTCGGGGCCAACGTGGATTGCAACGCGCAGCATCTGATCCAGTTTGCGATCATGGGAAATGAATATGGACAACATCTCTTTAAAAAGCCCAATCCACGGATCGGGCTTTTGAGCATCGGCGAAGAGGATAGTAAGGGCAACGAAGTTACGAAAGAAGCCTTCAAGCTGTTGCGGAACAGCTCATTGAATTTCATCGGCAACGTTGAAGGCCGTGATGTGTACAGCGGCAATGCGGACGTTGTCGTCTGCGACGGCTTTATCGGGAACGTCGCCCTGAAGATTTCCGAGGGGGTCGCTGATACCATCAAGAAATTGCTCTTCAAGGAAATTTCAGGGTCGTTTTTCGGCCGGTTGGCGTATCCATTGATCGCCGCTCCTTTATTGAAACTGAAACGCCGGATCGATTACGCCGAGTTCGGCGGCGCTCCGCTACTCGGAGTGAATGGGATTACGATGATCTGTCATGGGCGTTCGTCCGCCAAGGCGATTAAGAATGCCATCCGCCGCGCAAAGGGTCTTGCCGAAAGCCATGTCGACCAGTTGATTCAACGAGACATCGAGGAAAGCCGTTCCCAGATCCGGCCGGCGGAGGAGCCTTCTGCATGAGGGCGCACATCACAGGAACCGGGTCCTATGTGCCTTCAAGTGTCCTCACCAATGCCGAATTGGAGAAGATGGTGGCTACATCGGATCAGTGGATTACGGAGCGTACGGGCATCCGGGCCCGGTGTGTCAGCAGTCCCGGTGAAGCCTGTTCGGATTTGGGAGTCAAGGCTGCGCAGCGCGCGCTTGAGGCCGCTAAGATCAGCGCGTCCGATCTGGACATGATCCTGCTGGCGACCTGTACTGGGGATTATCCGCTTCCGGCCACCGCCTGTTTGATTCAGCAGCAATTGGGCGCCAAGCGAGCCGCAGCATGCGATATCTCTGCGGCTTGTTGCGGGTTTGTGTACGCACTGTCGATTGCGGACGCCTACATCCGAACCGGCATGCGGCACGTCTTGGTGATTGGATCGGAAGTCATGTCGGCAATTACCGATTGGACCGATCGGAATACCTGCGTCCTCTTCGGGGACGGGGCAGGGGCGGCGGTGGTCAGTGCCACTGAAGGGGACCGCGGCATCCTCTCCACACACTTACGATCCGACGGTGCACTCTGGGAATTGATCGCCGTGCCGGGCGGCGGCTCACGATTGCCGCCCTGCGAGAAGGTCGTTGCAGAGAAGCTCAACTGCATCAAGATGAAGGGCAATGAGACCTTCAAGGTGGCGGTGCGTACCTTGGAGGAAATCGCGCGCGAGACTTTAGCCGCCAACCGTGTGACCGTTGCGGATCTGGATCTCTATGTCCCGCACCAGGCCAACGTGCGGATCCTCAAGGCGGTGGCGGACCGGTTGGACCTCCCACTTGAGAAGGTCATGCTGAACCTCGATCGCTACGGCAACACGTCCGCCGCGTCAATACCCATTGCCCTAGACGAAGCCATACGGCAGGGCCGGATCAAAGATGGCTCGCTCGTGATGTTGGGCGCATTTGGTGCCGGGTTAACATGGGCTTCAGCACTGATTCGATGGTAGGCCTGGATTCAACAACCGACGGTCGTTGCGGCACCACGAAGCAGCGGGATACGGTGAGTCGCGGAAGCCTGCAGGGAACTTTTCCCGTTGACTTTCCAGCGCATTTCGAAGATATCTAACCGCTTATGAATCCAGCAGTCGGCTTCCTATTTCCCGGCCAAGGCTCCCAATCGGTAGGAATGGGGAAAGCGCTTTTTGACGCGCATTCCGAGCTCAAGCAGGTGTATGACGAAGCCACAGAGGTGCTGGGATACGACATCGCCGACCTCTGCTTCAATGGGCCCCAAGACACCTTGAACCTGACCGAGCACACTCAGCCGGCATTGCTCGTCAGCAGCGTGGCCGCGCTTCGGGTGTTGCAGCCCGCAGGAATCACACCGCTGGCTGTTGCCGGCCATAGCCTCGGTGAGTACACGGCGCTGGTGGCAGCGGGCGGCTTGACCTATCGGGACGCCGTCGGCATTGTGCAAAAGCGGGGACGATACATGGCGGAAGCGGTGCCTGCAGGCACTGGTTTGGTGGTTGCTCTCCTAGGGCTTGCCACCGATGCGGTCAAGGAGGCGTGCCGGGAAGCGGCTTCCGTGGGGATCGTTCAACCGGCGAACTTCAACTCTCCCGGCCAGGTTGTCATTGCCGGAGAAAAGGCCGCGGTAGAACGTGCCATCGAGCTTGCCAAAAGCAAGGGTTGCAAGAAGGCAGTGCCATTGCCCGTGAGCGTCCCCGTTCATACGCCGCTGATGCAGAAGGCTGCCGACCGGTTGGCGAAAGAGCTTGCGGCGATTACCTGGTCTGATTTACGCATGCCCGTGATCAATAACGCCGAAGCCAAGCCGATTGTAAAAGCCGCTGATATTCCAGCATCCTTGGTGCGGCAATTGCCTTCATCGGTGCTATGGGAAGACTCCGTGAAACGCATGGCGAGCATGGGCATCAAGACGTTCGTGGAAGTGGGGCCTGGCACCGTCTTGACTGGACTGGTGCGAAGAATCGTGCCTGACGCTGTCACCTTGAATGTGAATGACCCGAAATCGCTGGCGGCCACGCGCACGGCATTGGGCCTATAGAACAAGAGGACAGGAGCAGGCATGTCACTGCAGGGTCGGGTCGCAATCGTCACAGGAGCAGCACAAGGCATCGGCCGTGCCATAGCGGAGACGCTGGCAAAGGCGGGAGCGGACGTGGTGGTGGCCGATCTCGATCCGGCGCGCTCAGAGGATGCGGTTGCCGCAGTCGAGAAGATCGGCAGGAAGGCGCTCAACGTCAAAGTGAACGTGGCCGACTCTAATGACACCAAAGCGATGGCAGATGAGGTGCTGAAACAGTGGGGGAAAATCGATATCCTGGTGAACAACGCCGGCATCACACGCGACGGACTGCTGCTGCGAATGAAGGAAGAGGATTGGAACTTGGTGCTTCAGGTCAATTTAAACGGCACATTTCACTGCACCAAAGCGGTCTTGCAGCCCATGACCAAACAGCGCTATGGTCGGATAGTGAATATCGCCTCGATCGTCGGCGCAATGGGGAACGTAGGACAGGCAAATTACGCGGCGTCGAAGGCGGCTGTCATCGGCTTTACGAAGACGGCGGCGCGTGAATATGCCAGCCGGAACGTCACGGTCAACGCCGTGGCGCCGGGGTTCATCGACACGGCCATGACACAGGGGTTGTCTGCTGAGGTCAAGGAGGCACTGCAAAAGCAGATTCCTCTCGCCCGGCTCGGCACGCCGGCGGACATTGCGAACGCCGTGCGCTTTCTAGTCTCTGAGGATGCGGCCTATATTACGGGGCATGTCTTGCATGTAAACGGCGGCATGCTCATGTCCTGATAGACTTGCGCCGCTTTGACCTTGGCTGAAAACGGCATACTGCGGACAATGCCGCGGCGGATGAGACAGTAGAGGAACCGACAGGATCTGGAAGGAGGACAGCACGTTTATGGCTACAGTAGATGAACGGGTAAAGAAAATCATCGCCGAACAACTCGGAGTCGAGGAAGATGAAGTGACGTCGGAAGCCAGCTTCGTCGAAGACCTGGGCGCCGACTCACTGGATACCGTGGAACTCGTCATGGCGCTGGAAGAGGAATTTGGAATTGAAATTCCCGACGAGGATGCGGAAAAGATTCTGACCGTCGGCAAGGCGTTGGACTACATCAAGGAAAAATCTTAAAGGTTGGACGTGACGAAGAGCGACCGTGCAAACAGACGCGTTGTCGTCACCGGTCTCGGGCTGATCACCCCTCTCGGCACCGGCGTCGACAAGACCTGGAAAGCGATCTGCGCCGGACAATCCGGCATTGGCAGGATCACCAAATTCGACCCCACGGGCTATGACGCCCAAATCGCCGGCGAAGTCAAAGATTTCGATCCTGCCCAGTTCATCGAAAAAAAAGAGATCAAGAAAATGGATGCCTTCATCCACTATGCAGTGGGCGCAGCCCAATTGGCCGTGGATGATGCCGCATTGAAAGTACAGCCGGAAGAGGCGGCGAAAGTCGGCGTCTATATCGGCTCAGGCATCGGCGGGCTCGGATCCATCGAACACTATCATACGGTCCTCAAAGATAAAGGGCCTGGCCGCGTCTCGCCGTTCTTCATCCCTATGACCATCATCAATCTCGCCTCCGGACAGGTGGCAATCCGGTTGGGCGCTAAAGGGCCTAATTCCTGTGCAGTCACGGCCTGTGCAACAGGGAATCATTGCATCGGCGATGCGTTTCGGCTTATTCAGCGCGGCGAGGCGGACGTGATGGTGGCCGGCGGTGCCGAGGCCGCGATTACAACCCTCGGAGTTGCCGGCTTTGCCGCCTCAAAAGCCCTCTCGTTCCGGAATGACGAGCCGACAAAAGCCAGCCGTCCGTTTGATAAAGATCGTGACGGATTCGTGCTCGGTGAAGGCGCCGGCGTCATCGTGCTGGAAGAGCTGGAACATGCCCGTCGTCGCGGCGTCCGCATCTATGCGGAGCTGGTGGGTTACGGTATGAACAGCGACGCCTATCATATCACCGCTCCTTCCGAGGAAGGTGAGGGCGCCGTTCGGTGTATGGAACTGGCGCTGGCCGATGCCGGTATAGGGAAAGATCAGGTGGGCTACATCAATGCGCACGGCACATCGACGATGGCGGATGTTATCGAGACCAAGGCGATCAAGCAGGTCTTCGGTGAACGGGCGTTACGCATTCCGGTGAGTTCGACGAAGTCGATGACTGGGCACTTACTGGGCGCCGCCGGCGGTATCGAAGCGGTGTTCAGCATTCTTGCCATTCACCACCGTATTCTCCCGCCAACCATTAACCTGGACCACCCGGATCCGGAATGCGATCTGGATTATGTTCCCCACAAGGCCAGGCCTGCGACAGTCAATGTGGCACTGTCGAATTCATTCGGGTTCGGCGGGGTTAATGCCTGCGTGCTCTTCAAAAAACCCGAGGCCTGACGGAGTCACGTCTCCGGGCGTCTGCCTATTTGTATGACACCGGTTCCGCCGCTGGATTCGCTTCAAACAGCCCTTGCCTATCGATTCACCAATCCCGTGTTGCTTCAAGAGGCCTTGACGCACAAGTCATTTATCAACGAACAGAAGACCGCAGCCGGCTCGCATAACGAACGGCTCGAATTTATTGGCGACGCGGTGTTGTCGCTTGTGGCCAGTGAGCAACTCGCAGCGTTGTTGCCTCAGTCCTCCGAAGGGGCGCTCTCCAAGCATAAGGCCCGACTCGTCAGTGAATCGATGTTGGCCGAGGTTGCCAGACGCCTCAAATTGGGGGCATGCCTGCGGCTTGGCCGCGGGCGAGGAGCTGTCCGGAGGGCGCGAAAAGGAATCGCTGCTTGCCGATGCGTTGGAAGCCCTCATCGCCGCCGTTCATCTCGATGGCGGACTTGAATCATCCCGCCGCGTCGTGACCGGATTGTTTGAGGGCGAATTGAAGCAAGTGGCCACCCAGCAGCATCGTCCGGGTGAAGACGATTACAAGACGCAGGTTCAGGAATGGTGTCAGCGACGCTTCGACAGTCTTCCCTCATACATAGTCGTTCGTGAGTCGGGACCTGATCACGACAAGCTCTTCGAGGTAGAAGTCACAGTCAACGGGAAAGTGGTCGGCAGAGGAACCGGGCGCAGCAAGAAAGAAGCGGAGCAGTCGGCAGCGAAGCAAGCGTTGCGTGAGGCCCGACCTTGACGGTTGGCGATTTTGGTATGATAAACACCACAGATCATATGGGAGGTACAGAGATGCAAAGATTGGTGATGACACTGGCGATGGCAATGAGCATCATGCTGACAGGAGCCTGGGCTCTCGTCGGACCCCCTTCAGTTGCCGGCGAGACGGGCGCAGGCAAAGGATCCAAAGCCGTGATTAAGACGAAATTCGGAGATATGGAGATCGCATTTTTCCCCGATAAGGCTCCGAACCATGTTCAAAACTTCATCAAGCTGGCCAAGTCAGGCTATTACAACGGAACGATTTTTCATCGCGTCATTCCGGGTTTCATGATCCAGGGGGGCGACCCGAACACGAAAGATTCGAAGAAGCCCGAGACCTATGGAATTGGTGGACCGAGCGAAAAACTCAAAGCGGAATTCAATGATACGCCGCATCGCCGGGGGATCGTCTCGATGGCGCGCACCAACGACCCCAACAGTGCAGGCTCGCAGTTCTTTATCGTCGTCAAGGATTCCAACTTTCTGGACGGACAATACACGGCATTCGGCGAAGTCGTGAAAGGAATGGAAGTGGCCGATAAGATCGTCAATCTGCCGAGAAACGCCCGTGACCTTCCGAACGAACGAGCGGAAATCACCGTCGTCGTCGAATAGCGTGAAGACAAGGAGGGGCATGCTCGTGGGAAAAAGAAACAGTCTGATGCTCCTCACCGCTATGATGATGGGGATGACTGTCTTTGCCGGCTGCTCGGGTAAAAGCGACGTCAAGGCGGCTGCGCCGCCTCCGGACCCTCGTCCGAGAGCCATCATCAAGACGCGGTTCGGGGAAATGGAAATGAAATTGTATCCAGACCTCGCCCCGAAGCACGTCGAGAATTTCATCAAGCTGGCGAAGTCCGGTTTTTACGACGGGACGATCTTCCATCGCGTGATTCCCGGCTTCATGATTCAGGGCGGCGATCCCAATACCAAGTACTCGCTCAGGAAAGACACGTTCGGCCAGGGGGGGCCCAAAGACGAAAAGGGCAATCCGATTTTGTTGAAGGCTGAATTCAGTGATACGCCACACAAGCGAGGAATCGTGTCGATGGCGCGAGCCGACGAGCCGGATACTGCCGGATCCCAGTTTTTCATCGTCGTGGAGGATTCGTTCTTTCTCGATCGGAAGTACACCGTCTTTGGCCAAGTGACGAAGGGATTGGGTGTGGCTGATAAGATCGTCAATCTTCCGAAAAATGAGCGGGATTTGCCAAACGATCGGATTGAAATGACGGTGACGATCATGGAGTGAATGGCCTATCGGAAGTTACTTGATCGCTTCCAAATAGTTTTGGAGTTTCGCGCGTTCAGACGGCAGAAAGAGGATAAAGCTCAATCCAAAGCTGTTGCCTTTGACCCAGCGCACGGAGGCACGTTCGATCTTGAGAGGACTTTGCCCTGGAAGGTGAAGCAAGACCACAAATTGTAGTCCCTCGGCGACGTTGATCTCCGACTCCGCCCGGCACCCTCCAGTAGAGATGTTCGTCACACGCGCGTCCCCTTCGATTTCATCGGAGGAGAACCCAAGTTCACAACGAAGATCCACCCGACGGGATTTTCGAACCTTCTTCTCTCTTTCGACGGTCATCCCAGTCAACCCCTAGTGATGGTGTCCGCATCCCGGTCCATGAGTATGCGGCTCGGTCGCCGCCGGCGGCATGAACGACTGACCCGGCAGGACGATATGGCCGGCCTGATGCTGCTTGGTTAAGTGTGCCGCGATCTCCGGATGGTAGGCTCTGACGTACCCGACGAGTCCGCCCAAAAATCGCCGCGATTGAAAGTCATTTCCGGAGAACTGCGATACGAATTTAATGGCGCGATCAAGGATATCGGGAGCGGTTGAGACGTCGGCGATCTGCTGAGGGTTCTGCTTTTTGAATGTCTCGTACTCTGTCTTGAGGTGTTCCGAGAAGACGGGCATCGGCGCTGAGGGCACATGCAGCGGGCTCAACGTGCGTCGCAACGCCTGGATCGCGGTCACGACTTCCGCGTCCTGGCCGTCTCTCCGGCCTTGAAAGTAACTGAACGTCACGACCTCGATGAGATTGTAGAGGGCCACCGCCTTTTCACCGCCCACATCGCTGATCTCCCTGTAAAACTCCCGTCGCACGGGCATGAATTGTTCGCTCAAGCGCTTCTGTTGGTAGTCGTTGCCCGTGTCAAGGTAGACACAGTCCGGCGGGCATGAGACGCGCACGATACGGTGCTCGCCGCAGCAGAGACTGCAGATGGCTCCTAAGGCGGGGCAAGGCCGCTTGCCTTTCCGTTGTTTGCAATAGGCACAGGTGCTCATTTTTTGGGCGTTCCTTCCGTCGGCTTTGGCGGCGGAGGAATGAAACCGTAATCCGCGAGCGTTCGCTTTTCGGACTTGGGCTTACCGTCACTGGGGGCTTCCAGACCGTTCATCTCAGCGGCATGGGCGAACTCGTAGGGCACCAGAATCAGATTATTCGTGCGATCGATGCTCAGGTCCCCGGGCGAAGGCAGATACTCGGCGATGACCTGAAACCGTTTGTCCCAGGTCATCCGCCACACCTTTCCGGTCGTGAAGTCCGACACGTACATGTTGCCCCAGCGATCGAAATCCACCCCACGCAGGTTCGAAAACCGGCTGGAGAAAAAGCCGTTGGAAAAGAGCTCAGAGACCGTGCCGTTCGGGCTGATCGTAAATATTTTGCCTTTGTTCCAGCTGACGGCAATCAATTGTCCGGATTTTGGATGCACCGCCAATCCCGCCGGGCCGGCTAATGCAGGATCGGCCACCAAGAGTGTGACCTCCTGCGAGGCCAACTCCACTCGATAGATTCGATTTGCGTGCTGATCCGAGCAGTACAACAGCCCCCCGCCGTCGTAGGCAACGTCGGTCAGGTGAGCCTTTGCCGTCGCATCAGTCACCTGGATTGAGGCAACCGGTTTCCCGTTGCGCGCGTCGAACGCACGCAATGTGTCCAGATCCGCAACATAGAGCGTCTCGTCCACCAGCGCCATCCCCTTGGGCGCGTGCAAGGTGACGCCGTCCTTTCCGCCCTGGATAAATTTCAGATCCAAAAGGGTCCCACGGCCGTCGAGTTTGGTAATAAAGCCGTTGTTATCGGCGGTGTCCGGTTCGCCATTGACGCTCGAAATAAAATACTCATTCCCCGAGGCGCTGCCCACAAAGCTATAGGGTGTCTGCAGATTGGTGACGGTAATCTCGTCCGAATGCAGAAGGGGGCATTGGCACCAGGCACAGGCCTGCACAGCCGATGACGATACAAAGCAGATAACGGATCATAAGGATTTGGTGAAGGGACGTTTATGAGGGACGTTCATGGTGGCGTCGCGACCGACGTGAGATTCATCGTAGCCGTGAGGCGGAGAAGCTGTCAAGAAATCGGCGGAAGACTAACCGACATGCTTTGCAGGCGGCGCTCCGCACATACGTTGACTTGCATAAAATTGCCCTGCTAAGGTGCCGTTCTCTTAAGCAAGTCATGGGTGGACCAGGCTCATGATGGGTGTCCCGATCCACCGCATACCTTCTGATTTCGGATATTCCAATGGAGGACGTTGTGGCAGCTCGATTGATTGACGGGAAAGCGTTGGCGCTACAGGTGCGCGAGAGCTTGGTCGGAGCATCTGCGGCGGTGTTGGCAAAAACGGGGATGAAGCCAGGTCTGGCGACGATTCTAGTCGGAGACGATCCCGCGTCACACGTCTATGTGAAAAACAAACAGAAGGCCTGCGAACTGGCCGGCATTCACGTCGACGACCACAAATTGAGCGCCCATACCACTCAGGCCGAACTCCTGGCGCTCATCGAGAAGAAAAACGCCGATCCAAAGATTCACGGCATTCTCGTTCAGCTGCCGTTGCCCAAGCACATCGACAGCCGGGTGATTTTGGAGGCCGTCTCGCCCGATAAGGATGCGGACGGGTTTCATCCCTATAATTTCGGCCGCCTGGTGGAAGGCCATCCGGTGTTCGAGGCCTGTACGCCGAAGGGCGTGATCAAAATGATCGAATCCACGGGCGTCCCGATTGAAGGCAAGCGCGCGGTGGTGGTCGGGCGCAGCAACATCGTGGGGAAGCCGCTGGCGCTCATGCTGTTGCAGCGTCATGCGACCGTCACGATCTGCCATTCAAAAACGAAGGACCTCCCGGCGGTATGCCGGGAAGCCGAACTCTTGCTGGTCGCCATCGGCAAGGCGAAATTTGTCACGGCCGAAATGGTCCGCGAAGGGGCAGTGGTGATCGACGTCGGGACGAATAAGCTGCCGGACGGCAAACTGTGTGGCGACGTCGATTTCGACCCGGTGAGTCAAAAGGCCGGATGGATCAGTCCTGTGCCGGGCGGGGTCGGGCCCATGACGATTGCGATGTTGCTGGACAATACGGTGGAGTCTGCTAAGAGAATGGCAGGGATGTAGGAGGCAGGGGCTCCCTTGCTCGCCGAACGGGCGCGGGGCGGTGAAACGGTGACTCGGTCGCAGAGCGCGCAGTGGGAGCCCCCATTCCTCCTCCATCAGGATGGAAAGAAAACGATACGGGCTTGTGCGTCGTTGACGCGCGCACAATGGAGCATGCCAGGCACCACACCGAGAGAAGGTGGATAGGAAACGATGAGTCGGGAGCCGAGAAGACTGAAAGACGTACTGGATCAAGGGCAGTTCGCTGTCACGATCGAGTACAATCCTCCGAAAGGGACCAACATCAACGGCCTGCTGGAGAACGCCAAGCAACTGTTGGGTCGGGTTCATGGCGTCAATGTCACGGACAACACCGCCGCAGTCATGCGAGCAGGATCATTGCCGGTGTGCCGGTTGCTGTATGAATTGGGGCATGATCCAGTCATGCAGCTGACCTGCCGGGATCGGAACCGGATCGCCATGCAATCGGATCTGCTGGGCGCCCACATGCTCGGGATCCGAAATATCCTCTGTCTGACCGGCGACTATCCCGACGGTCGGTGACCACAAGGATGCGAAGCCGGTCTATGACCTGGATTCGGTCCAGGTGATGGGACTCGTCGCAGGGTTGAACAACGGGCGGGATCTGGCGGGCAACAAGCTTGACGGATCCACGGACTTCACCATCGGCGCTGCGGTGACTCCGGAGGCCGAATCTGGTAGGGCCGGTGTTGGCCAAGTTTGAAGTGAAGGTGAAGGCCGGCGCGCAATTTTTTCAAACGCAAGCCGTGTACAATCCCGACCAGTTTGCGACGTTCATGAAGCCGTGCGCCCGTTCAAGGTCAAGGTGCTGGCCGGCATTCTGCTGTTGCGCAACGCGAAGATGGCGGAATTCATGAACGCGAACATCCCCGGCATGTCGGTTCCGCAGGCGATGATCAAGGAACTGCGGGCGGCCGGCGACAAATCCGAAGACGTCGGGCGTGGAAATCGCGGTGCGCAGCATCAAGGCCGTGCGTCCCCATTGCGACGGGGTACATATCATGGCGATCAAGGGGACGCATCGGCTGGGGGAAATCATCACCAAGGCCGCAACTCGCATGATGACCGTCCCTGAACTTCAGCGCTGCAAGCGCGAAACAAGAAACTCGATCGTGGTGACGGCGTACGATGCGCTGTTTACGCGTCTTCTCGAGCAGGCCGGGATTGAAGCGATTCTCGTCGGTGATTCGTTGGGCGTAGTCGTGCAGGGAAAACCCAACACACTTGTCGGTCACGATGGAGGACATGCTGTATCACACAAAACTGGTCGCCGGTGCCGCGCAGAAGCGCTGGTCATCGGCGACATGCCCTTCATGTCGTATCAGGCCAGCAAGGAGGAGGCCCTCCGCAACGCGGGCCGCTTCCTCCAGGCCGGGGCGCCATGCGGTCAAACTCGAAGGCGGCGCTGCCATGGCCGACCGGGTGGCGGCGATGACGCAGGTCGGCATTCCTGTGATCGGCCATCTTGGAATGACGCCCCAGTCGGTCAATCAATACGGCGGATACAAAGTGCAGGGAAGGGCAGAAGATCAGGCACAAAGTGCTGCTCGTCCGATGCCAAGGCTCTCGAGGCGGCGGGCGCAGTCGCCGATCGTGCTCGAGGCGATGCCTGCGTCGCTGGCCAAGACCATCACCGAGCAGCTGACAATTCCGACCATCGGGATCGGCGCCGGCCCTCATTGCGACGGGCAAGTCCTGGTCCTGTATGACCTGCTGGGATGTTTGACGAGTTCGTGCCGAAGTTCGTCAAACCCTACGCCCACCTAAAGGCCGATGCGCTGCAGGCGCTCCGCCGGTATAAAGAGGAAGTGGAGCAGGGTAAGTTTCCGTCCGATTCAGAGTCCTATCACTAGACGGATCATGCCTGCCTTTTTACTCTTCCCTTCGCATGGCTCAACTTTTTTCACTCTAGCGAATTTCACGATTCAACGAATCAGCGGAGCGGCCTTGCTTGTGCTGCCGCAGATGGTCGATGAGACTCGCGACGTCAATACCCATATAGCACTCCGGGATTCTCTCCAAGCGCGCGAGACCTCTGAACAACAAGTTGTCCGTCGCCCGACGATGGCCGAGAGAATGCTTCAGATTGGCCGCGGCCAATTGGATCAGAGCCCGGAAAAAATTTCCTTGCTCGGTCATTTGTCCCGGCCTGCCAGAGCTCCTCGAGCACTTCGTGGCATTCCCACCAGTACGCATAGTTGTACAAATCGATGCCATAGAGGTAGTCGTCCGTCGTCGCCATTGCTCGGGACGGAGCAAGACGGGCATTGGGGCTGGTCTGCCCATAGGAATGGCCTCGCGGGTTGCGGCGAGGATGCGGCGAGTGACCAGGGAGGAATCGATAGCTGGGAAAGGGCGATGGGAGTAGCGGGGCCAGGAAGGGTCCGTAGGCTGGGGTTCAATCTCGTCGATCGGCATACTCAACCTGATGAACGGTGCGGTCCTCCAACCGAACGGCCGTAAGTTGTCTTCCCCAGACGCAGCCGCTGTCGATGGCAAAAATGTTCGGTTCGATGTGCAGGCCGAGGGCCGCCCAATGACCGGTGATGATGGTCGCATCGCTGCTGCGACGGTCGGGAATGCGGAACCAAGGCAGGAAGCCTGCCGGGGCGTCCTCCGGCGGGCCGGAAAAGCTCGACATTTCACCGTCGAGGAGTTGTAGTCCTGAGCCGTGTGAACACGCGGGCGATACTGACCAGGCGTTCGATCCCGTTCAGCGCCGGATCCCACTGAGGAGTCGAGCCGTGAAAGAGTTCGTGCAAGCAACGTCGTGCAGTCGGGTCCTGATAGCACCCCCTCCACTTCCTTTGCCAAGCTCGCCGCTTCATCTACCGTCCATTGCGGAAGGAGGCCCGCATGCACCATGAAGAATGATCCCTCGCGCTGATGCAAGGGCTGCCGTCTCAGCCAAGTGATGAGATCAGCGCAGTCGTCGGCGCTCAAGATGTCTTGAATGGTATCTTTGGGGCGGAGCGTCACAATCCCTCTGCGGCGGCAAGTAAAAACAAATCGTGGTTTCCGAGCACGGGACGCACCGATGAGCCGAGAGATTTAATGAATCGAATGGTGGCCAGGGAGTCCGGTCCTCGATTGACCAAGTCGCCCACGAGCCAAATGTGTCTGAGCCTGGATTAAACGCGATCTGGTCGAGCAGCCGCGGAGGGATTTGATAGCAGCCTTGAATGTCGCCGATTGCGTAGGTGGCCATGAGTCCCGGAGCGTCGACGTGAGCGATTGGTCAAAGAACTGGGAGGACGGTTAGCGGTGTTTTCTGCCCTGCGGCTACTCGTCTCGTGTGGTTCAAGGATACCGGGCTTCTATCACGCTACGGAGTCCTCCACGGGCCGCGAACGTGCCGGTCACTCTCGCCCAGACAGGGCGGCAGGCTTTGGCGATGTCTTGGAGAATCCGATTGACGGAGTTCTCATAGAAAATGCCGACGTTGCGGTATGCATGGATATACATCTTTAGAGATTTCAGTTCGAGACATTCACGATCCGGCATGTAATGCACGGTAATGGTACCGAAGTCCGGGAGGCCTGTTTTTGGGCAAATTGCCGTGTACTCAGGGATCTCGATCGTGATCTCATAACCCTTGTACTGATTGGGGAACGTCTCAATATCAGGAAGCAAAGCCGTGATCCCGCTTTTGGCATGCCGCTCGTTATAGCGAAGGCTCGTTTTCTTCCTTTTCATTCTCGTACAACGTGAGCGCGTGTCGTCTGCTGGAGATGAGCACGAGGCGTCACACTTGTTTCATCCAATCGGTCTGGCCGATCTTTTCCAACTCAATAAACATGGTGATCCATGGACAGGTCATTTCCGGGTAAACTTCGCAAAAGCCCCCTTTTCGGACGCCTCCACAAGGGCCATGAGCCATGAATTTGGGGCATTCGGCCTTCAGCGAGTTGTCCGGGATCGGGGGTCGCTTGTGGACACCCCCGACGTATCGGGCATCCTCGTCTTCGCCGGCAATGAGAACGCGTATAGGCATAACTTGGCTAGTGTAGACAGATTTTTTGCCAAGGGCAACGTACATTTGCCTTTAGGGTGGATGTAAATTCCAAATTTTCAGCCTTCACAAGCCGCCACAAGGTTAGGGCGAATGGCCTATGGCATTCCAGAGGGCTAGGCCTTCTTTCGGACAGGGTGGGTCTTCTGTAAAGTTGCATTGAATATCAGGAAGTTATAAAATTTTCGAGTGTGCCAGTACGCATCGTCGCGCGAACATATAAATTGACAGTGTTTTTTGAGCTTTGCTAGGATGGCCGCGACGCGAACATGAGCGAGTGTACGTGTTGCTTGTCCGTTCTTTTTTCCCGCTGATCGTCTTATTCACATTGATCAATGAGTGGCGACCTTGTACGTCGCAGTGACATAAGGGAGGTGTCCGATGAGTCTCGATTATGTAAAGTTTTCAAGCGGCTTTGAAAAATTCATGCCGAAAGAATATCGGGACATGGTCGAACATGGCCCCTTCGGAAAGAAGATGTCCGTCTCGCAAATGGGCAGCTTCAAGGAAGTGCTGGAAGAGCATCCTATGTGCGCCGGCTGCGCGATGACGCTGTTTATTCGCCTGGCCATGATTGCGTTCCCGAATCCTGAAGACACCATCACCGTCGGCACCGCCGGATGTGGCCGCTTGGCGATCTCTCAGGCCGCCATCCCTTTCGTCTACGGCAACTACGGCGACCAAAACGGCGTGGCCAGCGGACTTTCTCGCGGTCTTCGCCTCCGCTTCGGCGACAAGCCGAAAGACGTGGTCGTCATGGCCGGTGATGGTGGCACCGCCGACATCGGCTTCCAGCAAGTCCTCCATTCCTGGTTCCGGAAAGAGCGCTTCACGACGATCATGCTGGACAACGAAGTGTACGGCAACACTGGCGGGCAGGAAAGCGGCATGACCAACCGCGGGGCGGTGTTGAAGATGGCGCCTCTCGGCAAAAAGTTCGAGAAGATGGACATGGTGCAGATGGCAA
Organism: uncultured Nitrospiraceae bacterium; assembly: GCA_963794505.1. Taxonomy (GTDB): domain Bacteria; phylum Nitrospirota; class Nitrospiria; order Nitrospirales; family Nitrospiraceae; genus Nitrospira_C. The sequence goes on from CAWCEG010000051.1 coordinate 113,997, forward strand.
AGGTTGCCGGATGCGCGTACGTGGCGACGGTCGTACCGAACAACCCGCGCCGCGTTGAGAGCGTCATCAAGAAGGCCGTGTTGATCGCCCGCGAAGTCGGTTCCACCTATATCCAGGCCTATACGTCCTGCAACATCGAATACGCGATTCCTACCGACAAGGTCATGGAAGATGCCAAGACGGTCGAAAACGACCGCTACGCATTCTCCGAATACGTCAGCGATGAAGCGAAGCAATACTTGACCGAGCGGTACGGCTACAAGGAGTTCCTCCCCAAGGCCGCTGCTCCAGCCGCAATTCCCGGCAAGGCCTGAGCCGACAGTAAGGAGGCTGAATCATGGCGAAGCGATTCAATATTCGAATGGCAGGCGTCGGGGGTCAGGGCGTCGTCACAGGCTCGCACATTCTGAGCACAGCCGTGATCAATGCGGGGGGCGAAAGCACGATCGTCCCGTTCTATGGATCGGAAAAGCGGATGGCGCCTGTCGAAAGCTACGTCCGCGTCTCAGACGAACCGATTTACGAAATCGGAGAGATCACGTTCCCGCACATCATCATCATTTTCCATCCCCAAGTCATTACCCACGGCAAGTCCTATACGATGCCGTTCTACTTCGGGTTGAAAGAAGATGGCATCGCGCTGATCAACAACGACGGACCGATGAAGCTGCATAAAGATCAAGCCCGCGAGCTGGAAGAGCGCCGTGCGAAACTCTACTATTTCCCGGCAACGAAGCTTTCATTGGAAGTGGCAGGGATGGACCTCGCGACCAACATGGCGCTGATGGGCTGCATCGGTGCGATCACCGGTCTGACGAATATGGCGGGCCTGGATCAGGCCGTGAAAGACCGGTTCCTAGGGAAGGGTTTCGTCGTCTCGGGTGGCACCGCGGCGCTGGACAGTGTCGTCGAGCGGAAATTCAAGAAGAAGCAAGAATTGATTGATAAGAATGTCGCCGTGATGCGGGCGGGGTGGAACTACGCCGTCGATCATGGCTGGGCGGCGGCCGAGGTCAAACGCGCCGAGGAGCCGGTTGCAACGGCCAGCGCTTAAGAAGGAGCACCATGTATCTTGTCGCGGATATCAATGTAGAAATTTGTGCCGCCAAGAGCTGCAAGCTCTGCACGCAGTATTGTCCGGAAGCCAACACCATTCTCTATAGCGAAGAGATGGGAAAGGATCAGGGGATTCAAGTACGGGTCCGCCTATGTCGCGGTGGATCGGTGCAAAGGTTGCGCGCAATGCGTCTGGGTCTGCGACAACATGGCCAAGAACAACGCGATCAAGATGATCATGATCGATCAGCTGCCGAAGGCGGCGCTGACCGACAATATCACCTATGGGGAAAAGAGCACGACGGCTGTGTTGGCGAGTCCCGTCGTCGGGTAAGTTAGGTATCCAGAAAGGGGTAAGGGCGTGGCTACAACGACGCAAGATACGAGAGAGAAAATCATCGTTCCGGGACCGGCAGGGTTTCATCCTCCGTCCGCCGCTCAGCTCGGCGTGGCGTTACCGGATCCAGGGCAAGGGCTGTTTTACGGACTGCTCGAGCCGAACGAGGAAAAAGTCATCGAAGAGATGGCGCGCAAGATGTTGACGAGCCCGAACGCCACGATCTTCCCCGGTCCGTTGCTGCTCTGGGCCTGGAACGATCATGCAGTGGAAAAAGCCAAGGCGACGCTCGAAATTGCGGCGCAGATTCCGGAAGTCATGATCATCCCCATGCCGGATTACCGGCCAAAGTATCCCAAGATCGATCCGGAAGAAGTCATCAATCCCAACCATCCGAATCTGACGATCTGGGGCAACAAGATCGAAGCCTGTATTTTCATCGGCGTCCACTGCCACTATGCGAATCTGACGTTGAAGATGATTCGGGCCGGAACGAACTGCTGCACGATGGCGATCTGCGCCGAGCAGGGCCATGAAGATGCCATGCTCACGATCCGCGATTCAGATACCGCCAAGATCAAGCGGGTTGCGCAGATCTTTAAGAAGATCCGCGAGGAGATGGGCATCAAGCTGCCCGGAGAACGGAGAGAATGTCCGCTTTACCGGCACTCAATCAAAAGTCCACGGCGGGAAGACCCATACCAACCCCATGACGTTTGCTCCGTCTCCAAGCGGGACGGGCAGCGCGGCGATGTTTGGTCATTCCCCAGAGAATATGAAACGCGAAGGATAGGCTGAGCAAACGGCGCTCACCACTTTTAACGAGGTGCCATCATGAGTGAAGCCTTAGAGGCTCAACAAAAGACCAATCCCCAGGGCGACCCGATCACCAGCGTCGCAGCTCCGAAATCGGATGGGAAAAAAGATCCGCACGCGGACGCGAAGCGGCAGAAGATCGTGACGCCGGAATACATGTTCCATGAAGCGCCCCGGACCAAGGAATTCATCACCGGCAGCGAAGCGGCCAAAGAAGCCATTCGCCGCTCGAACGTCGATTTGGCGGTCGCCTATCCCATCACGCCGCAAAGCGAGACGATGCAGTTGGTCGGCGTGCTCTATGGCGAAGGCTATGTGAAGGAATATTACCGCGGTGAAGAAGAGGTCGGCGTGATGGCCGCCATTGCCGGCGGGTCCCGCGCCGGCGTGCGGTGCTTCACGGCCACGGCCGGCCCCGGCACCTTGAGAGGCATGGAAGGGATTGCGTCATGGCCGGGCCATCGGTTGCCTGCCGTGGCCATGTTCACCTGCCGTGTCGTCAATGCGCCGTTGGCTATTCAGCCGGACAACATCGAAGTAGCCTATTTGCTGAATTGCGGCATGATCGTCTTTCATGCCGAGAATCAGCAGGACATGTTCGATTTCATCATGGCCGGGTTTCACGATCAGCGAAAAGAACGATGTGACGCTGCCGGTCGGCGTGTGCTGCGACGGCTTCTTCGTCACCCACGCGCGCGGCTATGTGCGCATGCAGGACCGCGGCATCAAGCTCCCGCCACGCGAAGCCTGGCGCGGGGCCGTTCCTGTGCTCGATGCGGAGAATCCTCCCGCGCGCCTCTCACGCGACGCCCCGGTACAAAAATCCAACTTCATGGCCTATAACATCCATGCGGTGTGGCAGCAGGAAGTCTGGGCGGCCGTGGAGCGTTCCCGCAAATACATCAGTCGAGTATATGGGCGGTTTGCTGACCGCGGAAAATGTGGAGGGCGCCGACGCCGTCATCATCGCGTCGGGCAGTGCGGCCGCTCAGTCGCGCGAAGCCGTCCGCCTCTGCACGGAAAAGGGATTGAAGGTCGGATTGATCAAGGTCCGCTCGCTGCGCCCCTTCCCGACCTAGGAACTGCGTCAGCTCTGCGGCAAAGGTCAAACTCATCGTCGTGCCTGAGTTCAACTACGTCGGTTGGTTGGCGAAGGAAGTGGCGACGGCGATCTACGGATACTCGAAGGCCAAGATCATCGGCGGCCCGCGTGTCTATGGCGGTCAGTCGATGCCGGTGGAATTGATTGTGGATGAGGTCGAATCCGGCCTCACCGGTAAGAAGTCCACCAACGTGGCGATGTCCTCGATCATGGGCGGTGCCGTCAATCCTGACGAAGTCGCTCATTTCATGCGCAGCATCTGAGATCTCAGGCTGGAAAACGAAGAGCCCGTCAGGATGGCATCCTGACGGGCTCTTTTCATTTTCTCGTCTGTCGAACAGCAGTCAGTCTATCCTTGAATTTCGTCTTCCACCATTTCCTCGCTGGCCGGCATGCCATAGGCGACGTATTTGGCATAGGACAGATAAATCATTGCGCTGTCCCGCATGGCTTTAGATCCTTGAGTCATGCGCACGAGCTTGTCCGAACCGGGTGCTTCCGTATTTTGGAGCAACACGACATGGTCTTGCAGCAACTTAGTGTAGCGCTCCACAGCCGTTTCAACGTCCTTATAGGCCTGTACAATCGGGTCGGTCATGGTTGTCCTCCCTCGCAAGGTCAGCATACACTAGGGCATGACGGCTTTCCATGGCAAGGGGGTGGCCCGGCTCTCACCTCTCCTGTCCCGCCTTCTTGACGGCATCGAACGGGAGCAGGCCGATGCCGGATGCATGCGGACGGCCCTTGCCGTCGCCGAACTCTCGCGCCTGTTCACGAAAGAGCGCCAAGCGCTGGGCACGGACTATCTCGACAATCCTCCCCTCGCAGAGGCATATCTCAGATACTTTTTCCCTGTCAATCTTTCCAAGATCCAAGTCCTGCTCGACGAACTGCCAGAGGACTGGAACACACGTCCAGGAGATCGGCCGCTTCGGGTACTCGACCTCGGAACGGGACCAGGCACGGGCGCTCTAGCCGTCCTCGATTGGCTCAACCAGCATAACCCTGATTTGCTCAAGCACCTGACCGTGGTCGCTGTCGATGCCTCCGCCGATGCCTTGCGCCAGGCCAGACACCTGTGGGACGCCTATATGCGCGAGGCAGGTATGAGTGATGCGAGCCTGATCCTCTATGAAGGCGATCTCGGGCGTCCCAGGAGCGGCTGGCGGGATAATGTCGCTCAACGAGGGCCTTACGATCTCATCATCGCAGCCAATTGTCTCAACGAATTGTTTGCTCGAGCACAGCATTCGATCAAGGAGCGGTCAGGTCTGATTGCTGATGTCCTTACGCAGCTCGCGCCGCATGGCACACTGATGATCGTGGAGCCTGCCTTGCGCGAGACTTCCCGGGCGTTGCATCAGGTCCGCGATCAATTGCTCGAGGAGAAGCGGTGCACGGTCTACAGCCCATGCCTCCATGAGGGAAACTGTCCCGCCCTGGTGAACCCTGGCGATTGGTGCCATGAGGAGCGAGCTTGGAAGCCGCCCTCTTCGATCCAACAGATCGATCGGGACGTCGGATTCATCAAAGACGCGCTGAAATTCTCCTATCTGCTTTTGAGAACCGATGGGCGAACAATCGCCGAGCGCAGCCCGACAACCTTCCGGATGGTCAGTGAATTACGGAAATTAAAAGGCGATACGAGGGCCTGGTTGTGCAATGAACTTGGGCGGTCCGAGGCCGGAAGATTGGATCGCGCTGAGTCGGCTACGAATGCAGCATGGGGGGAATGTCAGCGCGGAACGATCGTGCGCATCGATGAGATTACCCGCAAAGAACGAGCTTCGCTGGCAAGGATTCCAGCGGATGCGAGGGTCAACATCGTTCGTTCTGTATGATGACCATCATGAGCCTCCTCACGCCAGATTATTTCATTCATGGCGCCAACGTCCTCTTATTGATCGCATACAGTGTACGAGACGTCCTGTGGTTGCGCCTGTTCGCTGTGGCAGCTTCAATCATTGCCATTCCTTTCTATCTGCTTCAGCCTACCGTGTTGTGGGCACCGCTTGCTTGGAGCGTGGTCTTCGCGGCGATCAACCTATTTCAATCCTGGCTGCTCTTCATCGAGCGGCGTCCAGTTAAGTTGACGGCCGAGGAGGAGGAAGTTCGCCGACTGGCCTTCCAGGACTTGCCTCCCCGAAAAGTGCTGCAGGTGTTGAGTATTGGATCGTGGGTCACGGCTGAGGTGGGCGAGCGCCTGATCGAGCGAGGGAAACTCCCCGACACAGTTGCGCTCATCGTTCGTGGGAAAGTGCGGGTGACGAAAGATGGACGCATGCTCGGGGATTTGGTCCCCGGGGACGTCGTAGGTTCCGCGCTCATTCTCAGCGGCATCCCGTCCAGCGTGGATGGGGTGACAGTGGAACCCCTTCGCGCCATGCGTTGGCAGGTCGCCACATTGCAGAAGTATCTCAGCGCCAATCCTGAGACCCGAAACGTCATGCAGCGCCACCTCGCTCGAGATCTCGCTGGAAAGATCGGGCGTCTGGTCACGGATTCATCCTAACCTTGGCAGGTTACACATCTGATAGTGGCACCAGCGTGTTGAGGAAGCGTGGCGAGGGTGAGATGTGGTGAGGCGAGGGCACCCAGTTAGCGAGCGGCTGTGTTCCGTAGGAGGCTGGCGCTGTCCGACGCTGGCTTTGCGAAGCAGAAAGCCAGCTAGTTGCGCCGGCCAGCAGGCGCGAGGCTAACTGCGGTCGAGTCGCAGCGTTGAGGAGGGCAGAATCGGTTAGCGCTGTTCTGTGTTGGTATTGGATTAAAGAGACGAGAAGAGCCGGCTAGTCGGCTTCAGGTTCTGAGTTCCCATGTTGATGGGAGACTTTGTCTTCCTCGAAGAGTTCTTCCATCTCCTCGGCGATCATGTCGCGATCGTTCGGGACAGAGATGAGCGGGATCTCTTTGCGGGCTTTCGGCTGCTCCGGCTCCTCCGGCTCCTCGGATGGCTTGGGTTGTTTGGGATTGTCACTCATGAGTAAAGTATACACCAGGGCTCGCCAAAAAACCGAATTATTCAAAGGCTTCGAGGGAGGATTTCTCGGCGAAGGGCCGCTTGCACCCGCCGCAAGTCACAAAATAAATTGATTCCCGGACGGACATCGTTGCGCGGAAGTCGAGCTGCACCCCACGATGCTTACAGGCCGTACAGGAAATGTCTTTCAGACGGTAGGGCACATCAGGCTGGGTGCGGAGATAGAACTCCATGTCGGTGTAGATAGGGAAGCTGTAAAAGCATTTCTTGCAAATTCCCCGCCATTCGCCGTCGGCCTGCATGAATCGCTCATCGATGCCGAAGCTCGACCCTTTGCAGACGGCGCATTGGACGGATGCCAGTCGCTCTTCAACCTCTTGAACCGTCGGTGCCGGCATTCGAGTATCCTCTAGCGGAGTATAGCGTTGGAGAAAACTCGACTGCAACCGGTCCCGTGAAGCTTTCTTCTTGACCTCCACGCCCTCCTCTCTAATACTGGCTCCATGTATCAAATTACGGATACGCTCTTTGTGGGAAATATTTTGGAGGCCGAGCGGCCCCCGGCTCACATTGGCGCGGTGCTGCTCGTTGCAGAGGAATTCACCCCCATGCGCCGGCCGGAGTGATCTACGAGAAGAATCCCGCTGAAAGAGTTTGGCGAGGCGAAGGCGGCTTCTCTGGACCAGGCCATCGACTGGATCGCGCGCACCATCCGGACAAGCACGTGCTGGTCTGCTGCCGGGCCGGAATGGGCCGTTCCGTGTCCGTCGTCATGGCCTATCTGTGTTGCGTACACAAAATGGAGTATCCGGAGGTCTTTCAATTGATCATGAGTCGCCGGCCAGGAGCCTGCCCGCTTCCCAACATCGAAGCGACCATCAAGCAGGTTCATCAGCTTCGGCAAGCCCGTCGCAGCTAAACGGCAAACAATACGCCTTCTGCCCATTGCCTTTTTCTCCCAACCGATGGCCTAATCAGAGTCATGCCTGAACTTCCTGAAGCCGAAGTCGTCGCCCGGCAGATTCGCTCCCGCTTGATTGGGGCGACGTTGACGCACACGTGGTTTGGTCGGCCTGATATCGTTCGAGAGGGCTATCGCGAACGCGGTTGGTACGCGGGCTCGGTGTTATGTTCTGCCGAGCGGTTCGGCAAGAGTGTGGCGATGCGGTTGGAAAAGCAGGGAGAGACACGATACATCGTGGCCGAACTTGGTATGACGGGCCTGCTGCTCTTTCCGTCCGCGCAGACGAGGTTTCCCCAGCACGTCCATGTGCGCCTGACGTTCACGGGAGGCGCAGAGTCGGAGCTCCGTTATTGGAATCCACGCCGATTCGGTCGGATCTCGTTGTTCGACCAATCGGGACTCGAGCACTACCTCGCTCGGCGGTTCGGTTGCGATCCCTTGACCGTCAGCTGGGAGGAGTTTCTCCAATCGTCAAGGGACGCTCCGGACGCTTGAAACCGCTTCTCATGCATCAACAGGCCATCGCAGGGATCGGAAACATCTATGCGAACGAGATTCTGTTCCGTACCCGATTGCATCCCAACGTTCAGGCAAGCCGTCTTCCGGTTGCCAAGATCCAGGAACTGTTTCGAATCACGCGCGAGGTACTTCTCGAAGCGATTTCTTGCGGCGGCTCGAGCGTACGCGATTTCTTTGCTCCGGATGGAAGTGAGGGGCGATTTAGAGGCCGACATCTGGTGTATGGGAAGGAAGGGTTTCCGTGCCCGAACGGCTGCGGCCGAGTTATCAGACGTCTTCAGAGCGAACGTAGCTCATTTATCTGTCCGGCTTGCCAAGCACGAACGCGTCGTCGACAGTGCTCTTTACCTGCGGCATCCAAGAATAACAGCAACTTAGCAGCGTTCCCTTCCCACTGCCTGAACCCCTAGGCCTTTTGATCCCTCATCGCTTAGTTCCTCTGGTGTATTGAGTCATCCCCGTGGTTTCGCTACAATCCGGCTCCCTTTACAGCTGCGGTTCTTCAATACCCCAAGGAGCGATGCCATGGCCAAGGTGCTGGAAGGTCCCGGGATGGGACTGATGAAGAAGTGGGGCATTCACGTTCCCAACTATCTCGTAGTGACCTCAGCGGACGAGCTCGCCAAGCTCGGTCAAGCCAACGACTGGATGCAACACACGAAATTGGTGGTCAAGGCGCATGAAGCGCTCGGTTCACGCTTCAAGCTGGGTCTCGTCAAGGTCGGGCTCGATCTCAGTGCCGCCGTTGCCGCCACTAAAGAAATGATTGGCCGTCAAGTCGGCAGCATCACCGTCTCGCAAGTCATCGTCTCCGAGATGGTCCCCCACAAGGAAGAATACTATTGCGCAGTGAAATCCACGCGCGAAGGCAGCGAAGTCCTCGTGGCCAATTGCGGAGGCATCGAAGTCGAATCGAATTGGGACCGCGTCAAGCGCCTGTGTCTCGATGTGGGCGAGCAGCCGACCCCGGAAGCCTTGGAGAAGTTGGCCAAGGATGCCGGATTTTCCGGCCCGCTCGTCAAGAAGATGGCCGACTTTGCCGGTAAAATGTTTACCTGTTTCGACAACGAAGACGCGCAATATCTGGAAGTGAACCCGGTAGTCACCCGTGAAAGCGACGGCGAATTGGTGGCGCTTGGATGCGGTGACGCTCCTGGACGGCGACGCCAAGTTCCGCCATCCCGATTGGAATTTTCAATTTGCGGCCGAATTCGGTCGGGCCTACAGCAAAGATGAGATGGAAGTCATGGCCGTCGACAGCAAGATCAAGGGATCGGTGAAATTCATCGAAATTCCGGGCGGCGATACGGCGATGCTTCCGGCCGGAGGCGGCGCCAGCGTCTATTACTCCGATGCGGTTGTGGCGCGCGGCGGCAAGTTGGCCAATTATGCCGAATATTCCGGCGATCCTCCCGACTGGGCCGTGGAAGTGCTGACCGAGAAAGTCTGCTCGCTGCCCGGCATCAGGAACATCATCGTCGGCGGGGCGATTGCGAATTTCACCGACGTGAAAAAGACCTTCGGCGGCATCATCAACGGCTTCCGCAAGGCGAAGGCGGAAGGCAAGCTCAAGAACGTGCGGATCTGGGTGCGCCGCGGCGGGCCGCGCGAGAAGGAAGGCCTCGATGCCATGCGGGCGCTGAAGGATGAAGGCTTCGACATAAACGTCTTCGACCGCAACACCCCGCTGACGGACATCGTCGACAAGGCGCTTCACAAACAATAACGAAGGCTAGGGACCGGCTGAGGCCGGGAGCATCACTTGGCTCCCGGTCTCAGCATTCAGCTTCGAAGGAATAAAGGGAGATTCCGATGAGCATTCTGGCCAACAAGGACACCCGCGTTGTCATTCAGGGCGGGCAGGCCGGCGTGAACGCCGCGCGACGCATGGCCGAGTTCTGCTACCTGATCAAGCGGCCGCTGAACGTTGAAGCGTTCGTCTATCCGCCGGATGCCGGCAAAACCAACGAAGTTCCCTACGGCAGCGGGTTAATCGCCATTCCCGTATACAAGAGCATCGCCGAAGCCACCAAGAATCATCCCACGATCAACACGAGCCTGGTATACATCGGCGCGGACCGGGCGATGAAGGGCGGTATGGAAGCGCTTGACGATCCGCACATCAAGCTCGTGTCCATGATCACCGAAGGCGTGCCCGGAGAAGGACGCCAAGCTGCTGGGCGCGCACGCGCGGAAACTCGGCAAGATGTTTAACGGGCCGTCTTCGATCGGCATTATCTCGGCCGGCTCCTGTCGGCTGGGCGTGATCGGCGGCGCCTTCGACAACCTGGTGCTCTCAAAGCTCTATCGCGAAGGTTCGTTTGGGGTCATCACCAAATCCGGCGGTCTCTCCAACGAGATCATCTGGATCTGCTCGCAGTTCGCCGACGGCATTACCACCGCGATCGGCATCGGCGGCGATGCCTATCCGGGTACCGACTACGTGAGCTATCTGGAGAAGTTCGAAAACGATCCGCAGACCAAGGCCGTCGTGATCGTCGGCGAAATGGGCGGCGATCTCGAGGAGCGGGCCGCCGAGTGGTACGGCGCCAAAAAGCGCCGCATCAAGCTGATCGGCGTCGTGTCCGGCTTCTGCCAGGAAAGCTTGCCGAAGGGCATGAAGTTCGGGCATGCCGGCGCGAAGGAAGGCATGAAAGGCGAGGGCTCGGCACGCTCCAAGTCGGATGCGCTTAAGAAGGCCGGGGCGCTGGTGCCGCCGACTTTCGGCGCGCTCGGTCCCGCGATCAAGGAGACCTATCAGGAGCTGCTGAAGTCCGGCCAGGTCAAAGAACCGGTCGAGCCGGCGGTGCTGCCGAAACTGCCGAAGTCGATCGAAGAGGCGATGAAGGCGGACGAAGTCATGGTCGCGCCGCTCATCCGGACGACCATCAGCGACGATCGCGGCGACGAGCCCTGCTACGACGGGTATCCGGCCTCCGAGCTGATCAACAAAGGATATGAGATTCCCCATGTCATCGGCCTGCTCTGGGACAAGCGGCTCATCTCGAAACAGGAAGCGGAAATCATCAAGCGCATCATGATGTTGTCGGCCGATCACGGTCCCTGCGTGAGCGGCGCCTATGCGCACGATCCTCGCGGCCTGCGCCGGAATCGGGCTGTCGCAATCCGTGGCGGCGGGCCTCATCATGATCGGCCCTCGTTTCGGCGGCGCCGTCACCGATGCCGGTCGTTGGTTCAAGTACGCGGTCGACAACAAGATGAACGTGGATGAGTTTCTGGCCTATATGAAGAAGAATGTCGGTCCGGTCCCCGGCATCGGCCATCGCGTGAAGAGCCTCCGTAATCCGGACAAGCGCGTGAAAGAACTGGTCGGCTATGTGAAGAGCCTCGGCATCAAGACGCCCTGCCTCGATTTTGCCTTGCAGGTGGAGCAGGTCACGGCGGCGAAGAAGGACAATCTGATTCTGAACGTGGACGGCACGATGGCGGCCGTCTGGTCGACCTGGGCTTCCCCGTGGACAGTCTGAACGGTTTCTTCATTCTGTCGCGGACGATCGGATTGATCGGCCATTGGGTCGATCAGAAGCGCCAGGACAGCCGGCTGATCCGGTTGTTCGATTATCTGGTCAACTATGCGGCGCCCAAACGAAGAGAAGTGCCGCCGTTGAAATAGATCTGATGAGCTGTCAGCTGATCAGCTTTCAGCCGTCAGCGACATAATGACGGAGATTAAGATCATGTCGATGGAACTTGCGAAAAAACTCTATGCCAAAATGCCCGAGGCTTGTGCCAAGGCCAGGGCGAAGTTCGGCCGCGCGCTGACGCTGGCCGAGAAGATTCTCGTCTCCCACGCCGATAACTTCGAGACCCAAACCTGGGAGCGCGGCAAGGCGATGCTGGCGCTGCGCCCGGATCGCGTCGCGATGCAGGACGCGACGGCGCAGATGGCCATGCTGCAATTCATGCAGGCGGGCAAGAAGAAGGCTGCCGTGCCGAGCACCATCCACTGCGACCACCTGATCCGGGCCGAGATGGGTTCGGAAAAAGATCTCCTGCGCGCGATGGACGAGAACAAGGAAGTCTACAACTTCCTCGCGTCGGCGGCGAAGAAGTACGGGATCGGATTCTGGAAGCCGGGTGCCGGCATCATCCATCAAGTCGTGTTGGAAAATTATGCGTTTCCCGGCTGCTTGATCATCGGCACCGACTCCCATACGCCGAACGGCGGAGGGCTGGGCGGGACTGGCGATCGGCGTCGGCGGAGCCGATGCCGGCGAGGTGATGGCCGGTCTGCCGTGGGAAGTGCTCCATCCGAAATTAATCGGCGTCAAGTTGACCGGCAAATTGAGCGGCTGGGCTTCGCCGAAAGACGTGATTCTCTATCTCTGCGGTCTGCTGACCGTGAAGGGCGGGACGAACAAGATCGTCGAATACTTCGGTCCCGGAGCAGAAACCATCAGCGCCACCGGCAAGGGCACAATCTGCAACATGGGCGCCGAGCTTGGAGCGCACGACCTCCGTGTTCCCATTCGATCAGAAGATGGTCGCGTACATGAAAATCACGGATCGCTCTGATTTGGCCGAGCTGGCTCTGGCCAACAAAGCGCTTCTTGTTGCCGATCCCGAGGTCTATCAATCGCCGGAAAAGCATTACGATCAGATCGTGGAAGTCGATCTCTCAAAGCTTGAGCCGCACGTCGTTGGTCCGCATACGCCTGATTTGGCGCGGCCGATCTCGAAGCTTGCGGCCGAGGCTAAGGAAAAGGGCTATCCGGTGGAGCTGAAGGCTGCGTTGATCGGCAGCTGTACCAATTCGTCCTATGAAGACATCAGCCGATCCGCGCACATTGCGCAGCAGGGTTTGAAGGCCGGATTGAAGGCGAAAACCTCGTTCCTGGTCTCCCCGGGATCAGAGCGGATTTATCACACGATGAAGCGCGACGGGTTTTTGGACACCTTCGAACAACTCGGCGGCACGGTGCTGTCGAATTCTTGCGGCCCCTGCATCGGGCAATGGAAGCGGGCCGATGGGGTCAAAGGCAAGGCCGATTCGATCGTCAGTTCGTTCAACCGCAATTTCCCCGGCCGCAATGACGGCATCAACGAGACCCTGTCGTTTCTTGCAAGTCCAGAGGTCGTGACGGCCTATGCCCTTACCGGGGACCTGGGTTTCGACCCGGTGAACCAGAAGCTCAAGAGCGCGGACGGCAAGGATTTCAAGCTCGAACCGCCGGTAGGCGAGGAATTACCGCCGAAGGGCTTTGCCAAAGGCGAGGAAGGATACGTGGCGCCGGCTGAAAACGGCGACCAGCTGAGGGTCGACATTCCGCCGACCAGCGAGCGCTTGCAGCTGCTGCAGCCATTCCCGCGTTGGGACGGAAAGGACTTCGAGAAGCTGCCGCTCTTGGTCAAGACCAAGGGCAAGACCACGACCGATCACATTTCTCCGGCCGGTCCCTGGCTGAAGTTCCGAGGTCATTTGGACAAGATCAGCGACAACATGTTCCTGGGCGCCAACAGCGCGTTCGCTTCAGAACCCGGCAAGGGTACCAACGTCCTGACGGGGGAATCCAATCTCACGATCGCACAGATTGCCCGTGCCTACAAAGCCAAGGGCATCGGCTCGATCGTCGTCGGTGATGAGAATTACGGTGAGGGTAGCAGCCGAGAGCATGCGGCAATGTCGCCGCGCTTTTTGAATGTCCGTGCCGTCATCACGAAGAGTTTTGCCCGCATCCATGAGACGAATTTGAAGAAGCAGGGGATCTTGGCGTTGACCTTTTCTGACCCGAAGGACTACGAGAAGATCGAGCAGCAGGACCGCATCAGCGTGACGGGCTACAAAGTCTGGCGCCTGGCAAGCCGGTGGTGGTTACCATTCACAAGACGGATGGACGTACGCTCACCATCCAAGCGAACCACAGCATGACAGATCCACAGATCGTGTGGTTCAAGGCGGGTTCGGCGCTGAACGCGCTGAACTAAACCAGCTACTGAAAGAGGGACATACCATGGCAAAAGCTGACAAGATCATCTATACGAAGACCGATGAAGCTCCGATGCTCGCGACCTATTCCTTTCTCCCGATCATCAATGCCTTCTCGAAGGCCGCAGGCGTGACCGTTGAATTGCGCGACATCTCGCTCGCCGGCCGCGTGCTCGCGGTGTTTCCGGAATATTTGACGCCGGAACAGAAGCAGCCTGATGCATTGGCCGAGTTGGGGGAGCTGGCCAAGACGCCGGAAGCCAACATCATCAAGCTCCCGAACATCAGCGCCTCGGCTCCGCAGTTGGTGGCCACGATCAAGGAATTGCAGAAACAAGGCTACAAACTGCCCGACTACCCCGAGAATCCGAAGGACGACAAGGAACGGGAGATCAAGGCTCGGTACGATAAGGTAAAAGGCAGCGCGGTGAATCCGGTGCTGCGGGAAGGGAACTCCGATCGCAGGGCTCCGCTCTCCGTGAAGGCCCATACCCGCAAACATCCGCACAAGATGGGGCCCTGGAGTTCCGATTCCAAGACCCATGTGACGCACATGACGGGCGGCGATTTTCGGTCGAATGAAAAATCCGTGACGATCCCGGCGGCCACCACAGCGAAGATCGAATTTGTCGGCGCAGACGGCAAGGTCACCGTGCTGAAGGAAAAAATCGCGTTGCAGGCTGGTGAAGTCCTCGACGCGACCTTCATGAGCGTCAAAGCGCTGCGCAAGTTCATCGAAGAACAGATCGAGGATGCCAAGAAGAAGGGCGTCCTGTTTTCTCTTCACATGAAGGCCACGATGATGAAGATCTCGGATCCGAAGATCTTCGGTCATGCCGTGACGGTTTTCTACAAGGACGTGTTCGAAAAGCACGGCGAGACGCTCAAGAAGCTGGGCGTGGATCCGGACAACGGCATCGGCGACTTGTATGCCAAGATCAAGTCACTGCCCGAGGATCAGCGCAAGGCCATCGAAGCCGACATCCAAGAGGTCTACAAGAAACGGCCGCCGATGGCCATGGTGAACTCCGACAAGGGTATCACCAATCTGCACGTGCCGAGCGACGTCATCATCGACGCTTCCATGCCGCCGGTCATCCGCGACTCGGGCAAAATGTGGAATCCCGAGGGCAAGCTGCAGGATGTGAAATGCGTGATTCCCGACTCCAGCTATGCGCCGGTCTACCATGAGGTCGTCGAGTTCTGTAAGAAACACGGGGCCTTCGATCCTCGGACGATGGGCAGCGTGCCCAACGTCGGCTTGATGGCGCAGGCGGCCGAAGAGTATGGTTCGCACGACAAGACCTTCAAAGCGCCCGGCAACGGGACCATTCGGATCGTCGACGCGTCCGGCAAGACGTTGCACGAGCATAAGGTCGAAGAAGGCGATATCTGGCGGGCCTGCCAGGTGAAGGACGTGCCGATCCAGGATTGGGTCAAGTTAGCCGTCACGCGCGCCAAGGCGTCCGGTTCGCCGGCCGTGTTCTGGTTGAACAAGGACCGCGCGCATGATGCCGAGCTGATCAAGAAGGTAAACGCGTATTTGCCGAAGCATGACACGGCCGGCCTCGAAATCAAGATTATGTCTCCCGCCGATGCCTGCCGCTTCTCGCTGGAGCGGATGAAGGAAGGCAAGGACACGATTTCCTGCACGGGGAATGTGCTCCGCGACTATCTCACGGACCTGTTCCCGATACTGGAGATCGGCACGAGCGCAAAAATGTTGTCCATTGTTCCGCTACTGAACGGGGGTGGCTTGTTCGAAACCGGCGCAGGCGGTTCGGCGCCCAAGCACGTGCAGCAGTTTCAGGAAGAGGGATATCTGCGGTGGGACTCGCTGGGGGAGTTCTTGGCATTGGCCGCGTCGCTCGAGCATCTGGCGAAGGTGGGGAATAACCAGGTGGCCAAGATTCTCGCCGATGCGCTGGATCAAGCCAACGCGAAGTTCCTCGAGAGCAACAAGTCACCGGCCCGCAAGGTTGGCGAGATCGACAACCGGGGCAGCCATTTCTACCTGGCCCTGTACTGGGCAGAAGCCCTGGCTGCGCAGACGGCCGATAAAAGGATCGCAGAGAGGTTTACGAAGATCGCCAAGGACCTCAGCGACAATACCGCGAAGATCGAACAGGAGCTGCTGGCGGCGCAAGGGAAGCCTCAGGATGTCGGCGGGTACTTTCATCCGAACGATGAGAAGGCCTCCAGGGCGATGCGTCCCAGCGCCACGTTGAACAGAATCATCGACGCCATTGCCTGAACACTCGCTGTGTGGCGAGAGGCTTGAGAACATATGGCAACAGAAACGACGGATACCCAAAACATCATCGACCAACCCGAGGTGTTGAAGCCTCGGATGGTGACGATCGAGATTGCCGGGAAGAGGGTGGAAGTGCCGGAGGGCATTACCGTCATCAAGGCGATGTGGTATGCCGGTCAGGAGGTCGTGCGGGGCGTCGGCTGTCTCGGCGGCTTCTGCGGGGCCTGCGCGACATACTACCGGACGAAAGACGATCCGAAGGTACGCACCTGTCTCGCGTGTCAGATGGCGGTGCAGGACGGCATGTCATTCACGATGATGCCGCCATTTCCAGCCCGTAAGGCGACGTACGACATTCAGCAGCTCCAGGATCCGAAACAAGATCTGTTCAATTTGTATCCGGAGACACCGCTGTGCCGCAATTGTAATGCGTGCACGGAAGCCTGCCCGCAGCAGATCGATGTGCGGGAAGGGGTATGGAAGGCGGTGTTCGGCGATTTCAAAAGCGTGTCCGAAATGTTCATGGACTGCGTGATGTGCGGGATGTGTGCGCCGGTCTGCATCGCCGACATCGCTCCGAACCTGGTAGCGCTCTACGTGAGCCGCGCCCAGGGCGCTCATTTCACCGAAAAGCCGGTGGGCTTGGACGCCCGGATTAAGGAAATCCAAGACGGTCGGTTCAATGACGAGTGGAATACGATTCTCAAGATGAACGACCAGCAACTCGCCGACCACTGTGCCACGGTGAAGTGACAAGGCGTCGGGCAACGGTCACCGTTCACTGGTGACAAATGAGCGCCGGGCCCGGTGTGTTGATGGCGGCCGCTGACAATAGACGGTCCTGAAGAGTATGGATATCCACGCACTTCAACAAATCGTACACAGCACGCGGGATACCCGTCGAAAACAGACCATTCCAAAATTCTCTCCCGCCGAGCGCGATCAGCTGATTCACAAGTATCATCCGGATTTTCGAGCCAGCGCCTACCGACCGATCCGATTCGGTCAGAACAAAGGCGACCGGACGGTGGTCGAGCTGGCGACGTTGCTCGAAGGCGACAGCCCTATCCATGACGACCAGGACTTAACCCCGCACTACACGACCGATGTATTAGTGATCGGCGGCGGCGGAGCCGGATGTGCGGCGGCGCTGCATGCGCACGGAGCCGGATCGAAGGTCATCCTGGCCACGAAGCTACGGCTCGGCGATTCCAACAGTGTCATGGCGCAGGGCGGGATGCAAATCTCCGTGGCGCCTGAAGATTCTCCCGTCACGCACTTCATCGATACGCTTAAGGGCGGGCATATGCAGAACGACCATGCCCTCCTGAAGGTGATGGTCGAAGACGGGCCGGCCATTGCCAAGTGGCTGATCGAACTGGGCGTGCTGTTCGACCGTCAGGCTGACGGGAACCTTCATGTGAAGAAGGGCGGCGGTAGCTCGAAGCCACGGCTGTTGACCTGCTCGGACTATACGGGCCTGGAGATCATGCGCGTCCTCAAGGACGAGGTGATCAACAAAAAGATTGAGCTGCTCGAATTCTGCGCGGCGATCGAGATGCTCAGTGACGAGGAGGGCCGTTGTTCAGGCGCGATTTTCAAGGATCTCGACAACCAGCGACACGTGGTCGTGGCTGCACGGTCCGTGATTATGGCCACCGGCGGCATCGGCCGACTGCACATTCAAGGCTTCCCGACCAGCAACCATTACGGTGCGACGGGAGACGGACTCTGCCTCTCTTACCGTATTGGCGCGAAGCTTTCTCACGTCGACACGTTCCAATATCACCCGTCCGGCGCCGTCTTTCCGGAACAATTGATCGGTGCATTGGTGACGGAGGGCATTCGCTCTGAGGGCGGTCATTTGGTCAATGCGAAGGGCGAGCGGTTTGTCAACGAACTCGACACACGCGACGTCGTATCCTCCTCGATCATTCGAGAATGCGAGGAAGGCAGAGGCATCAGAACCATGTCGGGACGGGTCGGCGTGTGGCTGGATACGCCTCTGCTGGATGTTGAACATGGGCCGGGGACGGTCGAGAAGCATTTTCCTGCCATGATGATGCAGTTCGAACGGTTTGGGATCGACATCAGCAAGGATCCCGTGCTGATTTATCCGACATTGCACTACCAGAACGGCGGTGTGAAGATCGACATCAATTCGGAAACCGACGTGAAGAATCTGTTCGTCGCCGGTGAAGCCTCCGGCGGCCTCCATGGCCGCAACCGGTTAATGGGAAATTCCCTGCTCGATCTCATGGTGTTCGGCAAGCGGTCTGGTCTCACGGCGGCTGCACGAGCCGCGTCGATGAAGCAAGGGAAACTCTCGCTCAAACATTTGCAACAGTTCCGTGCAGAAGCCAAGAAGCACGGGAATCCCAGTGGCGTCATTTCTCCGATGATCCTGCCGGCGTACACGAGAAAAGTGGGGTAGGACTGCGAGCGCGACATTTCTTGTGCTCGCGCTACGCGGCGCCGAAAGTGGGTTCTAGCCCATCGCCAAGATCAAATGGAGGGTCTCCACGTCGAACGAGTGCTGTTTGAGGTGGTCACAACGGGTGAAGAGCGCAACTCCTCGCGCCCGGGGTGTCGGATGAGAATAGTCACGCAGTCAGAAATGTCACACCGTCTGGTCCTTCAAGGATGAGGTAGAAGATGAATGTGCATGAGTTTCAGGCGAAGTCATTATTTGCCCAGTTCGGTGTCCCCGTTCCCCGGGGCAAGGAAATCACTTCGCCGGAAGCGGCAACGGCCTGGGCCGCTGAATTGAATACGCCGGTTTTCGTCGTCAAGGCGCAGATTCATGCCGGCGGGCGGGGAAAGGCCGGCGGCGTGAAAATCACGAAGGACAAGGCGGCTGTGGCCGGCCTCGTCAAGGAACTCATCGGGAAGACCCTGATCACGCATCAGACCGGGCCGAAAGGCCGGAAAGTGCACCGGCTGTTGATCGAGGAAGGCGCGAACATTGCCAAAGAGCTGTATCTATCCATCCTCATCGATCGTGACACGGGATGCCCGACCTTTATTGCGAGTACGGAAGGCGGGATGGAAATCGAAGAAGTCGCCGAGAAGACCCCGGACAAGATCATCAAGGAAGCCGTCGATCCTGCCGTGGGCTTTCAGGGGCACAACGGCCGCAACGTGGCCTTTGCGCTTGGTTTGCAGCACATCGAGCCGGCGGTAATCAATCCGTACGTCCAGATGCTCGGCAATCTCTATCGCCTCTTCATGGACAAGCACGCGGCATTGGTTGAAATCAATCCTCTCATTATCACGAAGGAAAAGACGCTGGTGGCGCTCGACGGGAAAGTTTCGTTCGACGACAACGGCCTCTTCAAGCACGAAGACGTGCAGAGGATGCGCGATCTGAACGAAGAAGAGCCGTTAGAAATCGAAGCCACGGCGAACAACCTCAACTATGTGAAGTTGGACGGCAACATCGGCTGCATGGTGAACGGCGCAGGCCTCGCCATGGCCACGATGGACGTCATCAAGCTTGCCGGCAGCGAACCGGCCAACTTTTTGGACGTCGGCGGCGGAGCGACCAAAGAGACGGTGGCGGCCGGGTTCCGGATTTTACTCAAGGACCCGAACGTCAAAGGCATTTTCATCAACATCTTTGGCGGCATCGTCCGATGTGAGCGCATCGCGCACGGCGTCATCGAAGCGGCCAAGGAAGTGAAAATCAACGTGCCGTTAGTGGTACGGCTGCAGGGCACGAATGCCGAAGAGGGGCGGAAGCTGTTGGCGGAATCCGGCTTGAAACTGGAGGTCGCCAATGATTTGTGGGAGGCGGCGCAAAAAATCGTGAGGTTGACGGGAAAAGCGGAGTAGGGAAGCAGGCTGGCTGTCCTGCGCTGCTCAACGCGCGTCTCGACCGCACTAAGCCTTCAGCTGCTCGGTTGTGGAATTTTGGAGGGAAGTGAAAAGGGAAAAAAGAGGTTCACCGTGAGTATTCTGGTCAATAAAAATACGCGGGTGGTGGTGCAGGGCATTACTGGCAAGGAAGGGTCGTTTCATGCGACCCAATGCAAGGCCTATGGGACGAAGGTTGTCGCCGGAGTTACCCCCGGAAAGGCCGGGCAGGAGGTGGAAGGCATCCCCGTGTTCAACACGGTGGCTGATGCGGTCAAGAAGACCGAGAGCGACACCTCTTTAATCTTCGTCCCGCCGCCGTTTTGTGCCGACGCGATTCTCGAAGCCGCTGATGCCGGAATTAAGCTGGTCATTTGCATCACCGAAGGCATACCGGTCAACGAGATGGTCAGGGTCAAGCGCGCCCTGCGCGGCCGAGATGTTCGATTGATCGGTCCGAATTGTCCAGGCGTCATCACCGTCGATGAAGCAAAGATCGGCATCATGCCCGGGTTCATCCACAAGAAGGGCATCGTCGGCGTCGTCTCACGTAGCGGCACCCTCACCTATGAGGCGGTGCATCAACTCTCAACCTTGGGCTTAGGCGAAACGACCTGTGTGGGTATCGGCGGAGATCCAGTGAATGGGACCGGCTTTGTGGATGTGTTGCCGCTCTTCGAGAAGGATCCAGAAACACAGGCGATCGTCATGATTGGAGAAATCGGCGGCGATGCGGAAGAGAAAGCTGCCGAGTACATCAAGAAGCACGTGAAGAAGCCGGTGATCAGTTTTATTGCCGGAATCACCGCGCCTCCTGGCCGCCGCATGGGCCATGCCGGTGCCATCATCTCAGGCGGAAAGGGCACGGCAAACGAGAAGATGAAAGCCCTGGAAGCCGCTGGCGTCCGTGTGGTGAAAAATCCGGCTGAGATCGGCCATGCGGTCAAGAAAGCTTTGGGACGTTAGAAAATAGGCAAAGTGGAGGTTAATTCGACCTCCGCTCGCCGTATTTCCTTCCCCTTCGCCTCCATATCGTGGTAGGCTCTCTGTCTGCAGCCTCACGAGACGTGCTGTCCCGCAGTCATTCCTCCGGCCATCCAGGCCTCGGTCGTTGAACGAGGTCAACCCAGGAGTCTCTTTGCGAGTATTTCTGATCCACGTTCGCGACCCGCAGTTTTACGCGCTTCCCGCTAAAACACGGGCTAAAAACGGCAACATCCGTGTGATGGGCTTCCCGCCCATCGGGATCATGTCGTTGTCCTCAGTGTTGAAAGCAGCCGGACACGAATGTGTGATGTTCGATCAGGCGAACCCGGATACGCCCAACGACGTCATTGTCGAGGAAATCAAAAAACAGAAACCGGCGCTCGTCGGCCTTAGCTTCCTGAGTACGACCAGCTATCCGTATGCAAAGATTCTCGCCCGTCAGATCCGCGTCGCCGACTCTACGGTCAAGCTCGCGTTTGGCGGGGTGTTCGCCACTCTGAATGCCGGCCTCGTCAAGCTCCAGTGTCCTGAAGTCGATTTCGTCTGTCGCGGTGACGGCGAACAACTATTGCTCGACCTACTCGCTCAGATGGACGCGCCCGAGACGGTCGGCGGCCTCACGTGGATGAAGGACGGGCAAGTGATGACTAATCCCGGTCGTCCAATGGAACGGCACCTCGATCAATGGCCGTTCCCGGATCGTGAAAGCCTCCGGCTTGATTTCATCGAGTCAATGCCGCTCGACGTCCCAGCCGTGCTGTCGATGGAGCGTTTCACGACGATGCAGACGTCTCGCGGCTGCCCCTGGCCTTGCGTCTTTTGCGACATTCCTATATTCAACGAAGGCAAATGGCGGGCGCGCAGCGCCGCACATGTCGTTGCCGAACTCAAGTATCTCGAAGCGCACGGGTATGGCTCCGTCTATTTTGTCGACGACCACTTTCTGCTCCAGCCGAAGCGCATTGAGGCGATCTGCAACGGCGTGCAGCAGGAAAACCTGACCATTCAATGGGGCATCGAAGGACGGGTAGACTCCGTCGCGCAGCATCTCTTCCCGGCCATGGCCAAGGCCCATTGCCGGACCGTCATGTTCGGGATCGAGAGCGGCAGCCAGAAGATTTTGGATCGGCTCAAGAAAGAACAAACTCTGGAAGAAGTGACCCAAGCGGTGACCAATGCCAAAAAGGCCGGCATAGAAATCGTTCACGGGTTTTTTACGGTCGGGAATCCCGATGAAACTGTTCAGGACATGGAGGCGACATTCAATTTTGCCGCGAAATTACCGATTGATACATTCGGCTTTAACCGTCTGTGTGTGTATCGCGGTACGCCGCTCTGGCAAGAATACGTGAAGCGAGGGCTCGTCAGCGACGCGACTGA
Organism: uncultured Nitrospiraceae bacterium; assembly: GCA_963794505.1. Taxonomy (GTDB): domain Bacteria; phylum Nitrospirota; class Nitrospiria; order Nitrospirales; family Nitrospiraceae; genus Nitrospira_C. The sequence goes on from CAWCEG010000051.1 coordinate 136,191, forward strand.
TTGGTACAAATATTTCAAGTGTTCGGAAATCGACCCCACCTGCCTGCCGGGTGAAGTGATCAATAACGTCCGGCAGCAAGGCTTAAAAAAACTGCTTCTCTACAAGATATTCCACCATCCCCTGCAAACCTACCGTCTCCTGCGGCGGTTTCTGCGTTTTATGCCCGTCAGGGACGTCCTGTACCTCATCTTCAAGCCGTTCCTTGGTCAAAAGAAAGGCGCCACGAAGGCAGAAGTGCTGTCGCGTGCTGTGGAGCACGCAGAAATGAAGGACGCCGCAGCCCAACTCACGCAACTGAGCGACGAACGGCTGCTTGAGGTGATTGAAACGTCTCGACAGGAACGTCTACGCCTTCAACGGGATTCAGAGCATCGCAGAGAAATTCCCATGGTTCATGCCCGTTGATCCATCCTGTTTGTTCGTTCCCCGCGCAATTGCAATAACCTGTCCGCCCAAACCCAGGGCGAGCCTTCGTCCTCGTGTTTGCAATAGACGTAGCAGCTCTTTCCCTGGTCGACCATCTTCCCGATCCGTTCAGCCCACTCTCTCAGATCCCGTTCGTCGTAGGCGCTTCTACGCAGGCGTACGTACCAAAAGTCTGAGGTGTCTCGGCATTCCGCCGGCCGTTCGTCCGTGTCCGCGGCAACCCATGAGACGTTGAAGCCCTTGAGCAACCCCTCGACTGCCGTGTCGTACCACGAATCGTGACGGAACTCGATCGCCCATTGGGTGTTCGAGGGGAGTTGTTCAAGAAAACGAGTGAGTCGGTCGTCGTCACGAACCAAATTAGGCGGCAACTGAATCAGCAACGGACCGAGGCGTTCGGCGGAGGCTAACCGCGTGAGGCGGTCCAGCATGACATGCATGAACTCGTAACAGTCTGGCTTGAGGCGCGCGCGATGTGTGATTTGCCGGTGCACTTTGGGGGCAAAGAGGAAGTGAGAAGGAGTCGCGTCGATCCACTCGGATACTGCCTTTTCGGAAGGCAGGCGGTACCACACGCCGTCCAATTCCACTGTGTCGTAACGCGTCGCGTAATAGCGCAGGAACTCTTTCTGCTTGAGTGCAGGAGGGTAGAACCGGCCCGGACCCTGCCACGGTTTATACGAATAGCCGGAAAGCCCGACGTGCGCCTGCGCCATACATCGTGCCTCTTGGATCAGAATGTACCCGAAGCAGGGCATGGCCGCTTACAGGGCAATGCCCCAGAGAGTCTTGGCGAAAACCCCGATGCCGTAGGTCACGCTGACCGCTATGGCAATAATGACCAGATTGAGGAAAATGCGTCTGGCCATGTCCATGCCGGACAGGAACGACAGAATCGGTCGACACAAACACGACCATGAGACCGGCTGTGATAACGGAAAACAGCGCATTGGTCGCTCCGATGAGCACCGGCAAAACAGGGACGATGGCCCCGGCAATATAGGCAGCGCCGACGACGAGCGCGGAGCTGATCGGCGACTCTTCCATCGGAACCACTTCTGTGGCTTCTCCGAGAAAGATCTTTTTGGCGATTTCGGTGCTCTTGACCTCCTTCTCGCTGCTCAGTGCCAGGAAGGTACCAGCGGCCATAGAAAGCGCTCCTGCCACGGCGGTCGTAGAGGCTGCAACCAGCACCATTGTCGCTTCTCCGAAAGCGCCAAAAAACCCGCTCACAGCGCCGAGGATTTCCACCAAGCCGTCGTTCAATCCCAAAAAGATATTGCGGATCTTCTCTGCGTTGATTTTCCGCTCGGTGAGTGCCGTCACGAGCACGTCCTCGTGCTTGAATTCGTCCAGTAAAATACCATGCAGAGCCTCACCGAGGGGTTGGCCCTGGTACTCGCACCAAAGGGCCAGATACTTCCGGATGCCGTGGACCTCGATCGCCTCGAGCACCAAATGCACGGCGGTGGAGCCGAATACCTTGCAGACGAACATGAGCAGCGAGAGCTTGAGTCGACGGCCAAGATTTAACTCGTCGAGTGTCAGGTTGAAAAAATTCTTCCAGAACGCCAGATGCCCGGTTTCAACCTCAATCAGTTCATCGAGCGTATGATGGACCTCAGGACCAGTGACCTGTCTCAAGGCCTTGTAGAGCGACAAGTCGAACAGCTCATCGAGGACGAGTGTCCGAGCCAGGAAAGGATCAGAGAGCGAAGGATGACCTACGAGAGAAGGTCGTGTATGAGGGCACACACCACTCCCCGCCGCGTCAATGAGAGGACTGTTGAGGCCGCGCGGTCAGCTCATGAAAAAGTAGGCGCCAAAGCCGATGGCTGCGAGCAGCGCGACGCTGAGCATCGCCTTTTCATGCCCGCACATTCCGACTTGAGCCTTGCAGGCCGCGAGGGAACACATAACAGACATGGTTAGTGCTCCTTCCTCAGGAATGATGGGAACGATACGCCCGTTAGCGGACCTAGTCAACAATGAGGTTTGCCATAGGCGAGCCTGGTCCTCTCACGGCGACAGATCCGCTGCTCAGGGGCGGGTGAAGGTAGCTGCTATACTTTGGGGGCCTTATATGAGACCGGACCGATGAGGTGGAGGGAGATATGGGAGCGCAACGACGACTCTTTCGCATCATGATCGATAGGGTCGGTGAGATCCGCCGCGGCGATGAGACGTTTCCGTGCAAGGTCATCGACCTCACAGAAAAGGGATTTCAACTCGAAAGCAACGGCGGCTTCGGAGTGGGGGACGAATTCCATCTGGAATTCATTCTCAGCGATCCCCGTCTCCTGGCATGTACGGTTCGGGTCACGCACATGCGGCATCCTTTCCTGGGTGCCGAGATCATACAAATCTCTCCTGAGCACCAAGCCCAACTTACCGGCTTCATCGAGCAGTTGAACGCCCTGAACATGACGGGATTTTGACCATGGGGAATGGGGCAGCCTCAGAGAGCTCGAAGCCGAATACTTCCTTCGTTCCGCTGGCCTGTCTCCTCGGAGTCGTGGTGCTATTGAGCTCGGTGACACCGGTCGTGAAGTACGTCTTTCAACACAGCACCATCCAGCCCATTGGACTGGCCTATTTCAGAGTGGTGATCGGATTCCTGCTTCTGCTCGCCCTCACATGGCTTTGTGACCGGCGAGGGTTGATGTCGTTGGCGACCGCGGACCTGACGAGACTGGGATGTGTGGGTTTCCTCGGCGTGTTCTCGTACGCGATTGCGGCATGGGGCCTGATGCATACGAGTGTCATTCACTATGCATTCATTTATGGGCTTCTACCATCTTGTACGGCGATGCTCAGTGTGCTCGTCGGAAAGGATCGGATGACTGGGCCCAAATGCGCAGGCATTGTGCTCTCGTTGGCCGGCTGTGTCGTTGCGATTTCTTGGGTGACCCCGTTTGACGCGGCGATCCAATTTGGGGACCTCTTTGTTCTCCTCTTCACGGTCATGATGTCGGCGCATATTGTGTTCAGCTCCGGCATGGTAAAACGATTCGGCGTGATGGTCTCCAATACGGTGATGTTCGGCAGTAGCTCTCTGTTATTGTTTTTCGGTTCGCCCCGATGGTCCGAAGCCCCCCAACCGGAGATGTCGCCCCTCATCGCGGTGTCAGTCCTCTATGTCGGCTGCGCCACCGCAGCCGTGTTCCTGCTCCGCTGCCGGTCCTTGCAGTCGCTGTCTCCGGCCACCGTCGGGACGTACCATAACCTCATTCCCGTCTGCACGGTTCTTATGGCATACCTGTGGTTGGGCGAACCGATCGGAAGCACCACCATTCTTGGAGGCGCTATGGTCGTTGCCGGCGCCGAAATAGTCCGAAGGCCGCAGGTTCTCTCGTTGCCGTTCCTGCCTTGGACGAAGCGCTTGCTCTCAACTCTAGAAAACAGCAAACATCCTACTTGAACGGATGCCGCGCAAGTATCCCCGCCGAACAAACAGGCCCCATCGCTAATCTGTCATCGCCCGCCTCGTTTCATCCAGGTGCTTTTGAAGGTAGGCCATGAACGGAGTGCCGCCGGTCCCGACGGCCGTGGGGTTGCTTGTGTGAGACTGATGCTGTCGGTAGATATAACTATCGGCATAACCGATGTGGATCTCACGAAACTGCGCGAGCAGATCGACGCAGGCACAGTAGGCGGTCCATAACTCAGAGCGACTGGTCTTCCGGTCTTTCACATAGCCGACAAGCCGCGGCCGATCGAAATTGTCGGTTGCTTGTTCGAGGCTCTGAAGAAAGGCACGATGGAGGGGAGGCATGTACTCACGCATTTCCTCCAGGTAGACAGTCAATGGATCGGGACTGTGACGGATACCAAGACCGGCATCGAGAGAGGGCACGATCGAACTTTGGGCGCCGGTTTCGCCGCGGAATAGCTGCGGCCGTCCGGCGTAGGCTGACAGCCCGCCATAGGACAAGCCATCCGGCAACGACGGACTGTTCTTCCACCCATGGATGTAGGGTCGGACACGGGTATAGTAGACATAGGGATCGCAGCGTTCCTTCATGCGAAGCAACGTGTCTCGCATGGCGGTTTGGGACGAGGCTAGCGCGCGGAGCCCCATGAGCACGTCAGGCTCCCGATCGAGAGCCGCACCGTTGATGGCCTGAACCAATCCGGCTAGGCCGGCCCCCGCCTGCTGTTCGATCTGGATGTGAACCACGACAAACCATTCCTCATCCAGGCCACCCAGGAAGTTCTGTAGCAGCACGATGTTGTCGAGCTCAATTGGTTGTGATGGGTCAAGCCGTCGCCAGTTGTCGAGCGCGTAGGAGGCGTACGAGAGCACCGGCGGCCGGCCGAGTCGCTGGGCCACCTCATACCAGGGTTGTGCCAATTGCGGCGGCAGGGAAGCAGCAGGATGATCCGGTGACTCCCAGACATACGCATGGCCGGCGAAGGATAGAATCCGCATGGCTGCTCGAGAGTCTTGCTCTCCCCAGGAAGGAGGAACGGATGGAAGAAGTGAGCGCTGCTTCTCGATGAACGGTCTCACCGTGCGAGTGCTCAATAGCTTCGGCAATTCGTGCCCAAGATCATTCAGCGTTCGGCAGTCGGGTAAACTCTGTCGAGGGTCATGCGGAAGAAAGCCCTGTTCGGGGGAGATCTCGAAATCAGCGAGCGATAGAGGGTGGAAGGTCGTCGATCTCATAGGAGTGGTCGCCTATCACCTCCTCGGCGCCTAGCGATACTCTACCACGATTCGTCCGACCTGGGACACGTACGCAGCGCCGAGTTTGGGGCACAGACATGTTCATCCCTCCGAACTCCGCTTGATTTCTTTCACGGTACCAAACGTCGACAGCACTTTGGACAGGGTCCCGCCTGATCCAACCGCGATGATTTTCAAGCGATCCAAACGGAGATATTTCTTCGCGGCGGCCAAGACATCATCCTTCGATACCTTGAGTACCTTGTCCCGCACCTGCTGAAAAAAATCTTTTGGCAAGCCATCGTACTCCAACCTCATAAGCCGGTTCACGATTTTCGAGGCGCTCGAAAATTCAAAGACCCATGAGTTCATGTAGGCTTCCTTGGATTCAGCGAGTTCCTCATCGCTTACAAGTTCGGAGGACATTCGTTCGATGTTCGCCACCAACTGTCCAAGAACTTCATTGGTCGACGGGAGCTTGGTTTCGGCCCACAGAAGCCACATCCCTTGATCGTACACACCAGTACTCAACTCGCTGCCAACCGAGTAGGCCAGGCCTCGCTTCGTCCGCACTTCCCTGAATAGCCGACCGACTCCCGAATCACCGCCCAAAATGTCGTTGGCAATAGCGAGTGGGATATAATCCGAATCGTTTTCCTTAATCGACAGATCGCCCACTCGAAGATGAGTCTGCGAGGTGTCTTTGTTGATGAAGTGAATCACCGCTCTTTCTGCCTCACTCTCCGGGACATCGGCAATCTTCACTTCCGGCACGCTTCCAGCTTCCCAATCACCGAATACCTCCAGGAGGGAGGCTACCATCTCAGCTCTCCTGAAATCACCGGTGACACCGAGAATGATTCCGTTGGGATGGATCGTATTCTCGGTGAAAGGTGATCAGATCTTCCCTGCTGATTCGCTGCACGGAATCAATTGAACTCTCTCGGGCGCTGGGATGGCTGGGACCATAGAGCAGCTTGACGAATTCACGACTGGCGATGGATTCAGGCTCGTCCTCACGTCTGCGTATCCGTTCGATCGCTTGTAGCTTGGCGAGGTCCACATGCGCAGGATCGAAGGCAGGTGTCCGTAGTAACCCGGCGAAAATTTGTAAGCCTCTCTCCAGGTCCTTCTTGAGCACATCAAGTGATGCGGACCCGGACTGCCGACCGATGGCGATATTCATACGACCCGCGAACTGTGCCAGCTCGTCATCGACTTCTGCCGCCGACAAACCCCCGCCCCCTCCGGTCCGCATGACGGTTCCCGTCAATGCGGCTAGGCCGACCTTGTCGGACGGATCAAGCCAACTGCCCGTCCGTAACAAGGCACTAATCGTGATCAGTGGTAGTTCATGATCCTCCAGTAAGTAGACCACCAGCCCGTTTCCAAAAACCACGCGGTCTGGTTCAGATGGGACAAATTCAACCGCATTGAAGGTCAGCTTTCGTGGATCAATTGGTACCGGCTCTGCCGAGTAGGCCTTCAGCAGGGGAATCAACAGGAAAAGTAGCAGCAAACCGGATACGACGTTGCTTCGTAGAGGGTGTGCCGTCTGACGATCGCCTCGCGGGAGGACTGAAGAGATGGGCTGAACGGGGCCTTGTGTCCGGAGAGCCGATGTCAGTGAGATGTGTGGCGCGAACGCTCGCTGTTCAGTGTTGTATCGGATCGGCGATTTACTAACACGTACCGCCATGGTGCCACATCATCTATGGGAGGCCAGCTATTACATTGACGTCATAAGATTCGCGATATGAAGAAGACCCGTGATTCGTTATTCTCCAAGCCCGTCGCTGCGTAACCCAGCAAACTTTAGGCCTGGACTCAGCTGATCTCCATCTGCAGAAAATCCGGCCTTATTCAGTCAATTCGAGAGAATCAAGCTGCTGCCTCATGAACAAAAATGTTGCGAAGCGACAAATTTTGATTGCATTTGCGGGCAAGAGTCGCGGTCTTGCATCACGTATTCGTTGGGTATCAATGCCTGGAAGGGTAACAACGCGAGACGGGGTAGTGCGAAAAAGCAAAGGCCGCCAGGGAGGGCGGCCGCTTCTTTTCATTGGCACGAACAGACTGGGTATGGTCGATATGGCGGGTGACGCTGATCTGGGGCGCATCTCCCGCGCCCAACCTCGGGCGCTGCAAGGACGAGTCTCAAAGGCTAGTTAACACCCGAGACCATAATGGACATATTCTGTAACTTGTTGAACGGAGGTCTCTTGAATTTCCAAGGGTTCTCCGTCGAAGGTGAGAGGCGGCCAATGCAGTATGTAGTCTTCTAGTATCGGAGGGGAAAGCTCTACACGCATACGGTACCAACGATATTTTCCACTCACTCATAAACTGCCAATTGACGGAAAGCGTGATTCGGGGAAATGCGATCCCTTAAGTTCTGCTGTCGAGCTGTAACTGGATTCTATTGAAGAGTCGTGGGGAAGATAATACGCAAGGGCGTCGACAGGAACACGATGGGCATTGGCTGTCTTGGTAACTAGTTCCAGATAGGGGGAATTGATGGAAAGACGATGTCCGGGGCCAAGATAAAAGTAAAGATACAACCGCTGAGGTTCCACCTTTAAGGATGCGGCCAAACCCTCACGGACCTGAAATGCAAGGTGGGTTTCTCGACCTCCTCCACAGTGTCTAAGATAAGACCCTTCTCCAAGAGGCTTTAGGTATGTCTCGCGAACGCATCCATTGAAAACAGCAAGAGCAAATAGCATTGCACCAAGCCATGGGAAACGTATTCCTGTCATAGGGGGTAGGGGCCGCTTTGCCTTGGTGTTTTGCGCGGTGGCTCGAGGTACGATGTGCACCGCATTCCCCTTCTCATGTGGAGCGAGGGGGGAGATTCTTGGGGCGAGCATCAGAGCGGCGGTGGGACCACCGCTCTGGCTAAGCCGAAGCGACCCGTGAGGGTGGCGAAGATGTTTGAAGTTCAATTCAGCGAAGCTCGAATTGAACAAGTTTCTGAGCCAAGCGAAGGTGAAGCATAGAGCGGTCAGCGTCGCTCTGCAGCGAGCGCAGAGAAGAATCCCCCCTCGCTACGTTCCCATCTCCCAACTCGCCAAATATTTCTTTTGCTCGGGCGTCAAGGTATCGATCGCAACGCCCATGCCGGCCAATTTCAGCCTCGCAATTTCTTTGTCGATCGCCGGCGGGACCGGATAGACCTTTTTCTCGAGGTGCTTGTAGTTCTTGACGATGTACTCTGCGCCGAGCGCCTGGTTGGCGAAGCTCATGTCCATCACGCTGGAGGGATGGCCTTCGGCTGTAGCCAGATTGACCAGCCGGCCTTCGCCAAGCAGGCTGACTCGGCGACCATTTTTGCGGAGGGTAAATTCTTCCACGCCCGGCCGGACGATCCGGCGCTTTTTCGCCTGCTTCTCCAGGCTGGGAATCTCGAGTTCCACATTGAAATGCCCGCTGTTGCAGACAATGGCGCCGTCCTTCATGACCGCGAAGTGTTCGCCTCTGATGACATGAATGTTGCCCGTGACAGTCACGAAGAAATCGCCGATCGGGGCGGCCAATTCCATGGGCATCACCCGGAAGCCGTCCATGACGGCTTCGAGGCCTTTCAACGGATCGATTTCCGTGACGATGACATCCGCCCCCATGCCCTTCGCGCGCATGGCGATGCCGCGTCCGCACCAGCCGTATCCTACGACGACAACGACGGAGCCGCACACGAGGCGATTGGTCGCACGCACAATGCCGTCCATCGTCGACTGGCCGGTGCCATAACGGTTGTCGAACATGTGCTTGGTATCGGCGTCATTGACGGAGATGACGGGGAACTTCAGCACCTTTTTTTCCGCCATGCTTCGGAGCCGGATCACACCGGTCGTCGTTTCTTCCGTGCCTCCGATCACGTTCTTGAGCAGATCTTTTCGCTTGGAGTGGAGGTGCGAGACGACGTCGGCACCGTCGTCCATGGATACATGCGGGCGATGAGCGATCGCCGACTCGATATGACGATAATAGGTGGCATTGTCCTCGCCCTTGATGGCAAAAGTTGGAATGCCTTCATGCTGCACGAGAGCTGCAGCCACGTCATCTTGAGTGCTCAGCGGGTTTGAGGCGCAAAGGCGGACATCCGCACCACCGGCTTTCAACGTGATGGCCAGGTTGGCGGTTTCGGTCGTCACATGCAGGCAGGCCGTGACCCGCACGCCCTTGAGGGGCTGCTGCCGTTTGAACCGCTTGCGAATCAGCCGCAGGACCGGCATGGTCGCTTCGGCCCATTCGATCTTGAGTTTTCCCTGGTCGGCCAGCTTGATGTCTCTCACGTCGTAATCCACGAAAAACCTCCTGCAGTTGATGAGTGACGGGTGATGGATGGGAAGTTGTCAGAAAAAAGGGGACGGGCTCGATCCGTCCCCTCAATCTTCACGCAACCGTTGCCGAATCCGATCAGAGTCCCGCTTCTTTACGCAAGACCTTCGCTTTGTCGGTCTTCTCCCAGGTGAACTCCGGTTCGTTGCGGCCGAAATGGCCGTAGGCGGCGGTCTTTCTGAAAATGGGCCGGCGGAGTTTGAGGTGCTCAATGATCCCGCGCGGCGTCAATGGGAAGTACTTGCGCACGAGTTTATCCAGGTTGTCGATCGATACTTTTTCCGTATCCTTGGTGTCGACGAGCACGGAAACGGGGTCGGCCACGCCGATCGCGTAGGCCAGTTGCACTTCGCACTTGTCCGCCAAGCCTGCCGCCACGAGATTTTTCGCGATGTAACGGGCCATGTACGACGCAGAACGGTCGACCTTTGTGGGATCCTTGCCTGAGAATGCGCCCCCGCCATGGCTGCCGTGGCCGCCGTAGGTGTCGACGATGATCTTGCGGCCCGTGAGACCCGTATCACCCATCGGACCGCCGACGACGAAACGACCGGTGGGATTGATGTGGTGCTTCACGCTCGTCGGGTCGTAGAGCCCTTTGGGCATGACCGGCTTGATGACCTTTTCCATGATGCCGCGTTCGATTTGTTTGTTCGTGACGTCGGGGCTGTGCTGGGTGGAGACGACGATGGTATCGATGCGGATCGGTTTCCCGTTGCGGTATTCGACGGTGACTTGGGATTTTCCGTCGGGGCGGACCCAGGGAAGAATACCCTTCTTCCGCACTTCAGCCAGCCGTCGGGTAAGTCGATGGGCCAGCACGATCGGCATGGGCATGAGTTCCACCGTCTCATTGGTGGCGTACCCGAACATCAGACCCTGGTCACCCGCGCCGCCCGAATCCACTCCCATGGCGATATCGCCGGACTGTTGATGGATGGCGGTGAGGACGGAGCAGGTGTTGCAGTCGAACCCCCAGGAGGCGTCGCAATAGCCGACATCCTTGATCACATCCCTAATAATGTCGGGAATCTCGACGTACGCTTTGGTCGAAATCTCGCCGGCGACGAAGGCGATTCCGGTGCTCAATATCGTCTCGCAGGCCACGCGGCTGTATTTGTCCTGTGCGATGATGGCGTCCAGGATCCCGTCCGATATCTGGTCGGCGATTTTATCCGGATGCCCTTCCGTAACGGATTCGGACGTAAAGAGATAATTGTTTCTCATTGCCACTCCTCAAAAAGGTTCAGCAGGCGATGGTTGCTCGATCTCAGTCGGGGGTAACGGCCCTTGTGTGAGAAGGAAGCCTCGATGTGAAAGCCAGGGTGAGATCATAGCGATAATCGCTTGATTTGTCCATTAGTTCTATAGTGGGGTATCGGCAAACGGCCATCGTCGCGCTTGCTTGACAGTCCTTTTCCGGCGCTTGTAAGATGCCTTGCTTTCGAGGAATTCCTCCCTGATCTACAGCAAGGTATACGGGATAAGGATCGCCTTCCAGCGCAGGATTGCCCCTCGCCCAATCTGCTGTGTTCTCGGGCCGTGACGATCGCGTGTCTGGCTATGGAGCAGGGACCATCACCATTATGAACAGCCGGCCGGAAACTCTGTCTGAACAGGATAGGCCCCAAACTCCCGCGCCGGGGGTGGGGTGGGAAGAATTTTCGCGCGAGTTAGTCGAGTTCTTCGCCTCCATTAAATTGGCGATGTTTCTGTTCCTGTTCATCGCCATCACGGCGACCATCGGGACCGTCATTCAGCAGGGCGAGCGGGCTGAAACCTACATCCAGGAATACGGAGAAGATGCGTATCGCTGGTTTCTTCGTCTCGGCTTCACCGACGTGTATCACACGTGGTGGTTTACCGGTCTGCTGGGGCTCCTCTGTGTCAACTCGCTCACCTGTTTCTACAAGCGTTTTCCGGCCGTCTGGCGCTCGATGAAACAAGACAAAGTGAGTGTCTCGCTCGCCTTTATCAAAGGGATGAAACAGCAGGCCGAAGTGGTGGTGCCGGGCACCAAGGAATCGATTGCACAGCAGCTGGCCCAGTACTACGTGGGGAAGGGCTATCGGGTCCTGGCCAAGAATGAGGCGGGCGAAGTGACGCTGTATGCGACGAAAGGGGTCATGGGCCGCGTCGGCGCGCACATGGCGCATTTGAGCGCAACGGTGATCGTGCTCGGCGGACTGCTCGGCAGCTATTATGGATTCCAGGAATTCGGCGTCTGTCTGGAAGGACAGACGTATCATATCCCCCGTGGAAATTTTGATTTGAAAGTGGAAAAGTTCTGGATCGACTACCACGAGAACGGCGCGGTCAAATCCTATAACAGTACGCTTACCGTGCTCGAAGGCGGCCAGTCGAAAATGACGAAGACGATTACCGTCAACGATCCCCTCGTGTACAAAGGCATCTGGTTCTATCAATCCAGCTATGGCGATGCCTGGGATCAGATCGAAGTGGCTCGGGTCAATATCAAGAACAAGCAGACCGAGAAAGTCGTCAAGACCATCGACTTGGAATGGCAGAAGGAGCAAACACTCTCGGATCTGAACCTCAAGCTGGCCATGACCGACTTCGTTGCGGACTTTGCCTTCAATTCGACGGAGAAAAAGGTCTATTCGAAGACCATCGAGCATGCAAACCCGGCGATCAAGTTGACGGTCAATGAGCGCAGCACTGTTCAGGCAACTCCCTGGATCTTCTATCAATTTCCCGATTTGTTCGAGATCAAAGACTCGAAATATCAATTCGAATTGATCGGCTACAAACCGAAAAAGTACACGGGTCTGCAAATCGCCAAGAATCCCGGTATCAACATCGTCTGGATCGGCTCTACCATGATCGTCGTGGGCATCACACTCTCGTCGTTCATCTACCATCGCCGGTTGTGGACGAAGATCATCCCAGCAGGGACCGGCGTGACGGTGCATGTCGGCGGAACGACGCACAAGAGTCAGATCGATTTTCAAAAGGAGTTCCGAAAACTGACGGAAAAACTCCGGACATTCAAGGCGTAGGTCGGATCTCTTCTCAGGCGCGCCGTGCGGGTTCGGCGTGGGCGCGAAGCGCAGGGATCTTAAAACGGCCTGCCAGTGGCCAAAGGCCACCGCTCTTGGGTATGATAGACGGGTTCGACGGCACCTGACGCGATTCGACGGAGGATACGATGGCCCGTTCACTGTTTCTGTTCGACATGACCTTCTGGCTGTATCTGGCTTCCCTGACCCTCTACATCGCGTACTTGTTCGCTCGCCGCCCGGCCATGGCCTTCGCGCCGGCCGGCCATCCAACCGAGGACTTCGATGAGCGGGATGGGGCCTGGGCGACTCAATTGGGGCAGGTGGCTACCCTGGTCACGGTGTTCGGCTGGATGGTCAATACTGCGGCGCTGTTGACTCGCGCATTCGAGCGGCTCGAGCATTCCGGCACCTTCGCCCCATGGTCCAACCAGTTTGAAGCGATGGCCTACGTGTCCTGGGCGATCATCCTGGGATACGTACTGCTGGAACTCCGGTACAAGATCAAGGCCATCGGTGCCTTCGTAGTCGGCATCGGCTTCATTGCGATGGGAGCTGCCTCGCTCTTGCCTTATCGCTACCAAACGGCTGAACCTCTCGTACCTGCCCTCAATAGTTACTGGATCTACATTCACGTCTCGGTCACATTGACCAGCTATGCGGCGTTTGCAATGGCTGGCGGCCTTGGAGTCATGTATCTGTTCAAAGAACGGGCCGAGCAGCGTGGCAGCCGATCACGTTTTTACGCCGCCTTCCCGGACCTCGAAACGATCGACGAACTGGGCTATAAGGCCATCATGATCGGATTTCCCATGCTTGCCTTCGGCATTATTTTGGGCGCCATGTGGGCGAATTACGCCTGGGGCGGCTATTGGAGCTGGGACCCGAAAGAAACCTGGTCGCTGATTGTCTGGCTCATCTACGGCGCCTATATCCACGCACGAATGACGAGAGGGTGGGAGGGCCGACGCGCGGCAATCTACGCCGTGTTCGGCTTCCTGATGGTCATTTTTTGCTTTTGGGGAGTAAACTTTCTGTTGTCCGGTCTTCATGCCTATGCCTGACGCATGTGACCTCTAGTTATTCAGGTCACCATGGCAGAACAAACCATTCCTTCGAATCTGACGTCACTTCCTTCTCGAGGCCGATCGCGCCTGCTGATTTTGGCCGTCGGCACGGCTATTCTCGTCGCCGTCTTCACGCTGGTTTGGCTGCAAAGCGCGAAATATGAGCCGCTCGCCGTCGGGAAACCGGCGCCCGATTTTTCGCTCACCGATCTCAATGAGAAACCCTATCGCTTGTCAGATTTTCGGGGGAAGGTTGTCTTCTTGAACTTCTGGGCGACCTGGTGCAAACCCTGCCGCGAAGAAATGCCTTCGATGGAGATCCTGAACAAGAATTTCGAAAAGGACGGGTTGATGATTTTAGCCGTCAGTATCGACCGGGTGACGACGACAAAGGACATTGCACCGTTCGTCAAGGGCTTGAACCTCACGTTTCCGGTCCTGGTGGATTCGTGGGGGCGGACCGACAAACCCTATAAGCGGATGGGGGTTCCTGAAACGTTCATCATTGATCAGCAAGGCATCATTCAAGAGATCGTGATCGGACCGCGCGATTGGACAAGGCTCGACAGCCTACAGATATTGACGAAGCTCCTTAACGTGACGCCGAAGACAGCCGGAAGCCGTTCACCACTTTCAGAAACTTCCATGGTGGATCAGGGATGAAACCTCTCGTGACAGCCGCACTCCTGTCTGTGCTGGTGGCAATCGCCCTGTCGGCCTCGAGCCACGCCGGCCACGCGGCATCGGTGGCGCAACGTGGTGTCGTCAAGCCCGGCGAGCCGGCCCCGAACTTTCAGCTCCGCGACATGAACGGGCGGATCGTGTCCCTGTCTGACCTGCGAGGGAAGGTGGTGCTGCTCAATTTCTGGGCCACGTGGTGCGGGCCGTGCCGGGTGGAGATGCCGGCAATGGAACGGCTGTACCGGACGTACGATCGAAAAGACTTCGAGATCCTCGCAGTCTCGACCGATGCACAGGGAGTGGCGGTGACCAGGCCGTTTCAGGAGGAGAACAAACTTACCTTCCCCATCCTTCACGACGCCGATTTTCGCGTCGGCTTGTCGTATGGTGCACGGACGCTTCCGATGACATTCATGGTCGACCGGCAGGGCGTTGTGCGGCAGCATATCTTCGGCGCCCGTGACTGGGAAGCTCCCGAAGCGCACCAGTTGATCGAGATGTTGATGAAGTCATAGAGAGCTACCCGTGTCGGAATCCCTGACTCAGATTTCCATGATCGCGGCCTTTTCGGCGGGATTGCTTTCGTTCGTCTCACCGTGCGTGTTGCCGCTCGTTCCCTCGTATATTTCATACATCACAGGCTTATCGATCGAGCAACTGACCGATGCGAATGCGCGCTCACAGTTCAAGAGAGCGATCATCGTGAACGCGCTGTTGTTCATCGCCGGCTTTTCCGTGGTGTTCATCGCCTTCGGGGCTTCCGCCACTTTCGTCGGTCAGCTCCTCATGACCTATCAGGACCACATCCGACGTATCGGCGGCCTGGTGATCGTCATCTTCGGCCTCTACCTGCTCGGCATTCTCAATATCAATTTTTTGCAGATGGAGCACCGGTTCCAATTCCGGAACCGACCGGTGGGATATCTCGGTTCGTTTTTGATCGGGATCGCGTTTGCAGCCGGCTGGACGCCCTGTGTCGGGCCGGTGCTCGGAACAATCTTATTGTACGCGAGCACGACGGATTCCGTGCTCAACGGCGTGCTCTTGCTGACCAGTTATTCGCTTGGTTTGGGCCTGCCGCTATTTTTGACGGCCTTGGGCGTCGATCGTTTCCTGGCTTATTTCAAGCAAGCCCGCGCCTATCTCTGGGGAGTGTCCACTGTCAGCGGTGTGCTGCTCGTCATCGTCGGTGTCATGATCTATGCCAATTCACTCACGATGATTACGAGCTTTTTGGAAAGGCATGGCATTGGCTGGTATCTGGGCCAATAGCGGGCGTTGAAAAAACTTCCATCCCACCCGCCCACCCCAGGCGAGCCAAGACACGCCTTTCCCAGGATCGTTCTCAGTCGCTCGTACCCTTCAACGTACGCCAAATAGTACGCCTCAGGGTCCTCGCTTCTTGCGGCCTTGTTGGATGAGCTTTTTGAACGCCCGTCAGGAAGCTTCGTGGAAACCTTCAGCCGATCATCACCCGATGATCTCTGCCATAGCGGGCGTCTCAAAAGCATTTCCAGCGAGGCAGCAACGAGCGAAGAGGGCGAGGCGTACATTAGTCCGGTACGTTGAGACTCGGAGCGACGTGAGAACAAGCTGAAAGGATTTTTCAGACGCCTGTCCTAGCACCAGGCGCCGAGACGGCAGTTGACGAACCCCTGCCCCATGGCGGTGGCAGAGGGAAGCCGCATCAGTCCATTGGCGACCTGCGGAGTCACGCCCCCTGCCGGGACGGAACGCGTACTTTCTGCAGCCGCAAGCGCCGGTCCCTGGACTGGGGCAGCCGGTTCCGGCTTCTTCGCTATGACGCTGGCCGGTTGGGATTTCACAATCTTCGCGAGCAATTTTGCGCCTTCATTGGAATGCCTGCTATCGGGATACTTTTCCGCGAGCAGGGTCAATTTCTCACTCGCCCAATCGTCAGCCCCAAGGTCGTGGTAGCTGAGGGCTAAGAAGTACAGCGCATCAGGAGCCACAGACTTGTCGGGATAGATCTTCATGATCTGCTCGAAGCGGTGCGCCGCGGCGAGATACGACTGCCGCCGGTAATAAAACTGCCCGACAAACAGATGCATCTGGGCCAAGAGATCATGGCATTCCTGAATCCGGTCGACCGCCTCGCTGTCGTACCGGCTCCCCGGATAGTCTCTTCGCAACCGCTCGAATGAATCGATGGCCTTTTGGATCGGTTCAGGATCGCGATCGATTCCTTTCGCGCGCTTCATGTGGCTTTCGCCGATCCGGAAACCGGCGTAAGGTGCGAGCATATGGCTGCGATGAAGATCGAGGAAGTGGTTGTACTCAACGATGGCTTCGGCGAATTCTTCCTTTTCGAAGAAGGCTTCGCCGCGCTTCATAATGACGTTTGGATCGTAGTTCTTTTCGATCGTATCGCCGAGGAAGATCGATTCGTCGGTTCCACTCAGGGCTTTCTTAGACGTGGCATCGCCGTTCTTGGGCGAGCTCGAGCAAGCGATGAGCAGGCAGAGTGCCGCAATGCCCAGGGCAACTCTCAAGCCGTGAGCGGCTCGTAGAAAGTCTGTCTGTAACAGATTGATCTTCATGAGAACTGGCTACAAAGCTAGCAGGAGACCATTTCAAAATCAATCTTTCCCGCTTGGGTTGACCCCTACAGGCGTGAGACCTATAATTCCGCGAATCCCGCGCGGCTGGTGCAACCCCTCGGCAATTCAACAATGATTCGATCCAGGATCATCGGCACAGGCTCCTATCTCCCCGAACGCGTCGTCTCCAATCGCGAGGCCGGTGCCGCGTTGGGAATTGATCCGGAGACGGTGATGAAACTGACAGGAATTCGGGAGCGCCGATGGGCAGAGGCGTCCCAGGCTTCCTCCGATTTGGCTGTTTCCGCGGCACGCGAAGCACTGCAGGCAGCAGGGCTTCCTTTGACGGCAGTCGAGGTCATCGTAGTTTCGACCACCTCTCCCGACATGGCGTTCCCTTCTACGGCCTGCCACCTGCAGCGGAAGTTAGGCTCTGTTGGCGTGCCGGCATTTGACGTCGCCGCATCGTGTTCCGGATTTTTGTATGGCCTTTCCATGGCCGATGCGATGGTTCGGAGCGGCCAAATCAAGACCTGCCTGGTCGTGGCAGCAGAGGTGAAGTCCCGCACGCTCGACCCAAGCGACACTGACACAGCGCTACTGTTTGGCGACGGCGCCGGCGCAGCAATCGTCCAGGGAGAACCAGACGCAGATCCGCCGAGCCGCGGACTCCTGGGAATTCGGCTCCACTCGGATGGGGCGCGGCATGATTTGATTCGTATTAATGCCGGCGGATCACGCAGACCTGCAAGCCAAGAAACCCTCGATGGCCAGGAGCACTCCTTGCGGATGCAGGGGGCGCCGTTGTTCCGATTGGCCGTGAAGCACCTTGAGCGGGGCTTGCGGGACATACTGAAAGAGTTCGGCGTCGACCTCCGGGATGTATCCCAATTCGTCATGCACCAGGCCAATGGAAGAATCCTTGCCCAACTGGCAAGACGCCTGGCGATTGCGCCGGAATCTCTCTGTTCGGTGATCGAGCGATACGGGAACACCTCGTCAGCTTCCCTGCCGATCGCGCTCGACCATTGTGTGCGCAGCGGAAAGGTCCAACCGCATGATCTGATTGCGCTTGGCAGCTTCGGCGGCGGATTGACGTGGGCCTCGGGACTTATCCGCTGGTGATGAATCGTTAACAGTCCTGTAACGTCCGCATCATCGTGTTGTAACACCACTGCGGGAATGTCGGCGAGTCGAGAGGACATTCGCAAGAAAGGGACGATCATGTTTGGCTTGATTCCGAAAGAGGAACGGTTTTTTGAATTATTCAAGAATGCCGCGCACAACATGATTGAAGGCAGCCGGCTGCTGAAAGAGATGATGGAACATTTTCAATCTCCGGTCGATCAGGCCAAACGCATCAAGGACGTCGAACACGTGGGAGACGGCATCACGCACAACATCGCACTGCGGCTCAATCAAACATTCATCACGCCAATCGATCGAGAAGACATTCACGATTTGGCGAGCGCGTTGGACGATATCGTGGACGTGGCGGAAGCGATTGCCGATCGCTTCGTGCTATACAAAATCGTGAAACCCACGGATAAGGCCGTCAAACTGGCGGACGTCTTGTATCAGGCATCGGTGGCCGTGGGCGCGGGCGTGGATAGGCTCGGAATGGCGCATCCGGACATCAAAGAGTGCAGCGTGCAGGTGAACAGTCTCGAAAATGAGGCCGACCGGATCTCACGCGATGCCATTTCGGAATTGTTTGAGAAAGAGACCGATCCTGTGGCGATCATCAAGTGGAAAGAAATCTATGAAGGGTTTGAAGCGGGCACCGACCGGTGCGAAGACGTCGCCAACATTCTCGAACGTATCGCCCTGAAGCATCATTAGCAGGGTGCCGCCATCCCGTGACATATGACACGTCTAGCGTAATGACAACGGCCGTGCGAACAAGTCAACCCGCCATTGCTGGGTCTCCCGCCATGCCGCTCTCCTCACTCCTTGCTCCGCACCCCTCGCGGGCTCTCGATGCCTGAACTGACCGGTATGCTGCTCCTGGTGGTGGTGCTCGCTCTGCTGTTCGATTTTTCGAACGGATGGCACGACAGCGCCAATGCCATTGCCACCGTGGTTTCTACGCGCGTCATCAGCCCGTTTGTCGCCGTGATCGGGGCGGGTGTACTCAATATTGCCGGCGCCTTCATGTCGACGGCGGTGGCGAAAATGGTGGGCTCGGGAATCGTCGATCCTGCGGGTGTGACGCAGCACATGGTGGCCGCGGCCCTGGCTGGAGCGATTTTGTGGAATCTGTTTACGCTGCTGTTAGGTTTGCCGACCAGTTCGTCGCATGCGCTGATCGGTGGACTTGTGGGAGCGGCCCTGACGCACGGCGGATGGGAGACGGTCAAAGTCGCCGGCCTGCGATCGGTGCTCGAAGCGATGGTCCTCTCGCCGTTTTTCGGCTTCGCGATGGGCCTCACCTTAATGGTCTTGATCAGCTGGCTGTTCTTTCGCGTCACGCGGTCGGTTGCCACCCGTCTGTTTAAGCGTCTGCAGCTGATTTCCGCCTGTTTTATGGCCTTCAGCCATGGGGCGAATGACGCGCAGAAGTCTATGGGAATCATTACGTTGGCACTACTCTCAGCCGGTCAAATTCCATCGGCGGAAGTGCCGACCTGGGTGATCGGGGCCTGTGCGGTGGCGATGGGATTGGGAACGGCTGTCGGGGGATGGCGCATCGTGCGCACATTGGGGATGAAGATCGTGAAGCTCGAGCCTGTGCACGGCTTTGCCGCCGAGACCGCCGCCGCAACCGTCTTGATGTTTACCGCCCATATTGGGTTGCCGGTGAGCACGACCCATACGATTACGTCATCCGTCATGGGGGTCGGCGCAATCAAAAGGCTTTCGGCCGTGCGGTGGGGCGTGACGAGACGAATACTGTATGCCTGGCTTTTCACCCTGCCCGGCGCAGCGATCCTCTCGACGGTGATCTATCTGATCATGGGGCTATTCATCTAAGAGCTCGAAGCGAGGTCTTAAGCCGGTAAGCGGACAACGAAGCGGCTGCCGGATGGGAGATTGCCTTCGACGTGGATCTGCCCTCCGTGACCCTCGACAATGTGCTTGACGATGGCCAGTCCCAGCCCGGTTCCTCCGAGTTCCCGTGAACGCGCCTTGTCCACGCGGTAGAACCGTTCGAACACTCGCGGCCGATCCGCCACGGGAATGCCGATGCCCGTATCACTCACCATGAGCTCGATGCCGTCTCCACGCCCGTCGGTCCGCGTCGCGGGAAACCGGCGCGCCGATACCGTGATTGTGCCGCCCTCCGGTGTGTACTTGATGGCATTATCGAGAAGATTGGCCAGCACCTGAACCAACCGTTCTTGGTCGCCGGTGATGAGGGGCAAATCGGCGGCGACTTGCGCGTTGAGCCGGTGCTGTTTTTTGTCGGCCAGCGGCTTGATCATCGCGGTCGTGCGCTCGATCACAGACCCGATGTGCAGCGGTTCCTGTTTGAATTGCACCTGCCCCGACTCGATCTTGGACAGCTGCAGGAGGTCTTCGAGAATCAGATTGAGCCGGTCGCTCTGCTTCAAGATGATGTCGAGAAAACGCACACTCGTGTCCGGGTCGTCTTTCCCTCCGTCCAAGAGCGCCTCGACATAGCCCTTAATGGACGTGAGCGGCGTGCGCAGCTCATGCGACACATTGGCGACAAAGTCTTTCCTGATATGCTCCAGCCGGCGTAGTTCGGTGATATCGTGGAAGACGAGGACGGCGCAGGCTTCGTTGTCCTGTTCTCCACCCGCCACGGACGCTTCCACGTTGAGGCAGCGCCCATTTGGGAGAAGGATTTCGCCTTCCTGACCTGTGCGCGCGGCAAGCACGGCGGAGACGAGCGCGTTCAATTTGGGATGGCCGAACACCTCCGAAGATTGATGGCCGCGCGCCTCATTGCGGGTCACCCCGAACATACGTTCCCACGCCGGATTCACTTGGAGGATACGGCCCTTGGAGTCCAGTACCATGACCCCTTCGACCATCGACGTGAGCATGGCCATCAGCTGGGAACGGTCTTCGGACAGTTCTTCAATCTTGGACCGCAATTCGCGGGTCATATGGTTGAGGGTCTCGGACAGGAGCCCGACTTCGTCGCGCGAGGATGTTGGCACGGCGACCGACAGATTGCCCGCCGCGAGCTGCCGTGCAGCGGCCGCCATATCGGACAGCGGCTTGGTCAGGCTCCTTGCCAACCAGACGCTCAATCCAACCGCAATCAAAAACGCGCTGCCGAAGGCCAACGTCAGATTACGTTGAAGGGTCGCGAGTTCATGCTCCAAGGCGGTCATCGGGAGCCCCAGCCGCAAATAGAGCGGAGCAGAGGCTGTACCGGGCCTGCCCAGACGAACCGCCCGATAAAGCGTGCGGTCGCCGGTGGTGTGGCTTGCTCGAAGGTCGGTACCGGAACCTGTCGCGACGGCTTGCTCGATTTCGGGTCTCGTGCGGTGATTTTCAACGCCGGCCAAATCGGCGTCTCGAACGGCACTGTCCGCGAGCACTCGTCCGGCGGCGTCGACGAGCGTGAGGCGCGCGCGCGCCCGCTGGCTCAACTCCCGAACGATCGTTTGAAGCTGGGGCATCGGCGGAAGGGAGGGCGCGGTGATGAGCGGACGCAAATCGAGCGCAATCAGGTGAGTGGAGACCTCAAGGGCCTCGCCGGATTGAGCCAGTTCCTGTTCCGCCAGTGATCGGGCCGCGAGTACTCCGGCGATGACAAAGCCGCAGAGTAAGGAGAAGAGGATGGCGAGGGTGACTTTCCAGCGGATGGAAAGACTCATACAAGCCGTGCGAAGGACTGCTGGCGTTCCTCAGTCCAGTACTTTGAGTTTGTAGCCGAGTGATTTTACTGACAGGATCGCCTCGTCGAGTAAAGGAATCTTCTGCTTTAGCCGGCGAACATGGACGTCGACCGTTCTCGTCGTGCCGAAATAGTCGTATCCCCAGACCTGATTGAGCAGCACTTCTCTCGTCAGGACCCGGCCGGGATGACGCAATAGATGTTCCAGAAGTCCGAATTCCTTGGCCGTAAGCGGCACATCTTTACCCTGTACCGTGACTTCGTGGCGGTCAAGGTCCATTGCCAGCTTGCCGTATTGGTAAGCGGTCTGGCTTTCTTGCCGGCTGCGATCGGTGCGGCGAAACAGAGCTTTGACGCGCGCCACGAGCGCCTTAGGACTGAACGGCTTCGTGACATAGTCGTCGGCGCCGAGCTCGAGTCCGATGACCTGATCCGATTCCTCGGCTTTTGCCGTCAACATGATGATCGGCAGCATCGCCGTCTCCGGAGCGGAACGTAGACGTTTGCAGACCTCAAGACCGTCGATTTCTGGCAGCATCAAATCGAGTACGATCAAATCGGGTTTGCTCTGCTTGGCACTACTCAGTCCTTCAGCTCCGGTGGTGGCTGTCACCGTTCGAAAGCCTTCTTTCTCCAAATACAGCTTCACCAACTGGAGAATATCGCGCTCATCTTCGATGATCAGAATTTTCTTGGCGGGGACACTGGCCATGGAAGGTGAGACCAGCGTACGGGGCAGGGCAGTCGCTGTCAAGCTCTCAGGCTGTTGAAACGTCCACTCTTGCCGGTACGGCGTCCCGTCTCGGCTCTGCCCCGGGCGCCCTCGTGCATGCTGTCTCATCCGGTTTTTTGGCTCTTGTAGACTGGAAGCGGTTGGTCTGCGACTATTTGGTTCTGCGGCTATTCGGTTGACGGAACCTCATGAACTCACGTAAGGTGGTCAGATGTGCGGGGCAGGGAAGGGACGCTCATGAAGATTTATCTCGCCAATCCGCGCGGTTTTTGCGCCGGGGTCGACCGGGCGATCGATATCGTCGATCTGTCGCTCAAGAAGTACGGAGCACCGATCTACGTCCGCCATGAGATTGTCCACAGCCGTCACGTCGTCAATTCGTTGCGCCACAAGGGCGCCGTCTTTGTCGAAGAGTTGAACGAGGTTCCCGAAGGCTCCGTCGTGATTTTCAGCGCGCATGGCGTCGCGAAGTCGGTGTGGGATGAGGCCAATCGCCGTCGGTTACATGTTATTGACGCCACCTGTCCCCTGGTCATCAAAGTCCATAACGAGGTGAACCGAGACTACACCCAGGGATACGATCTCATCCTGATCGGCCACGCCGGTCATCCCGAGGTGATCGGCACGTTGGGACAAGTGCCGGACAAGTTTCATCTCGTGTCGTCGGTCGAAGACGTCGAGAGGCTACTAGTACAAAACACGACCAACTTGTCCTATGTCACACAGACAACGCTGAGCGTGGATGAGTGCCGGGACATCGTGGGAGCACTGCACAGGCGGTTTCCTCATATCAAAGGACCGCATCAGGAAGATATTTGCTACGCGACGCAGAATCGCCAGAATGCCGTGAAGGAGTTGTCGAAGCTCGTCGATGTGATTCTCGTCATCGGCTCACCCAACAGCTCGAACTCGAATCGCTTGCGCGAGCTGGGAGAACACTGCGGGATAGGTTCGTACTTGATCGATTCAGCCGCCGACATCAACCCCCAGTGGGTGAAGAATGCCAAGGCGATCGGCATCACTGCCGGTGCCTCGGCGCCGGAAGTTCTTGTGGAAGAAGTGGTGACGTACCTAAAGACCTATGGCAGCGGCGAAGTCGAAGATTTGACCGTCATCGAAGAAGATGTCGAGTTTCTCCTCCCCAAGGAATTGATCACGATCGCTCCGGTCAGCAAGTCTGTGGCCGCATCCAGATAAATAGCCTCCCAGCGACTGCTCGGCCCCTCATCCCAAGTATGGTGGGAACTTCGGCTTCCGGCCACTACCTGCGGTATTTTTCTTTGATTTCGTTCGAGTCCTGTGCTACATAACCCACCCGTGGTTTTCCCTCGTCCGGTTATCCTCCGACCAACTACCAAAGGAGCAGGGCATGTACCTCAAGTCGCTTGAGATGGTGGGCTTTAAGTCGTTCGCCGAAGCGCGTCTCGAGTTTCCCAACGGCGTCACGGCCATCGTCGGCCCAAACGGCAGCGGCAAGAGCAATGTCGTGGATGCCATCCTCTGGGTGCTCGGAGAACAGAGCACGAAGACGCTGCGCAGCGAAAAGATGGAAGACGTCATCTTCAACGGGACGGAATTGCGCAAGCCATTGGGCATGGCCGAGGTGTCCCTCGTCATCAGCGGCTTGGATCAGGTCAAGGTGGAGGGTCAGGGCGGGTTGCCGAGCCAGTTGTCGGAATACCAGGACCTCATGATCACACGCCGACTCTATCGGAACGGGGACAGCGAATACCTGATTAACAAGACGCAGTGCCGCTTGAAGGACATTCGCAGTATCTTGTTGGATACCCGAGCAGGAACGAAGGGACACACCGTCATCGCCCAAGGGCAGATCGACCAAATTCTCAATGCCTCGCCGCAGGATCGGCGCGAACTGATCGAAGAAACCGCCGGCATTGTCCGCTACAAAAAGCAGAAGGCTGAGGCCCTACGAAAACTGGACGCCACTCAGCAGAACCTGCTGCGCGTTCGGGACATCATCGCGGAAGTCAAAAAGCAATTAAACTCGCTTGAACGTCAGGCCCGGCAAGCGCGCTCCTACCAGGTGCTTCAGCAGGAAGCCCGGACGCTCGAGGTGCAATTGCTGACCAATGAATTCCGCCGCTTGCGGCAATCCACCACGGATATCGAGCGCGAACTCGCCACGCTCAGCAGAGAGGAATCCGAACGGGCGGCTTATCAAGCGCGTTTGTCCACGGAGCTGGAGCGCCTCAAGCTGGCGATCGCCGATACCGGGCTCGTCATCGGCCAACGGCGGGAACAGCTCTCGCACATCGAACAGCGGCAGGCCCAGGCGCTGACGGCAGCCGAGGTCGAACGCCACAAGGGCGAGCTCTATGAGCAGCAGCACAAACAGGGCGCCGAGGACCGTGAACGCCTCGTGAACGAGCAGGCCGCGGCGAAAGAAGCGGAAGCGGCGCTGCTGGCGGAATTGGATCGACTCGAACAGGTCCGCCGCGAACGGGAGCAAGCACTCGCCGAACTCGATCATGAGATGAAGGGCCTGCTGCATCAGCGAGTGGCGTCCCTGCAAGAGGAGGACCGTGGACGCACCGACGTGTTGAACCTGACTGTGCTGGTGGCGAATACCGAACAGAGCCTGTCGCAGTTGACCGCTCGCCTCAAGGAGATATCTGAGCGTGACGGACGCCTGACACGGGAGCGTGAAGAGGTTCAATTTCAGCACGACACTGCCCTGGAGAAGCAGCACATGCTCGGTGAGGCTTGTCGGGGAGCCGATCAGCTGGTGGTGGATCTTCGCCGACAGCACCACGGACTGGAACAGCAGTCGGTGGCGACCGGAGCCGGGCTGGCTGAAATTGAACAGCTGTTGTCGGCACGATCTGAGGAATTAGCAGCCGTCGATTCGCATTTGCGTGCTCTGCAAGGTGTACTGCGCGAAGACATGGGCTATGGCCGGTCGGGGAATGAGGAAGCGACTGCACTCAAGACCTGTCAGGGAGTCCACGAGGCGGTCGCGGAATGGTTGACCGTTCCGGCGGGATTGGATCGAGCTGTGGAGGCACTGCTGGGCGAGCGCGTGAGGGGATGGTTCGTCGATGGTCCGCAGGCTGCGCCGCAGGCGATTGCCTTTTTGATGGAAAAGGACCTCGGCCGCGGCACCTTTATTCCGCAGACACCCCGATGGAACACGCCCCAGCAGTCGCATGATTGGTGGACCGGTATGGACGGCCGCGCGGGTGTCATCGGACGAGCCGTCGACATGGTCGGCGTCAGCGGATCGCGCACGTCAGCCAGGGATTATCTATTCGATCGGGTGGCGTTCGTTGAGACGCTCGAGGACGCGATGGCGTTGTGGCACGAGCAGGAGATGACCGGAGCCGATGGTCCGACGTTCGTCACGCGCGCCGGAGAGATACTGGACGCAGCCGGTGTCGTCACGGGTGGGCAGGTGAGCGCAAGCGGTGGCTTGTTGCAACGTCGCCGAGAAGTGATGGAGCTCGAATCCAGGCGAACGACGTTAATGGCGGAGGTCGAGGAGGCCCGGCAGCGGCGGGAGTCCTTGCAGGCGGAGGGCCACTTTCTTCGGGATGAGGGGCGGCGCGTGGCTGACGTGTTACGCGAACAAGAGATGAAAGCCCTCTCGCTCCAAAAGGATGCTTCAGGGCTTCAACAGCTGTTGGGAGATCTCACTCAGCGCATCGAGACCTTATTGGGCGATGCGCAGCGCGGCTCATTGGAGGTACGGCGCCTGGAAGACGAAGCGAGATCTGCTCAGGCCCAGCTGGCGCAATGGATCGCCGAGAAGAATGGGCAGCAGGGCGCCTTGCAAACGGTCCGTGAGCGGGTGGCACAACTCGATCAGGCCATGCACGCTCTCCAGCAGCAGCACACCGAGGCTCAATTGAACGTACAAGGGGCTCGCAACACCTGCGAGCATCGTCAAGCTGATTTGCAGCGCGTTCGCCAGGAGCAACAGGAAACTGCCGTCCGCATCGACAGCTTGGACCAGCAACTTGAATCGCTTGCGGCATCGGCTGAGCAGAGCCGTGCGGAACGGGAGCGGCAGGAAGCCCTGTGCCGGGAGATCGGCCAGTCGGCCGAGCAATTGAAGGCACAGATCGTGGAGACGCAAGAGCGGCAGGCGCAAGACATGGCCCAGGCCCACACCATTGAGTCCACTTTGGATGAGGTGCGCAAGATCGTGTCCGCCTTGCAGGAATCCCGTCTCACATTTGAAGTCAGGCGGGCCGAGGTGCGGACTCAGCTGGCGACGGTGGAGTCCACGCTTTCCGGCACCTATCAGGTGGATCCGGGATCGTTGGGTGAATCCGGCACGCCCACGCTCCTCGAGCTCGAGCCTGATCCCCAGACGCACTCCTCGCCAAGCGAAGATGAGATCCGACAGCAATTGCACAAGATTCGTGAGCGGCTTGATCGGATGGGGCCGATTAATCTGGCCGCGATCAGTGAACACCAGGAGCTGGAGGAACGCTATCGGTTTCTTTCCACGCAGGAGCAGGATCTGTCGAATTCGATCGCGTCGCTGAAGGAGATTATCCAGCGGATCAACCGCACGACCAAGGACATGTTTGCGACGACGTTTGCTGAGTTGCAGGAAAAATTCGGCGAGGTCTTTGCCAAGTTCTTCAGGGGCGGCAGAGCAGAGCTGCAGTTAGTCGACATTGAAGCGGATCAGGAGGAACACACAGGTCCGCAGGAACCCGGCGTTGAGATCGTTGCTCAGCCTCCCGGGAAACGCTTGAAGAGCATCACCATGCTGTCGGGCGGAGAAAAGACGCTGACGGCGATGGCCCTGCTGTTTGCGAGCTTTTTGATCCGTCCCACACCCTTCTGCATTCTCGACGAAATCGATGCTCCGCTCGATGAGGAGAACATCGGCCGATTTACCAGCGTCCTCTGTGAGCTGGCCCAAGGCGCCCAGTTCATGGTGATCACTCACAATAAGCGGACGATGGGTATTGCGGATTCCCTGTTTGGTGTGACGATGGAAGAGCCGGGAATCTCCAAATTGGTTTCCGTACGCTTAAACGAACTTCAAACCGTGTCATGACCTCGCTCTCATGATCGAAAAACCCCCGTAGTTCAGAGGACTTCTGCATACCTTCGCTTGACTTCGTTCACACCGTCTGTTATTTTCCCACGGGTTAGTTACCACTGAGCGATGGTTCCTGGGCTTGCTTGTCGCGAGGTCAGAGGCAACCGCTGATCCCCCGCACTCAGAGTGCTGGTGCGTCCGTTCAAACCCGATGAATCTGATTCGAACCATCCTCGACCGCCTCTCCGATAGCTTCTTCATTTCGGTTCCAGACCGCTTCACCGCCGACCCTGTTGTCGGGCCTTCCCTCCGGTTGGTCTCGGACAAGTCAGCCGTGACTGCCGATGCCGCGTCCCGCCGCCTTTCATCCCAGGCAGGCAGCCAACTCGATGCCATCGACGACGCCATTCGGCGAAGCCAAGCCTGGTTCCTGTCGCGGCAACATCCGACAGAGGGATTTTGGGTCGCCGAACTGGAGGCCGATACCACGCTCACGGCTGAGTACCTGATGCTCAGACGTTTTCTCGATCAGGTCGATCCTGAACGGGAACGCAAGGCCGTCCGTTATTTGCGCGCCGCCCAGTTGCCCGACGGAGGGTGGCCGATCTACTACGGCGGACCGTCTGAAATCAGCGCCTCGGTGAAAGCCTATTTCGCCCTCAAGTTGAGCGGCATCGCAGGGGACGAGCCGTTCATGCTGCGCGCGCGCAATTGCATTCTCGGCAAAGGCGGCGTCGTTCAGGCCAACGTCTTTACAAAGATCACCCTGGCCCTCTTCGATCAGTACGATTGGGAAGGCATTCCGCACATGCCCGTCGAACTGATGTTTCTTCCCAAGTGGTTCTATTTCAATATTTACGCGATCTCATATTGGTCTCGCGCCGTGTTGATTCCCCTGCTGATCGTCTTTGCGCACCGTCCGGTTTGCCGCATTTCCAAGGAGCAGGGTATCGAGGAACTGTATGCGAGTCCCCGCACCGAAATTCGCTATTGGAAATTTCCACCGTTCAACAAAGATCAAAAGTGGCTGACGCCTCACAATGTCTTCGTCGCCTTGGATGCCTTACTCAAGATTTATGACCATATGCCGCTTCTGTGGTTGCGGGAAAAGGCGCTGCATCAGGCAGCCACCTGGATGCTGGAACACATCAAAGGCAGCGGCGGCCTGGGAGCGATTTATCCTGCTATGGCCAACTCGATTATGGCGCTTCAGTGTCTGGGCTACCAGGGCGATGATCCCTTGGTCCGAAAGGCGCTCAACGAAATCGAAGATCTCGAAGTCTACGACACGGTGTCGATCGGTGATCAACGGGTCGAGGCGATGCATCTACAGCCTTGCCACTCGCCCATTTGGGATACATCGCTGTTGATGAACGCGTTCATCGAAGCCGGGATGCCCCAGGACCACCCGGCGCTGCAGCGAGCCGCAGCCTATCTGATGTCCCGGCAGACGAAGATCGTGGGAGATTGGAAAGCCTCTTCTCCTAAGGCTGAACCTGGCGGATGGTATTTCCAGCACGAGAATGAGCTCTATCCTGACGTAGATGATTCGGCCGTCGTGCTGATGGCTCTCTCAAAGGTCAAAATAGGAGAGGAGGCGGAACTTCGAGAATCCATTCGACGAGGCGCCGCCTGGGTGGTGGCCATGCAAGGCTCGGATGGCGGCTGGGGTGCATACGATAAAGACAACAATCGCGTTGTGTTCAATTACATCCCGTTCGCCGACCATCATGCCTTGCTCGATCCGAGTACTGCGGACCTGACCGGACGCTGTCTCGAAATGCTTGCCGCGCTGGGATATGATCGGTCGCACCCCGCCGTGGCGCCAGCGCTGGCCTTTCTCAAGCATGAACAAGAACCCGACGGCAGTTGGTACGGCCGGTGGGGAGTGAATTATATTTACGGCACGTGGTCCGTTCTCGCGGGGCTTCGCGCCATTGGAGAAGATCTTGTCACGGCCTTACATTCGTCGTGCGGTCGGCTTGGCTCGAATCGAAACAGAATCCGGACGGCGGGTGGGGGGAGTCGTGTCTCTCCTATGCCGATCCCGCTTTTGCCGGCAGGGGCTCAAGTGCCCCGTCGCAAACCGCCTGGGCACTTCTCGGACTAATGTCGGCCGGCATGTGCGACTCGTTCAGTGTGGCGCGAGGTATTCAATTTCTTCTGCGTCATCAGATGAAGGATGGTTCCTGGGAAGAGGTTCGGCACACCGGCACCGGGTTTCCACGCGTGTTCTATCTCCGTTATCACTGGTACTGCCAGTATTTTCCACTGTGGGCACTCGCGATGTATCGGAATCTGAGAACGCGCAACAAGATGCGAGCCGACGAAGTGCGGAACCAGATTCTGGCGGCGGGATGCTATCGGTTTGATTGTTGACCCACGGCCGGCCGACCTCATTCACTGACGGACAAATTCTCGGCGGATCTTCTGCCTGTCCCGTCGCGCTGTTTGTGGCGACGCGATGGGAATTGGCAGCCGTGCGGCGTGCCTTACCGGTAGACCGCCGGGTTGAAATCGGCGGCGTGGGCTGTTTCATCGGCCGGCAGGCCGCTCAGTCGTATTGGCTGATTCACACCGGAATTGGGCCGGAGGCGGCTCATGCGGCTGCGAGTGCCGTGCTGAATTCCGAACCCATGGCCCTGGCCATTTCCGCAGGATTTGCCGGTGCACTCGCGCCAGCCGCTGCCATCGCGGACGTGATCGTCGGCACGAGCGTCGTCTCGGGGACGTTCGACGGCGTCTGGCACCAGACGGGACGGCCGGTGCCCTGCCATGAGGGGGCAGCCGGCGCGGCACGGGCGGCGGCGATAGACATTGGATTGGAAGCGCGTACCGGCGCCCTCTTGTCTGTTGCGACAGTGATCTGCCGGGCTGCAGAAAAGCAAAGCGTGGGCCGTCTCACGGGGGCCATCGCCGTGGATATGGAAAGCGCGGCGCTAGGAACGGCCGCCCTGGCGAAAGGCGTCCCCTTTGCCATCTGCCGGACGGTGTCAGACGTCGTCACAGAAGATCTTCCCCTGGATTTCAATATGTTTCTCACACGATCAGGGTGGATGCGAGCAATCGCCGCAGTCGTCATGGAACCATCGAGCCTGATTGGTCTGAACCGCCTTCGGCGCCAGAGCCGGCTGGCTGCCGATCGGTTGACGGCCGTTTGTTCGGCCTACGCGGCACGAGGGTTCGGGTTGTCGCCGGTTATCAATACTGGAAGAGCATGATGGTCGAACGGCTGGGCGCATGGGCCTTGGGCTCGATTCAGGAAATGGGGCGCATGCTCTTGTTTGTGCTCTCATCATTTGCCTGGCTGGTCCGTCCGCCTCTCCGGTTTGCGCAGATCGTCAAACAACTGCATTTCGTCGGGTACAAATCCACCTTCGTTGTTGTGCTCACGGCCGGCTTTACCGGCATGGTCCTCGCGCTGCAGGGCTACTACACGCTCAGAAAATTCGGTTCCGAAGGTCTTCTCGGCTCTGCGGTTGCCTTGAGCATGATCCGGGAGTTAGGGCCGGTGCTGGCGGCGTTGATGGTGACGGCTCGCGCTGGTTCCGCCATGACGGCGGAAATCGGAATCATGCGTATCACGGAGCAGATCGATGCGCTCGATACGATGGCAATCAATCCGTTGCAGTACTTGATTGCCCCCAAACTCGTGGCGGGTCTGGTCGGCGTGCCGCTGCTCGTCGCGATTTTCGACGTCGTAGGTATCTACGGGGGCTACCTCGTCGGAGTCGAGTTGTTGGGCGGCAACGGCGGAGCCTATTGGAACTCGATCGAATCGGCCGTGGAATGGAAGGACGTGTACGGCGGCATTCTCAAGTCGATCAGTTTTGG
>CAWCEG010000052.1:0-8716 GCA_963794505.1 uncultured Nitrospiraceae bacterium
CCAAAGCCAGCTCTATCGAGGTGTACGACGCCGTTCTGAGCGATAACCTTGACAGGTATCCCGATCTGGTTATCAGCTCGGCCGCCGACCTTCAGGTGAAACTGGTCAACGACGGCAATTCTCAGCCCCATATTTCTTCAGCGACGCGGGCGCTGCCAGACTGGGCCAACTGGCGCGACGAAGTTTTCGGCTTTACCTTCGAGCCGGGGGTGATCGTCTACAACCGCACCCTGGTGCCGGAGACGGAGGTGCCCCGCTCGCGGGATGACATCATCCGGCTTCTGCGCGGGAACATGAAGCGGTATCACCGGCGCGTCGCCACCTACGACATCAGCGCGAGCGGCATCGGCTACCTGTTCGCCACTCAGGACTGGTGATGTTCAGCCAGTTCTGGCAACTCGTGGCAACCTTGGGTAATGCTCAGGCTCGGCTCGCTGGGAACACGGAGGACATGCTGAACATGATCGAACGGGGTGAAGTGCTGATTGCTTACAATGCACTGGGGTCCTATGCCCAGGCTCGGGCAATGACGGGAGCTCCTATCGGTATCGTCCTTCCGGAGGATTACACCTTGGTCATGTCTCGAACGGCCATGATTCCGCGCCGATCTCCCCAGCCGCACCTGGCTGGCCGCTTCATCGATTACCTGCTATCGAGAGAAGGACAGGAGGCCATTGCGACCCGCTCGACTCTGTATGCCATCTCTCCGGAAATAACGAGCAAGGCGTCGGCATCCGCCGTACGCGCCGAGGCTGTTGGACCTTTGGTGCCGATTGCTCTCAGCCCCTCTCTGATGGTTTTCCTGGACGCGCTCAAACGCCAACAGTTTCTGCGCCAGTGGCAGATGGCGTTCCAGATACCCTAATGCGCGAAGGGTTTCACGGAGTAATACGGCATTCCAGAAAAATTGCAAATTTACAGGATGCCAACCGCTTTGGTCGGTAATCTAATTTGTTTTTTCGCCCATGGAATGATGACAAGAATTGTGCGTAGCTGTACGACATCGTAGCACATAACAGAAATCTGAGTAGCCGAGGCATAGAGGAGGGAGAAGACGCTCCTTCCCCTCCCAAAGCCCGCCGAAATCTCGCTGATCCAGCGGCAAGACTTGCCGCAAAGGAGAGTTCATGCCGAAATTCGCCGCCAATCTATCGATGCTTTACACCGAATTCCCCTTCCTCGACCGCTTCAAAGCGGCGGCCGAGGCAGGGTTCACCGGGGTCGAGTATCTTTTCCCCTACGCGTTCCCGAAGGAACAGGTGGTTGAGAAGCTCCGGGCCAGCGGCCTGACCCAGGTGCTGCACAACCTTCCGGCCGGCGACTGGGACAAGGGGGAGCGGGGCATCGCCTGCCATCCCGACCGGGTCAATGAGTTCCAGGACGGGGTCGGCAAGGCGATCGACTACGCCAGCGCCCTCGGCTGCAGCCAGGTCAACTGTCTCGCCGGCATCGCGCCTGCGGATGTGGACCCGGACAAGGTGCGCCGAACCTTCGTCGACAACGTCAGGTTCGCGGCGGACAAGCTCAAGGACGCCGGGATCACGCTGCTGATCGAGCCGATCAACACGCTGGACATCCCGGGCTTCTTCCTGAACCGCACGGTGCAGGCCCTGTCGGTCATCGAGGATGCCGGTTCGGACAACGTCTTCCTGCAGTACGACATCTACCACATGCAGATCATGGAAGGCGATCTGGCCGCGACGATCGAGCGCACCCTGCCGAAGATCCGCCACATCCAGCTCGCCGACAACCCCGGCCGCAACGAGCCCGGCACCGGCGAGATCAACTACGGCTTCCTGTTCGGCCATCTCGACCGGATCGGCTACGGCGGCTGGATCGGCTGCGAATACAAGCCGCGCGACGACCACGAACGACGGGCTCGGACTGGTTCGCGCCGTACCGCGCCTGAGTCAAATCAAGCAAAGGG
Organism: uncultured Nitrospiraceae bacterium; assembly: GCA_963794505.1. Classification (GTDB taxonomy): domain Bacteria; phylum Nitrospirota; class Nitrospiria; order Nitrospirales; family Nitrospiraceae; genus Nitrospira_C. The sequence continues at coordinate 1,928 of CAWCEG010000052.1, forward strand.
AGAAATATCATGAAGGTTGGTTTCATCGGACTCGGGATCATGGGTCGCCCATGGCCGGTCATCTGGTTAAGGCGGGGCATGAGCTGTATGTCCATGATCTGCGTCCTGCTCCGCAGGATCTGCTCGACCAGGGCGCAGGGACTGCCGCTCCGGTCGCGAGGTGGCGGAACAGGCCGAGGTGATCATCACCATGGTGCCCGACACGCCCGATGTCGAAGAGGTGCTGTTCGGCCCCGACGGCGTCGCCGAGGGGCTGAAGCCGGGCAAGATCGTCGTCGACATGAGCTCGATCTCGCCGATGGAGACCAAGAAGTTCGCCGCCCGCATCAACGAGCTCGGCTGCGACTACCTCGATGCGCCGGTATCGGGCGGCGAGGTCGGCGCCAAGGCCGCCAGCCTGACCATCATGGTCGGCGGCCCTGAAGGCGGCCTTCGAAAGGGTCAAGCCGCTGTTCGAGCTGATGGGCAAGAACATCACGCTGGTCGGCGGCAACGGCGACGGCCAGACCACCAAGGTCGCCAACCAGATCATCGTGGCGCTGACGATCGAGGCGGTCGCCGAGGCGCTGCTGTTCGCCTCCAAGGCGGGCGCCGATCCGGCCAAGGTGCGCCAGGCGCTGATGGGCGGCTTCGCCTCCTCGCGCATCCTGGAGGTCCACGGCGAGCGGATGATCAAGCGCAACTTCAATCCTGGTTTCCGCATCGAGCTGCACCAGAAGGACCTGAACCTCGCGCTGTCCGGCGCCCGGGCGCTCGGCCTGTCGCTGCCCAACACCGCCACCGCCAGGAGCTGTTCAATGCCTGCGCCGCCCACGGCGGCAAGGCCTGGGATCACTCGGCCATGCTGCGGGCGCTGGAGATCACGGGCAACTTCGAGATCGGCCAGAAACCCGAATAAAACGGGCGCTTGTCTGATTTCGACCGGGCTTTCGCCGGGACGTCCGCATGCTGTTGACAGACTGACGGGAGCCCGGATCTTTCGACCACGGAACTGATGCCATGTCCCATGATCCCCGCGCCCTACTGACTGAAATGCTCCAAGCCGCAGCCACTTCGACCGAGCGCGGCGTGCCGCGGCACCTGCCGCCGCCCAAGGAGCGCACCATCGTAATTGGGGCCGACAAGGCCTCTGCCGCCATGGTGTGCCCTGTCGGCGGATCAGGAGCGTTGAAGCGGCCCATCCCATGGACTGGGAGGGCGGCAGGAGCTGGTTGGATCCGTGGTATTGACGAGGGTGAAATCACTCCGCTCCGTTGAACAAAGGGCTGAATTCCACTCCCCTGGCTACCAGCCATGGTAGCCATCGTCTCATGCATTGGTGATTTCACGACCGGACGGCGGCTCGGTAGCTCGCTTACACCGTCGAGAGCACGCGACCTGTCTCTTCATGTGTCAGGGTGTGTCTTACTGCGAAGTCCTTCGCCCGTTGTTCCGCCTGTCCAAGAGCTACTCGGGCGATGTCGCCCCGATAAGACCACGCTCTTTCAGTTCGCAATCCGACATCCGTGAGAGTTCGGTAAAGGTCTTCTGGAACGCGCGGTACTGCATCCATACGAGCGCGATCCGCTTAAGAAGGTTCATAGTTTAGATCCCTGGGGTAACTGGCGTCGGCGAGATTGAGCGGCTTCGCCGCAGCCAGAAAATTGTTACCGCCCTTGTTTGTCCCAGCCTCGGTGGGTCCTTTGCCCCGCTGGCGTCACCTTAAAGCTGAAGCAAATGCGCTAAGGAGCCAACAGCCACAAACACGGCTACCGCTCCAGCCCTGATCAGGAGCCCAATCTTAAGAGCGTATTTGTCTGCCGCTCGCTGTTCACAATGATCAGAGATAGAACTGCGATGTGATTGATCATTCTGTTCGGAGATAGTTGCTTCGATCTGGTAAAGTGTCTCGGTTGAACCAGTCATTATTCCGCTCCATTGATTACAGGGCGGCGTTTCACTCCCAAGTCCCGCTGGCCTGAACTTTCGACACTCACAGCGGGTTATTGTCGGCTGTGGCGGAGATTCTCTCCAGCAATCTGTGGGCTTTAAAGGCCTGCCTTGTTGCCAGCCAGGTTTGTATCGCCGCGCTGCGCCGTGCGGGCAACTGTCGACCCCGCGAGGTTGCCGTGCGCAACGTCAAGATCGAAGCGTTCACGCGGCGTCATCATAGCGAGTTCAGCCTGGGCACGCCGCTCCTCGAGCCAGTTGGCGAGGCTGTCGACCAAGCGGTGCCAGAGCGCCTTGACAGGGATGATCAGGCTTGGGCTGTTGGAAATCGTATCAAGCATCGTGCCGTTCCATTCGCTGAGGACGGCGCTTCGCTCCCTTGCTGCCACTTTGGCCACAGCCGCCATGGTTATTGTGCAGTGCAACATATGGCGATGAATTTGGTTGCCGCATCAACAAAAAAAGCGAGGGTGCGCATGGCAGTCATGCCGGAGCCGTCGGCATCACGGCCGACACCATCATCAGGTTCCCGATCATTCGTTCTCACGATTGTCGTCGATGGCATTATTCCGCAGGGCCGATGGCGGACATCCTCTTGATGACCTGTCTCAGACCAGAGTCCGCCTCAATCAGTTCGACCGCTCCAGCTTGAGCGCCTGCTCTTCGTATTCGGCAGCCATTGAGTTCAGAATGTTCATGGTCTGCTGGTCGGAGATCGCAGTGGCAAGTCGGCGGCATTTTACCGCCTGCGCCCGCAGCGACTGTGCCTGCTTCCGGTCCGTCACGTCGATGAGCATGTTGACCGCTCCGACGAGATTGCCGTCACCATCGAGCAGAGGGGTGGGATACGGCAGGAAATTGCGCCGGGTACCATCCGGGCGTTCGGCTACAGCTTCAACTCCCCTGATGGCACGCCGCTCGCGTATGGCAACAGCCATCGGGCACTGATCATGGGGAAGGAACCGGCCGTCTTCCGTGTAAAGCTTCCAGGTGACACACCAGCTGTCCCGCCCAACGAGCGGCGTGCGCCCGGCAAAGGCAATGCAGGCACGATTGTAGTAGGTGATCACGCCCTCTGCGTTCGTGACATAAATCGCCGCCGGCAACTGGTCGAGAATCTGGTGAAAGCCTTCGTCCCCCTGCTGCACCGCTGTGATTGCGGTGTGCAACATCTTATCGGCCATCGTGGCAGTCATATGCATCGGAGGCTCGATTCAGAAGCTGAAAGAGGTTTACAATCCGATATCAATAGCGGTTATCTTAACATAGAACAATAATTTCTGTTCTTTCCTGGCCAGCCTTACTACTGCTTTGTAGAAACCCTTGACTCACATCTACTGTTTTTCTACAGGACTCCATTCTAGGATACGCTTGTTCGATTGACTTGGGGCATATTGCTTTCGCCCGCCTCACGGCCAGCAGCATGACGCTCCTGGGCTTCTGAAGAGATTGAGCAAAAGAATACCGGGAGGTCGGAGAACAGCGCCCTGGTGCCAGCGGCGCCGTATAATCTGGAACTCAATCCGGTCGAGCGAACTGGTTGTTGCTGCGCAAACGCGTCCTGTCGCGAAAGCATCCTTCCCGGATCGGCAAATCATCGTGCCGGCCTGCAGTGATGGCTGGCATGCCCTGGCCGCTGAACCAAGGCAAAATCAGAGCTACCGCTTTCAGCCTTTGAGTCAGGAAAGGCATTTCACAGGCTTGCCAGCATCAGATATCGCTCATCACCGGGCTCGATATAAGCGATAGCCCGTCCGGTTCGATACCGCCTTGATGCCCCCTCGAACTACTGCGCCGACGCCTAATACGCCCGGAACCCATGGCTCACATTGGGCACTGCGCTGTGCCGCCTGAACTTCCCGGAGATGGCGCCGGCCGTTGCAGAAGCGGCAGTATGTGCTTGACGCGGTGGCATACAGTCCCCATGTTGCAGTGCAGCATAATGGAGTTTAGCCGATACCCGGGGGAACGCCGTCTCATATCTTTCAATGGAGACCACCCATGTATCAGGTACAGCACAAACCTGAGACCATAGCTGAACCGCGCGGTGAACTGGCGTCGCGCATGCTGGCGATGCCGTCACATACCAACCCGATGGGCAACATCTTCGGCGGCTGGATCATGTCGGTGATGGACGCGGCGGCGCTGATGACGGCGACGAAAATCGCCAACGGCACCGTCGTGACGGTGTTCGTGTCCAACATGACGTTCCTGGAGCCGGTCAGGGTCGGCGATGCGATCTGCTGCTACACCGACGTGATCGCCATCGGCGAGACCTCGATCACGCTGGCGGTTGAGGTTTGGGTGCTGCGGCAGGGCCAGGGCGACCGGATCAAGGTCACCAATGCCGAGTTCAAGTTCGTCGCCTTGAACGACAACGGTTGTCCCCGGCCCGTGCTCGCGTAGTCCTGCCAACCGTGTCGTAAATCCGACAGGGGCCGGCGAAGGCAATTCCCGTAAATCAAACAAACTGGAGTACACCCTGATGTTAAGTCAGCAGGATATGGAAGATTTCATGGAGATCGAGGCTGCTCTGGTTGAGCGAGGATGAGGACGCCGCCAAGCCTGGGAAGCCGTCCAGCGCGGTCCAGGGCGACACCAATGCCGGTGACGAGGTGTGCACCGTGGCCGACCTGCAGAGCCTGCACCACGACTACCTCCAGGAGGGTATGCGGAGCCTGCTGTCGGCCGGCGATCAAGTCTCTGATCTGTTGGCACAGGTCGCCAGGCGGTCGTGAACCTGAACTGTTCCGCGCCCGGGAGGCGGTGCGCCGCCTCCACAGCGCCTGAGCCTTTTCGATCGCCCCTGGATCAGCTCCCGACAATCCCATCGGCAACGCGGATGCCGTCTCCGGGAGCAACCACCAACGCTGGGTCATAGTCGGGAATAGCCGTCCTTCCTCACGCCTGAAAGGCGAGTCCGTCAGGTCCCGCGTCAGTCGATACCTTGATTATCGTGAGAACGACGATGACAGGCTGAGGCGGAGCTGGAGTTTGGCCAGTGAAGGCAACCAGAAGCGCCTTGCCGGACGAGGCGCCGGGCCGCTCTGATGAAGGTGCTGCTCCGCCCGGTTGTTCAGCCCATGCTGAAGACGGTGGCATGTTTTCCCTTGAACCTTGGACCACCCCTCTCTATGTTGCAGTGCAGCAAATGGTTGGATCTGGAAGCTTCGGGACTATACGATCCAGGACTAGCCGCAACATTCCTTCAGGATCAGGATTTATTCTCATGACTACGACCAGCCGTACTGATAATCCCACCGCAGCGCCCATCCCGTCGTTCAGTTCGTTTGCCAAGCTGCCGGCTTTCGATGCCGCCTCGTTCACCCAGGCGTTCAAGCTGCTGGGTTTTGACGTCAAGACCGTTCTGGACATCCAGCGCCGCAACGTTGAGGCGCTGACCGCCGCCAACCAGACCATCGCGCAGGGTCTGCGGACTGTCACGCAGCGCCAGGGCGAGATTGCCCGGCAGTCGGTCAAGCAGTTCCAGGATCTTGCGTCCTTCAAGCCGTCCAGCGCCTCGGTCAGGGAAACGCTGGTCAGGCAGATCGACCTGACGAAGACCTCCTACGAGAAGAACGTGGCCGATGCCCGCGAACTCGGCGACATCGTTATCAAGGTAGGGATCGGAAGCTGCCGACATCCTCAGCCGCCGCGTGGTCGCGAGCCTGGATGAGGTCAAGGCCGCTGCCCGCCCCAAAGCAGCCGTCCTGGATGAAGTCAAGGCGACGGCTCAACCCAAGGCAGCCGGTCGCGTTGCCATCGTTGCCTGACACTCGCGTCGTCAGGAACCTGGATTGATCTTGCATAGACATGGAAAGAGCCGCGATCCCCGCGGCTCTTTTTTGTATTTCAACCCGGATAAGGGGTTTTCAGGCTGTGGTTTCGAGCTGATAGCGGGGCTGAAGGTTGCGCTTGGGCTTGAACGGGTTGATCTGGTAGGCGGTGATGGCCGCGATGATGTGAACGAAGGCGTTGATGACGGATCGATGCTTGGACAGATTGAGGGACGAGAACTCCTTGATATGGCCGATGATGGTCTCGGCCATGTTCCGGGCATTGAGCAAGGCTTTATCCTGCAGCGATAGGGGCAGCGACTTCATGTTCCTGCGGACGCGGGTGAACAGCGTGAGGCCGCGACGCAACAGGTCTTCCGCCAGCTTCTGGCCGATATAGCCCTTGTCGCCGAACAGCTTGCCGATCAGGTCGCGGGTCAGCGCCGGGACCGGCGTGGTGTCATGGACGTTGCCGGGGGTCAGCTTCAGGGCGACAATTTCATTGTCGTTGTTGAAGACGAGGTGCAGCTTGAAGCCGAAGAACCAGCCCATCGAGGTCTTGCCGCGCTGGGCCAGACCGGCAAACACCTTGTGCCGGCTAATGCGATGATTGTCGCAGACCGGCAGGGCGGTGGAATCGATGTAGTAGAGCCCGGTCCTGGTCCCCAGGTGACTGTGCAGGAAGAACACCAGCGGCACGAAGACGCTTTTCTGCAGGGCGACGAAGTGCTCGTAGCACGGCATGCCGGGAAAGTAGCCGCGCAACAGCGGCTCGGCGAAGCCGTGATAGAAGCTCTTGAGATGCTTGAAGCCTGAACTGTGGAGCACAAGCAGCAGCGTGATGATCTCGCTGGTCGACAGACCCGGCTGCGGCCCGCGTGGCGCCGGCCCGCCGGGGCCCAACAGCGACGCCTCCCATTGTGGCACAAACGCCTGGCAGAAATCATCGACCTCGCAAAAAACCTCGACGATCCGATCCAACATCATCGCCTCCATCACTCAGCGATGGCCGCTTACCTCAAAAAGCTTTTCAGTCACAATCCCTTAGTCGCGCGAAAACCCCTTATCCGGGTTATTTAGAACC
>CAWCEG010000053.1:0-17511 GCA_963794505.1 uncultured Nitrospiraceae bacterium
CGTCCGGTGCGGCACCAGGGCCGGAGGCGCTCCTTCAGCCTCCACTTCCGCGGCCGTTTTGCCAAAGGCCAGCGCCTCCGTCTGCGCGAACAGATTGGACGCCAGCAGATCGTGATGCTGCCCCATGGGATTGAGCGACCGGCAGAAACCGATGAAGTCGCACGGGATCAACCGCGTGCCCTGATGGATCAATTGGTAGTACGCATGCTGGCCGTTGGTGCCAGGCTGCCCCCAAATGACCGGGCCCGTCTGGTAATTCACCACGCTCCCATCCCGGTCCACGCGCTTCCCGTTGCTCTCCATGTCGAGCTGCTGCAGATAGGCGCTCAGCCGCCCGAGGTAGTGATCATAGGGCAGAATCGCCTGGGACTCGGCGCCGAAGAAATTCACGTACCAGAGTCCGATGAGCCCCAGCAGCACGGGCAGGTTCTTGTCGAACGGGGCGGTCCGGAAATGCTCGTCCATTGCATGGTACCCGGCCAGCATCTCGCGGAACCGTTCGGGCCCGATGGCGACCATCAGTGAGAGGCCGATGGCCGAGGGCAGCGAGTAGCGGCCTCCGACCCAGTCCCAGAATTCGAACATGTTGGCGGGATCGATTCCGAATTTCGCGACTTCGTCCGCGTTCGTGGACACGGCCACGAAGTGGCGGGCCACCGCCTTGTCGTTCTTGAGCGCTTGCAGGCACCACGCACGCGCGGTCTGCGCGTTGGCGAGGGTCTCCTGCGTGGTGAAGGTCTTCGAGCAGACAATGAACAGAGTCTCCGCCGGATCGAGGTCCCGCGTCGACTCGGCGACATCGGTCGCATCAACGTTCGAGACGAAACGAACCGTCAGCGCGCGATCGCTGTACGCCCGCAGCGCCTCGTAGGCCATGACGGGCCCCAGGTCCGAGCCCCCGATGCCGATGTTCACGACATTGCGAATGCGCTTGCCGGTATGGCCTTTCCACTCGCCGCTGCGGACGCGGTTTGCGAAGCCGGCCATTTTCTCGATCACCGCGTGGACCTTCGGCACCACGTTTTCGCCGTCCACTTTAATGGTGGCGCCGGCGGGAGCGCGCAGCGCGACGTGGAGGACCGCGCGATTCTCCGTCACATTGAGCTTGTCGCCGCGGAACATCGCGTCGATGCCGGTCCGCAAGCCGGCGGCGTTGGCGAGGTCGAGCAGCAAACGCATCGTGTCATCCGTGAGGCGGTTTTTCGAATAGTCGAGATAGATCCCCTGCGCGTCGCACACCAAGCGCGCGCCGCGCCCGGGATCTTTCGCAAACAGATCCCGCATATGCACGGCCTTGATCGCCTCGTAATGCTCACGAAGGGCGTTCCAGGCAGTGCCTTGCGTGAGTGGAACTGCACCGCTCGTCATCGCATCACCTCCTTGGCATTCCAGCGGTTCCCCATTTGGTCTCTTCTCCCGGACGCCGTCGCGGCCGCTCGCGCTCAGAACTGAACCGGCGCGTTCCATCGCTTGATCGCCGGAATGCCGCGGTAGTAGCTCAGGATATTCATTGTGGCCGTATCGAGCAAAAAGCGTTGGCCTTCCGAAGGAGGGAGGCCCAGCCAGCGAGCCGCAAAGACTCTCAGCACGTGCCCATGGGCGAACAATATGACATCGCCCTTGACGGCGCGCGCTTTCTCAATCACGCGATCGACACGTGCGCCGATTTCCCCTGGCTGTTCTCCGCCCGGGCCGCCATCTCGAAAGAGCAGCCAGCCCGGGGCCGTCGCATGGATCTGGCCGGGCGTCAATCCCTCATAGCGCCCGTAGTTCCACTCCACCAGGTCAGGCTCGATGTGTGCCACGTCCCCGAAACCGGCCAGCCGGCAGGTATCCCTGGCTCGTTGCAAGGGACTCGTCAGGGCCAGCGCGAACGACTCCTTCGCCAGGATCGGCAGCAATAGTCTGGCCACCTGTCGGCCGTTTTCCGTCAGCGGGATATCGGTGGTCCCGGTGTGTCGTCCGTTGAGACTCCACTCGGTTTCGCCGTGACGCACGAGAAACACTTGTTGCGCTGGAACAGCCATAGCAAGCCTACCGAACATGAGCGCGAGTACTGCGCCGTTCGAGTGACATAGAAGAGACGATCGGGCTCGCGGTCATGACGCGGCCTCCACTCTTCCGACGGCCTGCGGACTACGAAGCCTCGGCCAAGCGTTTCGAGGTGGCCGTCAGCGCTCGCAGCCATTCGAAGGCCGAGCCGGACAGCATCTGCTGTGTGCAGCGCCAGCGCCAGTTGCCCTCGGCACAGCCAGGCACGTTCATCCGGGCCTCTCTACCCAGGTTGAGCACGTCCTGTAGCGGCGCGAGCGCAAGCGCGGCACTCGACGACCAGGCCAGGCTCATCAGCGCGGGCGCGGCCTCGCTGCTGTCGCCCCCGGAACGCTTCAGATAATTCCAGAAGTTCTGCCGTTGGTTGTCCGGCAGATCCTCGTACCACTCGCGGGTCGTGGGGTTGTCATGGGTACCGGTGTACACCACGGTGTTCGCGACATAGTTGCTCGGCAGGTACGGATTGTCCGCATGGCCGTCGAAGGCGAACTGGAGGACTCGCGTCCCGGGCACACTGAAGCGGTCGCGGAGAACGTAGACGTCCGGCGTAATCAGCCCCAAGTCCTCCGCGATGAACGGGAGCCCGCGCAGCTCTTTCTGGACGGTACTGAATAATTCGGCCCCAGGCCCAGGCACCCAGCGGCCAGTTTGGGCAGTCGGCGCGCCGGCCGGAACGTGCCAGGCGGCCGCGAACGCGCGGAAGTGGTCCAGGCGAATGATGTCCACGTGGGCGAGCAAGGCGCGCAAGCGGTCTACCCACCAACGGTAGCCGGTCCGGCGCAAAGCGTCCCAGTCGTAGACGGGGTTGCCCCAGAGCTGTCCCTGGGCACTGAAGTAGTCGGGGGGGACACCGGCGACGACACGCGGCCGGCCTTGCTCATCCAGCAAGAACAGCTCAGGGTTTGCCCAGACGTCACTCGAGTCCGGAGACACGAAGAACGGCAGATCACCGATCAGCCGCACGCCCCGGGCTTGCGCATGCTGCTTCAGGCGCGCCGCCTGGCGAAAGAGCAGGAACTGGGCGAGGCGGACCTGATCGATCTGGCTCGCCAACTCTTGCCGGACCTGGGCCAGCGCGCCCGGAGCGCGACGGGTCAGCTCGGCCGGCCACTCAAGATAGTGGGCCCCACCGTACCTCAACTTCAGCGCGCGAAACAGCGCGTAGTCCTCCAGCCAGCAGGCGTGGTCTTCGCAGAACTGTGCATAAGCGGGCCGCAGATCCGGACGCGCGCCGGCATTGAAGTTGGTCCAGGCCCTGTCGAGCAGCCGGAGCTTGAACGAGAAGACGGCGTCGTAGTCGACCACGTCTGACGAGAATGACCCACCCTCGCAATCGCTCACCCGCAGCAGTCCGTCCTCGATCAGCCAGTCCGGGCTCATGAGAAGGCCATTGCCGGCGAATGACGACAGTGGTTGATACGGAGAATTGCCATAGCCTATTGGTCCCACCGGCAGCGCCTGCCACCAGCTCTGCCCCGCCTCGTGGAGGCGGTCAATCCAGGCGAGCGCCGTTGGGCCCACATCGCCGATGCCGTAGGGCGAGGGCAGCGACGTGACGTGCAGCAACACGCCGGAGGCCCGGTAGTTGGACGGAAATGGGGGAAGGCTCATCGGTCGCTCCCCAGTGCGTTATTCACCATCTCCTGGGCTTCGCTCACGAGGGTCTCTAGATGGCCCTCATTCTTGAAGCTCTCTGCATAGATCTTGTAGATGTTTTCGGTCCCGGAGGGCCGGGCCGCGAACCAGCCGTTGGCGGTGATGACTTTCAATCCGCCGATCGAGGCGTTATTGCCCGGCGCTTGTGTCAGCTTGGCAGTGATCGGCTCGCCGGCGAGCGTCGATGCCGTGACGGCAGCGGGCGATAACTTTCCCAGCCTTTCCTTCTGCGCGGGCGTGGCCGCCGCATCGATGCGCTGGTAGAGGGGGTTTCCAAATTCAGCCGTCAGTTCGCTGTAGTGCTCCCCCGGATCTTTGCCGGTTCTGGCCGTGATCTCGGCTGCGAGCAGATTCATGATCGGGCCGTCCTTGTCTGTCGTCCAGACGGTCCCGTCCAACCGCAAGAAGCTCGCTCCGGCGCTCTCCTCGCCGCCGAAGCAGAGCGAGCCATCGAATAGGCCCGAAACAAACCACTTGAAGCCGACCGGTACTTCGCACAGTCGGCGACCGAGCTTGGCGACGACACGATCGATCATGCCACTCGACACCAAGGTCTTGCCGACCAACGCGTCGGTCGGCCACTGAGGTCGATGCGTGAGCAGATAACGAATCGCCACAGCGAGATAATGGTTGGGATTCATCAGCCCGGCGGAGGGCGTGACGATCCCGTGGCGGTCCGCGTCCGGATCGTTGGCAAAGGCGACGCGATAGCGATCTTTCAGGCCAACGAGGCTGGCCATCGCATAGGGACTCGAGCAGTCCATCCGGATCTTGCCGTCGTGATCAACCGTCATGAAGGAGAAGGTCGGATCGACTGTCGGATTCACCACGGTGATGTTCAACTTATAGACCCTATTGATCGGCTCCCAGTAATGGACCGCGGCGCCGCCAAGCGGATCCACGCCCAGCACGAGACCCGCCTCGCGGATGATCTCCATGTCGATCACGTTCCGAAGGTCTTGAACATAGGGCAGGATGAAATCTTCCTGACGCGTGGTTGCCGCCTTGAACGCCTTTTCGAACGGCACGCGTTTGACGCCGGCGTTGCCTTCCCGCAGCAACGCATTCGCACGATCCTGCATCCATTTCGTCACATCGGTATCGGCCGGTCCGCCGTTGGGCGGGTTGTACTTGATGCCCCCGTCCTCCGGCGGGTTATGCGAGGGCGTGACAACGATACCGTCCGCGGGATGCGCCTTGCGGCCGCGGTTGTAGACCAGGATGGCTCGTGAGATGACAGGCGTGGGCGTCACCTCGTCGTCCTGCTGGATGACGGTGTGCACGTCGTTCGCCGCAAGGACTTCGAGCGCCGTGCGCTGAGCCGGTCCGGACAGCGCGTGCGTATCCTTGCCCATATAGAGCGGGCCGTCGGTGCCCTGCCCGCGCCGGTAGTCGCAAATGGCCTGCGTAATGGCAAGAATATGCGCTTCGTTGAACGAGCCGCGGAACGACGATCCGCGATGCCCGCTCGTGCCGAAGGCGACCGACTGGTTGGGATCTCCCATATCCGGCGTGCGCGCGTAATACTCCCGCTTCGAGCTTGGCCAGATCCACCAACATCTCCTTCGCAGCCGGCTTGCCTGCTAAGGGTGAAATCGCCATGAGCGTCTATCCTTCTCTGTGACAGATCGTCGTCGATGTTACGGAACCGGGCACGGCTTCACATTCCAAATGTCGGCTGCGTACTCGGCGATGGTGCGGTCGCTGGAGAACTTCCCTGAGCCGGCGATATTCAGGATCGCTTTGCGTGCCCATCCATCCGGGTCGGCGTACAGGTCGCAGAGCCGGCGGTCGGCCTCGAGATAGGAGGTGAGGTCCGCCAGGTGCATATAGTGGTCCCCGCCTGTCAGCAACGCGTGCCGCAGCGATTCGAAGACGCCCGGTTCATCGTAGCGGCTGAAGTAGCCGGAGAAGATCTGGTCCAGCGCCGCGCGGGTTTCCGCCTCATTGTCATAATGCCAGCCCGGGCTATACCAGCCCTTGCTGCCGGCCACCTGGTCCGCCGTGAGGCCGAACAGAAAGAAGTTCTCCTCGCCCGCTTCTTCTGCCATCTCGATGGTCGCGCCGTCGCGTGTCCCCAGCGTCAACGCTCCGTTCATCATGAACTTCATGTTGCTCGTACCGCTGGCCTCATACCCGGCCGTCGAAATCTGGTTGGAGACATCGGTGGCCGGAATCAGCCGCTCTGCAAGCGACACACAATACTCGGGCAGAAAGACGACCTTCAGCCTTCCGCGGACGATAGGATCTCCGTCGATGGTCCCGGCCAGATTATTGATGAACTTGATGATCACCTTGGCCAAGTGGTAGGCCGGCGCCGCCTTGCCGGCAAAGAAAAATGTCCGCGGGGCCATCTTGAGGTTCGGATTCTCCCGCAACCGGTTGTACAACACGACGATGCGCAACGCGTTGAGCAGTTGCCGCTTGTATTCATGGATGCGTTTCACCTGGCAATCGAAGATCGTGTCCGGATCGACCGTCTGCCCGGATGTCGTTTTGAGCCACTGGGCAAACTGCGATTTCGCCTCGCGCTTCGCCTTGCGGACCGAGTCGCGAAAGCCCTTGTCGCCGGCCAGCTTCTTGAGCTTGCTCAGTTGGCTGAGATCAGTAACCCACCCGTCACCAATGGCCTCGGTGATGGCGTGGGAGAGCGCGGGATTCGCCAGGAGCAACCAGCGTCGCGGCGTCACGCCGTTGGTCTTGTTGTTGAACCGCTCCGGAAACATCTCGGCCAGGTCCTTGACCGTCATCGTGCGCAGCAATCCGGAGTGAATGGCGGCCACGCCGTTCGTGCTATGCGATCCGACGATGGCCAGGTTGGCCATACGGACTTTACGCGTTGCACCTTCCTCGATGAGACTCACGCTGGCGAGACGGCCTTCGTCGCCGGCGAAGCGGGCGCGCGCTTGGTCAAGATGCCGGCGATTGATCTCGTAGATAATTTCCAAATGACGCGGCAGCATCTTAGCGAACCATTCGAGCGGCCATTTTTCCAACGCCTCGGGCAGCAGGGTGTGGTTCGTGTACGCCAGCGTCCGTTGTGTCAGCTCCCAGGCCTGGTCCCAACCGAGATGCGCGTCGTCCAGCAGAATCCGCATCAGTTCGGGGACGGCCATCGTCGGGTGCGTATCGTTCAACTGGATGGCGACTTTCTCGGGCAGGGCGTTCCAGTCGGTATTGCCGCGCCGGAAGCGCCGCACGAGATCGCCCAGCGAGCAGGCGACGAGGAAATATTCCTGCAGGAACCGCAACCCCTGGCCTCGAACTGTGGAGTCGTCGGGATAGAGCACACGCGTCAGCGACTCGGCCGCGAGCGTTCCAGCCAAGGCGGCTACGAAATCACCGCCGCTGAATCGCTGGAAGTCGAAGTAATCCGGTACCGCCGCAGCCCAGAGTCGGAGTGTATTGATGGTCTTTCCACCGTACCCGACGACGGGACGGTCGAATGGGATGCCGATGATGCTGGATGGCTGCCCGGGGATCATGCGCAATATCCCGTCGTGCAGCTCGAACGAACAGTTCAATTTCACTTCGACCGATTCCTCGAGCCGTGCCACTTCCCAGGGATCGGGACGACGCAACCAATTATCCGGCTGTTCGCACTGCCAGCCATTCTTGATCGTTTGCTTGAAGATTCCGTATTCGTAACGGAGTCCGTACCCCATCCCGGGAATCTGCATCGTCGCCATCGAATCAATGAAACAAGCCGCCAGCCTACCGAGCCCTCCGTTCCCCAATCCGGCATCCGGTTCCATCTCGGTCAGTGCCAATGCATCGAGTCCTCTCTTTTTCATGGCCTCAAAGGTCAATGGTCTGAGCAATGCGTTGGTGACATTGTTGGCGAGCGACCGCCCAAGCAAGAACTCCATCGACAGGTAATACACCCGCTTGGGATTCTTCTGCTCGTAGGTCTTTTCTGTCTGAAGCCAGCGTTGCGAAACGATGTCGCGGACTGAGTGGGCCGCCGCCTCAAACTGTTCGCGCAGATCCGCCTTCTTGGGGTCAATCACATGGTCGAATATCAGATGTCGTTCATAGAGCGCATCGCTCGTGCCGGTAAACTGGATGGGCCCGCATCCATATTGTTCAAGAATTTCGTTGGGGCGGTCCTTTTCCATAAAACCTCCTACAGACGGAACGCTCACACTCAGTTACTCGCCCGATACGTCCGTACCCGGTTCATCGGAGCAGGCGTAACCGTCGCTTAGACGTTGTCTCCCTCCGTCGTGGTCCTCCGCCTCGTCTGCGCTTTCACCCGACCCCATTGCCAGTCGGTGATCTCGGGCATATCTTCGCCGTACTTGGCGATGTATTCTTTGTGCTCGAGGAGCTTGTCGCGAATCGCTTGCTTGGCATAGGCGGCGCGGGACCCGAGTTGCGGCAGCCGATCGATCACGTCGCCGAAGAGGTGAAACCGGTCGAGATCGTTCATCACCACCATGTCGAACGGCGTGCTCGTCGTGCCTTCCTCTTTGTAGCCGCGCACGTGCAAGTTCTTGTGGTTCGTCCGCCGGTACGTGAGCCGATGGATGAGCCACGGGTAGCCGTGGAAGGCGAACACGATCGGCTTGTCCTTGGTGAACAGCGCATCGAAGTCCAGGTCGGACAGGCCATGCGGGTGCTCGCTCTGCGGCTGCAGTTTCATCAAATTGACGACGTTGATGACGCGGATCTTCAGCGCCGGGAGATGCTGACGAAACAGATCCACGGCGGCCAGAGTCTCCAGCGTCGGCACGTCTCCGCAACAGGCCATGACGACATCGGGATCTCCCCCCTTGTCGTTGCTGGCCCATTCCCAGATTCCGATGCCCGCCGTGCAGTGTTTGATCGCCTGGTCCATCGTCAACCATTGCGGAGCAGGCTGCTTGCCCGCGACGATGACGTTCACATAATTACGGCTGCGCAGACAGTGATCGGTGACCGACAGCAGCGTGTTGGCATCCGGCGGCAGATAGACGCGCACGACCTCCGCTTTCTTGTTCACGACGTGATCGATGAAGCCGGGGTCCTGGTGACTGAACCCGTTGTGATCCTGCCGCCAGACGTGGGAGGACAACAGATAATTGAGCGAGGCGATCGGCCGCCGCCAAGGAATATCGTGGCAGACCTTCAGCCACTTGGCATGCTGATTGAACATCGAGTCGATGATGTGAATGAACGCCTCGTAGCAGGAAAAAAACCCGTGCCGGCCGCTCAAGAGATACCCTTCCAGCCACCCCTGGCACTGGTGCTCACTGAGCATTTCCATCACGCGGCCGTCAGGAGCCAAATGGTCATCGTATGGATAGCGATCCGCCATCCAGGCGCGGTTGGTGACCTCCAGCGCATCTTGCCAGCGGTTTGAGTTGTTCTCGTCCGGACTGAACAGACGGAAATTGCGGCTCTCCATGTTCAGCTTCATCGTGTCGGCCAGGAACTTTCCCATGAGGCGGGTGGATTCGGCCGAGATGGCCCCCGGTGTCGTGACCTTGACGGCATAGTCGCGGAAGTCCGGCAGACGCAGGTCCCGGAGCAGAAGGCCGCCGTTGGCGTGCGGATTGGCGCTCATGCGGCGCTCGCCCTTCGGCGGCAGATCAGCGAGCTCGGGCTTCAGCCGGCCGGTTTTGTCGAACAGCTCCTCCGGCTTGTAGCTCTTCATCCATTTCTCAAGAATCTTCACATGCCCGGGCTTTTCGTGCATTTCACCCATCGGCACCTGGTGGCTGCGCCAGTAGTCCTCGGTCCGTTTGCCGTCGATTTCCTTCGGGCAGGTCCACCCCTTGGGCGAACGGAGGATGATCATCGGCCAGCGCGGCCGCTCCTTCACACCCTTCGTCCGCGCCTGGGTCTGGATGCTGTGGATTTCCTCCATGCAGGTGTCGACGGTGTCAGCCATGAGCTGGTGCATCTTGGCCGGATCACTGCCCTCGACAAAATGGGGCGTGTAGCCGTAGCCGCGGAAGAGCTGATCCAATTCTTCGTGGCTGATACGAGCCAGCACGCAAGGATTGGCGATCTTGTACCCGTTCAGGTGCAGGATCGGCAGCACGGCTCCGTCGGTCGCCGGGTTGAGGAACTTGTTGGAATGCCAGGAGGTCGCCAATGGTCCGGTTTCAGCCTCGCCGTCGCCGACGACGCAGGCGACGATCAGGTCGGGATTGTCATACGCAGCCCCGTACGCGTGAGAGACCGCATACCCCAATTCGCCGCCTTCGTGTATTGAGCCGGGGGTCTCGGGCGCCACGTGGCTGGGAATGCCTCCGGGGAACGAGAACTGCTTGAACAGCCGCTTCATGCCCTCTTCGTCCTGTGCGATGTTCGGATAGACCTCCGAGTAGGTGCCTTCCATGTAGGCATTGGCGACGATGCCGGGACCGCCGTGGCCGGGACCGATAATGTAGATCATGCTGAGGTCCCGTGCCTTGATCGCTCGATTCAGATGGGCATAGATGAAATTCAGGCCCGGGGTGGTGCCCCAGTGACCCAGCAGCCTCGGCTTCACATGTTCCTTACTCAGCGGCTTCTTCAGCAGCGGGTTATCGTAGCAGATAAATCTGTCCCACCGAGAGATAGTTCGCCGCCCTCCAATAGGCATCGATCAATTTCAGTTCCTTCTGCGATAACGGATTTCCCATGACCTCTCCTTTCCCTCTGTTATAGTCGGCTCTGTTGACTTATGAATGGACACCTCGCACGCACCGAACCGTCTCCCTGGCGATCCAGGTTTCCTCATCCGCCGCGACCACGTAGGCCGCCAACCGCGATCCATCCACACTGATTTTTGCTGCGCGACCCGGCGCAAGTCCAACCGCCGCTCGATTGAGGTCACGGTTGAGCTCCAGGCCGCACCACTTCATGTTCTGGCAAATCCGCTCCCGAATCTCCGGCGCGTTTTCCCCGATCCCGCCTCCGAAGACGATGGCATCGGCGCCGCCTAACACGGCAAGGTAGGCACCGAGATACTTGCGCACCCGATAGCAGAACAGATCAATGGCGAACTCCGCCCGTTTGTCCTGCTCCTGCTCGGCCGCGCGGAGCAACTCCCGCATGTCGTTTGACCGACCTGACAGTCCGAGGAGGCCCGACCGCTCGTTGAGCCACCGCTCGACTTCAGCACGCCTCGACCTTCTCCCGCTCGGACAAGTAGCTGACAATAGAGGCATCCACATCACCCGAGCGTGTCCCCATCACCAACCCCTCCAGCGGGGTGAACCCCATCGAGGTTTCGACCGACCGGCCTTGTGCGATCGCGGCGACGGAGCAGCCATTGCCCAACTGCAGGGTGATCAGACGCACCTGTTCCAGTGGATTCCCCGTGTAGGCCGCGTACCCGTTCGCGAGCGAGGCATGCGCAATCCCGTGAAAACCATAGCGGCGGATCCGATGCCGCTCGGCCAGCTCAACAGGGAGCGCATACTGCCTGGCGACTTCGGGCATGGTTTGGTGAAAGGCCGTGTCAAACACTGCCACCATCGGTAACGCCGTACCAAACGCCGCGCGCGCTCCGCGAATTCCTGCGAGGCACGAGGGATTGTGCAGCGGAGCCAATTCGGACAGCGCATCGATTCCGGCCTCAACCTGCTCAGTAATCAACGTGGACTTCACGTACTGATCTCCTCCGTGCACCACCCGATGCCCGACCGCTTCGATCTCGCCGAGAGAGCCGGCCAGGCGATCGAGCAGAACACGCAACGCATGCGCATGGTCCCGAATCTCCAACGTCGTCGTCGAACGGCCTGACAGCCTGCCCCATCACCTCAAAGGTTGCGACGCTCCCGATGCCTTTCACGGCGCCTTGGAGCAATGCCGGCTGAGTTGTCAGTACGCCTCTCGGCTCCTCAACCACATCCACGAGCCGAAATTTGATCGACGAGCTTCCGCTGTTGATCACCAGAACCTGCATGTCAACGCTGAAGCCTCACGGCAGGTGCCCAGGATGGTATCGTCAGTCATCGTGCCAGTCCGAGCGATGAGACGGCTCACTCCGCAGCCGACTGGTCTCGCGCTCCAGCTCGTCGGTGTAGCGGCCCATCGCCGCCTCGCTGTTGCACTTGGCCCGATGATAGAAGGCCTGTTGGCCGCCTTTCAAGTTTTCCTTTTGTCCGTGCCAGGCCTCCAGCGCGACGTCTTGCAGGGCGCGGCCGTATGAAAAACTGATCGTCCAGGGTTTCGGTCCGCTCAGAGCGATTGATGGCATCGAGATGAGCGGTCGCCGTGATGCTCGGCTGCCCGCCGGACAGGAACACAATGCCGGGAACCGCCGCCGGCACATGACGGCGCAAGCAGCGCAACGTGGCCGTTGCGACCTCCTGCACGGAGGCCTGCTTGGGACAATCTTTTCCGGCGATCACCATGCTGGGTTTCAGGAGCATGCCTTCCAGCCGGACGCACTGCTCGAAGAGCGCGTGGAAGACCGTATGGAGCACCGAACTCGTGACCTCCTCGCAGCGTTCGATGGTATGAGACCCATCCATCAGAACCTCTGGCTCCACAATCGGTACGATGCCTTGTTCCTGGCACAGGGCGGCATACCGGGCCAGTGCATGGGCATTAACATTGACACACACCGGGCTTGGTAGCCGTGTCGGTGATACGAATAACCGCCCTCCACTTGGCGAATCGAGCGCCCATGGCCGCGTATTCCTTCAGGCGGTCCCGAAGTCCATCGAGCCCTTCGGTCACTTTTTCATCCGGGGAACCGGCAAGCACCTTTGCACCGCTATCCACTTTGATCCCCGGAATGATCCCTTGCTTGGACAACACCTCGGTTAACGGTATGCCCGCGGCGTTCTTCTGTCGGATGGTTTCGTCTTGCAGAATCACGCCGCTGATAAAGGCAGCTGCTCCCGGCGTCGTAAAAAACATTTCGCGATAGGTACGGCGGCTGTCTTCGGTGGAGGCAATTTTTAAGAGCGTCGAATCGCTTGGTCAGGGTCGGCACCGTTTCATCTGCTGCCAGAATACCCTTGCCTTCGGCGACCAGCTCTCTTGCCGTCTGTTCCAGTTCTTGTCGTCCCATTATGGGTGTCTCCCCTCACTTCTGGATTCCTTGCTGCCAACGATTTATTTTTTCCCCGACCTTGTCCGTTCTCTTTCCGACGGATTCATCCAGCGTCTCTCAAAGGAGACATAACATACGTGGCACTCCGAGTTGTTACAGAGTTGTTACAATGGCCTTTGTCCAGACTGTCAACCCACTGTAGGAATGTCACCCGGCGCTCGCTAGGCCGACATCCGCACACTACTGCATCAACTTCGCCGCCGCGTTGCGCAGGTCGGCTGATTTCGGATTGCTGACACTGTGCTTGACGATGATGTCCGTCGGTCTCACGGGTTTGCCGTAATAGGCAGCATTGGAATCATCCGACACCGCAATGATGGAGCCATCCACTGCAATCCCGGCAAACACCCCTTTCTTTTTGGCATAGGCGACGACGTCCGCCGTGATCCCTTTCACAGACGCCCCTTCGCCCGCCGGTCCCACCGCCATGCTGGCGTCGGCCCCGAGTTTGAAATCGGTGCGATAAAACTCTTCCAGCCCCTTCTGGTTCCGCACCACAAAGATCATCTCCGACACATCGCCACCGATTTGCAGACCGAAGCTGGCGGAGCCGATGGTGTAGAACGCGGGCTCCGACCACTTCTTCGTCTTCTCGTCGCGGACGATCAGCACGCCGCTGCCGCCGGCCCCGCCAAACACAAAGGCGCCCCGTAAGAATTGCGGCACGATGAACAACGCTTTGGTCTCGCCCTTCAACTCGCGGGTCGAAGGCCCCACGCCGGGGTCAGCGGCAAAGGCCTCGACCGTCATCTTGGCCTTGTCCACAAGCTGCTGCTGTTCCATAGCGTCGGCTGCCAAGGCGGCACGGCGCTGACCGCGACCATCGATCCAAACAGGACCGCGGCCATCAGCGGCAGGTGTCTTGTCGCAAATGGGTGTTTTGATAGTAACTGCATGATCGGTTTCTCCTTGTGAATAAAAAAATCGTGCATCTTTCCCCTTCACATGGTGGTCAGGGGGAGAGGCCGCTCTCGAAAATCCTGTCATACCACGAAGCAAGAGCGGTGCCGTTTATACGTAGTCGAAAGGAGCGCATCGCTTTGTTCTGATCCTGAAATTCTTCAGATATCTAGAGGAGGCAGGTTCAGATGGAAGACGGTCCAGTGAGGAAGATTGCAACAGAAGCCGCAAGCGAATTGTCCCAATTCGCCTCAACCACACATGTTCACATTCGCCGGTGTCACGACCGATTCCGCTTGTTGCAAGCCGATCCCGATATTCTTGGTTCCTGGTTCCAGATACGGTGTTGCAGAACCTTGAGCCGGACCGGACTCAATCCTGAATCTGCGCGAGTTGGACCATGGCCGCTGACGCATTGTTCCATCTGCCCGTCCCCTAGCGCGTCACCTCGCCATTACCTCCTCTGCAACCGCATCGGACACGGTCAGGCGGTGGTGTAAGGGTTGCACTGGTCGATTGTTTCCTTCGATGCGCGACGTGAACCAATGGATCTGCGCCGCCGAGAGATGGATAGGGGACTGCATCACGATCCACTTTACCCCCTCCGAGCAAGGCGGGGTGGTCAGCGAACCGTCGTAACGGTAGCTCTTGTTGCTGTGTGGAAGGAAATCGTCCACATTTACCTGGACATGCTCGAAGTGTGATTCCACCCCCTTTTGCGTTGGAAGGTTCGAAAAGATAGGCTCGAAGGCCGGATTGTGGGCGCCTTTCTCGATGAACACGCCGACGACCGCTAGGGCGCCTGACGGAGCCTTGTGCACAAAATGCATCTCCATCGGGTAATGCTTGCCGTGGACAGTGTGCTCGCTCGGAGCATGGAAGTGGAACTGGATGAGCTCGTAGCTTGTGTCTCCAATGGTCATGGTATCGCCTTCCGAATAGTTGACCTGGATGGTGTGGCCGTTGTTGATCTCGTCGGCCATGTGCTCGTGGTGCACGATCCGCAAATTCGCCGGACTGAATTTCGCTCGGAGTTTCGGCAGCGAAGCCGGAGCAGTCTTTGCGATATCGATAGGCGACTGGCTCTGGCCCTCTGCACAGAGCGAAAAGTCCGGGTCGAGCTTTCCCCAGAACTGAGGGCCCTTTTCGCCTTCGTAGGTCCAGTGGGTCGCGTCGGGATGAGGCACCACGGAACGCGTATTGATTTGCGGGGCCGGGAGTTTGTTATCCTCTGCCCCAACCAGGGCACTCGAAAGCGTCACCATCGTCAACACCACCATACCTATAATCGACTTCTTCACGACATACCTCCTTTCACCAATTCCCGAAATTGACGAGATCGTACTGGAGGGTACTAATTCACACACAGAACCCTGTCGACAGACTCACGCTCCGTTCGGTTATCGTTTCGGCCCCGGAAGATCGAGCAAGAATAACACGCCAAAAACCGCATGGACAATCCCCCCTCCCCACAACAAGAGGCCACCGAGGCCTGACCCTGCTGCAGTCCAGAGAAGAACCATGGCTGCCAGCACGTCTGATTCAGAACATTTCAGCCTCGTGATGAGTGGCCTCTAACATAACGGAAACGGAGGTTGATTAACCAGCCACGAGACACTGCGTTTTGCGGGCTGGAATCTCAATGCGTTTTCCTCTTCCATTCCTGGCTCGCCCCTCTTACGATACGGTCTACACACTGAGGAGTATCTCCTCTCATGTCAGGCTTGCCGCTCGATCAACTCGAACAGCTCGTCCAGGGTCACCACTGGAACCCCCTCGCAATTCTTGGTATCCATCCAATGGCCCAGGGCAGTTCCCCTACCGTTGCGATCCGGTGTTTCTTGCCGGAAGCCAACGACGTTGCCCTTCTCCTCGGTGAGCCAGGTCGACAGCCCATTCCCATGACGCGCCTGCACGAGGCCGGTCTGTTCGAAACGATCGTTCCGGGGCCGCTCGGAACCGGCCCCTATCGTTTCCGCGTAACCGACCATGCGGGACAGGTCTCGGAGCGGCACGATCCCTATGCCTTTCCGCCTCTCCTCACGGACTTTGAGCTGCACCTCTTCGCCGAGGGAACCTTCTTCAAGGCCTACGAGACGATGGGCGCCCATCTCCGGACGGTGCAGAGTATCGCCGGAGTTCATTTTGTCGTCTGGGCGCCGAACGCCGCGCGGGTGAGTGTCGTAGGCGACTTCAATGAATGGGATGGACGCCGCCATCCCATGACAAACCGCGGAGCAACCGGCCTCTGGGAACTCTTCATTCCCGAACTTCCAGACGGCACGCTCTACAAATATGAAATTCTGTCGCGCCATCATGAGGCACCGCTCCTGAAAGCCGATCCCTATGCAGTCGCATCGGAACTGCGCCCCAAGACCGCCTCGATCGTTCGCGACACTCTCTCCCTACTGCTGGAAGGACCAGTCCTGGATGACGGCGCGTGCACAGCAAGACCCACTCGCCTCGCCCCTCTCAATTTACGAGGTCCATCTCGGCTCCTGGATGCGTATCCCTGAGGAAGGAAATCGCTGGCTGACCTATTCGGAGCTTGCCACAAAGCTCATCCCATACGTGAAGAATATGGGCTATACCCATGTCGAACTGTTGCCGATTACCGAACATCCGTTCGATGGATCCTGGGGCTATCAGACCACCGGCTATTTCGCCGCCACCAGCCGGCACGGCTCTCCCGAAGACTTCATGGCCTTCGTCGATACGGCACATCAGGCCGGAATCGGTGTGCTGATGGACTGGACCCCCGCGCACTTTCCAGACGATCCGCATGGGCTCGCCCAATTTGACGGCACGCATCTCTACGACCATGCCGACCCACGGCTCGGCTACCATCCGGACTGGCACAGCCGCATCTTCAATTACGATCGCGTCGAGGTCCGGAACTTCCTTCTCAACAGCGGGCTCTTTTGGCTGGATCGATACCATATCGACGGCTTGCGGGTGGATGCCGTCGCCTCGATGCTCTATCTCGATTATGGCCGAAAAGAGGGAGAATGGATTCCCAATCAGTTCGGCGGCCATGAAAACATCGGAGCCGTCACGTTGCTGAAAGACTTGAATGTCCTCGTCCATCGTGATTTCCCGGCGCCATGACCATCGCCGAGGAATCCACGTCCTGGCCGGGAGTCTCACGCCCCACCTATGCCGGAGGACTGGGCTTCACGTTCAAGTGGAACATGGGCTGGATGCACGACATGCTGGAATACTTCAGCCACGATCCCGTCCACCGCCGCTTTCACCAGAATCAGATCACGTTTGGGCTCCTGTATGCCTTCAATGAAAACTTCGTCCTGGTGCTGTCGCACGATGAAGTGGTGCATGGAAAGCGGTCGCTGCTCGACAAAATGCCCGGCGACGAGTGGCAACGCTTTGCCAATCTCCGTGCCCTCTATGGCTTCATGTACGGGCATCCCGGCAAGAAAATGCTGTTCATGGGCGGAGAGTTCGGTCAGTGGCGCGAGTGGGACCATGACACCAGCCTGGAATGGCATCTCTGCGATTTCGATCGGCACGCGGGGCTCCAACGGCTCGTGCGAGACCTTAACCGCCTCTATCGCCAGGAGCCCGCGCTGCACGAACTCGATCACGACTGGACCGGCTTCCAGTGGATCGACTTTCACGATGCGGCCCATTCCGTGATCGCCTTCCTCCGAAAAGCCAAGAACCAGGATAATCAGATATTGTGCTTGTGTAACTTCACCCCGGTTCCCCGCTACAATTATCGAGTCGGCGTGCCTGGCGAAGGCTACTATCGAGAACTGTTGAACAGCGATGCCTCGATCTACGGGGGAAGCAACGTGGGAAATTCGGGAGGCCTTCAACCAGCGCCATCCCCTCCCACGGCATGC
>CAWCEG010000054.1:0-28932 GCA_963794505.1 uncultured Nitrospiraceae bacterium
GGCTGAGATAGCCCAGGGTCGAGTGCCGCCGCTGGCGATTGTAGAAAACCTCAATGTACTCGAAAATGTCGCGCCGGGCTTCGTCGCGGGTCAGGTAATCGCGATGATGCACCAGTTCGGTCTTCAAGGTATGGAAAAAGCTTTCCATCGGCGCATGTAGCTTCGCTGACCTGACGGGTTCCCAGCAGTTTCCTTTGCGGCTCATCGAGCAGACGATGCCGTGCTCGGCGAGCCGTTTCTGGTAGGCACCGGCGGCATACTGGCTGCCGCGGTCGGAGTGGTGCATCAGGCCGGGCAGCGGCCGGCGCCGCTGGAGCGCCATGTCCAGGGCGCCAGCGTCAGCTCCTGCGGCATCTGCTCGTCCATCGCCCAGCCAACCACCTGGCGGGAGAAGAGGTCGAGCACGACGGCCAGGTACAGCCAGCCCTCGCGGGTCCAGATGTAGCTGAGGTCGGCCAGCCAGACCGTGTTCGGCGCCTCGACCGTGAACTGCCGGTCCAGCAGGTTGGGCGCGACCGGATGATCGTGACGGCTGTCGGTGGTGACCTTGAACTTGCGCTTGGTCTTGGCCCGGATGTCGTTCTCGCGCATCAGCCGGGCCACCCGCTTGCGGCCGATCCGGTAGCCCGCGGCCTTCAGGCTGGCGTGCACGCGCGGGCTGCCGTAGGTCTGTCGGCTCTCGCTGTGGACCGCCTGGATCTTCTCGACCAGGGCCCGATCCTCGGCCGCCCGCTGGCTCTCCGGCCGCCGCAGCCAGTCGTAGAAGCCGCTGGGCGAGGCCTCCAGAACCCGGCACATCAGCCGCACCGGAAAGTGTTCGCGATGGTCTCGGATGAACTGGAACGTCATTTCTGTGTCTCCGAGAAGATGGCAATGGCTTTTTTTAAAACATCACGTTCCATGCGCAAGCGTTCATTCTCGCGCTTCAGCTTACGGATCTCCTCCTGCTCAACAATGATCGATGCCGCGACTGTCGCAGATGGCTTCACTCCTGCGGCTCGGGCTTGGCGTGCTTCCAGTTTACGCTGCCAACGCCGCAGCAGCGACTCGTGGATGCCCAGGTCCCTGGCGACTTGGCGCGCCGAGTGACCCTCGACCGTCACCAGACGCACCGCCTCGGCCTTGAACTCATCCGTGAATGCCCGTCGAATACTCGCCATCCATCACCTCCGCTCGGATCATACCGAGCTTGCTGAGGTGTCCGCCAGAGCGGGGGAAGATCAGGAGATCGCAATCTAAGATATGGTTCACCTTGGTGCTGGTGATCCCGACCACCAGGGCGTCCAGCGCGTCGTGCTGGCTGCGCCTGGGCCGGAACCCGTACGAGAACCCGAGGAAGTCTTCCTCGTAGATCGCGTTCAGCACCGCGACCGTGGCCTTCTGGACGATCTTATCCTCCAAGGCCGCGACCGCGAGCGGCCGCTGCCGACCGTCCGACTTCGGAATATACCGTCGCCGGGACGGCAAGGCCCGGTACGTTCCCCGATGGACCCGGTCGTGCAGATCCGTGAGGTTTCGCTCAAGATCCGCCTCGTAGTCCGGCCACGTCAGCCCGTCCACGCCCGGGGCGGCATCACGCTTGAGCGCGAGGAACGCTTCCCGGAACAGGTCGACGCTGAGGTGGTGGAAGAGCGTGGTGAACCGTTCCTTCTTCCTGTGCCTTGCGGCTGTCCGTACACGGTCCAGCGCCTGGGACACGCTTTCCCGGTTCTGCGCCCGGCACGTGCTTTGCTGTCCCGTGTTTCCCTTGGTCCCCGCCCTTGGCTCCCCCGGCTCCGCAGCCGGTTGCCCGGCCTTGTTCGTCGGTTTCACAGCTACTATGGCAGGGTCTGACCTCTCGCGACCGTTCATCATCGGCTACGGCTCCTCGCCTTCCCGATGCGGGCCGGTTCGACAGTTTCCTGCCGCCGGTCGGCCGCGAGATCTCCCGGTTCCCGGTCAAGGAGCGTCCGTACATGCCAGGGTCTTGGACCTCGCCGGACCGTCCGGGGGCTCGCGCTAACGCCCTCGTCCGTGTTGCCTTCCGCGGTGGGAAACGCGTCGGCGTCCGGGATTACAGAACTTTCGCGGCTCAATGGCTGGCCTGCACGATCCCCTGCCGACGCTTCGCCGATACCCTCGCGGGTGCCGCCGCACGGCTCGGGGCCGATGTGGATCGCTATTCCTTCATCGTAGTGGACTCTCACCACCTACTCCTTGCCAGTCTCCCGGCGCAATAATCTTGGTGGTGAAGGCAGGTAGTCTGTCGGCAGTATCACCCCTGATTCTCGGATCAAATCAGCATGCTGGCGGCTCCGCCGACTGAGCATCTCCCACGGTTTCTGATGCTCTCTTCTACAGGGCCAACCTTCACCTGCCAACTCGTTCATCCCTACCTCGCTGCACCAACATCAAGTGATCGCCCTCAAGGTCGATTTTGAGATGGATCTTGGTAGAGACCTCTGCTCGTTCTGGTCTGGCCGCCGTTAATGGAACTTGAGCCTGGGTCTAACAACACGGTTCACGTGCCCAACCAGAATGAGAGCCATTCCTTTCAGCCATCCGTGGACGCCGATCAGGTGCATCCGGTAGAGTGACAGGTAGACCATACGGGCGATCCGCCCTTCAACCGCCATGCGGCCGCCTACCAAGTTGCCCATCAGACTGCCAACCGTCGAGTAACGGCTGAGGGATACGAGCGACCCATGGTCGCGGTAGACGAACGTCATCAGCGGCTCATGGGCTATGAGGTGAAGAATGTTGCGATAGGCTATCCGGGCCATCTGATGGGCCGCCTGGGCGCGCGGCGGTACCGGCCGCTCGGAGCCTTCCGGCTTGAGGTAGCAGCAATCACCAATGGCGAGAATGCGATCATCTCGGGTGGTTTGGAGTGTCGGGCGGACGACGAGCTGATTACTGCGGGTCGTCTCCAGACCGGCGATCTCCCTCAGCACCTCTGGGGCCCGCACGCCAGCCGCCCAGACCCTCAGGTCAGCTTGGATCATCTCGCCTGTGCGAGTCACCATGCCGGTCTGCAGTAACCTCCGTGATCGCTGTGTTGACGAGCACCCTCACGCCAAGCGCCTCCAGCTCTTGGTGGGCGGCCTCGGCCAGGTCCGTGGGCAGAGCAGGCAAGATACGGGGTCCCGCCTCGACGAGCGTCACGCGCAAGCGGCTCTCATCAAAGATCTCCAGCCCGTAGTGTTTTAGGGCGGAGGCTGCGTTGAAGAGCTCTGCGGCGAGTTCCACACCGGTGGCACCTCCGCCAACAATGGTCACATCAACATGGGCATGTGCGTCCGGATCCGTGCTCATCGTGCGCGACACGCGCAGACAATGGTTCAGCAATTTTTGCCGGAAGCGGTCCGCCTGCTCGCGGTTTTCCAGAAAGAGGCAGTGCTCGTGCACACCAGGACTACCGAAGTCATTGGACACGGCGCCGATGCACAGAATCAGGTAATCGTAGCGGATCCTGTGGCGCCCGATGATCTCGGTGCCATCTTCGTCCAGAATGGGAGCGACCACGACCTGTCGCGCCTCCCGGTCGATTGCCTCGAAACTGCCCAGGAAGAAGCGGTAGCCCCATCGATGCCCGTGACTGCGATAGCCGACCTCATCCAGGTTGGCGTCGAGCGATCCGGCTGCGACTTCATGCAGGAGCGGTTTCCAGATGTGGGTTCGATTCTGCTCGATGAGAATCACGTCGTAAGCATCCCGGCCCAGCTTGTCGCCAAGCCGTCGCACGAGTTCGAGCCCGCCGGCTCCGCCGCCTACGACTACGATCTGGGTCTTCATGGCGTTTCCTGACCTGCTTCATGGGCCCAAATTCAGACATTCACGCCCCCCATGTCGGCGTGTGATATCCCTGACTGTGGCCAGCTGAGTTGTCTCTGAGATCCGTGACCGCATCAGGCTGGTGATTGAGCGCCTTTTCGTACTTCCTCTTCCATGTTCACGCCGTTCAGCGCGCCGACAAGGTCGCTGAGCATCGGCACGTAGTCATCGGCATGCCCAATCGCCTCGGCATGCGCATAATAATGTCTGGCCGCGGATGCCATTATGTTCATCATCCGGAACTCGGCTGCCATATTGTTGACGTATCGCAAGTCCTTGGCAGCATTGGCGATTGCGAATTTGTGGGCATTCCGATCGCGATCGACCACGTAGCGCATGAAGGTGTCGAAA
Organism: uncultured Nitrospiraceae bacterium; assembly: GCA_963794505.1. Lineage (GTDB taxonomy): Bacteria > Nitrospirota > Nitrospiria > Nitrospirales > Nitrospiraceae > Nitrospira_C. The sequence goes on from CAWCEG010000054.1 coordinate 4,165, forward strand.
AAGCCATTTCCCATCCGGCTGGGGCCGATTACCTCCCGGATCACCTGCGGGGAGATCCCGATTTTCGCACCAAGGACCACGGCTTCGGAAAAGAGCGCCCCATAGCTCATGCCGATGAAGTTCATAAGAAGCTTCATTTTGTGTCCGCTGCCCACGGCGCCAACGCGTGTAATCTTGCCGGCCCAGCATTCAATGACCGGCTTGACGCTTTCGAAAATTGCGTCGTCGCACCCGACCATCGCGTCAAGCGTTCCTTCCTCCGCCTCTTTCGGTGTCCGTCCAAGCGGGGCGTCGACCATGTGTCCGCCCTTGGCAGCCAACTCACTGGCCAAGATTACGGTCGAGCCGGGATCGGAGGTCGATGTGTCGATTACGATCAGACCTGGCTTGGCGCCGGCAAGGATGCCGTCATCGCCGCGCAGGACACCTTCCACCTGCGCGGAGTTCGAGAGGCAGATGTGGATGATATCACACTTCTCCGCCATATCTTTTGCGCTCGCTGCCTCCTGAGCGCCGATCAGCAACAAGCTTTCCACCGGCTTGCGGTTGCTGCGACCACGCACCCATAGCTCATAACCGCCTTTGCGAATGTTTTTTGCCATTCCGTGGCCCATAAGGCCCACGCCGATAAATCCGACAACCGGTTTATCGCCCATGTTTCTTTCCTCCTCGTATATCGAGTTTTCGCTAACCGGGGTCGCTATGGCTTGTATTTGGCCAACCAGGACATGTCCGGATCAGCAATCGCCTCCGGCACATATTCTGCCCCGACTGGACGGACCCACCCCAACGCTCGAATCCGGGGCAGCACGTATGAGTAGTCGAGCTCGCCGTGATCCGGCTTTCCCCGATCTGGAACAGATGCAATCTGGACATGGCCGATGAAGGGGAGAACGGCCTCAAACCGCCGCGTCACATCGCCCCCCATGATCTGAACATGGTAGAAGTCGAACATCATCCGCAGGTTTGGTCGACCGACTTCCCGGATGATATCCGCTGCCAGTTCAACAGTGTTCAGGAAATAGCCAGGAGCGTTGTAGTGGTTCAGCGGCTCGATGAGGATCGTTACTTCGTTTCCCGCCGCTTCGCAGGCATATGCGAGATTATCGCAGAATGCTCGGCGAGCTCGCGGCCCCGTTCGAGTTGCCGGCCATGACATGAATGGCGGCGGCTGAGATACCTGCTGCATACGCAACCGCTTCGTCGATGGCTGCCCGCGCATCGGCCTCGCGCCCCGGCAGCGCTGCAAGGCCATTTTCCCCAATCGTAACGTTGCCCCGGCTGGTATTGAGCCCAAGCATCCGGAGCCCTGTTTCCTCCAGTGCCGCCGCCGTTGCCGAAGCCGGCACATCGTAGGGCCAATGACATTCCACCGCATCGAACCCAGCTGCTTTGGCCGCGCGGATCGCGTCGGGAAGCGGGCGGTCAGCCCACAGAAAACCGAGATTGGCCGAGAACTTCATGCCTCCCACTCCACATTGAAATTCGTCACGATGTCGCGGATCTGCGGCTCCTTCAGCAAGCGCGGCCGGCAGCCGCATGTCAGCATCGCAAGCCTTGCGGTGGCCTCCAGCTCTTCGATCGCGTTGCAGGCCGCTTCCACGTCCTTCCCTGCGACCACCGGGCCGTGGTTGGCCAGCATCACGGCAGAGCGCTTTCCGGCCAACCCACGCACTGCATCACCCATGGCCGGATCTCCGGGCCGGAAAAAGGGGAGGAGCTTCACTCGCCCAAGCTGCATGATGGCGTATGGCGTGAGCGGCGGCAAAAGATCGTCTTCATCAACGTCGGGCATCATCGACCACGCCACAGCGTGACAGGAATGCAGATGGACGACCGCACCAGCCTGGCTTCGGGTATCGTAGAAGGCACTGTGTAAAGGCATTTCCTTGGTCGGCTGATCACCGCTCACATGACGCCCTTCCGCGTCGAAACGGCTCAGTCGAGACGGATCCAGCCGGCCAAAACTGGTCCCAGTCGGCGAGACGAGCAAACCGCCATCGGGAGTGCGCGCCGAAATGTTGCCTGTCGAACCATGTGTCAGGCCGCGGTCGAACAACGACTTTGCAAGTTCACAGATGATTTCCCGCAGCCGGGCTTCCTCGGTCACGTTTCAAGTACCTCCAGCGCCTTGGTGAAAAAGTCTTCGTTGCCGAAATTCCCCGACTTCAGCGTGATCGCGACATCGTGCTCCCCTGTTCTGGCAAAGCACCAGGGGACACCGGGCGCAATTTCGGACCCGATATCAAGCCGCGTTATTTTCAAAGCATTGGTCACCGCCCCCGACGTCTCGCCACCGGCGACGACAAAGCGCCGGAAGCCAAGGTCGCGAGCTTTGACGGCACAGGCGGCAAGCGTCGCCTCGACCAGCGCGCCAGCCCGTTCGGCCCCGAGCTTGTCCTGCGTTGCGCGCACTTCGTTCGGTGCCGCAGTGGCGTAAATGATCGGCGTGGAATGAGGAGCCTGGGCCGTGAGCCACTCAACGGCTGCGTTTTCTCCATGTTCCGCGAGATCGAGCGGATCCAGTCTAAAACTCGGCTGTTCACGCGACAGGTAGGCGGAGACCTGGCGGTTGGTCATTGACGAACAGCTGCCAGAGAGAATCACCGCGGGGCCATGTTCGGCACGGTGCGACCTGTTGACGGGAGATTGCTTCAGGAGACCTTGCCTGAGCCAGATCTCCGGCAGCGGCATGGCAACTGCGCTGCCGCCAGTCAATAACGTCATGTCGCGACAGGCCTCGGCGATGACGTAAAGGTCATCATTAGCCACCGCGTCGACAATGACATGCGCGACCCCATCGGCTTGAAGTTCGGCCAGTCTGTCGCGCAGAGAATCCGGTCCCTTGCCCACAGCATGCCGGTTGGCAAGTCCGACAGGCAATGCCACCTGAGGCTCCAGCAGGCGAAGCAGGTTCGAATCCCGCATCGGGGTGAGGGGGTGATCCTTCATCGGACTTTCCGCCAGCGGTTGTTCACCGACGAATAGATTTCCCATGAATATGGATCGCCCATTCTCTGGAAACGCCGGGCAATAGATCGTCTGGTTTGTGCCCAGCGCCTTCATCAAGGCTTCGGCAACCGGGCCGATGTTGCCGCGAGGCGTTGAATCGAAGGTCGAGCAGTACTTCCAGTAAAACCTCTGGGCTCCGGCCCGACGCAGCCAATCAAGCGCAGCCTGGGTTTCATCGACCGCTTCGCTGACCGGGGCAGTCCGGCACTTCAGAGCGATAATTTCAAGCGGTGCGGTGTCGTTGGGCGTATCCTGCGGCACGCCAATGCGCAACGATACCTGAACGCCTGATCGCGCCAGTATGCCGGCCAAGTCCGTCGCGCCGGTGAAATCATCTGCGATCGCGCCGAAATATGTCGTCATAGCCGCCAACCCGTTTCGTTGATCGTCGTCAGGCGATGGATCAATCGCCCGCACCTGGCAGTTTCAGGCCCGCATTTCGGGCATAGACCTTGGCCACTGCGGCATCATCTTCACGCCCCAGCCCCATGCCGGACGCAGCAAGGAATTGCTGAAGGGCCGCCGCCGTGATCGGAGCCGCAAACTTCGAGGCACGCGCGACATCCAGCACAATTCCAAGATCTTTGGGCCAGATGTCGACAGCGGAGTGAGCGGTATAGTCGCCTGCAACGACGTGCGGCGCCCGATTTTCCAGCATCCAGCTGGTGCCCGCACATTTGGGGATGACCGTCATGAAGGTGGTTGGGTCGATACCCTGGGTCATGGCAAAGGTGATGGCTTCGGCCATAGCCACAATATGAATGCCTGCGAGCATCTGATTGGCCGCTTTCATTGCGGACCCGGCACCGGCGTTGTCTCCGAGTTCGAAAACCGTTTCCGCCATTGCCTCGAGAGCTGGCCGCGCCTTCCCAAAAGCTTCCGGCGCGCCGGAAGCCATGACGGAGAGCTTGCCATTTGCGGCCTTGACGGAACCGCCCGAAATCGGCGCATCAAGGAAATAAATACCACGCGCTGCGCAACGTTCAGCAGCGCTGCGCGCATATTCCGGCGCGACGGTGACGCACATGATCACGACCGCGCCCGGCGAAAGTCTGGTTACCAGACCCTCCTTTCCGAAGAGCACGTCTTCGGTCTGGGTCGCGTTCAGAACGACAATGGCAACCGCATCCAACTCAGGCAGAGCAGATGCGGTGTCTTGCTGCGAGCCACCTTCTTCGCGCAAGCGCCGGACGGCTTCAGGGTTTACGTCGGCCCCATATACCTGGTGACCGGAACGAAGGAGTGAGGTGGCGATCCCGTATCCCATGGAGCCAAGTCCAACGACGCCGATTTTCATTTGCAAGTGCTCCGTCATTTATAAATAGATCAGGCGTTGGATCCGAGGATCGCTTCGTCGTCCCGGGTCAGCATGCGAATTCGGGCAACCGGCCTGCCTCTTCGTCAAATCCATAGACCGACTTTATCTCCAGGTACTCCTCAAGGCCGAAAACTCCCATCGAGCGGCCAATCCCGGACTGTTTGTAGCCGCCCATCGGCGTGACGGAGTTGGTAGCCGCGCCGTTGAAACAAATACGTCCCGGCGCGCAGACCACTTGCGAATTCATAAGCCTTCTTGCGATCCGTGCCGAACACGTAGCCGCCAAGTCCGTACGGACTGTCATTGGCGATCTCGAGCGCTTCCTTCTCGGTGGAATAGGGTATGACGACCAGCACGGGACCGAAGATCTCTTCTTTCGCGATCGTCATGTCCGGCGCGACGTCGGCAAAGACCGTCGGTTTGACGAAATAGCCCTGGTTGCGCCCATCAGGTCTGCCGACCCCACCGCAGACCAGCCGCGCGCCTTCGTCCAGACCGATCTGGATGTAACGCTGGATGCTGTCGAACTGCGCCTGATTAACGACCGGACCCATGGTGGTCGCCGGGTTACGTGGATCGCCGAGGCGGTAACTGCCGGCTTCGTCGACCAGATACGGGATGACTTCATCCATCTGGCTTTCATGCACCAGCATCCGGCTCGGAGCGTGGCACGATTGTCCGGCGTTGAAGAAACACCGCTGGATGTTCCAGCGCGCCGCCTTTTCAAGGTCGGCATCCATCAGCACGATGTTTGCGGATTTGCCGCCGAGTTCCAGTGAGACGCGTTTGACAGTGCGTGCCGCAGCCTCGCCCACTCTGGCGCCGGCCTGCGTCGACCCGGTGAAGGAAATCATGTCCACGTCCGGATGGCTCGACATTGCCGCGCCAACCTCGCTACCCCTGCCAATCACGAGGTTGAACACCCCTTTGGGAACGCCGGCCTTTTCAAAGATCTCGGCAAGGATGATCGCGCTGACCGGAGACGCGTCGGAGGGCTTGAGGACAACGGTACATCCGGCGGCAAGCCCGTAGATTGCCTTGATGGCCGGGGTCTGCATCGGCCAGTTCCAGGGCGAGATCAGGGCGCAGACACCAATCGGCTCCCGACGGATGATTGTATCGGCAAGCTGCGTCTCGAAGCGGTATGTCCGCAGCAAATCACGCGCTACCTTGAAGTGACCGATCGGCCCCGTTGCCTGCGCGCGGGCGCTTACGGGGATGCCCACTTCCCGTGCCATGACATGGGCGATCTCATCGACACGCTCTTCATACGCCGCAATGATGCGATCAATGAGGGCGATCCTCTCCTCGACACTGGTCCTGGAATACGTCTCGAAGGATTGGCGTGCCGCAGCAACAGCTTTATCGACATCCGCCGGCGCTGCCGCCAGTGGCGACGGTCGCGAAAGGGGCTTCGGTAAACGGATCGATAAGCGCCTTCTGGCCGGAATTCGCCGGCTCTACCCAGCGACCGTCGATGTAGAGTTTTCCATAATGCTTCATAATCACTTCTCCACGCCAGGTGCCTTGTCAGAAGCTGTGGGTGTAGCCACCGTCGCAGGCGATCGTCTGGCCGGTGATGAATGCTGCGGCAGGCGTGGCCAGGAACATCGCGAGGCCGACAAGATCCGACGGCACCATCGTCCGTGGTATGCACTGCAGGTCGATGTTCCGCTGACGAATTTCGGTGGTGAGGCTCGCGACGCGCTCCGCCACTTCAGTCGCCACCGTGCCCGGGCGAATGCAGTTGACGGTAATCCCGTCCGCACCGAGTTCGCGAGCCAGCGAATTCGTCATGCCAATCAGGGCCGATTTGGAAGTCACATAATGAAGGTAGTTTTTCGTTCCGCGATGGACCGAGGCCGACGAGATATTGATGATGCGGCCAAACCGGCGCTTGCGCATCGATTCGGACGACAGCAGAAGCGCAGAAGAAGACACCGTTGACGTTCACGTCCATGACCCTCTGCCACTCTGCCGGCGGTATTTCATCAAACGGCCGTTTGGTCAGGTTAGAGAAGATCGATGCGTTGTTGATCAACACGTCAACGCGGCCGAACTCCGCCGATATGGCCGCCACCATCGAATCCACCGACTCTTTCTTCGCGACGTCGACCTCCAATGGCAGCGCTTTGCCGCCAGCTGCCGCGATTTCGGCGGCGACCAATTCAGCGTTCTGAAGACTAAGGTCGGCAATGATCGCGACTGCTCCTGCCGCGGCGAACTGGCGGGCCAACTCTCGTCCGATACCTTGTCCTGCGCCAGTGACGAGAACGATCCGGTCCTTGACGCTGAAGTCGCGAGCCTCCGCCGGTACGTCAGTATCCAGAGTTGCCTGTGAGGTGGTTTCGATGTTCACGATTGTTCTCCAATGGAATGTCGGTCAGGCAAATAGCTCGAGCCGACCGAGTTGAATTGATACTGCCCGTCGACCGCACGCGCGGTCGGTAGGCTGGCGAACGTGGCCGTCACCGAAATGAATGGGCCGTCGCAGTTGCGGCGCTGGTCAAAAAGCCCGTGTCACTTCCCGCCGAGACATATCGAGCTCCCATGCGAATGATCTCCTTGGCAATGTCCGGGCGAGAATTCAGGCCGCCGACACCAAGATGCTTGCCCTTCGCGCGGCAGGCAGCGGCGACATGCTCATAGGCTTCGCGAACACGAGGGTGGTCGAGGGCTCCTGGTACGCCGAGTGAATTGCAAAGATCGTTTGTTCCGACCAACAGCATGTCGATCCCGTCGACCGATGCGATGTCTTCGGCGTTTTCCACGGCAGTCACGGATTCGATCATGCCAGCGACCAAAGTTGCTTCGTTCATCTTCTGCATGGTCTCTGCCGCCGGTCCGGCGCGGAAAAGCGTGTGAGGGTTGGCGCCCAGCAGCGACCGGTTACCATCAGGGGGAAAGCGTGCAGCATCGACCACTTCCTCTGCCTGCGTGCGGGTTTCCAGATGCGGTACAATGATGCCCTGCGCTCCCGTCTCAAGCGTCCGGCTGATATCTGCTTTGTTGATGCCGGGCACGCGCACCATCGGCGTTACACCCAAGCGCAGTTGCCGTCAAACAAATCTGGCTCACGGTTTCGAGCGAGAAGCTGCAATGCTCGAGGTCGATGTAGAGGCAATCGAAGCCTGCACTCCTGGCAATGGCTGCGATTTCAACACCGCGCATCAGACGCACGATCATGCCGACGGCCAATTCCCCTGAAGCCATTTTGGCCTTCATCAGGTTTTTTGAAGGAATTTCCAAGGTCTGCATAAGGGATCCAATCTCGCGAACCGGTCGCGTACTGCGTTCTCGCTTGCCCGCTTGAGGCGTTCCTCAAGGTTTGCAGTGAATACTTCCGCTTATCAAGTGCGCAGCCGACGTGTCCGGAGCCCGCAATAACACGATGTTATACCTGCCGAATTTAGAGGATTTCGCACCGTCAGCAGTTTTCTATTATCTGAAGCCAGCCGATTGGCTTGACACTGACGAAGACGAGGGGAGTGACAGATGCGTATCTCAGAAGCATCGACCGCAGCGGGCGGCCAGGTTGGTTCCATGCGGGATGGAAAGCTCGACCAGAAATTTCTCCTGGAAGGGTGATGACAACTCGCCGAACAACTACCTGCTCAATGTCGGCCTTACCGGCGCAGGCGGCTGGGGGACACCCCGCCACCGCCACAACTTCGATCAGATCCGCTATGTCCTGAAGGGAGAGTACCCCGTATCGCCGCACAAGACGATGGGGGAAGGATCAGTCGCCTACTTCCCCGAGAGTGTCCACTACGGCCCACAGGATCGGCCTGAAGGACTGGAGATGATGGTCATCCAGTTCGGCGGCGCCAGCGGTTCGGGCTTTCTGAGCACCCCGAGGCGCGAAGCCGCCAACGAAGCTCTCAAGGCCAAAGGCGAATTCAAGAGCGGCATTTTCACCTGGGTCGATGAAAACGGCCAGAAGCACAACATGGATGGATCGGCGGCCTGCTTCGAGGAAGCAACCGGCAAAAAGCTTGTTTTCACGGAACCCCGCTACGATGACGTCGTGGTGATGAACCCGGATGCCTGCCAGTGGGTTGAAACCGGGACGCCGGGTGTTTCGACCAAGCTTCTTGGTACATTCACCGAGCGCAGCACGCAGATCGGCTTTATCAAGGTTGACGCCGGCGCCACGTTCAACACGGGCTCGCGTTCTCAGATCGAAGTCCTCTTCATGAGCAGGGGGAACGTTACCGTCGACGGCAGGACGTACGGCGAAAAGACGGCTATTGAGCTTCTGCCCTCGGATGGTCCCGTCGACATCAAAGCCAACGAAGAGTCGCTGTTCTTCACCGTGACGCTGCCGAAGTTTTAAAACCGTGTCCAACATGTTGGCCAGCCCGAGTTCCGGAGCAGGTTCCGGCACTCGTCAGCGTAGAAGAGCTCGAGGCTTGGGCGAAGGCATTCCTAATGGGGTCGGGGTTGTAGAGCGGTAGGTATAGCAACGGGATCTGTTGGTATTCGATCACCTCCCAGGTGTCGGCGACTTTGTAGCAGAGCAATATGTCCATGACGACGATAGCGCCCGATCTCAGGTTTGGAGCGAAGATCTGCTCGATCTTAAGCATGGAAGATGTCTCCGTTGACGGCGCCTGTGGATCACCGTGCTGATTTCGACCCCGAGCTGGTCTGCAGCTTATAGCAGAAACGAAGGCAAAAAACGAATGGGAGGAAAATAGTGCAAGATACAAATACAAGCTCCAAGTCGAAAAATTGGCGCAGCATCAATCGGCCAGTTTGGTGAAATCTATGATTTCGCTGTTTTCGGATTTTCAGTGCCAATTCTGGCAGTTCATTTCTTTCCGACAAGCGATCCACAAGCTGCGGTGCTCAGCACATTTGCCGTTTATGCCGTGGCGTTCTTTGCACGCCCCCTGGAGGCCTTACATTCGGCTTTCTGCTAGCGGACAGGATCGGTCGAGTAAAGATTCTTGCCATCACCATCTGGCTTATGGCCGGAGCGACCGCGCTGATCGGCGCCTTGCCTACTCATAGTAGCGTTGGTATCGCCGCACCCGCTTTGCTTGTCTTTTGTCGCTTGTTGCAGGGGTTCGCAATGGGGGGTGAGACGAGCGGTGCGACAAGCTACATCCTGGAATCCGCTCCGGATGGGCGGCGTGGATTTTGGGTGGGCATCATATGGTTCTTCGCCCATCTTCCAAATGCGCTGGTGGCTTTGATGCTGGTGCTGCTGCAATTCCTCGTTGGCTTCGAGACCTATTCCGACTGGGTCTGGCGCGTGCCATTCCTGGTGGGTGGACTGATCGGCATTATCGGGTTCTGGATGCGTCGAAATCTGGAAGAGCCGAAGGAGTACCAGGACGCAAAGAAAACCTTGAACTCGACGAAGCTGCGCGCAGACAGGCGTGCAGGCATGAAATCGATGATCTACGTCCTGCTCATACAGCCGGTCCAGACTGTCGGATCCTATTTGTTGCTCGGTTTCATGTACACGTTCCTCGTCAAGGATGCCCATCTCGATCCGATGAGCGCTCTAATCTCGAACGCACTGGCCGTTCTGATTCTGGCAGCAATCATTCCTGCCGGCGGCGCACTCAGCGACAGGGTCGGGCGGAAAGTGGTCCTGACGGCGGGAGCGATATGGATCGCCTTCGCGGCTTATCCCGCAATCCTCCTTGCCGCATCAGGCACTTTTTACGGCGCACTGCTGGGGCAAATCCTTGTCGCTATCGGAGTAGGATTGTACGGCGGAGCTGCATTTACGGCGGCTGTCGAGTTTTTTCCCACGTCGTTCCGGGCAACAGGCCACGCGGTGGCGTATCAGTTGGCAGTCGCGATTTTCGGCGGGACTACGCCGCTTATCGCAACCTGGCTGGTGGGGCACTTTGCGACGCCCGTTGCTCCCGGCTACTACGTCATAGCGATTGCAGTCACTGGTGTTGTCGCAATTCAGTTTGTTCCAGAAACCAAGTCCGTTTCGTTGCGCACGGCATCCACGAACAGACTGTCTGGCGAAAGCCTGATCGAGGTGCGGACAGTTTAGAGTCTGTTCGCAGACAGGGCGTGCCGACCTGTGCTGACTGGTCTTGAGAAGGTTCATACTGTGCGAACTCGTTAGTTCGAGCGGCCCGCTCGTATGAATGACAACGCGACGCCCGTAAGAGGCCGGCAACTTGAACTCAAATCTAAAGGGAGAAGCCATAATGAGAGTGCTGAAAGCTTTTGTTGCCGCCATATTGGTAACCGCTGCGTGGACGTGTCCCGCAATGGCACAGAACTATCCCTGACAAGCCGGTAAAGGTGATCCTGCCGTTTCCTGCAGGCACAGGCCCCGATGCCGTAATGCGGCAGGTCGCCGATAAGCTGACCCGCTGGTGGGGCCAGCCGGTCACTATTGATAACCGGCCGGGGGCACATGGGTGGACGGCTGTAGAGGCTGCCAAGAAGTCCGCACCGGACGGATACACCATGTTGCAGATAGACAATTTGCTCTTCGCGCTTCAGCCGCATGTTTTCCGTAGGCTGCCTTTCGATCCCATCAAGGATTTCGAACCGGTATCACCGTTATACAGCACGCACTATTTCGTTACTGTGGCGGCGAATTCGAGTTGGAACAAGATGTCTGACTTGGTCGCGGCAGCTAAAGCCAAGGATGGTGGACTGACCTACGGCTCATCTGGCGTCGCCAGTCATATGCATCTGGGAGGAGCGATGCTGGAGAGGGCTACTGGGACGACGATGACACATGTCCCGAACACGGACACGCCGCAAAACTTTGTGTCGGTTGCCAATGGTGAGATCGGGTGGGCATTTGGGACGGCGTCCACGTCTGGGCCGATGTATCGGGCAGGGAAGATCAAGTACCTCGCGCTGTCTGCACCGCAGCGGCATCCTAATTTTCCGGACATTCCCACCGTCTCCGAAGCGCTCGGTGTACCCAACTTTGAATTGAAGTCTTGGGTTGCTCTATTCGCGCCACGTGGCACGCCTAAGCCTGTCATCGATCGGATCAATACCGATATCGCAAAGGCGCTGGCCGAGCCGACGTTAGCGAACGCATGATCGCTGTCGGATTTTCACCTTGGGCGGCTCCTCCGGCAGAACTTGCCAAGGCTCTTGAGGATGACGGGAAATTGTTTGGCGAGATAGCCAAGATCGAGAATATCTCACTCGATTAGAGAATGATATGAACGCGCTTGGCCGCATGCGGCCAAGCGCGTTCGAGCATATAGCTGCCGGATCAAACCGCATGTTGGGCGGATCAGCGCATCGAAAAATGCGCATAGAGGTCCACTCGATTGCAGCGTATTGTAGAACACAGGGATGTTGTCATGGCATTAAGTATACGCGCTCCAAAAGATTTCTGGGCTGGTGTCATCTATTTCGCCACCGGTTTGGCAGGGTTCCTCATCGGCCAGGAATATTCGTTCGGGTCAGGAGCCCGAATGGGGCCGGGTTACTTTCCATCCATCATCTCGTGCCTTTTGATATTCTTCGGCGTGATCGCAATTTTTCGTTCGTTCATGAGTGACGGCAGCTGTTATCAGCGCCTTTGCATGGTGGGCGGTCATGCTCGTAATCGGGTCGGTAGCTCGCCTTCGCGCTCCTGATCAATACGGCAGGGCTCATTGCAGCGATTAGCGTCCTGGTACTGTTGAGCGCCGCCGCGAGCGAGAAATTCCGTTTCGAATGGAAAGCGACAGTCGGCCTCGTCGGTCTGATCGCGTTCTGCTCGCTCGTGTTCGTTAAAGGACTGGGCGTGCCGATACATCTGATAGGACCTTGGCTTAAGGCAATATTGCCCGCTTGGCTCGGCGTATGAAGGAAAAGCAACTATGGACATCTTTGCGAACCTTTGGCTTGGGCTTCAAACGGCATTCGGTCTTGAGCCTCTCTTTTACTGTTTCGTCGGCGTTCTTCTAGGAACGGCGATTGGAGTTCTTCCAGGGCTTGGGCCAACCGCGACGATCGCCATGCTTCTACCGGTGACGTTGGGGCTGCCGCCCGCGTCGGCACTCATCATGCTTGCTGGCATCTTCTACGGCGCCCAGTATGGCGGCTCGACAACCGCGATCCTGATCAACCTACCAGGGGAAGCCACTTCGGCCGTCACTGCGCTCGACGGCTACGCAATGGCAAGGCAAGGAAAGGCGGGCCGCGCTCTGGCCACCGCGGCAATCGGGTCCTTTATCGCCGGGACATATCGCAACGCTCTTAATCGCCTTCTTCGCTCCCCCACTGGCTGAGATGGCGCTGAGCTTCGGGGCAGCGGAATACTTTTCCTTGATGGTGCTGGGCCTGATCGCCTCAATTGTGCTGGCACACGGCTCTTTTTTACATGCTCTAGGGATGGTCCTGCTCGGGTTGCTGCTCGGAATGCTAGGCACAGATGTGAATTCTGGAATTTCACGCTACACGTTCGACCTTCCAGAACTTGCTGATGGCATAGGCTTCGTAACCCTGGCCATTGGATTGTTTGGTATTGGCGAGATCATTGTCAATCTGGAGCGCGAAGTCGACGCGCGAAGTGCTGCTTAAGACTGTGACGGGACTATACCCGACTCGCGACGACTGGCGACGGATTGTCGGCCCCATCCTGCGCGGCACCGCCCTTGGCTCAGTGCTTGGCATTCTACCCGGAGGCGGCGCGATACTCGCATCGTTCGGTGCCTATGCGCTGGAGAAGAAAATATCCAAGGATCCGAGCCAGTTTGGTAAAGGAGCAATCGAGGGGGTCGCTGCGCCCGAAGCTGCCAACAATGCTGGTGCCCAGACCTCCTTCATTCCCATGCTTACGCTCGGCATTCCTGCAAACCCAGTCATGGCTCTCATGATAGGCGCCATGATCATCCAAGGGATCCAGCCCGGGCCGACAGTGCTGACGGAACAGCCGACGCTTTTCTGGGGGCTGATCGTATCCATGTGGATCGGCAACCTCATGCTGCTGATCCTCAATCTGCCACTGATCGGATTTTGGGTCCGGTTGATTTCGATCCCCTACCACTTCCTCTACCCGGCCATCCTCGTGTTCTCTTCAATCGGCGTATTCAGTCTCAACAACACGACTTTCGATGTCCACCTGGCGGCCCTTTTCGGCTTCATCGGCTACGTGTTCCGCAAGCTCGACCTGGAGGTCGCGCCCTTGCTGCTTGCCTTCATTCTGGGACCCATGATGGAGCAGTCCCTGCGCCGCGCGCTGCTCGTGTCGCAGGGCGATCCGACCGTGCTCGTTACCCGGCCTGCCAGCGCCATCATGCTGGGCCTCGCGGCCCTCTTCGGCTTGGTCTTGATGCCGGTTTTCAGCAAGCGCGAGTTCGTTCCGGGAGGGCTGACAGATTGCTCGACGATACCAGCTCGCCGCACTGCGGTCTGGACGGGCTCCTGAATGGCACTGGAAGCGTCTTGCTATGTTGGAAGCTTAGTGGGCGGGGTTGAAGCAGGATCCCTGTCTGCTCGGCATCGTGGACACCCGCTCCTTGTCGCCCACCGTGCCCCATATAAGGTCACGTCCATTGGAGTCGCCTTGCCGTGCTGTTTCGTAACCATCCGCCGAGAAAATCTAAAAATCTGTGCGGCGTTGGGCCAGCGCTGCTCGTGCATGCAGGGTAGGGTCCACGTAGCATATGTCCTCGAACCCATGCGATCAGATCGGCCTGGGTCGTCAGCGGTGATGATAACAAGTCGCGCGAGATTGCCTGCTTTGAGGGGATGACAGATTGCTCGACAGGGCCAGAGTTCGAGTGCAACAAACTTATTCTGCACCCGAAGACTCCGATGGGTTCCTTGACCTTCAGCAAGAGTTTGCAGAATGACTGCGTCCAGTTCGCTGCCGAACGGGGCATCAATGTCGACGAACCGTTCACCCACGAATTAGATTGGAACAGGCGGTGGAAACCGAACAGCTGTTCGACCAAAAGAAGATCGGGAAGAACATCTTCATCTTCATTTTGTGGCTACGCCTTCGACTTTGCGGCGGTCGCAGCCCGTTGAGCCGGCTGCAGGTTCCCACGAGACCCGACCGGTGCCATCGTCGCGCCGGTGCGTTTCGCCGATGCAGGGGTCGGCAAGTCCCAGCAACCTTGGCAGGACTTCGAACATATCAATAGGAGACATCGGCAATGCTTAGTGAAGCTTATCGAGACATCAGCAGCGGCACGAAGAATTTTCTCGCCCGCCGCAAGTTCGGACTATTGATCGACGGCCATGAGATGGAATCGGTATCCGGCAAGACGATCGAGACGAGGGATCCCTCAACCGGCGACGTTCTTGGATATATCGCCGCCGGCAATGCCGAGGATATCGACCGCGCTGTCCGCGCGGCACGTGCCGCCTTCGAAGGCCCTTGGAGCACATGGACGCCCTACGACCGGCAGGCATTTCTGTTCCGCGCCTATCAGCTCATCGAAAGGCACATCGATGAACTCGCCGAAATCGAGTCCATGGATATGGGCGCTCCGATTACCGCGATGCGCGGCGCGAAAGCCGGCATGCAGAAGCGCATTCAATATTTCGCTTCCCAGGCGCTGAACATCAATGGCGAAACCCTGCAGAATGGCTTCGGCGGCAGCGTCACGACGATGACCATCAAAGCCCCCGTCGGCGTGATCGGCGGCATCATTCCGTGGAATGGTCCGCTGCCGGGCCAGTGGTGGATTATCGGGGCCGTGCTGGCCACCGGCTGCACCACCGTCCTGAAGCCCGCCGAGGATGCATCACTCAGCGTCCTGCGCATGGTCGAGCTGCTTCACGAAATCGGTCTGCCGCCCGGCGTCATCAATGTGGTAACAGGCTATGGTGCCGAAGCGGGCGAGGCACTGGCGCGCCACCCGGATGTCGACCGCATCGCCTTTACCGGTTCGACTGTAACGGGCCGCAAGATCATCGAGGCCTCCACGGTCAATATCAAGCGTCTCCAACTGGAACTTGGTGGCAAGTCGCCCGATATTGTCTTTGCCGACGCAGACCTCGACAAGGCCGTGCCGGGCGCGGCCATGGGCGTTTTCAACAATACCGGTCAGATCTGCTATGCGGGCACCCGCGTACTCGTCGAGCGCAGTATCATGAATGAGTTCACGGCCCGTGCCGCTGAGTTTGTGAAGACGGTGCGGATCGGCCGGAGCCTGGACCCGAATGCTCAGCTCGGCCCTATCATCTCCGAGAAGCAACTGGATCGCGTGATGTCCTATATCGACATCGGCGAGAATGAGGGTGCACGTCTCGTGTCCGGCGGGGTGCGCGCCCGGGGGGATCTTGAAAGCGGCTATTTCATTTCGCCTGCCATCTTCACCAATGTCGATAGCGAGATGCGGATTGCGCGGGAGGAAATCTTCGGCCCCGTGATGTCGATCATTCCCTTCGATACGGCCGAGGAAGCGATCAAAATCGGCAATCAGACCGAATATGGCCTTGGCGGCGCGGTGTGGAGCCAGAACATCTCGACCGCCCTGAAGGTGGTCAAAGGTATCCATACCGGAGTGATGTGGGTCAACTGCTATGGCCTGGTGGATTCGCTCGTCGGCTTCGGCGGCACCAAGATGAGCGGCTACGGTGCCAAGGGTGGGACAGGCCATCTTGACACCTATCTCTATTCCAAGTGCGTTTACATCCAGACCTAGTGATTTTCCTGGCCAGGTGGAAACGATTGATCGAAGCGGAAATGGTCCAGATCCAAGAGATAGAGAGGGTTCCGTCAGGTCTCGCGCCAGCTCCTGAGCGGAGATGCAAGTTCTGCGTGATGAGCGGCGTCGTGATCAGGCGGCGGCGAGCATGTCACGCAGGGCGGCGACTTTCTGGACATGGATCACTCGGCAGCAGGAAAACCACATCGTTTGGCAGCTGGAGACGGTTGAAACCAGAGGCAGTGCACAATTGGAGGGTCCGCATCTTCGGCGGCCGTAGCTTTAGCTAACGCGAAGCGGTAAAGCGCCGGTAACCAGGCGTCGTCCGGTCCGAGCGCTCCGTCGTCCTGGCCGAACAACAATGCGGACATGGCATCCCGCACCTCACCGGATCGGGGGGGCTCCTCCACCGCAGTCACCCACCTGCCGGCAAGTTGGCGCGAAACCTGACGGACCGGGAACTACGGCACCTCCGGGTTTTGCTTGATCGGCATGTCGTCGCGAGTGGGAACGGTCTGGCGCTCGATCATGCGATGCACCCGGGGGCGGCCCTCACCCCGATGCAGCGCCCATAGCTTCTCCGTGTTCTCCGCATCAGCTTGGGTACGCCGCAGGTTGTGGCGGATATACTCCACCCAGGTCGGCACATGGTAGGTCTCGGTCCAGATGTTGGGATTCTCGAGATCGCGCAAGAGAGTCCAGTGCCGTGCTCCGTCTCGGATGCGGATCCGACGCCGCTCGCTCATCACAGCCAGAAAGACCAGGACGTCTTCCTGAGAGATCTCATAGTCGATCATGATCATGATCGGCCCGCTGCGAGACTTCAGATCGAGCCGCAGGGAGGGCTCCTTGAACTGGTTGAGCGGATCGAGATTCAGCGCACCAAATGCCGGCAGGGCAAAGTGCAGGCCAATCGCGGCACCTACCGTCAGTGCTGCGCCGGAGCCAAGGAGGGCAGCCGTCGGACCGTACGCCTCGGCGGCGATACCCCACAGCCAGCTTCCCACAGCCATGCCGCCAAAGGTCGCCGTCTGGTAGATCGAGAGCGTGCGCCCGACCACCCAGCGCGGGGTGGAAAGCTGCACCGTGACATTGAAAAGCGAGAGCGCCAGCACCCAGCAGGCGCCGGCAGGGAGCAGGCAAAGGCAGGTCAGCCATGTCTGCCGGCTCAGCGCCACCAGGATAGCGCTGAGGGCGAAGCCGAGAAATGCGCCCCGCGCGATTGTCTCGTTGCTGAAGGTTTCGCGCACGCGCGTATTCATCAGCGCGCCGCCGATCGCGCCGATCCCGAAGCTGCCGAGCAGAAGGCCGTAGGTGATAGCGCTGCCGCGGATGAGATCCCGCGCGACCAGCGGCAGGAGCGCCAGGACCGCGATGGCGCCCAGGCCGAAGATAAAACTTCGTGAGATTACCTTGAGGAGGTTCGGCGACATGGCGACATAACGCAGGCCCGCCGAAATGGCATGCCGAAAGGTCTCGCGCGGAAGGCTGGAGGGTAGGCGGCGGTGCTTCCAGCGAGCGAGCGCGATGATGAGCGGAATGTAGCTCACCGCATTGAGGGCGAAAGCAGTGGCCGCCCCTGCAGCCGCCACAATCACGCCACCGATCGCCGGGCCGACGCTGCGCATTATATTGAAGGCCATGCTGTTCAGCGTGACCGCGGCCGGGATGTCTTCCCGGAGGACGATGTCGCCCAGCGAGGCCTGCCATGATGGATTGTGCAAAGCGGTGCCGCAACCGATGAGGAAGGTGAAGGCCAGAAGCAGCCAAGGCGCCATCTGATCCGTGAGAGCGATGACTGCCAAGGCCACCGACACCGCCATCATCAGACACTGCGCCGCCAGCATGACGCGCCGCCGGTCGAGGCTGTCGGCGAGCGCACCCGCAGCAAGCGAGAAGATCATGACCGGTAAAGTGGTGGCCGACTGAACAAGCGCCACCATGGCGTCCGACTGGGAGATCGTGGCCATCATCCAGCCGGCGCCGACCGCTTGGATCAGGCCACCCAGATTGGAAATCAGGGTCGCGGTCCAAAGAAGGCGAAAATCGATACTTTTGAATGGATTTGTGAGCGAAGATCTGGGCGCCAATTCTCGACTTTTCCCGGATATGGAGATGGAAGGATCGTGATTCGTTTGCTGGGGTCTGTACACCGATAGCCGCAACTGACAGCCCGTTCTGAGACCGCTCACTTATTGTTGACCGGGATTCAAGTCCTCTCATTGCGTGCGCAACGGCGCGAAAATCCTGCGCTGGCGTTTTCTGCTTTTGTGGTGCGGTATCTGTGCAGTCTGAGCCAGTAACGGCACGTGGATTAGAATGAAGGTAGCTACTCGTCATCTTTGTCGCAACATAGCTCAATACCAACTTCGGTGACGCAAGCCACGAGATCTCGGCGCGGTTGATCCATGACATAACCTTCGCGGAAAAAGACAGCGATGTCGCGATTGAGCGTCGGGTCTTGGAATGGCAGCGCAAAAAGCCGTTGCTCGGCGACTTCCTCACGAACGGCGTGCGCCGGTAGCAGCGCGAGATGCTCGGTTTCGGCTACCAGGGACTTCAAAAGTGACACGGAACCGCAAACCGTAATGTGGGGCAGGGGGACGTCCATGGTTTTCATGATGTGCTCCAGGACCGTGTGCGTACGGCGGGATGTCGGGCTGATCCATGGGTATTTGACAAGGTCCCCCCACGTCAGACTCGCGCATGCTCTTAAAGGATGATTGGGACCTGCGATCACGCGCAGCGTGTCGCGGAACAACACTCGCTGACGCAGGCCGTCCAGCATGTCGAAAACCTTTGTGAAGCCGATCACAAAGTCGAAGTCGCGGCGAAGGAGTCCCGTCAAAAGGTCGAATTGCGCGTTCTCGACGACTTCCAGATGACCATCCTGATGGGTTTCGCGCCATTTACTCATTGCCATGGGCACTATCTTGCTCGCGAGACTTGGCAGGCTTCCGATGCCGTATCGAATTCGGTACGGCTATCGCTCGCGTTAAGGAGGTCGCGCTCGGCTAATCGGATTTCATCACGGATCAGTCTTGCGTGGCAGTACAGGATGTCTCCGTTCCTGGTGGTCACGATGCCTTTCGGGCCGCGTTCCAGCAGCTGCATTCCGAGCTCGGCTTCCAGGCGATCCATGGATGTTGACAAGGCCGGTTGGGAAACGCACAGCAATTTTGCCGCGCGATTCAGACTGCCTTGCTCAATGACAGCTGCAAAATAAAGCAGCTTCTTTGGATCGATTTCCAGCACCATTGATGAAACTCACCTCCGCTCTTACAACAAAGATGAGTCTAGGCGCCCGAGCTCAAAAATTAAACCCGGACGCGGCGCTCGGCAATGGTTTTGGCAACCGTATAGCTCTGGTACATCTCGGGGCCGCCCTCGCGGCCAATGCCGCTTTCCCGAAAGCCGCCAAACGGTGCGTCAGCGCCAGGGCTTGTGAACACATTGACTGCGACCGAGCCAACCTGCAGTTCGCGCGATAGATAATCGGCCCGCTCGATCGAGTTCGTGAAGACGAACGCCGCCAAGACCCATGCTCAGACTGTTGCTGATCGTCAGCGCCTCATCCATCGAGTCCACTGGCGCACAGGGCGCAATGGGGCCAAAGGGCTCTTCATTCATGATCCGTGCATCAAGGGGTACGTCAGCCAGAACGGTCGGGGCATAGAACCATCCGCGGTTTCCAACGCGCTTGCCGCCGGTTGCAACCCGGGCACCATGTGCTACCGCGTCGTCAACCAAATCTGACATGGCAGCCAGACGTCGCCTGTTGGCGAGCGGCCCCATCTGCACCCCTTCGGCAAACCCGTCCCCGACCTTCAGGCTGCTGGCCTTGCTGGCGAGGCTCTCGACGAAGTTTTCATAGACGGAACGATGCACCAGAAAACGGGAGGGCGCGGAACAGAACTGGCCTGCCATCCTGAATTTCCAGTTTGTGGCCAGCTGAGCGACCTCGTCGTGATCGACGTCTTCGTCGATCAACACCGGGGCATGCCCGCCCAGTTCCATCAGCACGGGCTTCATCGTCTCCGCAGCCAGGCGCGTCAGATGCTTGCCGACATGGATCGATCCGGTCAGCGTGACAAGACGCGTGATCGGGGACAGAACAAGCGTGCGGGACACTTCGTCCGGATCCCCGAAAACAACATTCAGCACGCCTTTGGGCAGCCCGGCATCGAGAAAGCACTGCGCGAAAAGGCACGCCGTCGCAGGCGTTTCCTCGGCCGGCTTCAGGATGACGGAACATCCCGCCGCCAATGATGCGCTGATCTTGCGCGACGGCGCGCTCATCGGCACATTCCAAGGCGTGAAGGCTGCAACAGGACCGATTGGTTCGCGCACGACGAACTGCTGGATCGGCGGATCGGTCGGAACAATGCGGCCGTAAAGGCGCCGCAACTCTTCCGCGTCCCAGTCGAGAAACGTCGCCGATCGTTCGATCTCGGCCGAGGATTCCTCAAGCGTCTTGCCGAGTTCCAGCGTGAAAATCGGCGCGATCTCCGCCGCTCGCTCCCGGACCAGAGCCGCGGCGCGGCGCATGATCGCCGCACGCTCCGTCGGAGGTGTTTTGCGCCAGACTTCGAAACCTCGCGCGGAGGATTCCAGAGCGTTCTGAAGATCCTGTCGGCGTCGCCTTGGGCACCTGGCCGAGGATGGATTCGTCGCTCGGGTTTTCGACATCGCAAAGCGGCGGGCGGTCGTAAATCCACTCGCCGTCAATCAGGAGACCGATACGAGGATAGAGTATGTTTGCTTGTCGTTCATGCTGCTTACGTCCTTTCAAGCCAGCCGGCTTACGCTGCTCCAGCGGCATGAAGTTCAGCAAATCACCGCAGTGGCGTGTTGACGGCGGCGCTGTGATCACGGTCAAGCGACTTCTCAGAAAGGAGAGAACCTCGTCTTCTGCGATTTTCGCGCCGCGCGCGCGCTGCCCCCAGGTCTGACCGCCGATATGGGGTGTCAGGATGACATTCGGCAACGCGGCAAGCCGTTCGGGGACAAATGGCTCGGTATCGAGTACGTCCAGCGCAGCCCCGGCGATCGTCCGCTTTCCAGCGCCTCGATCAGAGCGTCCGTGTCCACAAGGTTCCCTCGACCAACATTCACAAGCCGGCCTTTTGGACCCAAGGCGGCGAGTTCTTTCGCGCCGATAATATGTTTGAGGTCAGGCGTTCCCGGAACGGCGAGGACCAGCACGTCACTCGCCTCGGCCAGAGCCAGCCATCCGTCGTGAAGGGAAGCCGCCAGGCCCGAGTTCGACGGGCGATCGAGCCCAGCAATCTTCATCCGCGATGCCGTTGCCCGCGCCGCAATCGCTTGGCCGATACGGCCGCTCAGGCCAGCGATCCCCATGGTCATTCCCACGACGCTGTCGCCACCTCAAAACGCCCCTGCTGCCATTCTCCGCTGCGCGCAAAGGCATCCGCCCGAACAAGGCCGCGGCAAAGCATCAGGGTCAGAGCCATCGCGAGATCCGCAACATCGTCGGTCAGCGCTTCGCCGACGCAGCGGACCCTCACACCCCGTTCCTCCAGGGCGGCAATATCGATGTGTTCATTGCCGGCGCCTTGCGAGATGACAAACCCAAATTCGGAAAGGCGTCGGCGATCTCCGCGCTACATCCGCGCGTCGCGCTGGTCATCAGAACGCGGACCGTCGCACGGTCGGCTTCAGGCAAGGAAGGAATGTCCCTGGGCCCGGCACGATACGCATCAGCCCACGCTTTTCAAGCGTTGGATAGGTCATACCTGCAAGTGCAGGAAAGGCGAGGACCGGATGCATTTTGTCTTCACAGACGTTGAGCAGGAATGGTGGAGAACAAGCTAGCGGACCCGCCTTGTCGCCCGCAACGACGATGAGGCTGGTCGAGGGATATAACTTTTCATTATATCGTCCCGGCTGGCGGCCATTTCGTGTGACGCGAAAGTCGTCCGCCGGAGCGAGGAACATTCACATCGGCGGTGAAGATGGCGCTGTTGCGTTTGCCAGCCGCCATGTCCTCATCCGTACCGATAAACGCGGTCAGAAACAGCGTGTGGCCTTCCGGCCTCCCAGAGTGCATGAGATGCCGGACCATCGAACTGAACATGATGGGTGATTTCCCCTCCATCGAGAACGCGCACGAACTCCCCGGTATTATAGATCCCGGCCCAGATCGCGCCCTCGGCGTCGGCGCAAATACCGTCTGGTTGTCGCTTTCCGAGATCGGCAAAAAGCCGTCGATTGCTGAGTTCTCCGGACTCGCTGAGGTCGAATGCCGTCAGGCGGGCTTCCCAGGTTTCGGCAACGACCAGTGTCCTTCCGTCGTTGATGACGACCGAGCCGTTGGGAAAATCGAACTGTTCCGCGACCGTTGCGATCGTGCCGTCGGGATCCACGCGATGGAGTGAAGTCGTTTTGCGCGCTTCGCCAGCGACGAAATCGTATCCGAAATTGCCGACATAGATGCGGTCATGCGGCATCGATCGCGAAATCGTTCAGCCATCCCGTCGCATGGTTCGATAGGTCGGCGTATTCCGCAAGTCGTCGCCATCGAAGCGAAGGAGCCTGGATCCTTGGCTGAGACGATGATCAGGCTGCCGTCCGACAGAAAGCCCAGTCCAGACGGGCGATTGGGGACGTCGACAAACGTTTCGCGCTCGTCCGTCGGCTCGACAGGGCGTAAACCTTATGGTCGAAAACATCGGACACCCAAAGCCTGCCATCGTGCCACTTCGGCGCTTCCAGGAACATGAAGCCGTCCGCAAAGAGCTTAGGCTCGAGTTGTTCCATTCGCTCATCCTCCCCAACGCTGCATGGTTACCAGCCCCGTCGCAATGGATGTCTTGGCCGGTGATAAGGTCAGCTTGCGGTGATGAAAGGAAGATTGCCAGATTGGCGATGTCGACAGGCTCGATCCTGCGTTTCAGGCTTTGACGCTCAAGGATCCACTCGGTGATATTCCTCTCGCTTATCGCCGAAATGCCGCCATTCGGCTTCGGACACCACAGCGCCCGGCGAAATGCCGTTGACGTTGATGCCATGATGCCCAAGTTCACGCGCCATCGACTTGACAAGCCCATACATGGCCCCTTTCGACGCGACATAGGGGACGAAGCCTTCCCAATGTCCGGTCAGCGTCAAGCGAAGTCAGATTGACGATCTTGCCATACTTCTTCTGCTTCATGTGCTTGCTGCAGGCGCGCGAAAGGACAAAGGCGGCCGAAGAATTGATGCGGACCTCGTCCTCGTATTCTTCGATCGAAAATTCCTCATGCGGCTTGTTCACGACATAGGCGGCATTATTGACCAGAATGTCAATGCCGCCGACTTCCTCGGCAAGTTCGCTCACGGCCTTTTCGGTGCCGGCAAGGTCATTGAGGTCGCTCCAAAATAGCGTATACCGTCACCAAGCGTGCGTAAAATCTCGTCGACGTTCTCCATATCCGGCCGGTCTGATGCGATGACCATGGCTCCTTCCTCGCAATACCGCTTCGACCAAAGCTTTGTCCGATCGTTCCGAGCGCGCCGGTGATCAAGACGGTCTTGCCCGCCAACAGCTCCCATGATCTGCCTCCTCGCAAGGTTATTTGGGCTGCAGAACGTTTCATCTTGCGGTCGAAATGAGAACCAAAAATGTCCGTCTGATGCTTCCCGTTATAATCTCAGGTTATAAGCGAGCTGCTTTCGCTCACGATAGGAATTTGAGCATGTCGGCTCTGGGAAAATGCGATTGACTCTGCGATACATCGCCAAAGCAAAGCGGTCGCAGAGATGACCGTAGGATGATCAAAAATGTCCAGAACGACCGGGACCTTGTCCATTTGTTCGCTTCCCATGCGGCCGAACTTGCATATGACCAGCTTTCGGACGATGCGCGGTGGGCCGCCAAAAAGAGCATCCTGGACACGCTCGGCGTGATACTCGCTGGAAGCGGAATGGAACCTGCCGTACGCGCTGTTATCGATATCGTGAAGGAAAGCGGGGGCAAACCCGAGTGCACACTTCCTAGGCTTCGGGGGCAGGGCGCCGGCAATGATGGCGGCGCTTGCGAATGGCGCATTGGCCCACTGCCTGGATTACGACGATCAGACCCCTTGGGGGCAACATACGGCCAGTTCGATCGTACCCGCAGTTTTCGCAGTCGCCGAACGCCGCGGCGGCGTCACAGGAAGCGAATTGATCGCAGCCGTTGCGGCCGGGCAAGACATCTTCGCGAGGCTGCGCTGCCACGTCGGATGGAAGAAGGATTGGAATCTGTCGACCGTTCTCGCCGTCTTCGCTGCCACAGCATCCGCCTGCCGCGTAATGGGGTTGTCTGCTCCGCAGACCGCGCACGCCATGGGGATCGCCACAATGCAATCGAGCGGAATTATGGAAATGGTCGCCGGGCGAGGCAGCGATCTGCGTGGCATGTATGCGGGCTTTTCCGCCAAGGGTGCGGTTCTGGCCGCCATGATGGCGGAGCAGGGTGTCACCGGCATAGAACGAGCGTTCGAGGGCGAATACGGTTTCATGAACACCTATTTCGGTGGACGATTTCGACCGCAACGGCATCCTGCGTGATCTTGGAAAAGAGTTTCTGGGAAGCGGTACCCTCTACAAACGCTGGCCGTGTGTGGGAACGGCGCACAGCCATATGAAGGCAGCGATCGATATAGTCACGCGAAACGATCTGGACCTCGACGATATTGCCGAGGTCCGTCTGCACGTTGGAGACTATCATGATCTAATGTGTCAACCTCTGGAAGAACGCCGTGCTCCGGCGACATTGGCGGATGCGAAGTTCAGCCTGCCATTCCTCGTGTCCGTTGCGATCGTTCGCCATGGCATGAGCGTATCGGATTTTTC
>CAWCEG010000055.1:0-25450 GCA_963794505.1 uncultured Nitrospiraceae bacterium
CTGTGATCGCGGGCGGTGTTACGACTTGTAACACGAGTCGTAACACGAGAGGCCGGCGACGGTCGGTGGTCAGCCCGAGACGGTGCGGCCGATCACGCCATCTGCGGCATCTGGTCGGCGCTCCAGGTTTCCAGCGCCTCAAGCAGATCAACCGGCGCTCCGGCCCGGCCCAGCGTCCGTAGAGCGCGTCTGATGTCGTGGGCGGTGGGCGGGCCTAGCTGAGCGGCAAGCGCGTCGAGAGCTTCGGGGAAGCCGCAGGCGTGCCGCTGCATGTAGGCGCTGACCACCGACTGCAGTTTGGCCAAGCCCGATGAGATGGCGTCGAGCCTGCGTTCCCGTGTCGTTATGGTCCTTGCGGCGGCGCAACAGACCCAGCCCGATGATCCCGGTGCCCATCAGCGCCAGCGTCTCCGGTTCCGGAACCTGGGCCACCGTCACCGGCGTCAGCAAAAAGGCATGCCCTTGATCGCCGATTAAGCCGTAACCGGTGATCTGTCCGGCGTCGTTGATCGCATGTCCTGCCTCCAAGAGGGTCCATCCCGACCCCGGGACGATCAGGTCGTTCAAATCGAGCATGCCCGTGCCGTCCCACAGGAACGCATGGGCAAGGCCACTCGCAGTAGTGCTGACTCCCGTCACTTGGCCGCTGTCGTTGATGCCCATGCCGAAGCTGAATCCCCCGCCGAGGGTACCGAGGTCCTGCATGCCGGTCGCTGGGTCCCACAGGAACGCGTGGAGGGAGCCGGCCACGGTGTGCTGGTTCCCGTCACTTGGCCGCTGGCATTGATGCCCCTGCCTTCACTGGTGGTCCCGCCGAGGGTGCCGAGGTCCTGCATGCCGGTCGCCGGGTCCCACAGGAACGCCCGAGCCGGCCGCGGTGGTGCTGAGTCCCGTCACCTGGCCGCTGGCATTGATGCCCCTGCCATCGCTGATGTTTCCGCCGAGGGTGCCGAGGTCCCGCATGCCGGTCGTCGGGTCCCACAGGAACGCATGGACGGGGCCGTCCGCAGCGATGAAGCTGGTTCCCGTTACTTGGCCGCTGGCGTTGATGCCGAAGCCGCCACTGGCCCCGCCGAGGGTGCCGAGGTCGGTGATGGTGTAGGCTGGGACGGCGAGCGCCGTGGCGGGAGCAAGGGCGAGGGTGCCCAGGAGGAGCAGGTGATGCAGGCGCATGGTTCGCCTCCGTGTGGATGTCCGGCCCGACGTTCAGGCGATTGTCGCGCCCCCATCCCAAGCCACTGAAATGTCGCGCGACGCTCTGCTTTGCGTTCGCCTGGTGTAAAGTTCAACTGGCGCAGCACAGTATGGCGACCAATCGCACGTTGTTGAGTACGCGCTGTCGGGCAATGTGCTTGAGGATGTGGCGGCGGCTCCAAGCGGACTGGCGCTGGTCAACTTTGACCGAACCGCGCAGCTTCGTGGTCAGCGGGCCATGTAGTCCTTGATCGGGTCATTGCTGACCATCCTGGTCGGTCTCGCGGTGGTTTCCGTTGCGCCATTATCTGGCGCGCCAAACCGGCCAGGACAACCGGAACATGTGCGCGCCGCCTTTTCGCCGTGACCGCGCCATGGCCTCGGACACCATCGCCAAGCTGTGCAGCCCGGCCGATCAATCAGATAGCCTGGTTTCCGTTTTGCGTATCTTTTGAGTATCCCGCAGCATTCCAAGACAATTTGATAACTTGGCCAATCAAGAAAAGGCGGGAGAGCGATGGGGGATCTGACATGGTGGAACATGGCGACTGATTTCGCCGTATCGGGAGGCGTTAGCGCGGTCGCTTACGGGGCGCCAGCTTTTGTCGTCGCGGGGGCCTACACAGCACTTCTCGCGCCGGTCGTCGGCACATAGTAGTCGCACACGCGGCATTGCAGAAACCCTCACGGAGAACCGGGAAAATGGATCGAATTGCTCCACTTATGCTTCTGCTGCTTCTGGGCAGCTGCGCCAATCAGGATATGACGGCGACCTGGGAGCCAACCCCGACTGCTACTCTGCCGCTGGATCAGGCCCGCCGGGAGTGCCGTTTCCTGACAGCGAATGCCCCGACCAACGCAGACCAGCCGCACAATCTCAGCAGCGCTCAACTGGCTGACGAGAGCGGCGCCCTTCTTGGCTTGAGCCCGGAAGGAATAGAACTTTTCAAACAGTGCATGGCGTCCAAGGGATACCTTGCTGGTCCGAGACTGTCTGATGACGGCGGGACGTGATCGGCAGCACCCTGTCCCATCAGGGAATTTGTGATCGTGGTCGCCTGAGCGCGGCTTGACCGCCTTGTTCAGGTGATGTCCCAAATGAAATAGGTTACGGGCCAGCTCTACCGCACCTCCCGTTTCTGAGGGTCTTGGTAGGCCGACTATTATCCGTAACCGAGCCGATGGTGCCGTAAGTCTGCGCAGAGCACAAAACCCGCTCCCGCCACGCGAGAACCTCGAGCTCTTCCCTCAGGTGCGTCGCGTGAAGTCGTTCCCGGACCTTGGTTCGGACGCTGGCTGAAGCGGGTGATCGATGGAGCAGGGCTCCAGGTCCTCTTTCCAGCACATTCTGCTCGATCCGGCCCGATGCGGGAAACAGAAGATCGTATCGGGAGTGCGTCTCGCGGGTGCGGCCCACAACGATGCAGTCATTACCGCGGTATCTTACTCTTGAACCCAGCGACAGCATGTTTTCTCCTCAAGTATTCGCTTGGCGCTCATGTCTAAAATTGATCTATCAAGCTGAACCCGCCATAGACGAGCAATCCGGCCAGTCCCCAACTGCCCAGGATCGCTACCAACCAGACCATCACCAGCTGCGGACCTCGAAGTTTGGTGTCGTCGTCTCGCTGTGGAACCGTGAAGCTGTTGGGATACAGGCGGGTGGACAGGCGCATGCCAATCTTCGGCTGTATATGTTTAATCATCTCGATCATAATACTCTCCATAGGATTGTTTAATGAACGGATGGTTGTTGAAAACGGCGGTTTCTGTAAGTCTCTACGGCGACCTACCTCTTAACTGCCCATTTTGAAAATGCTGTTGACCCGTTTAAGGAAGTGATGGATTTCCGAGAAGGCTATTAGAGAGGGAGAATTCCCTTTCCGGAGAGCGCGATGCAGACATCCAAAATCGCGCGCTGGGCGGTGTCAGGCGACATGGAAAACCGGAGCCCTTGATGAGGGAGAACTGCGTCGTGGGCGCATCGTCGGAAACATCCTTCAGCGCCAGCAGTTCGTCGACAAAAGCGATTGCGGAACGGATGCTATGGAGAACGCCACGTCTATCCGGCGGCCTAACCGCCTAAGCGATGCTATGGAAAGCGGCGCGGCGGAGTGGGCGCTTTTGTATGTTTTCTCATCCTGGTGAGCGTGCAATGGTCGCTTCTCACGAGAAAACTCAAGCAAGGATCACCTCATGCCGAAGGAACGCTCCATGACCGCCGCTAAGTTCTCGGGAGGATGCCTCGCCGCTATCCTGGCAATCCTCCTGCCGACGGTTGCTTTCGCCCATACCGGGGTCGGGGAAACCAGCGGCTTCATGCATGGGTTCGGTCATCCGATTTCCGGGCTCGATCACATCCTGGCCATGGTGATGGTCGGCGTCTTTGCTTGGCAGCTCAGCGGCCGGGCATTGTGGCTTGTGCCGACGAGCTTCGTTCTGATGATGGCGGTCGGCGGCGCGCTCGGCGTTTTCGGGATCGACGTGCCGTTCGTTGAGGTCAGCATCGCGCTTTCCGTCATCGTCCTGGGGATGAGCGTGGCACTTGGCATAAAAACCCCGGTCGTTGCCGCCATGGCCGTTGTCGGTCTTTTCGCGATCTTCCATGGACATGCGCACGGCGCGGAGATGCCGGAGGATGCCGGTGGGGTCGCCTATGCCACCGGCTTTATGATCGCGACAGCGTTGCTGCACGTCACGGGCATCAGCATTGGCTTCCTGATTGGCAAAGCCGGTGAGCGTCACGGCCCGATGGTCGTCAGGGCCAGCGGTGGTGTTGCCGCAATCGCGGGTGTCGGCATTCTAACCGGACTCCTGTAAGCGCCCCTCTGAGGTTCTTGATAAGCGGGGACCGCCGAACGGATGCTATGGAAAACGCCGCGCGAACTAGGGCAGCGCCGCTGAAGTAGCATTCGTTGTTGGCGTGTGCCATCGTACTGCTTCAAAGGAACCTGAATACAGCCTTACAACCATGGGCTTGAGCAGACGCGACAATCACCAGGGACAGCAGAGCGGAATGCCTGAATGGCACCGTTTGCTCGCTTGTCTGGCCATCTACGCTCTGCTGATACAGTCCATCGTCCCTGAGTTGGCAATGGCAGCCCGTGAGGCTATGGCGCGCCAAGCCGTTGCCACTGAGACGCTCCAAGGCCATGGCTCGCACAGCCCGAAGGAACCGGAGCGCACACCAGCTCACGATCGTCATAACCTGTGCCCGTTCTGCTTCGTGCAGGCAATCCAGATCCTGCCGTCAGCCTCCGGCGGAGTCGTCACGCCACCCCCGGTCTTTTCATTCGACCGGCTAGCAATTCGCAGCTCCGCGCCGGTAGTGGTCCGGCAGTTTCTGACCTGCCTGCATCCCCGCGCTCCACCGCACGACGTCCGAGCCTGATCCTTCATCAGCGGCTGGTGCCCTGCTGTTCGCCAGCCCTTCGCTCGTCCCGATGGAGACCTTCATGAAACACGCCTGCACGGTGGCCTTTGGTGCCGCCCTTCTCTGCCTGGGTGGCTCCAGCGCAGCCTTCGCCCACGCCACCCTCGAGACCAAGGAAGCCCCCGCCAGCAGTTTCTACAAAGCCGTGATCCGCGTCGGCCATGGCTGCGAGGGAACGGCCACAACCTCGATCCGCGTCCAGATCCCCGAAGGCGTCATCGCGGTCAAGCCGATGCCCAAGCCAGGGTGGGAACTGACCACCAAGGAAGGTCAGTACGCCCAAGCCTACGACTACTACGACGAGAAGCTCACCAAGGGCGTCACCGAGGTGTCCTGGACCGGCGGCAGCTTGCCCGATGCCTGGTATGACGAATTCGTGTTCCGGGCCAGGCTGCCGGACCGCCCGCCCGGGACCGTGATCCACTTCCCCATCGTCCAGCAGTGCGAGAAGGGTGTGCATCGCTGGATCGAGATTCCGGAACCGGGCAAGACGGCGGACGACTACAAGGAACCTGCCCCGGGCGTGACCATCACCGCCAAGCCGTGATGTCCGCACATCGTGGGTGTCGGCACTGAGCCGACGCTCACGATGGCATACTTCGCTCCGGAGCAATCATTGTGGCACCGTTCTTTTCGGTGGTGGCCACTCGGCTGATTGCGGCACCGCTGTTGGCCCTGGTCCTGTGCATTTTCATCGCTCCCGCGGTCTGGGCGCACGCGGTCCTGCTGGAGACGAGCCCGGAAGACGGTGCGCGCCTCGATGCGCCGCCGCGGGAGGCTTGGCTGCGGTTCAATGAACCGGTCAATCCGGTGGCGGTGCGGGTGCTCGACGCCGGCGGGGAAACTGTAACGGCGCCGGACGCCATTGCGTCCGATGGCGAAACGCTCCGTATTGCTTTGCCCGACGATCTGAAAGAGGGCAGCTACATCATCAGCTACCGGGTGACCTCGGGTGACGGCCATCCCGTGGCAGGCTCCATCGTCTTCGGAGTCGGCACGGCGGCAGGGATCGCCACTCCGGACTTGACGGCTTCCAATGGGATTGCAATCGCGGCTGTGGCCGTTCGGGCGCTGCATTATGCGGCGTTGCTGGCGACTGCGGGCGGCGGGCTTTTCATTATCCTCGTTCTGGGCCACCGGAACCCTGTGAGGGATCGTCTGACGCCGGCCTTGTGCCTGAGTGCGGCTGTCGCGGCCTTGACCGCGATGCTGGGCATCGGGCTTGCCGGCGCCAATCTGCAGGGGACATCCCTGAACAGCCTATTGGCCGGAAGCGTCTGGCAGACCGGGTTGGCAACCTCGGTCGGCATTGCCGGCTTGATCGCTCTGTGTGGCCTGCTCGCCAGCATGATGGGCCTCGCGCTAAAAGGTCGGGCCGGGACGGCAAGCCTTCTGATCGGTGCTCTCCTGGCTTCGGCCTCTCTGGCCACGACCGGTCACGCCGCCACGGCACCACCCGAGTGGCTGAGCCGACCGCTGGTGTTCGTTCATGGGCTGATGGGGGCATACTGGGTTGGGTCTCTGTGGCCGCTCATCGTGGTCCTGCGCACCACGCCGACGGCCGAGTCAGTCCATGTGGTGCGACGGTTCTCCCGATTTGCCGTGGCCGGCGTCATCGTGCTGGTCATCGCCGGTATGGCCCTGAGTTTTATCCAGCTTGGCGGTCCAGGGTGCCGTGGTGACCACCTCCTATGGCTGGGTCTGGCTCGTCAAAATATCGCTCGTCATCGTGCTTCTGGTTTTGGCGGTCATCAACCGGCAGCGCCTGACACCGGCCCTCGCTGAGGGAGGGTCTGCTTCCCGCCGTCACCTTGACCGCAGTATCCGCGCCGAACTCGGAGTGGTCGCCGGCATCATTGTGGCCACCGCGAGCTTTGGACTGACACCACCCCCAAGGGCGCTCCTTGTCCAGGAGGGCGCCCTGGAAACCCATCATCACGAGCATGAACCCGACGCTGTGGAAAAGCAGGAAGGAGCCCACGGATACGCCACGGTCGTTACGGCCGGAGAACGCACGGCGATCATCGAGATCGACCCGGCGCACTTGGGCCGCAACCAGGTGAAGGCGCATATTACCGGGCCAGGCAGCAGTGTCTTGACGCCTCTGGAAGTAACCATCGATCTGGCACATCCGGAGGCCCGCGTCGAACCGATCAGCCGCACTCTGAGTGTCTCGGCACAGGGAACAGCCACCGGCGACGTGGATCTGCCGCTCGCGGGACACTGGACATTGGCTCTCAACGTCCTGGTCAGCGATTTCGAAAAGGTCGTGTTTCGGACCGAGTTCATCGTTCAGGAAGAGAGAGGGCCATGAACAAACGGAAAGCAGGAAGGTCAGCGCGAGGCGGTCTTGGCCGCGTCTGTCTTGTCATCGTGTAAGCGATGTTACGGAAAGCGGGGGTGCAGAGCTGTTGGAAAAGATGCTCCTCCGCTCTATCACCGTCCCAGGCGATCCTTCCTCAATGGTGCCGCGACGGTGATGGAGCGAACATCGGCGCGAACCGCCGTCGGGAGGGCAACTGCCTTGTTGAGGGTTAACTTGTTACGGAAAGCGGGGGTGCGGAGCTGTTGGAAAAGATACTCCTCCGCTCTATCACCGTCCCAGGCGATCCTTCCTCAATGGTGCCGCGACGGCGATGGAGCGAACATCGGCGCGAACCGCCGTCGGGAGGGCAACTGCCTTCTTGAGGGTTAACGTCGGACGGGTCGGCACTGCCTGCTGCACCGGCGGCGGAGGAATCGGCTCGGGGTCCGGCTCTTCGGCAGGGACGGTCGGCGGAATTGGCGGCGGCACGAACGGAACCGGGTCGGGTGGCGGTATCGGCACGCCGCTGGCCTGCGCCGCCTCGGCCTGCTCGCGTTCGCGCCGCTCCTTCTTGTGCCGGGCGAAGTCGTCGATGCGACATCTGGCGCTGAAACGATCCGCATCATCGACTGTCGAGCCTGCGACCGGCTCACCGTCCGGGCCGATCCTTTCCTGGTGGCGCAAAACGGCATGACAGTAAGGTATAGAAAGCTTGTAGCCCTTTACGACGCCGCGCGCGAAGGGGAACGTCCAGCCCATAGCCTGAGCGACGGCTGCGGTGACGCTGTGGTGCAGCGGCTTGACGGCCTTGATGTCCTCGGGAAACACCAGGGGGAAGCGTTCGCGCAAGGCTGGCAGGTGCTGGCGGAACTCTCTCCTGCCTCGACTGATCTCCGCCTTCTGAGCGGTCTTGTCCTCACCAGGTTCCGGGGAGAGGCTCGTATCAAGATCAGCAATCATGGTCATAACGCTCTTCCGCCCTCAGATAGGTGTTCGCGTGCGGGATGGTGAGGACGAAGACTTTCGAAATCAAGTACCACCTTACCGTCATCGAGCTCTGTCCAGGAAGAGCATCAGAAACCGTGTTTTTTGGGACGTTGGTCATGGTTGAAATGGGACGCTCCATCCCGTCCTGAAACTCTGCCTCTATGCGAGAGGGACAGGTTGCCCTCAAAAAGAATGCCCCGCAGCGAATGACCGCGCGGGGCTGAGTTCAGGGAGGAACGCACCGAGATAATGCGTGGGAGGAGATATAACTTGGAATTATTTGAAGTTCGTTAACCATATTATGAATATGGTCTTTTTCTTAGTCATTCTGCAAAATGCTCCGCCTGGTCATCGCTGACGTCATTTAATAAAAATATGCTAACATTCTATATTTTGGATGAATATACCTCTATCGATAATCTTAGGTGGTGTCTCGGAACGACGCGGCGTCACGTTGTTCTGTCCTCATAGGGTATGCTCTACCGACACAAGTTTATGAGACAGCCGGATCCAGGATCTGCCTGTGCCGTTAGGGTCGGTTTGGAGTTTTGAGACGGCAACGGCCCAGGGTCTAATACCAATTCGAAGGAATTGAGACGTTAAGCTTACGGAGTTCCGGACCGCGTGGCGCACCATGGTTGGATATGAAACCTTGGCACTGATGAGAAAAGGACAGGTGAAGGGGATCGGCGGGGACGACATCGTCGCCCAGGCCGCCTTCGTGAACTCGCTGTTCGACGTTGCCGTCTGAGAGCAGCTCCAAATCACCACACCTTTACCTTCACCAGAACCGTCCCGCGCGCTCTTCTCGGCCGGTAGATCTGACCCGACACCACCGTCCTCTACGAAGGATCGCCGCGATGCTCATTCCGGTCGCGTTGGTGCTGGCGCCGCATGAGAAAGATGAACAGCCCAATTAGAATACAGGCGCCCAAGATTGCAGCAGTAATCGCACCTGCTCCACCAGCGATCCGTCCATCGATATCGCTCGTCAAAGAAAAGGCTTGATAGCCGATACCGGCTACGAAAACGAGGATGATTGCGATAAATGCGTAGATGGCCATGAAAGCCTCTCGGTGAGGTGATCCGGAGTTCCAGTGGAGCGCTGGAAACTTCCCCTGCTGATGCATCGGCACAACCCGCCCTTCGACCACCCACCACTTCTGCAGAGATTGAAGTGGTTGGGCTGGCGAAGCCTAAATTCAGCTTTCCACCTTACTACGTATTTAGCAAACGATGTTTTCCGCAGTGATCTATCGCAAATCCCGATGGCGGGTAGGCGCTTCTGGCAATGCTGATAGAAAAGATACGGACTGCGATCTGCGAGGGTGTTATGGAACAGGAGATTTCGTCGTTGGCAGGCGCACCCGAGTCGTATCATGCCTTGCCCAAATTGGCTGCCCGGCAGGTGGACCTCTTGGTTATCGCACTGCGGGCGAAGTGCAGGGTCCTGGATGCCAATCCGGCGGTTGCCACTAACACTGTGACACACTAGCGGCGTCAGATACAGCTCCTAACGAGACCTGAAGACGCTTGGACACCAGGAGCTTGATCGCGACAGGCTACCAATTGCCGGATGTGAAGCTGGCTGCCGGTTAAACATGCGGCCTACGGCGTGCAGCGCGTTGGCCGCGGCTTGTCTGGATGGTGGCAATCGGACTTGCAATCCACATTAAATCATCAAACCGGAGCATATAGATGCTGTTGGGAGGCATGCTCTCACTGAACCGACTGGTCCCTCCATTGCGGATCGGCCGACCGGCACGCATTCGACGCAGAGCTTGGTGTCAGGCCGCGAGATACTCTACATCGTCGGACAAGGACTCCGGCTTCAGGCAGAAGCAAGTCATAGGCTTCGATTTCATGCCGCATGGCACTCTCCGTATCGCAAGCACAGGGTCACGGATCGCTTTTGGTTTCATCATCTGAGCAAATCGAAATGCGGTCTATTGGGTGATTGCACATCCAGTCGGCCAGATTACGGTTCCTACCCAAAGGCCGGTATCACTGTGCGAAAGTTCCATTAAGCTGGCTTGACAAAAGCGGAGATCCAGCCGAGGCTTCACGGTATCATGTTGACAGCCGCTCGCCTCAATCGTTTCCTTCTGTGCTCGGGCAGCCTCATCGTAGGCTCTTCCGCCCTGGGCTGCCGGGCGGACTAACGATGTCCGCTCAGGCCCAGGGGTAATCTCCTAGTCCCTACATCCGCAAACCGAACAGTTGGGCTCCCGGGTGCCACTGCACTTCTGTCGATCCCATGCTACTTTGTGGTCGACGCTGCTGAGCGGAACAAAGTGGCACGCCTTTCAGGCCGCATGCGATTTCCCGACGACCGGCCCCGGAGCCCGCCGATGAAGAACCGGATTGAACGGCATTCACGTTTAAGGGGGTTTTCATGAGCGAGAGCATGTATCCGCAAGCTACCAAGGCACTGGCTAGCAAGCGTAGTGAACTGGCGCCAAACATCGAGGCTGCTTTCCAGCAGTTCAGTCAAGCCGTCTTTCAAGACGGTGCGCTGCCCGTCAAGACCAAGCAATTGATCGCAGTCGCGGTGGCGCACGTTACGCAATGCCCCTACTGCATCCGGGGGCATACCAAAGCCGCGCTTCGCCAGGGGGCGACACCTGAGGAACTGATGGAAGCGATCTGGGTTGCCGCGGAGATGCGCGCGGGCGGCGCCTATGCGCATTCGGCCCTTGCCCTGGAGGCCATGAACGAGGCGGGCGGCCGATAGGGTCCACGGATGAACGATCTGCGCGTTCATGACGACGGGCCGATCCAGCTGGCGGCACCGGATCTGGAGCGGCTGACCTTATCAGGTCAAGCCGGTGCCGCCATTTCGCCTCGATCTCACGGTCTGCTGGGTCACAGGATGCTGCGCTGAGTGCGCGGCTCCGAAGTGGAGTGATGTTATGTCGATCAATCTGAAACGCGCCTATGACGCGCCCGCGACGAGCGATGGTTATCGCATTCTGGTCGACCGTATCTGGCCACGGGGCATCGTCAAGGGCGAGCTCCAGGTCGACGCCTGGCTCAAGGATTTGGCGCCGAGCGCCGGCCTGAGAAAATGGTTCGGGCATGACCCAACGAAATGGGACGCGTTCAAAGAGCGGTACGCCCGGGAACTCGAGCAGCATTCGGACGCACTCGAGCAACTCGTCGCGAGAGCCAAGGCTGGCCGCGTCACCCTGGTCTTCGCCACCAAGGACACCGAGCACAACAACGCGGTCGCGCTCAAGGAACAGCTGGATCGCCGACTGATGCGATGAGCTCAACGCCGGGGTCGTCCGGTCGGAAGATGATTGATTTTCCTGCCTGATTTACCAGACTGCTAGGATCCGGACTCATTACAGCCATCATATGACGGTAGCGGCGATAGCGATGGGGGCTATAGCGGAAAGTGGGTGATGACGGGGTCAGGCCGGTTTGGCCGACGCCGACTTCACCCAGCGGCGCCAGCTCGTGGAACTGCGGATCGACCGCGTGTTGGTTACCGAGGGCGAGGTCGAAATCCGCTACGTCATCCCGCTCAGTCCCGACAGCGAGCGGGGGCGCTTTCGTCATTGGCGTAAGGACTATTTCGATAACGTTGCGCTCTTTGTAGAGGGTCTTGTCGTAGTCGTAAATCACTGTGTCGAGGTACCAGACGCGGTTTAAAAAGTCCGACATTATTTTTTGAAACTTTCTTATGCTTGGTCTGACACCAGCGTTCTGAATAAAATCCCAGTAGAATTTAAATTAGGGAAAGATACAATTTGTAATTTGAGCGGTAGATGGTAATGTAACTTATGAACATGGCAGAAAAATCTGGTGCCAAATCTGCTTATTACAATGCGACTTTTGGCCGCTGGTGTGGCTTCTGGAGGCCCCACTCATGACCAATATTTGCTTGTCTACCGATCCACGCGATTGTTGGCCCGGGCGCGAACGATGGCAGAGCCCGGTCACGATGGTGCACCCTGAGGATTTCAGGACTCACAAAACCGATGTTGCCAAGCGTTAATCCGGCATCGACGTCGCAACAGAGCTTCATCGAAAGGCTTGTTGCAGCGCCGAAAGCTACGCCGGTGAAGCCTAATCGCAAATTGTCCTCTGGGCAAGGTGCGGTTATCTCAAGTAACCCAGCCCTATAACCAACAAGGCTCAACCTAAACTCAAGGTACAGTGCTGTGGAAAACGCCTGACACACATAAACATCCGGCAAATTCCACAAGCTGTATACAAGCTGCAAGGAGGAGACATGCCTGATACTCGCAATCCTCATGACACCACGCGAGAAACCGTTTCCCAAAATGCGCGTGAAGCCGTTTCGCAGACGGAAGACGCGGGCCGGCGCATCATCGAAGCCGGCGCGGAGACGACTCGTTGCACCGCACAAGCCGATACTGAGAGTGCCCGTCGCGCGGTCGACGTAAGTACGGAACCGACGCGTCGGGCCATGGAGACCGGGGCGGACAGCGTGCCGCGCCAGACCGATGCGTCGTTCAACACGGCAGAGGCGGAGGATGCGGTGCGGCGCGCCAGCGTGGCTGTACAGGCGGTCCATCAGACCGGGAGCGTCGTGGCTCAGGTTGCTCAGGATACGCTCACCACCTGGGCGGACTACGGCATGTGCGTTGCCGAGCGCCGCGTTAACACCCTGCAACGTTTGATCACCGTGCGCTCGCCCGTGGCGGCGCTCGACCTTCACGGCGAGCATCTGCGCGCCGAGATGGAGCTGTTCGTTAACTGTGCCAGCCGGAGCGCCGAGCGGACCGCCAGTCTGTTCCGCGAGGCCGGCAACCAGGTCAAGCAGATGTGCGAGGAAGCGGTGCAAGCGGCCACGGCGGGCCGAAAGGGCTGGTCACAAGGCGCCCCCCGTCGGGGGAACGACTGATCCTTAACTGTGGCGCGGAGGGAGGCTCAGGCGGGTATCTCTCCGCACCATACTCAAACATTCAAATACGACACCGAAAAAACGCCGGGAAACTGGCGGGCCAGCTCATGTGGGAATTCTGACAGGGAGATGCGTGATGGCCGCTTTGACCAGCACCCGTGGGGATAC
Source organism: uncultured Nitrospiraceae bacterium (assembly GCA_963794505.1). Classification (GTDB taxonomy): domain Bacteria; phylum Nitrospirota; class Nitrospiria; order Nitrospirales; family Nitrospiraceae; genus Nitrospira_C. Next base: position 12,964 of record CAWCEG010000055.1, read on the forward strand.
TCTGGACCCGGATGATCCTGTTGAAGACATGGAAACCTCTGAATGAGGGGCCGATGTCGGTGCGTCCGTCGCCGGTTGAGCCTACGCCCGCTACGCCGAAAAGCGGGACACCAGCTGGATCGGCTACAAGGTTCATCTGACCAAGACCTGCGAGGCGGACAGGCCGAACCTGATCACGGATGTCCAGACCACCGCGGCGGGAATGCCGGATGGGGCGATGACGGCACCGGTTCACAGCGCTCTCGCGGCGCGTGGGTTGCTGCCGGATGTGGTCGATGCCGCCCTGCTGGTCGCGAGCCAGGTTGATCAGGCCGTCGATCTGCTCGGTTCAGTTTAGCTAGATCATGGCCGGCGGGTTTAAAGTGAAGGGAAGGGAGCCGCACGTTCCCTGATCACAGCTGTGGAAGTTGATAAGGAAAGGTGCAGCGTACTGAAGAATAATTCTCCACACTGGAAAAGTCCGACATGTTTTTAAAACATTCTTATGCCTGTGTCCGACACCAGTAATCTGAATAAAATCTCAAAATATTCAAAGCTAGGAAAAAGGACAGCTTGAAGTTTGAACATCAAGCGACAATATAAATTATGAACATGATAGAGAAGAGCTGATGCGAGATCAGCTGATTGCGATTTGAATTTTGTGTCGCTGCTACGGTTTCTCGCGCCGATGCGGCTTCAGGAGGTTCCACTCATGATCAGTATTTACTTGCCCACCGACCGGCGCCATCGTTGGGATGGCCGCAGACAACGCCAGGGCCCGGTCACGATGGCGCGTCCTGAGAATCTCAGGACTGACAATATCGGGCGCAGGAGACCTTTTCTGCCGGGAACCTCCCGGCCGGCGAACGGCGCGGTGCCGACCGCGCGCATCTTTCGTCCGACCCGATCCGTCATGTCGTCGGGGCAGCACCGGAAGCCCGTGTGGGTGCTGGAGTTTGAGCCCGCCGCGCCGCTGATACCGGAGCCGTTGATGGGGTGGACCAGCAGCCAGGACTCGCTCGCGCATGTCCGGATGGGCTTTCCCGATCGACAGAGCGCCATCGGCTTCGCCGAACGGCACGGCTGGCGTTATCAGGCCGACAAGCCGCCGATGTCGCGAGTCCGGCCGAAGAATTATGTCGCGCAGTTCAAGTACGTCCCGCCGTCGACCAGGCCTGCGCAGACCCAGAGTGGACCGCTCTTCGCCGCCCAACGAGGCGCGGAGAACCGGCCGAAGGTTCCGCAGGATGATGACCGGCACACCGGGGTCGGCAGGTCAACCGATCCGGGCAACGTGCCCGATCGCGTCGACGAGGCCGGGCACGGATCGTTTCCGGCCAGCGACCCGCCGTCCTGGACCGGCTCCATCGCCTGATAAGTTGCGCCTTCGGGCGCACGAGTTCGACCCGGTAACAGTCGTATCTGGCGTTGGCGGGTGGAGGCCGTGCCAGGAAGGCATGGCTGGCTGAGAAGCGGGTGGGTCGCTTCGGTTTGTCCTTTTTGTTGGCCTCCTGGTCGCGTGATCCCACCTTGCGGCCGGGAAGCGAACTTTGTTTACCCCGTTGCGCCGTCAAATGATGATGGCCAACGGCTTGAGAGGAGTTGTATCCGATGATCAATAACGAGAGCACGAGTAAGGATCGTGGCGAATACGGTGGTGACGCCCACGTTGGTGAGCAGGGCGGTTACGACCGAGAGAGCTCCCGTGAGGAGTACAAGGGCGGCTATGACCCGGGCTTCCTCGCCGGTGGAGATGGCTACCATCGCACGGGTAAGGACCGTGACGAATACGGTGGTGACGCCCACGCTGGTGAGCAGGGCGGTTACGACCGAGAGAGCTCCCGCGAGGAGTACAAGGGTGGCTATGACCCGGGCTTCCTCGCCGGTTGAATTGGGTCCTGGAGCCGCGGTCAGGACCAGCGTACCGGCAGCCGCAAGAACCGCAGTTTTATCGCGCGCCGGTGATCGTATCTCGTCCTGGTTCGGCAATGGCAAGGCCGAACGGCATCGTTGCAGGGACGCCACGTGAACGGTTCGATCTCGACGTCGCGCGCGGCAACCTGGCATGCTCGGCGTTCGCTCTCACAGCGCAGCGCGGCGATACAAACCTGGCTGGCGACAAGGCGGGCCCTTGAAGCCCAAGGCTTGTGGGAGAGCATCTTCGCCGCAGCCCCAATGACCCGTCCAAGCCCACAATAATCCAGGCCATGAAGCCTTGGGAGTGAAACGCCGCCCCGTAATCAATGGAGCAGAATAATGACTGGTTCAATCGAGATAGGTTATCAAGACAAATCAATTTTCTCCAAACAGAATGATCAATCACAACCCAACTATACCTCCAATCATTTTGAGCAGCGAGCGGCAGACAAATACGCTCTTAAGATCGGGCTCCTGATCAGGGCTGGGTCGGTAGCTTTGTTTGTGGCTGTTGCCTCGATCGCGTATTTGTTTGGCCTTTAAGAGGACGCCAGCGGAGCAACAGCGCTATCGAGGCTGGGAGAAAGCAAAGGTGGTACGGAACGCCATATGCTGCTGGTCCGATGGCTGTTGGCGACGACATAGCCTATCGCTCTCCAGCGTGTCAGCCCTTATTCAGCTTTAACGTAGCATCCCGGTCGGCACCGACTGGTACGTCCCCTTTGCGAACAATCTCTCTAAGCGGGAGTAATGCAGGATATGCGGCCTTCATGATGCCGCAGCCGCCGGATCACACTTGAAAGGAAGGGAATCTCATGCGCGCCGCAGATGTCATGACCGAGCGGGTACTGAGGGTCCGGCCCGAGACAACGGTGTTGGATATCGCAACCACTCTCTCCGAGCGCGGGATCAGCGCCCTGCCGGTAGTCGATGCCGAAGACAGGCTGGTCGGGATCGTCACGGAAAGGGATCTGATGCGCCGACCGGAGATTGGAACCAATGCCCCCCAGAGGGCAGGCGAAACCAACTCCCTGCTGGAACGGCTCAGCAGGGCTGTTGCCTATGTCAAGGTGCACGGCGCAACGGCGGCCGACGTGATGACCCGGAACGTCGTCACCGTGACACCCGACACGCCTCTGTCGGAAATTGCTGAAGTCATGGCGAGCCGCAACATCAAGCGCGTCCCGGTGGTCGAGGAGGGAAATCTGATTGGCATTGTGAGCCGCCTCGATCTCGTTCGCGCTTTGTTGGTCCAAAGTCTGACGGCGCCCAAGGAGGATCTCGATGATGAAGCGATCAGAGCCAGGTTGGCTGCCGAAATCGCGCACCATGGGTGGCGCCTCGATCCCTCATCGAAAATCGTGGTGTTCGAGAATGTCGTTCACCTGTTCGGGAAAATTGCCTCCAAGGAGGAGCGGCGGGCAGTGGTGACGGCAGCGATGATCATTCCCGGGGTCCGCTCCGTGCAAGACCATCTCGACATCGACGAACCGCGTATGGAGTATCCCTGACGCGAGCCGTTCCGGTCGCGCTCTGGCGACAAGGCAAAGCCCTGAAACAGGGGATACCTACTCCTCAACGTCAGGGTCGTTACGGCCCATGGCGTCTAGCGAAGTCCAGCACCTAACTTGCGTTTTTCCGAGATCTTACGGCGGTATCTCTGACAACCTACAGGAGAATTCTCAATGAAAACACAGATGCTTGTGCCGCTGCACACATATCCCATGCCAAATGAGAACGGAATAGCGCTTCACGCTGCTGCTGTCGCGCGCCATTTGGACGCCGATGTTCATGCGCTCGTCCTCAAAGCGAGTATCCCACGGGTCTCCAGCGCACTTGGCAATATGCTGATCGATGTGCCTGCCATGATCGGAGACGCGAAGGAAAAATGCCGGCTCCGCGGAGAAGAGCTGGTACAGGCAATGAGAGACGAGACGGGGCCATCGGGCATTTCACTCCGAACTACTGAAATCGAGTGTCTCCCTGCGGCGTTTGGAGATGCCGTCGCTGATCATGCTCGCTACCATGATCTTGTTATGGTGGGCCTCGGGTCTGGGAATGTCGCACTCCAGGCCACTGCCGAAACTGCTATCTTTGGCTCCGGCAGGCCAACACTGCTGGTTCCGGAAGAGATGCCGGTTGCGACATTCGGTCATGTGATGATTGGATGGGATGGAAGCAGGGTGGCGGCACGTGCGGTAGCTGATGCCCGTGATTTCCTGCGCCGAGCCCAGGTCATCACAATTGCCTCAGTCACCGACGAGAAGCCCTTGCCAGAAGAAGATCCTGGCAGCCGGTTAGCGGATTATCTGACGCGACACGAGATCCGAACGACGGTTGCAAGGGTACAGAGCCAGGGTCGTCCCATCGCGCAAGCCCTACAGGAGCATGCCCGAGAAATTGGAGCGGATATGCTCGTGGTGGGTGCCTTCGGGCATTCTCGCATAAGGGATTTCGTGCTGGGCGGCGCCACGAGCGGAATCCTGAGGCAGTTGCGACTTCCAGTGCTGCTGTCTCACTAAAGCTGTTTCCGACCCAGCTAAATCGGCGGGTGGCTGGGGGTTCACATCAGGCTGAAAGTTTGCGAGCCTGTGGTTGCAACATCACTGTCAGGGTGGGAAAGGATGCCAGGCGCCCTTTATCGTGCGGGACAACGGGCCGACGCCTGGCCGCGAGATCATGCTGGCCGACGACCAACTCCTGGTGTCGCGGACCGATACCAAGGGCCGCATGACCTTCGCCAACAAGGCGATCGCAGATGTCAGCGGCTTTTCCGGGACGGAACTCCTTGGCGCGCCGCACAACCTGACCTTGCTGCAGCGAGGTGATGTCGGTTGTAGGGTGCCCCTTCCCCTGGTGCTGATCACGCTGCGTCGGGTTGGTCTCGGCGTCCGCACTCGGCACCGCCGTGGCGCGGGGTGGCACGATCACAGCTGCATCAGGCGTGTGCTCAATCACGGCCTTGGTCACTGGTCGTACGCCCCGTCGGCGACGAAAGAGGCAAGGGCTCCTCAATCTGGCCCAGTAAGGCGCTGACCTGTGAACCGTCATCGGCATCGTGAGCTGTCAGGGTTGCCGCCACGATCCGCCCACGGTATCGAGCCCGGGCCTTCAGGCAACGCCCTCCGGGCGGTACATGCAGCTTCTTCCAGGCGCATCGGCGCTGGGTTCCATGCTTCTCGACCAGCCACTCGCCCGGCCCACTGAGATTCACGTCGGTATTGTCGACCAGCAGTTCCACGGCTCCGCCCGGGGAGGCCGACACCGCCGGCAACCGTACGACCTTGGCACGTCGGCTAATGGTGGAATGGTAGCTGCGCTGGCCCTAACGGGCTCGGGAACGGCAAGCTCCACACCGAGCAACTGGACGATGGAGCCGACCAAGCCTCCGGTCTGGCGCAGCGGCAGCCGGAACACGGCGCGCAAGGTCAACGCCGCCGTGATCGCCCGCCAGCGCTCAACCGCCTCCGGCGTGAACCAGACCGTCAGGCTGCCGCGTGCCCGAAGCCCCGCGTCATACTCCGCCCAATTGCGAACCCGATGCCGCTGCTTCGGGATGTGATGGCGACACGACGCGTTGGCTTTGAAGGGCATCAGCGGACCGGCACGGGAAAGGGGTGCGCCTTGTACTCCGGCACGCCGAGCGCCGCAACCGACCGCCTCGATGCAACAAGGTCCTTGCTCGCCGCTATCGGTAGATCTCTCCCAAATCGAAGAGCTCGTATCGGTCGGCAAACTGATCCCAGGCGGCAACTCCATGGGCGTCGGCAATGCGTTGACAGGCCATCTCGAGCGCCGCGTCAGCATTGGGGCAGCCGGAGACATAGACCGTGTCCATCAGAACGGGTCGAGAAATGCTACCAGCCTGCACGTTTTTGTAGAAGTTGATCTGGTAAGGCTTTCGATCCGAAGGAGGGAAGCCGATGTCGCTGCGCGAAATGAGGCCGATCACGCGACCGGTTCGATTGCGGACGGGGAGGCGCCGAACCCCATATTCAACCATAATCTTTAACACCTTGTCCGTCGTCTGATCGGCGTCACAGCAGATTGGTTCGCGCGACATGATGGTTTCCACCTGAATCCGGTGGCTGTCCTGTCCCTGGGCCAGTGAACGGACGACGAGATCGCGATCGGTCACGATACCAACGAGCCGGTCGGCCCCCCCGACGAGCAGGCAGCCGAGGTCCCGATCCCGCATCAGTCGGGCCGCCTCGACCAGCAATGTCGTCTCGTCGATGAAAATCCCAGGCCGTTCCATCACCTGCCTGACTTTTATGCCTGACATATCATGGTCCTCCGGTTTCTCTCCATCGGCTCTTGCCGGTACGGTCGCTTCGCAACAGCCTTTCGAGCCCTCACCCGTTCTACAGATCGGGAGGCCAGCATAATGAAAGACGCCAGGAAGAGTTCATCTTCCTCCAAGGTGTGTTTCTTTGGTTCAAACATGGCCATCTCCTTATTTCGCAAACTCACTGGAAGTACAATTGGTTGAATAATAAGATCTGGACCATCAATGATGCGGAGGCAGTCTGTCCACCGGATCGGAGACACCGCCTCGACCAATGGCCCCGACGCCGTTATCGGTGCTGGGGCTGCGCCAGCACCTTGAGCACCGAAACCATGCAGACACGGCCCTCGGGAGCATGAAGGGTGATCAACTGTCCTTCACCAAGCCCGAGGAGCGCCACGCCGAGCAGCGTCAGGATCGAGATGCTGTTTTCGCCATGGCAGGCGAACCCCGGAAGTACCCCGGCAATCGTCAGGGTGCCGGCGCGCATGATGCCGGTTTCGTGTTCGCGGTAGAGGAAGTGAGATCCCAGTGTCACGACGGAAGCAGGCATTTCGGATACAGGGATAATCCTGGCGCGTGCCAATTCCTGGTCGAGCATGACAGCTATGGGGAAACGCTCTCTTTGAGGAATTTCCTCAAGAATCCACTCAATGAGAGAGTGATCCCGGTCACCTACCGTGATGTCCGGCAATGGGAATTCGAAGTTGGTCGGCACGCCATCTCTCCTGTGACAGATCTTCCATGAACGGCCGAGCCGCTCACGGGGTGTTCAAGTCAATTCATGCGGGATAGAGAGAACAACCCCGGGAACCGGGCACACCTTCAGGTGGCCGGCAATCCCAGGGAGGGCGTGCCTGCGATAAGACTGCCTCCCGTCAGACGGAGGCGCTTTATGCGCGCGTTCGAATACATGGCCATATGTATAAGCCGCCTGGAGGTGTTCCGTCAATCATCCTAAAGGTTCAACGCCTCATTCAAGGCAAAGACGGACGCATCTGGCAGGCCAAATGTGATCCGGGCCGTGTTTGGTCGTGGGAACACAAGGCGGTCAGGCTGCGGTCTTTTGCGAAATCACGAACTTGCAGCCAAATCTGCAGCCAACAAAATCCTCTTATCCTAAAGGATAGCATTGAGATTGAAGAAATACTTTAGGTAGTCTTGACAAAGACAGCCATCCACCCAAGATTTAAGTCATCATGTTGACAGCCATTCGCCTCGTTCGTTTTCTTCTATGCTCAGGCAGCCTCATCGCAGGCTCGTCCGCCCTGGGCCGCCGGGCGGACTGATGATGTTCGCTCAGGCCCAGGGTTGATCCCTTAGTTTAAAAACCGGAAATAGAGCGTCAGATCTTACGGTGTGCCGCCGTCCCAGTGGTGCGTTACAGCTGTCATGGCCGATCAGCACCGGGTCGGCGTGACTCCCAGCCTCTGGCGCTTGACCGGCACTCCGCGCCTTTCTTCGATCAGCAGAAGGAATGAGGGATCGGACATGGCCATGCCTGTTCACGTGAGCTTTCATAACATGGAACGCTGCGACAAGCTGGAAAATGCGATTTTCCTGCACGCCGGCAAGCTGAAAACGCTGTATGGCGGAGCGACGTCCTGTCGTGTCGCCGTTATAGCGAGCAAGCACCGTGAGCGCCGCCTCAAGGTGCTCGACGTTGTCGTTGACCTCTCCATTCCGGGTGAGGATTTCGTGACACGCAGCCGCGCCGAGGATGAAGCCTGCCCGAACGCTTCCATCGCGGTGGCTGATGCCTTCAAACGGACAGCCCGGCGGCTTCGGGACCGCCGAGGGAAGCAGCTGGCATCCCGTACACGCACGAAGTCGTAGGCTTCGCACCGGCAACGGGCATTGACCAGGCTCGACGCGAACCGAGGGAAATTGCCGGATTGCCGCGCCGACCTGCAGGCTTTCAACTCTCTGACGTTGGGGAGGCGGGCTGTGCAATGGCGCGGTTATTCCGTCGCATTCCAGAACAAAAGGACAAAGATCATGCATACTCTGATGGTGGCAACAGACCTCTCCTCCCGATCGGACAAGGCATTGCACCAGGCCGCGCTCATCGCGCACCAGTGCAAGGCCCGCCTGGTGATCCTGCACGTCGTCAATGAAGCGCAGCCGGCTGAACTCGTGGATCGCAAGACTTCCGAAGCGAAAGCGTTCCTGAACGCTTGCGCAGCCGATATCGCGAAGTTGAACGACCTGGAAGTCGATGTCGTCGTGCGGCGCGGCACCCCCCACTTGGTGATTGCAGAAACCGCTCGGGAGCAAGCCGCCGATCTCATCGTGATGGGGGCCCATCAAAAGGATGTCTGGCGCGATCTGTTCATGGATACAACAATCGAGCGGGTGCTGCGGATCGGTGTCGCCCCCGTCCTGCTGGTCAATGAGGATCCGATCGCTCCGTATCGCCGCGTGCTTTTCGCCATTGACGTGGCCAATCCGTCGGCGCGGGCGGCTTACGCCGCCAGAAACTTGCGTTTTCTCGAGGCTGCCAACATCTCGATCCTTCATGCATTCTGGACCCCCGGCAAAGGCAAGCTCCGCCAGGCGGGCGTAAATCCTGCGCGTATCGCCCAGTATGACCTGCCCCGCGCCGTGTCGGCCCCGGCGGAGCTGGCGCCCCAATCCGCCAAGGAGACACAGCGGGGAAGAGAGGCTGTGGTGCTACTGGTCGATGACGATGACCTCGTCAGGACTGGAGCGTCGGCGGTTCTGGAGGCACTCGGCCATCGCGTGCTGGACGCCGAAAGCGGCGCGAAGGCGCTGGCCATTCTACGTGGAGGCGCCACGGTCGACGTCCTGGTGACTGACTACGCGATGCCTGGCATGAGTGGTGCCGACTTGATCGGGGAAGTTCGTCGCATGGTGCCGGATCTGCCGGTGCTGGTGATGACTGGTTTGGAGCGTCCTGAAGGGATTACCCGTGCCAGCTGCATTCAGAAGCCGTTTCAGGCCCTCGAGTTGGCGGCTCGCCTTGCTGCCCTGATACCCGAAGAAGCACCCGAAGTTGCAGTGAGCTACGGAGCGCAAACAGAGAGCGTGTAGCGGACTTGGTGGTTCTGTCAGATCTCAGGACAGCTTGCCGAGAGCGACGTTGACGGATAGGTTCTCGGGCCCCCATTTTGAGCGATCAAGAGAGCCGGCATGAACTGCCCGCACTGCCACTCGTCGTCGACCACCGAGCAGGAAGAGCGAACGGTCCATGGCTTCCGGCGCTTCCGCTGCCGGGAGTGCGGGCGGCGATACAATGAACGGACCGGCACGGCGCTGAACCGGGTCCAGGTCCCAACCGACATCATGTGCCTCATGGCCGGCTGTCAGGACGCCATACTATCGGCCCACGACGCGGCACGCCCACAACAATCATCGTACCCGGGGCATTAACTCGATCAGCCTCTCACAATCAGCTCGAGCTTCCGGTAGGCGCCTTCCACGGATCCACACAGCCGCCGAGCCGGTGACGATGCCGGTAATCATCGTGTTGCGGCAAGTCAGAGAGGGAGAACGGAACTGCCAGGGTGGATCCATCGCTGATGGGGCTGCGGCTACTGAATAACGACACCCTCAGCCAGCTGTCGAGCCTTTATGACGACATCGCCCCTGCCGCGGCATCCTTGAAGGCGACGAGAAAGGTCGTACCCTGCACATGATCAACTTCGAGTGAGGCGTCCAGTTGCCTTGCCAGCACCCGGACAAGGTCCAGACCTGTTCCGCCGCTTGCCGATTTCAGCCGCTCGGCGGATATCCCGATGCCGTCGTCGGCAACGGTCAGCTGAACCGGCCCGGCAGTGAATGCCGCAGGCTCACCTGGATGGAGCCGCGTCCACCCGCTTCAAAGGCGTGCACCAGCGCGTTGGTGACCAGCTCGTTGACGATCAGGGCAAACGGAACGGCCTGCTCCAGGCTCAGCAACGTGGCCTCGACCTGGATCGAGAAGGATATCTCCGATCCGCGGTACGCCCTGCCCAACTCGGTGCAGAGGTCGTTGACGAATGCGCCGATGTCGAGCCGGGTGAAATCCTGCTCCCGGTACAGGGTCCGATAAACAAGCCCGATCGCCTTGAGCCGGTTGCTGTGCTTGAGGAACTGCTCCCGGGTTGCACCATCGGTCGCTTCGCGCATCTGCAGCCCGGCCAGGCTGATCGCCATCTGGATGCTGTTGCGGATGCGGTGGTGCAGTTCCTGGATCAGGATCTCCCGGCTTTTCAGCAGCTCCTCCAGCCGCTCCTCGGTGCGCATGCGGATGGCAATCTCGTGCGCCAGCTCCGCGATCTTCTCGTTCAGGACCGTGAACGCCTGGTTCGACGCGTCCTTGGGCCGGCAGCGCAGATACACCAGGCCGTCGGCGGTCCGGTGTCCGTCACAGCGGCAGTCAAGGATGCCGGCTGGCGTGCGGAAGCTCAGGGCACCGGGCACGGCGTCCCTGGTGTGATCTTCACCCGCTCTGGCGGTTCTCCCGCAGTTTGCGTGGATTTCAGGCAGCGAGGAGGACACGGCGGCGCAGGAGGTCGAAGCTGGCGCGTCCGTACATCTGGCGCTTGATCAACTTGAGCTTGTTGATCTGCCCCTCTGCCTGTCCGCTGCTCCACGGCATGGTGAGCGCCGCTCCGACCGCCGCTTCATCCTGCTGCAAGCCGGTCGCGAAGGTCTCGACGACCGAAACACCGCAGGACCGGGCCTGCTCAAGCCAAGTCCTGAAAACGGTGAGCGGGTCGGTCGGCGCTTTGTCGCGGTGGATACCGCAGCTTCGCACCAACCCGGCGAAGCGGCGGACCAGGGCGAGGACGACGCCAACCTCCGGGTCCTGAGTAATCCGGGCGAGCATCGTGGCCGCCGACGCATCGAGAGCTTCCGGCGCTTGAACCAGCAGCCAGGCGAGTTGTCTTGGCGAGAGCAGGACAGGGGCAGGACCGTGAACGGGATCCGTTGCAGCTTTCGATGGATCGGAGCGCCACTTGTGCGGTGTGGTCTTCGCCGGCGCGGTGCGCCGCTCGCCCAGCCAGCGGCGCACCTGCTTGGCTGATCCGGCAAAGCCAAGCCCTTTGATTTCACGCCACAGCACCGCTGCATCCTCGCATCCCTCGGCAAACCGGGCTTCCAGATGCCCGAGATACGGGTCGAGAATGCTGGGTCCGGGAACCCGCACGGCACGCTCGGGAAAGCTCTGGGCATGGGCGTAGCGTCGCACCGTACCCCGCGCCAGACCCATCGCGCGGCTGATCGCGAGCAGTTTCTCGCCCGCGTCGAAACGCCGCCGGACCTCCTCATACTGCGCCAGGCGCCGCGCTCGGAAATCCGCCGTTGCCGCGGCTTCGGCGCGGCTGCGCCGATAAGCCCGGGTGCGCCGTGGCGATGCGGCTTCCGCGCCGGGAACCGGTGGCAGACTGCGCAAGCGGCCATGGATGCCGGCCAGCCACCGCTCGACCATCTGGCGCAGGTTCTGGAGCAGGTGCCAACGATCCGTCACCTGAACCGCCTCGGGAGCGCCCAAGGTGGCACCACGGGCATACTCGGTGGAGCGGTCGCGCGCGATCACCTCGATCGGGCCGTGGCCTTTCAGCCACTCCGCCAGGGTCTCCGCGGTGCGGTCGGGGAGCAGGTCGACCACCCGCCGCACCTCCAGGTCGACCAGAATGGTCCCGTAGGTCCGCCCCTTCTTCAGGGCCCAATCGTCCACCCCCAGCACGCGGGGCGTCGCGCTCTCGGGCAGCGGAATGGCGCGCACGAGGCGTAGCACGGTGTCGGCACTGGCCGGCATGCCGAGCCGGTGCAGCAGCCGCGCGCCAGATTCACCGCCACAGGTGACCCCAACCCGGCCTTGGGCGGTGGCGAGACGCCGGGTGCGGCGAGCCCGCGGGGCCAGCAGGTTCGGCAAGGGCTCGGCGAATGTCCGACGCGGACAGGCTGGATTGCGGCAATAGAACCGGCGGACCAGGAGGTCGAGGCGAACCTCTTCGCCGAAGCTTGGAAGATCGGTCGGATGACGGCGATATCGGCTATGGACGGACAGGCTCATCGTCTGACATGTCGGACAGGAAGCACCAGAATGCGTCCCTTGGACAGCAATGCGAAGACCCGCCGGACCAGCATGCCCCACCTCTTCAATGTGGCAGTCCGGGATCGGATAAAGTTCGTGCATGTACTACTATATGTTGCTCCGTCCGAGTGAACTCCAGGACCCCACTCCCAAGCTTTCCACGCAAAGTGCGGGAGAACCATATGTCCGGGGCCACCCTGCACGGCGCCGTGCTGCGGGGCGCCAGTTGGAAAAACTCCCAGATGACGGGGGCCGAT
>CAWCEG010000056.1:0-20174 GCA_963794505.1 uncultured Nitrospiraceae bacterium
AAAAGATAAAACCCGCGCCGATGGCTATCACGACGAGACCGCCGACGACATCCCTCGGTTTCTCCATCTGTCCCAGCATAACTTCCTCCCTTCGGCCATCAGGTGGCCGCTTATAGCGGTCGGCATGTCCGCGCCTCGGGGTATGCCAACCCTCTTCAAGATCACTCCGCATGGCAGCCCACTGCCGCTCATGAATGCAGTGGACTCCCATGCTCATGTGAATTGAACCTGTTATTCGAGCGCGATGTTGGCCTTCGTGATCACGTCGCCCCAGTAGGCAAGCTCGCTCCTGGTGAATTCGCCGAGTTCCTTCGGGCCCATGAAAGCGGCATAGGCTCCCTGTTCCATCAGGCGTTGCCGGAAATTGTCGCTGTTGGCGGTCTTGTCGAGGGCCCCGGCAAGCCGGTCCACAATGCCCTGTGGCGTACCAGCGGGCGCGTACACGGCATACCAGGCAACCAGGTTTAGACCAGGGACACCCGCTTCGGCCGCCGTGGGGATTTCCGGCAGCATCGGATGGCGCTCCGGAGCGGCCATGGCGATACCCTTGACGCCGCCGCTCTTGAGATGGGCGGCCGCGGAGGGCGGCGACGTGATATAGATGTCGACGACGCCTCCGAGCAGATCGGTCATCGCTGGACCGGCGCCCTTGTACGGGACGTGAAGCATCTTCGTTCCGGTAAGCTGCTGGAGCTGCTCAGCCCCGATGTGCTGAAGCGACCCTGGACCGGAGGAGGCGTACGTTACCTCGCCAGGCTTCTGCTTCGCGTAAGCGATAAGTTCCGGAAGAGTTGTGACTGGAAGATCCTTTTTGGCAATGATGAGGAAAGGGGCTTTGGCAACGAGCCCTACCGGCACGAAGCTCTTGACCGGATCCCATCCCAGCTTCTTAAACAGCCAGGGATTGGTAACCTGGTAGCCGGAGAAGGTCAGGAGCAGTGTGTAACCGTTCGGTTCAGCTCCGGCTGCGTTGCGGATGCCGATGTTGCCGCTCGCACCGCCTTTATTATCGACGATGAACTGGCGACCAAGTTCCTTGGTCATCCCTTCCGCCACCAGGCGCGCCACAATATCTGTGGTTCCGCCTGGCGCTGAAGGGACGAGCAGCGTCACCGGGCGGCTGGGATATTCATCAGCCGCCATCGCGATATGCGGTGCCGAGCCAAGACCGGCAACCGAAGTGAATAATGCAATGGCTGTGGACAACAGAAGGCGACGCGATACGTTCATCTTGGTTCTCTCCAGTTTGGGTTTTTATTTTCATGTTCAGTCGTTCGAACAATGATGTATCAAAGGTTGCATCATTCCTTCGATCATTTGCATTTGCTCAGTCCAGTGAGCTGTTTGGAGTTCTTAAAGTAGATAATTTATTAAGTCTAACTCATGATTTGTTTGCCAATTGGCAACACAAAATACTTTCAAGAAATTCTCGAAGTTACAATAGTAGAATTAATAATTATAAAAAAATACTTTGTTGTCAAGACAAATACAGTAAAAATTATTGAAATGGCTACCATATTAAATTAATACTCATAATAACGTTAATCAGATCATGTTTCATTATTATTTTTTACCTATTAAAAATTTTATAAACTAAATATTGTTTTATTTTATAGCTTGTCTCGACACAATACTTCCTCCAGACAAAAGGTGGATCGCGCATCGGTACTCTCGATGATGACAAAGTCATCGTGTTGACGGGTGCCCGTAGCCCCGTAGGTATTCTAGACCATCTCCTCCATGGCGATTATCCTGCGATCAAGTATGTGACCGCAGCGTTTGAGAAAAACCTTGTCCTCAAGCCGGATGGCGCAGACCTCAACCTTCTCCCACGCAGTGCCGCGGATGTGGAGTGAATTGCCATAGCCCGCACTCCCATCGGCTTGGACAGGCACATCCGCAGCGGCAGCGATAGGAGATCTCGCTGCGCGATCCACTTATCCGATGCGCAGGGTGCGATGTAATCTGCGTCCGCGGCAGAGCCAATCACGCCTATGTCCACTGTCACGAAAAAGACGCGCAGCGCCAGCTGTTCGAAACGATGCCGCGTTCATGCGATGCCTGCCGATGGCTCCGAGGTGACGTTCAAGACCCGCTGACGCGGCAAAGAGCGAACATGGCCGCCGATGCAGGCGCCTGGGATGACAACCGCTCGGTCAGCCACGGCAAGCAGTTTATCAAGGTCAATGCCGGTGCTGATGCCCATGTTTTCGAAGGTGAACACGAGGTCTTCCGTTGCTGTGTTGCCGGTGGCACCTGGCGCAAATGGACAGCCACCGAGGCCGCCGGCGGCAACGTCGAAGATTCGTGTGCCGGCCTCGTAGGCGGCAAGCGCATTGGCAATGCCCAGGCCGTAGGTGTCATGGCCGTGAAACGCAAAGCTGGTTCGCTCCGATCCATAGCGGCTGAGAAGCGTGCTCATCAGGCTCCGAACATGGTCAGGAAAGGCTCGACCGGTTGTGTCGCAGATACCGAACTCGAGCTCGGGTGCCAGCGTCAGAGCCTTTTCAACTGCTTGCCGCACACGGTCCGGGTCGATTTTTCCTTCAAAGGGGCAATCGAAGCAGGTTGCAAGGTTGAGACGCAGGCGAAACGGGCGCGGAGCCGCCTCAAGCAGGCGTGCGAGGTCGGCAAAGGATTCCTCGACAGAGCGGGAAACATTGGATCGATTGTGGGCCTCGGACACTGAAATCACGAACACGATCTCGTCGACACCTTCCTCAAGGGCCATAAGTCCGCCTTTCGCGTTGGGCACGAGCACGGACAGGCGCAGACCCTCGGGCTTACCGATCGCTCTCAGGACTTCTTTGATGTCGGCCATCTGTGGGATTGCCCTGGGACTGACAAAGGCGCCGGCCTCGAGCCGCTTGATCCCGGTGCCGACCAGCCCTTGGCAGATGCGGATCTTCTCATCAGTCGGAATCAGTGGAACGACAGCCTGGAACCCGTCACGTGGCCCAACTTCAACGATCTCAACGGCGCTCATATCACTCCCTCCGAAGCAAGTCGTTCGATTTCCAGATCCGGCAGGCCGAGCAGGCCGCCATAGACTTCAGCATTGTGGGCACCCAGGTCAGGACCAGGCCAGCGAATGCTGCCGCCGCAAACACCACCCCCGAACATCGGCAGCGGCGCTGGATGCAGAACCTTCCCATAGGTCGGGTCCTCGACCTCACGGATCATGCCGCGCGCGTGAAACTGCCGGTCCGTGGCAATATCGGCAACTGAGTAGATCTTGGTCGACGGGATATTGGCTTCGCTGAGGAGGTGGAAGGCCTCTTCAACGGTGAGCGTCGCGGTCCAAGCGCCGATCCTGGCGTCCAGCTCTTCGGAGTGACGCACCCGATCGGGATTCGTGGCATAACGTGGGTCGCTCGCCAGCTCCGGGCACCCCATCAGTCGCGTGAGCGCCACGAAGAGCGGATCGGAATTGGCAGCAATCAGAACCCACTCGCCGTCCTTGCAGGCATAGGCGTTGGATGGAGCATTTGTAGGTAATGTGGACCCAGTAGGCTCGCGCACCTTACCGAGTACACCATACTCCGGCAGGCAGCCTTCCATAAGGCTCAGGACTGACTCAGTGAGCGCGACATCGACAATTCGCACCTCTTTGGTCGTCCGGGAGCGCTGATCGAGAATGGCGGCAAGAGCTCCGAAGGCACCATAAAGCGCGGCGACGCTGTCGCCCAGACTGATGCCCGTGCGCGCGGGCGGCAGATCAGTGGTGCCGGCCGGAAAGGCTGTGAGGCGGCGGATACCCCCCATGGCCTCGCCGATTACACCAAACGCCGAGCGTTCGGCATAGGGCCCGTTCTGGCCGAAGCCTGAGATCCGAACCAGGACCAGGCCCGGCTTGGCGAGCTGGAGCTGCTCGGTTCCAAGGCCCCATCGCTCGAGCTGACCGGGTCGGTAGTTCTCGATCAGGACATCGCTCTGCCCGATCAGTTCAAGCAACAGGGAACGTGCACGCGGGCTCTTCATGTTCAAGGTAATCGATTTTTTGTTACGCCCGTGAACCGACCACCAGATGGATGATTTGTCGCCTCGGATTTCCCCCCAGCTGCGGGCGGGGTCACCTTTTCCGGGGGCCTCCACCTTTATCACGTCGGCGCCTAGATCCGCGAGGAGCCGAGCGCAGAATGGGCCGGCAATGAAGTGACCAAGTTCCAGTACGCGCAGACCTGCCAGCGGACCCACTGGCGAGTTGGGCGGTACGGCCGAAGCGTCAGAAGAGACCATTGGCATGGATGTCCTGCTCCAGTGGGAAACAAACAGAAAACGTTGGCATGAAAGTCTTACGCTGATCTGGGACTGAGCGTGACACAAGGCCTGGGATTGCTGAAGCAACTGCTCACGGCGCTGGCCATCGCGATCAGCGATGGCAACCGCGACGTTCTTCACGTCACCCGGTCAGGTGTTTCTGGTCCCGTAAGGAAAGCCATAGGTCGTCGAGCAATTGGAAGACTGTCCATGGACGGTCGACGATCATACGGTCATTGTCACTGGTCTGCGCCAGGACTTGGCGCTGTTTGTGATGGCAACGCACGGTATCGATGATACATTTCAGGCATGATAGGCAACTTATGCACGCCATGGTCAACCGGTCCTGCTTTGCCTGCTGTGGCGGTGGCCAGCGCGTCCATGTCACGATTTGCGAACGTGTCGCTGTCTCTCACCGGATGGTCAGGGATTGACCACGTTCCTGGGACCGCCGCTTAAAAACCTCGAGAGATTCTCTTCCACGATCTTCATCATCCGTTGCCGGGCCTCGGTGGTGGCCCAAGCCATGTGCGGCGTCACAAGGCAATTCCGGGCGGTTAGCAGAGGATTGTCCGATCGAGGCGGCTCCTCACAGAGGACATCGAGGGCGGCACCGGCGATCCATCCTTTATTTAACGCGTCGGCGAGGTCCTGCTCAATGATAAGGGGACCGCGTGACGTGTTGATCAGGAAGACGCTCGGCTTCATCTTTGCGATGGCGATTTTATTGATCATACCTCTGTTGTTGTCGAACAGAGGACAATGAAGGCTGATGACATCAGACTGAGCATACAGCTCATCGAGCGTGGCGTATTGCAGTGTATCGCTCTCCAGGCTCTCGTCCTGGTGGGCATCGTAGGCGAGTACCTTCATTCCCAGAGCCTGCCCAATACGTCCGAAAGCCTGTCCGATTCGGCCGAATCCAACGACGCCAAGGGTCTTATCTCTGAGTTCGATTGTCGGGTTGAGCCAGTAGCACCAATCGGCGCTCTTAGTCCATCCGCCTGCACGAACGTCCTGGCTGTGGGTACCAGCGTGGTGGCACAGTTCCAACAGCAGGGCCATGGCAAATTGCGCCACCGACGCGGTGCCATAGGTCGGAATGTTGGAGACGACGACGCCATGCTCCTTTGCGGCGGCAACGTCGACGACGTTGTAGCCGGTCGCCAACACGCAGACGAACTTCAATCTCGGACAGCGCTCGAAAATCTCACGGGAAAGCTCGGTTTTATTGGTGAACACCGCCTCCGCATCACCAATGCGTTCGACCACCAGTTCTGGAGAGGTGCGCTCGTATACGACCAGATCGCCCATTCGCTCCACGCCGCTCCAGCTAAGGTCGCCTGGATTGAGGGTGTGACCATCAAGTACAACGATTTTCATAACATCTCCTTTGGGCTCTTCTGGAGGCGGCCGATCAGAGCCGTGTGGTTAGGATGGCGTGGAAGACCTTTACGCTGATCAACGTCGGTCCCGTGATAACGAAATCGCTCAGCGTTCCAGCAATTTTCCTCTGGACCGTCTACCATGCTGAGCGGGATGAGTACTTGAACCCTTCGTGGCATCCATCTCGCAAGGCCCAGAGGATTATGCTCAAGCCAGATGGATTCAACGGTCTGCCGGCCTGTTCGCTTATCGAGCATTCGCCTTACAAAGATCAATGAGTGGCCGGGCAGTTGATATGAGCGCCATTTCGCCCGTCGTTGAATGTTTATTTTGGAACGGGATACATCGTCACTGACGATGGGAGTAACAGTCGCTGATGCAGTCATCGTCTATCGCGAAGGCTCGGTTGCCGATTTGCGGATTGAAAGATGGCCGCCACTCGCTTCAACATAAGCCTGAACGGCTCGCTTGCCTTGCGAGCGGCACATGCAGGAAGCGCCAATGATTTCGCATCTCGACCATTTCGTGCTGACCGTCGCGTCCATTGAACGGACCTGCGCATTCTATGAGGGTGTCCTTGGAATGAAGGCGATCACCTTTGGCAACAGCCGCAAGGCGCTGGCATTCAGTGACCAAAAAATCAATCTTCACGAGGCTGGCAGGGAGTTCGAACCCAAAGCGCGGCGACCGACCACCGGATCTGCGGATTTCTGCCTCATCACCACAATTCCGTTGACAGAGGTAACAACCCATATACAGCGGCTGGGGATTTCGATCGAAGAGGGTCCTGTGCTCCGAACCGGTGCTTTGGGGCCGATCCGATCGATCTACATCCGTGATCCTGATGAAAATCTCATAGAAATTGCCAATTATGAGTAGAAACTGACATTCGATCCGATTGAGAGTATCGGATCAAGGAGCCATCATGAGAAGAGTGGTCTGGTAGCCGGCGCTGCCGTCATGGCCTGCAACGCACCGCGAGAGCGGCTTTGGGTTTTAACCACACCGACGCACCAACCCACTGGGCATTCATGTTGTGAAAGGCGAAGAGCGCCATTCTGCCGTCTAATGGATTCAGGCCTTGATCGACGCTGTCCGTCACATCAAGCTCCAGTCTTTACTGAAGAACTGGACAACGACGGTGGTGCATCATGATCCGCCATGATTTTGTGACACTGCAGCTCTTCGCCGCAGTCGCGGAATGCGGAAATATCGCTCAAGCGTCAGCGCTGCACAATATTGCCGCGTCCGCCGTCAGCAAACGGATTGCCGACCTGGAATATGCCATGGGCGTCCCGCTATTCTATCGGCAGCACCGCGGCGTTGCCCTGACGCCGGCTGGAGAGTCGCTGCTCCGCCATGCCCAAGCCATTACCCAGCTTGCCGAGAGGATGTCGGCTGATATGAGCGAGTTTGCTACCGGTACGCGTGGTCACGTCCGAATTGCCGCCAACATCTCGGCGCTTGCGCAGTTTCTGCCCGACGATCTCGCCGGCTTTAACCAAAACAACCCGGACGTTCGGATCGAACTGCGGGAAGAGAACAGCGGCTCCGTTTTAGCGTTGGTCCGGGACGGACTGGTCGATATCGGCATCTTCAACGGCACAGTACCGGCCGATGATCTCGAAGTTCTATCCTACCGCTCGGATCAGTTAGTGGTCATTGTTCCGTGCGGCCATGAGTTGGAGGGATTATCAGAAATCGAATTCGCTCGTGTTCTTGACTACGATCTCGTAGAGCTGCAGACAGGCAGTTCGCTGCAGGAGCTGTTTCGCGCCAAGGCCGCAGAACTCGGGCGTTCGAGACGGGTGCGTGTCGAAGCGATGAGTTTTGATAGCATACGCCGCTTGGTCCGGGCTGGGCTGGGAATTGCTATTCTGCCGGATGGAGCTGCGTACCCTTATGCTGATGCATCCCGACTTTCTGTAATTCGAATGTCGGATGCGTGGGCGGCACGTGAAATCAAAATTGCCGTTCGTGAAATGCTTGCCCTCCCGAAGGTTGTGCGGATTTTTATAGAACACCTGCGCAACTCAAAGTCGGTCTGAGTAGCCGCATATTCGCCCGGATGCAAATCATGTCCCATGGCGCCGCCGCACCACGCCCTGGGACATGCCTCCTCAGCCTAAAGGCTGGCGTTTTCCAAAGTAGATGTCTTCCATCTCGCGACGAATTTTGAAAGCGGCCAACGACATGTCGATTTCCACGTCGGCCCACGTCACGGTTTGATCTTTGGGGATTTCGCGCACGACCTTGACGTTGTGGGCCAAGCCGAGCGGGACGTAGCTCCTTGCGATTGACTGGGCGGCGGGGGCGAGCTTGCCGAATACGGTGTATCCCCCCTCGCCGTCGAGCATCTCGCCCGGCTTCAGATCCCGCTTTGCCGTTGCGACCACGTCTGCGTTGAAGCAGGTCGCTACCCCCGTCGGCTCCTGCCGCAAGCCCACCGACGCGACGGAGACGCCCAGTTCAAGCCCGATGAGATGCCACTTTTTGTACGAGCACATGTACCGGCCGCTCGGATCCGTCACGACTTTGTACTCTTCGAAGCAGCGGCGCAGATACTCCGTATCCCCCTCAAAGCACACCCAGACGCCTTTGCGGATATCGTAGGGAATAAGCGTCCCATCGGGCCGCAGGCATGAGACCACTTCGACCATGCCCTTCCTGGCCAGGACGCCCCCTTCCGCAACAGGCCGCATCAAGGTGGGAATATCATCGACAGAGCCTGGCGGGAAGGCCAGTCCGTTTTCCGGCACCTCAAGCCCCGTTGCGTTGGCGATCGCGGTGCTTTCGATGGCGGGTTTGGAACCGTCGAGGAACGCGTTGAACATCTTCGGATTCAAGCCACCGAGCCGAGCCTGTTCGGCTGTCAGTCCCCAGAAGTTCCACACGGTCTCGGGGGTCGACTCGCGATAGTGGGGAAGCCATTTATGACCACGTCCGGCGGCAACGATTGGAAAACCGCAGGTGCGCGCCCAGTCCACAAGATCACACGCCAACGCTGGCTGGTCTCCGTAAGCCAGGCTGTAAATGACGCCGGCTTCCTGTGCCTTACGGGCGAGCAGCGGGCCGCAAAACGCGTCCGCCTCGACCGTGACGTTGATCACATGCTTGCCGTTCCGGAAGGCCGCCAGGCAGTGATCGACTGCCGCGATGGGATTGCCTGTGCATTCCGCGATGATTTCGATGCCGGGGTGCCCGACCAGCGCCTGCCAATCGTCGCTGACGTGCGTCGCACCCGTCTTCTGCGCCTCATCCAGCGATGCAGCGGAGTAGCGCTCCCTGCTCCAGCCGACGCGCTCCAGATTCTCCATCGCCCGCGCTGGCGACATGTCCACAACGCCGACTATCTGCACGCCCGGGGTACGGAGCACCTGAGAAAGGTACATGGATCCGAATTTCCCGGCCCCGATCAGGCCAACACGGATGGGTTTTCCCAATGCTTCGCGTTCACGCAGCTTGCTGAACAGGTTCATATACATCTCCAGAGTAGTGAACGGCCACGCAAAGGCGCGCTCGGTTCAGGTTGTGAAAGCGGGCGACTTACCAGGCGCTGTTCCAGGAAAGCCCTGCCCGTCGAGAATTCGGGAAATCGACGCCACTGGTGGCGTTCAGTCCGCACCAGGCAGAAGGAAGGCGAAGTCGCAGCCGGATGGAGCTTGCGTGACCTCTCGACGGTAAAGGGCCTTGTATCCCCGTTTGGGCTCGGGTGGCGGCTGATGATCGTCCAGGCGACGCCGGATCTCATCTTCGGCGACCAGCAGGTCAATCCGCTTCTCCGCGATGGAGAGCCGGATGCGATCGCCGTTCCGGACGGCGGCGAGCGGTCCACCGACAGCGGCTTCGGGTGCGACGTGGAGGACGATCGTACCGAACGCCGTACCGGACATGCGTGCGTCGGAAATGCGGACCATATCCTTGACGCCGGCCTGCGCCAGCTTCTTCGGAATCGGAAGATAGCCCGCCTCCGGCATGCCCGCGGCGTGCGGACCGGCGTTTTTGAGGACGAGGATGTCGTTCGCCGTAACGTCGAGGTCAGGGTCGTCGATGCGCTGGCTCAGATCCTCCAGCCCTTCGAACACAACTGCCCGCCCCTCGGTTTCGAACAGTGCCGGGGTCGCAGCCGCCCGCTTGAAGATCGCGCCGTCCGGGGCGAGGCTGCCGTGCAACGCGATCAGGCCGCCAACACGGGAAACGGGATCATCGAAGGGACGGATCACGGACCGGTCAATCCAGTCCAGCGGCTCGTCAAGCCGTTCGCGCAGGGTGCGCCCTTCCACGTCGATCGTGTCGAGGTGCAGAAGTGGGCGCAGTTCGCGCAGAACGGCGCCGACACCGCCGGCTGCGAAGAAATCCTCCATATAGCCCTCGCCGACCGGCTTCAGGTCGACAAGCACCGGCGTCTCATCGGAGATTTCATTGAGGCGCTCCATCGGGATGCGGATGCCCACTCGGCCGGCAATCGCCGTCAGATGGATGATGGCGTTGGTCGAGCCGCCGAGCGCCATCAGCACGCGAAACGCGTTCTCGACCGATTCCTGTGTGATGATCTGCGCTGGGATGATGGGGTTGGCGATCAGGCGCACCGCGGCTTTGCCACTCTCCTCGGCGGCAACGAGGCGCGCGGAATGCACCGCCGGAATGGCCGCGGTTCCCGGCAGGGACATGCCCAGAGTTTCCGCGATGCAGGCCATGGTGCTGGCGGTTCCCATCACCGCGCATGTGCCGGCGGTCACCGACAGCCGGCCTTCGACAGTGGCGATCTCCTCGGCATCAATGGTGCCCGCGCGGTATTTGCCCCAGAAGCCGCGGCAGTCGGTGCAGGCGCCCAGCCGGACACCGCGATGGCGACCGGTGGACATTGGCCCGGTCACGAGTTGGATTGCCGGCATCCCGGCCGAGGCGGCTGCCATAAGCTGAGCCGGAACTGTCTTGTCGCATCCCCCGATGAGCACCACGGCGTCCATGGGCTGCGCTTGGATCATCTCCTCCGTGTCCATGGCCATCAGGTTCCGATACATCATGCTCGTCGGGTTGAGGAACACCTCGCCGAGAGATATTGTTGGGAACGGGATGGGAAGCGCACCGGCCGCCAGAACACCACGCGAGACCGCCTCGACGAGATCGGGCATGTAGCGGTGGCAGTTGTTGAAGCCGGACGGCGTCATCGCGATGCCGACGACGGGCTTGCTCAGAAGCTCCGGCGAAATGCCCGTCGAGCGCGCAAACGACCGACGCAGAAAGCGCGCGAAATCGCGGTCACCGTAGTTGGTCAGGCCGCGATCAAGGCCATGAGGCACTGTCATGATATCAGCTCCGGAATTTGTGATGGCACGGGCATTACTCATTAAATCGGTGCGGACGTTTTGCGGAACTGGACGCCCAGCAGTTCCTCAAAGACGTAAATCATGCCGCCCTTATCTTTATCTCCGTGGCCCTTGAGCAGGGCCTGCTGATACGTGGCCGTAGCGGCGGCCAGGACCGGCAGGGGAATGCCCTGGTTTGCCGAAATCTCGGCCCCGCTCACCAGGTCCTTGTAGGCCGCCCGCATCGGATATCCCGCACTGAAGAGACCATTCAGGATGTTGGGAATGAAGAACTCAGACGCGTAGCTGCGGCCGGTGCCGCTGTTGACAACCTCTCCGACGCGCTCTGGATCGAGCCCCATCTTGGCTGCCATTGGCAGGATCTCAGCGAGGGCGGCGACGTTGATGTCAAACAGAAGCTGGTTGATGAGCTTGGTCAGCTGCCCGCTGCCCGCCCCACCCATGTACAGGATTTTGTTGCCCATATGCGCCAGCAATGGCTGGACTGTTTCGAAGGTATCCCTCGATCCGCCGCACATAAATGTCAGGGTGGCGTCCTTCGCACGCGCTTCCATGCCAGACACAGGAGCATCGAGAAAAATGACGCCACGTGCGTCGAGATCCTTGGCGATCTGCACCGTCGCACCATAGGTGATGGTGCTGGTGTCGATGATGATCTGACCAGGGCGAAGACAATCCGCCATGCCGGACGGACCGAAGAGCGCGGACTTCAAAACGTCGCCATTCGGCAAACTCAGGAAAATGATGTCGGCTGCGGCGACGTCGCGGACATCAGTCGTCACTTCGACGCCTCTTTCCTGAAATTCCGGAAAAGCATCAGTGCGGATGTCGCTGACGATTAACTGGTGCCGCGCACTGGCGAGATTCAACGCCATGTGTTTGCCCATTTGCCCGAGCCCGACGAAGCCCACCTTCATGTTTGTTTCCTCATTTGTAAGCAGCGTCGGCCGATACTCGAACACAAATGCGGGAGGCACGAAGTATGTTCGATCCCTACATTGTGTCGGGTGCAACTCAACCTTCCGACGGCTGGAGAGTTTTTGTCATAGCCGTTGCCATGGCGATCGGCGATGGGAGAACAATGAACGCAGGAGGGACGCGATACCATCAGCCATTCACGACGTTAACCATCGCTGTTCAAGATGGTTGACCAGGACCGGAAGGCCCAATCGTGCGGAGAATTAGCACTACTTTGGCAGTTCTACTCACGCATGTGTGGGACGAGCCAACACCCACAGTAAGGCCCAGTGACCACATAGCTGTGCAAAATGGCCAAACTTAATCAGGGCTGCGTTCCGGACACCTCAGCGACCTGCTTCCAGAAGCCGGTCTTTCGAGCGTGGCTGGCGCGAAGGCGGCTGGTGAATGCCTCGTCGGTTTCGAACGTGCCAAGGTCCCGGATCATCATCGACAGGGATTGGCATTCGAGAAGGTGCCGGGCAGCATGCCTGTAGCGCGATGATTTCGCCCCTCCAGCGTGTCGTCGATCATGGCCCGCCGCAGCAGGGTCGCGGCCAGCGGGTGCCTGCCCTCGATCTGGCGTGCCACCGTTCGACAGAACCATACAGGCAGCACAAATCAGAAGGGGTGTCGTTGCTCAAATCGGATTTTCAAAACCGTAGACCGGCGGGAGGTTTTACCCACCGATTTAGAGATACAGTTTCAGGACTCCTCAAACCCGCACCCCATCGTCATGCCGGCTGGAGTCCCACAGACCACCGTCGAGCGTGTCGTCGCCATCCTTCGTGCGGCTCCCGTCCCTCGACGGCAGTTGAACTCGCAAAGCATCAAGGATCCCGGGCAAGGACCGCCTCAGCACCTGCGCAGCAGAAGGTGGTGAGCCGCTCGACCAGTGCTTCGGTGTCCTGTACGCCCCCAACCGCTGCCCCCGTGCTCTTCGGACCGGCGAGACGGGCAAGTCGGTCGCCGGCCGCCATGGTCATCACCAGCGCGCCGACGACGAACAGGTAGGCCTCGGCAACGGCAGCGGGTGCCGCATCCGGAAACAGTCGGGCGAGCGCCTTTATGAAGCGGGCGGCGGTCGGGTCGAAATGAGCGGCCAGAACGCCACGGGTCGCCTCGCGGGGATCCACTGCTGATCATGGGGGCAGAACTACAACTCCCTGGGGTCGGGGCTGTAGGGCGGCAGGTAGTGATGGCCGGGATCTGATCGGGTATGGGGGGCATCATGCGGCCCAGTCCATGTCACGGTTTTCGCTCCTTAGCTCTTTTTGCCGCACAGGTTCCGGATCTGGGCGAGATCCAGTTTCCCTTCCTGCCCCCACCCTGCGGCTCCGGATTTCACAGCCGGTCTGAACTCCTCATAAAGCCCGAAGGCCTGCCGCGCCAGTTCCTCCGGCGGCATGGATGCCGCTAACGCCTCCATGGCCCCCTGAACGTCACCCAGCGCGTCGCCAAACTTGCCGGCCAGGTACTTCCGTACGGCAGCGGGCTTGATAGGCTTGCCCCGGCTCACCGCCCGCAGCCCTTCGGGCGTGTGGATCGCCTCGACATTGCGGCCCATCAGCCGGATTTCGGTCGTGTCGCCGTGCTTCAGGCTCTGCCTGTGCTGGGCCACGTGCTCCGGTGACGGCTCGAAGATCCCCAGGCGTACGCCCTTGGCATGGGCGGTCAGGCCGGACAGCGCCCGCCCGACGGTCAGCGCCTCATCCCGATCCAATCCCAGGCGCTCGGCCACCACCGCGGCCCAGAGAGTCAGGACCGGCGCCCGGTTGATGGTGACCGACAAATCTTTGTCGCCCATGCGGTAATCCCTCTCCAATGTCCGTATAGAACGAGAGGCCGCGGGATGGTGGTTGTCAACGATTGGGGTGGTGCCGCGATAGTTGCGGTTATCGGACATGACGGCGGGGGTGGCTGAAATGGCTGTCAACGGCACCGCCGCAGCCACCGTGGTACAAGGGCAGGGGCCTTCGGGAACCGCCAACAGCCGGAGCGACCCCGATGGACGACGAGAACCTTTCTGAGATGCTGCGTGCAACAAACCACCGCCGACATTTATGGGTGGCGATTTCTGGAGAATGCTGGAGCAAATCAATGATGAACAAAGAGTGAACGATGTGCTAGGGTCCCTTTCCAGAACCCCACGTTCCTGAGTTGCTCAACCCTGGGGCAGGGTTTCAGGAGTTCGATCACAGAGACTTTGCCATGGCTTTCAAGCGAGTTGACAAAGATACGCTTCCGCCGAGGCGCTGGGCCCTGAAGGGCCGCTACGGCGACGGCAAATCGACGTTCATCCTGGCCCTGCGCCAGCCGGCACTCATCGTCGATGCCGACGGGCGCCGCCACGAACTCAAGGGCGGCGAGCTGTACGAACTGAGCGAGGAGCCGGCCGACAACCGCTCGGTCGAGCGGATCCAGGACCTCCTCGACCAGAACATGCCGGGGTCCGGCATCAAGACCGTCGCGATCGACAGCATCACCTCCCTGATCGGCAGCTCCATCGCGCGCGCCATGCTCGACAACGCGGCCGACCGCAACCGTGATAAGAACCAGGCCTGGGTCGACAAGGCCGAGAAGATGCGCCTGCTGCAGGAACTCGGTCACGGCGCACGGCAGTGACGTCCTCTGGGTCTGGCACCTCGAGGACGCCCAGCTGAACGGTCAGACCCATGTCCGCGAAACGCTGCCCGAAAGCGAGCGTGAGCGCCTGTTCCGCTCGCTCAACGCCTCGCTCCGCATCGTGCGCGAGAACGACCGGCGTGGCATCCTGGTGGAGTGGTCGCGCGAGGGGCCGTCCGGCATGGTCATCTGGGACGAGCTTGGCCACTGGAAGGGTGTGCCGGAGCGGATCGAGGCGGCCCTCTACGGACGGGGCGATGCCAGACCAACACCCCCGGCTCCCCGGCCATCGGAGCCCATCGCCGAAACCGAGGCGCCTGGCACGCATAGGCCCCAGTCCGACCTAGCCCGGTCTGACAACGTGCTGACCTTCTATAGCCCGACGGAAGCGATCTCCTGGGCCGTCGAACAGGGCGCGTTTGCGGACAGCTTCACCGCGGAAGTCGCCTATGAGCAACTCAAGGCCGAGATGAAACCGCGCAATGCCAAGGAAATGTACATTATCTGGATCGGCCATGTGAGAAAGCAGAAACCGCAGCGCCGCCCCGCCTGAAGCCCAGGCGGCGGCTGCCTGAAAGCAAGTGGCGCCAGCTGTTCGCCGGCTACTCGCTGAACGCCGGCCTCGCCGCCGTTGAGATCGCTACCAGCGCCTGCGCTTCCGCATCACCCTGACCACGGCCGCGGAATTGTCAGAGAACCGAAATACCGTCAGGCAAGCTCAAGGACGTGCCCATTCAATCCTGCTGGTCATTGGGTTCAAGGCCGGGTGCGCGCGATTTGCCCCGCCGGGTCCTCGGGCGGGCAGGGGCGGTTTGTTCGGTGTCGTCGTGGCGCCGGGATCGCGATTGGGACTTGCGTGGCGTTTTGTTCTCGCTGATGACATTAGGGCTGGCCGGTACCGTCGAGCGCCACAGCAAATAAATGTTCTCGCGCCGCCTTTGGCTTTCCGGCAGCAGGGCAGGGGGAACCCGGCAGTCCGGCTCCCCTGGCCGCGGACCCCAACTCGCCAGCCAAGCCCCCTGGTCAGCCAGGACCGCCAGCCGGTCGCGCCACAGGTCATCGGGGGTGAAGTGCGGATGGGCTTGCGTGCCCCCGGTCACTGCCAGTAGCGCCGCCGCCAGACGGCGCGCGGACGGCGGGGCTCCGGCGTACAAGATCGTCCACGCCTCCCGGATCGCCTCTTCAATCTCCAGGTCCGTCACGCTCATCACCAACAATCATCCCGAAGACCCCTACATATCCGAAAACCACACCAGGGGCATCTTGTGGGAGAAGCTATCCGTGGCCGTGGGCTTCTTCCAGTTCGTCCACAACACCCGCCAGCGAGGCAAAGCGCTGCTCGGCGCCCTCGTTGCCGCCTTGGTCAAATGATCAAACCGCCACCACCCCAGAACCCAGGAAGAGCCTGAATCAATTCCAGTCCGTTGGAGCAGTGTCCAATCTCTGCCGCCCTACAGCTCCCTGACCTCAACCCGATCGAGGAGATTTCGTCATAACTCAAGGCGCTACTGCGAAAGGCCGGCGAGCGGACTCGCGACGGCCTCTGGAAGGCCATTGCCAAATCCTTAAGCTCCTCAGCCGTGACAAGTGTCAAAACCCCTTCCGGAGCTCAGGCTATCCAACCTGATCGGCGACCGCTCTAAGGATTGTACCCGAGCAGCCGGGAGATCCTGTTCGCGGCTTCGACGACCACCTTCGCGGTTGGGCCATCATAATCGGGATCAAAGACGCCGGATGGTCCCATCGCCGTAATTGCCAGAGCGATGTTGCCGGCGTGATCGAAGACCGGCGCGCTGACAGCATTGATGCCGGGAATCGGTGTACCTGCGACCCGCGCCAGACCATGGCGCCGAACCTCAGCCAACAGGGCCTCGATTTTCTTCCGCGACGGAGGATCGGCCAGCCCTCCAACGCGACCCGCTTCGTTCTTGATCATGCCTTCGACGACCTTAGGCGCCAGGAAAGCCGCGAAGACCAAACCCGTCGCCGTGTTCAGCAGCGACATCACCGTGCCGGTGCGCAGGTTGACATGCAGCGCGTGGCTTGACTCCTCGACCCGGATGATCGTTGGGCCCATGTTGCCCCACACCGCGATCGCGACCGTGTGGCCGGTATCCGTCGAAAGCGTCGCGATCTCCTTTGTGGCGATCCGGACCGGATCAAGCCGCTGAAGGCTGACCAGTCCGAGCTGAAGCAATTGCGGACCCAGCTCATACCGACCCGTCAGGGGATCCTGCTCGATCAGGCCCAGTCTTGCGAAACTGACCAGATAGGGATGAGCTTTGGCGGCCGGCATGCCGGCTTCACGCGCGAGTTCCTTGAGAACCATGGGCTTGCCGGTCCGGCCCAGGGCCAGAAGAAGCTGCCCGCCGACCTCGATGGACTGGATGCCACGGCGGTCCCTGGTTTCCTCAACATCCTCCGTGGCCGAATTCGGCACCGCCATCAATGCCGCTCTATCCTCACCGTACTCCGCATTGCCGCTCACCATCACCTGATCTGAAAACCGCCCGCGATTGGCCAATTCGCCCTTCGGAGCAAAGCCCCTCCTTTTTGCACCACAATCCGGCAAAAAACAATAGTTAGACATTAACAAATGCATTGAACAATAACGCGTGAAACTGTATGGTGTCTGTATTCGGTCCCCAGGCGAGCCGCTTCCAAAAATTGTTGAAGCGCATGGCATGATGGGCAGACATTAGCGACATACAGAATATCCGGCGGGATCACGATGTTGGTGCCGGTTTGTCTTGTAATCAAAAACCACAGATCTCAAGAGGAGACCACCATGAGCAAGAAGTTCGCGTCCCAGGCTGATCTTACAGAGAAGAAGGTCAGCTTTCGACAAGCTGTCGGACAATGCTTACGCCTACACGGCGGAGGGTGACCCGAACACTGGCGTCATCATCGGCGATGACGGCGTCATGGTGATCGACACCCAGGCGACCCCGGTGATGGCGCAGGACGTGATCCGGCGCATCCGTGAGGTCACCGACAAGCCGATCCGGTACGTCCTGCTGTCGCACTACCACGCGGTGCGCGTGCTGGGTGCTTCGGCCTACGGCGCCGAGCAGATCATCGCCAGCCACGACACCTACGACCTGATCGTGGAGCGCGGCGAAGCCGACATGAAGAGCGAGATCGGGCGTTTCCCTCGCCTGTTCCAGGCCGTCGAGTCCGTGCCCGGCCTGACCTGGCCGACGCTGGCCTTCAAGAACGAGATGACGCTGTGGATGGGCAAGCTGGAGGTCAAGATCCTTCAGGTCGGCCGCGGTCACAGCAAGGGTGACACCATCGTCTGGCTGCCCAGCCAGAAGGTCCTGTTCGCCGGCGACCTCGTCGAGTACGGCGCAACACCCTATTGCGGCGACGCCTACTACACCCACTGGGCCAGGACGCTCGACAACCTCACGGCCCTCGGCGCCGAGAAGCTGGTGCCCGGCCGGGGTGCCGCCCTGAAGAGCGCGGAGCAGGTACGCGAAGGCATCGAGGGCACCCGGGCTTTCGTCACCGACCTCTTCGCTTCCGTCCAGCAAGGCGTCGCCGCCGGCAAGGATCTGCGGGCGGTCTACAAGGAAACCTACGCCGCCCTGAAGCCGAAATACGGCCACTGGGTGATCTTCGACCACTGCATGCCGTTCGACGTGACCCGCGCCTATGACGAGGCGACCCAGTACCCCGACCCGCGGATCTGGACCGCCGAGCGCGACCAGGAGATGTGGGAACAGCTGGAAGGCTGAACGGAGCGAGGAGGAAACGCACAATGGAAAAAGATTACCAAAGTCTCGAGCTTCCATACAGTCGCTCGCCCGACCAGGATCTGGCTGAACCGGCGCACCACCCCGTCATCGTGGTCGGCGCCGGGCCGGTCGGTCTGGCGACGGCGATCGATCTGGCCCAGCGCGGCATCAAGGTCGTTGTGCTGGACGATGACAACAAGCTGTCGTTCGGATCGCGGGCGATCTGCTTCGCCAAGCGCACGCTGGAGATCTTCGACCGGCTGGGCGTCGGGCAGCCCATGGTCGACAAGGGCATCTCCTGGAATGTCGGCAAGGTCTTCTTCCAGGACGATCTGGTCTACCGCTTCAACCTGCTGCCGGAAGCGGGGCACCAGCGCCCGGCCTTCATCAACCTCCAGCAATACTATGTCGAGGGCTATCTCTACGAGCGCGCCGAGACGCTGGAGAACCTGAGCCTGCGGTGGAAGAACAAGGTCGTCGGGCTGACGCAGCACGCCGATCATGTCGAAGTGACGGTGGAGACGCCGGATGGATCGTACCGGCTGACCGGTGACTATCTGGTCGCCTGTGACGGCGGGCGCAGTGCTGTCCGCAGCATGATGGGGCTGGAGAGCAAGGGCGTTATCTTCCGCGACCGCTTCCTGATCGCCGACGTCAAGATGAAGGCGGACTTCCCGACCGAGCGCTGGTTCTGGTTCGATCCGCCGTTCCACCGCAACCAGTCGGTCCTGCTGCACCGGGAGCCGGACGACGTCTGGCGCATCGATTTCCAGCTCGGCTGGGACGCCGATCCGGAAGAGGAGAAGAAGCCGGAGCGGGTGATCCCCCGCATCCAGGCGCTGCTCGGCAAGGAAACGGAATTCACCTTCGAGTGGGTCAGCGTCTACACCTTCGTCTGCATGCGCATGGACAAGTTCCGCCACGGCCGGGTGATCTTCGCCGGCGACAGCGCGCACGGTGTGTCGCCGTTCGGTGCGCGTGGCGCCAACAGCGGCGTGCAGGATGCCGACAATCTGGCCTGGAAGCTCCAGTTCGTGCTGGAGGGCAGGGCGCCCGACACGCTGCTCGACAGCTACGGTGCCGAGCGGGAGTATGCCGCGGATGAGAACATCCTGAACTCGACCCGCAGCACCGACTTCATCACGCCCAAGAGCGAGATCAGCCGGGTCTTCCGCGACGCGACGCTGCAGCTCGCCAAGGAGCACCCCTTCGCCCGCCGGCTGGTCAACAGCGGCAGGCTGTCGGTACCGGCCGTGCTGTGGGACTCACCCCTCAACACGCCGGATACGGATGAGTTTGCCGGTGCCATGGTGCCGGGTGCTCCCAGCACCGACGCGCCGGTCCGGGTTCACGGCGACGACGGCTGGTTCCTGAGCCATGTCGGCGGGGACTTCACGGGTGTCTACTTCGCGGCTCACGGTGCGGCTCCGGCCGAAGCACTGGCGAGCCTGACGGAAGGCAAGCTGGGCGTCAAGCCGGTGGTCGTCGTGCAGCCGGGGATGAGCGGCATCAGCTATCCCGGGATCGATGTCATCGAGGACAGCGAGGGCCTGCTGGCGACGCGGTTCGACGCGCGGCCGGGCACCTTCTACCTGCTGCGGCCCGACCAGCATGTCTGCGCCCGCTGGCGCAGCTTCGATGCAACCCAGGTCCGGAGCGCCGTCGCCCGCGCGACCGGCAATCCTTGAACGGGCAGGAGGTCACTTGATCATGCCGCTCAACATCGAACCGGCCATCGCCAGGGCAGACGACTTTTACGAAGCCCTCATCGATACCCACCGGGACCTTACCCTGGAGCAGAGCCAGGTGGTGAACGCCAAGCTGATCCTGCTGCTCGCCAACCACATCGGCGACCTGGACGTCCTGCGCGACGCGC
>CAWCEG010000057.1:0-15007 GCA_963794505.1 uncultured Nitrospiraceae bacterium
TTCCTTGAGAGCCGCATGGATAAGGGATCGCTCCAGATCCTCGATCGCTTGAGCAAGTGGGCGCGTTGCGCCTGGGGAAGGGCGACGGACCACTGTCGTGGGGAGAATGTCGGCAAGATCCTCGGCCGTGATCCGCTCCCCCTCGGTCCGCACATAGATCTGCTCGATGACGTTCGACAGTTCACGAATGTTGCCGGGCCAATCGTAGCCGTGCAGCATCTCAAGAGCCGACGGTAAGAACTCGCGCACCGGCAGGTCGAGACTGATCGCCACTTTTTCCGCGAAGAAGGCGACCAGAATTTCCAGATCCTGCTTGTGATCCCGTAATGACGGCAGCTGGATCGGAAAAATGTTGAGCCGGTAGAAGAGATCGGACCGGAACGTGCCGTCGCGCACCATTTGCTGGAGTGGTCGACTGGTTGCCGCGATGATGCGCACGTCGACCTTGATGACCTGGTTGGAGCCCACGGGCTCAAGTCTCGCGCTCCTGAAGCACACGCAACAGTTTGCTTTGGAGCGGCAAAGACAGGTCGCCGATCTCGTCGAGGAACAGTGTGCCCTGGTGGGCAAGCTGGAACTTGCCGGGACGCGCCTGACGGCTGGCGCCGGTGTATGCACCGGGTGCAACGCCGAAGAACTCGGCCTCCAGCAGGGTCTCGGGGATGGCCGCGACGTTGATGCCGACAAAGGGCCGATCGACCCGCTGCGAGGCGGCATGGATGGAATGAGCCACGAGTTCCTTGCCGGTACCCGTTTCCCCCAACAGCAGGACCGCCGAATTGATCTGGCCCGCTTTGCGCACCAGCCGTTTCAGCTGCAGCATGGCCGGGCTGAAGCCGATCAGATTCTCCATCGTGTACTTCGACATCCGACTGGCGGCGAGTTCGTGTTCCATACGGGCAAGGCGCGATTGCAGCTTGTTGAAGCGTTCAGCGATCGGTCGGAGATATGTAAGGCTGTTCTTCAGAGCGAAAGCGATTGCTCCGATGATCTCTCCCCGCTTGTTCCGGAGCGGCAAACGGCTGACCATCAGTGTCCGGTCACCATATTGCATGATATCGATCGGGATCGAACGTCCTGTCTCCACAACCTCACGCATCCGGCTGTGCGGGATGAAGCGTTCGATCTCGACCCCGACCGCCTCCTCCACCGAAGCCAACCCCATCAACTCCGCCTGTTTGTCGTTGAGCCAGACAATCCGCGCATCAGTGTCAACCAGGGAAAAACCGTCAACCACCTCATCCAGCATGACAAACAGATCGCGTGCGGCGGCAAAATGCTCCGCTTGTCCCTTGGGCATGCCAGATCCTCCCAGCTTTTTTGTTTTGTCAAAATCCTGAACAGTATCTGTCAAAAATCAGCACATCGCGAGGCTGCGCGTTCTCAAATTTTCTCCGTCCGCTGCGGATGAGCGGTCCAGATCTTCCACAAAACACCTCTTCTTCGCGACCAAATGCCCCCAAAAGCCCTGATTTCACGGTTTTTGGGTTTGGCACACCGATTGCTTAAGGTGGGTCAAGGGAAACCATAGAATAAACCAGAGGGAGGAAGGGACACATGAGATCCCATAAACTGTGCGCTGACTTTCTGATGAGGTTCACATGCGTGGCGGCGACCCTGTTCGCTCTGTCGCATGCAGCCAATGCGGCTGACACAACAACGTCATCGGCCGCACAACCCACAGAGCATAGCGCGCCATTGCCGGTGCGACGGATCATTACACACGATGACAAGGATGGGCTGTCTTCCGTACTGATAGACGGACCGGCGCCAAACGTCATTGGCGGCCTTACGGAACTTTGGACCACGGGTCCTGATCCGGCGGACCATCGCAGCACGCTCGACCGCGGCGCACTGTCGAAGTCATTGAACCCTCCGCGGAATGGCACCGTGTTCCGGTTCTTTCAAATTCCTCCACAGTCCAGGATGGCGAATCTCTCTGATGCGGAGAAGCGCGAACTGTGGGCTGGTCTTTTCAAGGCAATGAATGCGCCTGACGCCCAACCCGACACGCGCCGTGATCCGGGCATGCATCGGACCCCAACCACGGACTACATCATTCTGTTGTCGGGACAGATCACGCTCGTCCTCGACAAGCAGGAAGTCGACATGCGGCCCTTCGACACCGTCATACAGCGCGGCACGAACCATGCCTGGGTGAACAAGGGTAATGAAGACGCGCTCCTAATGGCGGTCCTGGTCGACGCGGGACAACCTAAGTAAAATTCAGAATTAAAGACAACGAATAACGGGAAGCTGATGAGATCCTAAGACAATGGATCTTTTGGTAAAGTTGAAGCTCGTCTGAATTATTACATTCCAAAATCTGTCAGAGAACCCGGCGCTTACCAAAGGCCTGCCGAAGCCTGTCTGTTCGGCTCCTGAACAACCAAGGTTCACGCAATCAAGGGAAACTTGCCGGTTCCCAGAGGCTTCGTGTGCCTCCGGAAACCGGCTCAAAAGGGAGAAATGAGGAAAAATGGCGACCAATCAGAACAAGGTAATCGTGACGTGCGCCTTGACCGGCTCGGTTCACACGCCGACCATGTCCGAGTATCTGCCCATCACACCGGAAGAAATAGCACAGCAGGCCATCGACGCCGCGGCGGCCGGCGCCGCCATTCTCCATCTGCACGCCCGCAATCCGGAGGACGGCCGTCCCACGCCCGATCCCGAGATTTTCCAACGCTTCGTCCCGAGGATCGCGGAGGCCACCGATGCCGTGATCAACATCACGACCGGCGGCAGCACGCAGATGTCACTCCAGGAACGTCTGGCCTACCCGTTGCTCGCCAAGCCCGAGATGTGCTCGCTCAACATGGGGTCGATGAACTTTTCCATCCATCAGGCCGCACAGAAGATAACCACGTGGCGCCATCCCTGGGAAAAGCCTTACGTCGAAGGTATGGAAGATCTCATCTTCCGCAACACCTTCAAGGACATCAAGTATATTCTTCAGACACTTGGCGATGGGTGCGGCACACGGTTCGAGTTCGAGTGCTATGACGTGGGCCATCTCTACAATCTTGCCCATTTCGTTGATCAGGGCCTCGTCAAGGCGCCGCTGTTCATCCAAACGGTCTTCGGGATCCTCGGAGGCATGGGACCCGATCCCGAGAACCTGGCCATCATGCGGTCGACCGCGGACAGGCTGTTCGGACGGTCGAACTATCGCTTCTCGGTGCTCGGAGCGGGGCGTCACCAGATGTCGCTCGTGACCCTGGGCGCGATCATGGGCGGCAATGTGCGCGTCGGTCTCGAGGACAGCGTCTATCTCGGCCGCGGCGAGCTGGCGACGTCGAGCGCCGACCAGGTTCGCAAGATCTGCCGCATTCTGAAGGAGCTCTCCCTGGAGGTGGCCACCCCGGACGAGGCTCGTGAATTGCTGCAGCTCAAGGGCCGGGATCAGGTTTCGTTCTGACCCACACGCCGCCGAAAAGGTGGCCGGGATCAAGTCATCCGAGAAAGAGAACAATCGTGGAAAAGTCACCGATTGCCGTCATCGGCGCCGGCCTCATGGGGCATGGCATCGCTCAGGTGTTCGCGGTTCACGGACATCCAGTCCACGTCTACGACAGATCGCCTGACGCCCTGGCATCATTGCAGGGGAAAATTCGCACCAATCTGCGCGACCTTGAACAGGATCCGTCAGCCGCGGACCGCGTCACGCCCTGCAGTGAGCTGGCGCACGCCGTTCGGGAGGCCGGAATCGTCTTCGAGGCCGGGCCGGAGAACCTGGATCTTAAACGCGACCTGTTCCAGTTGGTGGAGCGGGCCGCGCCCGAGGACGCCCTGCTCGCCAGCAACACGTCCGTGATCCCGATTACCCAGATCATGGCCGGTCTGCGGCACAAGGGGCGGGCACTCGGTACGCACTGGTGGAACCCGCCATACCTCGTGCCCCTGGTCGAAGTGATTCAGACTGAGCACACGGATCCGGATGCCGTCACGGCGATGAGTGACTTGCTGCGCGCCGTCGGCAAGACGCCGGTCACGGTCAGGAAGGACGTCGCCGGCTTTATCGGAAACCGTCTTCAGCACGCCATGTGGCGCGAGGCGATCTCGCTGGTCCAGAACGGCGTCTGCGATGCCGAGACGGTGGATACCGTGGTCAAGACCAGCTTCGGCATGCGGCTGGCCGTGCTCGGTCCGCTCGAGAACGCGGACCTTGTCGGCACCGAACTCACGCTCGCCGTTCACGAGCATGTGCTGCCTGATCTGGATCGCACACCGGGGCCGCTGCCGTATCTCAAGCACCTGGTGGAAGAGGGCCGCCTCGGCATGAAGAGCGGCTCGGGCTTCCGGACCTGGACCGAAGAGCAGAAGGCTGAGCTGCGGACCAGGCTGCAGCGGCATCTGAAGGCACTCACCAACGGAAATCATTGAAGCGCACGCTTCACAGGGAGGATAGCATGACCTCAGCTTCGGCTGCGTCAGCGTTCAACAATCCACCATCCGGTCTCGCGGACATCAGCGGATCCGAGGTGGATACCGTCTACAAGAAGATCACACGGCGGCTGGTTCCCCTGATCTTCCTGGCATACCTTCTCGCGTTCCTTGACCGGATCAACGTCGGGTACGCACAGTTGCAGATGAAGGATGCTCTGGGATTTTCCGATGCCGTCTATGGTTTTGGCGCCGGCATCTTCTTCATCAGTTATCTTCTGTTCGAGGTTCCAAGCAATCTCCTCCTGGAGCGGATCGGCGTTCGGTTGACGCTCCTCCGCATCATGGTGTTGTGGGGCTTGACCTCCGCGGCGACGATGTTCGTCAGCACGCCCCTGCAGTTCTACACGGTCAGGTTTCTGCTCGGCGCCTTCGAGGCCGGGTTCTTTCCCGGCATCATTCTGTATCTGACGTACTGGTTTCCCAGCAGTCGGCGGGGGCGCGTGACGGGGCAGTTCATGTTCGCGATCCCGGTCGCCGGCATTGTCGGCGGACCACTCTCTGGCTGGATCATGACGCACATGGACGGCGTCTGGGGCTGGGGCGGGTGGCAATGGATGTTCCTGCTGGAAGGACTTCCCACATGCTTTCTTGGCATCGCCTGCTTCTTTCTCCTGACCGATAGCCCGAAGAATGCCAAGTGGCTCACCGAGCGCGAAAAGACCGTTGTCGAAACCGTCCTGAATGCGGATCGGGGTGAGGACAAGGCAACAGGACACGCCACTGCCGGTGCGGAGATCAAGCGTGCCTTTGGTGATGCTCGTGTCTGGATCCTGGCCTTGGTGTACTTTGCGACGGCATGCGCGAACTATACGTTCACGTTCTGGCTGCCGACGATGGTCAAGAGCCTGGGTGTGACCGACGTCTCCCAGATCGGCTGGTACACGTTCTTTCCATATGTTTCGGCGGCCCTCGGCATTCTGCTGATCTCGTGGAATTCCGATCGTCTTATGGAGCGCCGGTGGCATGTGGCGGGGTCGCTGATCATCGCCGCGATCGCGCTGAGCTCGACAACACTGCTCAGTTCCTCGCTGTGGTTGACCCTCGCCGTCATGTGTATCGTCGGCTTCTTCCAGTTCGGCGCCGGCATCCTGTACTGGGCCATTCCGCCGACATATCTCCGCAAGGACCAGGCCGCTGTCGGCATCGCGCTCATCAGCTCTCTCGGCGTGATCGGTGGTTTCGTCAGCCCGACGCTTCTTGGCCTGATCAAGACCTATACCGGTAGCCTGGACAACGGCATTTACGTGGTGGCGGGTATCATGATTGCGGGCGCGATTGTGACCTTGACCTGCCTGCCCTCCAGAGCGCTTCGCGTGGGCAAAGTTCCCGCGACGCCCGTCGGGATGGAAACGGCTTAGGAACCGCCGGCGTCCCAGGGGCGGCAGGACACCACCCAGGCCGCCCCGGCTCGCCCGAAGAGACGACTTCTCGCCAAACCTGATGTGCGATTGCGAGCGGTCCTCCACAAGCATATGCACTGACCATAGGTGTTCCGTGAGAAACAGCATAACACCCGCCGCGGCTGCTGACCTGGTGCCGGATGGAGCCACCGTCATGATCGGCGGGTTCATGGGCGTCGGATCTCCAAACCGGATCATCGACGCGCTTGTGTCGCGAGGCGCCAGGAAGCTTACCGTCATCGCCAATGATACCGCCCGGCCCGGCGTCGGCATCGGGAAACTGATCACGGCGGGGGCGGTGTCCCGCGTGATCGTTTCGCACATCGGCACCAATCCCGAGACCCAACAGAAAATGTTGGCCGGGGACATCGATGTCGAGTTGATCCCGCAGGGCACCTTGGCGGAGCGCATCCGGGCCGGAGGTGCCGGCCTGGGCGGGGTTCTGACGGCAACCGGGGTCGGCACCGTTGTCGCGGAAGGCAAGAAAGTTGTGACGATTGAAGGAAGAGACTTCCTTATTGAGACAGCCCTCAATGCACAGATAGCGCTGGTTGCGGCACGAAGCGCGGACTATGCCGGAAACCTTGTCTATTCGCTGACGGCAAGAAATTTCAATCCATTGATGGTGATGGCCGCGGCGACCGTCATCGCGGAGTCCAATGAGATCGTTCCGGTCGGCGTTCTGGCGCCGGATGTGATCCATTCCCCAGGGGTG
Source organism: uncultured Nitrospiraceae bacterium (assembly GCA_963794505.1). Taxonomy (GTDB): domain Bacteria; phylum Nitrospirota; class Nitrospiria; order Nitrospirales; family Nitrospiraceae; genus Nitrospira_C. The sequence goes on from CAWCEG010000057.1 coordinate 6,565, forward strand.
CTTGTCGACCATCTGATCGCGCGCCCGCAACCGAGATAAAGGCCAGTCACCATGGACTTTCGGGAACTGATCGCGCGGCGCGTCGCGCAGGAACTACAAGACAACACATTGGTAAACCTGGGCATTGGCCTTCCCACCAGTGTCGCGCGGTTTGTCCCGCCGGGCTTGCGCGTGTATTTCCAGTCCGAGAACGGGATCATCGGCTTCGGGGCGCGTCCTCCGGAAGGCATGGAGGACGTGCATCTCACCGACGCCGGTGGGGCCTTCGTGTCGGCGCTGCCAGGGGCCATCGCTTTCGACTCCGCGATGTCGTTCGCCCTGATCAGAGGGGGCCACCTCGACATGACCGTGCTGGGAGGCTTACAGGTTGACCGGCATGGACGGCTGGCGAACTGGATGATCCCCGGAAAGCTCATCCCCGGCATGGGCGGCGCCATGGATTTGGTCAGCGGCGCGCGGCGCGTGATCGTCGCGATGAACCACACCCAGAAAGGTGAGCCGAAAATCGTCGACGAGTTGACGCTTCCAGCGACGTCGCTGCGGCCCGTGACGCTGATCGTGACGGAACTGGCGGTGATTGAGCCGAGCCCGGATGGTCTTGTCCTACGGGAAAGAGCGCCCGGAATTACGGTCGATGCCATTCGCCAGGCCACGGCAACCGAACTCCTGGTGAGCGGGGATATTCCCGAGATGCGTCTCTAGCGCCAACCACCGGCAAAGCCAAAGCTCAAGAACATGAATAGTTGCGCAATGATACAGATCAAAATAGAAGGGAAACGCTCAATATGAACAAGCTTATGGGTTACGACATTGAAGACCTTCAGGTTGGAATGACCGCAAGGTTCTCAAAGACGATAACTGAAGCCGACATAGTGTTGTTTGCCGGAGTGTCCGGCGACAACAACGCCATGCACATAAATGAGGAGTTCGCATCGGAAACTGTGTTTGCTGGAAGAATTGCTCATGGGATGCTTTCCGCAAGCGTTATATCCGCCGCCATAGCGAATAAACTGCCTGGACCTGGGACGATCTACATGTCGCAGAGTCTTCGCTTCAAAGCACCGGTTCGTCCCGGAGATACGGTTCACGCCCAGGTGACCGTGAAGGAAATCTCGCTTGAAAAGCAACGTGCGCTGTTAACGACGGAATGCTTTGTCAGAAACAAAACCGTTATTGAGGGAGAGGCGCTCGTAAAAGCAACCTCACAACGAAGCCAATCCGGTCCGACGGAGTTGAACAAATCATAAGAACCTGAGTGGGTTAAAGCTCAACCGAAACCAGCATCGGATCAGCGGCTATGCTGCTGCCGTCATCGAACCTTCATGCCCATAACAACATTACGCTCACAGGGAGTGAAACATGCGCACCATTCTTCTCGCCGGCGTCGCCTTGGCGGCCCTCACTTCGGGTCCGGCGTACGCCCAGTTCTCCGATAACCTCATCAAAATTGGCGTGCTGACCGATCGCTCGGGCATCTATTCCGACATCAATGGCGAGGGCTCGGTCGTGGCGGCCCGGCTGGCGGCCGAGGAGTTCGGCAACAAAGTGGCTGGTGCGCCGATCGAGATCATCACCGGTGACCACCAGAACAAGGCCGACATCGCCGCGAACCTGGCCCGCGGTTGGATCGATACCGACAAGGTCGACGTCGTCGCCGACGTGCCGAATTCGGCCGCGGCGCTGGCCGTGCAGGGCATCACAAGGGACAACAAGCGGATCTTCCTCATGTCCGGCCCGGGGTCGACCGAGCTGACCGGCAAGCAGTGCAGCCCGTACGGCTTCCATTGGACCTGGGACAATCATGCCCTGGCCGCCGGAACCGCCCGCGCGCTCGTCGAGCAGGGCAAGAAGAGTTGGTATTTCGTCACGGCCGACTATGCCTTCGGCCATTCGTTGGAAGCGGAAGGCGCCAACATCGTCAAGCAGCTTGGCGGCACGGTGGTGGGGAGCGTGCGCCATCCGCTCGGCACATCGGACTTCTCGTCCTTCCTGCTGCAGGCCCAGGGCTCGGGCGCGCAGGTCATCGCCTTCGCCAACGCCGGCGGCGACACCATCAACGCGGTCAAGCAGGCGGCTGAGTTCGGCATCACCCAGACTGGTCAGAATTTGGCCGGCATGTTGCTGAACATCAACGACATTCACGCGCTCGGCCTCGAAGCCGCGCAAGGTCTGGTGCTGACAAACGCCTTCTATTGGGACATGAACGACGAGACCCGCGCCTGGTCGAAGAAGTTCGAGGAGAAGACCGGCCGCAAGCCGTCGATGAACCAGGCCGGTGTCTACTCCGCGGTGCGGCATTACCTGAAGGCGGTGCAGGCCGTCGGCACCGATGATGCGGACAAGGTCACCGCCAAAATGCGCGAAACGCCGGTTGATGACATGATGATGAAGAACGCCGCGATCGGCGAGAATGGCCGCGTCTTCGACGACATGTATCTGTTCCAGGTGAAGGCGCCGGGCGAGTCCAAAGGCGCGTGGGACTACTTCAATCTCGTCAAAACCATTCCGGCGGCACAGGCCTACGTTGATCCGAAGGAAAGCGGCTGTCCATTGGTGAAGTGATTTTCCACAGGAGAGCCTCCCCTTGCCACGGCACCCTGACGTCCAATCATTGCCGCCCTGACCACACAGGTGCTGAGGGCGCAGCTGCGGTGCAGAAATGATGTCGAGCGCGCCTCTTTTGACGTTTCCTCCCCAGACTTAGGCCGTCCGCAAGGACGGCCTTTCTTTTTCGTGGAAATGCCCCGATGACACGATCAACCTCGGACCAACAAGGATCAAGGCGTTCGAAAACGATCGTTTTTCAACAGGCAGAGAAGAACCACGCGCCAGCACCTTCTGCTGGTTGCCACCAGACAGGGAGGCGGTGCGACTCTCGCGCGAAGAAGATGTTTTCGGACACGCTCAGGCTGGATAGCAGTAGGCTGAGTTCCTGATAGATGATCGCTTCCACATTCATCAGGCTGGCGGCCGAAAGCAGCGGCACAACCAGCGCCCCTGCCCGCACCGAACCATGCCGGTGCGGGCCTGCGGCTGGATTACTTCGACGTCCAACCCTTGTACTGGTTGACGTTGTCACGGGTGACGAGTTCGGTCGGGATCAGAGTCACCTTCTCGGCCGGCGCCTTGCCCTGAAGGATGGCGTAGCCGACCTCGACCGCCTTCTGCGCCATGGCATAGGGGTCCTGCGACGATGAAGCCTCGATCAGGCTGCCCGGCTGCTTCAGCGATTCCACGATATCAGGGGCACCATCGACCGACGTGATGAAGAAATCCGTGCGGTTGAGCTGCTTGGCCGCGAGGTCCGCCCCGATCGCCTCCTGGTCGTTGATCGTGAACACCGCGTCGATGTCGTCGAAGGCGGTCAACAGGCCGATCATGACCTCCAGGCCACCTTCGCGCGTGACCTTGCCGTTCTGGTTGTCGGACAGGATCTTGATGCCCGGGCTCTTGGCCAGGGACTCCTTGCAGCCGCTGACCCGGTCGAGCACCGACGAGGTCGGCGGGCCGGTGATGATGACGACGTTGCCCGTGCCGCCGAGCTTGTCGGTGATGTACTTGCAGGCATTCCGCCCGGCCGCAATGTTGTCGGTCTGGACCTGCGCGTCGGCTCCCTTGGCGGTGACATCCAGGGCGACCGAGGTGATGCCGGCGGCCTTCAGGCGCACCATCGCGGGCTCGATCGCGGTGGGGTCGGCGGCATTGAGCAGCACCATATCAACCCCGGAGGCGATGAAGTTGTCGATCTGGGTGGACTGCTTGTTCAGGTCATAGTCGGACGAGACCGCCGTGACCTCGACATTGCCCCCCGCAAGTTCATTCGCTTTGGCCTGGGCACCTTTCTGCATCGAGAGGAAGAACGGGTTGCCGAGGTTGCCGACGGTCATGCCGATCGATGTGAGATCCGCGGCAAAGGCCGGGCCCGAGAGGGAAATAGTCGCGATGGCGGCAAGCAGCGCCGTTTTGCGGATAGTCATGTCTGTTTTCTCCCTAGTTTTCGTTTTGATGAAAGAGGTGTCGTCAAGGCTCCGCCGTTCGCACAGGCACGATGGCCTCTGCGGGGCGGGTTTCCGCGGATTGGGGCCGATCAGGCCCTTTCCCAGGGTGGGAAGTTGACTTGATGGGCTGCCGGATCCCGGGCCGGTCAGATTGTCTTCAGCATGCCGCCATCGACGAAGTAAGTGGATCCAACCGAGTAGCTCGCCCGGTCCGAGCACAGAGAGACGAAGAAATTCGCCAGCTTAGTCGGTGTCGCGAAGCGGTTGATCGCCGTGAAAAGAAATGCGCCGATCAGCTCATCCAGTTGCCACCATCGGCCCAAGCCACTGCGCCCGTCCTCGACTCTACCCGCTCCAAATTTGCGGGTCCGCGATCTTTTGAGAGGCAGGAATCAAGAATGGGTTTTGAGAGACGGCGGAACTGCGAGCTGTGCGCCTCTTTCTCACGCCTTTCGAATGACGATGCCCCCTAGAGATCGAAATTGGTGGGCAGCATGACCACGTCGCGAATCGTCATGCCGCGTGGCCGCGTCAGCATGAACATCACCACGTTCGCCACTTCGCTGGCCTCCAGCAGACTTCCCGACTCCCTGGCTTCCTTCAGCTTCTCCGGCGGCCAGTCCGCGAGCAGTGCGCTGATGACGGGGCCGGGCGAGATTGAGCCCACGCGAATGCCGTGCTTGAACACTTGGCGTCGCACCGTCTGGACAAAGCAGTTGATCGCCCACTTGGACGACGCATAGACCGGCTCCCAGGGCGTCGGAAAATGGGCCGCCAAGGAACTCGTGACGATGATGTCGCCCGTCCGACGCTCGATCATGTGAGGCAGCACGTCGTGCACATTCTTCATCACGACGTTGACATTCAAGTTCAGCATCCGGTCGATAGCCCCAGTGTCGGCATCGACCAAGTCGCCGCCGACGTACGTACCCGCGTTTGCATGCAAGATGTCGAGTTGGCCTGCCTTCTCCAGGACTCTCGGCAGCAGCGTAGCGCAGTCCTTCGGGTCGAGCAGGTCGATGACCAGCGGGATCACTGCGTCGCCGTGCTTGTCGCAGAGCGCCTTCAGCGCGGCCTCGTCGCGGTCGACCATCACCACGCGCGAGCCTGCCGCCAACATCGCCTCGGTGCTAGCCAATCCGATGCCCGACGCAGCCCCGGTCACGACGGCAACCTTGTCTTGCAACTTCATTGTCGGTTCCCTCGATTATATTGTTGTCATTCAGCCGACCGTTGGTGGATCCGGCTGAGGAGGTTTTATCACTCCTGGGACCCGACGAACTAGCCACGCCCTTGCCAAAAATCTGTATGATTTTGCTTTGTGCATTGCAGCAATATCAGATTTGTATTGCTTGGTCCGCAATGGCATACAGGTTGGCAGAGATCCTAAAAGTCTGATCCCTTGTCGGCCCCGGGGCAGGTTGGACGCAACGGCCGTGGCTATCCGGACGCCTCGGCCGTGAACTTCCGGGCCGACATTCTGCGGTATTGGGAAGGGGTGACGCCCTTTTCCGCAAGGAAGTGTCGGTTGAAGTTTGAAATATTATTGTAGCCGACCTCAAAGCAGACTTCCGTGACCGGCATGTTTGTCTCTGACAGAATTCTGCAGGCATGGGAAACACGCAGCTTTCGCACATAATCGACAAAGTTGTTGCCCGAATTCTTTTTGAAGAAGCGGGAAAAGCTGGACTCTCCCATCCCGGCGATCTCCGCAGCTTCAGACAGGCTGACCGTGTCTTTGAAGTTGTCCAGTATGTAGGACATCACCTTTTGAATAATCCGAGGAGCATCCTGGTCAAGGCTCGGCACATAGTCGGCGCTGGCGAGCGGTGTGCGCTCCGACGACTGGGCGAGACGGCGGACGAGTTCGAGAAACAGCACCAGCCGGTGAAAACCGTGGGCTTTCCCAATTTCCTCCATCAGCATGGCCCCCTGACGTGCCGTTTCTCCATAGAACTGGAGCCCACGCTGCCAGGCGTTCAGCAAGGGAACGATCTCCTTGGCCTCCGGAAAGATCGCGCCAGCGCGCATGAAGAGGGCCGCATCAAACTGCAGGACCACGTCCCGTTCCTCCACGACCTCGCCGGGTTCGAGATCGCTGACCCAATTGTGTGGCAGGTTCGGGCCGACCGCCGTGAGGCAGCCTGGGCCGAATTCGCCGATGTAATCACCAACGAAAGCCTTTCCGGTCGATTTTCGTATCAGATGGATTTCATTTTCCGGATGATAGTTCCACCGCGCGATGCTGCAGGGAAAGTCATGCGTCTGCCAACGAAACGATTCTGTTGGACTGGATGCAACCCATTCAAGATGAGGGTTTTTCTTTATTATATCAGTCATCATGATACCCAAGATCATGAGTAACGATAACGCTTGATTGTAGCTGCCAGTGCAAGGATGTCTGCTGCTTGTTACTGAAGTGAGGCCGGCACACAGATCTGGGAGGCGGCAATACTCGCTCAGGTATGTCGGTCCTGATGATTAGATGCTTAAGGTTCTGGCCAAGCCGGTCAAGCTTCCAGACGACGAGGATGTTGCTGGGCTGGATAGCCTTGAGACGAGCAACAAGGCCAGGGTGATCGTTGTACCGGAAGGAAGAGAGATCCTCGTAGATGCGGTCGAGGTCCCCCCCAGTGGCAAGCAGAGCGTCGCGCTGTGGCGCCAGGGTCTGGCTGCCGTTGCTCTTCGAGAGCAGGATGTAACCGACAAGCATGTTCCCACCGCCGGAAATGACCTTGCCGAGAATAAGTCCTGGCGGCGATTTCCACAAAGGTTTTCTGGCGATCCTAATGAATGTACGGTGATTTTAGCGGATCGCGGCCGCCGCCTCAGTGAATACGCCCCGAACCTTCCACGAGGAGAGCCAAGATCTCAGAAAATATAGTTTCAACTTTGCATTGAAAAATTTTACTATCATTTATAATTAATTGTTTCGGCATTCGGCCTCGGCTGCGTCTAACCTGGGTTCGCGGTCTCTAGGCAGACAGGGGTAGGTTCGGGATACGTGTAAAAATTGGTCACAAGCCAAAGCCGGGCTGAAGTTGGGTGTCGTCCGAGAAGGTTCACCTTTCCGGACACCGAAGTCCTCGCCCTATCTTGTTGAAAACACAGGACTTGTTGGCGGCCACCGGCGGAACCATTTCCGGACACCTCTGTGAACTATCGACTGTGCGATGGTCGTGGAAGCCATTAGAGGACGGCAGGTGATGACACGACGGTACTGTTCTATAAAGGTTTTTCGTCCCGCTATGCCCTTGTGACCACTTATTACACGTATCCCGAACCTACCCCTGCTGCGTAGTCCTGGGCTCAAGCCCGTCAGATCAAGATCTCGTGGGTGATTTTCTGGGAGGAAACGCCTCAACGGTTCATCAAGCCATTTTAAGTTGTCGAACATTCGAACGAAAGTCCGTTCGGCTCGTTGATTAAAGTTCAGAAACATTTTGCAAGTCTAGAAGTGGTTTGTCGGGAACCTTCCTCGGTCCCCTGCGGTTGCCTGATGCTGGCATGTTGCTACGGAGATATCGACGCATTCCAGGTGCCACAGCACGAGCCAATCGGAGAGTTCATTGAACGGAATTCGATCACATCTCGCACGCCTCCAAGGCCGGGAAGGGTGGCTCGACGCCGTCACGGACCCGAACAATTCTCGCTATGTCGGCCGCTGCCGTGGCGGCTGCGGCCGTCTACAACACCTACCGGGCACGCAGGGAGGAGCAAGACCATCCACCGGCAGGCCAGTTCATCACCGTTGATAGCGTCCGCCTCCACTACATCGAGCGGGGCAGCGGGCCGCCGGTGGTCCTCCTGCACGGCAACGTCGTCACCGCCGAGGACTGGGTCTGGAGCGGCATCATGGGGCGGGTCGCCAGACACCATCGCGTCATCGCCTTCGACCGGCCGGGCTTCGGCTACAGCGACCGGCCACAAGGCAGCATGTGGACGGCGGCCCAGCAGGCCGACCTCATAATCGAGGCCGTGGCCCGGCTTGGCGTCGAAATGCCCGTCGTGGTCGGCCACTCCTCGGGAGCACTCGTAGCCCTGGAGATGGCCCTCCAAGGTGGAGCGAGCGGCCTCGTCCTGCTGGCGGGCTACTATCAACCCACCATGCGGGTTGAGGTGCCGCTGATGGCCCCACCGGCTGTTCCCGTAATCGGCGACGTGCTCCGCTACACGGTCTTTCCGCTGGTAAGACCCGCCCTGCTACCGGCAAACCTTAAGGCGATGTTTTCGCCGCTCCCGGTACCAATACAATTCAGTCAGGAGTTCCCGCACGGCTTCCCGGTACGGCCCTCGCAGATCCGGGCCGAGGCACAGGACGCTGTCACGATAGTACCGGGCTTGGTCGGAATGGCGGTCCGCGTTCGCGAGTTGAACATCCCTGTGACGATCATGGCTGGTACCAAGGACCGGATCGTGGACCATGAGGAGCATGCGGTTTGGTT
>CAWCEG010000058.1:0-7278 GCA_963794505.1 uncultured Nitrospiraceae bacterium
AGCTGCGCTTACCAGGTCAGCGTTCTCTCCGGGGTCGGCATGTGCCGCCCCATGATGGTGTCAGAAGTGCCGGCGTCGGAATGTCAACTTCATCGTCAGCAAATGCCTTGCCAGGAAACAGCAACTGCAGCGGTAGAAGAAAGGTGCCCACCGGCTTCTGCAGAACCCGACCCGAACCCTCAACGGCACGCTCCGACGACCTGTTCCACCGCCTGGTATCCGGCCATGCCCGCCAACGATGTCCTGAGCCGCGCTCTACGCATGCCTAGACGTAGCCGAGACTGCCCTGCAGCACGGCATCTGGGATTGGAGCGAGGTCTCGGCGAGCAAGACCTCTTGCCGGCTCATAGCTGGTATGAAGCAGGTGCAGCCGGCCTCCCAGGGTAATCGCCCCGATCGTCTGAGCGAGGGCGAAACCCAGGGTGACGGATGGGCCCCAAAGCGCTTCGAGCGTGAAGGGGCCGTGACGGGTCCGGGAAATCCACAGCCCCAAGGTTGCTCAGAAGGATGTCGGCGCCGGCTTGCTGCGCCAGGAATGCCTGCGCTTGATCTACCGTCGTGATGCCGGCCACCTGGTCGCGCATCAGTGCCGACCATGCCTGCAAGCAGTTCGCTGGCCTTGAGCGGAGCGAGACTGTCCGAGAAGAAGCGAGCTCTTCTCCTGAAGTCCCCTAATCCGTCTCCTAACTCGACAATCGCTGCCGATACGAAAACGCCCAGAGATCCTCTCACTGCCTCCCAGCAGTCTGCCTCGCACGTCGATGGGAGAATGAACTCGGAGCGGAAGATCAGACCATCCGGGCATCCTGACCGAGGCTGCGAATGTCGCGGGCAGGGTCAGTGAGATGGACCCCGGCTCTGAGACAGGTGGCGATGCGAGAGTCCTGCTCCTATAAACGGCTCAGAAACAGGAGCAGTCAGTGAAGCAGTCTCGGCAGAAGCACAGCGCGACGTTCAAGGCGAAGGTTGCCTTGGCGGCGATCAAGGGCGATCGCACGGTTGGCGAACTGGCCAGCGAGTTCAGTGTCCACCCCAGCCAGATCCATGCCTGGAAGAAGGCGCTGCTCGACGGCGCGGCCGGCGTGTTCGAGAACGGCAGCGATCGGGACGACAAGACCAACGAAATCCAGGTCGGCGAACTCTACCGCCAGATCGGCCAGCTGAAGGTCGAAAATGATTTTTTGGCCCGGAGGCTCGGCAAGGAGGCCGGGCCGAGCGTCGCGCGATGATCGACCGCGCGCATCCCACCCTGTCCATCAGCCGCCAGTGCCACCTGCTGAATGTCAGCCGGGCCTCGGTCTACCGCCGCCCGGCTCCGGTCAGCGCCGAGGATCTTCGGCTGATGGAACTGATCGACCGTCAGTACCTGGCGCGGCCCTTCTACGGGTCGCGCCGCATGGCGGCGTGGCTGGCCACGCAAGGGCACCCGGTGAACCGCAAGCGGGTTCAGCGATTGATGCGGCTGATGGGGCTGGTGGCCATCTATCAGCGTCCCAACACCAGCAAGGCGGCGCCCGAGCACATCAAGTATCCCTACCTCCTGGGCGGCCTGACGATCGACCGGGTCAACCAGGTCTGGTGCTAGTGACATCAGTGCGCCATGCGGCAAGGAGGTTGAGATGTAAACGATCAAGACCGAATTGCCTGCTGGCTATTGACCGACCGCTGGAATGCGGTCCGAACCGGGAAGGAGCCCGGATCGAAGGGGTCTGTCCAATCTCGCCGGGTTCCGCCGGCGGGTGGAAAAGCTGACGGACTGAACTGTACCGGATGCCGCCATTCACGGCAGGCCGGGCTACCACAGGTCCCATGGTGAGACAACGAAGCGTGCGCCGGAAGCCTCTGTATTTACTTGCCACAACCTCCATAAGGCCGGATGGGGCCGGAGGCCAATGCGAACCGACTCGGTCAGGGTTGATGTTCCCGACCGATGCGACGGTCTCCACCGTTGCGGTGACGATGATCTCCTCACAGATCGTCATCCCGTGTCGCCAGGGGTAGAGCACGCCACCTAACGGACCAAGGTCAGGAGCTGGAACATGGGAACCCTGAACGACCGCTCGGGCTCGGACCCGAGCTACCCGCGGAGACCGGCGACGGTTGGATCAGGGGGCGGAGCCTGCGTAGTAGTCGGAGCGCGGGAAAGCCGCGTACAGGGCAAAGGCAGGCAGGGAACCGATAGGCGTGCCAAGACGGAGGAAACACCCGTGGACTCGGGTGATCAAGCCGATGAGGCTTGGCTCCTCGGCATTCAACGCAAGCTTTATCAGTGGAGTGGGACGAACCCGGACGACCGTTACGGAGACCTGTGGAACTGGATCACCGATCCCCGCAATCTCCGCAGCGCCTGGCGACGGATTGCCGGCAACAAAGGCAGCCGTACCGCTGGGATCGACGGGATGACAGTCGGGAGCATACGCGCGACGACGGGAGAGGAGGCGTTCCTCGAACACCTCCGTGACGACTTGCGGAAGGGCCGGTATCAACCGAGTCCATCCCGCCGGAAGCTCATTCCGAAGCCGGGCAAACCCGGGAAATTCCGACCCCTGGGCATTCCGACCGTGCGTGACCGCGTTGTACAAGGCGCGGTGAAGAACCTTCTGGAGCCGATTTTCGAGGCGACTTTCTGGCATGTTTCCTACGGGTTCCGACCCGGCAGAGGCTGTCATGGCGCCTTGGAACATATCCGCATGACCATGCGACCGCGAGCGAAGGCCGAAGACGGCCGACGTCGGCGGGCCCCCTACCCGTGGATCATCGAAGGCGACATCAAGGGCTGTTTCGACAACATCGATCATCACAAGCTGATGCAGCGCGTTCGCGCCCGCATCGGCGATATCAAGGTGACGCGGCTGCTCGGGCAATTCTTGAAAGCTGGGGTCTTGGCGGACGGCATCGTCCTTCCGACAAGCCATGGCACGCCGCAAGGTGGTGTGATTTCTCCTCTGCTTGCCAATATCGCCCTCGGCGTTATCGAGGAACGGTATGAGCGGTGGACACACCACCGTCGAAAGATACGGGCGCACCGTCGCTGTGATCCAGTGACGGCGGCGATGGGCGCGCGCATGAGCGACCGCAAAGCCGGGCGGCCGGTGTACTTTCCGATCCGGTATGCCGACGACTTCATCGTTCTCGTCGCAGGAACCCGCGAGCAAGCCGAGGAAGAAAAGACGGCACTCGCCGCGCACCTGCACGAGACGATGGGGTTGGAGCTATCCGTCGAGAAGACCCGCGTTTCCGATCCGACCGAGGGAGTCGCGTTCCTTGGGCACCGGGTGCGCTACAAATGGCATCCCCGGTTTGGCCTCATGCCACGGATCGAAATCCCAAACGACAAGCGGGCGGATATTCGGTACAAGGTGAAACAGATGACCACACGCTCGACGATCGGATGGTCCCTGTCATACCTTCTTCAGAAGTTGAATCCAATCCTGCGGGGCTGGGGTAATTACTTCCGCTTTTGCACAGGAGCAAGCGCCATATTCGCATCGATCGACTGGTATGTCGGGGATCGCATATGGCGTTGGCTCATGAAGAAGCATGGGAGCCTCAGCCGAAAGAAGACGATAATACGGCGTCTGCCGAGCCGTCTTCGACCCACTCGACGCGTCTGGCGGGAAGGAGCAACCGAGCAGTTTCTCCTCTCCTCCCTGGTGGTCGAGCGGTTCCAGCGTGGATGGATGCGCGCTCCTGCCTTCGCCATGGTTCCTGGAAAGCCGGATGCATAACGAAAGGTGCATGTCCGGTTTGGAAGGCGGGCATCGGAAACCGACGGCAGCAATGCCGCACGGCGCTGGTGCTCGACCTTACCAAAGCTGATGGGACCCGCGAAATGGACCTACTTCTATCTGTACGTCATCCTCGACATCTTCAGCCGCCGGGTCGTCGGCTGGTGCGTCGCCGATGCCGAGAGCGCCACCCTGTTCAAGGTGCTGTTCGACGACACCCTCGCCAAGCACGCCGTGCCGCCCGGCCAGCTGACCCTCCATGCCGACCGCGGCGGCCCGATGAAGGCCAAGGCCACCGCCCTGATGCTGGCCGACCTCGGCGTCACCAAGTCGCACAGCCGGCCCCACACCTCCAACGACAATCCGTTCTCGGAGGCTCACTTCAAGACCCTGAAATACCAGCCGGAATTCCCCAGCCGGTTCGGCTGCGTCGAGGACGCCAAAGACTTCTGCCGCCGCTTCTTCGCCTGGTACAACCAGGACCACCACCATGCCGGCCTCGGCCTGATGACGCCCGACCAGGTCCATTACGGCCAGGCCGAAGCTGTCCACGCCGCCCGCCAAAGCACCCTGGACCGCGCCTTCCGCGTCAAACCCCGAGCGCTTCGTCAAAAAACCACCCGAACCACCCGCCAAACCCACCGCCGTCTGGATCAATCCACCTCAAAGAAACCCTGAACCGCCAAGCTTAAATTGAACCAGTGCCTGTCTCATAATCGTTGACACGTTCCGGAACGCGATGCGCCGGGCGCTGGCGATCGACGAGGCAAACCTCGGGACGGACCATCCCACCGTCGCGACAGACCTCAACAACCTCGCCACACTGCTGATAGACACCAACCGGCTCGCCGAGGCCGAACCGCTGATGCGCCGGGCGCTGGCGATCGACGAGGCAAGCCTCGGGACGGACCATCCTGACGTCGCGATCCGCCTCAACAACCTCGCCCACCTGCTGCAAGCCACCAACCGGCTCGCCGAGGCGGGAACCGCTGATGCGCCGGGCGCTGGCGATCGACGAAGCAAGCCTCGGGACGGACCATCCTGACGTCGCGACCCGCCTCAACAACCTCGCCACACTGCTGATAGACACCAACCGGCTCGCCGAGGCCGAACCGCTGATGCGCCGGGCGGTCACAATCCTTTTTGATTTCGAGTGGAGAACCGGCCACCAGCACCCGCAGCGCCGGATCGGGTACTACGCAACCCGGATAAGGGGTTTTCGCGCGATTAAGGGTTGTAAGTGAAAGGCTTTTTGAGGTAAGCGGCCATCGCTGAGTGACGGAGGCGATGATGCTGGATCGGATCGTCGAGGTTTTTTGCGAGGTCGATGATTTCTGCCAGGCGTTTGTGCCACAATGGGAGGCGTCGCTGTTGGGCACCGGCGGACCGGCGCCACGCGGGCCGCAGCCGGGTCTGTCGACCAGCGAGATCATCACGCTGCTGCTCACAGTTCAGGCTTCAAGCATCTCAAGAGCTTCTATCACGGCTTCGCCGAACCGCTGGGCTACTTTCCCGGCATGCCGTGCTACGAGCACTTCGTCGCCCTGCAGAAAAGTGCCTTCGTGCCGCTGGTGTTCTTCCTCGTCAGCCACCTCGGGACCAGGACCGGGCTCTACTACATCGACTCCACCGCCCTTGCGACAATCATCGCATCAACCGGCACAAGGTGTTTGCCGATCTGGCCCAGCGCGGCAAGACCTCGATGGGCTGGTTCTTCGGCTTCAAGCTGCACCTCGTCTTCAACAACGACAATGAAATTGTCGCCCTGAAGCTGACCCCGGGCAACGACACCACGCCGGTCCCGGCGCTGACCCGCGACCTGATCGGCAAGCTGTTCGGCGACAAGGGCTATACGAGCTGGCCGAAGACCTGTTGCGTCTCTACGCTGTTCACCCGTGTCCGCAGGAACATGAAGTCGTTGCCTCTATCGCTGCAGGATAAAGCTCTGCTCAATGCCCGGAACATGGCCGACAATGATCAAGGAGTTCTCATCCCTCAATCTGTCCAAGCATCGATCCGTCATCAACGCCTTCGTTCACATCATCGCGGCCATCACCGCCTACCAGATCAACCCGTTCAAGCCCAAGCTCAATCTTCAGCCCTGCTATCAGCTCGAAACAACAGCCTGAAAACCCCTTATCCGGGTTACTCAATTACGCTGGTATGCTGGCGGAAATGGGCAAGAGCGAGGCGGAGATCAGCGCGGCGATCGTCAGCGCGGTGGACGAGGGATTCTGACAGTATCGTAGCGACAGAGAACGACTGACCGACTGCTCAACCAATATGTTCGTCACCTTGCATACCATCCAGCGTGCTGCCTCCATCGTTAGAAAGCACCTGTGAATAGAGTTGAGTAACTTTGGTAAAACTAAAAATGGCTATTTCCGATTTGCACAATGAAGCTGCAAGCCGATTGAGAGTAGCACACTTTACATGCAGTCTGTTCCACGGCCCTCCAGCCGGGTACAACCGTACAGCTGGCACAGGGGCAAAATGCGCCTCCAGCCTGCGAGTTCCGGCAATTATTCATGCAACGTTCTGGCATTTTGGCAGATATCAGAAACGGCGTTCTACTGTGCCTGGATTGGCGCCTCGTTGGTTTGGCGCATGAGATCTTAGCGGTGATTTGCGGAAGACTTCAGGTTCATTTTCCGTAATGGATCCTTATCCGGCGATACCCTGGGAAGACCGTCCGTGACATTAACTGCAACGACCGTTGCAGCTAATGTCACACAAGGCGGGGATGATTGCAGGTCGCTACACCTACAAAGGGTCCCTGAGATGGATCCAAGGGCGCAGGACGCCAGTTGGAAGGGAGAACTGCCGTAATGACATTTCTGTCCGACACCTGTTGATGAGTAAGTGGGCGTGCCCGGAGTTTCGAACTTCATTTCCATGGGCGGGCCTGATCACTCTTACGGGAGGAAGAAGGTGGCAAACACTGGAAACGAAGGCGGGGAGACGGCGAAGCGGCCTTCCCAGCCCACACAGGCGGCAACCAACTCTACAAAGCAGGCGGAAAACGCAATCCGCCAAGGAGCGGATCAGCTCCGCGATCAGATGACCGAAACGGCCGGAATGTCAGCCAAGGTATCTCAGGATCTGATCGAGCGTTCCGGACAGAATTTCGAGATGATGAAGCGTATCGCCGAAACCTTGGCATCGGGAATCAAAAGCGCGGTCAGTGAGAGCGGCGAATATGCCCAGAACACGGCCAAGCGCCAGGCGGAGATGATGCAGCAACTCACCTCAGCGCGGAGCCCGAATGACGTCCTGGAAATTCAGAACCGTTACCTGCAGGACAGTTTGAGAGAACTGCTCAGTTTCAGCGAACGGCTGTCCCTCCTTTCAGCGGACAAGGCCAAAGAGGCAGGCGAGCGTCTGGACCAGAATCGCTGAGATATCAATTCGTAGGTCGGGTGGAGCGCAATGCATGAAGCGATCAAAGTCCTAGGAGGCGGCATTTGCTGGGCGAAGTGCCGGGAGCATGGCGGATTGACGTTTGGCCCAATTGGGCGGTCTGCCGATCATCGGGACAGTTGACCCGGAC
>CAWCEG010000059.1:0-7871 GCA_963794505.1 uncultured Nitrospiraceae bacterium
GATGAGCAAGAAGGCGCTCTCGTTCGTCGGTCATGACACAAACGGCTCTGGAGCTTCTTTTATTCGCAACAATTGCTGCGGTCTTGTCATTTCAGGGTCATGACAAAAATCCCGCCTTCTCTGGCTCGGGAGCGGGATCATGAGATTGGGGCGTGCTCATTGGGCCGGTGCCGCCGCAATCCGGCTAAAGTTAGGGTAACATTGATCCTATTATTATAAAAATGCATTTTATCCAGTGTCTGGAAAACGGTGCGCCTCGCCCCGCATCGCCGGTGATGCAGCAAAAATTCCTGTTTTGGCCGTTCGTAATTCCTGTTCGCAGCGGAGTCCCGCAAACGGTCGATTTCGGAGATTATTGTGATTGGTTGCAGAACTGCGAGACATTGCAACAGGATCAGTCCCGCATACTACTTGTTTGCCGGGACGGCTTAAGAAGAGCCTTGTGCCAATGACATGCAGTACCGATAAGCGTTGACTCCTGCGTGAAAGTTGGCAGCAGTTATCTTTTAGAGCAATTCAGGATTTCTGGGGTCTAAGCCGGCTAGTCCAGCCACAAGAAACGACCCCAGCACCCAGCCACTAATCTTATGTATATAAAAGTAGTATTTCGCCCATCCCGTGATATTCACATCTCCATGCTTCTTATTGAGCTCCACAATCGGTAAAAGCTCGTCCAAGCTGTAAAAAAGCTTATCAGGCAAGCTAGGCAAGTCATAAGACACCTTATCCTGCGTATTATTAGAAAATGCCTGCACGTTGCTAGGGGATTTCTTGTCAAGGTACGGTTGATCAGAGAACCAGAGGACGGCAGCACCCAATAGCGTGATCCCCAAAACCCACCGGAGAGCTCGGAAGTAGCCCTTCCCAATGCCGTAGCCGATAATACACTTCAGCAGGGTCAGACCAAGCCATCGCCAGCCCGTTGATTTGCAGCGTTCACGCTCGCGGCTAGCGTACAGGATGTCTTCGGACCATGGCTGGGTTCCCGGCTTCCCGGAACACGGCAGCGAGCTGCTCGTAGGGCTGGGGGTGTAGCGGAATCGCGCGCTTTGCAGCGGCCCCTCGAAACCACTTCGTCGTCTCGGGCCGGCATGTCACAGTCGATGTCCTGGTTTTGCTGCCCACTCGCGTCAGGGCTCTTGCCCGCGAACCCACCCAAGCGTTTGTAGGTGAATCCGTTCAGTTCCAGCAGGAACTTCTCGGGTGGCCAAGCATCCCTCCAGGGATGGCATGGCTTACCCTCGGTATTCGGTCTTTCGGTCTCTGCAATCCTGGATGGTTCCCACCTGCGCATTGCTGAGATTGAGGTGAGCTTTCGGGTGCCATCGGGGGGGTATTGGAACCTCAACTGAACCCAATCGCAGTTCGCCCACGACCGTGGTGCCGGACAGGTCCGATACCTTCAGGTCGGCATCCGAAAGACTAAAATTTCATCGAATGGTGGGCAAAAATCAGGATGATTGTGTCCTCGACCAGGGCGCCGGACAGATCAAGTGAGCCGTCAATCTTGGCGCCCCCGAGGTCCACGTTCTTCATGAAGGTGGTTGGGGCGCTGGTCTGTTCCCCACATGGACAGGTCCAGCTTGACCTGGAGCCCATTCATGTTCAGCACGCCCTCGACCAGGGCGCCGCTCAGGCTCCAGATTGTGAGAGATCTTGGCGCCCCGAAGGTCCACGTCCTTCAATAAGGGCTCCCATCGATCAGGTTCTGGGCCGCGACCTGGAGCCCATTCATCTTCAGCGCGCCCTCGACCAGGGCGCCGGACAGGTCCAGATTGTGAGTGATCTTGGCGCCCCGGAGGTCCACGTCCTTCATGAAGGTGGGTGGATTTAGATCCTCTGCCCGCATGACCAAGCTCTGTCCGACCTTGAGCTCGTTCATCTTCAGCGTCCCCTCGACCAGGGCGCCGTGTAGGTCCAAGTGGCCGGTGACCGTGGCATCCCCGAGGGGGCACGCCCCCCCTGAAGGTGGCGTTCTCCATGGAGAAGAACCCACGGATATCAACACTTTGGAAGTCCGCAGCGAGGCCGGGGCCCGTGTCTTCTTCAACTATGGCTGAACCGCAAAGGGAGAGCCAGCCGTCGATCCGTAAGCCTTCGAGGTTGACCGCCTTTTCAAACCGGCATTTCTCAAGGAGGAGCTGGAAGTTCAGGCGGCCGAAGGAGAGATCCAAGGCCTCCGAAAAGAGGGCGCCGGCAGTCGCACCCCCTCGACCGGGATGGTGCCCCGGTAGGTCCTCTGGGCTCAAGGATCGTCCTGAGGAAGTTGGCGCTGAGCAGCCGCCGGTCATCCCACCCTTCCGGTGTCCTCGGGTCGGGCTCGGACTTATATCGGGCATTGAAGTCCGCGATTTCCCCGCGAAGATTTTGCCCCACGCCCACTGCCCGGGATCCAACGATTTCCTTCTTGATCTCGTCGCGCCCAAGGCTCTCGGGCATCTCATCACCTCCTAGGCCAGCGGGATGCACGCAGGGCAGCCATCACAAGCGGGGCCTCTGGGTAGAAGGTCAAAAAAAAAAAAAAAAAAAAAAAAAAAAAAAAAAAAAAAAAAAAAAAAAAAAAAAAAAAAAAAAAAAAAAAAAAAAAAAAAAAAAAAAAAAAAAAAAAAAAAAAAAAATAGAACCACCCTCGATTGCCGCTTTCCAGACGCTCCGATGGCAGACCCCCACCTTGCCGTCCCTCAAGCGTTCAAAAAGCACCGTTTGGGGGACGGTTGCGGCCAGGATTTGCGAACAGCGAAAGCGGGCATTCCGCTGCATGGCCAGCGATCTGGGCCACTCATATGAGGAAACCCCGGTCAAGAGCAGAAATCCAAAGTTCTGCAAGCGCCGCCGGACCATCCGGTGTGACCTTCGGAGATAAGTGGCGGTCTTTCTCCAGCGCTATGTGGCGCCGATGACGAGCGTGCTCCGGGCCGCCTCGACCACATCGTCGGTGATCACCGACAGGCCGTTGATCTTCAGGATGCGCCCGATCTGGACGAACAGGCGGTGGAGCAGGCGGAAGTTGCCGCCCGTGATCCGCGCGATCGAGGCCATGGCCTGGGCATCGGTGAAGTCGGCCTCGTCGAGGGCAAGCCCGAGCTGGCGCCAGTGGCGGGTGAGCACGAAGGTGAGCTCGTCGCCCTGCAAAGGGCGGTAGTGATGGGCAAAGCCGATGCGGCTGTAGAGCTGCGGGTAGCGCGACAGGCGCTTCTCGATGCCGGGCATGCCGATGAGGATGACGCCGATGCCGGTTCGGTCGAAGACGTCGCGCAGGTGCTCGAGCGCAGGGGTCGAGAGCCGCTCGGCCTCATCGACGATGAGCAGCTCGGCCAGATTGGCCGTGGTTCCCGTGCGGACGAACTCCTCGCGGTGAGGTGCTCGTCGATGCAGATGCCCGCACGCGTGACAAGCTGGGCAATGCCGTCGCGCAGCTCGCGGAGCGGGCAGCAGACCGTGGGCGTGTAGAAGACGGTCCGGGTGCCGGCGACCGCCGCGTACACCTTGGCATCGGAGGGCTCGCGCGGTCCCCAGTCGACGAGCAGGGGCTCGGCGACATCCCACTTCGCGTAGCGGCGCGCCGACAGGGTCTTGCCGACGCCGGCAGCGCCAAAGCAGAGGCCGATGTAGCGGTGCTGGCGCACGGCGTCGGCGAACTCGGCGAAGCGCCGGTGCTCCTTGGTCGCGATGAAGGCGCCCGCCCGCTCGCCGCCCGTCATGGCTCGTCCTCCTCGTAGAGCCGCAGCCGTGGCCGGGCCGGTGATGGTGCCGGTCGCGGAGGCTGGGCCCGGCTCGACGGCGGGTCGGGGCGGGGCAGGAAGTCGGCCACCCGCGCCACGCGCTCGTTGATCGCGGCGCGCAAGGACCGGCGGTGGGCACGCCGCGCCGCCTCGATGTCCTTGAGCGTCACCACCTCGCCGGCGTGTTCCTCGCTCACCGCGCGGCAGAGGAAGCCGGTCGCGGTGGAACAGCCGGATCTCGGACAGGTCGCGCGGGTCGTAGCGGACGGTGACCGCCTCGCCGACGAAGCCGGCGAGCGTCGGGGCGACGTAGCGCAAGCCCTGGAAGCGGACGCCGTCGCGCCGCACGCGACGCGGCTCGGCATGCAGGATCAGCAGGAGGTCGAGGTCCTCGAGGCTGTCGGGAAGGCGAGGCAGGAAGCCCTCGCCACGCCAGGCGTCGAGCGGGGTCTCGCCGATCTCGCCGTGGACGCGGACGTGGTAGGTGCCGGCGATGAAGGCGCCGATCTCGCGGTCGAGCCGCGCCAGCGACAATGTCGGGGCGAGGCGGCCTTGCCCCCGACAAGGTGTCCGGGCAGCTCGGGCAGCAGCTCGGTGTTGAGCGTGCCGAACAGGCGCTCGACCTTGCCCCGGCCCTGCGGCCGGCCGACCGCCGAGTAGACGACCCGGAAGCGCAGGTCCGCCGCCACCCGGTCGAGGTGCCGGCTGGTGAAGTCGCTGCCGTGGTCGACGTAGAGCACGTCGGGCACGCCGCAGACCGGCCACGCCGGGATCGGCCTTGCGCCAGATCGCGTGGCGGAGCGCGAGGCAGGACCAGAAGGCCCATCTGCGCGGAACTGCACGGTAGCGTATTGCACGCAATGTCGTGGGTCGCCTTCGATGGCGAAGGGTCCCCGTGTATAGGGAAGCCGCCTTCCCTTCCGAAATCGGCATGCCGGTCTGGGCCTGCTTCCAAATCAGCCCTCTTCCCCGAACGCCTTATGATGCTCGCACTGCAATCTTCGGTATAGTTTTGCAAGGGCCTTGTACCCTGATGTGCTCCTGTCAGGATACTCGTTGCTGTCGTTCAGAGCATTGTCTATGACAGCCAGAAGACACTCCAAGTCCCAGCTATGAAGCGCAATGGCTCGCTTCCCTTGGTACTTGTTAATTCGGCTGTCGAGTCCAAAAGCGTCAGCCATCTGCCACGTCATGCGCTTCAGCTCTGACAATTCCTCCCCGGCAATGAGTATCGGGGCTTTCTTGTCCCCTGGGCCTGGCTTGATCATCAATTCCCCACCGATTTGTCGTCCTTTGCAAGACTGTTGGAGCAACCCCCAAGTCACACGGGGGCCAGCTCGGTTGCCGAAGCCGCCTGAGGGCGCGGCGACTGGAAATAACTTCCGTTCGGCGTGATGTGGGCATGGAGAAGCGGCGAGACGCGGGCAAGATCGTCGTCGAGGACGGCATGGCCGGCGGCGCGGAGCTGGGCGACAAGGCGCTCGATCTGCACGGTGTTCCAGATCAGCACCGCGTTCGACAGCAGACCGATCATCGCAGGCTGCCCCTGTTTCAGATCGGATCGTGACCGAGGTCACCATCATTGATCCCCATCATGCTCTTTATGGACAGCACTTGGAGCTGGTCTCGTCATCCTCGTCACGCGGCCCACACTACGTGACGGTTGCCTTGGCGGACGGACGGCGACGTTCGGTGCGACGGGCCGCTACCGATCTTGAGTCGAACTGGCCTGTCGACCTGGTTGGAACGGCATCAAGGCTACCGCGCATCACAGCGCGCACCCTGCTTCCTTTGGCCCGCTGCATGCGCGAGCTGTTGTCTTCCTTGAAGGAGGACGTCTTCCATGACAACAGCTCAGCCCCTACCCATGGGCTCACCTCTCAAAGCCTTTGCGACCGCCAACCCGACCGACCCGGCGCTCCCCCGTCTATGGGCAGGGCTGCCAGCGGAGATGAAGCAGCCCCTGGCACAGCAGTTTGGTCGGCTGCTCCTGCGCCTGCGGGTCCCGCAGTCCGCCAGCCCGCTGGAGAAGAGCCATGTTGAATACGCTCCCGTCAAGTGACGACCGGATTACAACGGCGCATCGCGCCAAACTGGCCTATGTCTACGTGCGCCAATCCACTCCCGGCCAAGTCCGCCATCATCAGGAGAGTACCGAACTGCAATACCGCCTGGTCGATCGGGCCGTTCGGCTCGGCTGGCCACGGGAGCGGGTTCAGGTGATCGACGAGGATCTCGGCAAGACCGGCACCGTCAGCGACGGCCGGCAGGGCTTTCAGCAACTGATCGCGGAGATCGGGCTGGGCAAGGCGGGGCTCGTGATCAGCCTGGAGGCGTCGCGGCTGGCGCGCAACAACAAGGACTGGCATCAACTGCTCGAGCTGTGTTCCCTGTTCGGCGTTCTGATCGCCGACGGGGAACGGCTGTTCGATCCGGGCGCCTACCATGATCGCCTGCTGCTCGGCCTGTCGGGTATCATGAGCGAGGCCGAGATGCACCAGATCGGCATCCGTCTTCACCAAAGTGAGCGTCAGAAGGCGGCCCGGGGCGAACTCCGCCTGTCGCTGCCAGCCGGTCTGGCCTACGATCGTGGCGGCGGCATCGTTCTCAATCCCGACGAGGAGGTGCAGGCACGGCTGCGGCTCGTCTTCGCCAAGTTCCGGGAACTCCAGAGCGCCAAGGCCGTCATGCGGTATTTGCAACGGGCTGGCTTGGCGGTGCCGGTCCGTCCGTTGCGCGGGCCGGCGCCACACGAGATCGTCTGGCAGCCGGCCGACAGCGGGCGCGTGCTGTTCATCCTGAAGAACCCGGCTTATGCGGGAGCGTATGTATATGGGCGTCGACAACTCAATCCGATCGGTCGCCGGCCCGGTATCCGGCGCGCGACCGTGGCGGTCGCCTTGGAAGACTGGTCAATCTGCCTGCGCGACATCCATCCCGGCTACATCAGTTGGGAGGAGTTCATGATCAACCAGAAAAGGTTGGCGGACAATCTCAACCGTTACACTGCAAACCATCCAGGCATACCGCGCAGTGGCTGTGCGCTTCTGCAGGGTATTGCCGTCTGCGGTCATTGTGGACGGCGTCTGGTAGTGTGCTACTCGGTCAACACGGTGAGTATCCGGTCTACCGGTGCAAAGCCGATCACAGCCAGGAAGGACGGCCGTTCTGCCAGGACGTGCGGGCGCTGCCCGTCGATGCCGAGGTGGAGCGGGTGATGCTGGCGGCTCTGGCCCCGGACCAGATCGCCTTGGCAGTCGCGGCCCTGGGGCAGATCGAGGAGGAGATCCGGGTGCTGGAGCACCAATGGGCCCTCAAGCGGGAGCGTGCCCGCTATGAGGCCGAACGGGCGCGCCGGCAGTACAATGAGGTTGAGCCGGAAAATCGTCTGGTGGCGCGATCATTGGAGCGAGCCTGGGAGGATAAGCTGCGCCGGGTCGAGGAGGTCGAGCAGGATTACGACCGCTGGCGTCGGGAGCAGCTGGTGTCCGTCGCCGAAACTGACCGCGCCGAAATCCTGGCCCTGGGCGAGAACCTGCCCAGGGTGTGGTATGCCGCGACGACGACATCGGCCGACCGCAAACGGATTTTGCGCTTGCTCGTGAAGGAGGTGGCGCTGGATCAACAACGCGATCCTGGCCAAGTTTGGATCAAGATCATCTGGCAAACCGGGGCCATCAGTGAACACCGCCTGCAAAGACGCGTTCAGGGGTATGCCCATTACACCAACGTGCGAGAAGCTCGAGCGCCGCGTGCGCGAATTGAACGCCGAGGGCAAAATGGACCGGGAGATTGCGGCTGTTCTCAATGCTGACCGGATTGTCACGGCCCGCGGCAGTACAGTTCAGCGGTCCCGGCATCCACCTTCTGCGGAAACGGTGGAAGATCCCGACAGTCAGGATTGCGGCTCGCGAAACCCATCCCGGGCGCTGGCGAGACGGCAGCTATTCCGTGCAGGGAGCTGCCGCAGCTCTGGGGATCACAGCGCAGAGCGTTTTCGACTGGCTGCACAAAGGCTGGCTGAGTGGACGGCAACTTGCCAAGGGCCTGCCCTGGCAGATCCCGCTGTCCGACCAACAGATCGTGGACTTGAGGAAACGGGTGAAACACACCACCCGATCAGAAAAGGAGGCGTCATGACATCGTCGG
>CAWCEG010000060.1:0-38299 GCA_963794505.1 uncultured Nitrospiraceae bacterium
TGACGGCAGCGCCGGAGATCAGCGAGAGCGTGCTCGTGCCGGCGGGGGTCATCGCGGCCGAGATGGTGAGGTTGCCGCTATTGGCGCGGCCCACGCGCAAGGTGCCGGCGGTGACGGTATCGAGTTCGGCATCGGTCAAGCCTAAGGTGCCGGCCGCATCGGCGGCGCCGAGGTTGACGAGCTGGCCCGCGGTATTGGGCTGCAGGGTTGCGATCGCGGCGCCGGCGTTAGTGGCGCCGGTCAAGGTCATGTTATCGGCGGTATAGGTGACGCCGCCGGTGCCGGTGACGGTGCCGGTGACGGTGAGCAGTTGATTGGCGCCGCCGGCGGTCAAGGCCACGGTGCTGGTGCCGGCATTCACATCGGGGGCCCCCGGCGTGTTGCTGACGGTGAGCGCGCCATTGGTCGTCGTGACCGTGATCGGCCCGCTATTGGTGCTGGTACCATCGACGGCCGCAAATGCCACCGGTGGCGCGGCTAGTGCCGTCACCGATCCGATCGTCACGGCGTTCGCATCATTATAAGAGAACGCATTGCCGGCTCCGGTGACGTTGCCGGCAACAGTCGTGACATCGTTCGCCCCATTGAGGCTCACAGGACCCAGCGCACGGACGCCGAGATTGGTTGCAGTGATGGACCCGGTCTCGCTCACCGTTCCGCCCGGAGCGGTGATGCGCACGGTTCCGGTGGTCGTCACCGTACTATTGACGGCGACATTTCCTGCCGCACCGCCGTCGAGCGTAATGTCGCCGCTGACGGACGACGTTGCTCCTGCGATCGTCAGCGTGCCTGAGTCTGTCCCGAGGTAGATGGCGCCGGCTCCGAGCGCCGTGGCGGTCATGTTGGCGCCATCGGTTTCATGAACGAAGACGCCACCGGTTCCAGTGCTGGCGGTCACTATGCTCGATGTTGTCTGAATCGGAGCTGCGGCCGTGCCGATATGTTGGACGCCACTCGTTGAAGTAGTCAGGACAACCGATCCTGATCCTGTGTTCAGCACAGTTCCAGCAATCTGGTCGATCGAGGCACCGGTCGGAACGCCACCGGGGTTAGTCAAAGCTGTGATGGTTCCGCCGTTTCCGGTGGTGATGTTGCCCAGGACAATTCCCCTATCATTTTGGACTAAATCCCCTGCAAGATTGGCCGTAATGACCACGGCGGTGGCGGAGGTATTCGCGGTCGAGATTGACGAACCGGCGTTCATCACAAAATCGCCTACTGTTCCACCATCATTGTTAATGGTGGCCGCGAATGTGCCGGATCCTACATCAACGGCACCGGTAAGCAACATGCCGTCATCGCTCGTCAGCGCCATGTTTCCATTAGTTGTGGACGAACCTACGGTTAGCCCGCCCGTCGTATCGTAAATCGTGACATTGCGCCCGCTAGTTACAGCCAGGGTGCCAACAAAATTGTTGTTCACATTATTGAGCGTGATGTCACTTCCGGCCGCGGCAGCCAGTGTCGTCGTACCCGGAACCGTTATGGCTGCGCTTTGTGTGATGGCTCCGCCGGCAGTCACGTCCAAATTGCCACCAGCCGTGAGAGTGAATGCCGGAAATATGATCGCCGCGTTGTCATAGGTGAGCGTGAGATTGCGAAGGCTTGTGAGTGTATTCAACGTCGGCACGGTCGCGGCCGGATTGATATTGCGAAGTGCCACATCTCTAAAATTGGCGAGCGTGCCGGCAAAGGCGAATGGTCCGAAGGTGTTTGCCTGGGTGCCAAGAAGAATATCGGTGTTCGCTGCCGTGGCGGTAAACGTCGTGGTGCCGGTCACATTCACCACACCGGATTGTGTTAACGCGCCGCCGGTCGTGAGACCCAACGTGCCGCTCACCGTCGAGGCGCCCAATACCAGCGCGTTGGTGTCGACCAATGCCACATTGTTGCCGCTGGTGATGGCCACCGTGCTGAAGTTGTTCGCATTATCAAGGGTAATGTTGTTGGCAGCACCCGCGGCCAACGTCGTTGTGCCGGTGACCACGAGGTTGCCGCTGTCGGTAATCGCACCATTTGCAGTAACGCCGAGCGTGCCGCTTACGGTGGAGGCACCGAGTACGAGCGCATTGGTATCGTTGAGTGTCACGTTGTTGCCGTTCGTGATGGCGACGGTGCTGAAATTATTGGCATTATCAAGGGTAATGTTGTTAGCCGCGCCAGCGGCCAACGTGGTCGTACCAGTAACGACGAGCGCCCCACTGTCGGTGATCGCACCATTTGCAATAACGCCGAGCGTGCCGCTTACGGTCGACGCTCCGAGATCCAGCGCGTTGCCGTCCTGCAGAGTCACGTTTGTTCCACGGCTAATTGTGACCGAGCCAAAGTCGTTTGTTGCATTGTCCAAAGTGATCGCTCCAGTTGCGGCGCTGGCGAGCCGGTTGAAAGAGTCGCGTTGCTCACATTCAGGCTGGTCCCTGCTACCTGAGTGATTGAGCCGCCGGTCACATTTCCGCCCGCGTTCGTCGCGACAGTGAGCGTACCGCCGTTGTTCACAGTGATATCTCTAAGGATCGCCGTTCCAGTGCCCCCGCCTGCCGCGTTCACATTGATCTGTGCAGCCCCTGCAGTGGCGTTCGTCGTCGTGATCGAACTTCCTGCATTCATCGTGAAGCTGTTTGCTCCAGCAGCGGAGTTGGCATTGATCGTGACTGTGCCGGAGCCGGCATTCACGGCGCCGGAAAGACCCACGGCGTCAGGTGAATTGATCGAAATGTTGCCTGTGGTCGTCGTCAGGTTTCTCACGGTCGTGATGTTGCCTGGCTCGAAATTCCCTGCCGTCGCGGGATCAACGGTTAAGGTAATATTGCCGGTGCCTGAACTCAGATTCGCTCCAACCCCAAAGATAATATCGCCAGGATTCCCATTTGATCTGTTCGCGACAAGTGACGTGGAATCATTCGCGGTCATTGAGATGCTGCCATTCGTTGTACTAATGCTATTGTTGGCAAAAATGTCACGTCCCGCTTGCATCGTAATGCCGACGCCGTTAGTGGTCATCGCAATTGGATCGGTGACCGTGATATCTCGGTTGGCCTGCAACGTCACATTCGCTAAAACGCCATTAATCGTCGCCGGGGCTATCGTGCGATCAGTTCCGGGGTTCGTACCGAAGCAACATACTTGGGCTAGCGTAGCCCCACCACCGTTGGCGACGGTGATGTCCCGTGGATCGAGCAGTAGCGATCCGACTCTTCCGAACGGCGCCAGCGCGTCCACTCGACCCCAAAATCCGAGGCTTTCATGGCCGGATACTTCGATCTGACCCCCGTTGCCCCCGAAAGCACCGCCACGCGCGAAGAGGCTGCCAGCGAAAAGAGTATCTCTGTCCGACCAGATGACCGTATTACCGGCGCTGGAGTTCCCTCCGCCTGAAGTATCAATGACCGTCTCATCCGGGACGATCGTCTGTTCGCTCGAGGTGGCGAGGACGTGTCCGCCGTTTGCATTGTCAGCACCGCGAGCGAGGATCGAGCCGGCCACTCCGACCATTTGGCCGCTGATCGTCACTTCGCCCGACGCCGCGCCGGATTCTGCAGCAGAGACATCTAACGTGCCGGTATTCAGCACGCGTCCATCTGCGTTCTTGACTTCTCCGAGATGTTGCTGCCATCCCAACACGCCGGTGTTCTGCACCGGATCTCCGCCTTCGAGACGGATGACGCCGCCATGATTGACGAGACTCTTGGCGCGGACAATGCCGCTTTGATTAATGACGGATTCAAAAACGTCGCCTGACGCTCTGGCCGACAGCACGACCTTTCCGCCGTCGGCTTGGATCGTCCCGGTGTTCGACACCGCGCTTGTCAGAGATTTGCCGTCGGGACCGATGACCTGACTCGCCACCTTGTCGCTCAGCGTATAGTTAATGAGACCGTCCCCCATCAAATCGATCGTCGCCTTCTGGGCTGAGCCGAGCATCACCGAACCGAGGTTCGCAAGAATGACTCCGTCATTCGCCACACCGGGGGCGATCAGATACACAAACCCCTGCTCAGATACTCGGATCTCTCCTTTGTTGATGACCGAGCTCAGCCCCTTTAATGGATCTTGAGCAAACAGATAACGGCCTGCCATGAAGTCGGCATCCTTGATCTGGAGTGTCGACGCCAGCAGTCCGCCCACATTGATTTGGGCCCCGACGCCGAACAAGATGCCATTGGGATTGACCAGGAACAGGCGGCCGTTCGCCTGGAGCTGACCCAAGATGACAGATGGATCGATGCCCGTGACTCGATTGAGGGCAATGGATGAAATCGAGGGTTGATGAAAACGGACGGCTTCGTTCGCCGCGATCGAAAAACTGTTCCAATTGAGGATCGCTTTGTCGGTGGCCTGGCGGATGCTAAGACTACTGGGCGTCGTCTGCTGAATTGTGGCTTGACCGGCGATCACTTTGCCGTCTGCCGGCAGGGCGAGCGTAAAGGTAGGCGCGCAGAGTTGCAGGATGACCAGGGCGACAGCGAATGTAGCCGTGATCCGTCGTCCTCTTGTCTGTCGACGAGCCACCGTTTGTGAAACGGTGGCCGCCTCTCGCCACGGACACATCAAGACCTTCTCCAGCCTGAAATGGAGAATTCACTCTACATCACAAGCACGGTTGCACAAAGAAAACTCGTTGTTTTTTCGTACGCTTTTTTAGGACGCTGCACAGAGCCAGAGCGCCTCCGCAGGCATCGGTCGGTCCTAAACCGTGTGTCGGCGATGAATCGACAGTGATCTTGTGTCACCAAAACTGTGTCAGGCTTCTCGTCACAGATGCATTGCTCGGAGGGGGCAATATAAAAGAAGGAAACGCTGAAAGGCAGGTCGGTAGAGAGGCGGGCTTCAGTCAGGTAAGTCTATTACACAGACCGGTGAGTGCTTTAAAACCGGGTCGCAATCGAAAAATAAAATGTAGGAGAACGGTCGCCCGAGAGCGTGCCGCCGATCGGTTTCGGACCGAGAGGGAAGCCGAGATCGAGTCGGATATTGGTACTGTACCAAGGTAAGACCGTCTGCAGCCCTACGCCGGTGCCGGTCAGATTCGTTGAACGCTCCTCCCCCGCTGCCGGATTTCTTAAGCTACCGGAACCGTAGTCGATGAAGATGGCGCCCTGAGTCTGTTGCAAGGCAGCTGGCATCAATGATGGGAAAAACGGAATACGGGTTTCCGCGGATAGCGTAAAGCCTTGATCGACGAATCGTTCGCCTAATTGGTAGCCGCGCACCGAATCCGGTCCGCCGAGAATCATCTGTTCGATGACCACGAGAGGCGCCGTCGTTGCTTGACCTGTCCCCTTCAACACCAATAACACGTCATGGCCAAGACTTTGAATGCGCCCGGCAGCGATCGTGGCTTTTGTAAAACGGTTGTCCGCGCCCTGTCGTGTCGCCTGCGTTGAATTATTGTCCATCCCACCGAGGATATCTCCCAAGCCTTGAAAGCCATAGACTGAGGCGTACCAACGGCCGGATAAGTCCAGGCGATCCCAGTTCACGCCCAGCTTAAGCAGGCGGATGGCATCGTCGCCGAACGTGGTGTCGAGGAGTGTGAGCTTGTTGTTCTTGGCCGAGAATCCGAACTCAGCGAGAAGATTTTGAAACCGAGACTTGATGAAGGGATGGGTGACCGCGATATCGCCGGTGGTGATGAGGCCTCGGATTTTCAAAAAGTCCAATTGACTGCCGACATCGAACTTTCCATTAGACCCACCGAGCACAAGCCTGGTGCCGCGAGCCCCGATCGGGACACTATAGTTGGCCATGCCGAAGAGCAGTTGATTGGGCTGATTACCAAGGATTGCGTTAAGGGTCAGTGTGCCGCCGTCCACGAGCACGTTGCCGGCTTCAACTCCGGCACCAAATCGGTAGCGAGAAATGGTGTTGAAACCGTAGTTGTTCATGTCCAGCATGAAATGCAGCGGCCGTTTATCTTCAGCGGTCACATGCACGTCTGTGGCTCCCACCGATTTTCCGGTCTCCAACGTGGCGGACGTTTTCAGGTCGGGGTACTCATTCAGGAGGAGCAGCGCGCGCTCCAAGGATTCGTTCCGAGCGACGCGCTCTTCCGTGGCTTGAGAGAAATGCCGCTTAATAAAACCGGACGAGTAATGTCGGTTTCCATTGACGGTCACCTCCCCGATCCGGCCCTCGAGCAGCGCCAATTGCACGACGCCGAGATTTACCTCTTGCTGAGGGACATAGGCTAAGGCGAGGGTGTATCCCTGTTTTCTGTAATAATCGGTGACAGCTTGAGCGGCCTTTTCCAGGAGCGGGAGATCGAGCGGCTCACCGACGTAGGGTCGGGTAACGGCCTCCAGCTGTTCCTTGGCTATCACTGTGTTGCCGGAAAATACGAAGCCATTGACGACGGCTGTCTGTGCTATCGGCGCCGTCGATTCGCTTGCTGGCGGTGAAGCTGCCGATGTGGGCGCGACCGGCGCGGTGACGTCAGAGTCCGGCGTTGTCGCAGATTCGCCGGTCTGTTCATGAGGAGAGTGAGACGGTTCACGCTGATCGATAGAAGTGGGCCTGGCTGGCTCGGCGACTGAATCAGCAGCCGGCGAGTGTGCGGGTTCTGCATTGGACGGACCAGCGACAGACTCGACGATGCCATCCGCCGTCGGTTCCTCGGCCTGTCCCGACACCGGCAGGCTGCACATCAACAACACCACTAACAAACCCGTTCGTCTGACTCGCTGACATTCGCGAGCCGCTTCGTTTCTCATGCCCTCTCCTTTAGATCAACTGCCGTTGCCGGTAGATTTTGTGGTGACTCAAGGGGCTGGACCCTACTTATGCATGTGGTGTACAGTTCATCGCCGGACGCGGAAGCAGTGAACGTCTTTGGTCAGTAGAATGCTGCGATCACTGATAGTCGTCATGGTCTTGCTGTCATTTTCAGGATGCGCCAGCCCTGAACCGACGCCTGTTGGTCAACCGCCTGATCCAGATCAGCCGCAACCGCCTCCGGCAGTCGAACGGACACCTCCTCCGAAACAGCCTCCAACCTATTGCCCGCCTGCGATGCGCGGTTCATGTTAGGGTCCATGCGAAGCGGTCGTCCGTTTTGTTCATACCTACGTAGGGTTACGTGTCGTTGTTGTGACCGTACCCCGCTTTATTTTTTCGGTCAATGAATTTGGATTTTTCTCACACGTAGTTCTACGCAACGTGCTCGTCTAGAAAAGGCAGGAGTGAACATCATGTCGGCGTCGAAGGAACTGGCCCGGTTCTTTCTCGAGACCCACTCGTTCAAATGGGATCAGGAAAAAGGATTCACGCTCGCATCCGGGTACATCAGTCCGTTTTATGTGGATTGCCGTGCCTTGATGGCGCATCCGTCCGCACGCCGGCTGGTTGGACAACTGGCACATGAGGCACTGACTGGAATGGAAATAGATTGTCTAGGAGGGCTTGAGATCGGCGCCATATCCATTGCCACGACCATCTCAGATTACGCCTATGCAGCAAGTGCACGGAGAGAATGGCGAACGTTCGTGGTGCGCAAGCAGGCCAAGGATCATGGCCTGGGAAAGATGATCGAAGGTGCCGTCAGGTCCGGCGATCGCGCCCTCATCGTCGATGATGTGTTGACGAGCGGCGGTTCGCTGCTGAAAGCGATCACCGTGGCAAGGCAGGCAGGACTAACGGTCACGGGTGCGCTGGTGATCGTGGATCGAAAAGAACAGGATGGGCGGGCCAAGGTGGAGCAATGCGGCGTGAAGGTCATCAGCTTGCTGTCGATCGACGACTTGATCGTTCAGCAAAGCCGCAAAAGCTGAGCGAAGGCGTTTCGCTACTTGCAGTGAAACTCGATTCCCCAGCGCCGCTCTCTCACGATCTCCTGCCCTCCCTCAATACCTCCGACCACGCGAGCTCGTCCTCTGGCTTCTCCTTCACGCACAATCAGATAGCCTGCGCCGCACGTTTGTTTCATCAGCGCAAGAGCATCTTTGCGAAATGGCGACAGCATATGGCCTTGATCTCCCTTGAAGGGATACGTCACGATGCCGCCCTCCTCGTTGGCTTGAGCCAATTTGGCCCCCTCCGCGCATCCGGCTGCTGCGCACAACGCAAGGACGCATACGAGGCTTGACCAGGTCTTCATTCGGCTCCTATGATGATCGACAGGATTCCTCCCGGAAAAAGCTGCCCTAGGAGGTCACCATGATACGTCGAATTGCCATGACGTTGCTCGTTCTGATGTTGGTCACTGGCACAACGGCGACGGTCTCCGCGCATCATTCGTATTTGCTGTCGGTACAACAACTGCGCGACGGACTGACCAAAGCCCCGTCGATGGCCCAGAAGGGCTTCGTGCTGATCGACGTCCGTTCACCGGAGGAACATACCGCGGGATTTATTCCCGGCACTGATCTCAACATTGATTTTCGTGAGATCAAGACGCGGCATCGCGAAATCGGTGTGCCCCTCGATGAGCACGTCGTCGTGTACTGCCAGTCCGGTCACCGTAGTAACATCGCGGCCGAAACGCTGGCCGACCTTGGCTATACCCACGTCTATAACGTCCGAGGGAGCATGAATGCCTGGGTCGAGGCCGGATTCCCGGTGTCGCGCTAGTAGACCCCGCAACCAGATCCGCTCGTCTCACCTCAGGGTCGTGCGGTGTGGCGAGGGCTGATGCCGATCACGGCCGGGAGGCCGACATGGCCAGTGGGTTCTGAGCTCACCAGCGTCATCCACTCGTGGGTTCCTGTAGTCTTCTGTACTGCCTGGCGAAGGGCGGGACTGATGGACAGGTCCGAGGAAGATCCCCCATCCATGGCCATGGCTTGAAGGACCGTCGGGTACGCGTCACGCAGGCACTGTCCGATCGCGTGAAGGGCGACGACCTCCGTCGTCTTGATGATGAGAATGTGGCTGTTGCGAAGCTCCGCAACGATGGTTTGTTGAGAGAGTTTGCCTGTCTGTTTCACGCGCACCTTCCCCGTTCGATCCAGGAGCATGAGTGATTGGGCCGCCTCGCCGTACGCAGGCCGCTCCTCATCAAACGGATCGATTAATAAGTCTAGGATGCCGGCCCTCGATGGACCGCCACCGGTCGGCTCGGCGACAAACAGTCCCATCCATGACGCATGGCGCTTCCCTCCCAGCGGCTTTCCACGGCCGTACAAGAGTCCGAGGTAGGAAAAGTCTTCGCGAAAGAGCCCGGCATTAAACACCAAGTCATGGCCGGTTCTTCTCTGCCACTCGAGAATGTCCGGCGGTTCGGAGAGGGGTTCGTTCCGAAAATAGTGGACAGAGACTCGATAGCGAAGGGGATCGATTTCCGAAACCAGGAGCGGCGGCACGTCAGGACATGAGGTCAACGGATTCCAGACGCCAATGGCCAATCCATCCGATGGGCGGTCCCATGCGATGGACTGAGCCCAAGCCGGTTCCAGTGCGGAACCGAACAGACAGAGGCCGACAATCAGCAGTGCGCGAGCGCCGAAGGGGTCATCGAGTGGTCTCATGGGCTTCAACGGAGTATAGGGAAGGGCCCGATTCAGCTCGGGCTGTTACCGAGATCTGGCTGTTCGGTTTACAGTTGGCTCGGTGGCATTCGTTGAAGCGGCATCAAGAATTTTCCTCACCGTGCGCGCTAAGAGTTCCGGCGTAAAGGGCTTTTGGAGGAAACCGCTGGTGCCGTGCTCATGACCCGCCAGGATGCCGACGTCGTCGGTAAACCCTGACATGAAGAGCACGCGGAGGTCCGGTTTGAGCGTTATCAGGTGTTGTGCGAGCTCCCTGCCGCCCATCCCGGGCATCACCATATCGGTTAACAGCAGATGCAGCTTCGCCAATTCCTGCGAAGCCAGCAGGCAGGCTTCCAGCCCGTGCTTGGCTTCGATGACACGATAGCCGAGCTTTCTCAGGCTATCGCGCAGGAGGATGCGCACACTCGCGTCGTCTTCGACCAACAGGATCGTTTCTGTGCCGCCGGCCGGCTGTCCGCCGGCATGCTGAGCGGACGCCGCCTGCGCATCCGCGGCGACTTTCGGGAAAAGGATGTCAAACTTGGTTCCATACCCCACGCGGCTGTTGACATCGATGCCGCCACCGGATTGAGTCACGATCCCGAACACCGTTGAGAGACCAAGGCCGCTCCCCTTGCCCTCCTCTTTGGTAGTGAAGAAGGGCTCGAAGATATGTGCTTGGGTGTCGCGGTCCATACCACTGCCGGTGTCTGCGACTGACAATTTGACGTAGTGGCCAGGCGGCAGAGGCTCAACATGGTAGAGCGGGCTTTTGGCCAACTCCGTCTGCGTCGTCTCAATGGTCAGTGTGCCGCCCTGTGGCATCGCATCTCGTGCGTTCACGACGAGGTTCATGAGAACTTGTTCCAGTTGGGCTTGATCGGCAAGGACCTGGCTGTTGGAAGGGTCGAGCCTGATGACGAGACGAATATCGGCGCCGATCAAGCGCTGCAGCATCCCCTCGAGATTCGCCACCACGTTGTTGACGCTGAGATGTTTGGGTTCAAGCGGCTGCTTGCGGCTGAAGGCCAGCAGCTGCCGGACGAGCATGGCGGCGCGCTCGCCCGCTTTCTGCGTTTCTTCGATCTTGCTGTATAGAGGGTGCCCGCTGCCCAATTCCGCCGAAAGGACATGGCTATATCCCATGATCACCGTTAAGAGATTGTTGAAATCGTGTGCGATCCCTCCTGCGAGCCGTCCCACCGCCTCCATTTTTTGGGCCTGTCGAAACTGTTTTTCACTTTGAAGCAGCGCCTCCTCGGCTCTTTTCCGTTCCCGTCGCTCGTCGCGCTCCCGAAGCGCCCGCATCACCGAGGGAGCGAGCCGTCCCAACCGCTGCTTCAGCACGTAGTCCGTGGCACCTTGATGCATTGCATCGATGGCCAATTCTTCACCGATGGTCGCCGACACGAAGAGGAAAGGAACGTCCGGAGCCTCGTCGCGGGCCATCGCAAGCGCGGTCATCCCATCAAAGCCGGGAATCGAGTAGTCGGCAAGGATGAGGTCATACCCGCCGTCTCGCAAGGCGTTCAGAAAAGCTTCGCTCGTGTCCACGCGCTGGGCGGTACACGCGAGCCCCGCCTCCGACAGCGTGGCGGCAACAAGTTCGGCATCGACGGGATCGTCCTCGAGAAGAAGCAGACGGAGCGGGGTTTTCACGGGTCCTCTCGGGCAGGCTTCACAGATGTTGTCAACGATGGTTGCCCTGTTTGCAGCGGCCCTAGCTCCCCTCTGGGGGCGGTTCGTTGATCACTCCCCAAAACACGCCGAGTTCCTTGACTGCTGAAATAAATTGCTGGAACTCGACAGGTTTAACCACGTAGGCGTTGGCGCCAAGGGCATAGCTTTGTGCGAGATCGCGTTCTTCACGAGACGATGTCAGCATAACCACGGGGATCGGCTTGAGATTCACATCATTCTTGATGGTTCTCAAGACCTCGATGCCGTCAACTTTTGGCATCTTGAGATCGAGAAACACCACGACGGGATTGCCGCATTGCCGGCTCTTGAAGGGGCCCCGACAGTAAAGATAATCCAACACCTCTGCGCCGTCGTGACAGACGACCACTTTGTCGGCAATGTGATGCTCCTCCATGGCCGCGAGCGCCAGCTCGGCATCGCGAGGATTGTCTTCCGCCAACAGGATCGGTTTCACAGGAGTCATGAGGACATCCGCTTTAAGGGAAGAGCCACATAAAATGTCGCACCCTGATCGATGGCTCCTTCGGCCCACGTCCGGCCGCCGTGACGATGCACGATCCGCCGGACGTTCGCCAGCCCGATTCCTGTTCCTTCGAATTCATCGTTTCGATGGAGGCGTTGAAATACGCCGAACAATTTGTGCACGTACTGCATATCGAAGCCCACCCCGTTATCGCGGACGAACACCGTCACTTCGCCAGGGACATCCCGCTTGGCGCCGATCTCGATGTGACCGTTCGGCCTCGTTGCTGTGAACTTCACAGCATTCGTCAGCAGGTTCATAAACACCTGTCGCAACATGGCCGGGTCGCCGGGCACGTCCGGCAACGTGCCAATTCTCCAAGAGATCGCCCTTCCTTGCAAGTCAAGACGTAAATCGTGAATCACGGTCTTCATCAGCTGGTTGAGATTGACGGTCGTGCGCAACATTTCCTGGCGGCCCATCCGGGAGAAAACGAGGAGATCATCAATCAACTGGCCCATCTGCTTCGCAGAATTGGAGATGGTTTGTAGGTACCGCTGGGCCTTGTCATCCAAGGCCTGGCCGGCTGATTTCGACAACAGCGCTGCATACCCGTCGATATGGCGCAGCGGCGCGCGAAGATCGTGTGAAACCGAATAACTGAAGGCTTCCAACTCCTTGTTTGCGGCCTGAAGCAGCTCTCCCTGGCGTCGCAATTCGGCCGCGACCCGGCGTCGATTGGTAATATCGTGATGGATGAGATAGTACACCGAACCGAGTAGGACCAGTTGGAGCACGGCGCCGAGGGCAAGGAGCGCAATGGTGCTGCGGGTCGTTCCAGCAGACAGCAGCACTCGGGAGCCGGTGGCTTGCTGCTCCGTACTTTCGAGCTCCGCGATGAGGCGATGAATATTGTCGAGTTCGCGTTTCGCGACACCGGGCAGTGCCAACTGGCGTACGGCCTCAGCACCCCGGGTGTCCCGCTGCCTGATTGCATTCGTCTCGATGTCCAGTTGCTGCTTGATGAGCTGTTCGAGCTGAGTCACGCGATCCCGCTGCTCCGCCGACGCTCCGGCCAGGGCGTGCAGATACCGGGAGAATTCAGGCATCTGGTCTACGATCCCGCGATAGGCTTTGAGGTAGGAATCGTCGCCGGTGACCAGATAGCGGCGATGACCGCTTTCGGCCGCGACAAGCCCCTCCTCAATGGAGCCCAGCAATTGAATGAGTTCATGGCTGGCCGTATCCAGCCGGCTGTTCTTCACGACGACGGCGGTATTGCGATACGACATCATACTGATCACGAGTATTCCTAGGAAGACCAGTCCGAAGCCAGCCAGGACGCGCTGTTCAATCGACCACCCACTGATCCATGTCGTCAACCGTCTGGCCTGTCTATATAGACGGAAGCGAGCGGTCGGTGCCGGTGCGCTGGGTACCGGGTCAGAGACGGGAGGAGCGGGTGGCCCTGTTGTTGCCGGATGATCCTGGGTGGCGGATTCCATGGGTTCGTGGCAGCGCGAGCGCTGAAATAGTATGAAAACCTAACAAACTCTACTCTGGCCGATCCAGCCCTGCAAGCAATATTTCAGATGACCATCCAGGAATAGGGCGAGAAAAAGCAGATCAGTGGCCCGAGGCGACGATCGAGGTCACGCTGGGAACTCCGGATGCTTGACCGCCTAGATCAGCGAACATCATTGTGGCGGCCACAACCCAATCGATCACGGGCTGAGGATAAATGCCGACGATGAGCGTTCCGGCCAAGCCGACATAGATCACCGCTTTCATGGGACCTGAGACGGTCACCCGGGATGGGTCGTGGGGCTCCGTGATGTACATTTTCTTGACGATGATGAGGTAGTAATACATCGAGATCACGATGTTGATGAGCCCTACCGTAATCAGGGTATAGAGTCCCTCCTTCACGGCTGCGATGAAGATATACAGTTTGCCGATAAAGCCCGCCAACGGGGGAACACCCGCAAGAGACAACAGGAAGATCAACATCGAGAAGGCCAGAAACGGCGACCGGCGTCCTAAGCCGCTGTAGTCATCGATTTCTTCACTGCCGATGGCATGACTGACGGCGATGATGATGGCAAACGCTCCGAGGTTGGCGAAAAGGTACGTTAGCAAATAGAACAAAATCGCATCATTGCCCATCTTCGTCCCGGCGGCCAGACCGATCAGGACATTGCCGATTTGCGCGATGCCTGAGTAGGCCAACAATCGCTTCATGTTCCTTTGTGCGATTGCCACGATATTGCCGTAGGTCATGGAGAGGATGGATGCCGCAATCAACAGCAGAACCCACATCGGTTTGAATGTGCCGAGGGCCACAAAGAACATGCGCAATAAGATGGCGAACGCCGCCCCTTTGGGTGCGATGGACAGGAATGCTGTGACAGGTGTCGGAGATCCGTGATAGGTGTCGGGAATCCAGGAATGAAACGGGACGGCGCCGATTTTGAATCCCAGCGCTCCGAAGATGAGCAGGAACCCGATGATGAGTCCCGGCGTGGCCTGGACGCCTTTCATGTCGGAGAAGACCAGCTTGCCGGTCTCTCCATAGACCAAACTAATGCCGTACGCCAGCAAACCTGCGGCGAATACTCCCAGAATGAAGAATTTCAGTCCGGCCTCATTGCTGGCCACATCTTCCCGCAGGTAGGAAACCAGGACGTAAAAGCCGAACGTCGAGAACTCGAGCGTGATAAACACGGACAGCAGATCATTGGCGGAGGCCATGAACATCATGCCCAACGCTGACATGACCACCAGAAAATAATATTCACCACGGAAAAATGTGAACCGATGGATAAATTCGATTGAAGCCAAGATGACGAGGATCGTGGCGGCCACAATGAATATTTTGAAAAACAGCGCCATTCGATCGACCACGAACATGTTGGAAAACAGCGTCCCGGAAATGCCGGACATGTCGAACCATGCAAGGCAGCCGAGTGTGACGAGGAGCCCCGCGATGCTCAAATACGCCAAATGCTCCTTGGGGAGCCGCGGGAAGGAAAAGTCGACAATCAGGACCACGCACAGCCAGCAAGTCAGAAAGATCTCCGGAAGCAGCAAGAGGACGTCGGAGGGAGACATGGTCAGCGAAAAGGTCATTGTAATCCTGTCGGAACCTGAAACGCGGCCTGTCCGGGTTTATTGGCGACGAGGGGACTCGCCGATGTCTTCACGGGGCTCGTCCTCTCGCGCCGAACGTCTTGCTCATCGCGCGCCTCGGCCACAGGCACCACCAATGTGATCTTGGCGACCAGCGGGTCGACGCCGGAACGAACGACGTCATACATGTGCATGGGAAAGAGACCGAAGCCGATACTCACCACGATCATGATCAACAATGGGAGCCGATCGACCACCGCGACGGCGTCGTGCGAGTGACTGTATTTTTGATCCATCGGGCCGTAGAAGAGCCCGCGCATCATCCTGAATAAATAAGCCAATGTAATGACGATGCCGATCACCGCCACGATGACCTGAAACGGATACTTATCCCAGCTGCCCACGATGATCATGACTTCGGCGATGAAATTGACGGTGCCCGGCATGCCCACTGAGGCCATGCAGGCAATGACAAAGCACCCGGCAATGAAAGGCATCCGGTTGGAGAGACCGCCGAGCGATGGAATATCCCGCGTATGGGTCTGATCGTAAATCCAGCCGGCCATGGCAAAGAGCATCCCGGTGGCCATCGCGTGCGCAAACATGTAAATCACCGCTCCACTCAAGCCGATGTAATTGAGCGCCGCCATGCCAAGAAAGACATAGCCCATGTGACTCGAGCTGGAGTAGCCGATGACGTACTTGGTGTCTTTGGCGTAAAAGGCGACGAACCCGCCGTAGATGATGCTGAAGATGCACAGGACGGCGGCGATTGGCATCAATTCGCGTGTGGTATCGGGCAGGATCTCGAAGGCCACGCGGATGATCGAAAAGTGCCCTAACTTCATCAGCACGCCTGCATGCAGCATACTAGTGGCGGCGGGAGCAGCGGCGTGCCCCACCGGAGACCACGAGTGCAAGGGCCATAGCGGGGCGATCGACGCGAATCCGAAGAAAATGAGGATCCAGATGATCTTGTCCAGCGTCGTTCCAAGCGCGGGGATATTCATCAGTTTGGCATGTTCGCGCAGCTGCAAGATGTCGAAGGTGTTGAGACCCGAATATCTGTAGATTAATAAGATTCCCATCAAGGCGACGACGGCCCAAGCGGAAAGGAACAGCACCAACTTCATGGCTGCGTATTCCTTGCTGTTCGCGCCGAAATTGAAAATAAAGCCGACAGAGTCCCGTTGTTTAAGTCCGTCCTGATCGGTCATCTCCAAGTACTTTTTGGTATGGCTCCCCCACATGCCGAGCAAGAGGTACATCGGGATTACGGACATCTCGTAGAAGAAATAAAGGAAGAACAGATCCAATGACATAAACACGCCGATTGTCGCAGCGGCGAGAATCAGCAGCCAGATATAGAATTCCTTCGTCCGGTCTTTGATGTGCCAGGACACGAAAATGCCGGCAAAGAGGAGAATGGAAGAGGCGAGCACCAGCGGCGTGCCGATACCGTCCACGCCGAGGTGCAGGGCAATGCCGAGCTGCCTCGACCATTCGAACTTTTGGATGAACTGAAATCCGCCTTTGACCGGATCGTAAGCATAGAAGAGGTACAAGGAGGCTAGCAGCGAGATTCCGGCCGAAATCGCGGCGATGCTTCTGACGAGCATGGGCTGGCGGTTGGATGCAAAGATCAGCGCGATGGCGCCGGCAAACGGGGCGAACAGAATGTACAGCAGCACGTAGTCGCTCATGAGCTCAATTCACCTTCTCTGAAACGGGCACGGCGACATGGGCTGACGCGACCGTCCCATGATTTAACCGGTCCACGAGCGCCTGAACCGATCCATTGATCATGCGCAGAAAAGGCGCCGGGTAGAGTCCGATCCAGAGAATCATGACGGAAAGGGATAGCGCGATGACCGTTTCACGAGGATGCAGATCGCCGATCGATTCCCTGACGGCCTTTCCGACCGGCCCGAGGATGGCCCGTTCGTAGTACCAGAGGAGATAGGCCGCGCCCAAGATGACGCCGGTGACCGCGATGCACCCGTAGAGCCAATGGGCTTGAAACGTTCCCAGGAGGATCAGGAATTCGCCGACGAACCCGTTGGTGCCGGGCAGGCCGATTGAGGCCAACCCGATCAGGAGGAAAAATGTGGCGAGTATGGGCGTATGTTTGGCCATGCCGCCGAAGGCCACGAGCTGTGTGGTCTGTTGCCTCGTGTAGAGAAAGCCGGCGATGAAAAACAGTCCGGCGGTGGTAAAGCCGAGATTGATCATGGTCAACAGGCTGCCCTGAAGACCCTGGTAGTTCAGCGCGAACAAGCCGATCACAATGAATCCGAGGTGGCTGATGCTGCTGTAGGCGAGGAGGCGCCGAAAATCGGGCTGGATCAAGGCCACGATCGCGCCGTACACGATGGCCGCAAGCCCGAGGGCCATCATCACGGAGACGACCGTCGGGTGTTTCGAGGCGTCGGGCAACAGCGGGATGCTGAAGCGCATGAATCCGAAGGTCCCGAGCTTAAGACCGGCCAGAACCACGGCCATCCCGATGGGCCCTTCGAGCAAGGCGTCGGGCAACCACGTATGAAATGGAAACACCGGCGCCTTGAAGGCGAAGCCCAGGAACATCAGCCAGAAAATTAGGAGTTGCTGGTTCAGCGGAACTGGAACCGCGAGCAGTTCCAACAGATCGAAGGAGTACAACTGGTCCATGTGATGAAGGGTGGCGTAGTTGTGATAGTTGATGTCCAGCAGTGCGATACCCACGAGCATGAACACGCTGCCGAGCAGGGTGTAGAGCACATATTTCAATGCCGCGTAGTGCCGTTCTGCGCCGCCCCCCCAGAGCTTGATCAAAAAGTAGCTCGGGATCAGCATGAGTTCCCAGAACACGAAGAAAAGAATCAGATCCAATGACATGAACACGCCCATCGTGGTCGTCTCGAGGGCCAGGAGTGCCATCATATAGAGCTTGGTTTGATAGCGGATCGTGTCCCAGGAATAGATGACCACCAGCACGGTCAGGAAGGCTGTCAGCCCGACGAACAGTACGCTGATGCCGTCCACGGCCACGTGGTAACTGATTCCCAGTGCGGGAATCCAAGGGACGTGCTCCACAAACTGCATGGCGGGAGAGTCGGGCATGAACCGCATGAGCACGAAGATCGCCAACGCCAGTTCGACCAGCGCGATCGTTAAAGCCGAGGTGCGGATGAGGTCTTCGTCGTCGAAGAGCCAAAGAACAGCGGCGCCCACCAGTGGGAAAAAGAGCAGGCAGGTGAGAATTGGGAACGTCGAATCCAGTTGTTCCAGCATGATGCCGTTTGTCTAGTGTTGCACGATCAGTTGAATCACGACCGCGAGTAAGAACAACCCCGCCACGATGATCGCAGCATAATGGTGCACCATTCCGCTCTGCAATTGTCGCCATTGTTTCGCCATGAGATGGTTGCCGTATCCGACGACATTGATGCCGCCGTAGATCACATGCTTTTCCACCCAGGTCGACCCCGCCGCGCCCAGTTCAGCGAGATGGGCGACTGCTCGGACGACGCCGTCCACCACGACGCGATCGAACCAGTCAAGCAGCATTCCAAGCTTCTTGATCGGCCCGACGAACAGGAAATCGTACAACTCATCGACATAGTACTTATTCACCAAGGTGGCATAAATCGCTCCCGCCTTGGCCGCCCATCGGTCGGGAGCGGCAGGATTCATGCTGTACAAATAATGGGCAAGGGCCCAGCCGACCAAGGCAACGCCGCTGGCGATCATCATCAGCGACAGGACCACCCCGGTGCTGACTTCATGATCACCGGTGGCCCCTGCGGCTGGCGCCAGGAATTGGTGCAACCACCCGTGTTCGGGGGGGAATCCGAGGAACCCACCAGCCAAGGAGAGGAGGCCCAACACCGTCAAGGGACCGATCATCACCATCGGCGACTCGTGGACGTGCTCTTCTGTGTGATGGTCCATGCGGGACTGACCATAAAACGTCAAGTAGGTCAGACGGAACATGTAGAAGGAGGTAAGGAGCGCACCAATGGCGGCCATGCCATAGAGCACATAGTGATGATGCGTAAAGGCATGGGCCATGATTTCATCTTTGCTCCAAAAGCCCGCGAAAGGCGGAATGCCGGCGATGGCGATAGTTCCGATAAAGAACAATTTATGGGTCCAGGGGATTTTATGGCTGAGTCCGCCCATCTTCCTAATGTCTTGCTCGCCGGATAACGCATGGATCACCGAGCCCGCGGAGAGGAACAACAGCGCCTTGAAAAAGGCATGCGTCATGAGATGAAAAATAGCGGCCGTGTAGGCGCCGATTCCGCATCCAAGGAACATGTATCCCAGCTGGCTGACCGTCGAGTACGCCAGCACCCGCTTGATGTCGTGTTGCACGAGTCCGATCGTCGCGGCGAACAGCGCCGTCGCGCCGCCCACCAGTCCGACAACCCCCAGGGCTGTCGGCGAAAGATCGAAGATGACGTGGTTGCGCACGATCATGTACACGCCGGCCGTCACCATCGTAGCCGCGTGGATAAGGGCGCTCACGGGCGTGGGGCCCTCCATGGCATCGGGCAGCCAGGTGTAGAGCGGGATCTGCGCCGACTTCCCGACGGCTCCGACGAGGAGACACAGCGAAATGGTAGTAGCCATCTCTGGGGATAAGTGACCGACTTGCGCAAAGACTTTCGTGTAATCGAGCGTTTTGAAATTGATGAAGACGAGGAAAATCGCGAGCAGGAACCCTGCATCACCGATGCGGTTGACGATAAAAGCCTTCGAGGCGGCCTTGGCCGCTGAGACCTTGTCGTAGTAGTAGCCAATCAGCAGATAAGAGCACAGACCGACGCCTTCCCACCCGATGAAGAGCACGGCGTAGTTGTTGCCCATCACCAACAGCAACATGGAAACCATGAATAGGTTCATGTACGTGAAGAAGCGCGTAAACCCATCTTCTCCGTGCATGTACCCGACCGAGTACACATGG
Source organism: uncultured Nitrospiraceae bacterium (assembly GCA_963794505.1). Taxonomy (GTDB): domain Bacteria; phylum Nitrospirota; class Nitrospiria; order Nitrospirales; family Nitrospiraceae; genus Nitrospira_C. The sequence continues at coordinate 19,709 of CAWCEG010000060.1, forward strand.
ATAAGGAATCCCACGCCCGTCACGACAAGCAGCATCACGCAGGTCAGCGGATCGACAAGAAAGGCCATGTTGATGGTGAGATCGCCGCCGAAGATCCACTGGTAGGCTACTACTTCATGCGGCGTTTCGCTGCGCACGATGTCCGCGAACACCACGATCGTGCAGAGGAATGAGAGGCCGACCGAGCCCCAGGCGAGACGGTGAGCCCAATCATGGGACCAGAAACGACGGCCGAACACGCCGTTGGCAATGACGGCCAGCAGCGGAAACACTGGAATGAGTTTGATCAGGAGATCGGTCATGCACTCCCCGCCTTGAAGCCGCCGAACATGGCCCTTCTCTCACCCGCCCAGGTGAGAAGTGAGCAGCGCCTTTCGGGAAAGCGATTGCGAAGCAATCGGTGGGTTGGTGGGGTGGGTAATGCGCGCTGGGGTGGGCAGGTGAGAAGATTGACCATTTTGAACGCCTTCACCACTTGAGAAGATTCATTTCGTCGACATTCGTGGAGATTTTTCCTCGGAAGACCACAATGATGATCGCCAGTCCGACGGCAGCCTCCCCGGCGGCAATGGCAATGACGAACAGCGCCACCAGCTGGCCCGCCATGGACTCCAGGTAGTGGGAAAATGCCACGAGGTTGATGTTGGCCGCATTCAGCATAATCTCGACCGCCATCAGAACGATGATGAAGTTCCGTCTGATGAGCACGCCGAGCAATCCCGTAATGAACAAGATAGCGCTGACCGCGACATAGGCGCTTAATGGCACCATAATATTCTCAACAGAGGTGCGAGAAATGAGACGCAAGGCACGGCCTACCGCGTCAGTTCTTACCCCTCACGTCTTCCAATGGTTTGGGTGTCTTGGCCAGCACGATTGCCCCGATGATGGCGCCCAACAAAAAAATGCCGACAATTTCAAACTGCAGTAAATACTCACTGAACATTTTCATTCCAATCGCATACGTATCGCCCTCTTGCAGCACCGCGCCGGCGGGCGCATCTCCCTTTGCTCCGCCATACGGGGACTTGAGCAATAATGCCAGCACATACAATGAACCCAGGACGGTCGGAACGACGAAATACAGGTAGGTGCTGTGAAAATAGCGTTCATCTGTCTTGAGATTGAGCAGCATCAGCACGAACAGGTAGAGGACGAGAATGGCGCCCGCATACACCACGACTTGGACGGCCCAGAGGAATTCGGCGTTGAGGAGGATGAATAGGCCGGAGACGTGCAGGAGGAGCGCCAGCAAAGCCAATCCGCAGTGCACCGGATTTTTCAATGCGACCGTCAGCACCGCAGCAGCCATGCTCATCAGGGCAAAATACGCGAAAAAAACGGGAATCATTATCCGTTCAGCTCAAATGTTTCGGTGCCGATTGCGTCGGCTTTACGACCGACTGTGGGAAGTAGTAACGGTATGCCCGGCTTTCCTCGATGTTCTTTTCCTGATTGTGGGCATACAGGTATTTTTTGGCATCGTCGAGGTGCCGCTCGCCGATGTCATACAACCTCTTCTTGTCGAAGAGCAACGTCCGCTTATCATGCGTGGAAAACTCGTACATCTTGGTCATGGCCAGCGCGTTCACCGGGCAGGCTTCCACGCAGTACCCACAAAAGACGCACTTGGTGATGTCGATGTAGAATTCACTGGCATAGCGCTGAAGCGGCCGTTCGACGTCTTCGGCACTGATGACCTTGATACAGCGCGATGGGCATGCGACTTCGCAAAGATCGCAGCCCACGCAACGTTCCCGTCCGTCGTCATAGCGCAACAATCCGAGCGCCCCACGGTGCGCGTCCGGAATAGCACGCTGCTCTCGGGGATACTGAAACGTGACGGGCTTATGGAACATGTGCTTGAACGTGACCTTCATGGCGTCCCAGATCTCATAAAAGAGGGCAGCCTGGAGAAATTTCTTTGCCGCGTTCCTGACGGTCATGGGGCGCTTCATACCTTTTCGATGGTTACGCCGGTTCGCTTGAATGACGGCACGCCGGTCACCGCATCCACCTGGACCGCCATGAGATCTTTCACGGGCGGTTCGTTGAAGTGTTCGGGGAAGAAACAGGTGTGAGGCGCCACGCTCTGGTCGAACTGCACGCCGATCTGAAGCGAGCCCCGATCCGAAGTGAGCTTGACCGACGCCCCATCTTGCAGCCCAAGGCGTTCCATGTCCGCCGGGTTCATGCGTATGCGGCCGGTATTAGGTCCGATTTTGATGAGGCCGGGCGCCACCGTGGACAGTTTGCCGGAGTGATACAGCAGTTGTCCCATCTGCAAGGTAAAGGTCCGCTGCCCTTCAGCAGGCGCGCGCTTATAGCGTGCAGCTGCTCCGGCTGTATAGCCGTTTGACAAATACTTGTCGGCCGTCGGTGTGAGCCTTTTCGGCTGGCCCAAATTGTAGTAACCGGGAAGCAGTTTCATAATCTCAGCTTGAATGTCGTTCGCCGATTCGTATTCCCACTGGCACCCTAATCCATTTGCCAACGCGGTCATGATCTGCCAGTCGGGGACGCTTTCTCCGATGGCATCCATCGCCTGACGTACGCGTAAGACCCGGCCTTCCAGGTTCGTGAAGGTGCCGTCTTTTTCTGCGGACGTGGTCGCCGGCAGTACGGCATGGGCCATGCTTCCGGTTTCAGTCAGAAACGGATCTTGGACGACCAGCAGCTCCAGACGGTCCAAGGCGGCCCGAACCTCTACGGAGGAGGGGAATGTGGCTAGCGGGTTCTCACCGACGACATACAGCGCACGGATCTGTCCACTGCGGCAGCGTTTCAGGATATCCATCAAATGCGCGCCGCTTCCGATTGCAGGGAGCGTCACATCCCAGGCCTTTGCCAGTTTGTCGCGCATGGCCTGGTCGTCGAAGGGGGCCAAGCCGGGCAGAAACTCCGGTGCAACACCCATGTCGGCGGCCCCCTGCTCGTTCGGTTCTTCGGTCACGGTATTGACGCCGCAACCGGGGCGTCCGAGCTTGCCGGTGATCCATGCCAGATCGATGAGCTTCAACACATTCTGATAGCCGTCCGGTTGGCGCACGATGCCTTCGGCACAGAGAATAATCGATCGGGGCGATTCAGCAAAGATGGCCGCCGTCTCTTTGAATTGTGCGACAGCTACCCCCGTTCTGGCCGCGAGTTGCTCGAGCGAAAGAGGAGCCACCGCGCTTTTAAGCGCCGCATAAGCCTGCGGATATTTTTTCACGCTCTCTTCATCAACAAGATCAAGCTCCACTGTCGCCTTGACGAGGCCGTCGATGACGAGCCCCTCGGTGCCAGGCTTGATCAGGACAGGATGCGACGCGAGTTTGCCGAGGTTGGTGACAGCCGAATCGAAGACGACTACCTGTGCCTTATAGACGCGGATGGCTTCTTTGATACGAACGGAAGTCAGTGGATTTGTCTCAGTGAGATTGGAGCCGATCACCACCACGGCTTTCGCCTTGGTCAAGTCTTCCCAGTCGTTGGGCGTGCGGCCAATGCCCAGGGCATGCGTGGAGGCCCGAACGAAATTCATGTGCCCATAACGAGCGCTGCTGTCCAGATTGTTGGTCCGGAATGCCACTCGCATGAGCTTTTGAAACAAATAGAGTTCTTCGTTGGTACAGCGAGCCGTGATCAACCCGGCAATGCCCTCCGGGCCGTGCTTCTTCCGAATGTCGGCGAACCGGTCAACGACGGTATGCATCGCTTCCAGCCAAGGGACCTCCACGAGCTGGTTGCCCTTGCGCAACAGCGGCCGTTTCAATCGAGCCGGTGAATCAATGTACTCAAACCCGAAGCGGCCTCTCACGCAGAGGCCACCATGACCCTTGGCGGTATCGGCCCGATCGCCCCACTTGTTCTTCCAGGACAATGGCGACGTGACGCGGATCACTTCCGAATCTTTGGTCTCCAGGTACATCTGGCAGCCGTCCCCGCAGTAGTTGCAGGTGGTGGTCGTTTTCTTCATCTGCCAGGGCTTGTAGAGGTACTTGGAGAACTTATTGGTGATGGCGCCGACCGGACAGACAGCAAGGCAGTCTCCGCAAAACTCGCAACTCAGCGGGAGATCGCCTTTGGCCACCACTTGATTGAAGCCGCCCTTTTTCATGAATTGCAGTGCGTCGATCATCAGCACATCCTTGCAGACGTTGATGCATTCGGCGCATGCAATACAGCGGTTCATGTTGAAGTCCAGCACGGGGCTTCGCGTATCCTCGGGAATGAACTTCTGCTTGGCATTGGCTAAATTCGTCACGCCGTGCTGGAAGGCCATGTCCTGCAGCTCGCAATGGCCGTCGGCGTCGCAGACCGGACAGTCCAAGGGGTGGACGGACAAATGTTTCTCCACCGCCTTCTTTCTCGCCTGGAACAGATCATCGCCCTCCGTCCGGATGATCATTCCAGCGGCGGCCTTGGCCGTGCAAGACCGGACCGGCGCCTTCTTCCCCTCCTGCATCACGAGACACATGCCGCAGGAACCGAAGGGATCGAACGTGTAGTGGTAGCACATGGCCGGAATGATTTTGCCCGTGCTGGAAATGACGTCGTACAGCGAGACGCCATCCTTAGCGGCCACGGTTTTGCCGTCAATGGTCAACTCAATCGTCGCGGATTCGACGTCCGGATTTGTTGCTGGTTTCAATCCCATGGTTCCTTAATCAATGATCAATGTGGAATGACCGAGCAAGCGGCATTCACGGCACTGCCCTTCCATTGACAGTCCACATTTACTAGCGGTCGCATTCTCCCATGACGATGTCGTAGGTTCCGAACAACGTGATGGCGTCGGCAATCATATAGCCCCTCGACATGTGGTCAAACGCGCCCATGTGAATAAACGAAGGAGCTCGGATCTTGAGCCGATACGGTTTCCCACCACCTGTGCTGACAATGTAAAAGCCCAGTTCACCTTTATGGGCTTCCGTTCCGCAGTAGATCTCTCCCGGGGGAGCATCGAAGCCTTGCGAGAAGAGTTTGAACTGCTGAATCATCGATTCCAGATTCGTAAACACGCGCTCTTTCGGGGGGAGCGTGACGCTGGGAACATTCGCCATAATGGGCCCGTCCTGAATCTGTTCAAGGCACTGCTTGATGATCTTCACACTTTCGTACAGCTCCATGACGCGGATCCAGTATCGATCGTAGGTGTCGCCGTTCTTTCCGAGCGGGACGCTAAATTCGCATTTCGGGTAAGCGGAGTAGGGTTCGGCCTTGCGCAAATCATAATCCACCCCCGAGCCGCGAAGCGTGGGGCCGCTCAAGCCGAAATTGACGGCGTCCTCAGCGGAAATCACCGCGACGCCCTTGGTGCGCGCCACCCAGATGCGGTTCTTCTCCAAAAAGACTACGTACTCGTCAATTTTGGAGGGAAAATAGTCCAAGAATTGTTTGAGCTTGGCGAAGAGAGAGGACGTGAAGTCCCGCTCCACTCCGCCGATACGGTACCAGCTGGTGGTAAGCCGCGCGCCGCAGAGTTCGTCGAACCAGTCCAGCAGGATCTCACGGTCACGAAAACAATAGAAGAAGACCGTCATGGCGCCGATGTCGAGCGCTTGGGTGCCCAACCAGAACTGGTGGCCAATGATCCGCTGCACTTCGGCCACGATGGTACGGAGGTACTCCGCGCGGTCCGGGACGGTGATGTTCATGAGCTTTTCGACTGCCCGGCAGTAGGCGAAGTTGTTGTACATGGCACAGACATAGTCCAGTCGATCCGTGTGAGGAATGAACTGATGATACGTGCCCTCTTCTGCCAGTTTTTCGACGCCGCGATGCAAGAAGCCCATCACGGGCGTGGATTTGACCAGACGCTCACCTTCCAATTCCAGGATCACCTTCAAGACGCCATGGGTACTCGGATGCTGCGGGCCCATATTGAGCAGCAGCTCCTCAGTCCGTAAGGTCGGAAGCGTCTCGCTCTCCGGATGAGCGGGATCGACTTTATATACGGTGGTTCTTTGGTCTTCGAATGCCATCGTCAACGCGCTATCTTGCAGTTTCGTCCAGGAAATCGAAGGTGTCGCGCCAGCCCTTCCCCCGCAGAGGAAAATCTTTCCGCAGCGGATAGCCTTCGGTGTAGTCGTCCGGCATCAGGATGCGGCGAAGGTCAGGATGGCGCCGAAAGCGAATCCCCATCATATCGTAGACTTCGCGCTCCATGAAGTCCGCTCCCTTCCATAGATCGGTGAGCGAATCGACTACGCAATCAGACTCGGACACGCGGGTTTTCAGCCGGATACGGTGCCGCTTCCTGATTGAGTAGAATTCATAGACGACTTCGAAGCGCTCTTCGTCGTCGGGCCAGTCGACAGAACTGACGTGGACGATGTAATCAAAGTCCATCGCCGGATCTTCCTGCAGGAACTGGGCTACCTCATGCAATTTGTCCCTGGTCACCGTGATGGCCAGATCCCCGCGCCATTCGACGGCTTTGACAAACCCGACGGCAAAGTGTTCCCGGATACGCTCGGACAACTGCTGAAGCGACATGGAACTTATACTTTCAAGCTGGTTTTCACTTGCTCTGGTTGCTTGACGAACACACGCTTTTGCATGATGCGCTCTTGCAGCTTGAGGATGCCGTCAAACAAGGCTTCCGGGGTCGGGGGACAGCCGGGAACGTAAATATCTACCGGCACAAAACGGTCGACGCCCTGCACGACACTATAACTGTCGTAAATGTTGCCCGATGTCGCGCACGATCCCATCGCAATCACGTACTTCGGTTCGGGCATTTGGTCATAAATCTTTCTAATGACCGGCGCCATTCGCCGGCAAACGGTTCCTGCGACGATCATCAGATCGGATTGCCTCGGCGACGCCCTGAATACGCCAGCACCATACCGGTCCATGTCGTAGCGTGAGGAAACGGCGGCGATCATTTCAATGGCGCAGCAAGCCAAGCCGAACGTCATCGGCCACAGCGAACCTTTGCGCGCCCAGTTCACTGCCTTTTCAATCGTCATCGTGATGACGTCAGGCATGCCGTCTTTATCATGCCGTCCCAACTGGATCAGTCCCATTCCAACGCTCCCTTACGCCAGGCATACACGTAGGCCACGAGGAACAATGCGATAAAAATCAGCATCTCGATCAGGCCAATGGCACTGACCTTGTTGATGTCCTTGAAGACCACTGCCCAGGGATACAGAAAGATGACCTCGATATCGAAAATCACGAACAACATAGCGAAGATGTAATAGCGAACAGGAAACGGCATTCGGGCATCGGAAAACGGCTCAGACCCGCACTCGTACGCAGACAGCTTTTCAGGTTCCGGGTACTTGGGTTGAACCAGGTAACTCAGTAACAGGGTCACCACGCCGAACGCCAAGGCAATAAAAATAAACAGCAGAATCGGAAAATATTTGGTCAGATACTCAAGGAGCAACTCGAAACCGCTCATGGAGTTCACCTTTCAACACCTTGAGTTGCAAGGAGAATGGGATCTTAGACGGGGGGTACCGCGATAGCAAGCGCACAAAGGACCTACACGCCCAAGACCCTGAAGTCCTATCACTCGTTTCGAGTCCGGCGAGGCGCCGAACGCATGCGCGCTGCATCCATCCGGAGGTGGGCTGGGGCAGTCCTGTCTTGCTTTTCCCATTCCGGAAGGAGCGGGGAAAATGCCTCCGCCTTCTTGCGGCGATGAATCTGAGTCTCCAAGCGGGGAAGAGTCGATTGTTTCGCTTTACGTGGCATCGGTACTCGTTAGAAATAAGAATTCGAATACGCAAAAACCATAGCACCGGCCTGTATTGAGGGTCAACAGGGGCAAGACCGCAATATCCTTGACTGTACAGGACTATTTGCTATGGTCTTCTGAGACGCTTCGTCTTAACAGAAGGACCACGACCATGACGACTCAACGATCTTGCACCTTCCTCGGCTGCTCCCTGCTTGCGGTTTTGGCCCTGACCGGGCTGACCCCCGCGGCGGCGGATGACCTTGACAGTATTCGTTACGGCGAAGCGGCACGCACCTATGCTGCCGGATCCATCCAACAATCGACTCCGCAAGACGGCGTGGTCAATGTCATCACCGGTGACAATCAAACCGTCGGCAATCGCATGCGAGTCGGACAGAACGATATCCTCTATCTGAAATTGAAGAACCCCGGTGATGCCGCAGCCGACGATCTGTACACCGTCTACAAGCGCACCCGGAAAGTGTTTCACCCTGCTACGGGCCAGTACATGGGCTACTTGATCACCCGGCTTGCCATCGTGCAGGTCGTCCAAGTGGACAAGGAGTTGACCACCGCACGGGTACTGCGTGCGTTCGGCGCAGCAGCCCCGGGTGATCCTGTGGCCAGATTTGTCTTCCCACATCCCGATGAGGCTGCCGTCATTCCGGCCTCGAGCGATGTGACAGGCATGGTGGTCGAACTGCAGGCCGATTTAGAGATGACGCTCGTGGCACAACGCAACATCGTGTATCTCGATCGCGGCTCGGACGATGGGCTCAAACCGGGGGATCGCATGGATCTCGTTCGGTATGGTGGCGCGCTGCCGCCTCGGCAAGTCGGAGAGGTCAAGGTCTTGTCGACCGAAGGGCGCAGCGCAACTGCACTGGTCACGAAATCAGTTTCCCGCATTCTCAAAGGCGATCGGTTTCAACTGAAATACCAGGCGGACCTTGTTCCTCCACCAGCACCAGCCAAGCGGTCGGGGACCGCCCCGACCGAACACTCGACAGGCTCCACGCCCGTTCAAAATGCTGCCCGCGAAACACGCTACAGCCTCACCGATCTCATGAAGCAGCTGCGCTATGAATCAGGAGAAGCGAGGATTAATCCGGAAGGCTATGCCACTCTCGACCGGCTGGTTGAGCTCTTGAAAGCCGCTCCGTCCGATCAGTTGATCCGCATCGAAGGCCATGCGGATAACATGGAAATCGGTCCTTCGTTAAAATCCGTGTATCCGACGAATTGGGATCTTTCCAAGGCGCGTGCCACCGGCGTCTTGCGGTACCTGGTGGAAAAAGGCGGCATCGATTCCGCGCGAGTGTCATCAATCGGCTATGGCGATTCCAAACCGATGGTGAGCAATGCCACCGAATCGGGCCGTTCGAAAAATCGACGCGTCGACATTGTCCTGTACTCTACCGAGTCCACGACTCAGGCTCCTTCGGAGCCTATGAAGGCCGCGGACGACGGATACCATGTGTCCGGCCTTGGCGCCGACGAACACCCGGCGATGCCAGCCGTTGATCACGCGTCAACTCTAGAACCTGCGGAACCCCAAAAATCGGTTTCGATGCCCACTGAGGCGACGCCGGACCTTCCTGGTGGCGAAGGCCAGGCCGTGCCTGCGCCGATCGAGGTACCGGTACAGCCGTAAGTCTCCTCTCCACGCTGGAACATCCGAGAACCGGCAATGTTCCAGCACGATCCCCTCCGAGTCGTTGTTCCACCTTCTCACGGTCGCTGCTACAATGCCGCATGCCTGGTGACGCGCAGCTCTCCCCGCCGATTGAGACAGAGACGCTCTATGCGGAGGTGATTGTCCCGCGCCACCTCACCCGTCCATTCACATACATGGTTCCCGCTCACTTGCGGACGGTTCTGCGCATCGGGCACGTCGTATCAGTCCCCTTCGGTCGATCGCTGATCCAGGGGGCGGTCATTGCGGTTACAGTCAACCACCCGGCAGGACTGGACCGTGAGCGCCTGAAACCTATTCGCGCTCTCATCACGGGTGGCCGTGCCGCCGAGATTTCCCCGGCCCTGCTTCAACTGGCCCGACGGGTTGCTGATACCTATGTCGCTCCCTACGGACAGTGTCTGAGGTTGGTTCTCCCTCCGCGTTCCAAGACTCCCGATCGAAGCCGTATTCTGTTGACCAGGAAAGGCCAGGATGCCCTTGCGGCAAAGGAGGTACCGATACCGGCCGAGCTCGAGCTGCTCAAGCGCCTCAAGCGGCGGCCGTTGGGCATTCCGCTGACCCGCCTTCGGGTAGGCAAAACCCCGTGCCAGGATGAAGTCCTGGCATCGATCCTCACCCGAGAATGGGCTCACAAGGTTCCAGCCCGCACAGCCGTTGATGCTCCTGTCCCGCAGCCACTGATGACGGCGAGCAGCCCGGATCTCTGGTGCGCCGAAGCTGATACACACCGGGATGCCCTGTATGGCAGGGATCCCTGGTTCCAGGAATGGAACGCTCGCGTGGACCAGGCTCTTGGCAAGCGAGAGGCCGCCCGTCTGCTTATCGAAGCCGCTCCTCACGAACGCTTGTCCTTACTTCGCCACGCAGTGGACAGGACGGTCGCGCTCGGGCGTAGGGCGCTCGTCATCACCGGTGAAACGCGCGCGCAGAATCCCTCGCGCGTGCGCTCACTAATTCAAAGCGTGTGACCACCTGTCTGCACAGCGCGATCCCGGACGAGCAGAAGGCGAACATTTGGCATCAGATCCGCGAAGATGAGGTCTCGGTAGTCGTCGGCACCAGGTCTGCGGTGTTTCTTCCGCTCCACTCGATCGGGTTAATCTGGATCGACCGGGAAGAGGATTCGGCCCTCAAAGAACCGATGGAGCCTCGCTATCATGCACGTGACGTGGCCTGGATGAGAGCGCAGGAGGAACAGGCGCTCCTGGTATTGGCTTCCGCTCATCTCTCTTTGGAGGCAATGGCGCAGGCACCAGAGCATCTGTTGCGCGCACCCGTTCGACGGGATACGGCCCCACATATCGAAGTCGTCGACCTTCGCCGCCATGATCGCACGGTCCTTTTAAGCCCGACGCTCGTTCAAGCCATGCGGGAAGCGAATGCACGGCAGGCAGGCCTCTTGTTGTTTCTGAACCGAAAGGCGTACGCCGGTGCGCTGATCTGTCGAGATTGCGGTCAGGTTCCCCGCTGTCGATCTTGCAGCGTCGCCTTGGCCTACTCACGGCAGAAGGGCTCGGTGTTCTGTCATTACTGCGGAGCCGCCGATGCGATTCCCGATCTCTGCCACGCTTGCGGCGGGCCACGACTGCAACCCATCGGCGAAGGAACAGAACGGTTGGAAGAAGAAGTGAAGCGACAGTTCCCCTTGGCCCGCGTCTTGCGGGTTGACGGGGAGACAATGCGAAGATCCAAGGACGCTGCTGCGATCTGGAAACAGATTCACCGACGAGAGTGGGATGTCCTCATCGGGACACAACTACTCTTGCGTGACGATGTGGTTCCGCGGGTTGGTCTGGTGGGCGTTGTGCAAGCCGATGCCGGGCTTAGCCTTCCCGATTTTCGGGCGGCTGAACGCACGTATCATCTCTTACTGGACGCCTCCACGCTCGTGGCGCCTCGTGAAACTGGCGGACGTCTCATTATTCAATCCTATCTTCCTGCTCACCACGTCATTGAGGCTGTCGTCCAACAAGAGGAGGGACGCTTCCGAACCGAAGAGCTGGCGCACCGGGCAGCGCTCGGCTTTCCTCCCCTCCTTCGTTTGATTGCCCTCCACATCTCCGGCCCCGCGGAGGGTAGCGTCGAGCAGGCGGCGCAAGCCTGGGCGGACCGACTGAGAGGCCCTGCAAAGGGAGCACATACCTGGTCACAGGACGGTCAAGCCGATCAGGCCATCGGTCAAATCAATGGCCTGACGGTCTTGGGACCGGTCCTGTCGCCCGTGGCGCGTGTGCGGGGGCGGTATCGTCGGCAAATCCTTGTGAAGTCAGCTGACGGGACCGGCGCCGTCGAGGCCGTTCGATCGACGCTAGCTGACCTGGAGACAGCGTATCGGCCGAGACAGGTCAAGTTCGACGTCGATGTCGATCCGATCGACATGTGGTAACCCATCACCGCTTCTTCACCGGGCGAGTGGATTGTGTCTCCGAGGATTGCGGCAGCGGGTTTGAATCAGCGCCTTTGAACAAGCCGTAAGAGAAGGCGATCCAGAAGACGGCCGAGAATAATCCCATCAGTACAGCTGAGAGGATCGTGCCCATCTCCTCATCCGATGGTTGGAGCGTTGCCGATCGAATGCGCAGCATGGTGATGATGGGCCACGCCAGGCATTCCATGCCGAGGAAAAGGGTGGACCAGGCCCAGATCAGACGGATTGTGCGGCCGCGCCACAACGAGAAAGCATCCCGCGACCACCAGGACCGTCAGCCCTCCTACACCGGCTAACGCGTCCCAAGCAAGCCAGGCGCCCGTCGCAACGACGAGGCCTCCGAGCGCCGCATTGATGTGAAGTGTCCACCGTGATGCCATGAGCCAAGTCGTTATTGGTCGTCGCGTGGTGGGCGGGTCTATGAGGGACCGGCTTACACGGTACGCTTGACAAAAAATGCGGCCGCCTGGGCACGACGGGAGATATGGAGCTTTTGAAACATGTTGGCCAGATAGTTTTTGACGGTCTTGTCGCTCAGCTTGAGCGATGTCGCGATCTCTTTGTTCGTTAAGCCGTCGGCGACTAAGGCCAAAACCCGTTCCTCCTGAGGCGAAAGGGAGGATGGTCGGACCGGCCCTTCGCCCGCCGGGACCGTCTTAATCCATTCGAGGGCGCGCTTGGTGACCGCAGGATCGAGGATCGAGCGGCCTGTGGAGACCGTACGAATGGCGCGAATCAGCGCCGCGGAATCGATCTCCTTCAACACATACCCGTATGCGCCCGCCAAGACGGCGGCCAGCACGGAATCGTCATCGGTATACGATGTCAAGAAGATCACGCGCGAGTTGGGTTGTTCAGATAGGATCTCGCGACAGGCTTCGACGCCCGACCCGTCAGGAAGGCGGACATCCATCAGAATGACGTCCGGCCTCAGCCGCTTGGCTTCCAGTGCCGCCTGGGCTTTGCTGTCCGCTTCTCCGACGATCGTGATGCCTTGGTTGTTATGCAGGACGGTTCGTAATCCCACCCGAACGACTTCATGGTCGTCGACGAGGAGCAGCCTGATCGAAGAGGATTTTGCGGAGGCAACACCTCGTCGCCGTGGTGACGTCGCACTCGCAAGGGCCATCGCTGTTCCTGTAGAGATTGGTGCCGAAGGCGGGACTTGAACCCGCACGGCTTGCGCCACACGCCCCTCAAACGTGCGTGTCTGCCATTCCACCACTTCGGCCTAGGAAATGCTGAAAATGCCCTTCAGCTTCGTTCTCGGTCGCCTGCTTCACTGCGACGTACAACCGCCTATGACTCATTTGCAGGGCCTCTGCGGCCTCGTTCAAGGGCATTTTGAGCGTGCCCAATACGATCCAATCATCGCTCTTGTGAGGGAGGGGCATTATAGAAGTAGGCCAAAATCCTTGTCAATCAATGGCCTGTCCGGTAAGATTGGCCGTCTGTCGCTCGCCCATTAATCCAATACCATGCAAGGCTATCACGATCTTCATCCGTCACTCGTCCGGGCTGCAACGACCGCATCTCCGGCGTCGCTCGCCGCGCTCTTCGACGTCGATAATACGCTCATGCCCGGGAGAGGCCTGCGAGGTTCGGTTTTTCCGTTATCTGTGGCGCCGTGGTCTCGTCGGATGGCGCGAGTTGAGGCGCAGTGTCGTCCTGGTTGGTCCGACAGGGTCCGTCCGTCTCGATCCATCCCCTACGGGAGCGCAAGATCTATCTCGAAGGAAAAGGATCCGGCTCTGATCGAGGCCTGCGCCCGGGATTTTATTCAACGGCGAAATGGTGAGGAACATCTCGGCAAAGGGCGCGACCGACTCGAAGCGCATCGCCAATCCGGTCATCAGCTAATTTTGATCTCGGGTGCGCCGGACTTCCTCATCACGCCGCTTGCTGAAACGCTGAACGTCTCTACGCTCTTTGCGGCACGGATTGAGTGTCGAGGCGACCGCTATACCGGCGCCGTCATTCCACCGCTTCCCTACGGCATTGGAAAACGGCAGCTGATCGTGTCTCATGCGCAGGAAAAGGGTCTCGAGCTGACGAGTTCGTTCGCGTACGGTGATAGCCCTGGAGATACGGAAATCCTTGACACTCGTGGGGTATCCGGTCGTCGTCAACCCGATTCGCGGCATGCTTCGCATCGCGCGCGACCGCGGGTGGCCGGTCGTGGATTGGACCTGACCATGCGTGTTACGGAAATCTTTCATAGCATTCAAGGCGAATCGAGCTACGTCGGGCAGCCCTGCGTCTTCGTACGGTTGACCGGTTGTCCGCTCCGCTGCACCTGGTGCGATACGGAATATGCTTTCTATGGAGGAACGGAGCAGTCGCAAGAAGAGATACTCTCGCAGGTTCAAGCCTATGGGTGCGAGCTGGTGGAAGTGACCGGCGGTGAGCCCCTCGCGCAGCCTGACGCCGATCCCTTGATCTCGGCACTTTGTGAGCGGGGCTACAGGGTCCTGGTGGAGACCAGTGGCGCCATCGACATCGCACCAGTCGATGAGCGGGCGCATGTCATTCTGGACGTGAAATGCCCGGGCAGCGGGATGACGGTACGGATGCATTGGCCAAATCTCGACCGGTTGACGATGAAGGATGAAGCGAAATTTGTGCTCGCTGATCGGACCGACTACGAGTGGGCTCGTCACATCCTTGCCCAGTATGGGCTGCCGGGCCGCTGCACCGTCCTCATGAGTCCGGTATTCGGCGCTCTTGATCCGCGTCAGTTGGCGGAATGGGTTTTGGCGGATCGTTTGCCCGTCCGATTGCAGATTCAGTTACACAAATTGATTTGGACGCCGGACATGCGCGGCGTATGAGCATCTCTATTCCTGGTCGTCAGGAAAGGCTCTGCATCATGACAAGTGACCACTGACAAGGAGCAAAACCGAATGAAAATCATGCAGATCGACGCCAAGGTCGGGCGTGCGGAAACGGAAGCGGCGGAAATGCTCGTGCTCCCGCATTGCGAAGGAGAGCGTCTCAACAAGCAAGACGCATCCGAACTCGACAAAGCCCTGGGCGGCTCACTAAGCGAGCTGGTGCAGTCGAAAGAGTTCGAAGGGAGAGCCGGAGAAATTCTGGTCTATCACACACAGGGCAAGGTGCCGTCGAAACGTCTTCTCTTCGTCGGACTGGGCAAGAAGAACAATTTGACGCTGGATGCGATTCGTCAGGCAATGGGTCATGCCGTGAAACGAGTGCGGCAGACGAAGGCCGGTTCCTTCACCGCCCTTGTGCCGGCGTTGACTCCGAGAGGACATTCTGCTCTCGACGTGGCGCAAGTCATGACGGAAGGGGCGATTCTCGGTAATTACCAGTTCACCGCCTATCGAAGTGACAATGGCACGCCGACAGATGTCGGCCGGATGACGCTGCTGGCCCAGCAGAAGGCTCAGCTGCGGCAACTCGACGAAGGCATCCGCCGCGGCGTGGCAACCGCGGAGGCTGCCGTGCTGGTACGGGACCTCTGCAATCACCCTTCAAACGTCATGACCCCGTCCCGCATCGCCAATGAAGCCAAGAAAGTGGCGAAAGAAGAGGCGCTGAACCTCAAGATCCTCGAACAACGCGATATGGAACAGCTGGGGATGGGCGCTCTCTTGGGCGTTGCACGAGGCAGCCATGAACCCCCGAAGTTCATCGTGCTCGAATACAATGGATCCAAGAAAAAGGACGAGCGTCCCGTGGTCTTCATCGGAAAGACGATTACATTCGACACGGGTGGAATTTCTCTCAAGCCGGCCGAAAACATGGAGCACATGAAGGCCGACATGACCGGGGGGGCCGAAGTGCTTGCTTCCGTCAGGGCCGCTGCACGGCTTCGACTGCCTCTGCGGCTCGTGAGCATTCTGCCCGTTGCGGAGAATATGCCCGGCGGCCGGGCGATGAAGCCCGGCGACATCGTGAAGACACTGTCGGGTAAAACAGTCGAAGTACAAAATACCGACGCCGAAGGGCGGTTGATTCTCGCCGACGCGCTCGCCTATGCCCAACGCTACAATCCGGCCGCATTGATCGATATCGCGACCCTCACGGGGGCATGCGTCGTCGCACTTGGCCAATTCGCCATCGGGATGTTCGGCACAGACGAGAAACTCAAGGCGCAGGTCAAGAAATCTGGCGACAAGGCCGGTGAACGCGTCTGGGAGATGCCGCTGTGGGAAGAGTATTTTGAACAACTCCGCAGTGACGTCGCCGATATGCGCAATATCGGGGGGCGCGGCGGCGGCATGATTACGGCGGCCCTTTTTCTCAGCAAGTTCGCCGGCGATGGTCCCTGGGTGCACATCGACATTGCCAGTACGGATTGGAGCGAGCGTGAGCGGGCCTATATTCCCAAGGGGCCAACGGGCATCGGTACAAGGCTGTTGATCCAATATCTCATTGATCGGAGCCTGTGACGTGGCCCGTCTCGAGCTGACGTCGCGGGAAAAAATCGGGCAGCTCTTCATGGTCGGGTTCATGGGAACCACCGTCACACCCGACCTGTCTGCATTCATCAAAGATTACAGACCGGGCGGGGTGATCCTCTTCTCCCGGAATCTGGAATCGGTTGGGCAGATCGTTGAGCTGACCAACGATCTTCAGCAGTGCAGTCCAAAGTCCCCCCTCTTGATTTCCATCGATCAGGAAGGGGGGCGCGTGTCGCGCCTGCCTCAAGGCTTTACCATTTTTCCTCCCTGTGAGCTGATCGGCCGGTGTAACTCCAGCGAACTGGCCTATGCGGCTGCCGCGACCATTGCCAAAGAACTCAAAGCCGTTGGCATCAACATGAACATGGCGCCGGTGCTCGACGTCAATAGCAATCCGGACAATCCCGTCATCGGTGACCGGGCGTTCAGCTCCTCGGCTGATGCGGTCAGTGAAATGGGTTTGGTCACAGCCGCAGGGTTTCAAGACAGTCACGTGGTGGCCTGCGGCAAACATTTCCCGGTCATGGGGACACCAATGCGGACTCACACAAGGAATTGCCGGTGGTTGAGGCGTCCCGAGAGCGATTGGAGGCGATTGAGTTTCCGCCCTTTCGCCGCGCCGCCGCGGCAGGGATCGCGACGATGATGACGGCGCATGTCCTGTACAAGGCGCTGGATGACCAGCTTCCCGCAACCCTCTCTCCCAACATCATCACACACCTCCTGCGCGAACAGATGGGCTACGACGGGGTCGTGCTGACGGACGATCTCGAGATGCACGCGATCGTCGACCATTATGGTCCTGGGGATGCAGCGGTTCGAGCGTTTCTGGCGGGTTGTGACATGCTCTTGATCTGTAAGGATCGGGACCGGGAGATTGCGGCGTTCGAGGCAATGGAGAAGGCCGTGGCGTCGGGAACGATCGACACGGCGCGGCTGGATCAGTCAGTGGCACGCATTCAGCGGATCAAACAGCGCTATCTCCTGCCGTATCGGCCGGCGGTGATCTCCGACGCAAAGTTGATCGCCGGGTGCCGGACGCACCAGGCGCTGTTGCAGAGCATCCGGCAGGCGAATCTCCGCCTGGAGAGGAAATCCGCAGCGAGAGGTCGTCTAGCCGTCACCGGAACAGCGAGCGGTCTCATGGGTCTCAAAAAAGGCGATGTCATCGACGAACGCAAACGGCATCCCGAGTCCTGCGGGCTCGTCCTCAAAGTCATGGGCGGCGGCGAAGGGTTCGAGAAAATCATCTGCTGTGACCATGAATTGACCGAGACGGATCTGGTCCCCTCGCTGGTCAGGTCAAAAGGGCGAAAGCGCGGCCAACTTCCGCGGCCATCATTCTCGACGAAAAGAAACTGTACCCCGACTCATGCGGCCTGCGGGTCATGATCATGGACGGGGGGGCTGGCTTCAAAGAGATTCGGTGCTGCGGCCATTCGTTGACGCTCAGTTCCAAGCGAGAGCTGCGCTATGACCAGATGAGAGGATCGGAGCCGCCGCCGAACGCGCCGGAAGGGAATGCATAGTCCATCTCAGGGAGGGCCCATGCAGGACCGTAAGGAAGTGATGAAGCGCTGGTGCGGCGTGATGGAGTGGCTCGACCGGCTCGGTTATCTGACGGCCGGCTTCAGTCTGCTCGTGCTCGGCATGCTCATCTTCGCCCATGCCTGGTACGTCTTCATGACGAAGGCGGGCGCGCCGGGCTTCTGCCTTCCGGCTTGAAGCTCTTGAACGACCTGCTGCTCGTAATCATTTTGCTCGAGCTGTTCAGAACGGTCATCCGGTTCCTGCAGACTGAAGTGCTCGACCTGGAACCCTATCTGGCGGTCGGCATCATCGCCTGCACCAGGCGGGTGCTCACCGCCAGTGCGGAACTTTCCACCAGCCCAACATGACTGAAACTCAGTTTTATCAATACCTCATGGACGTCGGCTTGAACGTGACGGTCATCATGGTCCTGGTGGTGGGCGTCTTCCTCGTCCGCAAACGTCCGGCTCAACTCTTAATGGCCGTGTCTCCTAGTGTGATCCGCCGGGTAGGGCGGCAGCAGAGCGCCTTCTTGCCTCCCCCTGCCGGTTGTGGCATCATGCCCCTCCCTGGAGACGGCATGGCGTACCTGCTGGAATACGTCGGGTCCGTGCATATTTACCTCGGGCCTTACAGGGGAAATCCGATCGCCCTGTATCTGAAACGATCTGAAGCTTCCTGCCAGATCGGCCCGAAAGTCTATCCCTGGAACGTGGTGGTAGGGATCGGCGAGTCGCCCAACAAGGCAGCGGCGGACTTCGAAGAGAAATGGAAAGCCAAGGGGCTTTCGGCCGACATGTATTCGGGTCCATCCTGGGAAGGCGGC
>CAWCEG010000061.1:0-211668 GCA_963794505.1 uncultured Nitrospiraceae bacterium
CGGCAGTAACCGCTCCAGACAGTGAGATCAAAATCAAGATCGGCAAGATGATTTTTTACATCACCGTTGCGATCGGTCTGTGGTTCTTCTATTGGTTCGCCGGCATCCAGTGCCCCTGCTGAACAGAGGGGGCCGCCGAAACGCTCTTCAGTCACTTACCGTTCGTTACTGAGTTGAGGAGGAGATGAACATGGGTCAGACGATTTTTTATATTCTGATATCGACCGTCATCTGCGTCGCCTATTTCACGCTGGTCGATCATTACCTGATGGATATGCAGGGGCTGGATTACTGGTATCTCTTCCGCAAGTAACAGCAGCGGAGTCGGGCCTCACGCTTGAGTTCCAGGAATTTTTCAGATTTTTATCGGAATGCATCAAGGAGGTATCCCATGGGTCCTGTAACCGGCAAGAAGGTAATGTCAATCATGGCGCTGTGCGCGATGGTGACCCTTCTCTTGCTTCCTGTGGTCGTCTCGCTTCCCTCGCCGGCGGCCGGTGAGGACGCGGCGGCTGTGGACGGAGCAAAGAAGGATGGGGACAAGGTCGAGAAGGGACGCGATGTGTATTACAAGACCGAAGGCATCGTGGTCGGTGCCCCGGCCCCGAAGACGACGGATGGTCCCAGGGACTATCCGAGATATAACTTCGAGAGCCGCGTGTTGCTCTGGTTTGCGAACCAGCAGCACCTCTACTACGGCAGCTTCGTGCTGGCCGTGCCGATCTTCTGTATGGTGATCGAGTTCATGGGGGTCGTGAGCAAAGACAAGGCGCTCGCGAAACGGTATGATCAGTTGGCCTATGACTTTGTGAAGATCAGTCTCACGGCCTACTCCCTGACGGCGATCCTGGGCGGCATCCTGATCTTCACCTTCCTGACTCTCTATCCCGCGTTCTTCGGGTATCTATCCAGCATCTTCCGCCCCGTCATGCACATCTATGCACTCATGTTTGTCGCGGAGAGCGGAACCCTCTACATTTACTACTACGGCTGGGACAAGATGAAAGAGGGGTTCTTGAAGTGGATCCATTTGAGCATGTCGGTCGTCTTAAACATCATCGGAACTCTGCTGATGTTCCTGGCGAATTCCTGGATCGGCTTCATGATGTCGCCGGCCGGTGTCGATGAGCAGGGAAGGTTTTTGGGCAATATCTGGCACGTCATCCATACCGCGCTTTGGAATCCGCTCAACGTCCACCGCATCCTCGGCAACATGGCGTTCGGTGGCGGCGTCGTGGCCGCCTATGCCGCTTATAAATTCCTCGCATCAAAGACCGATGAGGATCGGGCCCACTACGACTGGATGGGTTATATCGCCATGGCGCTCGGCGTTGCCTTCTTGATTCCCTTGCCCTTCGCCGGATACTGGCTGATGCGTGAGGTGTACGCCTACCGTCAGCAGATGGGTATTACGCTGATGGGCGGGTCTGCTGGCCTGGTTGTTCATTATCCAGGCGACCATGATCGGCATCCTCTTCTTGAGCACCAATTACTATCTGTGGCAGGCAATGGGTCGGATGCGTGGCGCTGAGAAGTATCAGCGGTACATCAAGTATCTCGTATTTCTTCTCGTCTGCGGATTTCTGGTGTTCATCACCCCCCATACGATAGTCATGAGTCCCGCCGAACTGAAGGCCATGGGCGGCCAACAGCATCCGGTGCTCGGGAACTACGGCGTCATGTCCGCCAAGAACGGTGGCATCAACGTCATCATCACGACCACGGTTCTGAGTTTCGTGTGGTACATGCGGGGCAACAAAGTGTCGACGGTGTCGTGGGCGAAGTTTGGAAACATCTTCATGGGATGTTTCTTCTTCTTCGCCTACGTCAATATTATTTGGCTCGCGATCTACGGGTATTACATTCCAGCCAACGTCCGCGTCGGGCTTTCCGTTCCCCAAGTGGCGACCACCCTGTCGTGCCTCTTCTTCATGTTTGGGCTGAACAGCGTCATGATGAAGGGGGCCAAGCAGATGGGTCCGATCGAGTGGGGCAAGATTTCCGCTCGTTCGCAGTACGCCTTGATCATGCTCGCGACGGCCTTTACCTGGATGATGGGCCTGATGGGCTATATTCGCTCGTCGGTCCGCTTGTTCTGGCACGTCAATGAAATTATGCGGGACAACTCACCCTGGGCCTACACGCACACGGTGGGATTTGCCGCGAACATGATCTCGTTTAACGTGCTGTTCTTCTGGGTCAGCATCCTCTTCGTCTTCTGGTTGGGCAGTTTGACGGCGAAGAAAATACCGGTTGGCGAGAAAGTGGGTGTTCCGGGCGGCGCGCCGCAGCCTGCTGGCAGCCACTAGTCATCCCTTATTGAGCATTGGCTCGCGGTGGGAGATGTGATCACATCTCCCACCGGTGTAGCCGCAGGAGGTTAAAACCGTGGGTAATCTGATTAATGAAGCCTTCTCGATGGGCTGGGTGGTTCTGGCCCTGCTGGTCGGCTTGCTCATTTACTTCCAAGTATCCATCAAAGACCCCGCCGCCAAAAAACGGGCGACCTTCAAGACCTTGATCGGCATCATGGCGGCGTTCTTGATGTTCATCGCCATCGCCAACTACAAGAACAATTTTTACGGAGAAAATCGGTTGCTGCCGGTCTCGCTCGTGATGATTACCGTCACGGCCTTCGTCATGGCTTTGTATTTTACGAATCTCGCAGCGCTACTGAAAATCGGCGGCTTCATGTTCTTTGTCGCGGCGTTTCTTTCCGGCTACGGAAACTGGCTGCCTCAAGTCGAGGGCGGGTTTCCCCCGAAGGAAGAAAAGCTGGACTTTAGCTCGATGACGCCGCAGCAGTTGGCCGACGAAGGTGAGAAAATCATTTTTGGCGGAATCGGGCAAAATAAGGTGCAGGGCGCAATCGGCAAAGGGCAGTGCCCGCTCTGCCATGCGTTCCACGCCGGCATGCTCGGTGAACGGGCTCCCAACTTGCTCGGTCTTCCGGAGCGGGCAGGCAAGGAACGGCTGGAAGATCCGAAGTATTCAAAGGGTAACCCGGCCAAACGCGAGTACGCCGATAAGGAATCCTGTCCTGGCTGCGGCACCGCCGAAAATGGCCAGGAATACATCGCCGAATCACATGCCTGCCCCAGTTGCTATGTGGTGTCGGGTTACGGTGTAAAGGGCACCAACGATAAAGAAAGTCCCATGCCCAAGATTCACAAGCCACCGATCTCGCTGTCGCTGCCGGAGTTGGCGGCGGTTGATACCTGGCTCTATGTGCGGGAAGGACGGGACGCGCCGTCATTCGAGGACATTACCAAGTCCTACGAAAAGTTTATTCCGGAGGCCGACCGGCCGAAGATGCAAGAGGACAAGCCTGCCGTGCGGCCAGTGCGTTACTGGCGGACGGCACGGAGCCGGTAGACCAGATTTTTGCCAAGGCGCAGTGCGTGGTGTGTCATACCATCCCAGGTATTCCGGGAGCGACCGGCACGCAGGGGCCGAAGCTCGAAGAGGGCACGAACGCGCCTAGCCGCATCAAGGATCCGGCGTACAAGGGGACCGCGCATAGCACTCCCGAGTACATCATGGAGTCGGTGGTGTCTCCCAGCACGTACGTCGTCAAGGGATTTCCCGACAACCTGATGCCGAAGGTGTTCGGACAGAAGCTGAGCGCCGGAGCGCTGAAGAAAATCGTGGATTATTTGTCACAGGTGAAGGCGGGTGCGCCGCCTCCGAAGATTTCCTAATCTTGTCCGTCTATCTGTAGACATAAGGGAGTATACCCATGAAAGCATTGATGTCAGTGGGCGCCTTGGCCGGCGTCATCGGACTCCTCCTGCTGGTCGGGATGATCTTCGATGTCGTTCCAGCCAATACCGTGCGCTTGGTCGAAGGCTACATGCCGATGCAGATGCTCACCGAGTTGACCATCTTCGTCGCCGGATTCGCCGGGCTGAGCTACATGCTGAACTCGATGGGGATGGCGCTTCCGCGTTTTTGGCAGGGCATCGGCTTCTGGGCCTTTATCCTGCTGTACCTCAAGTACCGTGTGTATCCGCCGATTCCGTTCAGCGTGCGGGCCATGTACGGGACCGTGTCGCTCGTCGCCGTCTTTATGTGGGTGTCGGCGAGCGAGGAAGACTGGAAGAAGTTCAAGCAGCCGATTCTAAACGTGCTGGATGCGCAGAGCGGCTGAAACAAGATACTGCGATACGGGTATCTCATGCTTATTCCCGCTGCTGATCGGTGGATTCTCGTACAACGCGATGAAGCCGAAGTCGGAGGAGCCGATCGAGTTCCGCACCGTCCATCCGGCGCCTCCGGCCAGCACGAAAGTGCATGGCAAGACGTACGTGCTGCAGACCTCGCAGAATCCCTATCGTGTGAATCCGGAAGGCAAGTACGACCAGGAGTTCACGAATGCCAACATCGTGGAACAGGGTATGGGACGGTTGATGAAGCCGAACGCCAATCCCTGGGACGAGAAGAGTCAGGGCTATCTGAAGTATGTACGTGAGGGCGGGGAAATTTTCTTCCAGAACTGCCATTTCTGCCACGGCGACAACTTGAACGGCCGTGGATTGCACGCCTTTGCCTTCAATCCCATCCCGGCCAATTTCACCGATCCGGGAACCATCGCCCAACTACAAGAGACGTTCATCTTCTGGCGCGTGTCCAAGGGCGGTATCGGGTTGCCGAACGAAGGCTTCCCGTGGGCCTCTGTGATGCCGCCGTGGGAACAGCACCTGACGGTCGATGAAATCTGGAAGGTGGTCTTGTTCGAGTACTGGCACACGGGCTACTACCCCCGTACCTGGGACTAATCGTCTAAAGCGATTCATAACTTGGATCTATATCTTGAGGTGAGGGTAAACATGATGAACAGTTCAAGTCGGAAGGCAGGCGTAGTTGCAGCAACCGCCTTCGGAATCATCCTGGCGTCGGGGAGCGTCGGCGTTCCGCTGATCGGAGCCGAAGATATGCCCGAAGGGTTCAAGAAGGGCGATCTGGCCCCCGAGCCTGCTGCCGAGATGATCGAGGCGGGCAAGCGCATCTACTTTACGAAGTGTGTGTGGTGTCACGGTGTCGATGGTGCAGGCGATGGGCCGGGCGCCGATCGTCTATGGCCCCGTCCGCGCAACTTCAATCAAGGCACGTTCAAGATCCGGCACACCGCGAGCGGAGAGCTTCCCTTGTTCGATTCCCGGAAGCCCGTTCCCGGACAGAACGACCTGTTCGAGACCGTCACGCATGGCTTGCCGGGCTCAGCCATGCCGTCGTGGGAAGGTATTCTGACGGAAGAGCAGAGGTTGCAAGTGCTCTCATTCGTGACGACCCAGTTGGTGAAGGACCGGAAGTTCACGGACAAGCAGTCCGAGTCGCAGACGATTCTCCAACTTGGAGATATCAAGCCGATCGCTGCGACGGAGGAAAGCCTGAAGAAGGGATCGGAGCTCATTGTCGAAAAGAAGTGCGTTGAGTGTCATGGTGCTGAAGGCCGCGGTGATGGAAATGCCTTCAACCTGAAGGACGACTGGGGTTTTTCGATTCAGCCGGCTGATTGGCACAAGTGCTGGAACTTCCGTGGCAGCCGCCAAGACCCCTATAACGTGCGGAACATTTTCCGGACCTTCTCGACCGGTGTGAACGGGACTCCGATGCCCTCATTCGCGGACAACACCACGGTTGAGGAACGTTGGCATATTGCGAATTGGGTCAATTTTCTGTGCGAGCGGGATACGGATGGAAAGCCCCTCCCGATCGACCCGTTGACCGATAAGCCGAAGATCAACTTTGTCGTGCCGTCCGATCCGGTCGAGGGTGAAATTCCGACGGATATGGAGAATGAAGCGTGGAAGAAGGCTGCCAAACGGTACGTGGCCATGGGTGGACAAATCACGCACAAACCACGCAACTTCGTGAACCGAATCGACGATATCTGGGTTCGTTCGCTGTACAACGAAAAATTTATCGTCTACCTCCTGGAGTGGGATGACCGCACCAAGAGCGTGGCCGAGGGCAAGCTGCCCTGGGCTCCGACGCAAGTGAACCTGGATATCAAGGAACAGGACCCGAAGACTGGCGAAGAAGGGTCCATCGCCTCAAATCAGAACAAGTACCGTGTCTACAACGATGCCATTGCCATTGAAACTCCTGTGAAATGGAAGGAATTGCCCGCTCCGATCAAGCCGCGGTATTTGTTCGGGACCAACGAGCAGTTCCCGGTGGACATCGTAAAATGGGAAGCCGACGGATCCGTCCGGGCGTTCAAGGGCACGGGATGGGACAAAGATTTCGAAGAACGTGACACCTATGAGGAGAACCTGAAGGTCCTCAAGGGTGAATGGATCAACGGCCGCTGGTATGTGATGATTCAACGCCCGCTCGGCAACAAGAAGGATCAGGATTACGACGAAGATACGTTCTTCGAAGTCGGACAGTATGTGCCGACCGTGTTCTTCGCCTGGGACGGGCACAACGGCGATGCAGGACGGAAGATGGCCGTATCGGCCTTCTACTACACATTCCTGAATCCGCCGATCCCGAAGGAGACCTACATTTATCCGGTGATCATTGCCTTCGGTGTGGTACTGCTGGAAGGATGGGTCATCACCCGCCGCGCGAATAAGAAGAAGGGCAAGACTCTCTAAGGTCGCGTCGGTCGCTGCATGTGACAGAACCGAGGGGGTGGGGAAACCCACCCCCTCTTTTTTTAGGAACAGGTTCCAAGACGCCATGATTACCCATGTGACAGGCGTACTGCTTGCCGGAGGGAAAAGTCGTCGGATGGGGGAGGACAAACGTTTTCTTTCCGTAGGAGAGAAAACACTCTACGAACACAGTCTCGCGGTGTTGCGCTCGATCTTCCAGAGCGTCGTTGTCGTCATCGCGCAGGATAGTCCTCCGATCGAATCCGATGTGCCGGTCCTGCGGGATCTCATCCCCGACTGCGGGAGCTTGGGCGGTCTCTATACCGGCTTGAAGCAAGCGATGACGCCATCGGTGTTTGCCGTGGCCTGTGACATGCCCTTTCTCGATCCGGTCACCGTCCGGTATTTCCTCAACGTACAGGGCGAAGCTGATGTGGTCATGGCCAAGCTTCAGAATGGATTGCAACCGATGCACGCCCTCTACCATCGACGCTGTTTACCCGTCATGGACAGTCTCATTCAGGCGCACGAATTGAAAATTCAGCAGTTAGCTGATCATCCGTCGCTTCGCGTGCGTCTGGTGACGGCGGATGAACTGGGCGGGCTCGATCCGGCTGGACGGTCCTTTTGTAACGTCAACACTCCCGCCGATCTTCTGGCGGCCCGGTCGCTCCACGACAAGACCATTCCCAAATCGTCTTCTTGAGCGGCATGGAACGCACGATCGTCATGTTGCACCCCGGAGCGCTCGGTGACCTTTTACTCGCGGTCCCGGCCATCCGCAGGCTCCGCTTACGTTATCCACAACACCGGCTCGTCATCTGTGCGCACGAGCATGCTGCTGCATTGCTGAAAGCCAGTGGCCTGGTGAATGAGTGGACGGCCTTTCAGGGAGCGGGCAGCGCCGCGTTGTTCAACGGCACTCACCCGGAGGATCCGGTGTTGCTCGATTGGTTGAGCCGCTGTGATCTCGCCGTCGCCTGGATCAGGGACGAAGCGGGCATGTTGGCAGCTGCTTTCAGGAAGTGCGGAGCTGCCGACGCGGTCGTTCAATCGCCGTTTGCTCAGGCCTTGAACGCGGTCCACCAAAGCGACCGATACGTTGAAATCCTGGGCGAGCGAGCGGCCGATGTGCCGATTGTCTCCTATCTGCTCAAGCCGGAGGACCTTTGCGGGGAGGCACAAGCTCATCTGCAGACCTACGGGGTTTCATTCAATCGTCCCTTTGCGCTTGTCCATCCGGGAAGCGGAAGTCGGCACAAGTGTGTGAACCCCGAAATATTGCGATCGGTCACAGAGGGCCTGGATGAGCAAGGCATGCAGTCCCTGCTGCTCGAAGGACCGGCTGACCGTGAGGTTATGCAGGATCTGCTGGACCATCTGCCGCACAGGCCGATCCTATTGCGTGATCTGTCGCTGCGCCTGCTGGCCGGCGTGCTCTCGCTGGCTGATCTGTATGTCGGTCATGACTCGGGAGTCACTCATCTCGCAGCATTGCTGGGGGTGCCGACCGTGGTCTTGTTCGGGCCGACTGATCCGGCGCGATGGGCGCCCAGAGGGCCTGCGGTTGCGGTCTTACAAGCACAGCCTTGCCACTGCGTGTCATGGGACATGGTGAAAAATTGTGTAGAGAGGCCGTGCCTGAAATTCTCGCCGAGCGCGATTCTCACTGCCTGTCAGACGGCGCGAGCTGTTGGCATAAACCCTCGAAATTCCTGACCTGTGCCTTGTCTCGCAATTCCCCCCTGTGATAGAGTTCCAAGTTAATTTTCCCTTTCAATGCTACGGACTTACGCACATTGTGCCTGACGGTTCGTGGCGAAATTGTGGAGTCGCAAGGCGAGACGGGTGCGCGGAGGCCTGAGCGGCCGAGGCGTCCTTGGAGGACGTTGAGGTCGCGGGGGCGAGCCCGCCCGCCGGCACTGTTAGTCACAGGCCGGCTTGTCGCAGCCGCGAGTCCACGATTGCAGCAGAAACGTTCATGAACGATGTGCGTTAGGAGCCATTTTGTCCCACGGTGTGGTGCAGGAAAAGGTGACCAGTGCGCTGCTGGGCGCCCTGAACGGAGCCAGGAACAAAGGGCAATTGAAAAGCGCGGCCTGGCCGACGCTCAGCCTCGATGCACCGAAGCGGCCTGAATGGGGGGACCTCGCCTCGACCGTCGCCATGTCCCTGGCGTCCTCTGAACAACGAGCGCCTCACGATATCGCCCAGATCATCGTTGAAAATCTTCCGCAACGCGACCAACTCTTCGACCGGGTGGAAATCGTTCGACCGGGATTCCTGAATCTCACTGTCAAGCCAGCGCTCTGGCAGGAAACGCTCAAAGAGATAGAGGGGCAGGGTGCGTCATACGGCACAAGCGATCTCGCCAAGGGACGACGGGCGCTGGTGGAATACGTGAGCGCCAATCCGACCGGTCCTTTGCACGTCGGACACGGCCGCGGCGCCGCCGTCGGACAAGCCCTCGCCCGCCTACTCCAGGCCGTCGGCTATGATGTCGTCAGCGAGTACTACATCAACGATGCGGGGCGTCAGATGAAGCTCCTGGGAGCCTCGGTCTTGGCCCGCTATCGAGAACTGAGTCGGGCCAACCAAGCGACTTTCCCGCGGATGGCTACCACGGAGCCTATATTTCTGCGCTGGCCGAGCGCATCAAACCGCAGATCGATGCGAAGGGCGGCATGTCTCCTGATGCAGCTCGAGGAGCGGTGCCAAACACTGGCGTATCAGGAACTGCTGGCGCTGATCCGCGATGATTTACAATCCTTCGGGATCGAATTTGCCTCCTGGTTCAGCGAGGCTTCCTTGTTGTCCTCGCAATCGGTCGAGCGCGTGCTGGATGAACTGAAATCGCGCGGGTTGCTGTTCGAGCAGGACGGCGCCTGGTGGTTTCGCTCCACGGCTTTTGGAGACGAGAAAGACCGGGTGGTCAAGAAACAGGACGGCGAGTACACCTACCTCGCTTCAGACATCGCCTATCACCGGGATAAGCTCCAGCGCGGCTACGATCTGTTGATCGATGTTTGGGGCGCCGATCACCACGGCTATATTCCACGCATGCAGGCGGTGATGCAGGCCTATGGACATCCCAAAGAGCGCCTGCAGGTCGTGCTGGTGCAGCTGGTCAAGCTCTTGCGGGCCGGCGAGGAAGTCAAGATGTCGAAGCGCACCGGCGAGTTCATCACGATGCGTGAGGTGATCGACGAGGTGGGAGCCGATGCGGCGAAATTTTATTTCCTCATGCGCGATTCGAAGACGCACCTGGAATTCGACCTCGAGCTGGCGAAACAGCGGTCGGCGGACAATCCCGTCTACTACGTCCAATATGCCCATGCCAGGATCGCAAGTCTCTGGCGGGTCGCCGCCTCGCGCGGTATTGCCTGCCCGTTGCCGAGCCAGACGGATCTCTCCTTGCTGTCCGATCCGGACGAGTTGGGGTTGATCAGGAAACTCGCCGCGTACCCATCGATGGTCGAAGGCGCTGCGGTCGGGTATGAGCCGCACCGGCTGACGTACTATCTGCAGCAGCTCGCCGCGCTCCTGCACACGTTTTACAACAAGCACCGAATTCTGCCTCCTGCGGCCGATGCAGAAGTCTTTGCGCAGGCCACGGTTGACCTCGCGGCCGATGAGGGGGCGAAACGGGAATCGCTGAGTCCCGAGCGGACGGCCGCTCGCTTGGCCTTGATGCGCGGAGTCCAGCAAGTGATCAAGAACGGCCTTGCGGTTCTCGGGATTTCTGCTCCGGATCAGATGTAAGCCGAATCGAGAAGAGGGATTGTGGACTTTTCGGTTGAACAGACGGATCGGCTGACGCGCGCAAGGGTCGGCACGCTCACCACCGAGCACGGGCGAATCGAGACGCCGGCCTTCATGCCCGTCGGAACGCTGGGTCCCGTCAAGGGCATCGACCCACACGACCTGGAGGGACTGGGCTTCCGGCTCATGCTGAACAATGCCTACCACCTCTATTTGCGTCCTGGACACAAGGTCGTGGCCGAAATGGGCGGGCTCCATCGGTTTACCGGTTGGGGAGCTGCCATTCTCACCGACAGCGGGGGCTTCCAGATTTTCAGCCTGGCCAAGCTCTGCAAGGTTACCGATGCGGGGGTGAGTTTCCAATCACACATCGACGGGTCCGCGCATTTCATCTCGCCGGAAGTCTCGATGGAGATTCAAGAAGCGCTCGGTGCCGACATCATCATGGCTTTCGACCAATGCGTCGCTTTGCCCGCCGACCGGATTGCCGTCGAGGAGGCGGTGATACGGACCGCACGCTGGGCAGCACGCTGTCAGGCCAGCCGGCATCGAAAGGACCAGGCGCTGTTCGGCATCGTGCAAGGGGGAGTGGATGAGGAGCTTCGGGCCCGCTCCGCCAGCGATCTTGTAAAGCTAGACTTCGACGGCTATGCCGTGGGAGGACTTTCGGTCGGAGAAAGCAAGGATGAGATGTATCGGATGTTGGACGTCACGGCTCCGGAGCTTCCGGTGACGAAGCCACGCTATTTGATGGGCGTGGGCATGCCTGAAAATCTGATCGAAGCGGTGGGCCGCGGCATCGATCTGTTCGATTGCGTCGTGCCGTCGCGGCACGGCAGAACCGGATGGCTGTTTACCACCTTTGGACGGGTGTTGATCAAGCAAGCCCGTTATCAACGGGACGAATCGCCCATCGATCCGGCTTGCGGCTGTACCGTGTGCGCGCGCTATTCCCGCGCGTACCTGCATCATCTGTACAACGTCAAGGAGATGCTCGCTTCACGGCTCAATACCATCCATAATTTATGGTTTTTCTCCGACTTTATGCGGCGGATGCGCGCGGCGATCGCAGAGGGTGCATTCGGGTCGTTCCGGGAATCTTTCTATCGTCAACAGAGTCAGGAGCTGGCCCGCATCACGGCATCGGCGGCGGTGACTGGAGACGATCAGTCGAGCTCCTGAAATGTTGGTGTGCGGTGGTGAGTGAACAGCAGGGTTGGACAACAGCCAGGTAAGAGAGGAACATCGTTATGTTGATGGAATCGGTCGCATGGGCGCAGGCCACGGGCGGAAGCGGGTCGGGATCGGGGACGATCCTCTCGCTGGTCCCCTTCGTATTGATCTTCGTGATCTTCTATTTCATGTTGATCCTGCCGCAGCAGAAAAAGCAGAAGCAGCAAAAGGCCATGATGGAGTCGCTGAAGAAAGGCGACAAGGTCATCACGGCGTCTGGAATCTGGGGGACGGTAACCAATTTGGGAAAGGACACCGTGACGCTTCAGATCTCCGACAATACGAAAATCAAAATGCAACGGGAACATATTGCGCGGTTACGCTCTGACGAAGACGACAAGGATGCGTAGCCGGAGGACGGAGGGATTGGACTCGATATGAAAAAAGTACGTGCGAGGCTCGTGTTATTGCTGCTGGTCCTGCTGATATCAATCGTGTGCGTCCTGCCGTCGTATCCACAGCTGTATCAGGCCCTGCCGACGTGGATGCAAGCAATCATACCGAACAAGGGCATCGCGCTCGGGCTGGACTTACAAGGCGGCATCCACATGGTCCTGGAAGTCGACGAAGACCGGGCGGTGGAAATTGCGGTGGATCGATCGGTGGTGGCAATACAGGATTTACTGGTCGAGAAAAAAATCCCGGCAGAATCCGTGAAGCGGACGTCGCCGACCCGAGTCGCCATTCAATTCCAGAACGCTGATTTGAAGCCGCAGATCCAAAAGCTGCTCGATGAGTTTCCCACCTTCGCCGAGGTCGAATCCGCCGGCTCTGCGAATACGATCGTCTGGGAACTGCGCGAGACGGAAAGCAAACGCATCAAAGACTCCGCCATCAACCAGGCCTTGGAAACGATTCGCAACCGGATCGATCAATTCGGCGTCGCGGAACCCCTCGTGCAGCGGCAGGGCATGAAGCAAATCGTCGTTCAACTGCCGGGAGTCCGGGATCCCAAGCGGGCGAAGGATCTGATCAAGGAAACTGCCCTGCTCGAATTCAAGATGCTCGACGAGGACAACCAGATGAAGCTCGATCTGCCTTCCCGCATTCCGAAGGACAGGGAAGCGGAGGTCATCAAGCAGGCCGAAGCGAAGCTGCCGGAAGGCAGTCAGATTCTCTTCGAGCGGGCGGTGGAACGGGATACCGGACGCGAGTATCGCATCCCGTACCTCGTCAAAAAACGGGTCATGCTGACCGGCGACGTCTTAAGCGATGCGCGGGTCTCGATCGGCCAATTCAACGATCCGTACGTGTCCATCACGTTCGATGCGAAGGGTGGACGCGAATTCGAACGGATCACGGGCGAAAATGTGAAGAAGCGGATGGCGATTGTCCTCGATAACACGATCTATTCGGCGCCGGTCATCCAAGAGCGGATCAGCGGCGGCCGGGCGCAGATCACCGGCACGTTCTCGACCCAGGAAGCTAACGACCTGGCGATCGTGCTGCGGGCCGGCGCGTTGCCGGCGCCGCTGAAAATCATCCAGGATCTCACGGTCGGCCCGTCGCTGGGGAAGGATTCGATCGAAAAGGGTGTGCGGGCTACCCTCATCGCAGGGACCATGGTGGTCGTCTTCATGGTCGTCTATTACCGGCTTTCCGGCGTGATCGCCAATTTTGCACTCGTGCTCAATCTGATCTGTTTGATGGGAGCTTTGTCGGCGCTGAACGCCACGCTGACCTTGCCCGGTATTGCCGGCATCGTGCTCACCATCGGCATGGGCGTGGATTCCAACGTCCTGATCTTCGAACGTATCCGGGAAGAACTCCGAGCCGGGAAAGCGGTCCGGTTGGCGATCGACGGCGGCTACGACAAGGCCTTGCTGACGATCGTGGACTCGCACGTGACCACCTTGATCACCGGTGTGGCGCTGTTTTTGTTCGGCACCGGGCCGATCAAGGGATTCGCTGTCACGCTCTGTCTGGGAATTGCCATCAACCTGTTTACGGCCCTAGTCGGGACCAAAGTCATCTTCGACATTATCAATCAACGCCACAAAGTCGAGCAGTTGAGCATTTAGGGTGAAGGAGCCTGCATGTTGGAAATTTTGGGGAAGACGAACTTCGATTTCATGGGCAAGCGCCGGTATGCATTTTTGTTTTCCGGCATCATGGTGGTGCTGGGCATCATCGCCTTGATTCAGATCGCTCGGGGAGCGGCCAATCTCGGCATCGACTTTGCGGGCGGAACGGCCGTGCAGTTGAAGTTCGATCAACCGATCGGGATCGAGGAAGCCCGAAAGGCGCTCGAGGCCAACAGCCTCGGCAATGCCGAACTTCAGGAATTCGGCCAGGAGAACAAACTGCTGATCCGGGTGAAGGCCTCAACGACCATCGAGGAGAAAACGGCGGAAAAGGTCGTGTCGATTTTCACGAAGGAATTTCCGGGGAACCGGTTCGTGGTGGAGTCCAGCACGGAGATCGGCCCCACGATCGGCAAGAAGCTGCAATCCGACGCGCTCGTGGCTATCGTCATGTCGTTCGCGGGCATCATTCTGTACATCGCGGCACGATTCGAGCTGCGGTTCGGCGTCGCGGCGGCGCTGGCCACCTTTCATGATGTGCTTGCCGTGCTGGGGGCCTTCTATATTCTCGACAAAGAAATCACCTTGCTGGTTGTCACGGCGCTCTTGACCCTAGCGGGCTATTCGCTCACTGACACCGTCGTGGTTTTCGACCGCATCCGCGAGAACCTGCGTCTGCGCCGCCGTGAGCACGAAGTGACGATGATCAACAATGCGATCAATCAAGTGCTGAGTCGCACGATCGTCACCAGTCTGACTGTCGTGCTGGTGTTGATTCCGTTGACGCTGGGCGGCGGGGAGGTGCTGCATGACTTCTCGCTGGCGCTGCTCTGGGGCGTCATTTTCGGCACCTATTCCTCGATATTCGTCGCCAGTCCACTGCTGCTGTTGTGGCCGGCCGGTTCTGGACGGCTCCTGAAGCGGGCATGACATGGGGTTAGGGGTGAGCTTGGCCGCGAACAGCTGGCACAGGCTCGCTGGTGGGCGCAGCGAGGTGCGGGTAGTCGTTGGGAGAAGTCGGCGTCCTGGCGATGGCGCAGGGCGGGCGGGTGTAATGGACGCGCTTTTTGAACACCATGTAAAATCTGGTCGTCGCGATGAAACTACGCTTCTGATCTAGGCGGATCTGTCATGACATTCTGGAGTCGCTCACACAGTCTCCAGCGCAAGATCATCATGGCCATCGTGATGGTCGGCCTCCTCCCGCTGACGTTCCTGCTTGGCCTCACCTATCTCGAAGAACGCCGCGCCTTGCGCGAGACCACCGGCACCAATTTCAAGGAAGTCGCCGTCGACGCCGCGCGCCGGATCGAAATGCACGTCACGCGGGTCATGAACGAAGGCCAACAGCTCGCCACGACGCCGTTCCTGCGCACGGCTGTTACGGAAGCCAATAGGACTTATGAAGGCAAAGATGCCCAGAGCATCCAGAACATGATCAAAGACTGGCAACAGCGCTGGAAACAGCGGGACAAGCGCAGCGAGTTTCCGCTGTTCATCAATCGCATCGTCACCAATTATCTGATCCGTTGGCACGACATCCGGAAGTCGGATTACGTCGGGATTCTCGTCACGGACCAGGAGGGCGCACTGGTTGTCAGTTCGATTCCCCAGGTGGAATACTTCTATGGCAAGATCGCCTGGTGGCAGGCGTTGGTCAAAGGAGGCAGCCTGCACCCGTATGTCAGCGAAATTACCTTCGACCCCTCGTTCGGGACACACGTCGTCGTGGTCGCCGCGCCGATTCTCGACGATCTGCAGAAGACGGTCATCGGAGCCGTCACGATTCTGCTCCGCCGGGACACGCTGTTTCATTCGATCGCGGACGTCACGATCGGGTCGACCGGTCATGCGATGCTCTTTACGTCGGATGGCACTCCGGTCATCTGTCCCATCCTTGCACCGGAAGAACATTCGGTGAAGCCGGAACTGATCAATGCACTTGGCACGCTCAAGTCGGGTTGGACCGTTGCCGAGGACGATTCTCACGGGAGTAAGGATGCTCTGGTGGGCTTTGCTCCGGTGCGGTTCAGCCAGCCGCTGGCGGCGGGAAGCATCGGCGGCAAGCATTGGGTGACCGTCGTCCGGCAGGATCCTAAGGAAACGTTCGCGCCGCTGGCAGAACTCGTGGCCAAGGTCCTGCTCTATGGTCTCGCCGTCTTCGCCGTCTTGTGGGGAACCGGCGTGTTCGCGGCCCGGCGGATTGCCCGGCCGATTCAATTGTTGCATGGCGGCGTGCAGGAAATCGGCAGCGGGCGATTGGAGCGGCGCCTGGAGCTCAAGACCGGGGATGAAATCGAGGAATTGGCCGGTGCGTTCAACGAAATGGCGTCGAATCTGCAGCGCTCGTTCGGCCAGATCGAACAGCGGATGCGGGAAGTGCGGGCACTGGAGGAAAAGTACCGGGATCTGATCGAGCATTCCCCTGAGATGATCTATCAGTTGGACCGCAGCGGCCATTTTGTGCACGTCAATAAGACCGGCCTCGACAAGCTGGGCTATCAGCTCAACGAAATGCTGATGATGAAGCTCTGGGACGTTGTCCCGAGGGGGCAGGAAGCGCGCGTGCTGCAGTATCTCGAGCGGCTCGTCTCGCAAGGGCAGAGCACGATGGAAACCGTCCTGATGGCCAAGGACGGCCGTCCGATCGACGTGGAGATCCATGCGACCGCCCTTTTCGACCAGGAGCGCGGCGGACTGGTGCATTCCCGTGCGTTCGTGCGCGACGTCACGGAACGGCACCGTCTGGAGCAGGAACTGCAGCATTACACCACGGGCTTGGAGCAGGCGGTTTCCGAGCGCACGCAGGAACTGGTCGCCTCCCAGGCCCGCTACAAGGCCCTGTTCGACCTGGTCGCAGACTCGGTGTTCATGGTGGATGCTGCCGGGACGGTCGTCGCGGTCAACAAGCGCGAGGAGCAGGCGCTCGGCTATGCCGAGTCCAAAGTGGTCGGACGCAGCATGCACGACGTCGTCGTGCCTTCGCACCGTGAGGCCCTGACCCGCTGGCTGGCCGAAATCGGCACCGGTCAACGGCAGGTCCCGACGCAGGAAATCACCGTCTATAACGCGGCCGGTCTGGAGACGCCCGTCGAGATGGACCTGATCCGCGTTGCCGGGGCCGGCCACGTACTGGTGATGGTGCAGATTCGCGACATTACCGACCGAAAGAAGCTGGAACGGCAGCTGCAAACTTATCGCGAGGAACTCGAAGTCAAAGTCCGTGAGCGGACGAGGGAAATCGAAGAAACGAAGCAATACCTGGAAAACCTGCTCGAGAACGCCAACGACGTCATTTATACGCTCGATACGGAACAGCGGTTTACCTATGTCAACAGCAAGGTGAATGTGTGGGGCTATCGCAAAGACGATCTGCTCGGCCGTCCCTATCTCTCGCTGTTGTCCCGCCGGCATCGGGGGCGCCGTCTCAAGAACACCCTCGATATCGGCGCCAAACAGGTCTACGAGGTGGAAGTCATGACGCGGATGGGAGAAGCCCGGACCGTCATGGTCAGCGTTTCGCCGCTGCACGGTGTCGATGGAGAAATCCTGGGCGTGCTCGGCATCGCGCGCGACATGACAGATACGAAAAAGCTGGAGCAACAGATCAGGAAC
Source organism: uncultured Nitrospiraceae bacterium (assembly GCA_963794505.1). Taxonomy (GTDB): domain Bacteria; phylum Nitrospirota; class Nitrospiria; order Nitrospirales; family Nitrospiraceae; genus Nitrospira_C. The sequence goes on from CAWCEG010000061.1 coordinate 17,240, forward strand.
TCTGAGAAGCTCGCGTCCGTGGGAAAACTGGCCGCCGGAGTCGCCCACGAAATCAACAATCCGCTCGCCGGTATTTTGAACTGTCTCTACAACCTCCGGAAAGGCACGCTTTCCCCGCACGCCAGGAAGAGTATTGGGTGTCGATGGAAGACGGCGTCCGGCGGGTGCAAAAGATCGTCCGGCAACTCCTCGATTTTTCCCAGCAGCACGAGCCGGAGTTCAGCTCCACCGACATCAACCAGATCGTCGACCGGGTGCTGGTGCTCACGAATCATCTGTTCGCCCCCAATCTGATCCGGCTGGAAACCGTGCTGGGCCATGCCTTGCCGAGCCTTATGGTCGATCGACACATGATCGAGCAGGTGCTGATGAATTTGATTCTGAACGCCGTGCAGGCCATGAAAGGCGGCGGCGTGTTGACGATCCGGACCACCGTCGCCGAGGGCGTCTGCCGGGTCGAGGTGAGCGATACCGGGTCGGGCATTCCTCCGTCGGTGTTGCCGCGCATTTTCGATCCCTTCTTCACCACGAAGAGTGAGGGCGAGGGGACCGGCTTGGGCTTGTCGGTGAGCCTCGGCATTGCCGAGCGACATGGTGGTAAGATCCTGGTAGAGAGCGAAGTCGGGAAAGGAACAACGTTTACACTATGTCTTCCGCTGTCGAGAGAGCGATCGTTGGTGGAAAGGGTGTCATGAAAGGGTTGGCCATCCTGTTGGTCGACGACGAGCCGCTGATTCGGCTCTCGATGGTCGATGCCCTCGAGGCGGTGGGCTACGACGTGCATGCCGCGGCGTCCGGAACCGAGGGTCTCGAGGTGCTGCGCGAGAAATGGTTCGACCTGGTCATTACCGACCTGCGGTTGCCGGGCGCCGACGGGCTCACGGTCCTCAAAGCCACGAAGGACAAGTCGCCTGAGACGGAAGTCGTCATGATCACGGCGCACGGATCGGTGGAATCGGCGGTGGGCGCCATGAAGCTGGGCGCGTTCGACTACATTACCAAGCCGTTTCAGATGGACGAGCTGCTGCTTGATCGTCGAGCGCGTCGGCCGCGTCGTCGGCCTTGCGCCGTGAGAATCGCGACCTGAAAGAAACACTGGAGAGCAAGTTTTGTTTTAACGGCATTCTCGGCACCAATAGCCAGATGCGGGGCGTGCTGGACAAGATCAAGACGGTGGCGGGAACCGATTCGACCATTCTGATCCTGGGAGAAAGCGGGACGGGAAAGGAATTGGTTGCCAATGCCATTCACCAGAACAGCGCGCGCAGCCAACACCCGCTCATCAAAGTCAGCTGTGCGGCGTTGCCCGAGACTCTGCTCGAGGCGGAGTTGTTCGGCCATGAAAAGGGTGCCTTCACCGGAGCCTTGCGGCAACGTCGGGGGCGGTTCGAATTGGCCCATCGGGGCACGCTCTTTCTCGACGAAATCGGCGAGATATCGCCGGTCGTGCAAGTCAAACTGCTGCGTGTGCTGCAGGAACGCAAGTTCGAGCGGGTAGGCGGCAACGAAACGATCGACGTCGACGTCCGGCTGGTCTGCGCCACCCAGAAAGATCTCCGCAAGGAAGTGTCGATGGGACGGTTCCGCGAGGATTTGTTTTATCGGTTGAACGTCGTCCAGGTGGTGATTCCTCCGCTGCGGAAGCGGCAGGAAGACATCATGGTCATCGCCGACCACGTCCTGCAGACCTGCTCGGTGAAGATGAATAAGAAGCTGAAAGGATTTTCGCCTGTCTCACGGGAGCTGCTGCTGCGCTATTCGTTTCCAGGCAATGTGCGGGAACTTGAAAACATGGTCGAGCGGGCGGTGGCGCTGGGACGCGAACGGGAGCCGGTTCAACCGCAGGACTTGTGCGGCTTCCAATCCTGTCCGTTTACGGGCGGCACGCCTCAGGAAACGTGCGGATTTTGCAGTGAGGGCCTGACCGGGCAGAAGCGGCCTGAGCGGCCTCTCAATTCACTTATGTCGGCTCGGGAAGAATTCGAGAAAGACTATATCCTTTCGGTGTTGGAGAAAGTGGAAGGCAGCCGCACGACCGCCTCGAAGATTCTCGGACTCTCCCGTAAGGCGCTCTGGGAAAAGTGCAAGCGCTACGGCATCCCGTCCGCAAAGGACGAACCCGAAGACGACGAGCAAAAATAGATCTCCGAAATTTCAAATCTCAGATCAGGCGACAGGCTTGAAGCGGCCTGTCGCTTTCTTTCTTTTTTATGGTGAGGGTCTGCGACGGCGAAGGCGGTGCCCTACCAGCGACTTGCGCGAAGGCGCGCGGCACCACACTTGTTGGTCAGATGCGACCAGCTTTTCGGCTGGCAATGTCGATGTTCGAAGTTCCGTTCAGGCGAAGCCAAAGAACTGGAACAGAGTAGGGCTATCGGTCCATTGAGCAGAACTGTCTAAGCATCATTAGTGTGGTCGGGCAGCCGAAGCGCTGTGAGCAGGTGGAGCGCCGTCTTCGCGTGGCGCTGCTCGGCTCGCTATTCCGCCGGCTCCGCTCCGCCTTCCCACAGCTTCACCGTCCGGTCCCAGGATGCACTGGCGAGTCTGAGGCCGTCCGCCGAGAGCGAGAGGCCGCGGACGCCGCCGGTGTGAGATTTGATCGTCCGGAAGCAGCGGCCGGATTTGAGGTCCCAGAACCGGATGGTGTTGTCGTCTCCCGAGCTGATGAGGACTTTGCCGTCCGGAGTGACGACGAGCGACGGATCCAGCCGCCATGGCCCTTCAGCGTTCGATGCTCGAGCCCCTCCGGCATTTCGAATATCTTGATCGTCTGATCGCGGCTGCCGGTGATGCAGGTACTTGCCGTCAGGCGTGAAGGTCATGGCCCCGATCCAATAGTCCATCGGCTTTTGAAATCCGCCGTCGTCTTCGATGAAGTATCCGCGCGTCTCGGTCGAATCTTCCTCGGTTTCCTGCCAGTGCCCGTTGTGCAGGATCTTCTCTTCCCCGCTGGGCAGGACTTCCCAGATCTTGATCTTGCCGATGTCCATGCCGCTGGCCAGATGTCTGCCGTCGGGTGAGAAGGCCACGCAGACCGACCAATGGTGATCGTATTGGTCCTTGCCCAGCAAGGTCATCAACTCGGTTCCGGTCGTCACTTCCCAGATCTTGATGTCTTTGTTGTGGCTGCCTCGCGCCAGCATCAAGCCGTCCGGAGACAGCGAGAGGCTGCAGATATTGTGATCGTAGCGGGTAAAGAGCAGCTTCAACGGTTCGCCGGTCTTGGGATTCCACAAGCGAATGGTTCGGTCTTCGCTGCCCGTGGCCAACGACTGTCCGTCCGGCGTGTAGAGGACCGCGCGGATATCGTTGGTATGGCCGCGCAGGGACCGAAGCAGCCGGCCGGTTTCAATGTCCCAGATCCGGACGAGACGGTCGACGCCGGCGCTCGCCAACGTCAAGCCATCCGGCGCAAAGGCGACGGACCAGACACCGTGCGAATGTCCGCGGAACGTTCGCACTTCACGGGCGCCCGCCGTCCAGTATTCGAGCGAATCGATCGGAGCCGTCGTTCCGGTCGATGAAGCGGCCGAAGGCTGTGCGGGCACGGGCGTGGATGCGGTCGGTTGTGTCATGAGTGGTACCTTGCCCGAATCGTAAATGGTGAACCGGCCGGTGACGACTGGCTTGATTGCAAATCGCCGTTTCGGCCCAGTATAATTTGCGGTCGTTTCCGTGATCGTAAGAGAAGCGACGGCGCCAAGTCAAGCCGCTCAGAGCGCCGTCCAAACCGCATCACGACTGGGGAAAGCGGCCCCTGGAACCGGAATATCGAGGCTGATATGGAACTGCGTTTTCAGCCTGCATTGCTGCAGGAAGTGATCGACTCGTTCGTGGAAAAAACCGAACGGGAAGGCGATCCCACCTACTACAAGGAGTTTCACGAACTGGCCGATCCGATCTACGAGAAGTTCACCCTCGACGATCGGGAAAGCGAGTTCAAGAAGCTCTACCAGTATCTCTTCGGCACCTGGGGATTCTCCGACATCATCCGTGACGCATTCAATGAGTATCCGCATCGTCAAGCAGCAGGTCGGCATCGTCTTGGTAAAAGGCGTGCTGAAGGAAGATCAGGAAGGCGTCGACATTTTGCGGAAATGGGGATCGGTCGAGCAGGACATGGCTAGGCAGTTCGAGGAGAAGGGTCTGAAGGGCGTCGGGATCAAGCTCATCCCCCGTCGATTTTACGATCCGGCGCTGACTCGCTACTGCCGACACGAACTCATGCACATCTCGGACATGCTGGATCCGATCTTCGGCTACGATCCCGACACGAAAGTCGGACAGAATCCCGGCGAAGAAACCCTAATTCTCCATCGCTACCGCATCCTCTGGAGTCTCAGCATCGACAGCCGGCTCACCGCTGCCGGCAAGGAACCGATGCTGCGAAAGGAAGACCGTTTCAAGGAATTTCGTTCCTGGTATCGGAAAATTCCCGCCGTGCAGTTGAAGTCGGTGTTCGAAGGCTTGTGGCAAACGGGCTTCTTCACCCACTCTGAATTGATCGAAATGGCGACCGACACCTTGCGGGTCATGGACCGCGCGGTCGACGTCGAAGGCGGTGAAGTACCGGAGACGGAAAACAAGGTCATGCTGATGCCCGGTTTCCCGTGCCCCCTCTGCCGGTTCCCGACCTATTCCTGGGTGGAGGACATGGGCAGCAAGATCGAGACCCATGTGCTCGATTTCATCCGCGAGAATCATCCTGGCTGGGACGTCGAATTCGGTGCCTGTGACCGCTGCGTCGAGGTGTATAAGCTTCGGGCGGACGGCGTCATGTAACGACAGATGGTGAAACGCCCATCAGCTGCGTTCTCGCATCGCTCAGAGCTCGACGTACAAGTGAACTCGGCCTCTCGCTCGCTGCGGCCTTGCTGGCGGAGCAGCCCGTCTCGGCGGGCCGGGGTTGGGTAGGTGAGAATAGTCCGTTTTGACCATCTGCTCAGCTAACAAATAACCGGCGAATACCATGGCATCTGATCCGAAATACGGCCGACGGGACTTTTTCAAGGACTCCGTCATCTCGGTTGCAAAAGCCGCGAAAGAGTATTCCTCCCACGCAGAGGCAGTTCCTGAGAAGCCAGCCTCCGGCGATGCGGACGGACTGGCTGCGTCCACCTGGTGCCGCCGCCGAGGCGCTTTTTCTCGAGCGCTGCACCAAGTGCAGTGACTGCATCAAAGCCTGTCCGCACGAGTCAATTGTGTTTCATCAGGACGGCACACCGGTTATTTTTCCCGACCAGACGCCGTGCTATCTCTGCGACGATACGCCTTGTATCGCCGCCTGCGCGACCGAAGCCCTGGTGCCTGTTATCGGTGTTCATGAGGTCAGGATGGGAGTGGCCGTCGTCAACCATCGGCTCTGCACGGCGGGGCAGGGGTGCCACGCCTGTGTGTCGAAGTGTCCGACGGATGCGCTCGCGATGGATTTTGATGCCCAACGGCTTGTGGTGACGGCCGAGCGTTGTGTAGGATGCGGCATGTGCGAGTATGTCTGCCGCACGGTCAACGATCACATCGCCATCAAGATTACTCCGTTTCGCTCGATGGAACCGGCCTCCCGCTAACCAGTCAGTGGTGGAAATGAGCCAAAAATGTAAGTCACCGCTTACAGACGAATTTGCGGCCGACGCAGTCCAATTAATAATGTCCGTGAGAGACGAGAATCCGTGCTTGACAAGCTTTTAACCTTTACCTATCATACCCAGGCTTTTGCCACGGGTTTGACCCCAATGGCCGGAGAACTGCTATACGGCAACGGGTCGAAGTGAGGAGTATATTCTCATGACGAGTAAGCAGTCAGTACCAAGCTCTACTCAAACCGCAACGGCCGTCATTTCAAAATCCCCGATCAAAGATTCCCCTGCAGTCGAACGCGCCCTCAATCGCAGCAAGCTCTATCTCCTCGTTTCCTGGAGCTTGCTCTACCCTGAAGACGACGAATTTCTGGACTATTTGCAGTGCGGGGAGTTCGTGGAAGACGGGCGGGCCGCGCTTGATGCGCTGGAAACTGCGCTCGACGGCATCGGCGGGGATCGGGCGAAGCAAAAACTGGCATTGATGCGCAAGCAATTCGATCAGATCGAAAAGCTCATTGCGTCCGAGTGCGTGAACTGGCAATTGAGCGAGCTGCAGGCCGAACACCGACGGGTCTTCAGCAACGTCATTACGCTCGACTGTCCTCCCTACGAAACGCTGTTCGGCAACGATCACGTCTTTGCGCAATCCCACGTCATGGGCGACATTGCCGGCTTCTATAAGGCGTTCGGCGTCGAGCTCTCCAAGGACATTCACGAGCGGCTGGATCATCTGAGCGTCGAATTCGAGTTCATGCATTTCCTGGCCTACAAAGAATCCTATTCACGCTGTCATGACGGCGCCGAAAAAACCCAAATCGTCGTCGATGCCCAAAAGAAGTTCGTGAAGAATCATATCGGGCGCTGGGTGCCTCTGTTCTGCCGGATGCTGATCAAGAAGGCCGACTCGGGTCTCTTCAAGCACGTCGCGGACATGACCTCAGATTGGATGGATTTTGAAGCGGCGTTCCTCGGTGTCACTCCGCAGACCTATTCAGAAACTGATTATCGTCCGGCGACGTTCAATTCACCCGAAGGCCAGACGTATGAGTGCGGCGCGCAGGATCAAGGCAACGAACTGAATCTCTTGTTGAACGAAACAGGCGCACAGAACTTCATGGATCAAAAGGAAAAGGACAAGGAGGAAGACGGGCCGGTCGGGACCGCCTAACGATCCGTTCAGTGTCGGTGGTTCCTTTTTATACCGTTTGATGCAGCTATCTTGGGTCAGTCTTAATCATTTAATCGAGAGGAGGGCATAGTCCATGAGAGTAGTGCAGACACACAATAAGTCTGTGGTGTTTGGCATTCTTCTCTCTGCCCTGATCGTTGGCGTGATGTTGACGATTGGGCAGGTGCCGTTGGCCGTCAGCCAACCGGTGACCATCCCGGCGAAGGCGGTCAAGGGACCCATCCCGATGGATGGGGCGAACCCTGTGTGGGAGGGCGTCCCCGGTGTCATCGTGCCATTGAGCGGCCAGCTGATCACCACGCCGATGCACCCGAACATCTCGGTCAAATCGGTGTTCGTGAAGGCGATGTCGAACGGCAAGGAAGTCGGGTTGCGCGTCGAGTGGAGCGATCAGACCAAGAACGATACGACGATCGGTCCGCAGGACTTCCGTGACCAGGCCGCGATCATGTTCCCGGTCAACACGTCGGGTGCGCCGCCGTTCCAGTGCATGGGCCAATCAGGCGGTACCACCAATATCTGGCGCTGGAACGCGGAGTGGCAGAAAGACCTCGGCAAGGACAGCGCGGGCATGTGGGACGTGGACGATCAATATCCCGGCATTTTCTGGGATTACTATTTTGAAGAGCCTGCCGGCGGCGTCACCTATCCGGACCGGATCGGCCGCAGTCTTGGCCCCTTCAACCCTGGCATTTGGTCAGGAAACATCATGTCTGACCCGACCCTTCGTGTGAGCTCGGTCGAGGATCTGAACGCCAACGGCTTCAGCACCTTGACGACCCAGGCTCACCAGGACGTCATCGGTAACGGTGTGTGGGAACCGGCCGGTTCAGTCAAGGGCGGCGGTTATAGCGGCCCGACCTGGCGTATCGTCGTGAAGCGGACCATGGAAACAGGCGATGCGAATGACACGCAATTCAAGGCAGGCATGTCCGTACCTATCGCGTTTGCGGTGTGGGACGGTAACAACATCGAGCGTAACGGCATGAAGGCGCTCTCCACCTGGTTCACGCTCAAGCTTCCGTGAGCTGAACAGGTCTGAGTGACCATGTTCCACCCTCGGAGGTGGAACAGCACAGCCAAAGAAAAGCCCCAGTTCTCAGAGCTGGGGCTTTTCTATTTATGGGGGCTATGGATGAGCCGAGGGCGGGTTGCATTTGGGCGGGGGCGGAGTGTATAAAACAAAGTCCTCATCTTTCGAGATTCATCTTATTTTTCAATTCTCTCGGTAGAGATTTGGCATGAAAGTCTCACTGCTTTTTCCACCGACCTGGCATCCGTCACAACCATACCTGAGTCTTCCTTCGCTCACCGGGTTTTTGGCTCAAGCCGGTGTCACAAACGTGACGCAACGCGATTTGGGGATCGAACTCCTCGATGAGGTCGTCACGAAGTCCTATGGCGCCGATCTCTATCAGGATCTCCTGGATAAGAAACAGGCGCTTGAGCGACAGCGAACCGGCGACACCGGACCCGGCAGCGCCGAGCATCTGGCCAGAATCATCGAATCGCTCGACCGGTTTCCCTATCTGATTGATCGGATTGAGCCCGCCAAAGAGACGCTTCGCAGCGAGGGCTTCTACGACATGGAAGCCTACCGGGAAAGCCTCTTTTTGATCGATAAGTGGCTCGAGGTCATTTCGACCCTGTACTTTCCGACCAGACTTACGGTCGTCGACAATCAATTCAGCACCTATTCCATCTACTCGTCCAAAGACTTGATGAAAGTCATTCGCGACGAGCAGCAGAATCCGTACATCAGGCTGTTCCGCGAACGGTTCCTGCCGTCGATCATCGCCGACCGTCCGGAACTGATCGGGGTCTCCATCACGGCCACCTCGCAGATCATTCCGGGCCTCACGCTCTGCCGGCTGATCAAGGAAACCGCGCCCGACATCCATCTGACGATCGGCGGCAGCATCTTCACGCGACTGGTCGACAATTTCCGTCGCTGTCCCGAATCTCTTCGACATCACCGACGACATCGTCGTGTTTGAAGGGGAGACGGCCTTGCTGGAGTTGGTCAACCAGATGGCCGGGAAAAAGGATTTCAGCAAGGTGCCGAATTTGATCTATCGCCAGAACGGCAAGATCAACGTGAACCAGCCGTTTTATTCCGAGAACGTCAATCAGTTGCCGGCGCCCAACTACGACGGCTTCCCGCTGGGCCGCTACCTCTCGCCCGAGCCGGTGCTGCCCGTGCAGTTCTCCCGGGGCTGTTACTACAAGGACTGCGCGTTCTGCGCCTTGACGCTCGATCACCAGAATTTCCGGCAGAAAGAGCCGGGCCGGACGATCGAGGAACTGGAATGGCTCAAGCAGCGGTACGGCGTGCGGAACTTCTTCTTTACGGATGAATGCTTCGCCCTGTCGCCGACGAAGCGCCTCTGCCAGCAGATGATCGAGCGCCGGCTGGACGTCAGATGGACCTGCGAGATGCGCTTTGAGAAGCATCTCACGCGCGAATTGCTCACGTCGATGCGGGACGCCGGCTGCTTGAAGATCGTCTTCGGCCTCGAGTCGTTCAATCAGCGGATCATGGATTTCATGAAGAAGGGCATCCAGCAGGAGTGGGTGCGGCGGATCGCGAGCGACTGCGTGGATCTCGGCATCGCCGTCCACTGCTACATCATCGTCGGCTTCCCGACCGAGAAGGAAGAGGAAGCGCTGGAGACGATGAACTTCATCGTGGAGAACAAGAAGCTGAACGAGTCCTACGGCTTCTCCTGCCAGCCCTGCCTGTTCGATCTGGAGAAGGAAGCGCCGATCATGAGCGATCCGGGCGGCTACGGCATCCGACGGATCATGCGGCCGTCGGCCGAAGATCTGAGCCTTGGGTTTTTCTATGAAGTGCAGGAAGGCATGACGCCCGACCAAGCCGAGCGGCTCTATCAGCACGTGTACGAAAAAATCAGCGAAGTGGTGTGCGAGCTGCCGTTCAACTACTCGATGGCGGACGGGCTGCTGTACATCGCGCGGGCCAAAGCGGAAGAGCGGGGCGCAGTGACCGCCGCGCAGTCGTAAGGGTGAGACAGCGCAGCGTTGACCGGATTTTTTGCCGGTCGGTATAATTCACATTCCATCGTCGGAGCACGCGTGCCGGCAACTGCAACGACCATCGAACGCATCACCGGAAAGCTGAGCGATCAGCCGCTCCTCTTCCAATACACGATCAAGCTCGTGCTGTTGGTCGCGTTCCTGGAGCTGGTCCTCTATCGGCTGGTGTCCCGGCTGGGCATGCACCTCAGCAAGCTGGCCGCCGATCATCAGTGGATCATCCCGACCTTTACGGCCCTGACGGAAGTCGGCCAGTGGCTCCTGAACGTCGTCGCGATTCTGTTGTTCCTCGGCTTGACGGTCGGTATGGTGAATCGGCTGGCCGCCCGCGGGTTCACCGGATTGACCCGCTTCATCGTGCCCTGCATTGCGCTGTTGCTGCTGCTGACGATCGGATTTCTGTTCGTGCCGCCGTCCATGCTCGGCTCGGCCATTTACAACACCGTGGCCCTCGCGGCGATCGTGCTGCTGATGAGCGAATATCTGTCGACGCATCACGACCGGTCGCACCGGCTGCTTGGCATCACGTATCTCTTGGGCATCTGCGGATGGCTCTATTACCAGATCGTCTCCACCTTCTTCAGTTTTTCAGGGACCGTGGTCGCGCCGCCGATGGTGTACGAAGCGCACCGGGCCGGTGAAGCCTTCATGGTGCTCGCGAGCATTCTGGTCTTCTGGGCGTACGGGCGGGGCGTGTCGTTCCGGTCGCGCAATCCAGCGCCAGCGGCACCGTGCCATCTGGTTCTGGAGCACGGCGGCCGCAATCTTCGTCTCGATGTTCTTCCTGGATTATCTGCTCAATCAATACAATCCCGGCGCTGGCCAATAACATCCGCAAGGCCGCGGACGGCATCGGGTGGATTTTCCAGTTCGGGATGGGATACACCTTTTATCTTCCGTTCGCGCTGTATATGGCCGGCCTTCTGTGCTGGTCCTATACTGTCATCAAGCTGCTGACCATGGGGCGGCTGGCGGGCTACGGCCTGGGGCTCATGTTTATCGCCGGGCTATGCCCTCTTGTACTCGAATTTGACGCTGATGGTCGTCTTGGGTGTGATGTTGTTGACGATGGACCGCTACCGGCGCGATGCGTCGGACTCCATTGCGGACCAGGCGGTGATGAGAACGTCCGACTCGTTGGTCGGCGGACATGTGTAACTGTGTAATCTTTTGCCATAGGGGCTTGTCATGGACGAAACCACGTCTTCGGAGCAGAGCAGGGCAGCCGCAGTGGATCCGGACGATCAGCCGTTGAACCCGGATGAGGAAATCATCGAAATTGAAAAACTGCTGGCCGCCGAGCCGGACGATTTTCAAGCCCGTTGCCGGCTGGGTGAGCTCTATTTCAGCAAGGGCCGGTTGGACGACGCCTTGGTCGAAGTGAAGAAGTCGATCGAAATGGCCGAAGGTATCCGCGCGGAAATGAACCGCTCGCTGGCCATGTACTACTCGAATCTCGGCACGATCTACGCGACGAAGAACATGGCGGATGAAGCGGAAGCCGAGTTCAAGCGCGCGCTGGACGTGTTCCCATACGACGTGCTGGCGCTCTTCAACCTGGGCCGGCTCTGCGCCGACAAGAAAAAGTATATGGATGCCAAGGGCTTTTACGAACGGCTGGTCGAAATCACGCCCGACGATCCGATGGCCTGGTACAATCTCGCGGGCGTCTACGTCGAACTCGACAATCCCCAGGTCTCCGACTACAACACGATCGACGCCGCCATCCAGTGCTATCTCCGGACGCTGGAGCTGGACCCCAAGCATCTGGAAGGCAGTTTCAAGCTGATGGAGCTGGCGCTCAATCACAAGAAATCCGATCTCGCCATCAAAGTGATGGAAGACGCCGTCGAGCACAATGCGGACGAGCCGCTGGCTTACTACAACCTGATCAGCGTCTACGATAAGTGCAAGATGTTCGAGCAGGCCGAGCAGGCGCGGCAGCGGTTGAAAGAACGCTTCGCGAAGCGGAGCAAAACGAGCGCATCCTGATTCACCCTTATCGCGGAGGAACACACCATGTTTGGGAGTATGGGTTTCACAGAGCTGATTCTGATCCTCTTCATCGTGCTGATCATTTTTGGCGCCGGCAAGCTGCCGCAATTGGGAGAAGGACTCGGAAAGGCCATCAAGGGGTTCAAGAAGTCGGTGCATGAAGCCGACGCCATCGAAGCTGAAGCCGAAGCGGCTGCCCAGCAGCAGATGGCGGCGCCTCAGCCGTCCATCCCGACGACGCCGGCCCCGGGCGTGGAACAACCGGCCGCGCAATCCGCGACTCGCGCATAGGCGCGACGGTCGGCCGAACTGCCATGGACACGGAACTTCAGCTCGCCGTCGGATACATCGAGACGTTTGCAGGAAACGGCAAGGCGCGCAGCACCGGCGACGGCAAGCGCGCCGTTAAAGCCGGCATTCCGCTGCCGCACCACGCCGCGCTCGACAAGAACGAGCGCTGGTTCTACTTCGCCGAATCCGGCTCCGACCGGATCCGGCGCGTCGACCTTCAAGAGTGCACGCTGCACAACTTCGCCGGCATCGGTGAAACCTGCTACAGCGGCGACGAAGGCCCCTGCGGCGACGCCGGCTTGTACCTGCCGCTCGACGTCGCCTTCGATTCCCAGAATCATCTGTACATCTGCGACTCGGGCAGCAACCGTATCCGCAAGGTCGATCGCGACACCGGTGTGATTAGGACGATCATCGGCACCGGCCAGCACGGCTTCAACGGCGACGGGCCGGCACTCGAGGTGAATCTGACGTGGCCCGCGGCGATGGCGTTCGACAAAGACGACGTGCTCTACATCGCCGATACGCAAGCCCATAAAATCCGCCGCTACGATCCGCGTACCGGCATGGTGACGACGATCGCCGGAACCTGGACCGCCGAAGACGACGCCCGTGAGCAGCCGCTCGTGGCCCGTAACCTCGTGGTGCTCTCGGGCGATGCGATCGGCATCGATTTCAGCGACGATCACGGCTGGCTCATGCCGGTCTGCTCGGACGGCTTGGACATGTCCATGTATTTGGACGACGGCAAGCCCGCGATGGAAGCCCGCCTCTACGACGTGGTCGGCATCGCGGTGGACGGCAAAGGCGACGTCGTGCTCGTCGACAAGGGCAGCAACCGGGTGAGAAAGATTGATAGCGCTACGGGCATGATTTCGACGTTGGCCGGCGTCTGTCGCTACGGCTACGACGGCGACAACAAGCCGGCGACGCGCGCGATGCTCCACGCGCCAGAGGCCGTGGTCTTCGACGCGCAGGACAATCTCTACGTCTCCGACACGATGAATCACCGGGTGCGCCGGGTGGACGCGGCGACGGGGATCATTACCACCGTCGCAGGTAACGGGGACAGCGGCTACGAAGACAAGAACATGGGCGGCTGCGGCGCGGCGCGGTTCGTCGCAAAGGAATCCGCCGGCACCCTCAAGCACGGCGACGGCCTGCTTGGAGTCGAGGCAGTTGTGAATTCTCCCGTCGGACTTGCCCTGGATTCGGTCGGCCACCTCTACATCTGCGAGCGCGGCGAGAATAAGATCCGGCGCGTGCGCCTTTGGTAGAAACCCGAAGCCGATCGCATTGGTCGCTCGCCCCTTTTGTGGTATGGTGACACAGTCTCCGCGACGTCACGGTCCTCGGAGGGTGCCTGAGAGTCTGCTGTCGGCTTGGTCAACCAGGACATGAGCATGGCGCGCAAGACGACCAAGAGTCCTTCCCGCTCTCTGCTTTTCCTCTTTTTCTGTATTCTCGTTGTGGCAGCCGTCCTCGGAGGCATGGGCATTCCGCTCGTCAGCTCCGAAGGCATGGTCATTCGTACCCATCTCATCGAAGGCGATCTGCCGACGACTCCGGAAGACGCAGTTTGGGCGAAGGTTGCCCCGATGACGCTCCCGCTCAGTGGGCAGGTCATTACGCGCCCGGTGTGGCCCGAGCCGACCGCCCGCGCACTGACCGTACGGTCCATCCACAACGGCACCGATATCGCGTTTTTGTTGGAGTGGCAGGACAACACGAAAAACGACCGACTGACGCCGGGCACGTTCCGCGACGGCGTGGCCATCGGCCTGCCGCTCGGTGATGCACCGGCATTCTTTTGCATGGGCCAACTCGACCACTACATCAATATTTGGCATTGGAAGGCCGATTGGCAGAGCGATATCGACCGCCGTGCGTTGCGAAGCAACGACAAGCAGCGGGAAGGCGTGCGGACGTTCGAAGTTATTCCGCGCCGCGTCTCGTCCGTCGAGGACCTGATCGGCGGCGGATTCAGCACACTGACGACGAAAGAAAAGCAAGGCCGTGTCCAGGGCAAGGCGACCTGGAAAGACGGAGTGTGGCACGTCTTGATGCGGAGACCGCTCGGAAGTGAGGAGCAGGAAAACGAGGCCAAGCTGGTCCCAGGGCGCGTGCAAACGGTCTCATTCGCGGTATGGAACGGGGAGAATAAGGAACGCAACGGTCAAAAAGCGGTCGCGCCTTGGTTTCAGTTGGTTATCGACCCGATTGCGAAAATCTAGGGTTCGTGGTGTGATGAAAGCGGGCCACCCCGCACAAGTGATCGGGTAATTTACGAGGCGTCGACGTTGAAGGCTCATCGCACGAGGTGTGTAGAGGGCAGCAGAAGGGCCCTTCGCCCAGGAAGGGCCCTTGTTGTGTGTGCCGGTCTGATCCTGGGCCAGTTCATGGCAACGTATGAAGCCGGTCTTGCCGCCGATCAGGCAGCAATGACGGTGGACGAGGCGACGAGGCTGGGTGAAGACTTCGGCGTCGTGGTCGGCGATGTCGACGAGGAGGTTCAGAAAGAACTCAAGCTGCAACGGCCTCAGGGTGTCGCGGTATTCGAAGTGATCGGCAATTCGCGCGCCGACTATGCAGGCATCAAAGTGCGGTCGGTCATCAAGGAGATCGACAAGCACGAAGTCAAGAATATGCTCGATTTTGGGCGCCATATCAAAAAGGCCATGCATGAATGCAATTTCACGGTCGGCACGTACGAGCCGGCCGACCCTGGCGATCCCGTCGGCTGGGGGGTAAACTTCCACTTTGTAGGCTGCAAGCGGGATTAGGATGTTGATGCCGCGCTGGACGGCTTTTTTGAACATCCTCGTCACGGGGTGACTTTCACGTTCGATGCGGTTTGGACGAATGCTGACCGGACGACGCATAACTGTCACTTGCATCGTGCTCTTCCTGATCGCCGTCTCGGCGTTGTACCACGAACGGGCCGTTGCCCAGAAGGCCAATGGTCAGGCGCTGAAGGCGCAGGCGCCGGAAGGCTGGGTTGGCGAGATCGAGCAGGTGTTCATCCGCTCGGAAGAGTGCAAGCAGTGCCACGACCGCCACTACGAAGAGTGGAAAGGCGCGCGGGAACAGACGCCGGATCTCAAAACCTTCGGCCGCGTGGACGCCGCGCTTCTGCACGGCACGTCGCTGGAGTCGCCGGTCTTTCGCACTGTGCTGGGCGTCTGGTTGCAAACGAATCCCTCGGGGGAGGAGCGCAAGCGCTGCCTCTCATGCCATGTGCCATCGACTACGGTCTTCCCGCAGCATGCCGGAAAGATCATCGCGCAGGTCCTCTCGGGGAAGCCGCAAATCGAGGGCATCGGGTGCGCCTCCTGCCATCTCATCAAATCCGTCGAAAGCACTGTGAGCCCGCCGCCGACGTTCAAGATCGAGCCTGGGAAAACCATGCATGGCCCCTATGCGGATCCTGAAGAAAACCTCGTGCATCCGGCTGTGCAGTCGCCGCTCTTCCGGGGCGCCAATTACTGCGCCTCCTGCCATTTCGACAAGGTCAAGGACGTGACGCAAAAGGATTTGCCCGGTGAAATTTTGCAAGGGACGATCTGTCAGGATTGTCACATGGAGCAGTCCACGGGGAGTTCGACTTCGAAGCGCGGCGCCATGACGCGCTCGATCGGGCGCCATTATTTCCGGGGCGTGGTGATCCCGGGCATCCTGCTCAAAAACCGCAATCTCCAAGCCGAGTGGATGCCGCGCATCGACATCGACAGCACGAAGTCCGCCGACAAGGTCGAGGGCACCGCGTTGGTCAAAGTCGGCAGCCTCCCGCATAGCTTCCCGGACGGCGATCCGGTGCTCAAACAATTCGCGCTGGCCATTGTGGTAAAAGATGCGCAGGGAAAGGTGCTGGCGCAAGAAACGAAACACTTCGGGCTTCCCTACGACAAGATTCTCCGCGGACCCATTCCCGACCCCTTCATCAAAGGCGGCAATACGAGAAAGGTGCCGTTCTCGCTGGCCGTCCCAGGCGGCGCCGCACCGGCCTCCGTGGAAGCGGTGCTGAGCTATTCGCTGATTCCGACGCCTGGACCGGCATTGAAAGAGAAGTATCTTGCGACGCTCAAGGACGACAAGGAGCGGGAGAACGCGAAGAAGATCCTCGACGAATACACACAGCCTCGAATGCTGACCTACCGGGCGAAGAACCTCTGACGGACTTGGAGCAGCGGAACCAATGAGCGTGCGCAAGACAATTGTGCCGGCGGCCTTATCGGCGATGTTTCTGGTCGCAGGCTGGCTGTCTTGCCCCTTGTCGGCGACCGTCTTTTCGCGCAGCAGGACGGCAAAGCGCCCGTGACGATGGACAAGGCCTTTCCGAACTCCAACAAGTGCAAGCGCTGCCATGAGCGCGTGTTCGAGGAGTGGGAAACCTCTCCCTTGTCGCGGTCGATCCATTCGCCCGCGTTTCGCGCCTCGCTCGATGCGTTTCTGTCGTCGCCGGCCGGCAAGGACAAGGCGCTCTGCTTCCGCTGCCACGCGCCACACGTGCGGGAATTTCCCGATCAGGTGCAGTTCTTCATCGATCAGGCAAAATCAGGCGATCCGCAGATGGACGGCGTGGCCTGCTCGCAATGTCACCTCATCAAGCAGGTGGATCGCACCAAGCAGCCGCCGGAGCCGAAGTACGAGCCGGCCGGCAGCAAAACGCTCTATGGGCCGTACAAGGATTTCGCGCAAAATCTCGCCCATCAGTCGTTGGAGTTGGGATTGTTCCGGAAATCCGACCTCTGCTTGAACTGCCATCAGGCGGTGCCGTCGGCCGCCAACCTCGGCAAATCCAACGACCTGCTCGGCAACTGGGACCAGAGTAAGGCCATTAAGTCCGGCAAGGAGTGCCAGTCCTGCCATATGCCGGAGCAGACCGGCGAATCGGCCAACGGGGAAAAGAAACGCACCGTGGCCAATCACACGTTCCCAGGCCGCATCGGAAAACTGCGCCAGGAAGCCGCGAAGCTCGATATCGAGACGAAGATCGAGGGGGACAAAACGACCGTCGTGCTGAAGGTCCAGAGTCTCGTGCCGCACAATCTGCCGACGACCCATCCGGCATGGGCGAGCGTCGTGTTGCAACTGGATATCAAAGGTAAGAATTTGAAGACGGTGTTTGCGGACAAGCGTGTGTATGGCAGAGTCTATCAGGACGCCAAAGGGCAGAAGACCGTCTTCGACTTTGAAGCCGTGAAGGTGCTCCAGGATACGGTGTTAAAGCCGGAGGAGTTGCGCGTCGAAACCTTTACCTTTCCAACCCCTAAGGACACGCGGACGTTCGACGTGGAAGCCACGCTCAGCTATGCGCCGGTCAGTGGGCCGCCGTCCTTCCTGCAGCGCATCGAAGCCGAGTCCTCCAAGGGCTCGTCCGACCCCGTCTTCCAGCCGATCGACATCGTGAAGAAGTCGGAGAACATTCCCAGTCGTCAAGTAGCCGCTCTGCCCCGGTCCTCCCGGAATTTCTACCAATTTTGTCCTTATAAACCAAGCAGTTTTGGACCAGCTGCCCAAAGGCTTTTTTCACCCACCCAACCCCGAAGACTCCTGTTCCACCCACCCGACCCACCGATTGCTTCGCAATCGATTACCCGCGACGCTTCGTTCCGCGATCGGCGACCTAGGGAACCCGGCTCTGGCGGAGGGTCGGGACGGGGGAGTAGGCTGTCCACATGCGTCTCAGCCGGACATCGGTCATCGTGGTCGGCGCTGGCCTGGCCGGGCTTTCTGCCGCCGTCCGGCTGATGAAAGATGGCGCCCACGTGACGGTCGTGGAGGCGCGGGACCGCGTCGGCGGAAGGGTCCTGACGATTCGCGATGTCTTTGCCAGAGGCCAGCATGCGGAGGCAGGAGGCGATTTCATCGACCGCGGCCAGGAAGACATCAGGCGACTCGCGGACCAGTACGGCCTGACCGTGCGCACGATTCTGCGGCAGGGATTTTCCTTCGTGCGCTACAAGGGAAAAGGCCAAATCCACGGCCGTCCGATCGAAGGGCGAGCGGGCCTGGAAACCGATCGAAGACCGCGCCAAGCCTCTGATCGAAGCCTATCGGCGGGCGGAGCAGCGCTGGGAGAGCGCCGTCGTCAGGGGCATGGCCCAGCGATCAGTCGCTCAATGGCTCGATGAGATCGACGCCGATGGAAACATGCGGGCGATGGTCCGCGGCCTGCGCGGGTTCTTCCTCGCCGAACCCGAGGACCTTTCGCTCTTGGTCCTGATCGAACAGCTTGCGTCCGAAGCGCCGGGACAGGAATCGATGGGACGCATCGAAGGCGGCAACGATCGACTGCCGAAGGTCATGGCCGTTGAATTGGGCGAGGCGTTGCACCTCAACACGGCGGCTCGTGCGATCCACGACGATCAGCCGTTCGTGCGCGTGACGGTCGAGAGCGCCGGCGGCGATCGGACGCAGATCAAGGCGGACTATGTCATTCTCGCCGTTCCGGTAACCACGCTCCGCGCCATTGAGATCACACCTGACCTGCCGCTCGAGCAGGCAAAGGTATTTGAGCGATTGAAGTACGGGCGGGTCACCAAGAGTCTGCTGCAGTTCGACCGACGCTTCTGGAAGCGCAAGGGCCGTTCGCCCGCCTATGGCACCGATGCGCCGACCGGCGCCATCTGGGACGCCAATGAGCAACAGCGCGGCCCCGCGGGTATCCTGACGCTGATGGCGGGCGGCCAGGCGAGCGAAGATACCCAAAAGATTCTGTCCCAGGACGGCGTGCAGGGGTTAGTGCGTGCCCTCGAGTGGTTGAAGCCGGGCGAGGCCGAACTGCTGCACAGCCATCATGTGACGTGGGAGCACGATTCGTGGGCCCAAGGCGGCTATGCCTATTTCGATCCTTCCTTTGATCCGGCCTGGCGGCCTTGGCTGGCCCGTCCTCACGGCCGGCTGCTGTTTGCCGGCGAGCACACCAGCATCAAATGGCAGGGCTATATGAACGGGGCAGTGGAAAGCGGTCTTCGCGCCGCGGCGGAAGTCTGGGCGCTCGCGGCGGCTGGCAATCGTCGCGCCTCCTAGCCTGCGCTCTATTCGTAGACGATTCGCGAGCCCGGCGACTTCATTTTGAAGATCTGAAGCGCGTTGTAGATGCCTTTGGCGGGATGGTTAAGGATCAAGCGCGAGTTTGTGATGTGGGTATCGAGCAGCTCGTACTGCCCGCCGCTGTAGTAGAGATCGCAATCGTCGATGTTGCAATTTTTGTAAACGTGGTTGTCCAGCGCCA
The DNA here is from genome assembly GCA_963794505.1 of uncultured Nitrospiraceae bacterium. Lineage (GTDB taxonomy): Bacteria > Nitrospirota > Nitrospiria > Nitrospirales > Nitrospiraceae > Nitrospira_C. The sequence continues at coordinate 36,588 of CAWCEG010000061.1, forward strand.
ACTTGGTCTTGCTGAACGTCTGACCGTCCACGATGATGTAATTCGGCTCCAAGCCCATCCTTGCTTCTCCCGCGGGGACTATAACAAAGTCTTCCTCCCTCCGCAAACAACCGTACGCTTTTCCTATGAATCTTCGAGATACCCAGGCTGACGCCTTCGCCATGAGCTCTTGCTATTTGAGCTGGGACGGACCCTCGCCGGTGGCGCAGCACCGCCGGAGTAGTGGTTTGTATCTCTACGACATTTCGCTTACTCTAGCGGCTCTACCCGCCTCTCAGAAGCAGTGATCTTATGTTCGTCCTGCGTGCAGCTGCCGTCCTCGTGGTTCTCTTAGGCGGATGCGTTTCAGGTCCGCTCGAGACGAAAACCGATAATCCAACGGCGAAACGTCTTGTCGGAAAAACTCGAGCAGAGCTGCTTCAGTGCGCTGGGCCACCAGCAGAGAAGTTCCCTACAGGGATGGCGTCATCTTCAGTTATTACAAGAGAAGCGCCCATGTTCGAGGAGTCACGCCCGTTTTTAAAGGGCAGCATTGCTCAGGAACACCATGGCTGTTGGGCCAGTCTCCTTCTCGAAAAGGATGAGGTGACGGGAGTAGAATTTCGCCCCGTTCCCGACGGAACCGAGTACGATCACTGCCAACACATCTTTGTGGTGTGCCTGCAATGAACCGGCATGACGTTCCGGCGATCCTCAACCCATGCAGGGCGAACTTCCTGATTGACAACCTCTGACAGATGCGGTACACGCCATCTTTAGCAATAAATCCATATTCGATTTACGGATGAATGGAATGGACCCAGACGGTAGCTATGTACGCACAATCGGTTCTTCCGCCTTGCTGTGTGTCTTCGGCGGCTATCCCCTTCATGGTGTGAACAGATAACATGATGGCTGCCACCGGCCCAGTCCGTGCGGATGGGCTCAAGGATGCAGCCATGATGCTCGCCACGGTTTCATCACACTCTCACGTCATTTCTTCCCTCGTGCGCAGGGGAATCGAGTCTGGATCCAGCCTTGCCAAAGTGATCGGCTTCATCGGCTTCGTAGTTGTTTCCTGGTGTGCGGGGCTGTCATCCGCCTATGGACTAGAGAAATACGGTCGTCCATTGCCCTCGATGGAACAGCAAGGCGAGGAGTCGCGAGGGGCCGAAGAAACCTTATTCGGTGGCTACCTTCTCGTTGCGCCTTTTGTCTCGAACCCGACATTTGCCGCTCGTCCGGATAACACCGGCCTCGTGGGCATGCGTTACATGGCCCATCTTGAGATGGACCTCTATAAGCAGTACCTCACGTTCTACACAGATCAGAATTTCTTCTCTGATCGCACGAATGGATGGATTGAACTCAGCGAGTGGGATATGACTTATGCCTTGACCGGTCTGATCGATCGCTGGGGCTGGCGCCTGCAATATGAGCGCGATGCTCCCCTTGACAAGAGCGGTCTCAAACAGGTTTACGCCGATGTGCTAGGAACCGGGAATCTTCACGCCGCAGAGGACTTTTCATGGTGGCGCAAATATTTCCCCCAGCAAAATTTGAATGCCTACGCCGGATTCGGCTGGTTGTTTCACAATAGCAACTATTTCGCCCGCCCCGACAATACCGGCCGGGCGCTGTTTCGGTATGTGGCTCACGCCGACTTCGATGTGTACAAGAACAAGATCGTGATCTACGGCGACATGAATTTTTTCACCGACCGTGAATTGAACAACAAGCTGAGACCCACCGAATTGGATTGGATCGTCGGTCTCGCCTTTCGTTTCAAGGACGACTATGAAATAAGTGTCTATCGCGAACAGGATCTCTCGTTGGATAAATCTGGTTCGCTCATCCAGGAATACTGGGCAGTCCAATTGCGGTTCGCGTTTGATGTGCAGAAGAAGTGAGGTTGCGCAAAGAGGTGTCCTTGGCAATTATTGTGGCCAAGTTGCACACAGGAGTCTGCACCATGCGGAGCAAATCGAAGTTCTACACCTTTAAATGTCATTCAAGATCAGTATGTTATGGGATGGCGGGTGTCTCATTTTGAACAAACACAGGAGAAACAATTAGCGGAAAATGATGGTCTGTTCAGGTAAGGAAGAGGTGTGCAGTTGGACGCTTTGAGAACTTGTTGCATCGGTGAACCGCTTCGCATTCTCGTGGTCGATGATTTTGCTCCCTTTCGGGAGTCGCTCTGCAGGGTTTTTCTAGACAACGAATCCCTGGCTATCGTCGGAGAGGCTGCAGACGGGAGGGCAGCCATTGAGATGGCCTTTCGACTGGCTCCTCAGGTCATTATTATGGATGTGAAGATGGCCCGAATAAGCGGAATCGAGGCAACTCGGCGGATTAAACGTTTTCTTCCCGGCGTACACGTCATTGGCGTCTCCACTCAAGATGACACTTGCATAAAGGAATCCATGAAAGCCGTCGGATCGTCACACTTCGTCACGAAAGACTGCGCCCATACACTCCCCGAGGTCATTGCCCACATTACTGGCAGCCCAATCACAAACCGTTAGAAATAAGCCAGTCCGTGAAGAGAAGGCGGGGACTAGGATGGCACGCGGGGGCGCGGGAAGCCGGGATCAACCACCAACTGCACCCGGCACTCCGACACTGCATCGCCACGAAGCTCGCCCAGAGCGCGGAACAGGTGCGCAAGCGCCGTAGCCTGCGCACTCTTGGCGGCAAACCACTCTGCGCGGCAGTAAAAGCAGCGTTCGGGCGAGTCGCCTTGGAGCCGCGCCACAGGAAGTTCCGCCGACGCATGGCATTGGGCACAGGTGATCTTGATTGCTGTCAGATCGGCCAGATCAATATTCAACAACGAGTAACTCATTCCAGATCCTTTCATCGCACCGCTATGAGAAAGACGACATGGGCCCGATAAATTGTCAGTCCGTCAAGCACACTTCCCTCAATCAGCGTCTCTTCCTTGTGCCCGTTTGCTGTCGCATCTAGCACTTCCGCCACTGCCCAGTCACTATAGTGACGAAGAACGCCTTACGTCTAAACATATTGCGTTAATGATCATGACGTAAGTACCACTGAAAAAGCGAATGCCGCCAGGGTCGGGTTCTACACGGCTAAAATCTCTAAGGTCTCGGACCCAAGTCTCCTTTCCCTCAAAGTCTACAACGCCAGCCAAATATCTAGATTTGTCTTTTATTAGGGTTGATGTCAACGACTGGCAGGACGAATCTGCCTAAAGCATGGGCATTCCAGGCACCACGAAGCCTTGGACTCTACATGGGCCCAGCATCCATATTGAACTCCTGCTGAGTAGCGCGAGGCTTTACCTACACCCGCTGAAAGGTAGTGCGCGCGCCCTTCGCTGTTATGACTTACCGTCCGTAGGTGGCAAAGAGTTCGAGGGTGTGAGTCGACGGTCGGGCCTTCCGGGGCGGGCAGCGTCGGGCAGGTGTATTAGTGGAGGGACCGAGCCACGCTTGAGACACCGCTTTAGGGCGGCCGCTCTGTCGTCCGTCAATACGATCGATCTGTATCGACGGACGGAGAGCGCCCCTACGCTATTCACTATAGGATAAGGAACGCCTAGGCCTTTTCTTTCACTCGCAGATCGTTCTTGACGGATTTCACGCCGGGCACCTGCCAGGCGGACCAAGACGCTTGGGCACTGGTCGCCAAGTCGGCCACTTCACCACTCAAGGAAACCACGCCCGCATTCGTTTGGGCTTTAATACCGGAGGTCTTCAGTTGCGTGTCTTTCGCGATCTGTTCGTTTACGCGAGCCGTGATCGAGTCGTCCTTGTCATCGATGGCCTCGCGCTTGGAGGGTGCGACCACTTGCAAATCGTTCTTCACCGTCTTCGCCCCCTCGATGCCTTTGGCGATGCCTCCCGCCGCTTGCTTCGCCTCAGCGGTATCAGCCTTGCCGCGGATAATCACTGCGCCATCGGTGGTCGCCACAGAAATGTCGCTGCCCTTCACTCGGGAATCGGCAAATAGCGCGATCTTGGTTTTGGCTGTGATCCAAGAGTCGCTCATGTTCTTCTCCTCGGCTCTGCCGAACGCCGTTCCTGCGATGAGCGCCCCACCGAGTAGCGAAACTGTACAGAATGTCAAAACAGTGCGTGTGCGCATGATTGTCTCCTTAACTGTCAATGTAAAAGTCTGTCATCAGTCGTCGTGTGCTCCGCCATAAGGCCGGGACTATTTCTTTTCCACGGCTGCAGGCGCCGGCTTCGCATGCCATGACTCCGCCCACTTCATTAGCTCGCTCTTCTTATCGCCATATCGTTCCTGGACCTTACCGACAAACTTGTCATACACGCCTGCGATCTCCTCCAAGTCATTATCGGTAAACTGGCCCCACTTCCCTTTCAAGTCGCCTTTGAACTGCATCCATCTTCCTTTGAGTTGATCCGCGTTCATCTCACCCTCCTTCTTGTGCATACCATCGACATCGGACCCCAGTTTCATCCCCTTACTCGCTCACTCCTCTCTATGGAATGCCAGGATAAACCGAAGAGCGTCTGACGCAGTGGCGGGAGTCCTGTCCGCCTCCACGAGCGGATCAGGGACACCGGACAGGCAACGAGTCAGAGCACCCTGTGCAAACACGGCGGAGACTGGGGAATCGTTCTCGCTAAGAATTAGGTGGGAAGCGGGAAGAACGGGCAGTCAACGGAGCGTTACACCTGACGATGCACCTTGGGCGCTATTGCATCCGAGAGTCAAGCTATATTATGAGAGCTTAGATAGTTCAACGTTACAGGCATCTTATGAAGGTGCTTGAATGGGCAAGCTTTCGTGAGTGCGTTCCAGTTTCTCATCTTGGGGACCACAGCCGCCTCCCGACCTGCCTAACGTGACGGGCAACGTCCAATTTTCGCCTGTCTAAGCCTTAATAGCGCTTGACTCCGATGCCGAATGCGCCCAGGGTAGTCCTATGACGTATAGCGCTATGCCGACTGTCCTATCTTCGCGCTTCTGCCTTCCTTCCTCGCGCGACTGATTCCCTGGTCCGCCCGCATCTACGCCAGAGCGTCCTTTGCACCAGACCGTGATTACCGGAGGTGATGCCCTCCGGCTGAGAGAGTGCCGTATGCAACGGGATAATGCTTCGTGTGCGCTTCATTCACCACTGAAAGCAATCATTGAAAGGGAGATCGCATGATTACGATGACGCCGATAGCCGAACAAAAGATCCATGAACTTATGCAGGAAGAGCAAGACACAATTGGTCTTCGCGTGTTTGTGAAAGGCGGCGGCTGCCATGGCTACCAGTACGGGATGGCCTTCGAGTCCAAGGTAGGCGATGACGACACGGTGATCGAAAAGGGCGACGTCAAAGTCATCATGGACTCGCAAAGCGCTCCGCTCCTGGCCGGCTGCGAAGTTGATTATCAGGACACCGTCCAAGGCTCCGGCTTTGCGATCAAGAATCCTCAGGCCAAAACGACCTGTGGGTGCGGGAGTTCATTCAGCGCATAACGCATGGCGCGATGCCGGTCAATTGCGTCGGTCGGCACCGTCGACTGGAAGGGAGCGAGTTATGGAAAGCACAGCTATCATCGGAACCACAAACAAAAAGGGACAAGTCATCACCGAGCCATCCGTGATGATGAACAAGGCGCCTCGCACGCCGTCGTTTTTTACCGGCAGCGAAGTCATCAAAGAAGCCGTCAAGCGCGCCAACGTAGATGTCATGGTGGCCTATCCCATTACGCCACAGAGTGAAGCGGCCGCCCTCTGCGGCGAACTCTTTGCCGAGGGGTATATCGGCGACTACTTCCGCGGCGAAAGCGAATTCGCCGTCATGTCGCAATGCGCCGGCGCGGCCTTCGGAGGAGCCCGCGTCTTCACCACCACCGCCGGCCCCGGCACCATGCGGGCCATGGAAAACTTTCCCATGTGGGCGGGAGCCAGATTGCCGATTCAGTGCATCGTCACCTGCCGCGGCATCAATTCGCCTCTGTCGATCCAACCGGATACGTTGGAGATCGCCTACCTGATGAACACCGGGATGCTGGTCTGGCACGCCGAGACGGCTCAGGATTTTTACGATTGGATTCTCAAGGGCTATATCGTGTCGGAGGAACCGGACGTGCATTTGCCGTTGGCCCTCTGCTGCGACGGCTTTTTCGTGACCCACACGAAAGATGTCGTCGGACTGACGCCCGTGGACATGTGCCTGCCGCCGTATGACCCCTACCGGTCGCCGGTGCCCTGCATGGACATGGAATGCCCGCCAGTCCGGATGATGCGCGATCCGTTCGTGATGAAAAGCAATTACATCAGCTACGCCACGCATGCGAGCTGGCAGCAAGAAGTCTGGGCAGCCGCAGAACGGTCCAGAAAGCATACGATCGCCTGGCTGGACGGCCTGATCGAGACCGAGAATGTCGACGCCGACATCCTCATCGTCGCATCGGGAACTGCCGTCTCCCAGGGACGTGAAGCCATCCGTCTGCTGAGCGATGAAGGGATCCGTGTCGGACTGGTGAAGATCAAGAGCCTGCGCCCGTGGCCGGAGGAAGAAATTCGCGAAGCGACCAAGCACGCCACGCACATCATTGTGCCTGAGTTCAATGTCATCGGATGGCTGGCGCGCGAAATCAAAGCCACGATCTCCCGCACCGAACGGGTGGTCTCCGGACCGCGCGTCTGCGGCGGCATGACCATGCCACCGGAAATCATCGTGGAGGAAATCAAGAAAGCCATCGGGGTCCGCTCCGGTGTCCTGGCCGGACGGGGAGGGTGAACACGGAGCACACGAGCGGACGACACGACACGATAGTTAATCGGCGCAACCGCGCCCAGCCAAAGAGCGAGGTGCCAGATGAGTCTCGATTATGTGAAGTTTTCTCCGGGATTTGAGGCGTTCATGCCCAAAGAATACCGCGATATGGTGGAGCACGGCCCGTTCGGGAAGAAGACGACCGTCTCACAGATGGGCAGCTTCAAGGAAATTCTCGAGGAGCATCCGATGTGTGCCGGCTGTGCCATGACCCTGTTCATCCGGTTGGCCATCATCGCGTTTCCCAATCCTGAAGACACCATTACGGTCGGAACGGCCGGGTGCGGCCGGCTGGCCATTTCGCAGGCCGCCATTCCCTTCGTCTACGGCAACTATGGCGACCAGAACGGCGTCGCCAGCGGCTTGTCGCGCGGGCTGCGCATCCGGTTCGGAGACAAGCCCAAGGATGTGGTCGTGATGGCCGGCGATGGCGGCACCGCCGACATCGGCTTCCAACAGGTGCTCCATTCCTGGTTCCGGAAGGAACGGTTCACGACGATCATGCTGGACAACGAGGTGTACGGCAACACGGGCGGGCAGGAAAGCGGGATGACGACCAGAGGCGCGGTGCTCAAGATGGCCCCCCTCGGCAAGAAGTTCGAGAAGATGGACATGGTCGGCATGGCGAAACTCGCCGGCTGTTCCTACATCGCCACGGTCGTGCCGAACAATCCGCGCCGGGTGGAAAGTGTCATCAAAAAAGCCGTGCTGATCGCCAGAGAAGTCGGTCCGACCTATATTCAGGCCTACACGTCCTGCAATATCGAATATGCCATTCCGACCGACAAGGTCATGGAAGATGCCAAGACTGTCGAAGACGATCGGTACAAGTTCAGTGAATATGTCAGCGATGAGGCCAAGGCCTATTTGGCTGCGCGGTACGGCTACAAAGAGTTTGTTCAGAAGCCACTGCCGGCGGTCTCACTCGCATAATCACGAGAGCCCGGATCGTCCGCCGTCAGCAACAGTGTCCGATTGAAGAGGAAGTGAACCGTGACAGAGGTGCAATCACAGACGACGCTCGAGAAGGCGCCACTACGCTATACGCTGAGCTACGGCATGCGGCTGGATAAGGTCAGGTCACACGAACTCGCGTATCCTGAGGCCTCCGTCGTCCTGCCGGACGGTTCGGCGGGCAGAATGACCCTGCAGGTGACCAATGGCACTGCGGATGAAATCAAAGCACAGCTGCTCGAAAGCGTCGACGCCTTTTTTCAACAGCATGCCGGCGAGTGAACCTGACTATCCGGGACGGTGGGGTCGCCGCCCCGATGACCGTTCGGACGCCTCACCAGGAGTCCGCCATGCAGACGCTCGATATCAATCGTCCCGGCATGCCCGATCTTCAATTCGTGCTGTTGGTCACGGCACTCTGCACCTCTCGCCTGACCGCACTCAATATCCCAAACGGGCTTCGTACCATGGTGTTTAACCGCTGCTGGGTGCTCATCCATGAAAGTCCGCCGCCCGGCAGGCCGGAAGAGCGGGTCTTGGACTTACGGCCCTGGACCGAGATGACCGTAGAGGCGATGGTGGAGACCATCCGCGTGGTGCTCACCGAGGCAGGCATCCACACGCTGGTGTGGGATCATCCACCGAGCGACCCCACACGCGGCAGCACACCTGCGGTACAGCCTTTGATCGATCGATTCGGGCACCTGTATCCGCACCCCGTAATCTCTCCCTTTCGCTTCCCTATGTGGTAACCAGCACCACTGTGCCTGCACAAATCGGAGATGTTCCGTAACCGACGGCGGTTGATCTGATGAAGAAGCCGCGTATCTCTTACCACACCGATCACAGGGAGATAACTTCATGACCACACCGAAGCAAAGGCACCCTCCTACCGCATCACCATGGGTGCGCATTCCCGATGGCACCAGGGTCAGACACCGTCTCGAGGGCCATGAGGGATTCATCGACGGACTCACTGAACTTGTCACGGGGCCTGCGAGAAATCCAGACGGCAAGACCCAATATCGTATGAACGTCGGAGCGCCGATGAGACAACTTGTCGCGGAAAACGAGCTCTGCATTCTGATCGATGCCGAGAACCTCGTGATGATGGTAAAGCAAAAGGAACCCTATCGTCGCTCCGTTACCGAGCAGTTGCACGGGGTCTTTGCCGACGAGCGATTTATCAAGCCAAATCAAGTTAAAAAGGGTGACTGATGCGTGGCGCGCTTATGCCGGAATGGAGGGGTGTGCTGCTCATATTCCTACACTGGCTTGTGCCCGCGATGGTCATCGGACTTCCAGCAGTAGGCCTCGCTCAATTCATGGACAAAGGTACCTACGTCGAGGTGACAAAGGGGACCACGTTGTGTTCGAGTATTGCGGTCGAAGGAGTGAGCGATACGTTCGATCAGCGTCGGATATTTTGGAGAGTCACGAGCCGCATGCGTGTCAATGGCACACAGACCGTTTCCGCGCTCATCCATGAATCGGTTTATAACCGTCAGAGCGGTGACACGACAACCGCAGAGCGCCCGTATAACGAAGACTACGCCATATTCTTCAAAAGGGCTCAGGAGTATAAGGGCATGCTCCAAATGATCAGTCCTCAAGACGGAAGTGTGCAAGCGATAGTAGGGATCTGCCAGAAGGGAAACTAGGTCAGATGCCGATGTGTTGTCCGCGCTGCCAGGGTTTGATGATCGCCGCCCGGTTGAACGAACTGTGTCCCTCTGGCACGGCAGACGGGTGGCGTTGTCTGCTCTGTGGTGAAACTATTGATTCTGTCATTGAAGGGAATCGGAGGGGGCATGCCCCTCGAGTGGGGAGCCGCGCTCGTGTCCCCGGAACTCCCACCGCCAAGTCGGCAAAAGAAAGATGCACGTAAGGGAAACGGGTGTTAGTCGTATCGCGTCGGTGTGCCACTCTTCAATGGCGATCAAATTAGGCCAGTATGAGTCGGTGTGTTGAGGTGCATCGTACGCGGCCATGGATAAACGAGGAAGCGGCCTGATCGCTTTCATTGACCGATGGATTGCGGAGGATTTCAATGGCGGCAACCGGAAAGGGTCGAAAAACTGCAAGTGCATCCAAGCCCCCGCGTCCGGCCGAAGGCCTTACATGTGATGAAAATCAGGTCGAGGATCTGTTGTCCGAAGGGGAATCGACCGACGCCGAACATGACGGGAAAAGAACATCCAAGCAGAAGAAATTGCGAAATCCCGCTTCTTGATAGCAGCGTTCACTGACCAACGGCACAGCGTTCAAAGCTCACCCATCAGACCCTATGAGCGAATCCCGTGTCCGATTCGCGAATCGGTACCTGTCAATACTGACAGTGTTCGTCCAATATGATTAGACATACAATGCAGTGCCTGCCCTTCGCAATGAGAGGAACCACAATACTCTGCGCGCTTGGATCATAGAAGGCATTGTTTCGTCCGCACAGACTAATGACTAGTCAACACAATGGGAGGACCTCATGCAAAAGTATATGTTCACGGGTCTCATGCTCTGCGGTATGACGATGCTGGTCGCAGGCTGCACCAGTTATTACCGCGTGACTGACCCGGGTTCCGGAAAGGCCTACTACACCACGAAAGTCGGCGATGCCGGTAGAGGAGGAGCAGTCAAAATCAAGGATGACAAAACGGGAAGCACCGTAACGTTGCAGTCTTCTGACGTGAAAGAAATTTCAGAGGATGAATACAAAGCGGGGCTGGTGGCCCAAGCGCCTGCCAAGCCAGCGTCGGCTCTGCCGATGGCGGCTCCCCAGCCGGCGCCGGCGCCTGCCAAGCCAGCGACGCCTCAGCCGACGGCAGCTCCCACAGCTGAGCCATCGCCTGCGCCGGCGGATAAGTAACGGGCAGCTCTGCGTTTTGCGCTACTGACATCCCTTCTCTTTGATTGCCCGACCTAAGTTCTTCGGGTTTCAGGATCGTCAAGAGAAGACCGAGATTGCACGGGCCCCAACTCGTCTTGTCGGCCATTCGGGCCTGAAGATGCGCTTTTAGGCGGTTATGGCTGCCACGTACTATGGACCTTCGCCGTGCTACGAGCGAGTTTGTGACACAGGGGAGGGAGCTGTTAAAACGGCTCCGCTCAATTGAAGGGGACACGCTGACAGGGGTGGACCTGCAGGTGTTACGCACGCAGCTTTACTTTGGAGGGTGAAGTGTCCAACAGGCAGCATCTGCTGAACTCGCGGCACGAGAATATCGGAAACAAGATTCGAGTGCTTCTTGTGGATGACCACACTGTGGTTCGGCAAACGTTACGCCGTATTCTACAACCTTACGCCAACATCGAAGTGGTCGGTGAGGCGAGCCATGGCGACGACGCCGTGATGAGTGTCGGGAAGTTTCACCCCGCCGTTGTGGTCATGGACATTAACCTGCAGCGAATTGGCGGCGTGACAGCGGCCAGATTGATTAAGGCTCAGTATCCGCACGTGCTCGTGTTGGGGTTTTCAGCGGACGCCAAGGATTACAACATCTATGCAATGCAGCAGGCAGGCGCTTTGGAAGTGTTAAACAAGGAGACCATACAGAAGGCAGTGGCAGCGATCGAATCGGTTGAGCGAAGTCCTAAGCACTCCGGCTGAGATGGACTGCGAATGGCCTATTCGCAGCTACCGGCACCATAGCGAGCCAGCCGCGGGTCGTGTGAATTCGCACCAAAGATGCGTTGAATTTATCTTGCCACCTGATAGATGTTCCCTTCATCCGCTGACACCATCTCAAACCGTTCCCTCCGCATCTCGGCTCCGGCCGAGTTGCGGTAGACCAACTCATCATTGTCGAGATCGTATTCGGGAATCTCTACGCTTTGCCATCGCTGGGCGAAGTAATGGGCATACAGTGAATAAAAGCCGTGATTTTGGCGACTATGCCGAAGCACGTACTCTGGCATGGTGCGAACGTCCAGATCGGCATGGTAGTGCTGAAGCCACAGGTAATCCCCCAGGATAAGCATCTTGACCAAAGGTGCGTCTGCGTAAAGTTTCAGTTTGACGGCTTTTCCCATGGCCCGCAGCCGCTTGAGCAGTGCAATGCTTTGCCGCACTTCCTCACGAAAGGCATGGAGCGTGTATTCGGGGTGGCCAATGGCTTCAATGCGGGTAGTCGCTTCCTGGCTATAAGGATTGACCAGAAGAATTTTTGCCCCGAGGCAGGTGTCGAGAACAGATGACAAATCGCCGACTTGGTCGACGAAGCTGCTGTAGCCGCTGGAACCGATAACCATGATCGTGCGGCCTGTAGTGTTCTCTTCCTTAAGCCGTGCGATGTGTCGGTGAGCGCGACGTTCGTGTCGGGGAAAAAAGGAGATCAGCCCTGCGCCGGCCGCGGCATTTGCAAGAGCCCGGTCGCGCCGGCTGCGCCGGACATAGCTAAAACAGCCGATCAACAGGACAGCAACGATCATCTCAATAATAATCAATGAAAACTTGTCATGTTCGATCCTGGACCAGAAGCTCAGAAACTGCCTGGCCCCTGAAGGAAGAAGGAGGGCAATTCCCGCGCTTAACGCGATAACGACGACATGATAGAAGCCTCCTGCCGCCTCACGAAAAAATGTCTGTATGGGCTGTACGATCGACCGCAATGCGTGAAACAAGGATGCACCTCTTCCGAAGTTAGTGTTGAAACAGAGCGTCACACTCTGTCGAATGTCGGGGGAACGTGATCGTAGGTCCGTGCCGGGGGGTGCTCGCCAGAGACAGAACGATCTCGATAAACAATCGCGTCGACATGCAGGGAGCTGCTACTGGAGCCCCCCACCTTGAGGAGGTCTTACGCGATCAATGTCAACCTAGCATGATTAAGGAAGTGACACAAGCTTCAAGTCAATTCGCCCTGACCCGCACCCATCATATATCGCAGCGAGACGCACGATCCGCCTCTGGCAAAGGGGAGAACGGGCGTGGAGGGATTTTACCCGTTCTTAACTTTCGCTAGAGCCTGTCAAGTAGTGCCTTACTCACCTAGCGTATTGCCCTGTTGCGTTCATCTTGGTACACTCCGGCGGGCGCGAAACGAAGCGCCGCTGACAAGCGGCAAGCGTCTCGTGATGTTCACCAAGGAGGCTGTATGAATGGTTGTGTGCGGATAACCTGTTTGCTGGCAGTAAGCTGTATGGTGTTGTGGACTGCAGGATGCTCCAAAAAATCGGTCCAATCGGATGGACGCACGACAAGCGGCGCACGTCCTCCGGTCCAGGAACCGCTTCCGAACTTGTCCCTGGACGATCCGTCCGGCACGGAGCGGCTGAGTTCGGGAATTGCCGTGGCGAAGAATGACCCAGCCACGGCCAAGCGGCAGATGGACGAAGCGCGAGCTGAAGACGCGGCCACGGCAGCTGCCGGCCTGCGCGATGTGTTTTTTGGTTACGATAGTTGGTCACTCAGTGAGGACGGGCGACAGGTGCTCAGCCGGGATGCCGAATGGCTGCGCGTGCATCCGGCCGCTCAGCTGAAAGTGGAGGGGCACTGCGACGAGCGCGGGACGTCCACCTACAACTTCGTGCTCGCGGAAAAGCGCGCCAAGTCGATTCTCAGCTATCTGTCGGATCTGGGCATCAAACGCGAGCGCCTCGTTGCCGTGTCCTACGGCAAAGAGCGCCCATTCTGTAAAGACCGTTCCGAAGCCTGTTATCAGCAGAACCGTCGGGGCCATCTCGTCATCAAGCCGTAAACGGCGAATGACGATCATGAAGTGACGCGAGACCGCCGTGGGGAGAAGCGCACGTCCCGGGTAATCGATTGCAGAGCAATCGGGGGCGGGTGGGTGAAAAAAGATTGCGCAGGGCTGGGCGGGTGAGAATGGCCATGACGGTCTCGATCAATGTTTACCCGTTCGAGTCACGCGTCTTCGTGCCGGCGTAACGCGGCCTGAAATTCTCGTCGCCCGATCAGGCCACACTCCCACTGCCGGCCCTACCGAGCGCTGGCGCGCAGCCCCCGTTTCTGAGAATGATTCGACAGCCCGCCTTTCTGAAAATGATTCGGCAGCGGCATGATGCAGTTGGGGTTGAACCCCGCTGCTTTCAACGTATCGATGCTGCCGAGCACCTTGTCGCCCTTCAGATCGATCACCGTAATCGACCCGTCGCTCATGCCTTCCAGATTCAGGAAGCTGTTTTGAACGAAGAGGTAGCGTTCATCGGGCGATAGTACCGTATGGTGAGCACCTCCTGCCGTGGAAATGGCCTTGAGAAACTTGGGTTGACGCGGATTGGTGTTGTCGTAAAGATTAACGAATCCGGGCTTGGCCGTGGTCACAAACAACCGGTCGCCCTTCTTGTTATACATCATTTCCAGCGGCATCCCTTGCTCCCGTGGCCCGTAGTCATCGACCTGACTAAACGAAAATGACTTGCTCTTCGGATCCCAGACACCGGCCCACAGAGTCCCTTCCAGCATGTTGGTGATGTGCACCACCGGCGGATTCGAATGCGGTGAAAACATGATTTCGACGGGGGCAGATTTCGCGGGAGATGGCTTCGATGCCACCTTGTGCGTCGACAGGACCTTCCCGGTCTTCGCTTCCAGCACCGTCACCGTGTCACCCTGCTCCGACATATCCGGCTTGACAGTGCTGGTGACCAGAATGCGATCGATGCCGTTGTGGATCGCAATGCCGTGCGGATAGAGGATGAAGGCCTCCGCCGGCTGGGCTGCGCTGATCGTTTTGATCGGCTGATCTTTCACCGCATCTCCCATGATCACATTGCTTGAACCCATGCAGGTGAGGAACCAGGTCTTGTTGTCTTCCGACACCACGACATCTTCGCCGACCTTGCAGTCCGGCACATCAATCGCGCGGAGCCGGTAGGGGAATTGGGTGAGGTCCACGACGTGCAAAATGCTTTTTCCCAAGGCCGTGATGTACGCCTTCGTCTTGTCGCGGTTGAAGAAGATGTGGTGCGCGACGAGATCCGACGGCAGCGGAATCTCCATGAGGATCTTGCCATAGTCCGCCGAGGCGGGATCGATGTCCATGATGGCGATCCCTTCGCGCCGCACCGGCTGATCCGGCTTACTCTCATAATTGAGCAGGGCGAGCATTTCCGCCGAGACTGGCGAGATCGAGGTGAGGAGCCATCCAAGAATCAGCACGAGCAATCGGAGCGGGGTCATAAGAGCCTCCCTGTGCGTTAACTGAGGGGGAAAAGAACGATAACGGTACGCTCCTCTCGGAAGAGAAGCAATGTGAGAGTTGACGGCACGAGTTGGCATGAGGTCCTCCAGGTGTGATGGCCTTGCGTAGGTTGTAATGTCGGGCCGCACTATAGAGCAATCGGCTTCTTACGTCTTATCCAGGCGTCCGTTTCTCTTACCGGGAAGCTGCCGAATTCAACGTTCCTGCCGGAATCTCGAGCCGACCCGCAAGGGGTCCTTCTAGTGGAGGCGTGCAGACGAGTTGTCTTGTCCAGCACAGGGTTTCCATGGCTGCCGCGGGACGAACGGTCTCAGGGAAAAACACTAGTCTGTAGACCCGCGGAATTACGCCACATTTGCGTCGCCGCCTTCACACTCTCACTGGTCCTGGCTTTGCAAACCTTTCAGTTGAACGGTTTCTAACAAGGAGGAGTTATGCCAAGCAGCTCTCCGGAAGTCTATATAGAGGAGCACAATGTGGTCATTGCTCCGGGCGGCCTGGCGACCAGAGCCTGGCCCGTCTACTGGAGCGCCATTTGGGTCGGTGCCCTGGCAGCGCTTGCCGTCGCCCTCATCTTCGGGCTTATCGGCACCGCCTTCGGAGCCCATCAGGTCGGCAAGAAGGTGGTGAATCTCCACGACCTGACGCTCGGGGGATTGATCTTCAGTGTCGCCGGCGCATTCTTTGCGTTCGTGGTCGGCGGCTGGGTCGCCTCATCGATAGCCGGGTTGCGGCGGGCCGAGGATGCCGCGTTGAACGGTACCATCGTCTGGCTGGCGGCGCTTCCGCTGCTATTGATTCTGGCGGCGATCGGGGCTGGCGGTTTCTTCGGCGGATGGTATGGCGGCTTGGCCGGAACGCCGGTCTGGGCCACGTCATCGACGGTCACGGCGGATCCGAATGCCGCGATGGTCGCCCGCAATTCCGCCATCGGCGCCGTCACGGCGCTGTTGATCGGGCTGATAGGAAGTCTCATCGGCGGCTGGCTTGCGTCGGGCGAACCGATGTCGTTGACCTATCGCAGGATCAAGGAGACGACGACGTGCCCGGACGTCGGCGTGCGCGGGCTGCGTAACGGTCTGCAGGCAGGCGAAACGAACTCAGTAGAGGAGGTATCGTATGGCATACGTGATTATGTGGTTATTGGGTCTGCCTTTGAGCTTGATCGTACTGCTCTGGTTCGTCGGCATCGGCCGCTGAAGGCCGAACGAAGGGCACTGGTCGGTGCCCTCCTTGCTCGCCGAATGCGGCACGCCAGATTGATCTTATTCGATCAAATTCAGGGCGGTGCTCGTCCAGGCGCGCACTCAGGACTAAACCAGGCTCATGCGCCTTAAACGTAGAGACAAGCAAGCTTGGAAGGATCATTTGTAGTGGTCCCCGAGCGCGCAGCAGCCCGTCCTTTCTACATTCCGCTTCACACCTGGACAACCGCAGTTTTCCCGCGTAAGTTCCTGCCAGTGGCTGTCCAAGCATTTCTCCATGATCCGCGAGTTTCACTTGGCCGATGTGCTCACACTGGCCAATGCGGCTTGTGGGGTCGCCGCCGTTCTGTGCGCGATGCTCTACATGGGCAGTCACTTGCCGGTTCATTACTTCACCGCCGCCGCGCTGACGCCCGCTGCGCTCGTCTTCGACTGGCTCGACGGCCGCGTGGCCCGCTTCAGGCATACCCACTCGGCGCTCGGCCGCGAGCTGGATTCGCTCGCCGACATTATCTCGTTCGGCGTGGCACCGGCGACGCTGGGCTTTGCCGCCGGCCTGCGAGGGGCCTGGGACTGGCTGGCGCTGATCTATTTCGTCTGCTGCGGCGTCAGCCGGCTTGCACGCTACAACGTGACCGCCGAACGCCTATCGGAAGGCAGCGACAAGGTGGCCTATTTCGAAGGCACGCCGATTCCCACCACTATCCTATTGACTGCCGTGCTTGCAGTCGCCGGGTGGCAAGACCGCATCGGGGAGCACCTCTATTGGGGTTCGTTATCGCTTGGCCCCTGGGATCTGCATCCCTTGTCGTTACTCTTCGTGCTCTCCGGCAGCCTCATGATCAGCAAGACCTTGCGCATCCCAAAAATCTAAAGTGCGATCCGAAGCTGCTTGTCCGATTCATGTTGCAAGAGAAAGGAGGAGAAAATGAAGGAGATGGGGCAGGGAGCTTCACCGGGTGAAGAAGAGAACGGCGTTCGGGCCAGAGTTCTACTGAAAGAAATTCACTCGCGAGGACTCCACGGAGTGGCCCCACTTCTCGCGCATGAATCAGAGGCGACGATAGCGATGCTCCTAACTCATCTTCCAGATGCTGATGCTGCGGCCCTTTTACCGACCCTGAAAGCCGAACGACGAACCGCAATCCTCAGGTCTGTTTCGTCATCGATAAGAAATCGGTGGCTGCACAATCCCGATTACCCCGAGGGAACTGTCGGCTATCTCATGGAGCCAGTGGTTGCGACGTTTAAGCCTGATACGACCGTTCATGAGGCGATAGAACGACTGCGACATCTGGTGAAACGCGCGTTTGTCACTTACGGCTACGTGGTCGACGACCGGAACACGCTTACCGGGGTGTTGGTGATGCGAGAATTGCTCCTCGCCGAGGCGACGCGGGCAGTTCGGGATCTCATGATTGAGAGCCCATTTTCACTGAACGCGATGCAGTCCCTTCGTGACGTCATTCCATTGGTCCACATCCGGCATTATTCGGAATACCCTGTCTGTAATGATGAAGGGCACCTTATCGGCCTCGTAAGAGGTTACGCGCTGTTTCAGGAGCAGACCCGCGAGCTTGTCGCCCAACCAGGAAAAATGGTGGGAGTTGTGCGAGAGGAACGCCTGCAGAGTAGTCCTTGGCGTAGCCTTACCTTTCGACAGTCCTGGCTCCAGGTTAACTTGCTGGGCAGCTTTGTCGCTGCTGGCGTGATCGGATATTACGAGGAGGCCGTGACACAGGTTGTCGCCGTCGCGGCATTTCTCCCTGTAATGGTGGGACAATCGGCCAGCACTGGTGGACAGGCGCTGGCGGTCGCCTTACGGGGGCTTACCCTTGGCGAGCTGACCCTTGACCGATGGACCACGTTGATCAACAAGGAAGCTGTGGTTGGCATGGCAAACGGTGCGCTGGTCGGGTTGACCGCCGCCCTTGGCATATATGCCTATACGACGATCCACGGCCATGCGGAGGCAGTGAAACTTTCGGTGGTCATGCTGCTGGCCATGATCTTTACGACGACGGTGAGTAGTGTCGTTGGCGCCGTCACACCGTTTCTGATGAAACGCTTGGGTTTCGATCCGGCAACAGCGGCGACGATTCTTGTCGGTGGCATCACACGTATTGTCAGCATTGCAGCGTTCTTAGCGCTAACCCGCTGGATCGTGTTGTGAAATGGCGAGCGATCTTAGGAGGACGACTCGTAACGGGTGAGTGATTAACTGATAGGAGATCGCACTACTGTGCTCATAACTTGAGCGACCGCCACAGGCCTCTGTACGCCTTTTAATTTAATTTCACCCATCGGTTCGAGGGTGACGAGTTCCTTGACCAACGAGATGACTCGCTCTGAAATAATGATCTGACCATGTTGTGCCTCACTGCATAACCGAGCCGCTAAGTTGGTCACCGGGCCGATCGCCGCGTAGTCCTGGCGCCCTTCAAATCCGATGGCGCCGATTGTGGCATAGCCGGTCGCGATGCCTATTCCGGCTCCGAGATGTATCCCCTGCGTCTTCCATTCATCTCGCAATGAGTCCACGGCCTGCCGCATCGCAAGTGCCAGCTTCACGGCTTGCTCGGCATGATTGGGACATGGCAGAGGGTCATTGAAATAGACCATCACGGCATCACCCACAAACCGTTCTAACGTGCCTCCATATTCAGAAACCATACGACCCATGACAGCTTGGTAATCGCGAAGGATGGTCATGACCTCCTCTGGTGCGGCTACTTCCACAAACGCCGTGAATCCTCGGAGATCGATAAACAATACCGTGATTTCTTGTCTATGGCCCTTTAGGAAATCATCATGATCGCCGGACATGATCATTTCAGCCAGGTTGGGAGGCAGGAACCTCGAAATCTTTTCCTTTTGCAACTGCACAAGTGCCCGTTCTTGCGCGCGCGTACGAATCAAGTTGCCCACGCGCGCCAGGAGTTCGAGTTCGTCAAATGGCTTGGAGAGGTAGTCATCGGCTCCTGCATCCAAGCTCTCGACACGCGCTTCGGTTCCGGCACGGGCGGTTAAGAAAATTACAGGGACCGAGCGAAGGGCCTTATCACGTCGCACTGCCTGCAGGAGATCATGCCCGCTCATTTTGGGCATCATGACGTCCGTCACGATCAATTCCGGGTGAAGGCGTTGAGCTTGTTCAAGCGCTTCAGCGCCATCTTTCGCTAATACGGTGCGATAATCCTTTTGCAAAATCCGTTCAACATAACGGCGCATGTCGGCATTGTCGTCCACGACCAATACCAGTGGAGCATATATCGTTGAAGTTGGAGGGCTAGGAGTCTCACCCTCCTGTTCGTCCTTCGATTGGAGCGGAAGAAAGGTTTGCTCGTCTTCTTCGTCCGAGACGGCGAAGACGTGGTCTTGAGCCACATTTCCACGAGGTAAGGTTATGGTAAATATGGACCCCCGTCCTAAGTCGCTTTCCACTGCGATCGTTCCCTCATGCAGCGCGACGATCTCTTTAACCAAGGCCAACCCGATTCCACTTCCTTCATACCGTCTCGTCGCACCCCCTTCGACTTGAGTAAAACGGTCGAAGATGCGTGCCAACTGTTCACGTGGAATTCCAATGCCGTTGTCCTCAACCTCCAACTCGATGGATTGATCCTTGGCGGCAAGACGGATCCATACCTGTCCTGTCTGAGGATCGCTGAACTTGAAGGCGTTCGAGAGCAGGTTGTAAAGGACCTTCTTCAGTTGACGAGAGTCGGCTTCCATCGCCACCGACTCCGTCAGCCCCTTCAGGTGAATTCGCCGAATGGGGCTGGAATCAAAGTTTGTCACTACACCTCGAACCAGGGCCGCAAAATCGATGCACCGCTTTGCTAACGTCGCCCGCCCACTGTCAAATTTTGCCAAGTCCAACAACTCATTAATAAGAAACAGCAGTCTAGATGCATTTCGTATTCCGCCCTTGACGAGGTCAGCGACATCCTCGCCCAATTTAATCCGTGAAAGCGTCTGAAATGCACCCAGAGTGAGGGTGAGCGGGGTGCGAATTTCATGGCTGATGTTGGCAAAGAACTCACTTTTCAGCCGGTCGAGTTCGAGCAGTTTCTTATTGGATGCCTCCAGTTCCAGACGGGCGCGGCGCTGTGCCATTCGTGCCTCGAATTCAGCGCGCTGCAATCGCTCGTACAAGCTCACCGAAAACAAGATGGCCACGCAGGTCCAGACGAGAAAGAACGAGTTTTCGATGGCTCTGTTGATGTCCACGGTGGTCGTGTGGGTGAGAAAATTGGCTGCATAATAGGCAGCGAGCGTCCCAGCTTGGGCAAGCAGATGGATCGGCCAGGACACCGGCACGATGACGGCTGCTGCCAAGAAGACGAGGTTGAGGCCATTGTAGTACTGGGCCGAAAAGCCTCCCAGCACAATGGTCATCTGGACGATGCATAGATTACCGATGAGTACCCACAGCACGACGAACGCGCTCGGGGGGATAACCGCTGGCCTGATCCTGACAAGGACAAAGCAACAAAGGAGGCCAAGCTCCAAGACTGTCCGAATGTGAAGAAGTGTATCAAGATGCCCCCGGTAGAGAAGGACATCGGCCAGAATGAAGACAGGATTGGCGATAAGGCCGAGAATATAGAGCAGCGTCAGGCGTTCCCATGTAAAGCGGGAGCGCCAATCCGCATAATTATCTAAATCAGCCGCCTGTGAAGGATCCTCTTTGCCCGTAATAAGTGCGGAGAGAAAGTTCTGTAACCTGGACACAATACTTTTGGAACTCAGGGGCACCTTAGAACCTATAACTGACAGTGTTATAGATGTAATACGCGCTCACTGATTCGGTTGCATTCGGACCGAAAGGCAGTGAAGTATTTGTGTACGTGATGGTGTTCTTCAGTCCATAAATGCCACCCAGGTCGTAGGCCCATCGTTCCGTGAACCGGAATCCGACTCCGCCCGTAAAGTGGTGCTCCAGGATGAGCGGGGCTATCGGGCTCAGCGTTTCTTTCGGAACGGGATTATTGCTGTAATTGTAGCCAGCTCTTACAACGAGCCGGTTGGTGTCCTTCCATGACGCTTCTTGCATGAAGGCGTAAGAGAACCCAAGAGCGACCACGACCTGATCTTTCCAATTAAAGGGAATACTCAACGTGACCTGAGAGGGAGCGAGAGGGTTGCTGGGATTGGTCCCCGTAATATCGATGTTGTGAATAGTGGCCCAGTTGATCCAACTGGTCGTCAGGGCGATCATGAATTGGTCCGTCGGTTTTGCGGCCACGGAGACGTCCACTTGCTGGGGCCACTTAATGCCGGCCACTCGCGCATCATAGTTCACATTGCCCAAACCGAACGCTGAGAAATTGAGGGTCGCCTGGCCGTTCGTGTTATTGAAACTCACCGGCGAGGTATACGTTGCTCCGACTGTCAACCAGGGAAGGGCGCGGTACATGGCTCCCACCTTGACGCCAAAGACCAGGTCCGAGGGGCATTCGTCGCCCAGGGGGCCGAGTCCGCCATTCCTGGCACAGCGGTCACGGATGTTGAAGCCAGCGAACCCAGTAGGAAGGCCAGGTGATGGGAGCACGGATGTTCCCGGAAACAGGCGCAGCGAAACATCGGAATATCCAATGCTGGGTGCGATTCCAAAGGACAGTTTGTCGGAGACTTCATAGCTCAATGCGATCGCAAGCTTGAAGTAGCGTAGAAAAGAGGACGAATCATCGCGAGTGCCAAAGGCAGTCGTGAGGTTCCGAAAATCTGTCCCAAACCCTCCCTGGGTAAAAATTCCTGCTCCAACGGTTAAGCGAGGCATTGAGGCCAGTCGAGTGGCAAACCCAAGATTTCCCAAGGCAAAGGCATTTGCGCGGCCAGCAACATCCGTATTTCCAAAGACGTCGGAATGGTTCAAGAATGCCTGGAGCACACCGGCGGTAAGATCAAAACGAGTTCCCTCGATTAAAGACATAGCGGCGGGATTGGTATTGATGGAGGAAGTATCGGCAATGCCGACGTGGGCAGATCCGGCCAGCGCCGTCGATTCAGCGGAGAAGCCAATCAGTTGCGGACCGTTGATTGCGTGAGCGGTGGTTAGGGTGAGGAGACGCGAACAGAGAACGGCCAGCAGGAGCAACCACTTTGCGACCGCTTGCGTGGTTACCATCTAACATTCCACGTTGCTCGGGTCGTTTTGGCGGCACCGACCGCGAGTGTTAGCGAGAAAGCCCGTGCGCGCTGCCAGAGCAAAGGAAGCGCCTGGGCCACTCGATGCGGAGACGCATTCTAGAAAACAAGCCTCAGACTCGCAATAGGGCCAAATGGGCTATTTGCACGTATTTTGAGTGCCTCATGCAGGCGAGGCTTCAAGCCACATCAAGCAGCGCCATGACGTCAAAAAGAATCCACAATGTTCGTGTTGGACTGCTAAGCCGTTGACTGGCAGGTGCTCTTCAGCGCCTGGGTATTCCGCACTGTATGTTCAACTCAGGAGAGACTTCAAAGGTCGAAGGGGTAAGAAAATATGAAACGTTGTCCCATTGCCCAACTGACTCTCGACCGAAATTTTGCCGTTGTGGGCGTCCACCACGTCCTTCACGATCTTTGTTCCTAAACCGGTGCCGCCACGTTTGCTACTTTTTGCCGAGGAGGAAAAAAGCGTGTCGCGTATCTCAGGTGGCATGCCTTTTCCTGTGTCTGCCACCGTGATGTGAATTGAGACGCCAACCGGTTCCTCTTTGGCAGCAATGTGAATGGTTCCGCCCCCAGGCACTTCAGGGATGGCATTGTTAATGAGGTTATAGAACGCGTTGAACAGCCGTCCTCCATCGGCCAGAATCTCAGGCACTTGGTCGAATCCCGAGGTCCGGATCGACACTCCTTTCTGATCTGCCCACCAGTTGAGCGTCTCGACGACTTCTTTGACTATCCGGTCGAGGCGGCATGACGCAAACGCCGGCGGTGCGGTGAGTCCCTTCACGCAATCAGCGATTTCCTTCATCCGGTCTTGTATCCGTCTGGTGGAATTGTTCACCATCTGGACCACTTCTTGGCATCGAGCGAAACGTTCCTTCGCACGCTGGTCTCCACCCTTGAGGGCATCGCTCAGCAGATCATGGAGGTCGCTCTGCATCAACTCTGCGCCGCAGACCACCGGCATGAGGAGATTCTTAATGTCGTGGCCAATATCGCCAAGCAGCCGGACCACTTCTGCCAATTTTGCCTCTTGATACAGGCGAGCCCGCTCGATGGACGAGGCCGTGATCGCAGACACGATGGTCAGGATGGCGAGATCCTCGCCATTGAGCAAATCTTTCCGCTTGTTCATCACCTGAAGCACGCCGATCGGATCACCTTCCCAGCGCTTCAAGGGGAGGGTGATGAGATCTCGAGTGCGATAGCCGGTCAGTTTATCTATGGTCTCGAGATGACGCGGATCTTTCTGTGCATCGGCAATGACGATCGGATCTCCCGATTGAAAGACGGCCCCGGCGAGTCCTTGATTCCAGGAAATCGCGGTGCCGGACGGAACGGAAGAGGCACCAATCGAATGGTGAAAGATCAACTGCTCGGACGGTGGATCGGCCAATAAAATTGAACCGCATTCGGCATCGACCACTTCAATGGCAATCTGGAGCGCCTTGACGACCAGTTCATCCAAGGCGAGATGCTCGTACAATGCGCTGGTAATTCGGGTCGCTGCCTCAATTTCCCTTTCACATCGCACCAGTCGCCTGTCACTATGCCGTCGCTCGACATGCCGACGGTCTTCTTTGGGCTCAGTCCACATAGCCTCTCCTCATCGCTTGAAATCATGCCCCGTCGCTGGCAATCCCTTCCCTGAAGAAGACGAGCATACCATGTCTAGAGTCTCACTTCGATAAGGAGGCAGGCGTTGGAACTCAATCCCTTGTCGTTGCTCTTCGTGCCTCCGGAAGCCTCATGATCAGCAAGACCTTGCGCATCCCAAAGATATAAGTGCGATCCTGCTCTTCCGCTCTTGCAGTATTCGCATCCAATATAGGTTGGCGACGCCGGGTCAACGAACTCCTCGACTTCCTCATAATAGTTCTTCGCATCCTTCTGTGTGTGGCGTAACTGCAATCCATAAGCTGATATGGGACGAACACCTACGCACCAGTGTCCCGCAAATTCGCGGCAACAAAGTCGTTGACAGGAAGCCGAATCATTAGGTACATTCCCCCGCCTTGCTATAGTTAGGAACGCGTAAAATGCATGCATTTGGCTTCCTTGCTCGCCTTATTATGAACTATAGACATTCTCCCCTCGGCTTTACCCAGACAAGACCAATCGCAGGAATTAATAAGAAACAATGGTGAAGAGTGCCTCGTCAGTTGTGCTGTCCACATCTCAAGGAAGTGCTGCTTAAGAGGGCTAAGGAAAGGACGCAAAGCATGAATAGAGAATTTGTCGCGGCTCTTCTTGTCAGTCTCTTTCTGGCAACGCTCGCCGCATGTGCAAGTTTTGATGAAACTCCAGGCGAACGGTTTCGTAAGGCGATCAAAGAAATCGAGGCAGCTTGTGCAATGCGAAAGCTTGATCCGAATGAAGTCTGCGGTGGTGTGGCAAAACTGAAACCAGCTGATCCACTTCTGACGGAAGAAGGTCGCTTTGCACAATCAATCAAGATCCCCAACCCCGTACCAACTGACAGTGGTTACAAGCCCGGCATGACTCCGGAACAATACTTCGAGCACCTTTGCAAAACAGAAGCGGGGGAGTTCATTTATAGAACAGTAGAAAATGTAGACGGCTTATTCCTCATGCGGCCTAGAGAAAGAGTCTATGACGATCATATGCAGCATTTGTATGCAATGGAGGATCCATATGGGTACACAGATTGGGAAGCGATGGATCCTCAAACTATTTTTGTTGATCCGCCGTGGAGAAAGTTTTCCTTTCTGGAAACTCCTGTATTGAGATTAAACAATTCAGTGATTGCCGATGGCGGGTTTAAGAGATATTCGGGTTACGTTCAAAATAAGGCCCCGATGAAAGAAGAGCATGTGTCTGTCTTGAATAGCCAATTTGGCTATACCTGGCGTGGCATTTCTCGTCCTCATGATCGTGTCATGGGCATAGCTGGTGGAGAACTAATAGTGATCGACCTGAAAAGTAAAGAAATACTGGGTGTGCGTCGCGGGTACATTAAGACCGGTGGTGTTAAGAACAGCCTCACTGGTGTTTGGTGGCTGACTGGGCAGGTCTGCCCAAGGTTTGAAGTCCGAAAGAACCGTCCGAAAGATGGAGACTTTTCCTACTGGTTCATAAGCAAGGTTCTAAAGCCTTCTTCAAGCCAAGAGGTTAGCGATGCCAACAAATGAAGTCACGACATGGCTAAATTTTGCTCTGTATCAAATGGCTGCCGAAAGCTACTTGGATGGAATCGCAAATCTAGAAGATCGAAACTTAGTAAGAGACCGGCTTCTAATTGGGAATAATCGACCGTTGCTTGACCCAGATCTTCGTGGGGCGACGAGATTTACCGATCCTCTCTCAACAAGGTTTCTGGATGCACATCGAATTGTAAGTCATCACGCCAATGATTCAACCGGCTTCTCCGCCACTCTTATGCAAGAAATCGGCACCAATAATTTCACTTTGTCTTTCCGCAGCACGGAATTCGAGTCGCAATCAAACGGTGGAGACTTCGAGCGTGATGGCACCCTCGGTGCCGACGGTGATGTCACCTTGCAGGGTTTTGCATTTGCTCAGCTAGCCTCAATGGAGGAGTACTACCAAACTACGGTTAGAAGCCTCTTGCCGCCAGACGCAATCTTAAACGTTACAGGTTATTCGCTGGGCGGCAATCTGGCGACTGTCTTTACAGAACTTCACTCGAGTGAGGTAAACCACACCTATACCTTCAACGCTGTGGGACGCGGCCACATCAGCGGCCCTGGCGCGACAGAGGCCGAACGAATGGCCGGCATGGTGGAGCTGTTCACGGCGGTTCTACTGGATCCTGAACAAGGGCGTTCAATCATTACTGATCCAGCCGATCCTGTCTATCTTGCAGCCCGTGCTCGCGCCGATCAGCAGATTCAGTCGGGTCAGCTGTTTACACCATTTGCGAGTGAAACCAGCCTGGGACAGGCGGGGAATGTTTATGCGGATCCCCGCTATTTATGGGCCAAGAATGTGGCGCTTGTACGCTATCAGACTACCGGAGTGGTTTTCATGGCTCCCCCAGGTGAAGTCGGTACTAATCCGGCATTTAGCCAGATCACGCAGATCTATGGGCGTGCCACGGACAATGATGTGGAAAAGGTCGCGAATCGTGGTGTGCACGGGCCCATCACGTCCGTGTTCATAGAAGACCAACCTGACTTTACGCTATTGGGGGGATTCTTGGGTCTAGGAGGAAGTTATGGAACGACACATAGTCTTACGCTGATTGTTGATTCATTAGCGGCCGAGGAACTGTTTCAGACGATTGACCCCGTGCTCTCAAAGCAGGACATCGAAGGCATTTTTGCCGCCTCTTCGAGTCAAAATGCATTCGGTTTTGTCGGTGTGTCGGGAGTGGCTGAAGGCAACTCACTTGAGAATGCTTTGGATGCACTAGGAAAGCTTTTCGTGCCGAATTACTCGCCGACGCCATTTGGGCGGCAAACGGGGGACTTTGGCTCACTCGGATTTCGTAATGCCTTCTATACGAATTTGGACGCCGTGAAGACCTCCCTGGCTGGCGCCACGGTTACCATCGAACCATTTGTCACGCTGAATTCTGAAGGCAGCTCAATGGTGCAGCTGCCATCCTCAGAAGTTAGCGCGGCCGCGATGGAAAATACCGATCGTGGTCTGGCCTTTCGCTACGCACTCAAGGCTCTCAATCCCTTTGCCGTCATTGGCGCTGACTATATTGGTTTAGGCCAAGCCTCGAACGGTTCCTTGGCGCTGTTTGATCCGGCCAGCGGATTTGGTGCCATGACGGATCAATACCTCACCGATCGTGCCGCGTTTCTCAAAGAAAAAATCGAGCTGAATCTACTCAACCGCGACAAGTCAATGGTCAACATCCACTTCAAGGAGTTCGTTCCAAATGGCCTGGAGATAGCAACGACCATCGATCTGCGCGTGGATCAGGAGGT
Organism: uncultured Nitrospiraceae bacterium; assembly: GCA_963794505.1. GTDB lineage: Bacteria > Nitrospirota > Nitrospiria > Nitrospirales > Nitrospiraceae > Nitrospira_C. The sequence goes on from CAWCEG010000061.1 coordinate 63,739, forward strand.
TCTCTTTGGCTCTGACGGCAATGATGGAGTCGGCGTCTTGGTTGGGAATATTAGGGCCGACCATCTGTACGGCGGAGGGGGAAATGACCTGCTTGAAGGCAATGGTGGTAACGACTATCTCCAAGGAGACGAGGGAACAGATCGACTCGATGGCGGCGCCGGCCTCGATACCTTGGTCGGAGGGGCGGGAGATGATTTCTATATTGTCGATAATTTAGGCGACCGGATCATCGAAGGGCTCAACAATGGAACCGATCGAGCCGAGAGTTCGGTCAGTTTCACGCTAAGTACCAATATCGAGCATCTCACGCTCACGGGCGCCGCCGACCTTAACGGCATCGGCAACGAACTGAACAACACGATCACCGGCAATAGCGCAGTGAACCGGCTTGACGGCAAGGGTGGCACGGACCACCTGATCGGAGGGGGTCAGGACGATATTCTCGTCGGCGGCACAGGCGATAACGACCTGCTCGAAGGCGGGGTCGGCTTCGACACCTACATTTATAACAACGGTGACGGGATCGACCGGATCGAGGATTCGGACGCCAATGGCAGAATTGTCTTTAATGGTTCGGTCCTTCAAGGGGGCGTCAGTACCGACGGCGGCACGACATTTGTGAGCCTCGACGGCAGTACCACGTATGTCCTCTCCAGTGGTCATTTGATTGTCAATGAGCTGCTCACCATCAATGAAAACTTTCAAAGTGGACAGTTCGGCATCGATCTGACAGATCTCTCTAACGCGCCGCATGACACCGGTGCGCCAACCGGACCATTTGCATTCAGCTATAACCTGGCGTCCGAGGAGATTAATGGCTCGATCCCGGATTTTCTCGCTGGCCCTGGCGCCGTCTATGGCAATGCGAGTAATAACGTCCTGGATACCGGCTTCAACGTCGGTGAGGTGTTCGCCGATCTGTTGGACGGCAGCGCGGGCAACGATACGCTCATCGGTAGAGGGGGGCAAGATTACCTAATCGGCGGTCTAGGGAACGATTATGCCTATGTGAGTGACGGTGATGTCTTTCTTGGCGGGGATGATGCGGACATAATGGCCGGAAGTACGAGCATCACCAATTTTACACAATACACGATTGGTTCCGGTGCACATTATGGCGATGGCGGCTTAGGCGATGATGTGCTCATGGGCGCCCTTGGTGTGGACGTGCTGAAAGGGGGCACTGGCGACGATCAGCTCTGGGGAGATAATCGGCCAGCGGGCTGGATTGGACAAGTAGCCAATGGAGAGGGCGCCTATATTAGCGTACCTCAAACGGCGTTTTTCAGTGCAGCAGGGGCGGCCGACGTGCTGGACGGGGGGGCGGGAAACGATTACCTGAAGGGTGATGCCGGCGACGATATTCTTTCCGGTGGACCGGGTAACGATCAGCTATTCGGCGACGATGAGGCGGGATATTTGGTGGCGCTGGGGAATGATGTGCTTGACGGTGGGACGGGGGACGATCTCCTGGCGGCTGGAGATGGGAATGATTCGCTCTCAGGAGGTGCGGGCATCGACGAGCTCTATGGAGACAAGGGAGCGGACATCCTCGATGGCGGTGAAGGCGCCGATATTCTCCATGGTGGTGATGGCGCGGATGAATTGTTTGGAGGGGCCGGGAACGATTTCCTCTATGGTGACGGGCTGAATAATCGCTTTGCTGATAGCACTGCTGGGGCAGCCGATTTTCTCGACGGCGGCGAGGGGGACGACGAACTACAGGGCGGAGTTGGAGAAGATGCGCTCTTCGGAGGCGCCGGGGATGACCGGCTCTTTGGTCAGAACGATAACGATGCTCTCTTTGGTGACGCCGGAAACGATCAGCTCCAAGGTGGGTTTGGGGATGATCTACTTGGGGGCGATGGCGGGGATGATCTACTGAACGGCGATGTGGGCAGGGATACACTGTTCGGTGACGAGGGTAACGATGCGATTGCCGGGAATGAAGGGGACGATACGTTGCACGGGGGTGCTGGGAACGACACGCTACAAGGTGATCAGGGCAATGATGCGCTGCTTCGGGGGTGACGGGAACGATATCTAAATTTTTGCTCTTGGCGACGGACAGGACACGATCACGGATACGGCGGTTCACAGGGAAGGAAACTTCATAAGTTTTCTCTCCGGCATCACCCCAGAGTCACTCACTTTCCATTCACGATCCAGATCAGCAGACATCTGACGATCCAGGTCGGCGGTCGGTGGGGATTCGATCCGTCTGCTCGGGTTTGACCCCAATACCTTCAATTACGTAGTCGATACACTGCGGTTTTCCGATGGCTCATTTGTGTCGTTGGCCGATCTAATTGCCTCGTGCCGGAGCGGGCTAGTCGAGGGGACCGACGACGGGAACCTCATTCGCACGGGTCCCGGCGACGACAGCGTGTTTGCCGGGGCGGGGGATGATGTCGTGCTGACTGGCGCCGGCAACGACGTGCTTGTGGGTGGACTTGGTGCAGATGACTTACAGGGAGGGATGGGACAGGACACGTACGTTTTTAGCGCCGGCGACGGTACGGACACGATTGCCGATACCGCCGGCGAGGGCAATCGCCTCAGCTTCGGATCTGGAATGGCGTCAGATGCCATTACCTTGGGGAGAGGTCCTGGGCAACACTCTGGAGATTCGTGGACCATTGTGCAGGTGACCGAGTCAGAGTTGATGCGCTTGTGCCAGGCTCTTCACCCCTTGACACTTTTGAGTTTGCCGATGGTACGACGCTGACGTTCGATCAATTCGTGGCTCGCGGCATTGAGTTGTCGGGGACATCTGCGCCGGACTTCGTCGAGGGAACAGATTCTTCCAGACCATATGACGGGCGGGGCGGGGAACGATGTTCTGTTTGGCCTCGGCGGGGACGATAGGGTGTCCGGCGAGCAAGATGACGACGTGCTTCGGGGCGGTGACGGCAGCGATGTGCTCGCCGGCGATATGGGCAACGACAGTCTCGAAGGCGAGTCTGGCGATGATGTGCTCTATGGCGGACCAGGCGACGACCAATTGCTCGGCGGAGACGGAGCCGATGTCTATCGGTTTAATGTTGGAGATGGCGCCGACAGCATTTCAGACTCAAATGCGCCGGGTGAGAGGAGCCGCGTGGTGTTCGGACCAGGAATTACGTCCTCATCGATAAACCTGTCCGCGAGCTTCAGTCAGATACTCGTTCTTCCAGGCTCGACAACTGATGCTTTGACCATCGGGGCCAGTGCTGAGGATGTGTTCGGGCCCCGCGCCGTTGACCGCTTCGAGTTCGCCGATGGCTCGTCCATTACCTACACCGAACTTGTGGCTCGCGGTTTCAATATCGAAGGCACGCCATTCGATGATTGGCTAATCGGTACCAGTGTCGCTGATCGGATCAGTGGTGGAGTGGGCAACGACCGGCTGGAGGGCGGTGCAGGCGACGACACCTATTTCTTCAATGTCGGTGACGGTGTTGACACGATCGACGATACGGCTGCGATTGGCGCAGGCAATATGGTCGTCTTTGGAGCGGCAATCACCTCCGATGCCACCCACGTAAAGCTAGTCGATCATCCGATCGATCCCGCCCTTTCCTCGCTCTCGGTGGAACTCGGTACAAGCGGGGAAGGCATTCGATTTGGCCACTTCGATCCCAACAATGCACTTGGCCTGCACGCCGTCGATCGATTTCAATTTGCCGACGGCTTGACGTTGACCTATGACGAGCTCCTCGCCCGCGGCATCGAGGTCACTGGCACGACCGGAGACGAAGCGCTGAGGGGGACAAATGTAACCGATCAGATCAATGGCTTGGCTGGGAACGATACGTTGCGTGGTGGTGAGGGCAGCGATGTCTATCTCTTCGGTAGAGGCTCAGGACAGGACCTTGTGATCGACCGGCAGGGAGATGTGGATGCCGTGCGCTTCGCTGCAGATGTTGCGCCGGCCGACGTGACAGTCGCCCGCATTGGGCATGATCTTGTCTTGACGATCGCAGACACGTCGGATCGCCTGAGGCTCTCGTTCTTCTTTCTGGCTCCGGCGCTTCAGATCGAACAGGTTCAGTTTGCGAATGGGACCGTCTGGGATACGGCCTTCCTCAAGGCTCTTACGCAGGGCACATCTATCATCGGAACCGGTGGTTCAGACGCACTGGTCGGTACCAATGGGGACGATCACATTGCCGGCTTGGCCGGCACCGATTCAATCGCTGCTTTAAGTGGGCATGATGTGCTCGATGGCGGAGCCGGTGCTGATCAGTTGAATGGCGGGCTTGGTGATGACACGTACCTCGTCGATGATGCGGGCGATGTGGTCTTCGAGCAGCCTCATGAAGGAACAGACGCCGTGGTGACGACTGTCAGCTTACAGTTGCCGGAATATGTGGAGAACCTGACGTTGGCAGGCACCGATGCCATCAATGGCATCGGCAACGCACTTAATAATGTGTTGATCGGAAACCATGCCGCCAATGTTCTCGCTGGTGGGCTCGGTGACGATACGTATGTGATTGATGCAAGCGATATGGTTGTTGAACATGCGAATGGGGGCGTCGATACCGTCGTCACGGACCAGACCCACACGCTGGGCGCCGACCTCGAAAATGTCACGTTGATTGGCAGCGCTCCGCTAAGGGGAACCAGAAATGGGCTCAACAACGTTTTACGTGCCGATGGGTCCGTCAGCACTTTAGCCGGCGGAGCCGGCGACGACACCTACGTACTCGGCTTCAACGGCGATGATGATGTGCTCGTTGAGACGGCGACCGGAGGAATCGATACCGTTTTAGCATCGAATAATTATCGCCTGCCAGGCCACGTCGAGAATTTGATCAACATCGATCCTCGCGTTCCAGACTTTGCCACCTTCACCCTCTCTTCTGGATCATCAGGAGTATCTGTGTCGGGGTTCGGGAACGAGCTGGATAATCGTCTGGTCGGCGGGCGGGCGAACAATGCTCTCGATGGAGGACTCGGGGCGGATACGATGCTAGGGGGAGCCGGCGATGACCTGTACATTGTAGACAACTCTAACGACTTGGTGATCGAGTTGGCCGGTGAAGGCGTCGATATTGTGGAGGCATCCTCCAGCTATGAGCTGCCGGCGAATGTGGAATACCTGACACTGGTGGGTACTGAGGCTGTTAACGGCACCGGTAATGCGCTGAACAATATCATCCTCGGCAATAGCGCTTCGAATGTACTGGACGGCGGAGCAGGTAACGACATCCTCAACGGCGAGGAAGGCGCCGATACGTTCTTCCTTGGCGTGGGTTCAGGGCAAGATATTGTGGCCGACACGACTCAAACAGGTGCCGTCGATACGATACAGATTGCGGCGGCACTCGCCCCGTCGGATGTCATGGTCTTTCAGCGTGGAGGAGATGTAACACTCGCACTCAATAACACCACGGATGAACTGACGATAGCCAACTTCTATGGCTTCTCCAATCAGGAGTTCAAGCAGGTCCGCTTTGCCGACGGCACCCTGTGGAATGAGGCGGAATTGCGGGCGCGCGCCGTAACGGTGGGAGAAACCATCAGTGGCGCAGGGGCCAATGAGACTCTGATCGGCAGTGCCGGCCACGATGTGCTGATCGGGAATGCCGGAGACGATGCCCTGGCCGGTGGTCTTGGAAACGATTGGCTGTATGGGGACGCCACGTTTCAATCGCCTTTTAGGCCTCAAGTCATCGGCAACGATACGCTGGCGGGCGGAGCAGGCGATGATACCTTGATGGACCTCCGAGGGACGAACCACTTCGATGGAGGGGCAGGAAATGATCAGCTGTTTCTCGGAACCGCCAATGATACGGTCCTTTTCGGGCGCGGGAGTGGGAACGATACTGCGTACTTCGACGGCAATGGCAGTGATCTGGACCTCATCGAACTGTCTGCCGATCTTACGGCTTCCGATGTGATTTTGACCCGCCGGTATCCCGATAGTCATGTCCTCATCTGACCATCCGCGATACGAGGGAACGGCTCACGATCAATCTGTCAACGAATTTTCCAGCGGTTGGTGGCGACACGCTGTAGGGACGGGTCGTGTTCGCCGATGGAGCGCAGTGGGATCTGATGTGGTCACCTGCGGATCCAACCGTTGGTTCGTCCGGCAACGACGTACTCGATGGCCCGTTCCCTGCAACGCTGAGTGGGCTTGGCTGTGATGACACGTATTTGATGGGAGGTTCTGGGATCACTGGAGACTATGCCGTCACAGAGGCTGCGGACGGCGGAATTGATACCGTTCAAGCCTTATTCGATTACACTTTGGATCCGCAGGTAGAAAATCTAATTCTTGCCGAGAGCAGAAGTTCTGTACTCCCCAACCCTGAGCACGGGACTGGCAATGAATTGGACAATTTTATTGTCGGAAACACGGCGGACAATATACTTCGACGGCGGAGATGGCAACGATGTTTTGGTGGGCGGTCTCTTCCGATCTGTAGAATCGGTTTTTGTGTTCGGAACCGGCAGTGATATTCTGATCGGCGGCAACGGCGATGATGTGCTCATGGCCGACGGCGGCAATATCGGCTTTCCTGCTGACGGCACCGAAGGCGCATGGCTGTTTCTGGAAGGAGAAGCGGAGTTCATTGAGGCTCCGCCGCGACTCGCTGATGACATCTTTGTGGGAGGTATCGGCAACGACACTTATATCCTGCATAGCCAACAGCAGACGGTGGTTGAGTTGGCGAATGAGGGGGATAGATACGGTCCGCAGCACCTTGAGCTACGCGTTAGGTGAGCACGTCGAGAATTTGGTCTTGGTCGATCCTCCAGTCGCTTACGATGGTGATGGCCACCTTTTGGTTCCTCCTGCTTTCATGGGACGGGAAACGATCTCGACAATCTTCTCATTGGATCGGCAACGGCGAATTTTCTTAGCGGAGGAGGCGGAAACGACACGCTTTGGGGTGGAAATGCCATCGATTCGGACTCCGGCCTTCCAGCTTCTGCCAACGACGTGCTTGTGGGAGGTGCTGGCCATGACACATATCTCTTCAAGGTTGGCGACGAAGTCGACACTATTCATGACATGGTTTTCCATGGAGAAGGCAACCGAATCCAGCTTGGTGCGGGAATCACGCCTTCGGACCTAACTTTCACGCAGGATCAAGCGACCCGGACGCTTACGATTCAGGTGGGCAGCAGCGGAGCCGACCAGTTGATCCTGACAGATTTTGATCCCACACATGCGAACGGCTCGCTGGTGGTAGAGACGTTGGCCTTTGCTGACGGGAGCATCGCCAGCCTGGCAGTGTTCCTCGGGTTCGGTGGTCCGGTCAATCAAGCGCCAACGGTGGCGAATCCGATTGTAGATCGGACCGTGTTGGAGGGTGTGCCGTTCAGCATGGCAGTGCCGGCTGAAGAGCTTCGCTGATGCAGATGCCGGTGATGTGCTCACTTACAGTGCAACTCTCGCCAATGGAGATGCGCTGCCGGCTTGGCTCACTTTCAATCCGCCGACACAGACATTCAGCGGGATGTCCGACGATGTGCACGTGGGCGGCCTGGATCTGCGCGTGACGGCCACTGATACGGGCAATCTGACGGCATCCGATATCTTTACGCTCACGGTTCAGAACGTCAATGAAGCACCGATAGTGACGAATCCAATCGCGGACCAAACCGTGATCGAAAATGCCCTGTTCAGCATCCAGGTGCCGACAAATACCTTTGCGGATCCAGATGCCGGCGACGCGTTAACCTATAGTACGAGCTTGACGAGTGGCGGGGCGTTGCCTGCCTGGCTGAGCTTCGATGCGACGACGCGAACGTTCACTGGCACGCCCGATGACGCCCAGGTGGGAAGTCTCGGTCTGCGTGTGACGGCGACGGATACAGGAAATTTGAACGTGTCCGATGTGTTTACGTTTACGATTCAGAATGTCAACGAAGTGCCGATTGTTGCAAATCCGCTCTTGGACCAATCGATCCAGGCCGGCCAGTCCTTTGTCTTCACCATTCCAACGACCACTTTTGTGGATCCCGATCCGGGCGACACGCTCACGTTCAGTGCCACACTCGCGAATGGGTCAAGCCTCCCAACTTGGCTTAATTTCAATCCCCTCAGCCACACCTTGAGCGGCACGCCGGGCAGCGGAGACATGGGAGGCGTGACTATCAAAGTTACGGCCACCGATGCGGGAGCCTCAACGCGTCCGATATGTTTGATCTGACAGTGGTCAGTCAAGATCTGGTTTTGACTGGCACCGCCGGCAATGATGTGCTCACAGGCGGCGTCGGCAATGATCAGCTTTTCGGGTTAGCCGGAAACGATACGCTTACCGGCGGGACGGGCAACGATCTGCTCGGTGGCGGAATCGGCGCCGATACCATGTGGGGCGGGCTGGGGAACGATACCTATGTGGTCGATAATTCCGGCGATGCTGGTAACCGAGAATGCCAATGAAGGCACCGATATAGTGCAAAGCAGCTCACCTATACGCTCGGGGCGAATGTCGAGAATCTGACCCTCATCGGGACCGTGGCGATTAACGGGACCGGCAACGCCCTCAATAACATGCTGATCGGCAACAGCGCCAATAATGTCTTAACGGGCGGTGCAGGCAACGACCGCCTCGACGGTGGAGTGGGCAACGATACGATGGTCGGTGGTGCAGGCGATGACATCTATGTGGTGAATCAGGTCGGCGACGTCGTGACGGAGACGGCCAACCAAGGTTTTGACACGGTTGAAAGCAGTATCACCTTTACGCTGGGCTCCAATGTTGAAAACCTGACGTTGACAGGCACAGCCAATCTCAACGGCACCGGCAGTTCCGCCAACAACGTTCTCATTGGGAACAGTGGGAACAATACGCTTGGCTAGCGGCTCCGGCGATGACACCGCCGATGGCGGCGCCGGCAACGACACGATGACTGGCGGCAGCGGGAACGATGTGCTGCGCGGGGGTGATGGCATCGATAGCCTGGATGGCGGCTCCGGCGACGACCAACTGATGGGCGGCGCCGGCAATGACACAATGACGGGTGGCAGCGGAGCTGATCAGTTTACCGGCGGAACTGGCAACGACACGATGTCAGGCGGCTCGGCGAACGATCTCTACAATTTCTCCCGCGGCGATGGTCAGGATACGATTAACGATTCTGATCCTTTCCAGGGCAATCAAGACAAGCTTCTCTTCGGGACGACGATCAACCCACTGGATCTGGTGATCGCGCGCCAGGCCAATGATTTGCGCCTGACGATTCACGGCACGACCGATGCCGTGACGATTCAGAACTGGTATACCAATCCGACCGCCAATCAGGTTGAAGATCTCCAAGCCGGCAACGGGCAGCACCTCCTCAATACCCAGGTCGATCAGTTGATCCAAGCGATGGCCTCCTTTAGCCAGCAAACCGGACTCACGTGGGACCAAGCCATCGATCAGCGGCCGCAGGAGGTGCAGACCGTGTTGGCAGCAAGCTGGCACTAATAGCCCCTCAATACTCCTGTACGCCCGGAGTCAGAATATGACCTAACCGCCTGCAGTGCTCAATCTGGCCTTGATTTCATTATCCAGACGTTCAATCCACTTTTGATAGTTAACATGGATGGTACGTTTCTCAGGATCGTATCGGAGATTACTGCTGTCTTTATACAGAATGCTGTAGTTCTTCGTCGTGTAAGGAATGGTGACATGGATCTGATGGCTCTGCACGTTGTATTCTCCCAATATCTCTCCTGGCTTCACCGGCGTCATAATCCATGTTTGTTTGATGCCCGCATCAATCATAGCCTTTTCGATCTGCGCTAGACTGAGGGGCTTGCCCGACGCCGTTTGAATCGGTGCATCCTTGACCTCATAGACTTGTCCACCAGCCCTGCAACCGATCAGCGCTATAGAGATTAGGCCTATTGCCAGCCAACCAGACCTTGGAAGCGTCATCAGTAACCTCCTCATCGATGATATGAGTTTCCCTGCTCTTAGTACGAGTAGGCGACTTAAGTCAAGGTAAGGTGACGTTCATGGTACCCAACGACGCCATGAGATTCAGAACTGGTACCTCACTTTCTGAACGCGAAGCGCCTTGCGGAAAGCCAATCTGTAAGTGACTCCAAAGATCTTTTTCCCCTTCCCCATACCTGCTAGCGGGACGGGCCAGCCTACCGAAGATAATCAGGGCAATTACGTAGAGCGGGCCGCTAGAGCCAATTTCTGCCGCCTTGCAGGGTTCCCTAAAAAGCACTACCATTATCCCCTCTGTTCAGTTGGGGCCGCTCATGAAAACCCGCTCGGCCACCACCGTTTCACTGCTTCACCATCACGAAGAGAACCCTGAGTACTGGCCACAGCGTCTTTACAATTGTCACCACATTATGTCGTCCTCAAATTTCACTCCGCAGAGGCAGGCCAAGCGGCACGCCTTAAATCCACAGATCATAAACGTAGCCTTATCATGGCTTGATTGCCCATCAACAAGATGTGGTGGAGGTGATCATGTACGCTGAGTTTTATGGCTTTACTAAAGATCCATTTCAGGCAAACGTTGATCCTGAATTTTTCGTTCTCAGACATCCACTCGAGGAAATATTAGCGGCTACTGAGCACTGCATACGATGGCGCAAAGGGCTTAATTACGATTACAGGTGAAGCAGGAGTGGGTAAAACCATGCTGCTTGCCTACCACAAGAAGTTTGTTACCGACGAACGTAAAACCATTTATATCACCAATCCCAGGGTCACTTTTCACCATATTATCGACCTCATCTTAAAGGAATTCGGAACCGAACCTGCATCTGATCCATCAACGGAAAAGATAGACCAACTGCACAACTTGTTGCTTTCCGAGTTCCGCAAGAACCGTACCGTCGTACTAGTCATTGATGATGCCCAAAATATCCCCGTGGAGACGTTGGAAGGGTTCCACATCCTTTCCAAGTTTGAAGCTGCTCGACAGAAACTGATTCAGCTTATCCTTGTAGGCCGGCCTGAGTTGGACGCATTGCTCGACCGCCAAGACCTGCGCCAAGTGGGCGTTGCCCTTCGAGCCTGCATTCCACCTATGACGAAACTTGAGAGTTTGGCCTATGTCCACCATCGTCTGAAAATCGCCAGTCGGCTCCCAGCGTCGGTCTTTGCAAAGCGAGCACTCGATTTACTCGTCAAAGCGGCGAAGGGTATTCCAAGGAAATTGAACACGTTATGTGAAAATGCGCTGACTACGGGATTTGGTTATCAAGAGTCAGTGGTCTCCCGACAGATAGCGAAAGAGGTCATTGCGGATCTGAAAGGTCGTCGTTCTCCATTCATATGGAGGATTCAGCCCCGCCATGCCGTGGTCATGGTCAGCGTGGCTTTGCCAATTATCCTCTACTCGACCTTATCATGGCACCAAACCGATGGTACTCCGAGACCACTAACGGTGGCGGAGGCTCCGGCAGATGGGACAATGACGCAGGAGCAAGCACAGTCCGCAGTGACGGAGCCTGATGCAAGGTCCCAAGCGGCCGATGTTTCAATCGCCGATAGGATGGAACTGAGTGAAACGGCCAGACTGTTAGCCGTGCTGTTGGATAGTGGAAGAGTCGTAGTGGGAAGAACACAAGCCACGATCAATAATCCGAGAATAGAGGATAAAGGATTCTCCTCAAGTGTCTTTGAAGGTCAACTGCGAAAAGAGTTTCAGACGCGAACACGACATGATCTGCACAATCTTGCTGTTGCTCCAATGCCGGAAACTGCCAAACCGTTACTCCTCAGGCTGGCCTTCTTCATGCAAAAAGCTGTACATGAGGCACAGCCCCTCATCAATAAAAGGGGCATCGGATTTAAAGGCTTTATCCCCGCCAGTTTCGGGACCCAGGTTGCCGAGCTCTTCTCTAAAGACACTGGCTTAAGACTGCGACAAATTGGGCCCCCAGGTATCGCGCCGCGAAACCCAAACAACAAACCTGACGAACAGGAGGAGCAAGTCCTTTACGCAATACGGAAAAACCATCCCAGAGTGGGGGACCACATGATTGAGCATCCGGATAAGCAGGGTGTTCACGTTATCCTCCCGCTCTTTTACAACAAGCAGTGCCTGTCTTGTCATGGAAGCCCGAAGGGTGAGGTGGATATCTCCGGATATGAAAAGGAAGGTTTTAAGGATGGAGATTTAGGGGGTGCTATTTCAATCAAGCTTCCCTTCCAGAGAAAGGTCGCGAAAGGCAACGAATGAGTCGAATTTAGGAAGTGCTCTCGCAGGCAATTAAACGGTCAAGTCGATGCTTTGCGGTTCCTCATGTCGCTCACGCGCGCAATGTAGATGCAGTTCTTATACAGACTGCTCCTCACTCAGCTATGCAGGAGGTGATACTAGGATTCTGCAGTGAATCTTGCGAGAACGAGATCGTGATGTGCCCTGCAAATGCCGTGGGATTGGATTTCCCAGACCGGAGACGTCCGGTCTAGTGAGCTTGCCGGACGAAGGATGGATCTCTTTCCCTCTTGTTCGCACCACGCACATAGTACAATCAAGGTTACTTCGGTGATCGGCGAAGAATCTACGCCGCTCGGCACAGACGAGCACGCCGATGCCAGATGTCCCAATGTTGTAGTCTCAAGCATATGGCCTAATGGCAATGTAGTAGGAAAGCCGTTCTCGGGGACCTAGTGAATCCCCGAGTCGGGTAAAAACACTCGCGCTGGCATTTGATGCCTTTAGGGGCAGAATGATATCGGGTGAAAATGAGGATTAAACGAACGGCGGGGTAGAAAATGAGATCTCCTATGAGGCCATAGCGAGAACAGAAGGAACCTCAAGTGGTCCAGCCCACATGGCGTCTACACTTTGAAGATCTACCTCCGTGCCTGAAGTCTTTGGATAGTGGGAAGCAGGAATTAGCGCCAACCAACGGTGAGTCTGCCGATCAAACACGATTTCCACAATCGTCGGGAGATTACTTTCTATACTCGGGCGCAGCATCCAGTACCATCCAGGTATGCTTGGCGCGCGCTGTGTCCACGTCAACATGTGGTAAATGTAGACAGTTTGGGAAAGCCGACGCTATTCCCCAAACGAGGTAAGGAAAATAACTAGTTAGAAGAAGGTTAGTCTTCTGAAATGCGGCTTGTGCGCCGTTCCACGTTCGAGCAAATCCGAAGTGGCAGCAAACTAACAAACCGCAGGTCACGGAGGACTTACCGATAAGAAAATCGCCCTCGCGAGTCCAGTTTCGGGTGACCCATCCGAGGTGTGCACTTTTGTCCCAAATACTTGGGCGCAAACCCTTGGGTTGCTGGGCTTCCTCAACCTTCGTTCTGGATTGGCCGTTGTGTTCTCCACGTGGAATCACCATTTCGAGGGGTTGAGCAGCAAGGGAATGATTCGTACACTAAATCTGGATCGCTCGGGATTCGTAAGACCCATGCTCATCAAGGGGTCTACTAAACCGGAGGGGGTATCGATGAATGCACCATATTCACGCGATGCGCTCAATTCTCGTTTGGCAGAGCGATGGTCCGCTCACTATAAGGTTCAGTTCGCGTATCCCGAATATGCTGGCGAAGGCGTGACACTCGATGTGTCCGCTGGCGGATTATGCATTATCACAAACCGAGAAATTGCACCGGGCGTTGAAATGTATGCCCGCCTCGTGCTCCCCGACAAAACCCACTTAGATGTTCAGACCGCTAGGGTGAGATGGTGTGACAACGGACAAGTTGGTCTCGAAATCTCTGAGATGGAACGACAAGATGCACTAGGCTTACTAGAACTGCTGTCTCGCTTAGGCGGATCAGCAATTACCTATTCGAGGAAATACAATCCAGGGTCTGTAACCATAGGATCAGGCAAAGAACTCGGCCGATACATTGTAGGGGCAATGGAAGGAAGCCCGCTTAGCAACGTTTTTGCCTCAATTTCACAGCAGTTGCGCGCCCAGTTAAGTCGATACGAAGCCCATACGCCCGGTACGCCACGATAGACAGCCCACTCCAACCGACCGGTTCTCTCTGAGAAGGCTCCGGTGTCACCGATCCTCGGTTTCGGTACGAGGAGCAGTGCGCGCTTCCTCTGAAAGCTTCACGACATTGGTAATCCGGTCGTTCAGATCAATTTCGATGGCGACTTGCTCGTCCTTGACGCTGGGTTGGTGTTTTAAAAGGTTGGGATCCGTCACCGGCAATGTCCAGGTCTGTCCTTCTCTTGTCTTAAACGTGATTGTCTGCTGACCCTGATCGATGGCTATGATCTTGCTCCCACCGAAGATGGTCGCCGCATCGCTAGCCGTGACAGTCGCGCTGAAGGAGAAGACCGTTAGGATTAGAAGCATGCGCATGTTCATTATTGCACCTCTTGTTAGAGTGCGATGATGTACGCCGAATGGACGGAAGAGTCGACGGGTGAAATCCACGGTTCATAGAGCCCATCAGGCGCAGAGGTCTCTCATGGCATGGCGAGGAAGCGTCTGATGCGGATATAGATTGGAAGCCGACTTTCGCCAGGTAATGCTGGCCATCGTGAGATCGTCGGCCCTAGGGGAATCCCAGAGATTCTTAGACAATTGCAATGGATCAAATAGAGCGACTCCGAGCGCCGCGTCCGTAGGAGTCATCCGTCACGATTGGTCGAGGGAGTTCCTCGCCGCGATGTAAGCTCCTGCTAGTGCACCAGTTGTGTTCATCAATACATCGGTCATCGAAGGAATCCGAACGGGGGAAAAGACTTGATAAAGCTCGGAACTTACGGACAGAAACAGCCCCATAAGCGCTGCCTCGAAAATTCTCGTAAGGCCGGGAGACGATCGCACTTTCGTATAAGAAAATCCTAAAGGAATGTAGAGGAAAAAGTTGGCAATGGTATCGCGAAGTAGCCGATGCGGTGATCGGACCACATCTAGAAGTGGAACCAATCTAACACGACGCCATTGTGGAGGTTCTACCAACCATGGAAAGCTGCAGAGGACTATGATGAGGAGGATCCACCCAACAAGAATAATTTGCCACAGATGTTTCCGATGAGACAGAAGTAACTCCTCCTTAGGTGATAGTACCTCACGCCGGACGATTGTGTCGACACGCTCCTCTTTACCGGTTCAGATAATGGAGTAATGCCCCCATCGCGCCGGCTTCGTGCTGGGTTTCCAGGGACGAAACCGCTCAGAGGGTGACGGGGCATTCTTCGGCTGGTCTACGCGGCCTGCCGTTTGGTTTTTTGCTGCCCTTCGGAGTCGTCGGGTTTGGCGACAGGGTGGGGTGGGGCGTCATTTCTAGGGCGGGCTCGGCGAAACTCGGCAAGGGCCTTGGGGCCTACTAAGATGAATCCAATAATACACGCTGCCAAGGACAAAAGTTTAAGCATGACCGACTCCTTTCGCGAAAGCGGATCAAGATCAGTGCACCTGAAGCGGTCTCCAGCTCCGCTCACATTAATTTGAGCTGGCGCAACAACTCTATGCAACAAATGACTACTTGCGCCATACAAAGCGTAGCGAGTCCGATCAGTTCAATCATGAGAGCACTTCTCGTATCACCAAAGCTCGTTGAACCATCTTCAATGCTATGGGTCTTCCTATAATGACGTGGAACGCACCAGTGCGACTGTACGTATCCTTCTCGTGAAGCCAGCGCGTCGGGAAAAAGTGAGCAATTTTGACCAGCCCGCTACAAGTCAACTCGTCTAATGTTGCGCAATTCCTCAATTTTGAGCGCCAGCAGCGCACGGCAACCGGCTGCATCTCACGTTAGGTTCTCCCAATCGGGTGCCAAAACACCCTGACGCACCTTGAGCCATGGTGATGAGGGTTACCATCACGAATTGCCGTCCTGCTGCTGATTTCCCAATCCTAGGCTGTCCCGTAGGGTGCCTGCTGCCCAATATTGCTCAACTATAAAAAAACACCTTTTTCTGCTGCTTTAAGCGAAGGCTTCGCCGCGGTAAACCGGACAACCTTATGAGGGGCATCGGCGCTGGAATCACGGCGGGCATGAAAGAAAGAGAAGGAGGATGGTACGATATCCCTTTATTGAGACAGATATGCAACTGGAAGAAAATTTAAATTCGCCAGCCGGAAGAGCGAAAACTCTTATCCCCGCACTGCCCAGGACCACATGTCGCTGCGTGTGGCAACGTGTGGCTCGACGCCGATTGCTGGATCAAATGCTGAGCTCCTTGGGATGGTATCCATGGCAGTGCAAGCATTGCCGGACTCGCTCCTATTCCCGCTTCCGCTTGTGAAGTATTGTGGGCTGCACGGCAGCCCTGCAAGTCACGCCAGTCAGTGAGGACTGCGTGCATCGGGAGATTGCAAATGAGACTGCTGCTTGCTGTTGCTATGTTGTTTTTCCAAACGAGTTCAGTAATTGCTGGATCGTGTCGTCCGATGGAGCATGCCGAACTCGAAGACACTTCTTCAAAGGATCTCGTACAGACCTATTGTCTGTATACGAAGCTTGCAAACCTAGACGAAGAGTACTTTACTGAGCGCCAGAAGGCGTATGATGCCCGTGCACAAGAAGGCCTGGTACCCCGCTCAACTCTCGAAAGCATAAAGAAAGACATAGACGACATATCCATGGGCATTCAGGAGTGCGCTAATCAGCGGAGCAAAATCCTGGGGGCCCTTCGAAAGCGGTCAGAAACTGCTGAACCAAGCTGCAACGCACAATAAGTCTACGGCCAGACCCACCTAAAGGCCCGTGCTCCTCGAAAAAGGTCATAGCTGGAATTGAGCATAGTTGAGTTTGCAATTTTTGGAGTGTGGGAGGATCGAGCCTATCACAACCGCTCCGTTATGGGTTTGAGAGGGAGGTGTCAGAATTATCGATTTCCGACAGTCCACCATCCCCACTCATGATGTTCCCAGCGTCCCTGTAATGACAACCGTGGGGAGCCGGTTTCGTGCCTGCCCTCTGTCACTCCCGGCTTACCATCGCCCTGTGAAACCGAAATCTTGTCCTGCGAAACTGAAATCTTGGCGATTTCATCCGCGTAGTACTTCATCATCGCTAATTCTTCTTGGGAAAACGGTGGATTGTCGGATATGAAAGCGCTTGCTAACAGTCGCTCGCAGTGACGGAAACATTCTTGAAGCTCTTTGCGGATGGATGGAAGTGAGGTGTTCGTCATAGGCCGACCGCCCTTTCTCACAAGGTGTCGGCGGTCGGGCCTTCCAAGAGGCCGTCGGCAGGTTGTGGATGTGTGAGGTAGTCTGGGCTCTTTAGTTATGGTGTGTCAAGCGGCAGCCAGGATATGGCAGCAAGCTGGGCCTAGATTCCCGCGCCGGCCGCGATTGGAAGCCTTGCCATCGGTGGCTTTCCAAATCTTTGGAGTGGTTTGCAGTAGGGGTGGGCTCTTTAACCACTTTGCACGCTCGATGGGTACTAGTCGTGGAGAACGACGTTGAGGAGAGAACTGTGCACGTGCATCTCGCCGTTGTACTCAATGAAGCCCAGTTTGCGGAACTTATTCATGAAGAAACTGACGCGGGAGCGTGTCGTCCCGATCATCTCGGCAAGCGTCTCCTGACTGATCTTCGCGATCACCGGCTCGGGCTTATCATCTTTGCCGAAGTGGGCCAACAACAGCAGCACTCGCGCGAGCCGCTTCTCGCTAGAGTTAAAGAGATGATCGACCAAATCTTCTTCGATACGAATCGTGTGCGCCAGCAGATAGGCCATAAACAGCTCGGCAAACTCGGGCCTCTCCTTCAGGACATGGAGCATGGTAGCTTTGTCGATGCGCACGAGAGTGGAGTCTTCCACGGTGGTCGCGGTCGCCGTGCGAACCGTGTGTCCGGCGAGGCAGGATTCCCCCAAAAAGGCCCCCTCTTCCAGAATCGCAACGACGGCTTCTTTGCCCTGCTGCGAGACCACAGTTAGCTTGACCTTGCCCGCCTGGATATAGAACACGGCATCCGCCGCATCCCCTTGGGAAAAGATCGTGTGTTTGTTTGGCGACGGCAGAATGGTCTTGCCGTTGCCCACTACGCGGAGGAACGTGTGAGGATTAAATGGCGGCGTTTGCGCGCGTGTCACGCGTGTCATAGGTGACCCGCTTTGATCAGAACCTAGTGAACGACGCATGCGCATTATCGCCCGCGAGGGTTCACAAAGCAAGGCCGCCGACGGGCCATCAAGGGGTGCACAAGGACCTCCGCAAGGTTGCGGGACAAGAAGATGGGTCACGCCTTTTTATACTATCAATTATAACTGCTTGTTTTAGTTTCGAAATCCATCCAACCGAAGAGACTGAATAAGCCAAAGTCTTGGAAAGGAGAAACGATACCCGCTGAACATTAATTTCACCAAACTAGGGGAATGGTCAGTTTTATACAGCTTGGCTTCGCCCGCCGCTCTACCATGCCCGCATGATCACGAGGGTTCTCACCGATGCTTACTCGATAATGGGGAAAACACAGGAGCCCACATGAACCACCTACAAAATAATGGAAACAAGACGGCAGATGGCCTTTCGGCGAAAGAAGCGTTACGCGACTCTCAGGGCACCAGGGTCAGCGCGAAAAAAGCGGCAGATACCACGCTGCTACAGTGGAACGGACTTCTAGAACGGAAACTCGCCGAGCGCACTCAGGAGTTAGGCCGTTCCCTGGTGGATGTCCGGTCCCTGACGACCGCGCTCGATGCCGCGGAGCAGCGTGAACGCACACGCCTGGCGGCAGAGTTGCACGACTATCTGGCGCAGTTGCTCGTGCTCGGCCGGATGAAAATCGGACACCTGCAGCGACTCTCTATGCCTTCAGCTCGCGATGAGATGGTCCAAGAGGTCGACGAGGTGTTGAGCCAAGCCTTACAGTATTGCCAGACTTTGATGGCCGAGTTGAGTCCACCTATCCTGCACGAACAAGGACTGGTCGCGGGGATTCGAGCGCTAGCAGCACAGATGAAGCGTCACGAGCTAGAGGTAAGAGTTGAAATTGATCCAATGGATGAGTGCCGCCTTCCTCTCAGTTGTACCAGCCTGCTCTTTCGCTCGGTGCGGGAACTGCTGATCAACACGGCGAAGCATGCGGCCGTAAAACAGGCGACCGTCCGCCTGACGTGCGACAAGGGTTTCCTTCAGATCGTGGTGCGTGACGAAAGCGGGTTCGATCTTGCGGCATCGGCAGGGCCAACGCCTGCTGGCACGGGGAGCGTCCTCTCTTCGAAGATCGGTCTCCTCACGATCCGGGAACGAATGAAAGCCTTAAACGGTCGCTTTGATTTCGCCTCGGCGCCGAATCAGGGAACCACGGCGACCCTTACTTTGCCGATCGGCCCGCGTACTACCACAATTCTCTCTGCATGAGAGGCCTGCGGGCGGTGGGCGGACGTGTGAAGAAGAAGGAGGATCTATGCTTTGTCAACGCTGCAGCGGACTGCTGATCTGCGAACATCTGGGCGAGCTGAGAGATGAGATAGGGCGCATATGCCTGGCAACACGATGCGTTAATTGTGGGTGCATCGAGGACTCCGTGGTTCGTGCCAATCGCCTCCACCATCCTGGCAAAAGGGTCGGTTCCTCAGGCCATGGTCACAATTGGAGAAGTCGTGTTCCTGCGACTTCACTGTGAAAGGTGAAAGGTTGGCACCAAAAAGCAGGACAGCCCATGATCGAGCATTCACTTTCTTGCAAGAATTCGTGGACGTACGACGTCGTCATCGATGGCGCCAGCATGGTCAGTAACTGCAAGACGCAATCAACCAGATGCCGCGATGATTCCTACGCGGGCCTCACGGAAAAGATGAAGCAGAGCCATCTTCTCGTCAAGTGTTTGAGAGGATCGCACCTGCCGTCGCGCTGTCGTTGATGTACGCGCTGCTCCTCAGTAACAAGAGCTACTTTTTCGCGCCATTCTCGAGCGAGCGGGCTGGAGATGGTGTCTGACACACACTGCAGCTTGGTCGGTCTCGCCAACCAAACACTTTGCTCATCATTGACTTAATTAGGACAGCGGTATACAGAGGACAAAATCACAGGTTCGTCTCCTGTCCGAGTAGGCGGTTCTGTGGTCGAGATCGAGCAACCCAACACGGACATCGCTTGTTACCGCCATGTCACGGAGCACTGGCACCAAAGAGCAGCAGGACTCTGCCCGCACCCTCGGACTTACAGGATTACTCGTCTCCCGGCTGGGTTTCGGCAGTATGACGAATTCGTGGTGACAACTGCGGTGAAAGAGTTGGAGGAGGCATCATGACAACGAAACCTGCCTTTGTCCGGAAGGGTGCGGTGGTGTGGTGGTGCGTCGTCTTGGGGATGCCAGGATGCATTTCCGTAGAACCTGTCCCTAGTTCCGCAACGTATTGGGAAGCCAAGGAGGTGCCCTATTCGCAAATGCTCACGGATTACAATGCCTGTAAGATTTGGTCCACCGTGAAGTATGCAGAATCCGAGAAAAGAGAGGAAATCATCACCGACAATCTGGGCTACTGGATCCACGTCCCCCTTTTGAAAGCGTGCATGGAGCATAAGGGCTACAAGTACGTCGGTCCGGAGACCGGACGCCCGATCCAACCTCAGTAATCCGGGTCGCGAGTAGCCAGCCGACACACGCCTGACGGTAGACTACCTCCCAAAGTGCCACATCAGCCCCACGACAAAGTTTTGAGAGTCGTAATTTCCTTTGATCCCGCTAAACCTGATGCTCGTGTTGTTGTACTTGAATTCGCCAAACAACGCCCATTCCTGTGTCAACACATACCGGGCACCTGCAACGAACTGAAATCCAGGATTCACTTGGGTGTTCGACTGTCCACCCTGTGAGCCGGTAGCCACGAACAATCCGTACCCGATGCCGCCATAGGGTTGAAAGACATCACTCATGGATGGCGAGCGGATGATCAGGTTCACAGTCCAAATAGTAAGCCGAAGTGAGGTGGTCGGCATGTTAGCGGCAAACACACTGCCTGAGCTCGTCCCTCCCACAATCGTCTGTTGCTTCACGTCGGGTTTCTGGGTGTACAGATCTGTTTCTATTCCCAGCCAAGGACGCGACTCAAAAAAATAGCCCCCCTTTACACCCCCAAGGAGACCAGCCTTGAGTTCGAGATCATTGATGCGGGCGTTAGTAACGCCGCCTCCCAGAGTCGCATCGGAGACGGTGACATTCGACAGCGAGCCAGGAATGGAAATGCCTCCATACCCCCCGACATACCACTCCGCCTGAGCCGTGGTGGTGAGTAGGCCACTCCCCGTGACAGTCCACACCACGAGCAGTCCACCAGGGATCAAAAACCTTACGACGGTACTCCAACGGACGGCGTGCATAATGCCCCGTCGGTGCGCGGATAACTGTCCGCATGATGTCTTTTCGGAGAGTTTAGCGTAGCTCTTTTATCGCATCAAGGACCTAGGAACCGTCTGCCCTGGGCCTATGAAGCGAGCTGAACTTTGGTTGAACGAGGGAAGGGGCGCTTAGGCCCATACGTGGCGGTCCGGCTGCTTCTCTGCTCTTTCCCTCGCACAACGACAGACAGACCGGACCTATCCTTCTGCCAGTGCCCTAGCCACTTTCCTCAATAATTTTCGATGTCGCATTCACTTAGCTGGAGGCATCGTTGTCGTCGTAGTCGTGGTAGTGGTCGACCTTGAGCTTGTTGGCTCACTTGGGTCAGTCGGTTTATCATCGGTTGCATCACTTGCTCGAGCACTGGTTTGTCCACTGCTTCGCCCGCGGTTTTGATCATTTGTCTGACCCACGGCCTGGCCGCCCTGCCCTCCAACCTTGATGACTCCAGAAACGTTGAGCTCACCAGCCGTCCTGGCTGATGCCATCCTGACGACATACCGGAACGTACCGGCATCTCTGAAACAGATGCTGGCACTTTCGTTCGTGGCCAGTTGGGCGGTATCGCTGGATGTCATCCACCCACCGAAATTACTCTTGCATGACACCTGCTGGTCCGACACAGGATCGATTAAGATGACTCGCACAGGTGCGCCCCTTTTGTTGACCCACCGAACTTCATCACCTGTATTGACAGTAATGTCCCCTGACGCCAGGTTATCGCCGATAATCACGTCTTTTACGTCACCAGTCCTCGTCACCGTGGGCAGGCCCTGGCAGCCCAACACGAGAACGACCGCAATACTTAGATATCGGATCGGGTTCATAGAAGTACCTCCTTGTTGCAATCTGCTATAAGGTCACCACATTCACAACACCGTGAAAATCGGCGATAAGTTGCTGACACTTATAAATAATTCTACGCCTTTCAAGGATGGCAACTGAGCAAAACTGCTCACTTGAAAGCACTGACGAGGCTGGCTGTTCTGGGTCATGTGCTGAAGCACACGATTGGTATCGATCGGGATGACCCTTTCCCCAAATGCTGGGAGAGAACGCACCCCCTGTAAGGGGGAGAAAAGTGTTGTCTAGACCCCTTGGGAGTACCTCATTGTGGGGTCGCCGGCTAGGCGTCTGAAGGGTATGTTTAAGAGGCGTTCGGGCTCCCTAGCAAGAAGAAATTGGAGGATTACCATGAAGAATCCTGCCTTGCTGAACGTGATGAGGCACAAAGAACCGCACATGCTGCCTCGGGCAGAAGATCGGCGATCGACCCATCGTTTCCGGGTTGAGTTTCGTACGTTAGTCTCTGACAAGAGCGGCATAAACGATCAAGTGGGGGTGATCCTGGACTTGTCTCTATCAGGGTGCCAGGTTCGAGTGCCGATCATGGTGTATCCAACGCTGGTGATGGAATTACGAATCCATGCCCCGGATTTGGATCGGCCGATTTTCGTTGAGAGAGCAGTGGTGCAGTGGGTGAAAGGCGACACATTTGGTCTGCATTTTTTAGTATTGCAGAAGGCGGAATTGATTCGCCTTGGATGGGTAATCGCCAGAATTGCAGAAGACGAGGAGCAGTACAGGGCGTAGTGAAAAGCGTATGGGGATAGGTGGACGGCCGGCACCTGCGTTTCCTCAAGTCGCGTCCAAATGGTGGAGCGACAGCCAACGCCGGCGTGACGCTAGGAAGGCATACCGTCCGTTTTGGAAGAAGATCAAAACGTGTGGCAAACAGGTTTGGTGTTGAACTAGCCGCAGGACTGAAGTGACGCGTGTGGCTCGAACTCATCGCTGGGATCGAATTGAGCAGCATTCGGTAGGCTCGGCCCTTGTGGGGGATCGTCGCCGCACGTCATGAAGATCCCCCACCTTTTGTCCCGCGTTACGGCCGTGCATCTACCCGAGAGGATTGATCGCTATAGTATTCGACTCGCCCGCATTTATCGCAACGCCAGGCTGCAACGGTTTTGAGCTTCACGAGTGTATCCGAGAGATATAATTCCGTTTTGAGCATGTTTGCCCCGCAGCGTCCGCATCTCATGATAGCCTTGCTTCCTTTCTCATTAAGGTGTCTTGGGGAATGGCTCCGCGAGCGCCCCGACCAGAGGTAGGCGACCGGTTTGTCCGGTTTCGGTCGCTTGCTGAGGCAGTTCGAGCGAATCAATAGGCGGCAACAGCACCACCGAAAAAGCGACAAAAAGGCTGATAAGCAGGAGCACAACCCAGAGCGGCATCCAGTCGCTGCGCCATCGGGGACGAGAATGTTTCCGGCGGGTGGCTCGTAACTGCAATCCGAGCGAATGCGCGAATATTGGGTCGGTCGGTGAAAAGGCCATCGTGTTGCCTCCCTCGATCCGTTCCTTTCCCTTGCTGGCTCGCCAACTCACAAGGCAAGGCTCATGCCCTCATTGGATTCGCAAAAACCGAGAAAAATACACGACCTTTCCTAGACTAAGTTGGTTAATGGGATAACCTGTCCACATGTTAGGGATGAAATGTCTCTTTGAGAGAAACCAATTGGCAACCGGGGTAAATTGCAGCAGTTTCCTGGTGGCCATCCCAGCATTGATCCTAGTCAGCCATGAGTACGTAATAGGGCACTGTCAATTCTGACAGTGTTCTTCAATCGCCCTTGTACCTATACTCCATCCGCAGCAGTTTATGATGTCGAACCCGACCCATGGATGCATCCGCATTCTTGACTGTCTTTTTTATCTCGCTCTTCCTCCTTATCGCACGGCTCTCGATATACCCAACAGCACTATTTCTGACCTGGTCGGAAAAAGTCTCGCATAGCCCATCCGCCAAACGAGCGACAGTGCGAATAGAAAGCAGACTGTCAGGCGCTACCCCACTAGCGGGAGACAGCGGACCCAGTTTCGGAGGCGGCACTCGGTCCGATGACCTTTGGCGAAAATAGCCGTCAGGTGCATTGCGCCGATGGCCTAGCGTAAAGCCACGGCTTGGATGGCGGCAAAGGCGGGGAATGGCCATGCAACAGGTTGTAGAATTTTTACTTCATCATATCGAGATAGTACTGTTTCTGACCGTATTAGCAGAGCAGATTGGCCTTCCGATTCCTGCCGTTCCGGTCCTGCTTGCCGCCGGAGCCGTCGCAGCAGACGGACATGCGCACCTCTCCGTTCTTATCGGGTTCTCTGTAGCCGCATGCCTGTTGGGCGATATGGTTTGGTTTGGACTGGGTCGTTATCGTGGGCGGCAAGCGCTTACCCTGTTGTGCCGGATTTCTTTCGAGCCCGACGCCTGTGTCAGACGAACGGAAAACCTATTTATCACGCATGGCATCCGAGCTCTCATTCTGGCCAAGTTCATCCCCGGATTGAGCACTTTGGCTCCCGCCTTGGCCGGACTCTTCAAAATATCGATAGGACGATTCTTCGTCTTCAACGGTGCCGGGGCGTTGCTCTGGAGCTTTTCGTTCCTTTTTCTCGGTTATGTCTTCAGCGAACAGATCGGATATGTGGTTGAACAGGCGATGCGATTCGGCGAAACCGCTGCCACGATCATCGCTCTAAGCCTCGGAGGATATCTTCTCTATAAATATCTGCACCGGCAAAAACTACTGAGGGAGCTTCGAGTGGCGCGGATCACCCCAACCGAGCTGAAGCAACTTATAGACAATGGCCATGAGTCGCTCGTCGTCGATTTGCGGGGCACCTTGGACCATGTCGCAGACCCCTATACTATCCCGGGGGCTTTGCGGATCTCCGCCGAGGAACTGGAGCAACGCCATCACGAGATTCCGCGCGACCGGGACATCATTTTGTTTTGCGCATGTCCGAACGAAGCCACCGCTGCGAGAATGGCGTTGATCCTAAAGCGAAAGGGAATTACACGGGTCCGGCCGCTTGCGAGCGGAATCGACGGGTGGCGTGAACTGGCTTATCCGCTGGAAATGGTGATCCCGAAAGAGGACGTTGTCATTACCGCCGAGGTACCGACCTAAGGAGAGGTGATTCTGTGCTTTCCGATAGATACAAGCAGCTAACCCAATAGGGATCGGAACCAATGCTCACCGTAGGTACTCCGCAGCCCAAGTCGCTTGAGGCTCGACTCTCCAAGGATCGTGCACTCCTTACACTCGCACTCAGCGGACGCCTGGATATGAAGACATCGGGGAATTTATGGCGCGAAGCTCTTCACATCCTCGAGGAAATGAAGCCGATGGGGATCGTAATTGATGCATCGGACGTGAGCTACTGTGACGGCGCGGGGGTCGCTTTTATCGTCAAGCTTCAGCAGTACATGGCGCGTCTAGGCCGTGAGGTGTCGATTCATGGGTTACAGGAAAGGTTCCGCAGCCTCTTGGATATCTATGGACAGGTTTCAAGAGAGCCTTCGCCAGGCCCTCTCCGCGAGCCACTCTCCCTCGTCGAACAGGTCGGGCATGCCGCGTTCGGAGTCTGGCAAGACGTTCGGGTCCTCATTGCCTTTGTCGGAGAACTCTCGGTTGGGCTGCTTGACGCTGCAATGCATCCTCGCAGGATTCGGTGGAAGGATGCGTTTTTGACAGCAGAACGGGCCGGCGTCAATGCCCTCCCTATTATCGCACTGATCGGCTTTCTACTCGGGCTCATCATGGCGTTTCAAGCGGCGATTCCGATGCGGCAGTTCGGGGCGGAAATCTTTGTCGCCAATCTCATCGGGCTCAGCATGCTGAGGGAACTGGGCCCGCTGATCACCGCCATCCTGCTGGCCGGCCGGTCCGCGTCGGCATTTGCGGCTGAACTAGGCACGATGAAAGTCAGAGAAGAGATCGATGCCCTCACAACGATGGGACTCGATCCGCTTCGCTTTCTCGCCGTGCCACGGGTCATTGCCGCGGTCTCGATGACGCCTTTGCTCGCGGTGTTCGCAAACCTGTTCGGGCTGATCGGCGGCGCCGTGGTCATGCTTTCGCTTGGGTTTACCTTAACGACCTATGTCAATCAGATCCTCCTGGCCATCCATCTCGGTGATCTCCTTGGGGGCTTGTTCAAATCCGTGGTCTTCGGAATGCTCGTGGCTGCCATAGGCTGCCTACGGGGCCTTCAAACCAAGACCGGCGCGAGTGCGGTGGGAATCTCGACCACGCGGGCCGTGGTCAGTGGGATCGTGCTTATCGCGATTGCCGACGGCATCTTCGCCGTCGTGTATTACTATCTCGGTATCTAAACAAGGACGGGCATGACTCAAGATCAACAGCCGATCATCAGGGTGGAACATTTCACCGCTGTATATGAAAACACAGTCATCATCGATGATGTTTCCTTTGAGGTGAATCAGGGGGAAGTCTTTGTGATTCTTGGAGGATCCGGGTCAGGGAAGAGCACGCTGCTGAAACATATGATTGGCCTCAATAAGCCCAGAACGGGAAGAATCCTCATCGACGGGGACGATATTGCGACCGCTGAGGGCGTGACCCGCGCGCGGATCCTCAAGAAAATCGGGGTCATGTATCAACTAGGCGCCTTGTTCGGTTCGATGACCCTCTTGGAAAATGTTCGTCTTCCCTTGGAGGAGTTTACGGATTTGCCTTCGGAGGCGATGGACCTCATTGCGGTCATGAAATTGAACTTGGTCAGCCTGGGCGGATTTGTTCACCACATGCCCTCGGAAATCAGTGGAGGGATGCAAAAGCGAGCAGCTATCGCCCGCGCCATGGCGCTCGATCCGCAAATCCTTTTTTTAGACGAGCCATCGGCTGGATTGGATCCCATTACCTCCGCGGAGCTGGACCACCTGATCGTGCGTCTCGCTCGAAGCCTTGGGATCACCTTTATCGTCGTATCCCACGAACTCGCCAGCATCGATGCGATCGCCGACCGTGTCATCATGCTGGATAAGCGTGTGAAGAAAATTGTCGCGACAGGGCATCCACAGGAGTTGCGGGAGCACTCCAAGAACCCCTGGGTCCGGCAATTCTTCAATCGTGAAGCTGAAATAGGAGCGGGTGGACCATGAGCGCAAAAGCCAATTACTTCAAAATCGGCGTGTTTGTTCTTTCTGCCACTGCCCTGGCACTGGGTGGTATTATCGGCCTCGGTGCCGGGAAACTGTTTGAGCATCCTATTTTGGTGGAAACCTTTATCGATGAGTCGGTGCAGGGTCTGGAGGTCGGCTCGCCGATTAAATTTCGAGGTGTCAAAATAGGAACCGTCAAGCAGATTGATTTCGTGGGTCATCGCTATCAGTCCGAGGTCGATGAAAAACAATTGAGTCGATACGCTCACTATGTGGTGGTTATTGGGGCTATTCGCCAGACCCCCGATGAACTCACCGAGGAACAGCGTGCGGCGAAACGGAAGCAGGATTACGCTGCTGGCCTGCGGGTGCGATTGGCTTCACAAGGTATTACGGGGGTCCTCTACTTGGAAGCCGATTTTCTAGATCCTCGGCAATACCCCCCGCTCGAAGTCCCGTGGGAAACAAAAGCTATTTACGTGCCCTCTGCACCGAGCACTATCACGTTGGTAGGGCAGGCACTTGGGACCATCGCCAAAGATCTCTCACAGGCCAACGTTCATCAAATAGCGGAGCATTTCGATACGCTCGTTCTTGCTACGACGAGACTGGTTAATCAGGCCAACCTGGAGGAATTGAGAGCGCGTGCCGGAGAGGTGCTCAATGAACTCCAAGGGACGCTCCATGATACGCGCAGGCTTGTGAACGGCGCTGAAGTCAAGACAATCCTGTCCGATGTGGCTGCAACTGCGGGAGAAGCAAGGCAATTCCTCTCGGACCTCTCGCCGGCATCGAAACACATTCGGACGGCCGCAGAAACGTTGCCCATCACTATTGCCCGTGTGGATAAGAGCGTTCGGCGAATAGATGTGCTCCTCTCGAACAAGAGCCATGACATGGAAGAGATCGTTGAGAACCTTCGGGTCGTCTCGGAGAATCTCCGAGAATTGACGAAGAATGCGAAACGATATCCTTCGTACGTGCTGTTTGGCGAACCTCCGGCACATGTGAATTCAGGAAAATAATGAGATACTCACGCATCCACCTCGAGGTGTTGCTTGTCCTCGCTGCGGTGAGTTGTGTTGTGGGAGGGTGTATTAAGCTTGATAAGGGTCCTCCGGAGAAACGCTACTATGCTCTTGAGGCAGCACGACCGGTAGAGGCTGCAGCATCTAGTCCCGGGGCAATACTCAAGGTTCGTAAGTTCAGAATCTCCCCGCCCTTCGAAGGCGCAGAGATCGTCTATCGCACCAGCGAGGCGCGCTACGAAGCGGATTTCTACAATGAGTGGTTTACCTCACCCAGCGCTATGTTGACTCAACAACTCGTTAACTGGCTGACAAATGCACGGTTGTTCGAACATGTGGTTGATTCTTCAAGTTTTATAGAGGCCGACTACCTTCTTGAGGGGACCGTCAGCGCGCTATGCGCCGATCTTCGGATGAACGGATCGCCAAAAGCCGTTCTTCATATCCAGATTGTCTTAATCCAGGGTCGTCCTGCTCACGACAGGATCGTGTTTCGACGCGAATATCAGGAGGCAGTGGACGTCGCGGATTCCTCACCTGATGCACTTGTGAACGGTTGGAATCGGGGGCTTCAGCACAGCCTGATCACTCTGGAGAAGGATCTTCGCAATGTTGATTTAGAATGGTGATTTGAAACCGGCCGTCCAGCTGATCCGGCAGCCGGAACGATGTGCTACGGGTGACGGCATCGATGCCTGGATGGCGGCTGCGGCGATGACCAACTATTGGGTGGCGCCGGAATGACGCATGACGGGCGGGAGCGGCTCGGATCAGTTACCGGCGGAACCGGCAACAACACGATGTCAGGTTCTGCCCCGTCTCTGATACGCTAAACTCTGGCAATCTGACAGGAATGTATGGCCATTTTACTCGTCGATGATTCAAAAGATGATCTGCTGCTTATCGCGTCTTACCTGAGATCCGACCGCTATCAAGTCATCACCATCGATTCAGCGGCGGGGGCGTTGAAATACCTCACTGAATTAACTGAGGGCAAGCCCTTGGCAGCGATCGATTTGATATTGCTGGATGTGAAAATGCCGGGGTTCGATGGACTTGATGCCTGCAAACGGATCAAAGCCATCAGGCAATTTGAAGAGGTCCCGATCTTAATGGTCTCCGTGGATACAACCCCTGGCACCATCCAATTGGCCTTTAGGCGAGGTGCTGTCGACTACATTCGCAAGCCAGTGATCAAGCCTGAGCTATTAGCCAAGGTCGCCCTGGTACTCAAATCCCAAAAAGACGCCAGTCAGCCAAGCCTGTCACGGAGGGTACCCCAGAAGGCCGACGTCCAGGTCTCCGCGAGTATCGATGTCTTAACGGGAATTATGAACTGGTGGAGCTTCGACGAACTCTTCGAGCAGGAGTGGGTACGCGCGGCCCGAGAACGGCTTCCGCTCTCGCTGATCTTCTTTGCACTCGAAGATTTTAAGGCTTTTAACGACACCTATGGATACCTCACGGGTGACGAGTGCTTACAGAAGATCGCCCAGGCTGCCCAAGAGAGCTTTTCTCAGCCGGGTCAGGTCGTGGCACGGTATCGGGGTGCGGAGTTTGTGGTGTTATTAGTTGGGACAGGAGCTGGGGCTGCGAAGCCTATGGCGGACAACCTTCACAAGACCATCGAAGCCTTGGACCTCGGACCCACCGTTGCTGTAGGAGTGGCGACGACGTCGCCACATCAGGGCACTGCTCGCGCGACCCTCCTCACTTCGGCCAAAAACGCGCTTGCCCGTCGTAAGTAGAAGAGCGCGATCATCCTCTATTGAATCCAAAAGATAATGGCCGGTTGAAATTGATCCGTTGGGGTCGTGCTGACAGGTTTGTAAGACTCAGACTATTCAGCGGAAGGCGAGGAATGAAGGCCGTGTGGAGGCGCCGAGCGGAATTGAACCGCCGATCACAGCGTTGCAAACTGTGCCCTTCGCCAGTTGGGTACGGCGCCACGCTTAACCTAAAGAGAGTGCCGAACTGGTGATACTAGGTTCTTCCCTTGGTCCAGGATGAAAAAATTGAGCCGTTACCTTTATGAAGGGTTTCAAGGTTTCATGGCAGCTCTTCCTGGTGGAGATTTACGAGGCTGAGTATGCACTCCATTCTGCTAAGGCGGGCGTCTACTCGACTTCCTGGAGCTTGATGAGGTTCGTTCCTCCGGGCTGGCCAATCCTCGTTCCCGATAGGATAACGATGCGCTCGCCGGGTTTGACCAACCCTTCGGCTTTGAGACGACGTTCTGCCTGATGAATCCGCTCGTCCGTCTGCGCGATCTCTTGCATGGTATGAGGCTGCACTCCCCAATAGAGCGCCATTTGGCGACGAACCGGCTCGAAGGGCGTGAAGGCGATGATGGGCGCGGCTGGGCGCTGCTTGGAGATCAAGCGGGCCGTGTTTCCCAATTCGCTGAACGCGATGATTGCGCTGGCAGTGGTGGCGGCCGCTGCGGAGGATGCGGCGGTACAGATGGCTTCTGGAAGCGTCATAGCACCGAAATCGCTCTGGCGTTTCAGGACGACACCGGGCTCGAAACCTTCCTCCGCGGCTCGAATGATGCGGTCCATGACCTGGACGGTCTCCACGGGATGCGCACCGATCGCCGTTTCAGCGGACAGCATGACGGCATCTGTTCCGTCAAAGACCGCATTGGCGACGTCTGAGGCTTCCGCTCTCGTCGGGCGTAAGTGCTGCGTCATGGATTCCAGCATTTGCGTGGCCGTGATCACGAGCCGGCGGCGGCGGTTGGCTTCCGCGATAATGCGTTTCTGGAGAAGCGGCACGGCTTCCGGCCCCATTTCCACACCCAGATCGCCCCGCGCGATCATCACGCCGTCAGCCTCCTCCAAAATGGCGTCGAGACACATCATCGCTTCCTGCCGTTCAATTTTTGCAATAACCGGGGTGCTTCCCCCGCAGGCAGCAATGAGTTTCTTCGCGGCCCGGATGTCGTCCGGGCCTCTGACGAAGGACAGCGCCACGTAGTCGACCCCCTCTGCCACCCCAAACCGGATGTCCTCGCGGTCTTTTTCGGTGAGAGTCGGCGCGCTGACGCGAGTGCCGGGCAAGTTGATGCCCTTGTGCGAGGTGACGGTTCCGCCGATGAGCACCTGGCAATCGATGGCGCCGCCGCTGATCCGTTCGACGGCCAGCTCGATGAGGCCGTCATTGATGAGAATCCTTGCGCCCGGCCGCACGTCCTGCGCCAGGTGTTGGTAGGTGACGGGCAGTTCGATCATGCTGGAAGCAGCGAGCGATTGATGACCGAGCTGCCCGCCGGATCGTGCCAGCATCGTCTGCAACCGGACCGGCTTTCCTTCGATCAGCGTGATGCCTCCCTCAGGGAGGTCTCCCACACGGATCCTGGGTCCTTGAAGATCCTGAATGATGCAGACGGGAGCCCGACGTTGATCCGCAGCCTCCCGAATGGTCTTGATGGCGGCGGCGTGAGACTCATGGGTCCCGTGGGAGAAATTCAGACGCGCGGCGTTCATGCCCTGCTCGATCAAGCGGTCTAAGGACTCCAGGCGATCGCTCGCCGGGCCGATGGTGCAAACGATTTTGGCCTTACGCATAGAAATGCTTCAACCCTTGACAAGAACCGAATAGAGGTCCAAAAGATGCTAAAAAACTCTTCATCGTCGGCGAGTCACAGTCGTCGGTATCCTAACGAGGGAGCATGCAGATTACCACAAATCGGCTCGATTTCGTGACAATTGAAGGACTTTTAGCATACGCAGAGGACTTTGCCGGACGTTCGACCGCCACAGAAGTGCAACCGCCGGCCCTCCCGGCTCAAGCCAAAGACCGGGCCAAGCGAGTCCAGGCTGCCATGGACTCGCTGCGCCGGTTTGTCCAGGACGCGCAGCGGGGATTTTCCGGAGCTGCCGCGTATCGCTCAGCCAGGCGTGCGGTGATCGACGATGCCTGTGCAGGCGATGAGCTGGTGTTCTATGCGGCCTGGAACCGTTTGCTGGCGGAAGGCGGGCTTCAGTCGCTGTTGCGTGCGCCGATCGGATCGGTCCTGAAGCCGGCTCATCGGCGCCCTGTGGCGATCGTCCCGCGCGCACAGCTGACGCCGCAGCTGGCGGAAGGACGCATCGTGCTGGATCTCGGCGACGATCGATTCTGGCTGTTGCCCCGGGATTTGGCGGATCGGACTCTGCTCTTCACGATGCGCCATGGCATCTCGCGCGTGGAGAGCAAGACCCACCGTGTTGGTCGCCGGTTGGCCAATCAGCTCGACCCGGAACGAGGCGTTCCACGAGCCGATGCAGTCGGGTCCGCCTTGGCGCGAATGGTGGGCGTCGTGGGGCAACAACTGGATTTTCTGCATCTGACGAATTACCTCGATCCCAAGCGGTTCCTCCACTTCATCAGTCATAGTCCCAACACACGACAGCTCTATGAACGCGTCGTCCGGGCGCTGAGCCCGAACACTGAGGTGCACCGAGAGCCGACTTTCGAGCATGCGCTGGAATCCTCGGATTTCGGATGGATCACCGGGGTTGCCAAAGCCGCGGAGACAGAGGCGCTCGCCAAGGCGTTCGGCGTCGATGTATCGACCGCCAAGCGGCTGATCAAAGACCCGCTCTACTGTTATCCGGGAGGCAATTCGTTCTTCGATCTGTACGTGGATGTGATTGACGGACTGCATGACTTGGGAGAAGCCTATCGCGGCCAGGTCGCCTGCCTCTATACGCATAGTTCGACGTTGCGCGCGTTGATGATTTATTTAGACCCCCGTCCGTTTCACGAGGCGTTCACTGAATTCAGCGACTACAAAGAGAGCCAGGACAACGTCGTGCTCCTCACCTACGAACACGGCCGGTTGTCCGGCTACTCGACCGCAGTGGGTCTGTCCGAGCGCGAACGGGCTGTCCGGGAAAACTGGGTGACGCTTGAGCGGGTACGCAAAGACCGGGTAACGCTGAAACCGCGTCAGATCAAACGGATTATCGCCCTCGTGTCTGGCGGCGATTTTGCCGGAGCCGGCGCGGCGCTCAAAGAGTTGCGGGTGACGGGGCAACGCCATGGACTCAAAGTACACTTCGTCCGGCACGGCTTCCTGGGACTCGCGA
Organism: uncultured Nitrospiraceae bacterium; assembly: GCA_963794505.1. GTDB lineage: Bacteria > Nitrospirota > Nitrospiria > Nitrospirales > Nitrospiraceae > Nitrospira_C. Next base: position 97,003 of record CAWCEG010000061.1, read on the forward strand.
ACAACTGGATCGAAGCGGTGACCGAGGAAGACACCCGTGGCATGAGCAGTCACGCAAGCAGCCCGATCGGGAGCAGCCGGTTCGAGGATTTCAAAGAAGAAATTGTGCAGCAGGCGGCGATGCGCAATCTCAAACCGTACCTCGACGACGCGGCGGTTGTCGTGTTGGGCGGCGACGGAAGTCTACGGGGCGCGCGAGCTGTATATGAAGGATTCGGCGTCCAAGTCGTCGGGATGCCCGGCACGATCGACAACAATATCGAAGGCACTGTCTCGCTCGGCTTCCACTCGGCCATCGCCCTCGCGGACCAATCCATCGAGTCACTGAAGGCGACGAGCGCGGCCATGGGCAGCATCTTCTTCGTCGAAGTCATGGGCGCCGGTTCCGGACATTTGGCCTTGGCCTGCGCGTACCAGGCGCGGGCGGAAGGATTATTGGTGAACGAGCATCCGGACCCGGATGCGTACATCGACGACATTATCCTGGGGACCTTGAAGCGTACATTGGGAGTGCCGAACAAAAGCCATTTGTTCGTCGTGGCCGAACGGACGCCTCATCGCCATCATACGGAAGGCGGAGTGCACGGGCTCGTGGATTACGTCGCCGGCGTGATTGCGCAATGGCCACAGCGGCAGGCCCAGTCCAATCAATATCCGATGACGCTGGCGACCAAGGCGACGATTCTCGGGCACACCTTGAGAGGCGCTCCTCCGACGCCGGAAGACAAGGCTATCGCTCAGCATTTGGCCTTTGAAACCGTCCAACGGCTGGTCGAGCGCCCTGAGGATGTGGTGGGCACTATGGTGGCTTACCGGGAACGAGGGGTTATTGAAAGCATCCCCCTTCATGCCGTCGGGGCAAAACAGTTCGATTGGGATCTGTTTGCGAGGATGCACGGCAGCGTGTCATAAGGGACGCAGAACTGGGCGAGGTCTAGAGTTTCGGGTTGCGAGTTTTGGGTTGTGGTTTGGAACTGGTTTCGAACGCCGCCCCGAGACCTGCATGAGACTAAATATGAGTGAACACAACTCATGTCTTCCATAGTCCAAGGCTGATTCTGCTCAATGCGTAAAGTAGCACGCTGCCCATGAGAACCTTGAGCCACGGCGGCCCCATCACCACAAAGGAGCCGAATAGCCCAACGGTCATCATCAGCGCGCCGGTGCTAGTAAGCAGGCGGCGCCTCCACACGGATTCGTGCCACACGGCACCCGAGCGCCAGGCCTGCTTCAATTCGCCGAACGTAAACTGTTCCGAGCCCCTCCTTCCTTTCGCGCGACCCCATACACGGTAGGACGAGGCGCGCCAAGCCGCCGGTTGCGCGGCCATCCGGACACTGCGTTCCACATCTTCCACCTCGGTATGGCTCAACGATTCATCCTGATCCATGAGCAGTTTGATGATGCCGCCCATCATGAGGGTGAAGCCGAGTGTGCCTACGCCACCCGTTAGCAAGACGAGCGGCCATTCCCGCTCCTGGATCCATCCGGCGATCGTCCGCATCGGCGGCACTTCTGCGAGCACGGCGGCGATGAACACGAGCGCCAGAGCGACGATGAGGCGGAGAGCCTGCTTCAAGACTGTGACCGCCCGATTCTGCCGGGAGGCCGGATGCTCCGTGTTGATCGTCGTTGTACCAGGATCGAGGGTGTTACGACACCACTGCCGCAGAAGTTCCTTGAGCTCCCTGGCGTCTGGAGCAGACCGAATCTTCGCAAGGTCGTCGGGGGCCACACGTTCATACCCCGTCTGTCCCGTTGCGGTACAGAAGACGTTCATCCACGGCGCTCCGCAATGGCCGCACTTACCCAGCAAACAATCGAACCCGCTCGCCTGTCCAACATCCCGTTCCGCGATCCACGACGGATTCTGGCAGCAGGTTAGATTTCCCATTTACTTCACGGCTTGCCGACGTTATCTAGGACGACTTTCCGATCCAGACGCTGTCTTCCGGGCGCTCACGGTCGAATCGCACGGCGCCTTTGTCCCCGTCGTGCCATTCCGAAGCTTCACCCGGCGACAGCAGGTGGCTTTCGCCTTCCTGCGTGCGGCCGACATGGTCGCGGTACTCATAACTCAGCCGCCATTGCGGCACTCGATTGATGCTGGTGCTGGTCGGCCATACCTTGCGGACGGTGCCTTCTGCCGGGTGACCGCTTCTGGATAGTCGCATGACGAGCAGTACATGCCGCAGGTCGAACCAGGCCACAGCGACGCCGATTGACGTGAACAGGAGCCCGCCTGCGACGAAGATGAGCGGGATCCACCACTCACTAGCGGCGTGCGTTTGCGCGGTGTGCGGATCGGACGGCAGATACCTGACAAGAAACGAACTGCCTTCGTCTAGTCGTTCCCACTCTTCCACGGACACTTCACCGGTTTGTTCAATTGGCTCCCTCTCGGCTGGGGCAAAGTGATAGGTGACGAGATATTTCGTGCGCGGATTGCCATCGCGGGTCGCTTTCTCGATCGATTTGCTCAAGACCTCAGCCCGTGCCGACACGGCTTCCTGCTCGAAGTGCTGCTGCGTGCGCCATTCCTGTACGCCGCCGAAGGCTGCCATCAGACCGACTGAGGAGAAGATCAAGCCGAACCATAGGAGAAATGAGCGGCGAAGCGTTTTTAGAATGGATAAATTCGCCATAGAAAAGACCCGTTTCGGGAAACACGAAACTCAGAATTAGGCGCTACCGATCCATAAGTTCGTTTTCGGCTTGCGGGGATCGTAGCGCACCTGTCCCTTTTGGCCGGGCGGCCAATTGCCTGCTTCTTCCGGCGACATCGTGCAGGAACCCTCCCGGGTCCTTCCTTGCCCATCCTGAAAGCGATAGCGCAGCTTTATTTGCGACACACCGTTGATCCGGAGATAGGAAGGCCCGATATCCGTGATCGTCGCCTCGGCCATCACGCCGGTTCGGGAGAGTTCTTTTTCTCGTTTCCGAGTGACGACCGCATTGAAAACGATGAACCCTCCGATGGAGCCGACGACACCTCCGATGACGCCGAATATCACGGGCAGGAGAACGTCCTGGCTCTGGCCGGTCACCCGATACGTCTGCGGCTGCTCCGGTAAGTAGGTGACTTGGATGGGCCCACGTTCCTCTAGGACATCCCATTCTTCTGTCGTCACGTCGGCCGTGCCGCGCACCATTTCTCCTTCCCGGGGCACGAAGCGGAACGCCACGCGATAGGATGGGCTGGAACGGGATCCCTTCTTGTTCGATGTGGTATAGATCTCTTTCGTCAAGACGACGCCATCGACAGTCCGCCCTTCTTTGTCGAGCCGGTCATTCAGCATGCTCCGGTAGACGCCGACCGATACGCCGACCACCAGAAAGACCGTACCGACCGAGAGCCAGATTCCGCCGAACCACAGCCAGAAGTTTTTGGCGTTCATGTGTTTCTGGATGCGGTTTCGAGAAGCCAGTTTGGCTTTTCGAGGTCCGGGCTTGAACCCATTTCGGTTTCTAACCTAACCTCGAAATAGAGCGTTCCGTCGGTATCATTAACGTATAACCGCATCACTTTCCACGAGCTATCCCATCTACAATGGCGCTGGCCCTGCCAAATGCTTCCACGGCTTTACTCAGGTGATCAAAGCCGCGGCGGGCGGGGATGCGAAATCGCTGCCACTCTTCTTGAAAAGCATTGTCGCTTGCCGCTTGGGCGACGCTGGTTGACACCGCGCTGTTGAACAGGGCGAAGAACAGAGGAGCTGGCAGCCGGCGGGATGACTGGCTTTGCACAATAACGAGTGCTTCCTCGAATGCCTGCTCTTCGTTCAACACACCACCTTCGGCGTTGATGATCTCCCCGTGCGCATTTCTCCAGCTATCCACCATCTTTTGCGCTTCCTCCGCTTCCCGCTCTCCGCTGGTTCGCTCATCAGGTTCCGGTTCCTTCGCCGCTGGGCCAGAGCCCTTTTTCTTACATTCCGCCTCCAGTCTCCGGATCCGATCTTCTAAATGTCGGGCTTCCATCAGGGCTTCATACCCTCGGAGCCACTGATTGAATGCCTGCTCCGAGTGAAAATCCGCTTCCTTGAGGCTGATCAGCACCTCCGCATCCATAAGCACACCGGAAAGGACGCCATTCACCCACTTGGTTCGGGATACTGCATCCTTGTAGCCGGCTTCCTTGGCCAGTTCCTCAAGGTAGCTTTTCGTCAACTTCAGCAGATCCTCGGAGGAGGAAACATTCCCCGGGTTTAGAGACTGGTATTTCTTGTACCGTTCATAGACCTCAACTGGAATCGGAAACAGCTCCTTCCCCACCGTCGTAGCGCCCTTCGTTGCCACACTTTGCGTGTATTTGCCGAAGACCTCCTCGGCGTGTTTCAAGGCTTCCCATGCGCGTTGACCCGTTTCCTCGGCTGCGCCGACGATTTCCCGATAGGCCTTGATCTTCTGATCGCGCTTGGCCTTCAGTTCCTTCAACAGCTTGTCGTCGCAGGGTTTGTCCTTCTCGCAGCCCATGCCAAAGCACTCACAATCACGGCAAAAGCCCGCGCCTTCGCCGTAGGCGGAGGAACCGGCGAGCACAACACAGAGGAATGAGAGCGCGAGCAGTCGGAGCATGGGTCACCTCGATAGAATTACCCCCTCTCCCCAGATGGGGCGAGGGAATACGGTGGTTGCCGTTGCCAGAAGTTTGCGATAAGGCGTATCATTTGTGCCGTTCGGCTTTGATATTGTTTAGAGGCTGCGCGGTGCGATCGATCATTCATTTGGGCCTCATCGTGTGGTTGCTAGGCATTGCGGTCGATTCTTCTGCCCGCGAGCGGGCCGGCACGTGCCGGGAGCCAGAATGCGGCCGCACTGAGAACGACCGGCCGAACGAGGACAGCAATCGGCAGCAGGATCAAAAACCACACGCGTCCTCGGACAAAAAAGACCAATCGCCATGCGGTCCCAATCCGCCGGGTAAAGGGTTCGTCTATTATAAAGACAGAAGTGGTGATGGAAAGATTTATTCCGAGCCATCGTCAGACTCCGAGGCTGTTGGGAAACCGCCTAATGGGATACGCCTGGTTTACGATCAAGTAACCCACAAAGGAGGACAGCGCTGGTACCATGTCAAGCACCCGGGCGGTCGTTCGGGCTGGCTGCCTAGATATGACGTTGCCTGTGAACGGCCGACGAACCCGCCGCCTCCCAAACCGGACCGAGTCATGGACTGCGACATACCAATGGCCAACCCGAGTTCCGCGCAAGGAGGAGCTCGTGGCTTTGCCGCTGGTTCCGCGTGTGAAGAGTATCAGCGTCAGCATGGGCCGGTTTCATTCCGATAACCGCCGATGGAGTTCCTCTGACAATTCCTTGTTGACTTCAGAGAGTAATCCGAGCTGTTCCTGCGCCTTGGCCCGATCCTTGAGGCCTACATACGCCATTCCCAACCCGAAGCGGGCCTTGGCCGACCGCGGATTCACTTGTAACGCCTGATCGAACGCCTCGACCGCTTTTTCGTAGCGGCCCTGCTCATAGCAAGCCTCGCCGAGACCTATGTAGGCCGGCGTGGATTTGGGGTTCACCAGCAGGGCGCGCTTGAAGCTCAGTTCCGCGAGCAGGTAGTTCTTTTGCAGAAGTTCCAGGATGCCGAGATGGGAGTAGATGTCGGCATCCTGGGGGTTGAGTTGTCGAGCTTTCTGAAGGGCCTCTTTCGCCTCAGGAAACTTGGCTTCGGCACGGTAGGCGAGGCCGAGCGATTTGAATGCTCCGGCATTCTTGGGATCGACGTCTGTTGCCTGACGATACGCCTTGGAGGCTCCTGCGTAGTCATTCACGCGCATCGAGGCGTCGCCCAGTGACAGCAAGGCTTCGAAATCGTCCGCCCGTAGTGTGGTGGCTTGCCGATAGGCTGAGACTGCATCCTGATATCGTTGCAGGCGTTGATAGGTATGGCCAAGCTGCACATAGGCATCGGCATCCTTCGGATCGAATTTGACCGCTTTCGTGAAACTGGCCTCGGCCTCCTTCCATCGTCCGGCCTGAGCATGAGCGAGCCCAGCATTGTATTGCCCTTCCGAAGAGCCCTCATATCTGACCAGTGTTTCGGCCTTGGCCACATTGCCGGCGCGATCAGCAATCTCCACTGTTAATGTGTTGTCACCCATCGGCAAGGACTGTGGCAGGCGTATCTGTCCGCTAGCGCCTCGACTGTGTTGGTCGAACTGGCCGGAATAATCTTTTCCGTCGAGAAAGACGCGCAGCGTCCTGGCGGCGATGCCGCTTTCCCTGTCGCCGTACTCGATTTCGACCGTCAACGTCTCGCCAGAGACTTCAGTCCAGGCGGCTGGTCCCACGATGCGAAGGGTGGGTGGAGTCTTATCCGGTTCGACGGCGATGACATTTGTCGGCGTGAAGAGAAGAGAAATGACAACACTCAACAGGCTCAGAGCCAAACGAATATCGAGGTAAATCGGAGCGCAGGCGTAGGTATCTATGCCGGAGGCAGAGGTCACCATTGGTCTCCCACAACTGGCGATGACTGACTGCTACCGAGACTACTTCTTAGGCGGCGCTTGCGGGGCAGTGGGCTTGGTATTAGCGTTTCTGCCCGCGTTGTTCCCTTGTTGTTCAGATCCGGACATCGTACTTGTGGCCGGTTTTGATTCTTTCGTGCCAGGAGGGTTCGTGTTTGCGGCATGAACGGACGAAACGGTCATATGCGCTCCAACTGTCAGAACCGCTGCCCCAATAATCGCCAGAATTGAAACATTGAATAACCGCATAACCTTCCTCCTTTTTTGGATTGAATTACGTTCGTTTTATTTCCTCCAGATACCGTTTGATGGCCGGCGCATCCTTTGCACCTCCGTTGAGCGAGAGGTAGCGCTCGAATGCTTCGATGGCTTTAGGTTTGTTTTTTTGTTTGTAGTAGGCGAGTCCCAATTCGCGGTAGGCATCGGCAAAGGTGTCATCCAATTCAACGGCGGTGTTCAGGTGGCTCACCGCCTGCGAGAGGCCGGCTGCGCCGCCAGTTTCGGATGCGATCTTGCCGACATAGTAATGAGACAGATGGTCATTGTCGTTTGCCGACAACGCTTTCTCGAACATGGCCGTCGCTGATTTGAATTTTTTGCGCTCATAGTCGAGCCGGCCGACTTCAACCAGCAATTCTCGCGTCCGCTGTTTGAACTCTGCCGTGTTCGTGATCAGTTTGCGTGTTTCGAGGTCGCCGCTGTATTTCGATTCGACCAGCCCGGTGAGCTTTTCTATGCGTGCCTTGTTGGTGGGATGGTCGCCATAGAAGAAGTTTTGGATGGCCGCCTGATCGCCGTACTCTTTCATTAACTGTTCGAACGTGCCGGGCGCCTCGCGCGGATCGTAGCCGGCCTTCACCATGTAGTCGAGCCCCACCACATCTGCCTCGCTTTCGTTGGCACGCCCATGGCCGCTGACAGAAGCCTTCATCGAGTACTCGTAGGTCTTATTGAGCAGGGTGGGAGGAATCTGCGTTTTGGCCGCGGCTCCCGTCGACACTGCTGTGGCTTTTGCAATCTCGCCCAAGAGTTGGATGCCGTAAGCCTCCTCAATACCTTTCGTGACATGGCTTTCCGTGACATGGGCGATCTCGTGCGCCAGGACCATGGCCAGTTGCGCCTCGTTTTCCATGCGCGCGATGAGGCCGGCGTTCACGTAGAGCAATCCACCGCCAAAGGTGAAGGCATTGACGCTGCCTTCATTCACAACGTGAAGACTGTACGTGAACGGTCGTGGATGCGCCTGTGCCACCAGCCGTTGGACGATGTCGGTGAGATAGGCGTCGAGCAGCGGGTCTTCCCATATTTTATGACTGCCGTCGAATTTCTTGGCATTTTCCTGAGCCATCCGCTCTTCATCGGCTTCTGTAAACTTGGGTCGATTAATAATCGCACCGCCCAAGGACATGCCGGTGTTGAGGTAGCGATCTGAGCCGGCTGGCATTTGCTTCATGACTTCCTGGCAGCCAGGCAGAGACAGTAAGGAGCCCATGATCAGGGGATAGACGCGGGGTACCTTCATGACGTCGTCTCCTTGCAGAGGTGGAGAACTGGTGCGGTATTAGAAGATAGGTGACTCAGCCGGTCAATAGCTCGTTTGTATAGTGTCACGCTAAAAGTCCGTAATCTTTCCCTCGTTGATCGTCACCTTTGCCGTCTGTCCGGCAATCTGTACATCAAATAAGCCTGCCGGTAGGCCAATGAGTTCACCGCCGTAGCCCCCGGCGATTTCCCGGCCTCCCTCCAGCACCGCCGCTCTCATATTCTTCGCCGCCTGGATTCGCAGGACACCGACTTTCACGTTTGTGTCGTGTCCTGCCTTCACCGTCACGTTCGGGATGCGTTTGCCAGAAATGGTGACTTCGTATGTCCCAGACAAGAGCTCAAAGTTGTGATTGCCATAATCTGCCTGCACTTCTTTCCCTTCTTTGAGCACGGCAACCCGTGTCCCTCTTGGTAAAGCAGAGCTTGGAAACGCAACGACTATTCGCCCTAATCGGCCCTTGAGGGCGGCGTTGGCGACGAGGTGGCAGCAGGATGATAAGGAGACAAGTCGCACGGTAAAAATATCTGCATTCGTGGGAGTAGACGAAACCATAGGGCAACTAGATGCTGGAGGTGGCAGTCGAACGGCAGTAATGTGTCCAGTTGTCGCGCCGGGGGGGATGGTCACGGTCCTCACCGTGTTGGTGTTGGATCCGCCAGAGGATAGAGAGGTGTCTGGCAACCCGTTTACAAAGACCGCAGTGCCAAAGAGATTCTGTCCGGATATCACCACGGTTGTGCCATTCGGACCGCTCGTCGGCGAAATAGACGTAATAACAGGTTGAGGTGGTGGAGGTAGATCGCAGCCAGGCGGCGGAACAACTTCCCCGCCTTCAGGTCCAACTCCACCTAACATCCCCAACGCGCCGGTGGTTCCCCAGAGCATTCCGGATACGCCAATCACTGCGGTGAGAGAAAGATATAATCGCCGACTCATGGCTACCTCCGCTTGTCGTTTCGGTTCCAGGTTTCGTGTTTCGAGTTGACACAATAACTCAGTTTCGGTGGAACCCGGTTTCGAGTCTCGGGTTTCGAGTTCAACTCGTAACTCGAAACCCGCAACGCGAAACAGCTTCAACAGGAACCCGCAACTCGAAAGTCTTCTAGAGTCCCGTCATCATCTTCACCCGCGATGAGAGTGTCTCTTCTTGCTTCTCGCAATACCATATGAAGCCGACGATGAGTGAAAGAAAAAGAGTCAGGATGAGTCGTGTTTGGCGATTCATGCTGTATGGTAAGAGGGAACGGAATATGTGACGGCTGATAGGGTCCATTGGGTTCCTCTAAGATTCATGACTCTTGAAAGGGGATAGGTGGCCGCGAGACGAAGGGTGAGACTTCTCATGCTAGGCCCCTCTCGCTGATGGGAAGATGAAAAGTGCCGCGTATTATGCACAAACGGGCGGAAGGTGTCACTCGCCAGCTTTGCGCCAGCCAGCGGGCGGGGTATTCGCTAACAATGATGAAAAAGAGCGAAATCCGATGCCAAGAGCCTTGCAGACTGCATACTGACGGTCGAAGCGGTTTTTTGTGCGGATCATGCTGCCTAGCGCGCCGAGGCCGACACGTCCCCACGCTGCCACATGCATGACCGACAACGGATAGTCGGTGCCGAAGAGCAGGCGATCCTGGATCTCGGGATGGCGGCGAAGGTGAAGGAGCATACGAAACCGGTTGGGAAGCGTAAGCGCGGAGATATCTGCGTAGAAATTCGGGTACTGCTTCGCAAAAGTCAGCAGCACCGGAAGAAACCGCTCATACAGCATCAAGCCATAACTGCAGGCGTGGGCCGCGATGACCGTAACGCCCTCGTCTAGTGCCAGCCTGAGCCGGCCCGGGTCGCCGACCGATTGATCCTTGCCGATCAGGCTGAACTCGTATCCCACGTGGCTCAGAAACGGCAATTTGCGTTCGACGAGCGCCCGATAAAACGGCGGTGTACTTCGGATCTGCGGGATTGAATTGTTGAGCGTTCGGCAGGACCTTGACCAGCGCCGCGCCGGCATCGGCACAGCGGTGGACTTCTTCGACCGCATCCCGCCGCTGAGGATTGATGGACACGCCCGGGAGGAACTCGTTGGGATAGGCGCGGGCGGTTTGCAACACGTAATCATTGCTGATGAGGAAATCGGTCTCCTTGCCGGCAAGCGCTCCCGCTTGATCATACACGCCGTCCATTCCAAGCAGGACCGCTCGTTGCACGTGTTGGGATGCACGCAATTCGGCAAGCAAATCATCCACATATTTGCGATTCGCTTCTCGTGGCTTGTCCGGTGACAGCCCGTGTTTCCACAGTAAAAACCGGAACAGTGGACTCTTCAGCATTTTCGGCGAGATGTAACAGCCATTCCCGCCTTCCGGCAGCGCAGCCAGATGCACGTGGACAGTCGATTCAAATTCTTTTCCGTCATTCATTGTGAGAGGCTGGTGATCCACTGATTCAGTCATGCCCGTGCGCCGAGCCGTTCCACCGCGATCCGTTTGAGCGTTCGCAGATCCATCTTGCCAGTGCCGAGCAGCGGCAGGCTCTCCACTTTGACGAAGTTCGCCCGTGCCGGGGTAAAGAGATTCGGCAGGCCGTTCGAAGAGAGCCGCGCGAGAATGTCCGGGATTCGTGATTCGTCGAGCGTGTGCAGGACCGCGAGCTGCTCGCCCTTGCGTTCGTCAGGAATGCCCGTCACCGCAAACACTTGCGTCTCGCTGTCTGCAGCCTGGTGCAGGGCTTCTTCAACCTTGCCATGGGGAACCATTTCCCCGCCGATCTTGGAGAAGCGTGACAGCCGATCGGTGATCGTCAGAAACCCGTCGTCGTCCAGCGTGGCGATGTCGCCGGTGATATACCATCCGTCGCGCATCACGCTCGCCGTGAGATCGTCCCGCTCAAGATAGCCCGTCATCACATTGGGCCCCTTGACCAACAGCATGCCGGGGGTTCCGGGAGGCATCGGCGCAAAACTGTCCGGATCGACGATACTGACGGAGATGCCAGGCAGCGGCTGCCCCACTGTTCCTCGACGAGAGGCCGGCTGATAGTAGCCTGCGGCGCGGAAGTCTGGACAGTTGACCGCGATCACCGGCGCACATTCCGTCACGCCGTACCCCTCAATTGGTTCGATGCCGAAACGGTCTTTGAATGCCTGAGAGACGTGAATAGGCAGCTTCTCCGCACCGGTGAGGGCAACGCGCAAGGAACTGAATTGTTCGGGACTGCAGCGGCGGGCATAAAGTTGCAAAAAGGTTGGCGTGGTCACGAGAAACGTGACACGCTGCCGGCGGATCAGTTCTCCGATGGCGGCCACATCGATTGGAGAGGGATGAAAGACCAGTCCGGCGTTGTTGAACATCACGAACCAGAATACCAGATACCCGAACGAATGAAAGAACGGCAGGATCCCAAGTACCCGTTCCCGTCTATACAGATGGAGGACCTGCGTCGCGCCCTGCGCATTGGCGTCCACACTGTAATGCGACAGCACGACGCCTTTCGGCTCGCCCGTGCTACCGCTGCTGAAGATAATGGTGGCCGGATCGTCGATGGAAACCGGGAGGCGCTGGCCACAGACTCGCTCGATCAGGCGCACAGGCGCGATACATGCCAGTGTGGCCGCGAGGAGCTTGTCCTTTCGACCGATGGTCTTAGCCAGATCTTCCAGCCACACGATTGTTGGTGCATCGGGCAATTCGAGTTTGGCTTTGTCGACAAAGGTCCGGCTGGTGACGATGGTGCGAAGCCCGGCAAGGCGGACGGCGGCGTTGAGACCGGCCCGACCCACCGTGTAATTGAGATTGACGCTGGTTTTTCCGCAGAGAGGCGCCGCCACATTGACCAGTGCGCCGGCGACGCTCGGTGGAAGGAGGATGCCGACATGACGCTGGTTTTCCCATGACGTCCGCAACGCGCGGGCCAGGGCAATAGATCCGATCAGGGCCTGCATGGCTGACACGTGCGGCCGGCTCTGGTCCGACATGACGAACCGGAATGGGCGTGTTCTCATGGCGTGAACGAATTCGCGATGCAGAGGGCGGCGATCCGGTTTGCGCAGCGCCCAGGCGGCCTCTCCCAGCGCCTGAATAGCGCTGCGAACCTCGTGGGCCGGCGCATGCGTAGGCATGGGCGCACCAAATGACACCGTGACGGGATACGGCAGGCGTGCCGGGATTTTCCAGAAGAACCGGCCTTGCTCGAAGCTGAAGATACTGCCCCAGACGCGATCCAGATGGACGGGGATGATGGGCCCGGTTCTGCCTTTCATGATCCGCTCGAAGCCCCGGCGGAACGGCAACAGCGTCCCCGTCCTGGTGATTTGTCCCTCGGGAAAGATGCAGACCAATTCACCCCGGTCGATGGCCGCACCGGCTTCCCGCAGCGCGCGCAGCACGACGCGTAGCCCGCCGTACGAGGAAATGGGGATTACGCCGAAGAGCTTCATGAGCGGTTTGAAAAACGGCTGATCGGCATATTGCGCGTCCACGACAAACCGCACAGGTCGATCGAGGCTGGCGATCAGGAGCAAACCGTCCACGAAGGAGACATGATTGGGCACGAGCAGCGCACCGCCTGCCGTCGGCACATGACTGTGGCCGACAATGCGGAGCCGGTACAGGCTGTTCGTGACAATGACGAGGACGACCCGCAGCAAGGCTTCCGGCAGCAGCCACAGCGCCCAGGCTGTGCCAAGGACGGTGAAGACGGCCGCAGCCGTAAAAATGCCGTTGTGGACATTCCCCCGCTGGCAAGCGCCCCGGCGCCAAGCGATCCCAGCAGTATGCCTGTGAACACGCAGGTGTTCTCGAAGGCGATGACCGATCCGCGCCGATCGTGCGGTGCGCGCCATTGAATCAGGGCGTTCAGGGGGACGAAGATCAATGCGCTCGAAATACCGAGAATCACCATCAGCGTGAGAGTGGCCGGTAGCCCCGGAGCGACAAGGCCAAGTGTGGAGAGCATGACCGCCACGCCGGCTGCGCCCAACGGAATCAGGCCGTACTCGACCCTCCCCTGAGAGAGACGTCCGACCCATCGGGCTCCAATGCCGATGCCGATCGACAAGAGCATCAGGGGCAGGCCGGACTGCCAGTCCGAAACGCCCAGCACGGCCTTGGCATAGACCAGGATGTTTTGGGCAAAGAGACTCGCGATCGTCCAGAAGAACACGGCGCCGGAAATAGCCAACCGCAGCATGCGGTCGCGCGCGAGCGCCAACCATGCCCCCTGTAACGTATTGGCGAGGCCGCCTTCGGCTCTCGCCGGTGGAACGCGTGGAATGGTCCAGGCCGCACTGAATCCGACCAGCGCCAGCGCCGTGAGCAACATCGGGGCTACCCAGACGGCGTCCCCGGTCAGCGACAGCAGAATGCCCGGTGCCGCGGTGCCGGTCAAAATAGCGAGGAACGTCCACATCTCGAGTTGTCCATTGCCGGCCGCCAACCGTTCGTGCGGCAACAGTTCCGCAAGGATCCCGTATTTGGCCGGACTGAAGAGGGCACTGTGTACGCCCATGCCTCCGAGCACGATCAGCGGCAGGATTCCTCCGGCCGGATTCATCCACAAGGCGAGCGTAGCGGCACCCATCAATAAGATCTCGACCGACTTCATGATGATGATCACGGTGCGCTTGCTGACCCGGTCGGCCAGCAAGCCTGCCACGATCGACACGACGGCGAGCGGGAAGGTGAAGATGACAAAGGCTAGGGTGGTTTGGGTTTGCGAGGCCGTTTCAAACGCAGGGCCGGGCGCCATCGTGGAAGCCAGCTGACGGATGCCCAGCAGTGCAACCATCAGCTTCCACGCATTGTCGTTAAACGCGCCGCAGAATTGGGCGATGAGCAAACCGCGCAGAGGGTGAGTCATGCGTGAGCGCTATTGTGCCTCATGTGAGGAGGTCCTGGGAATAGGCAGCCCTTCCAACTCCATGATCCGCAGCGCATTCGTCGTCGGACAGGGGCCGGGACGGAGCCGGTAGTCGAAAGACAATGCACCCTCAGAGACGGTTTCCTGAAAGTGCGCGTTGACGAGCGAGGGGATCTCCTTCTCGAGATCCGTCAGTTCCAGATCGTGCGTGCTGACCAGCCCGTAGCCGTTTCCGGTTGCCAGGGCCTTAATGTAGGAGCGGCTGCCGATCAGACGCTCGCGGTTGTTCGTTCCCTTGAAGATTTCGTCGATAAGAAACAGGACCGGTGGCGAGTCCCAATCGGTCGTGGCCTGGAGGATGGACTTCAGGCGTTTGACCTCCGCATAGAAGAACGAGAGGCCGGCATCAAGCGAGTCGTTGACACGGATGCAGCAAGCCAGGCGGCTCCAGCTCCAGGCAAAGGCCGGGGCACAGACCGGGGCGCCGGCCTGGGCCAAGCAGAGGTTGATGCCGATGGTTCGAAGAAAGGTGCTTTTGCCAGACATGTTCGAACCCGTAATCAACAGAATCGTGCCGAGGCCCTCCAAGGCGATGTCGTTGCTGACGCGCGTAGTGGACGGGATGAGCGGGTGCCCCAAGTGTTGGCTCACGACGCCGACGGTCGAGGCCGGTGTCGGCCAGGCATAGTCGGGATGCAGATAGGCAAAGGTGGCAAGGGCGGAGGCCGCTTCGACTTCAGCCAATCGATCCAGCCACAGAGGAAGTCGTGCCCGCACACGCTCTTGAAATTGTCTCAGGCGAAACGCGAAGAACAAGTCCCACGGGGCGAGCGCGTTGAGCGCCAGATGGACCAAGCGGATGCGCCTTTACGCTGATTCCATGGAAAATGCGGGCAATATGCCGTGTGAACGAGGAGGGTGAACGACCCGCTTCGAGCAGAGCGGCGCAGGCGCGTGCCATGGCCGAATCAGCCCGGGCGGCGTGTCGTTCGAGGAAGCCCAATACTCGGCTCAACCGTTCCATCTCGTGGTGCAGCCCCACGGCGTGTTCGAGAAGCTCTTCGCCCTGGTCGGTCATGAGATAGATCAACGCATAGACGCCGAACGTCAACATCCAATAGCCCGGCAGCCAATCCAACAAGGCGCCGACTCCAAGTACGATCGTGCTTGCAGCCAACATCGCCTGGACAATGAGGATGCGGGTCAATCCGGGAAAGCCGACCGGATGCTCGAGCACCGCGGCCAATCGGCGACCGTTGATCTCTTGTTCCCCCGCGAGGTTCGCTTCGAGGACCAGCCGGTCGCGGAACAGCGAGCGTGGAGAGAGTTCTTTGACGAGGCGTTGACGCGTCTCCCACACCTTTGCATCAGGTGGTTGAGTCAGGAGCCAAGATGTCAGGCGGGTTCGTCCATGATCCGAAACGGTGGTGTCGATCAGATGCAGCAACGAGTGCGGTCCTACCAAATCCAGGTCGTGAGCGTAGAGATGCGACGGGAGCGGAATCAGTCGGTTTTTGAGGAATCTGAGACCATGCGAGCTGAACACGTGCGAGATGTGCGGATTTGATGAGCGCTCCACAATCGCAGCCGATGAATCCGCTGTTCAAGCCTGTTATGATACGACGCGACAATAAGAAAGAGAATGACGAATGCAGCGAGGACGATGTTGCCGGTGTTGTATCGGCCGGACCGGAACAACGTGACGCTGCTAGAGCACTCCCGCAATGAAGATCGCCAGACGGTAGGTGGTGAAGCGGGAACTGGCGGCGGTTCCACGCGCGATCAGCCGTTCGATTCTACCGATCAGCTGCTGAAGTTGCCGGGCGCGCGCGCGTACCGCCATCGTGCGGTGACGATACTGGAAGGTCTCCATGGCGTCAATGACCAGCAGAATGGGTCGATGTCCAAATCTGATCTCCCGTGGATGCCGGCGAAGTAATTGGCCTGCTCGGTGATCCCTCTCTACAAGGCGCCTGGCAGGATGACCGCACCATTCATCTATATTGGCCGACCACGACATGGTCCCCCGACCGTCTGGCACAACTCAGGCAGGCCCTTCGTCATCTGACCGGGCCGGGTGTGCCTGAAGCGGACATCGTCGTGCACACCATGCAGAATCAGGACTGGAACCGGCAATGGGCTCAGTCGGTCAAGCCTTTGTGGATCGGCACGAGGCTCGTCATCAGGCCAAGCTGGGAGTCTGTGGCGATCCGTTCCGGATCAGATTGAAATCATCCTCGACCCTAAGCAGGCGTTCGGCACCGGTCATCATGCAACAACCCGCATGTTGCTGGAATGGCTTGAGGACGTGATACACGGAGGCGAGACGGTGCTCGACGTGGGGACAGGCAGCGCACTCTTGGCGATGGTCGCGCTTCGACTGGGTGCCGATCGGGCTTTGGGGATCGACCATGATGCGGACGCGCATTGACTGTGCACGGGAATATGCCGCCGTCAATGGCTTCGGTCCGGAATTGTCTCTGCAATGCGGAACCCTTGTGAGTGATCGAACCTATGATCTCGTCCTGGCCAATCTCGACCGGCAGACGCTCCTTCAACTTGCCGAGCCGCTTGCGGCCTGTACCGGCAGGATGCTGCTGGTCTCGGGCCTTTTACACGATCAGCGTGATGAGATCGTCAGCCGCCTTTGCCCGGTTCGATCTCTTCCCCGGCGTTGTTCGAGAGCAGGACGGTTGGGTGGCGATCGAATTCCGGCGAGCGCAATCGTGTGAAGGAGCGTGACGATGAGTCCCCAGGCCGACCGCCGTATCCGCATGTGCATCAGATCAATGTCTCGGATGGAGGAGTTCCGAAACATCCGGTCTTCGAGGCCAAGATCGACAAGGAGGGACTGGAAGGGGATCGTCAACGCAACCTGAAGGTCCACGGCGGACCGGACCGCGCACTCTGCCTGTTTTCGTTGGAACTGATCGAGCGGTTGCAGGATGAAGGCCACTCCATCGATTCGCGGGTTTTCCGGTGAAAATCTGACGCTGGCCGGACTCGAGTGGGAGCACATAGAACCAGGGACGCAATTCCGCATTGGTCCGGACGTCCGCCTGGAAGTGGCCAGCTACTGCGCGCCCTGTGAATTGAATGCGCAATGGTTTCATGACGGAGACATCAGCCGGATTTCTCAGAAGGCCAATCCGGGATGGAGTCGCCTCTACGCCAGGGTCCTGCAAGGCGGAGTCGTACGGCCTGGCGATAAGGTTGAGATCTCGAAGGGGCCGTAGAACTCCGAGGAACGACGATGATGGAGCGCGTGCTGGAACCGGAGTTGATGGATGATCCACAGCAGACCGAGGCCTATGCCGCCGCCGACTTCGCCGAGGAGAATCAAGGCTTCGTGGACCGGTTCGGCGAGTATTTCCCGGACTTTTCCAGCGGGCGCGTCTTGGACGTGGGTTGCGGTCCGGCCGACATTCCCGTGCGATTTGCCCGACGCTATTCGGCCTGCCATATCCTCGGCGTGGATGCCTCGGAGCCGATGGTCCGGTTAGGCGAACAGGCCGTCAAGCAGGCCGGGCTCGGCGACCGCATTATCCTGCGCTGCGAGCGGTTCGAGGCGATTGCCGGGGCCAACGTCTTCGACGCGGGGCTTTCCAACAGCCTTCTGCACCATCTGCCCAACCCGCTGCAGTTTTGGCACAAGCTCCGTCAACTTGTGAAGCCCGGTTCACCCGTGCTCGTGATGGATCTTCTCCGGCCGGAGTCAGCTGAAGAAGCGCAGGCGATCGTGGATCGATACGCAGCCGGTGAGCCGGGCATTTTGCGGCGGGACTTTTACAATTCGTTGATGGCCGCCTTTACTGAAGACGAGGTCACCTCCCAGCTTGCCCGGATGAATTTGACCCGTCTGCTGATCGATGTGATTGATGACCGCCATTGGGTCGTCGGTGGAACCATCTACTGATGACGGGATGGTGAAAACGATTTTGTTCTCACCCACCCAACCCCGTCGCGCTGACGCTTCTCCTTCCCCATTCTCACCCGCCCACCCGGGACGCGCCGAGACGCGTCCTTACCCCAAGGGCGTTCTCAGTCGTATGCGGCCTTGCCCGCGGAAGGGCGTGTCCCGGGCTTTCGATTGCGTCGCAATCGGAGGGTCGGGTGGGTGTAGAACGTCCGCCGGGGTCTGGTGGGTGAGAAAGTTGATCGTTTTGACCATCCCTATTGGAATGTTATTCCTTTTTGAGGCGACCGTCTCTCAGGCGCAGCTCGACCGGCTCAGGAAATCCAAATCATTCATGACGAATCCAGCGCCTCAAACGCCGATGGTCGAGATTCCGGCCGGTCCATTTGTGATGGGGTCGGACGGCTCGCAGGCACTGGAAGATGAGCGTCCTGCTCACCGCGTCTGGCTCGATGCGTTTTCTATCGATGCCGAGGAAGTCACGACCGCTCAGTACGCCGCATTTCTGGACGCGAGCAAGCGTGCCGTACCCTGGCAGTGGGAGACGGTGGATCCGGTGCAGCACGCCGACCGCCCGGTCATCGGAGTGGATTGGCATGATGCGGACGCGTTCTGCCGCTGGAAGGTCAAACGGCTTCCCAGCGAAGCCGAATGGGAAAAGGCCGCGAGAGGAACGGATGGGCGACTGTATCCGTGGGGCAACCAAGTACCGACCGCGGACTTGGCAAATTTCGCGCTGGGCGCGCGCTTTAGTTACAACCAAGTCCTGTTGCCGGTACGTTCCCACGAGCAGGGCAAGAGCCCTTATGGGCTCTATCACATGGCGGGCAACGCCTACGAATGGGTTCAGGATTGGTATGGAACGAACTATTATGAGGTCTCACCGGACCGCAACCCCCAAGGACCGGTTCAAGGCCAGTTCAAAGTCCTGCGCGGCGGATCCTGGTCCGACCTGCCCAAGTATTTGCTGACCTATGGCCGCTTCAAACTCCTGCCGGACACGAAGAACAGTTATACGGGCTTCCGCTGCGCCAAATAGCAGGTGCTGAAATAGACGCCCGACGTCGTTCTCGGTCGCTCGAATCCCTCAACGTACATGCCGCAGTACGCCGTCGGGATTCTCGCTCGCTGCGGCCTAGCCGGATCGTCTATTTGAGCAACCTGCGAGACTTATCGGAAGTCTCTGCCCGCTAGGTCTGTGGATGAGGCTGAGGCGTGTGACGAGGGACTAATAGAGGCTCTTGCTGACTTCGGAAGAGAGTCCGCTTTCACTGCCGGACGAGTCGAAGGCTGAGAGGGCGAAGTAATAGGTCTGGCCGATGGGAAGTCCTGCTATCGTGTAGCTGCCCGTGAGACCGATGACGAACGGCGATCCCGAGTAGGTGTATTGACCCGGCGTCGTGCCCACATAGAGTTTATATCCGGCGAGATCGGCCTCATTGTTCGATGTCCAGCTCAAGGTGGCGCTGCCTGTCCCGGGCGGTGCTGAGGCCGGCGGAGGCGGCAAGTTCGACGATGGCGTGGACGAGGGCGGTGCCGAAGATGGCGGCGCAGTGGATGACGGGGGAGGTGAAGAGACCGTCACCGTCGGCGCAATCATTTGAGAGACCGGGAGTTGACCGGAGAGACGTTGCAGGCCGCGTCCGCCGTTAGCAGGGCTTCCGGAGGAAATCGAGGAGATGGTTCCTGTACTAGCAAGACCGCTCACAGCGGGATTTGTCACCGGTGCGGCATTCGCCAACGGCAGGGTTGGTTTTGTCGTGGCGCTCGAAGATGTCGCGGGCATGTTCGGCACCGAGGAACCTGCCGAGGCCAGGCCGGTCGGAGCCATCGAGACACGGCTCTCGCTGCCGGCTTTCAGTGTCTCTCTCGTTGCGAGCGGGGCCGAGGCAGAAGTCGCCTTCGGCGCTTCAACCGCCGTTCCGGGCAGGGTGGACTGTCCCGGCCGTTTGGCGAGTTTCCGAGGCAGCGGAGGTGGAGCAGGCGTTGATGGGGCCGCAGCAGTAGGAGGCAAAACCGTTGCGGGCTCGAGCGGTCGCAGATCGGATGCCTGGCGATGGATCAAACTGTGATGCCGGGCCCCCTGCTGCTCCTCAGCGAGCAGGGAGGTGGCGATGCCAGTCACATTCGCTGTTGCGAGCAGCGCCACGATGATGAGGGAGCGCTGATAATCGAGGTGAGTGTACGTCACGAGTCTCTTCCTTGGCCGAACGGGATTCTCACAGCGCCCGGTCTATGTTAATTGGGCGCGTAAGGGCATTCTGCATCTGAAGCCGTCAATAGGCTAGAAAAAGTCAATTTTGTGCGGGACGACTGCGAGGAACCGCAAGCAGTCGCGAGAGCGTCGAGCCGAGGCTGCTCCTGTGACTGTCCTTAGACGAGGATCAAGGCAAGCAGAAAAATTCCGGTCAATCCGCAGAGGGAAGCGTAGTAGTGCAGCCCGGTACGGTCGGCGAGCCACGCCGTTTTCCATTTGGCCGGATACAGCGCCTGGTGATCGATAAACAGGCCGTCTTCATAAAACCCGAGCGCTTGTTCGAGTTGAACCAGCACCTGTTTCGCCAGCCGGTGCCGATACTGCTGTTGCAGGATGAGCCCGCAAAACAGTGCACACCATGTCAGGCTGCCGAGGGCCAAGAGAACACTTTCGGGAGGAGCGAGCCGCGACTTGACGGGGCTCAGGAGCAGCGCAAAGATCATCGCGATCAAGCCGAATGCCCCGAAGGCTGTCAGCCGGATCATGTGCTCGCGCCGCTGGTACACTTCATTTTTGTAGAGTGGATAGAGAACGGTGAGTGTTTGTTGAACGCCTTCGGTGAGCATGGCCGTTCCTTCAACTCCTGGTCGGGCAGACGGTCCGCATCATGACAGATACCGCACGAGCCAGTCGGTAATGGCGGTGGTCATCGTTCGAAAATCCTCGCCCCGCGTGAACTGATGATCCGCGCCCGGCAAGAGGTCCAGCCGCTTGGGACCTCGCAGAGCATCCAGCAAGCGCCGGCTTTGGTGCAGCGGGACCAGTTCGTCGCATGCACCCTGGACGATCAACGTCGGCGCCACGATCTGGGCGGCCGGGCCGTAGGCAATGTGTTGAAGGGAGTCTTCATACAGGCCGTACTTCAATCGGACCCGCTCCGCTCCGCCCAGGAGGTTCGGAATCGTGTCCGTGACTTGCCAGCGAGCCAGTTCGTCCTGGCCGAATTCTAAGCGAAGTTCCTCCGCAAAATCTACCACCGGGCATTTCAAGGCCAGGCAGGCAATGTCCCGCCGTTGTGCAGCGGTGAGGATCGACACCAGACCGCCGAAACTCGATCCGACGAGGCCCACTTTTTCAAACCCCTGTGTCTGCACCAAGGCGACGGCCGCATGGGTTTGTCCAACTGCCAGCGACGTCGTAATGTCTTCAAAATGGCCTTCGCTTTCGCCCTGACCGAAAAAATCGAATCGAAAAGTCGCAATGGCCTTCTTCGTTCAACATCCTCGTCAGGGTCTTGTTCGTTGTGCTGTTTTTGCCCGAGAGAAAGCCGTGGCAGAGGACGCTGATGGCGGCGGTAGGCTGTTCCGGGCGACTAAGGACGGCTGAGATGCGATGTCCTCGCTCGTCGCTGAAACGTCAACGATTCTTCCATGCGGCGGCATTGTAGCAGACTTTTTCGGGAGGACGTGCGGGGGTACGGGTCTACGACATTTTGCTCGATCGCACGCGGTAGTCGACCGTATCCTGAAGCCATTTCCAGAATCGATCTTGTTGGGCGAGATCACGGTTGGGCTGCAGCTTCTCTTTCCAGTTTTTCATGACTTCTCCGTCCACGGTCCAGAGACGCACTCGTTCGCGGGGAACATGCCTGCGCCACTGCTCGCCGACTTTGGGACTGATGTACGCCAGACGAAGCGTCACATTGCGGGACAAGTACTCCAGCGGCTTGAGATCGATTTTCTCGTACAGGGCCTGCGTGCCGGCGATCGCGCCGCCGGCCGTGGCGTCCGGCACCCCGTCGGTGATGATGATGACATTGATCGGCGCGAGCACGAGATTGCGCTCCTTGGTGATGCGGGCCACCTCGGCAAAGAACGGGTTGAAGTCGGTCACACGATCGCCGGGGGGAAACCACTTGCGGAGCTCGGCCTCGATCTGCGGGATGTCTTTGTTTTCGAAGTCGTGAATGGGATGGAAGCTCTTGGGCTCACGCAGATCCTTGCCGCCGACGCTGGCAACGAACAGGGCTTGCGGTTTATCGAGACCCGCCGAGATGATGCAGATGACCGTAGATGTAATGGGCAAGGAAGGAAGGGCATTGTCGTAGTAGCCGGAGTTCTTGAACGAGCCGCTCGCATCGACGCCGATAAAGAGCGTGTTGTGCGGTTTGTAGCGTCTGCGCCGGTTCCTGCGAGCAGCCGGCGACGTAAAGCACAGGGGGCTGAGCACCACGGCAGCGACTGGCAGCACCGGGTTACGGTTCATGAGGCCACCTTCTTCGGCTGCCATCTGACCGTGGGGAGAAGCTCCCGTGTCTCCACGACGTCTTTCAGGCTCTTGAACGGGATGCCGAAGACTGGTTTCCCCATGACCAGAATCATGGCGAAGTTCAACAGTGCCGCCGACCACGTGGAGCACCGGCAGCATGAGGAACTCCATGAGTTCGCCGGATTTCTCGTGCAGCCATCCGACCTCGCGCTTGAAATCGTCGATCGGAGCCTGCCACCAGGGCGGCGGCTGCGTCGAGCAACAAGCGTCATGTCCTGTCGCGGAAGCCTCCTGATGCATCGGCTGCCGCGAGATGAAGGACAGCAGCGGAGGCGTGCCGTATTGGCCGAACAGGAACCAGGTCATGCCGCGAACGCCCATCCATCCGAACGTCGCCAGCGAGAGCGTGAAGACGATTCCCGGGCGAAACTGTTCGCCCGTCTGCTGCGCGATCCAGGGCGAGAGCGCATCGACGAACTCCCGGTAGAGAAACATGACTTCGAACGTCATCACGAACACTTCGACGAGAATCATCTGGACGAGATATTTATACTCGCGGTTCTTCACCGAGTCAGCGAGCACCTGAATGCAGGCGAAACTGCCCATGATCAGCAACAAGAGGAACACGTAGAGAATCGTTCCGGTCATGACCGAGGCGTCCGATCCGGTGATGCCGGCCAAGACTTCCGTGACGGTCGGCATGAGCGTGTAGGTGAAGATCGTCGCTTCCAATACACACCAGAAGATCAAGAGGAGAAACGCGATCCAGGGCACGCCGGGTTGAAAATAGCTCTGCGTCATCTGGCCGGTCATTTTGAAGGGCAGAAGCACCAGTTGCTTCATCGCCTCGGCAGCCAGATTGAGCCCCAGTCTTCCCAGCGTAAACACCCACCCCAGCACGACGAGGAGGAATCGCCCGAGGCCGACCCAATACATCCAGATGGCGAAGGCCGTGTCCCACCAGGCCAGTAACAGCATTCGCAACAACTCGATCCGGCCGGAGCGGAACGGCAATGTATAGAGTGTCAAATGCGTGCACCAGACAGCGCCGATCCAGAGCAGGACGGGCAACAGGAGCAGCAGGTAATAGATTCCGGCCGTCCAGCCCGCTGACGAAGCCAGCACGAATCCCATCAACTGGTGCTGCATGTCGGGAATCCAGGACAGTGGAATCGTCAGAAAGTGAACGAGGCTCCGCCACGGATCGGGAATGATCTGCGTCAGTTCGTCATTCATGGGCCCCTCGTTGTTTGAGTCGGCCAAATGCGGCCTGATTCTCCCTGCACAGGAGCAAGAAACAGGCTGGGAACATTAGACTGCAAGTGGTTGAAAGACAGCGATGTGCGGCCTGATCACATGGCCAGAAATGTCCAGGCGCTGCAGGCTTTGAGGTACGGAGCCGAACCGAAGGAGGATAGTGCAATGTTGAGGAGTTAGGAAGGCCGTAGCCCGACGATCCAGGTCAGCTTTACGGCAAACAGGGTCAGACTCAGGATCAGCAGTCCGCTCCCGATCCAGACGGTGATCTGCACGTATGAAGAGCCGAGTGGAACGCTCCATGTCAGCGCCGCAAGGACCGCCAATGACATCGTTCCCAGACTCATGCCGGCGAGTTGCACTGTTCTCCACCGGTTCATGACTCCATCAAGCTGCGCGCGATAGGCCTCACGCTTCTTGCTGTTCGGCACCCGGGTGACCGCCAAGATTTCCGGCACGCCTGACGACAGGCTGCCACAGACGACTTGCGTCATGAACCCGATGAACGCGAGGTGAGTATAGGCCACCAAATGGAGCGATCCGATCGGCATCACCGGCGGGGTGCGCAGATAGTTGGCCCCCATCGCCAGACCAGCAACGGTTGTTACAAAGAGAAAACAAACACCGATTAAGAGATGGTCGGACGCGGCATTTCCCTGTGCACCGGATTTGATCCAGCTGACGAGGAAATCGTACGTGCAAACGGCCACGGCGGCAACCAAGAGCCCTCCGACGGCGATCTCCAACCAGAGAGATGACGTGACAAACCCGCCGAGCAAAACCGCAAAACCGACCGGCAGAAACCAGAGCGATATGCGGGCCAGTGGATGGCTCGCAAGCGGTGCCTGGACCAGTACCGGCACGATCTGATGCAGCGCCAAGATGCACGAAACGGTCAGGAATCCGAGCACGAGGAAATGGACATGAAAAAGTCGGAGATAGCTGTGATAGCCCTCGATGACCCGGAAGGCCAACATCGCACCGGCGATCAGGCCGAGCAGCAAGGCCACCAATGCCGTGCGCGAGATCCCTCCCGCACCGGCCGGCTGGCTGTACAGGTCGTTGATGCGGAGCCAGGCTCGTGGTGAAAGCCACAGGACGATCCCAATGAGCACGAGCGCTGCGAGCCCCGCCAGCGTCATGTTTCCGAGCCAAAAACTCACGAGGAGGCCCACTGTCGCACCGTTGAAAGCCAAAAAGAAAGCCGGGTGAGATTGTGCATAGGCATCTTTGCGGCCGTCGCGACCGGCCAGCGAGAACAGGAAGCCGCCGATGGTCAATTGCAGCAATCCGCCGAGCAGCGTGCCGTGCACGTGCAACGGTTTGAGCCAGTGAGGCAGCGGCGTGCCATGGACCAGGCCGAACAACATGGCGACCCCCAGCAGGAACGACAGCAACAGCCACGTGAGTCCGGCGAGCAGGAACGTCAACGGCGTAGCGGAAAGCGAGGGGAGAGCGAGACTCGCGTAAGGACGGCGTTCGACGTCTCCTGACTGAGGGGAGAGGAGCGATCGTTTCATGATTCCGGCAAGAAGTAGAAATGATTGGTGGGACCCGCACCGTGCCCGATCGCTAAACTGTGGCGGATTGCTTCGGTCACATAGGTCTTGGCTGCCGCGACCGCGTCGGTGATCGTCTTGCCACGGGCCAGTTGCGCTGCGATAGCTGAGGCGTACGTGCACCCGGTTCCATGCGTATTTGGTGTATCGATGAACTCACCTTTGAAAACATTGAAGAACCTTCCGTCATAGAGGAGATCGGTCGCCCGCTCGGCAAGCAGGTGCCCGCCCTTGATGAGCACATGCTTGCACCCGAACCCATGTATCACCTTGGCCGCTCGGCGGGCATCCGCCAGTGACGTGATTTGAATACCGGAGAGTTGCTGCGCCTCATGGACGTTGGGTGTGACGAGCATCGCGAGCGGGAACAACTGCTTTTTTACCGCCTCGATGGCATCCGGTTTCAAGAGTGAATGCCCGCTTTTGGAAATCATGACTGGATCGACCACCAGATTGGCGATCGCTTGAGGTTTGAGCATCTTCGCAACCGTCTCGACAATCGAGGCCGACGACAACATACCGGTTTTGACGGCAGCCACATCGAAATCGTCAAAGACGGCGTCGATTTGCGCCGCGATAATGGAAGACGGCAAGTCGAACACCTCCGTCACTTCTTCCGTGTTCTGAGCGGTGATCGCCGTCACCACGGACATCGCGAAGACGCCGTTCGCCGACATGGCCTTGATGTCGGCCTGGATCCCAGCCCCGCCGCCGGAATCCGATCCGGCAATCGTCAAGACTTGTTTGAGTGACCGGCTCATCTCGGTGAGTGGAAATCAGAGGGCATATATATACTTTGCGACGGAAGTCTGTCCAGCGTCAGCGAAAGACCAACGTGGCGAGCGCGCGTCCGAATGCATAGCAGACGGGCATCAAGACCAGCAACACGAAGGGCAGGAAGAGATACGCGAGCGCGGCCTGCGCGTCAGCCTGCCACAGCGTCGTCACATGCGTCCACAGGCTGAAGCCGACCAGCCCAATCACGGTCAAGAGCACGCCGGCGCTGCGACGGCCGCGAAGGTTCCGATCGTCCATAGGAGATAGGCCCATGTGAAACAGCAAGAACACCGCGAATATCAGGAAAGGCACCGCGTTCATCAGCGCGATGATAAACAGGTTGTATCCCGGGGCAAAGAGATGCAGGCGCAGTTGACGGACGGCGCCGGCGAGTGACTGGTCGTGCTTCGCAACGTCGACGGCGATGGTGGCAATCCAGGGTATGGCCAGGCCGGACAGTACGCAGGCCCAGTAAAGGACCAGGGTCAATATGGTGAATCGTGGAGGTGAGTCCGACATCATAGGTCTCATGGCCGCCGGGCTTCGATGGCATGCAACGCCTCGGCGGCCGCTTCACGGACGATCGGATCCGGGTCATCCAGGGTTCGTTGCAGCGCGGGCAGGGCCTGCGTTGCTCCAGGTCCGATGGATTCGAGTGCACAGGCCGCCAGATAGCGCTCGAGCGGCCGTTCTGCCGCCAAGATCAGAGACAGCTTCGGGACGGCTTCGGCTGCACGCGGCCCGAATTTCGTCAATTGCAACAATGGGAGCGTGCGGTCGCCTCCCTGATCCAGTGAGAAAATATGGACGGAGACCGGAACCGGACGGTCCGCTGCCGCGACGGCTGATTGAGCTAGACGAGCGACCATCTCATTGGAGTCGTGGGCGAGCGGTCGCAAGGCGGCGAGCGACTCAGGACTAACCACTCCGTTAAACGAATAGAGGGTAACGGCCGCATAGCGCACGGTCCATTCCGGATCCTGCAGCGCCTGAATGAGTCCTCGAGTGACCAGTTCCGAAGGAAGCGCAATGGCCGCCAGAGCCCGTACCACTCGGTCGCGTACGATAGTGTTGGGATCGTTTGCGATTCCAAGCAATGAATGGACCGCCGGCTTCGCCACTGGCCCGAGCGCTCCCAACGACGCGGCGGCGTCCCGCCTCACTTGCGGATCGGGATCTTGAAGCTTCGGCAGCCAACTCACCATCACCTTCCGTGCTGCGCTTAGGTCGATGGGAGGCAAGGCGCCTGCCGCTTCGATCTGTATTGAAGACCTGCCGCGCCCGGTACCCAGTTCTACAAGGACGGGAACGGCCGCTTGCGCCGGCTGCCCGATATGCCTCAGTCCCTGCGCCGCCAGCATCTGTGTCTGAAGGTCACCGCTCTGCAAGGCGTCGATGAGCCCGGGCACGGCTCTCACGCCCGTATGCTGCCAGTAGACAAATCCCAGCAGCGCCAGTAGCAATACCAGCGCACCAAGGTTGATGCTGATTTGACGGTGCGTCACTGTTGTCTGCCTAAAATGTATTCTCGCCAGACGGCCTGTATCTAGACTTATTCTCTTCCTTCCTCTCCCTGTGGCCGGTGTATCCGTCATCAATCATCGGGCCATCGCTGTGCGGTTCTCTAACCGTCATGAGAAAGCCGTTGGGCTCACTTTCTTGTCTGATCCTTTCTCCTCTTCCCTCTTGTGTGGTCGGTGTCATGACTCATAAGCGAGGCACGAGCGCCTGACGGGCGACTTCACGAGGCTCGGGTCACCGCACTTGCCGTTCTTATTTCTCTCCCACCTTGTGGTCGGTTGTATCGCGAGCCCGGGCTACACCGGCCACTCCTCCTCGTTCCACGCCATCTCCCAAAACATCCACTCATAGCGTGAGCTGATCACGAACGATTGCTCCATGCGCCGCTGTTCCGCCTTTCCAGCCGTCTTAGCCCACTGATCCACTTTCTTGCGCATCCATTGTTGCACCTCAGCAAATTCCGGCGAAGCATAGAGCATGAGCCAGTCGCGATACGGGTGGCGTTTCTTGGGCGGCCCGTGCCGAAGGAGATGGTGTCCCACGACGCAGTAAATCCAGGCGCAGGGCAGGGCGACAACAGTAATTTCGGCGGCGGATCCTGATTGAGCGACCGCAAGCATGTGTCGGGTATAAGCATAGTTGGTTGGCGCCATGGGAACGGAGGTCATCTGCTGTGCCGTCATGCGCCACTTCGTCCCGTATCCTTCGTGAAGACTCCTCTCGACGACGATGGTTTCTTGGGCGAGGTTGGTAAATCGGAGCGCGGATTCCGCATCGGGTGCGCGCAAGGCGCCGGCTGAGAACACTCGAGCGAGATCACCGAGAAAGCGAGCGTCTTGCAGAATGTAATAGCGAAACTTGCGCTCCGGCAACGTGCCATTCCCCAATGCCACGACGAAGGGGTGGGTCAGTTGGGCTTTCCAGATCGGTTCAGCGAGTTGACGAAGATGGTTGGAAAACGACATGGTTCTCCTTCTTGGTCGAGCGTCCAGCGTCGTTCGAAATCAGATCTCTGACAAGAACGCTTCACGAGGTACGCTTCAGGAATCGTGATTGGTAGGCGGCCAAGGCCGGGGCAGCCGGTTGATGCCGTCCAATGCGGCCACTTTGTAGCACTCGGCCAACGTTGGATAATTGAAAACGGTGTCGATGAAGTAGTCGATGCGGCCATGGTAAGCCATGACGGCTTGGCCGATATGGATGAGCTCCGTTGCCCCTTCGCCGATGGCATGGACGCCGAGCAGCTCCCGAGTGTGGCGATGAAACAGGAGTTTCAGCATGCCCGTCTCATCGCCGATTAATTGGCCTCTGGCAATCTCGCGATAGCGCGCCATGCCCACGGCGTACGGCACCTCGGTGCGAGCCAACTCTTCTTCGTTTTTTCCCACCATCGAGATTTCCGGAATCGCGTAGATGCCATAGGGCAACAGGTCCGTGTCCGTTCGGTCAGGAAAACCAAAGGCATGGCAGGACGCATGGCGACCTTGCTGCATGGAAGTTGACGCGAGCGCGGGGAAGCCGATGACGTCACCGGCCGCATAGATGTGCGGGATGGCCGTTTGGAAATGGGCGTTGACGAACAGACGCCCTCGCTCATCGGGCTTCAGTCCGACCGCCTCCAGATTGAGCTCTTTGGTCGCCCCTTCTCGTCCGACCGCATACATGAGTGTGGTGGCTTGAATCGGTTTGCTGTGCTTCAGGCGGACGCCGATGCGGTGATCGGGCGATTTGGTGATTCCGAGCACTTCTTCCTCGTGATACAGCGTGACGCCGATCTCTTTCAACTGGTCTTGGAGGGTCGTGATGAGCTCCCCGTCGACGAACTCGAGCAGGCGAGGACGTTTGTCGATCAGAGTCACCGGCACTCCCATTGCGGCCAGGATGGACGCGTACTCAGTTCCGATGACCCCACCACCCACGATGACGATGGAGTCGGGGATCCGTTTCAGCCTGATCAGGCCATCTGTATCGATCACCGACTCGTCGTCGAACGGCACCGCCGCGGGTCTGGCCGGCTCCGTGCCTACGGCAATGACGATAAAGTCCGCCGTGTGATCGACCACGCCGGCTGTCTGTTGGATTCGTAAGCGGTGCGGATCGACGAAGCTCGCCTTGCCGTGGATCATGTCGACACGATTGCGGGCCATCTGATTCTTGACGATGGCGACTTCGTGGGCGATGACATGGTTAGTGCGGAAGGCGAGGTCTTCGATCGTGATCGTCGCTTTGACCCGATAGCCGGCTCCGTACAGATTCCGTTGGCGAAATCCGGAAAGGTACAGCACGGCTTCGCGCAAGGATTTACTTGGTATGGTGCCGGTATTGATGCACACGCCGCCGACGACTTCGTGGCGCTCGATGACGCCGACTTTTTTCCCGAGTTTGGCGGCTTGCACGGCGGCTTTCTGGCCGGCAGGCCCGGTGCCGATGACGAGGAGGTCGTAATGAGCCATCCAGACCCTCGAGTGAAGGTTGAGGCGCTAGCCGGCTTGAGCGCGATCCGCTTGATCTGGGCCCTTCGGCGTCACCGCTCTTCTTCTCAGCTTGCGGTAATCAGCTTTCGCGCGATCTGAAATGCTTCATCCATGTCGGGCAATTGAGCGAGTTCCGGAGTGATCTGTAAATGGCGGACAGTGTTCTGGGCGTCGACGACCATGACGGCACGGGCTAGAACATGGGGATCTTTCAAAAAGAGGCCGTAGGCCTTCCCGAAGTCGCCGTTTCGATAATCCGAAAGAAACGTGACATTGGCGATCTTAGCCTCTTCTGCAAAGCGCTTTTGGGCAAAGGGCGTATCAATGCTGACCGTGATCAGCTCGACCATCTTGTCCAGACCCTTGCTCTTTTCGCTCAAGTAATGAGTTTGCTGCTCGCAGACCTTGGTGTCGAGCGACGGCACGATACTGATGATGCGGACCTTTCCTTTCCCGCCGGTGTCGGCCACGTTGACGAGGGAGAGGTCAGGCTGGGTGAGTTTCACGCTCCGCAGCTGGTCTCCGACTTTGATGCCGTTCCCCGAGAGGGAGAGCGGACTGCCTTTGAACAGCACATTGTGCCCGTCGCCGGCTGTCGCACTGCCGTCAGCAACCGTGATGTTCTTATACATGAAGTCGTGTCCGGCGCTGCAGCCGGTAAGAATCAGCGCGCTTAGACAGGGGATTATCAGCAATAGGCGCATACCGGTCGTTGTCATGAGAAGCCTCCGTGGTCGTAATCGTAGTCTTCTATCGCAGAAATTCTATCATAGCTCGAATTCACCACATCAGGGCGTTCCCATTGAGGAATATGCCCTGCCTGTGGAATGCGAGCGAGCACGGCTCCTTTGATAGTTCGCTGCAATGCTTCGCCGACCGAGAGAGGAAAGACACGATCCTCTTCACCCCAGATGATGAGGGTTCGGTGGCCGATTTCGGTGATTCGTTTGGCAAAACCTGCTTCCCACAGCGGCAGTGTGTCACGGACCGTCATGAGGGGTCGAATGAGGCCCGGCCGCTGACGGTTGCGGTTGGACCGCTCAATGACTGCAGGCGTAAGCAGGGCGGGGTCGTACACAATCTCCTTCAACACCGATTCGATCATCACCCCGCCAAAGAGCCAATTGCCCAATGAGACCAGCCACGTCGGGGCGGCGCTATCGAGCGCCCGTTTGATCGACGGACTCGTGAGCGTTCTCCAGCACATTTGCTGGAAGGCCATCGATCAGTATCAGGTCAGAGACACGGTTCGGATACGCCAGAGCCATGCCGATGGCCAGGCCTGCGCCCATTGAGTTGCCGACCAGCGTTGCCCGCTCGATCTTCAGCGCATCCATGAAGCCGATGAAATACTCCAAAGTTTGCTCGGGACGGTAGTCGATCTCGGGTTTCGCGGAGAGGCCGGAGCCGACGAGGTCAGGGGTGATGAGCCGGAATTTCGACGAGAGAGGAATCTGCTGATGTTCCCATTGCCACATGGATCCGCCGAATCCATGGATCAGGATCACCGCCTGGCCCTGACCCGAGTCGAGATACGCCATCGTCTCGCCTTTGACCTGCACGGTATGGATGGGAAGACGCTCGAAGGCTTCGAAATAGGGAGGAATCGGAGGAGGAGACGAACAAGCCGGCATCACTATGACCGCCAGCGAGCCCAACAGGCGACACATACCCTGTTCAGCATTCTGCCGGCCACGCTGAATCGCCGCCCTGCGCTATTCCAGTTGAATGACGGTTTCATCGGTCTTCACATTCTCGCCCTCGCTGACGAGAATGGCGACGACTTTGCCGTCGATCGGCGCCGGCACGCGGCTTTCCATTTTCATGGCCTCGATGATCAGCAGTGGATCGCCGGCTTCGACATGTTGATCTTTTGCCACCAGCACTTTGACGACGCGCCCGGGCATCGGAGGGGCGACGTCGCCCGGTTTGGACGGCTTCGGGCGTTTCGGTTTGGCATCTTTGCCGGTATCCGGCGCTTCGGGTACGCCGGCCAGGACTTCCTGGATGGCTTCGAGCGACACCTCTTCGAGCTTGTCGTTGACGCGGATGTAGTACGGTTTGCGTCCATCGGTCTTGCGGCCCGGATCCGGATACCTTCACATGGTAGGTTTCTCCATGCACGGTCACGTTGAATTCAACAGGCGCCAAGTGGAGTTCGCCGGCCACGGCCGGTCCTTTCGGAGCCGCGGCTTCGAGCGGTTCAGGCACCAGATCTCCCTTTTCCCGCGCCTCGAAAAAGTCGCGCGCAATGGCCGGAAAGAGCACGAAGGAGAGCTGGTCTTCAACGCTTTGGGCCGAGGCAGGAAGATCTTTCCTGACCGCTTCCAACTCGGGGTCCAAGCGGTCGGCCGGTCTTGTCTTGATCGGCTCTTCATTTCCAACCGCCCGGGCCATGATGTTCCGATCGACCTGTCCTGGCGCACGGCCGTACAAGCCGAGAAAATAATTCTTGGTCTCAGTCGTGATGACTTTGTAGCGCTCGCCCGTCAGGACATTGAGGGTGGCCTGCGTGCCGACGATCTGGCTCGTCGGCGTGACCAGCGGCGGATAGCCCATGTCCTCGCGCACCCGCGGCACTTCGTCGAGCACTTCTCTCATGCGGTCCAAGCGCGTTCTGTTCCGTCAATTGCGCCGCGAGATTGGAGAGCATGCCGCCCGGGATCTGAGAGGTCAGAATCTCCGCATCGACTCCGGTAAAGTCGCTTTCAAATTGGCGATACCGGCGGCGGACGGTCCGGAAGTGCTCGGTAATGGGGAGGAACGACTCGAGTGCCAGGCCCGTATCGTAGGGTGTGCCTTGCAGCGAAGCTACCATGGATTCAGTCGCCGGATGCGACGTGCCGCCGGCCAACGGCGACATGGCCGTGTCGAGCATGTCGAGTCCGCCGAGGATCGCCATGAAGGCAGACATCGATGCCATGCCGGAGGTGTAATGAGAGTGCAGATGGATGGGAACTTTGACGGCGGCTTTCAGGCGGCGTACCAGATGATAGGCGTCGAGCGGGGCCAGCAGGCCTGCCATGTCTTTGATGCAGAGCGTATCGGTGCCGAGATCTTCCAATTGCCTGGCCAGGTCGACGTAACGGTCGATGTTGTGGACAGGGCTCACGGTATAACTGAGCGCCGCCTCGGCATGCTTGCCGCAGGCCTTCACTTCACGGACCGCCCGGTCCACGTTGCGCACATCGTTCAGCGCGTCGAAGATGCGAAAGACGTCGATCCCATTGGCCGCGGAGCGTTCGACGAATCGCTCGAGCACGTCATCGGCATAGTGGCGATAGCCCACGAGGTTTTGTCCTCGCAGAAGCATCTGGAGCTTGGTATTGGGCATGGCGGCGCGAAGCGCGCGCAGCCGTTCCCAGGGATCTTCTTTCAGAAACCGGAGGCAGGTGTCGAATGTCGCGCCGCCCCATACCTCCAACGACCAAAAGCCGACCGCATCCAGTTTTTGCGCGATCGGCAGCATATCCTCCGTCCTCATGCGCGTGGCCAGGAGCGATTGATGCCCATCGCGAAGGGCGACGTCCGTAATCAGGATGGGTTTACCCGGGGCCGGTTGGATTGCAAGATCGTGCGGACGAGCCTTCAGCCGGGAGGAGGGCTTCGTGGCCGACGAGCTAAACGGACGCTTCTTTGCCGCCGGCTTTTTGCTGGAAGGTCCCTTCGGTGCCATGGTGTCGTCTTAGAGGGATGAGCGCCGTCCGGTCTTACAACCCTTCATAGGCCGCGATTGCGGCTGAAATTGCCACCACCAGATCTTCCGGCTGCTCGAATTCGTCGTACATGAAGAGGTCGGGATGCGTCTCCAGGTAAGAGGTGTCGAAACGCCCGGCGAGAAAGTCCTGGTCCTGCATGATGGCTTTCATGAAAGGGATGGTCGTCTTCACACCGCGCAATACGTATTCTTCCAGCGAGCGCCGCATGCGGCTGACCGTTTCTTCCCAGGTCCGGCCTCGTACGGTCAGCTTGGCGAGCAAGGCATCGTAATAGGGCGGCACCGTGTAGTCTTTGTAGACGGCGCCGTCGATACGGACGCCGATCCCGCCGGGCGATAAGTAGGCGGTCACCGTGCCGGTGCAGGGCATAAAATTGTTCTTCGGATCCTCGGCGTTGATCCGGCATTGAATGGCGTGGCCCTGCAGCGTGACCTCTTCCTGCCGGATGTCGAGCGGCTTGCCGGCCGCAATCGAAATCTGGTTGCGCACGATGTCGATTGCCGTGATCTGCTCGGTCACCGTATGCTCGACCTGAAGGCGGGGATTCATTTCGATGAAGTAGAAGCGACCGTCCTGATCAAGCAGGAATTCGACGGTGCCGGCGTTATCATAGTTGACGGCTCGGGCTATCGTGATCGCGGCGTCACCCATTTCCCGGCGCAGTGCGGGCGTCAGAATCAACGACGGCGCGATTTCAATCAGCTTCTGGTGTCGCCGCTGGATGGAACAATCCCGTTCGCCGAGATGAATGACATGGCCATGCCGGTCGGCAAGGATTTGGAACTCGATGTGATGGGGCCGTTCAATGTATTTCTCGAGAAAGACACTGCCGTCGCCGAAGGCAGCCTGCGCTTCGCGTGCGGCGACCTCCATGTTTTCTCGCAGTTCTGCATCCGACCGCACGACCCTGAGTCCCCGACCGCCGCCGCCGGCACTCGCTTTGATGATCACCGGATAGCCGACTTGCCGGGCAAAGGCGAGCGCGACCGATGCCTCGCTGACGCCTCCTTCTGTGCCGGGAACGATGGGAACGCCAACGGATTGGGCCAACTCACGAGCCTTGACCTTGCTGCCCATCAGCGTGATCGCGCGCGGCGAGGGGCCGATGAAGGTTATGCCGGCCGCATGACACCGCTCTGCGAACTCCGCGTTTTCTGAGAGAAAACCATAGCCTGGGTGAATGGCGTCGGCTCCGATGCGCAGAGCGAGATCGACGATCTGGTCGTCCGTCCAGGAACCCTTTCACCGGTCCGGGACCTACGACGTACGCTTCGTCGGCTTTCTTGACGTAAATACCGGTCGAATCGGCTTCGGAGTAGATGGCGGCGGTGGCGATATTGAGTTCACGGCAGGCGCGGATGATCCGCATGGCGATCTCACCGCGATTGGCCACGAGGATTTTCTTAAACATCTCGCGTTCGGGCTCCGATGTTCCCATGCGCTGCTCCATAGGCGGGCCAGACCGGCGCAAAGGAGGCGTAAGCTAGCATAAGATCAGGAAGAATGTCGAGGGAGCAGGGGGATGGCTCGTCGGAGCCGAGCATGGAAAAACGCTCAGGGCGGACTCGAGAGGGAGGGAGCGCAACCCGCGCTCCCTCGCATGTGAACAACTCCTACTTGGCTTGCACCAGAAAGCCCTTGGACCGGGCGTTACCACCGCCGGCGACCACGTCGATGAACGACATGCCCGCTTTCACGTCAGGCACCGTCGCTTCGATCGTCGACTCGTTGACGAACTTGTAGTCGATCTTGGCTGGTCCCGCGGCACTGAATGCGACGCCGTGGAAGCATTCCTTGGTCCCAAAGTTTTCGCCCTTGATCGTCACCTTTTGGCCCGGCTTGGCTTCGTCCGGTTCCACTTTGTGAATCTTCGGACGTTTTGAACGGTCGCAGACCGGATCGCGTTCGACCCGATCTGCATCCGAACCCTTGATGGACTCCATATCGTAGAGCGTGAAGCCGGCCCCCTCCACAATGGCCCCCTTGTCGCTCGGGCGTGGTTCTTCGGCCCGAGACTCAGGAGCTGAGAGCAAGCACAGTCCGACCAGCCCCATGAGGTAGACTGATGATCGCCAGATCTGCATAGAGACCTCCTTGAACGATAAGGCAGGAATAATTACTTCCGCTCAAACGGAATATAGGAATCGGCGATGATTTGTCGCCCAGCGGGCGATAAGGCAAATTGTCCGAAGGCTTCGACCAACGGATTCGGATCCTTCTTTGACAGGAGCAGGACGGGACGACGGAGCGGATACCGTCCGTCTTTTACGGTCGGCACTTCCGGTTCCACTCTATCAACAGGCAGTAACCGGACGGCAACGCCGCTGGTGACGACAGACAAGCCCTGGGTCAGCGAAATATACGCCACCGCGGACATGGGAGGAAGCGTGCCGACGACGGTCTTGATCACTTTGTCGTCTTTCGCGATGACTTTGGCATTGTCCGGAATTTTCCCGTCAATGCCGAGCTGGCGCTCGAACGCATCGCGGATGTTTTGATTTTTCGGCCGATCGATCAAGAGGATCTTGGTTTCCGGGCCGCCCAGCTCCGACCATTCCTTGACCTTGCCGGAGAACATGTCGGCCACCTGCTGTTTCGTGACTTCTTTCGTGAAATTCGAGAGGTGGACGAGAATGCCGATGCCGTCCCAGGCAATCTGTGTCGCAGCCAAGCCTGAGTCTTCGGATCCGGTCACAGCGACATGGGCTTCGCCGACTTGACCATCTCGACCGGCTTGGAATGATCGTCCCAGACCACGTCGACATATGCCCGAGGGTTGGCTTTCTCAAAGGCGCGGGCGAGGGATTCGATGGTGGTCAGTTCCGGTCCGTTTCCGACGATAATGAGATTACCCGACGCCTCGGCCTCGAATCAAGCAGGGAATGCAGCCATGGCCGCGGACACGATCCCTGCGGATAACAGCAGCAGGGACACATAAGCAGAAACACCGTCGGAATTTGCGGGTTGGAATCCGGAAGCGGAGCGAAAGGGTCGACGAGTCCATGCGGCAGAATCAGCTTCCCGTCTTGTCCGGAGGAGTCTCGGGCTGCGATTCCGAACCAGAGAAGACGTCCTGGATAGCTGGAGGCGCGCTCCGCGCTCCGAACAACGGCGGCAGTTTTGAAAAACTGGACGCGCGCTTGTTGTGCATGTCGTACGCCTTCATTTCCTTGAAGCCGGGCTTATGATCGCCCTTGACGGTCGAAACGAAAGAGGAGAGTAGCCGCGTGGCTTCTTGAGCCTGGCAAAAGGGGCAAACGGTATCTTCCACTCGGGCATGGACGGATTGGGTGACATCAAAGTGCTTCTCACAACGCCCGCATCGGTACTCGTAGAGTGGCATATCTTTCCCCGCCTGTTCGACGATCAATGGAGCGGAGTGCGCCCTTGACCATCCGTTAAAGTTTGCCTTATTGTAGCACACCTGCCTGGTTCCAAGACTAGCGGGGATTTACAGGGTGTGGAACGTGAACCGGGCCGAATATCATCTAGAGTGGCCTCCTGCAGGGAGTTCAAAAAGCCGTCACAGATACAGCGGCGCCGGTTCGGGGGAGGCACGTAGTGCCGTACGTGAGGCCTGGTGACAAGGCAAGAGACGCTGGCGGACTCTTTCGACTTCCTAATGGGACCGGGTCAAGAGGAGGGAGGATGTGCGATGGCAGTGCTGATTCGACGATACAAAGGTCACAACGGCATGATGCAGGAAGAGCGGATCGATGACGATGATCGAATCGAGCGCTATTTCCGGCTCTTCGAGAAAGAGGACGTCAAGAAACTGGAAACCGGCGTCAAAGTGTTCATCGAAAAGGACGAATGGCAGCTGCTTCCCTAACTGGACGGAAGGCATCCCATCACGCCGCCTTTACGACACATCCATGATTTATTGGATACACGTCGCGCATTCCATCGATCGGGTGACGTTGCACAAGGATCGATGCTCTGAAGTGCCATCCTCGCAGACCTCGACCGACTATTGGGGCGGCGGCTGGTACGATTATCCGGACAAGGAGCGCGCGCTCGCGGCGATGGAACAAGCGGGACCAACCGACATGCGCCGCTGCCCCCTCTGCAAACCTTAGCGGGATGTTGAAACAGGCCGTCGACGTTGTTCTCGCTTCGCTTAGAGCCTCAACTGTACCGATTTCACTGGAGGCCAAGTACTTCTCCGCTCGCCTTTGATCGACGCGAGGGCTCAAGCGAAGCTTGGTATGTACCTCTTCGGCTCTGCGCTTGCTGCGGCCTCGCTTGCGGAAGACGCGTCCCGGGGAATAAAAACAAGCGGGGGTTGGGTGGGTGGAAAATCGCGTCGGGGTCGGGCGGGTGAGATAGTGGCCTGTTTGAACATCCCTTAAGAGCCCGCATACAACTCACACTTTTCCACATTCATGCCTCGACTCGCACTGCTGCTCACCACTTTTATTTGGGGGGCAACGTTTCCGGCGACCAAAGCGGCTCTGGAGCAGATACCGCCCCTGTCGTTTCTGGGCCTTCGATTCCTGCTTGGCACACTGCTGATTGCGGCCTGGTTTCTTGATGCGGGCTATCGCCTACGGCGGGAAGAGCGGAGTCTTGTCTGCGAGCGCGTCGCGACCGTTTTTCTTTTTTTTGGCTACGCCCTTCAAACAGTGGGCCTGTATTACACCAGCGCTTCGAACAGCGCCTTTCTGACCGCCTTGTATGTGGTCATCGTGCCGCTCATGCTTGCGCCGGTTCGATCGTCGTGTGATTGACCGCGACGACGATTGCCACGGCGGGGCTGTGGCTCCTGGTCAAACCCAGTGCAACCATGAATCTCGGCGACGTGATGACGATCGGGCTGTGCCGTCGCATTTGCCGGACATATCGTCTGTCTGGAACGCTATACGCGTCTGTTCGATGCGCCGAGTTTGCTCTTGTGGCAGATGAGCGCGATGACGCTTGCTGTTTCTTCCGATGATGGCCTGGGAGCAGGCTCCCGCCCAGGCCTTTGCGCCGTCGGCCGCGCTGCTGATCGGCCTGGCGGTGACCGGCGTGTTCGCAACGGGCGCGTTTGCCGTGCAGATGTGGGCTCAGCAACTGATTCCGGCACAACAAGTCGCGTTGATTTTTGCCTCCGAGCCCGCCTATGCCGCCTGGTTGTCATGGTACTTTCTCGGGCGAGACACTGGATCTGCAGGGCTGGATTGGAAGCGGATTGATCCTGACGGCGGTGCTGATCGGCGCCTTTGTGTCACCCCCGCCAGCACGGCGGTCGCCGCCGCAACAGAGCCGGCGTGATCGGAACGGAGACCGATGGCTCAGAAGTTCGGGAACGGTCGGTGGGTACAGGAAGGGTTTCTGGATAATCGCATCCAGGGGACCGTCGTCGGGTCGAATCGTGTTCGCCGCCGTTGGCCCGGTCGATCTCTATCTGAGAGGGGATTTCAAGCCCGACATCGCCGGCCAGGTCATTCAGTTCCGGAACAGCCGCTTTGAAGACGATGACTTGGCTGGCCAGGTGATCGGCGATATGGAGAATCCACAGATCGGAACGGTCAACCTCATTTCATTCGATCCGCATCCCAATCTGGTTCCGCATCCCTACGTGGAATGGTTTTCCACGCGATCCGAATCATTATCGATTCGAACTGGACCCGGAAGACGCCTGGCTTGTGCCGACCAGCGAATGGGGAGTCATGGATGAGCAAAGCCGGCAGATTCGAGCAAGCACTGGCCGGACAGGCCATCGAGCGGCCGGAGCGGGAAGAATCGGATTGGGTTTAAGCGGAGGACCGTCTAGCTTTCCGCCGCGGTGAGGGTACCTGCGATCGTCTCCTCTTTGCTTTTCTGTTCTCGAACGTAGACAGGCACGTCTCTGACATCCCACACGAGCCCTAGCCACTCCATAGCTTTCAGGCAGTAGTAGGTCATGTCGATTTCCCACCAGTAGAATCCCTGCCTGGTCGAAGCGGGATAGAAATGGTGGTTGTTGTGCCAGCCTTCGCCCATCGTGATCAGCGCCAGGAGAAAATTGTTGCGGCTGTCGTCGCCGGTCTCATAGCGCTGAGATCCGTACACATGCGACAGAGAGTTAATCGTGCATGTGCCGTGAATCAGGGCAACGGTCGAAATAAAGAACCCCCAAATGAGCATTTGCGGTCCGTTCGTTCCGAGATGCGGGGCATAGATCTCCAACAGTTTGCCGAACCCGAACATCCCAAACCCCGCAATCGTCGGAACGAGGATGTCGAATCGGTCCAGAAAACGCAGCTCTGGATACTTGGCAAAATCGGCGATGCCTTTCAATCGGGGGGCAAAGTGCGTCTGCGAGGTAAACCATCCGATATGGGACCACAGAAAGCCTCCATGGCGAGGCGAGTGTACGTCATCGGAGGAATCCGAGGCGATATGGTGATGGCGATGATGGCCGGCCCACCACAGAGGCCCGCGCTGAGCGCAGGATCCGCCGAGCACCGCGAACGCAAACTGCACGGCACGGGAGGTCTTGAACGTGCGATGTGAGAAATACCGGTGATACCAGCCCGTGATCGCAAACATCCGCACGAAATAAAAGGCGACTGCGACCGCCACGGCGGTCCAGCTGGTTCCTACCCAGATGACGCCCAGGCACATGGCATGGACGGCAATAATGGGGATGCATCGCAGCCAGTCCATCTTGGGGACGCCGTCCGTTTTCATGTGCTCAAGGCCGGCCCAGGAATCGAACCATCGCAAAATCGTAAACCAAAGGTCTTGCGCCTTGGTCGGTTGAAGAGTACGGACATCGGACATTCGGATTACCTCCAATTAATCCCGGGCATTCTGCCGGGCACACACACAGCGTCGTGAATCTCAGTAAGGCCTCGGCACTTGAAGGTGTTTCACGAGGCGGGCTGCACAATCCAAGGCTATATCAGAAGCTCCATCACCAGCCCTGGACGACGGGACTGCATTATACATCAAATTTCTCCAAATGATAGAGCTTGCTCGGATTCTTCAATTGTACCGGATACGTTCCGCTCTGTCTACTCGAGCGTAAAATCACGAAGTTGGTGGGCTAGAAGTGGGTGAAAACTGACTCAGCTATTCCTTGTCACCTCAGGTCTCATGAACCAGTCCGTCCGATGCGAGCACGGCGGTCTCAGCGTGAACTGGCGACGGGTGACAATAGAGACTTTTAGCCCCATCCTGCTAAAATGCCGCGACGTATGAATGATCGCTTTCTGAAAGCCTGCAGGCGGGAGCCGGTCGATTGCACGCCCGTCTGGTTCATGCGGCAGGCCGGCCGGTACATGGCCGAATACCGCTCGCTTCGCGCGAAACACTCCATGCTGGCGCTCTGCAAAACACCGGAGTTGGCGGCACAAGTCACGCTCCAACCGATTGACCGCTTTCCCCTGGATGCCGCGATCATCTTTGCCGACATTCTCCTGCCCTTAGAGGCGATGGGATTAAACCTGGAATTTGCCGAGGGCGAGGGACCGGTCATCCATAATCCGGTACGGGAGCGGGCCGATGTCGACCGCCTCAAAGCGATTGACGGAACGGAATTGGAGTATGTGGCCGAGGCCGTGAGACAGGCGCGGAAGGCGTTGAACGGCCGGGTGCCGCTGATCGGATTTGCCGGGGCGCCGTTTACGCTCGCCAGCTATGCGATCGAAGGCGGCGGGTCCCGCAACTACGTCCTGACGAAATCCATGATGTACCGTGAACCGGACGTCTGGCATCAGCTGATGGATAAGCTGGCCCGGGTCGTCACCGGCTATCTGCAGGCGGCAGATCCGGGCCGGAGCTCAAGCCATTCAACTCTTCGATAGCTGGGTCGGCTGTCTTTCGGCCGGTGATTATGCGGAATACGTCAAACCGCATGTGCAGCTGATTTTTGCCGGATTGGAGCGCGAAGGCGTGCCCATGATCCATTTTGGCACCGGTACGACCGCGATCTTGCGGCAGATGCGTGAAGCGGGCGGAGATGTCATCGGGGTGGATTGGCGCATTCACCTCGATGAGGCTTGGGCCATGATCGGGCATGATCGCGCCGTCCAGGGGAACCTCGATCCGGTCGCGCTCTACGCCCCCCTCCATGAAATCGAGCGTCGTGTCGAGGACATCTTGCGCCGTGCCGCGGGCCGCAACGGACATGTGTTCAATCTTGGGCACGGCATCCTGCCGACCACGCCGGTCGAGCATGTCGAGGCCGCCATCAACATCATCCACAAACTGAGCATGAGATAGCGATCGTCGGCTGCTGTTCGTGAGCGCGGCCGGCGCGGCAATGCGTACCATTGAGTCACGCCACCTGCCACATAACACGAGAGGATTGATCGTCCGAATGCCGAAGCCCCTTGCAGTGCTGTTGATGGCCATGGGAGGCCCCGATTGTCTGGAGAACGTCGAGCCATTCCTCCTCGACGTGCGCGGCGGCCGTCCCACTCCGCCCGAGCTCGTGGCCGAGATTCGCGAGCGCTACCGGGCGACCGGCGGAAAATCTCCCGCAGTCGGCATCACGATGAACGTGGCGACGAAGCTCGAGCGGCGGTTGAACGAGTCCGGCCGTGCCCGGTATCGGGTCTACGTTGGCCTGCGGCATTGGCATCCGTTCATC
Organism: uncultured Nitrospiraceae bacterium; assembly: GCA_963794505.1. GTDB lineage: Bacteria > Nitrospirota > Nitrospiria > Nitrospirales > Nitrospiraceae > Nitrospira_C. Next base: position 139,131 of record CAWCEG010000061.1, read on the forward strand.
AAAGAGACCTATGCCCAGTTGATGAAAGACGACCCCGAACACATTATCGGGTTTTGTATGGCGCCGCAGCAGTCGTCGTTGAGCACGGGCGCCTACCGGAAGAAAGTGGAGGAGGCCCAGGCCGGCTTGAACGATCATCGCTCGGTGAGTTTCGTCGGAGGCTGGAACCGGCATCCTCGGTTGATCGCCGCGATCGCCGAAAACATTCAGGAGGGGCTCCGCAAGTTCTCTTCCCTTGTGCGTGCGGACGTCACAGTCCTCTTCACTGCCCATAGCCTGCCGGAACGGATTGTGGCCATGAACGATCCGTATCCGGATGAGGTGAAGGGGACGGTCGCGGCGGTGACGGCTCTGCTGGGCGAGACAACCAACTGCGTTCGCCTACCAAAGCCAGGGTCGGTCCGGCGAGTCCTGGCTTGGGCCCACCGTCGAGGCTACCGTTGAAGAGTTGGCCCGCGCGGGACGACGACATGTGCTCGTCGCGCCGATCGGTTTCCTCTGCGATCACGTCGAGACGCTCTACGATATCGATATAGAGTTGAAGCAATTGGCGGCACGAAGCGGCGTTCAGCTTGAGCGCATTGCCATGTTGAACGATGGTCCCGCCTTGATCGAGACCCTCGCCGATGTCGTCGCCGCTCATGAAAGTTCCTTAGCCATCCCCTCGTGAAGAATCCCTCGACAGTCGCGATTGTCGGTGGAGGCATTTCCGGCCTGGCGACGGCCCATGCGCTTATGGAGCGGGCCGAGGCGAAGGGATTGACGCTTCGTTGTACGGTGCTGGAAGGCGGTGCGGCCTGGGGCGGCAAGATCGTCACGCACACAATCGGCGATCTGGTCACCGAAGCCGGCCCCGATTCTTTTCTGTCGAGCAAACCCGCCGGCTTGCAGCTCGTCGAGAAGCTCGGGCTTGAACGATCAGCTCATCAATACGAATCGAAACCGGCAAGAAGGCCTTTGTCTATTTCGGCGGCCGGCTCCGGGAATTGCCCGAAGGCCTCGTCGCCATCACGCCGGGACAAATCCGACCGTTCCTGAAAAGCGGCTTGTTGTCCTTCGGTGGCTTCGCCCGAATGGGAATGGACTTGGTCTTGCCCGCGAAGCGGTCGGCCGTTGATGAATCCCTGGCCTCGTTTTTCCGCCGGCGGTTCGGGCAGCAGGCCTTTGAACGCATGATGGAACCGTTGATGGCAGGCATCTACGCCGGTGACGCCGAGGAATTGAGTGTGCGCGCGACGTTTCCGCGCTTTGTCGAATTGGAGCAGGAGCACGGCAGCGTCCTGCGGGGCATGTTGAGCGCGCGTTCGAGGCAGAACGGCGCCGGGCAGAGTGAGGCCAAGCGGACGATGTTCGTCACGCTTAGGCGTGGTCTTCAAGATTTGGTGACTGCGTTGGTCCGACGGTTGACCGATCAGGGCGTCCTGCTGAGAAGCGGCATGACCGTGGAGTCGTTGCGAGTGCGTTCCAATCAAGTCGGGCGATGGACCTATGACATGGTCCTGCAGGACCGTTCGGCTCTTTCGGCTGACAGCCTCGTGCTGGCGACGCCGGCCTATGTCGCCGCGGACCTGTTGCGGCCGCTTGACCCCGATTGCGGCGGGCCTCCTTGAGATGATTTCCTACGCGTCGACCGCGACGATCGCACTCGCGTATCCGGCCTCCGTGATTGGCGGAGCCGTACAAGGGTTTGGGTTTGTCGTTCCACGCCTCGAGAAGCGGGACCTCATCGCCGCCACCTGGACGTCGCTCAAGTGGCCGCATCGTGCGCCGCCGGGCCAGCTCATGGTCCGTTGCTACGTTGGCGGGGCGGGACGGGAATCCATTCTTGCGCTCGAGGATCCGGCGCTCGTCGCCCGTGTCAAAACCGAACTGAGAGAGATCTGCGGCATCGCCGCCGAACCGACCTACACGGAAGTAAATCGCTGGATGCAGGCGATGCCTCAATACCGGCTCGGACACCTGGAACGTCTCGCGCAAGCTGAGGTTGCATTGAGCCGGTACGGCGGGGTATTCCTCACGGGCTCGGCCTATCGCGGCGTCGGGATTCCTGATTGTATCCGTGATGGCGCGGTCGCGGCGGACAAAGTCATGCGATACCTCTCAGGAGAACGTCTATAAAGGAACAGGTGCAATGGCGACGACGAATGCAATCAAGATTCTTGGAGTGGCCGGTCCTTTTCGTGAACCGCGCGAACCGGCATTTTCCTACGATTATTCCATCCAACGGCCCCATTGGCCGATGCCCCATGCCGTGCGTGTGAAGGTGGCCATCGCGGAAGAGCTGGACGTGCTGCGAGGCAAGATTCTCGGCCCCGTGAGCGGCTCGCCCGGGCAACAACTGCTCGTGTCGCAGCTCCTCACGCGAAAGATCGCCGACGAAAAGTTGCGGATTGCCGATCAGGACGGCCTGCTGTCGGGGCGTGCCGATGTGGTTGTCGCGCCCTTTGCCGGCCCGCTCGCGCATTTGTTTTCCAGACTCGAATCCTGGATCGACCAGCACGGTGAGGCTGTGCGCAAGGAAATCAAGGAGCGGGTCAAAATTTAGAGGTGCTGCTGGATAGAGTCTTATTCGCACCGTCTAAAAAATCTTCCTAAAGTGCTTCGAATGAACCCCAGACTCGTCGGCAAACCCGATCGATCCGGTATCCGGCGCGCCGGTATTGTTCAGATCGATGCGGTAATGCCCGCGGATTTCTTCCATGGCCACTTCGAAGGGGACTCGATCGGGATAGAGACCCCCGGGCGCGTGGGCGCCCCGCGAGAGTGTCCGGATCACGTCGCGTCTCGGCGTAGGTCGGATCGGAAAGCACATAGATGTCCGCCACGGCATGGTCACCCAGCTTGTGGCCGGGAGTCGTTGCGGGAATCAGATCGGTGAGCGTGCCGGCCAGGCGTTCCTTCTTCAGCCGTTTCAGTAACCCCACGACCTGACTTTCTGTCGCCTGCGGCGGCACGACCAGACTGACGGCATTCATGTCGGGAACCGTCGCCTGGACTTTGAAAATCACTGGAGCGGCCTCAGGATCCTCAATACACGGGGCCGGCAGGGCCTTCCGTGCCGGTGGCCTGCTTGTTGCGCGAACTGGGGACGATCGAGCGCGACAAACAGCCAGAGCCCGAGCAGGACGCCAAAGACGACGACGAGCGGATGCAGGCCGGCACGCTTGCCTTCCTGATAAGGACCTTCGTCTTGTGCCATTACCGCCTCACGTCGCGCGGCGACTCCCGCTGTTTCGCTTCTTCCCACAAACGATTCATCTCGTCGAATGACAGGTCCGCGACGCTGCGGCCTGCATTGGGCCGCTTGCCGTTCGATGTAGTGAAATCGTTCTGCAAAACGATTGACGGCCTGGCGCAACGCATCTTCCGGATTCACTTTGACGAAGCGGGACAGATTGACGAGCGAAAACAGGACATCGCCGAATTCTGCAGTGATCTCCCGTTGTCTTGCGCTCGTTTCTCCTTCGTCCGGCGGCGGCCGCAAGGCGGCGCGCAGTTCGCGAATCTCCTCCTCGATCTTGTTCAAGACCTGATCGAACCCGGCTTGGTCGTGACTCCAATCGAACCCCACCCGTGACGCCCGAGCTTGAACTTGATACGCCCGCAAGAGCGCCGGCAGGGTCTGCGGGACTCCGTCGATCGCCGATGCCGGGCGGCCTTCTGCTTGACGCTCCGCGCGTTTGATTTCCTCCCATTTGGCCAGAACCTGTTCGGCATTGGTCGGGGTGGGATCCTCGGCGCCGTTCGGAAAGACATGGGGATGCCGCCGCACGAGCTTGTCGGCCAGTTGGTTCAGCACATCGTCGATGGTAAAGGTGCCGGATTCTGCCGCAATTTGACTATGAAAGAGCACCTGAAGCAGCACGTCGCCCAGCTCTTCAGCAAGCTTTTTGTGATCCCCTCGATCGATTGTTTCGAGGGCCTCGTAGGTTTCTTCGAGCAGGTAGGGCTTCAAGGACTCATGCGTCTGTTTCCGGTCCCACGGGCAGCCGTTGGGCGCACGCAACGCCGCCATCAGTTCCGTCAATTTCTGAAAGCGTTGGGACAACATTGCCCGGCTCCTAGTCGTTGCCAAAGGCGCTATTATACCCCGTTCCTCACGGCCCTTCAACGAGTTGCGTGGCTGCAGGCCCTATGGTAGGCTCGCAAAATCTTCTCCTATGGAGGCAGGCGTGGCAGGCGAGAAAAGAGGAAGGGTTCGTCATTCGAGATCGTCGAGGCAGCAGCGCTGGCGTCTGATCATCCGGCTCGCGCCCTCCGCGGCGGCCCAGAAGCGCCCTCTGCGCCGACACCAGGAACGGAGTCCGGCAGCGGCGTGCCGGTCACCTTCGCTTCCTTTGTGATTTCCCTCGGCAGCTCGTCCCTCATGCTCATGGGAGAGCAATTGGACCCGCAGCAGCCTGCCATGCCGGTCAATTTGCCCCAAGCAAAAGAGATCATTGATCTGCTTTCGGTCTTGGATGCCAAGACGAAGGGTAATCTCTCGACCGAAGAACAAACGGTGTTGCGGGATATGCTCTACGCCCTACGCATGAAATATGTCAGTTTGACTTCGAAGTAATCCTGCTCTGTCACTGCACTCCTGCTCCTTCAGCGGAGCCTAGCAACCTTTTGAGCCTGGCCTCTATTTCCGCTATAGTGAGTACTCTTACCCGTCATGCGATCCGCGCCACGGAGAGGAGCTCCCGGGGTGACTGAACAGCGCGAAAAGCATGGTGACTCCTGTCTGGACCGGTCCGGAGCGCCGGGCGGCGCCGGAGGCATCCGCGCGGCGGATCTACTCCTGAGGGCACCATTCCCCTTCCAGGAGCCGGAACGCCATAAGCGTCATCTGCGGCCGGTCTGGATTCTGCTGTTGTTTCTCATTCCCTGTCTGGCGCTGACCTTCTATTACGGACAGGTCGTTGTGCCGGGCGGCGAAGATCCGGATTCCTTTTTCCCGACCACCAGCTATGCGCTTGTACTCCTGCTGATCAACCTCGATCTGATCGGCTTCGTCGTGCTGTTGCTCCTCCTCTCGCGAAATCTCATCAAGGCCTACTTCGAACGGCGCCACCGGTTGATTGGATCCGGCTTTCGCACGAAGCTTGTGGCCGCCTTTATCGGGTTTTCGCTCATCCCGACGGTCCTGTTGGCTTTTGTGGCCAGCGGCCTGGTGAATAAGGCGGTGGACGTCTGGTTCAGCGATCAAATCGATCATGTCATGCGTGACTCTTATGAAGTCGCCAAGATGCAGCATGCCGGCCACATTACGCTTGCCGTAAACAGCGCCCGTGCCATCAGCCACGAAATTTTCAGGGAAGACATGCTGCTGCCCGAGCAGCGCGATCTGTTGGTCGCGGCCATGGCGCGCAAGCGGGTGGAGTTCGGCGTGGCCGGCATCGAAGTGTACTCCGCCAAGATGGAAACGCTGACGAAGTCGCTCGATGCGGAGGTGCCCGCCGGCGTCCTCGATTTGCCGATCGGCCAGCTCGTTCTCCAGGCGATCAATGGGAAGCAGGAAACGAACACCGTTCAGGAGGCCGCGACCGGCAGGCTGGTTCGGGCCGCGGCGCCGGTGGCGGCAAGCGGACGGGGCAACGAAGTCGGGGGGGTGGTGGTGGTCGACGCCTACGTGCCCGAATCGCTGTTGGCCAAGATGGACGGCATCGGGCGGCAGTATGAAGAGTATAAGCAGATCAAGGCGATGAAGAACCCCATCAAAGCCGGCGCCTATTTGTTCGTCGCCGTGATTACGGTGTTGATTCTGTTTGGAGCCTCGTGGTTCGGATTCTACGTGGCGCGCAGCATCACGGTTCCGATCCAGCGATTGGCGCGAAGCCACGGATGCGATCGCGCAAGGCGATCTGTCCGTACGCATCGACGCCAAAGCGACCGACGAGATCGGCACGCTGATCGATTCGTTCAACCGCATGACCGCCGACTTACAAAGCAGCAAGTCGACGATCGAATCCGCCAACCTGTCCTTACGCCGGAACAATCTCGAGTTGGACCGCCGCCGCGCCTACATCGAAACCGTCGTCGACACGATTGCCGCCGGACTGCTGTCGATCGACAAGAACGGGGTCGTGACCAATTTCAATCCATCCGGCGAGCGGATTCTCGGCCTGTCCGCCGGCCGCGTCCAGGGACGCCCGGCCAACGAAGCCTTCAAGGAGTTCGGCCTGACGCTGTTTCAGACAATCTACGATCGCATGCTTCAGGATCAGCGTGATGATTTGACGCTCGACGGCACGATCGAAGTCGACGGGAAGTTCCTGACCGTGGCGCTGCATGCGTCCAGAATGAAAGATGAGCAGGGACAGGATCTCGGCGTCGTCCTGGTGTTTGAAGACCTTGACCGAACTGCTCAAGGCACAGAAAGTTGCGGCTTGGCAGGAAGTGGCGCGCAGGGTCGCGCATGAAATCAAGAATCCTCTCACGCCCATCCAGTTGTCCGCCCAGCGAATGCGGAAGAAATTCATGGAGAAAGCTCCGGACTTCGATCGAGTATTCGACGAATCGACCAATGTCATCGTGAACGAGGTCGCCAGCCTCAAGCACATGGTCGACGAGTTCTCGAAGTTCGCCAGACTACCGGCTCCTCAGTTGGTGCTGCAGTCGCTGCATGACGTGATCAACGAAGTGATCTCCTTGTATCGCGGGGGGCATAAAGACATCGAGTTGATCGTGCATCTCGATGAGGACTTGCCGCACCTGAAGTTCGATTGGGAACAGATCAAGCGTGTGCTGGTCAATCTGCTCGACAATGCCATTCAGGCCATGAATCAAAAAGGGCGGGTCTGGATCACGACCCAATATGACACCAGACGGCGTCGCGCCGTGGTGTCTATTGCCGATGAGGGCAACGGCATCGCGCTCGAGGATCAGGAGAAGCTGTTTGTGCCTTATTTCACAAGGAAGAAAACAGGAACTGGCTTGGGGCTGGCGATTGTCCGCCGCATCATCACGGATCATGATGGCCACATTTCGGCCGGCAACAACCAGCCGCGCGGCGCTGTGTTTACCTTTGAATTGCCGGTCTAGGGGAGGCACTTCGAGCCTATGTCAGCATCGATCTTGGTCGTGGATGATGAGGAAGCGATCGTGTCGTCGCTGAGCAGTATTCTCCAGGACGAGGGCTATGAGGTTGCCGTTGCCAAGAGCGGCGTCGAAGCGCTGAAGATCTATACGGTCGATCCTCCCGATCTCATGCTGCTCGATATCTGGATGCCGGAAATGGACGGCCTGGAGACCTTGCGCCGTGTCAAAGAACTCGTGCCGACCGCTCAGGTCATGGTGATGTCCGGCCACGGCTCCATCGAAACGGCGGTCAAGGCGATCAAGCTGGGGGCCTATGACTACATCGAAAAGCCGCTGTCCCTGGAAAACGTCACCTTGCGGGTCAAGCACGCGCTGGAGCAATACCGGCTGGAGGAAGAAAATCGGTCGCTCCGCACCAAGGTGCAGCGAAAATTCGAACTGGTCGGGCAATCTCCCGCCATGCAGCAACTGCGTCAATTGATCGATACGGCGGGGCCGACCAACAGCCGCGTCCTTGTCGGAGGAGAGAACGGGACGGGCAAGGAATTGGTGGCGCGTGCGATCCATCTTCAGAGCGCTCAGAGCGGACCGTCCGTTCGTGGCCGTCAATTGCGCCGCGATTCCCGAAACCCTCATTGAGAGCGAGCTGTTCGGGCACGAAAAGGGATCGTTTAGCGGCGCCACGTCGATGAAACGTGGACAATTCGAGCAGGCCGACGGCGGGACGCTCTTTCTGGATGAGATCGGCGACATGAGTTTGAATACCCAGGCCAAGGTGCTGCGTGCGCTTCAGGAACAGCAATTCAACCGAGTCGGCGGAACCAAGCTGTTGAAGGTCGATGTGCGGGTGCTGGCCGCCTCAAACAAAGATCTCATGAAAGAGATTGAAAAGGGCACGTTCCGGGAAGACCTTTATTACCGGTTGAACGTCGTGCCGATCGTCGTGCCCCCGCTTCGGGAACGCCGGGACGATATCCCGCTGCTCATCCGCCATTTCATGAAGCTCCATGCCGAGGAGCAGGGGTTGCGGATGAAAGAGGTGACGCCCGAAGCCATGGCGGTCTTTCAGCAGTACGAGTGGCCGGGCAATATCCGGGAACTTCGAAATTTGATCGAGCGACTGATGATCATGGTCCCCGGCAACGTAATCGACGCGGCCCAGGCCACCACGTCGCTTCAAGTCAAAGCTCCCGGAGCCGTGGCTGCTGCAACTCCTGCAGTCCAGACGGCGGCCAGCCCTTTGTTTACCCAGCCGTTTGACTCGTTGCGCGACGCCCGCAATGCGTTTGAAAAGGAATATATCGCGCGAAAATTGCGGGAACATCATTGGAACATTTCCCGCACGGCCGAGGATCTCAAGATCGAGCGAAGCCATCTGCATCGAAAGATCAAGCTGCTCGACGTGGAAATGCGGCCGGAAGCCTGAGCGCGCGGGTTCTCACCCTGCTCGTCATCGCGTTGACCTCTTGAAGAGTGCTCCGCTAAGATGCGTGCCCTGCTATGACCACCTATCGCGAAGCCGGCGTGGACATCGACGCCGGAGATGAGTTCGTCAATCGCATCAAGCCACTGGTCCGTTCGACTTTCCGCCCGGAAGTGTTGGCAGACCTGGGAGGATTCGGGGGACTGTTCCGCCTGCAAGCCAAACAGTATGAAGATCCGGTTCTCGTCTCCGGCACCGACGGCGTCGGCACAAAGCTGAAAATCGCCTTTATGATGGACCGGCACGATACGGTGGGCATCGATCTCGTGGCGATGTGCGTCAATGACATTGTGGTGAGCGGAGCCGAGCCACTGTTCTTCCTGGATTATTTCGCGACGGGGAAGCTCGCCGTTGCCAAAGCACAACAAGTTGTAGCCGGGATCGCCGAAGGTTGCCGCCAGGCGGGATGCGCGCTGATCGGCGGCGAAACGGCGGAGATGCCCTCGATGTATGCGGAAGGAGAGTATGATCTTGCTGGATTCGCAGTCGGAGTGGTCGACAAGCCTAAGATCATCGACGGAAAGAGCGATCAAGCCTGGCGATGCGGTGCTCGGCTTCGCGTCTTCTGGTCTGCATAGCAACGGCTACTCACTGGCACGCCGGGTCTTCTTCGACAAGGCCAAGTTGGATCTTCAAGCGCACGCTGCCGGAATTGAACCGGCCGCTTGGTGAAGTCCTGCTCACGCCGACGAGAATCTACGCGAAACAGATTCTCGCCCTCCTGCGGGAATTTCCCATTCAAGGCATCGCCCACATCACGGGCGGGGGCATTACTGAGAATCTGCCCCGTGTCTTGCCGGATGGCGTGTCGCGCCAGAATCAACAGAAAGGCCTGGCCCATTCCCGCTCTCTTTCAAGCCTTAAGCCAATTGGGACAGGTTGATCGTGCGGAGATGTTTCGCGTGTTCAATATGGGCATCGGGTTGATTCTCGTCGTGCCGGCTCATCTGGCAACTCCGGTCCTGAGCAAAGCCGCGGACTTGGGCGAACGAGGCTGGCAAATCGGTGAGATCGTGTCTTGGTCAGGCTCGGAGCCTGAGGTCGAATATGTCGATTAAGAGAGCGACTCCTCTTCGGATTGCCGTCCTCGCCTCCGGCCGCGGATCCAACCTTCAAGCCATCATCGACGGAATCGAAGCCGGACAGGTTCCCGCACAGCTCGTGGCGGTGATCAGCAACAAGCCGGACGCCGTGGCACTGGAACGCGCTCGCAAACATCGCGTGCAGGACATCTTCATCGATCCGAAACCGTTCGCGGGACGTCCCGATAGCCGTGAAGCCTACGATCGCGCTCCTCCTGGACGTGCTTGAAAAACTGGATGTCGAACTGGTGCTGTTAGCCGGCTATATGAAGATTGTGACCGCGGATTCTCGTCAACGCGTTTACAAATCGGATGATGAACATTCATCCTTCGCTCCTTCCCTCGTTTCCCGGTTTGGACGTCCAGCGAAAAGCCATCGAGTGGGGATGCAAGCTGGCGGGGTGCACCGTCCATTTCGTGACGGAAGGGGTCGATGAGGGACCGATTATCCTTCAGGCCGCGGTGCCGGTCTTCGACCGCGATACGCCGGAGATCCTGGCTGCGCGCATTCTTGAGCAAGAGCATAAAATTTATCCGCGGGCTGTGCAGCTCTTTGCCGAAGGCCGCCTCAAGGTCGAAGGGCGGCGGGTGCTGATCGAGGACGGAAAGCCGGTGGGCGAAAGCCTGATCAGCCCGTCCTAAGCGAGTCTGCCGTGACGCATTCCGGTAGAGACTCAGGGGCGCGTTGTGTATAATGCGGATTCACGGGGACGCGAGCCTATTCCTCCCCGTTCTTCTACCGCAGCATCCCTGTGTGCACACTGATGTGCAGCACCAACCCTGCGGGATCCTTGAGCTCGCGTCGTCCGTTCCCATCAGGTGGGGGGCTAGCTCAGTTGGGAGAGCACTACGTTCGCAACGTAGGGGTCGCGGGTTCAACTCCCGTGCCCTCCACCAAACCAAGCTTGCTCGACCCGGAGCCTACTCATTGAGGCGACGGGATAAATCCTCAAGTTTCATTTCTGTTCACTTCTGCGTACCGCGGGCTCATCCAGGCGCAGCCTTTTTCATTGCGCCCGCGGATACAAACCTCTAGTCGAATGGCTCGTGCCGGCGGCTCTTCAGGCTTAGCCTCTCCTCGTTGACACCACCGGATCAGCCCTTTGGTCAGAGCCCCTGAAATACGTAGGCGGCTCCGCTATTCGGTGCGCTATTGTCGTCCTGATTGCCATTCACCCCAGTCGCATTACTGTCTTCAAGCTAGTGCTCCAACGGCCAGAGTATTTCCAGATAGAGCGAGACTTATCCCAAACTCATCTCCTGCGTTCGAGTTGGAGGCTTTCAGATAGGCCTTCTGTGTCCAAACCCCGCCGCTACGCGTGAATAGATAGACAGCACCGCTGTCGGGCGCGTTATTGTTTCCCTGATCGCCATTGATCCCGGTCGCATCGCTATCTTCGAGCCGTGAGCCAACGGCCAGGATATCTCCCGCGATTGCCACGCTACCGCCAAAATTCTTGCCTGCTCCAGCGTTTGAGGCTTTGAGATAGGCTTGCTGAGTCCAGACCCCAGCGGTACGCGTGAACACATAGGCCGCTCCGGCGTTTGGCGCACTATTGTCGGTTTGATCGCCATTGACCCCGTTCGCGGCACTGGCTTCAAACCGCGCTCCGACCGACGACGGTATCACCGTCCAAGACTGAGGCCCAGCCCAAACCTGTCTCCAGCATCGGTATTCGAGGCTTTGAGATAGGCTTGCTGAGTCCAGACCCCAGCGGTACGTGTGAACACATAGACTGCTCCGGCGACTGGCGCGCTATTGTCCGTCTGATTGCCATTGACCCCGTCGCATTGCTTGCCTCAAACGGAGCTCCCACTGCTAGCGTGTCGCCTGCGAGAGCAACACGTGATGCCGAACAGGCCCCCTGAGTTTGAGGCTTTGACATAGGCTTGCTGAGTCCAGACGCCACCGGTGCGCGTGAACACATAGACGGCTCCACTTCCTGCCCTATTGTTGTTCGCCTCATTGCCATTGACCCCGGTGGCATTGCTGTCCTCACCATTCGCTCCGACGACTAAGGTGTCACCTGCGAGCGCAACGCTGATTCCGAACTCGTCGCCAGCCTCGGTATTCGAGGCTTTGAGATAGGCCTGCTGAGTCCAGACCCCAGCGGTACGCGTGAACACATAGACGGCTCCGGCGCTTGGCGCGCTATTGTCCGCTTGATCGCCATTCACCCCAGTCGCATTACTTGCCTCAAACGGAGCTCCCACAGCTAGCGTGTCGCCTTCGAGAGCAACATTGCACCCGAAGCCATCCGATGCATTGGTGTTCGAGGCTTTGAGATAGGCCTGCTGAGTCCAGACCCCAGCGGTACGCGTGAACACATAGACGGCTCCGGCGTTTGGCGCGCTATTGTCCGTTTGATCGCCATTCACCCCGGTCGCATTACTGCCTCTCCTGAGGCGCTCCCACGACAAGAGTATCGCCTGAAAGTGCGAAATGCCATCCAAAGAGATCGTCAGCATTGGTATTTGACGCCTTGAGATAGCCTTGCTGAACTAGCTGAGCCACGATCTCTTGTGGGGATCCAGCCGCTGGAGTGCCTCCGTCTCCACCACCACACGCGCTTAGGAACAGACCTAACAGCAACACGGGAAGCATTGGGACGGCTGGCCTTCGTGACAATGGTGTCATTTCTAGTCTCCTACGGGTAAGGATTTAATTCTGACTCCACTAAAAAACATGGGACTCGCAACATATATCGCAATTTCAGAGCATCCGAAATTATTCACAAGAGGGGTGGCCCAGCCCACCTTTTGGGGAATAACTAGAGAAAAACCATACCTCTAAAGCGAGTAGGGCGGTTCCACAGACAGGCCCGTGGCCGGCAAGCCTGCTGGCACCGTCAAATCAGCTGCCTGAGGACTCGACCGAGAGGTCACGTGTAGGGTTAGAGGCTGGTATGGACCCGAGCCTTCGTCAGCAGTCGCACGCGGATGGGCGGCGTGAAGGCAGCCTTCTGTAAATATTGAAACTCGATTGCCCTCCACCAAACTTATTCTTGCCGCTCACTCCACTACCTTCCGAAGTTAGGTACCGATTGAGGCCGTCTGCTGTTGGATAAAGAATAATCTCAGTTCCCAGCAAGCATATGCAGTATGCGATGCGCCTTTTGCGCTAGCCGACCATCGCAATTTCCTGTAATTCACAGCAAGACCGTCGTTAAGGAGGACGGGGAATGATAGGTGCCGCGTTTTCCAACTCCGATAGGGCCATTCATCCCTATTCAAACGAACTATTGAGTATGCCTCCACCGACTCTTAGCCTAGCCGATACCATGACAGACAAAAGTCATCGTTACGTGTCGAGTCCCTCCCAGACCGATCCCCCCGCAGCTTCCCGCTAATATAGCGTCCGCCATTCTTGAGCCATTGACGTGGAACCCAGAGGGTTATGGGGCCATCCCTTCTAGACTGGAAGATGATGCACTAAGCGTTTATCGACGCGAAGGAGTTGGATGAGTACTGACCTTACCCTGTATGCAGAGGCGCAAGTTTGGCTTGATGAAGATTGGGAGCGAATAAAGAATGCTCTTGGTAATCGCGTAGAAGCGTTCTGGGGGAAACGAATTCTTGTCACCGGTGCCGCCGGTTTTCTAGGATTTGGTTTTCTGCATTTTTTTTCCTATCTCAATCGGAACGCTACGACACCTGGGCAGCTGTCTATCGTCGCAGCAGATAATTACATACGTGGCTGTCCTCGATGGCTTATCGACTTAGCGGCCACCAGTCCAGATTTGCGGTTGGTACGGCAAGACATTACCAAGCCGTGGCAGCATAGTGAGGAAGGTCGCTTCGATTACATCATTCACGCCGCATCCATAGCCAGTCCAAAAGTCTACAGGAAGTATCCCCTCGAAACGTTGGATACGAATGTTTCAGGGTTGCGTCATATGCTGGAGCTGGCCAAAGTGGATGGGTGTGACAGCATTTTATATTTCAGTTCGAGCGAGATCTACGGTGATCCTCCAGCTGGCGAGATTCCAACCCGTGAAACATATCGGGGAAATGTGGCCTGCATCGGCCCTCGAGCTTGCTATGACGAGTCCAAGCGCTTAGGGGAAACGCTTTGTTCCTTATATGCACAAGAGCATGGGGTGCCTGCCAAGATTGTCAGGCCGTTCAATAATTATGGTCCTGGGCTGCGATTAGGCGACGGACGAGTGCTTCCGGATTTTTGTCGAGACGTGCTCGCTGGCCGCGACATCGTTCTGCGATCGGACGGGAGCCCGACCCGTACGTTTTGCTATGTGTCCGATGCCTTGACAGGATATCTCCTGGTCTTGTTGTCCGCGCATCATGCGGAGCCGTTCAATATTGGATCGGAATTGCCAGAGGTCTCCATGCGAGAGCTTGCTGAGATGTTGCTGAGGGTAGCAGGCAGTCAGCGACAGGTGATTCACGCACCAAGCGAGGAAGTGGATTACCTTACGGATAATCCGAATCGACGTTGTCCCAATCTACAGAAGGCACAGTCTCTATTGGGGTACGCCCCCGTAGTAGATCTGAAGTCAGGTCTTCTGAGATTGCTTGAGTGGTATAGAAACTTCGTTGAATTGGAAGAACTGGTGAAGCAGCAGGCTGTCGAATTATCCTCATGAGGTGATTATGAATATCTCCATAGTTGGGACAGGGTATGTGGGACTGGTTACTGGGTCGTGTCTGGCTGAACGAGGGCACAGTGTTACCTGCATCGACGTTAGGCGTGAAATAGTCGATGAAATTAACGCAGGAAGACCAACAATTCACGAAGTTGGCCTAGATGATTTGCTGGGGACGATTCGCCGAAATGGAACACTGGTTGCGACAACAGACACACACAGCGCGATTCATAGCTCGGATGTGACGCTGATATGTGTGGGAACCCCGACCGTCGACGGTCGCATGGATATTTCCCAAATTATTGCAGCGGCAGAGGCCATTGGGGATGCCTTGTCGAACAAGAGCAGGTACCATGTGGTCGCAGTGAAGAGCACCGTCCTTCCGGGGACCACGGAGGGCCCTGTGAGGGACGCAATCGAACGTCGGTCGGGGAAAAAGATGGGTGATGGATGGGGCCTCTGTATGAACCCTGAATTTTTGAGGGAGGGCAGAGCGGTGGAAGATTTCCGATCTCCAGATCGTGTGGTGGTCGGCGCGAGGGATAAGAAAACAGCCGATGAATTTCTCAAGGTCTATGCGGACTTTAACTGCCCAAAGCTGGTGACGACACCACGAACTGCAGAAATGATCAAGTACGTATCAAATTCATTACTCGCGACTATGATTTCATTCTCCAATGAAATAGGTAACTTGTGTTCTAGAATTCCCGGTCTGGATGCCCGTGAGGTGTGGAAAGGAGTGCATCTCGATCGACGGTTGACGCCTGTGGATGGCCAAGGGAGCGGACCAGCAGGGGTCATAGAATATATTTGGCATGGGTTGGGGTTCGGTGGCAGTTGCTTTCCCAAAGATGTGTCAGCCGTACGAGCATTTGGCCGCACGTTAGGAGCAAAGACGCGGATTTTGGATGCAGTCCTGGACATTAATGAAAAACAGCCGCTCAGGATGGTATCGCTCTTGGAGCGAGAAATGAGTCTTCCTGGAAAGCGCGTGGCCGTTCTTGGTTTGGCGTTTAAACCTGGCACGGATGACTTGCGAGAGTCACCGGCCCTTCCGCTGATTAGAAGCCTGCTGGAAAAGGGTGTCGCAACAGTGATTGCGCATGATCCTATTGCGATGCCTCAAGCAAGGACGCGTCCCGAGTTCGCGAGTGTTTGTTTTGCTAAGAATTGGAAGGACGCGCTTCAGGATTGTGACGCGTGTTGCGTCGTGACCTCCTGGCCTGAGTACAGGGCCATTCACCCTGGCGAATTTGCCACGCGAATGCGTAATCCTCTCGTTGTCGATGGTCGGGGAATGTTCGATCCGGTGCAATTCGCAAACGCCGGGGTGACATGGCGGGGAATAGGCTATACGCCGGAAGTATTCCCGGCCAGAGCGCACTCTTCCATACTCCTTGAAGATGGAAATAGGCAGGAATCACTTGAAGCCATGATAGTGCGTGACCAGGATGGAAAGATCCGCTATTGGAGCAATGAAGCGGAGAGTATATACGGATGGACATCAGAAGAAGCCCTGGGGACGCGTACGCACCACCTCTTCGAGACAAAATTTCCTGCGCCACTTGCGGCGATCGAAAGAGTTGTACGCAAACAAAAGGCATGGCAAGGACAGTTGATTCATAAGAAACGGGATGGCTCTCTGGTCACTGTGAAAAGTAGCTGGAAGATCCAACATAATCCCAGGAACCAATCACTCACAGTCATCGAAATAAACGCAGAGAGCGCCGCGTAGCTCAACGGAGTGATTAATAGGCCCCAACATGCAATTTATGTCGGGTGCGACGTGCGACGAAGTGATGGTGCAAAAGCAACCCAGGGGGCTTTTTGCAAGTTTGCCGATCATCTTTTTTCGTCAAAATAGACCCCCGCCCACTTCATCTATGCGATGAATATCAACGTGATAGCCCAGACTGGCTGCATGTGCTCTCTTCCTTTATGTATGTGCTCCCCTCCCCCCTATTGGATAGTAGAAAAATTAAGCCTAAAACGATATTTACCTTGTCGTCGAATCTGGGAGAGGCAAGCTGTCCGTTTCGTTCTACTAGAAGCCGTCAATGACTTCTACTGAAATCATCGAGCAGACGATTAGACAGAGCGGGCTTAAAGAGACCCTTCGAGACTCATTGGGGCCATTCTACGAACCCTTGCATAAGATCTTTTGGTCATTTTGGTCGCTCGACGTGCTGAGACCTGATCATGAGATTTATTGGCTGTATCTCCTGTCTTGTGTGACCGTGACTCTCGGCGTCTTTTGGTGGCGCTCCAGACCTCGCGATTTTTCGTTCAATACATTCGTTAGATTCCTTCTGCCGCGGTCGGTTTATGCGCATAAATCGGCCATTGTTGATTACAAATACTATCTTCCTAATTTTATTTTGGACCACTACTTCGGTTTCGGCGTTTTAATCATTTCAACTCCGCTGATGGGAGAATATTGTAAGTCATTGCTGCTGCATACGTTTGGGCCAGTAGAATCTCACTTGAAAGATGGGCTGTTAGCAGGATTTCTCTACACGTTGTTGCTGGTCGTGGCGTTAGATATGGGCTATTTTATTGCACATTACCTCGAACACAAGATCCCCTTCTTCTGGGAATTTCACAAAGTCCATCACTCAGCCGAAGTATTAACACCAATAACAAATCACAGGCTTCATCCCATGGATATAGTGGTACAGAGTTTTTTTATGAATCTTTTTACCGGTGCAGTAACCGGTATGTTCGGTTACTTCTTTTACGACCTGCCAAACAAGATAACAATTCTCAATGTCAGCGCAATCGTGTTTGTTGTCTATTTCCTCACGGCGAGTCTCCGTCACTCACATGTATGGCTTTCATATGGTTGGGCTCTCAGTCATGTTTTTTACAGTCCTGCAATGCATCAGATTCACCACGGGACCGCTGAGAGACATGTCGACAGAAACTTTGCGTTATTTTTCTCCTTTTGGGACTACTTTGCCGGCACCCTGTACGTTCCCCGCGAGCAAGAGGTCCTCAAGCTGGGTCTCACGAATCAAGAGCATAAAGAATATTCGAGTGTGTATACGCTGTACGTCCTGCCTTTCAAGAAGGCTGCTCGCTTGGTGATCAGCGGTATCAAGTCATGGCCCAGATCGCGTACGGTTGCAGAATCACGGCCAGCGCTGTCGCAACCGGGCTGGAAACCGCTTTCTGATGAGTCGGGCCAGATTTAGCTGGAGAATGCAGTCCACTCGCCAGATCCGCTTCTGATTCCACATCCAGCGGCCATCAAGTCGCAGGCGATCGAAACGATTTGAACTGCTGCCCACAAGCTAGGCGCATGGCCCGGCGTAGGCCTCCAACTACGTGGAAGTTTACAATCCCAAAGCAGGATAGCAATCTCTGCCCGCTGGGGTTACCTTCTCAATCTAGCGATGCTCTTTAGCCACAGAGAAGGGGGGTTATCGTGAAATACCTTATTGCTCTCTTGTTGGTATTGGTCTCAGGCTGCACCGAACATCCCTATACGGTCTGTCGAGGCGAGGATTATTGCACGCAGGCGTTAACGCACGAAGAAGCGATCAGAGCCTCGGAGATCAAAAAGACATGGAATGACGAAAAGCTGTATATACGCCCGGTTCGGTCCAAGGAGGCGACATGATCTGCTCACGTTGCGGAGATCGCCTTGTTGAGGATCGGTTTATGGACTGGGCAGCGAGATGGCGTTGTTTAAAATGCGGCCATGTCCAGGACTCGCTGAGCGCGCAGGGCAATCCGACGCGTCAGGAACAGGGCATTGCCGTAGAAACTACTGAACCTGAGTATTTCGACGAGGAAGTTCATCTCGGATCGGAATCATTCGTCGGACTGAATGTCACGTATCGATATCACCCAGCCGCAGTGCAGACGAATCGAGACAATCAGAAGGTGCGATCGGAAAAAAGTAAAAACGCTCGTCGCGCAGTGCAAGAGCCGAATCCCATCACTTAGTAGAACGAGACAGCCTCAGCGCCGGTACACGACATCGACCTGGGCAAGAAAGGCCGTAAGGTCAGCGGTTTCCTGCCGGATGGTGTGTCCAGTCTTCTCTGATTGCGGCTTGTTCAAGGGCGTCGCCGATTTTGCTGATCTCGTGAAATCCGTAGCCTCCGCCATCCCCCTTCATCCGGTGACCTAGCAGACGCACGGTGCTCAGGTCCTTGGCTTGCGCCGCACGGTCCAGCGCTGCTGCATCCTTGCGACGGTTTTCGAGGAATCCCGGCACCAGGTCTTGCAGGTCGGGATCGACCGCGACCATCACACGCCCTGGGCTTTTGCCGTTTGGGAGGTCATTTCGGCCGGTAGCCTTCACAGGCTTGAAGGACTTGCAGCAGCGTTTGCCGCTTGATGGGTTTCGTCATGTGCGCATTACAGCCGGCCTCGAGAATTTTTTCTCCGTCTTCCTTCAGGACCAGCGCGGTCAGCGCGATGATTTGAGTCTTGGGAAGGTCATGTGTCCGCTCCCACGCTCGAATGCTCCTGGTTGCCTCGTAGCCATCCATGACCGGCATGTTCATATCCATCAGGATCACGTCATACTGTCGCTTTTTGAATTCCTCGACGGCAATGCCGCCATGCTCGGCCACATCGAGTTGATACGGCGTGGCATTCAAATAGGAGCGAACAAGAACCTGGTTGTCCGGAGAGTCTTCCACAAGAAGAATGTGCAGCGGTCTCGAAGCAACAGGAGCGGAGGGCGTGGTGCGCACACTCGGCGCTCATGGATACGCCCCGTGCTCGATCCAGGGCAATGCTGACGGTCTGCAGCAGATCGGACCGGCGAATAGGTTTCGTCAGATACCCGCCAAGCGCCATATCATAGGTCCGGGCGATATCGTCCGCCCAATGGTCGGAAGCCAACATGATGATCGCCAATCCCGCAGCCATGGCCGAATGCCGGAGCGCCTCCACGACCTGGAATCCGTCCATGCCCGGCATGCGACAATCGACAAGAAGAAGGCCGTACGGGCGAGAAGACAGGGCTGCTTGCCGTAATTCCGCCAATGCCTGTTGTCCATCGCCGACGGCCGTGACGTCGGCATTCCAAGACGTCAGCGTTTCCATCAGGATCTTGCGATTCATCGGATGATCGTCCACCACCAGCGTGCGCAGGTCGCTGCAAATCGAGCGGACAAGCCGCGGATCGCATCGTCCCGCTCGGATTGATCCCAAGCTTGACTCGGCAGTGAAAGGTGCTGCCTTGACCCGGGCTACTCTCGGCCCAAATGGTGCCGTGCATCAACGCCACCAGCTGTTTACTGATGGTCAGGCCAAGCCCGGTGCCGCCGTATTGTCTGCTAATCGACGCATGGGCTTGAGTAAAGCGTTCGAAGATCGTCGACAGCTTATCCTGAGGGATGCCGATTCCCGTGTCGGTGACCGAAAAACGAATGGCCCCCGGCGCCGCCCCATCGGCGTCATTCGCCACTTCGACGATGACGGAGCCCTTCTCGGTGAATTTGATCGCATTGCTGATGAGATTGACGAGAATTTGGTGAAGGCGGTTCGGGTCGCCGATCAACGAACAGGGGACATCAGGCGCCAAATGGCAGGCCAGCTCCAGGCCTTTTTCATTGGCGCGCATCGCCAAGATCTCAATGGCTTTTTCGACGAGATCACCCAGGTCGAATTCAATCGACTCCAATTCTATGTGACCGGCCTCGACCTTCGAAAGGTCCAGAATGTCGTTGATCAACTGCAGGAGACTGCCGCCGGCGCGCCGAAAAATGCGGAGGTACTTGCGCTGCTCGGGAGTCAGGTCCGTATCCCACAGCAGATCGGCCATGCCGATAATGGCGTTCATCGGTGTACGGATTTCATGGCTGATGCTCGCCAGAAAGTCGCTCTTGGCTTTGTTCGCGACTTCGGCCGCTTCTTTGGCCACCACGAGCGCCTGCTCGGTTTGGCCATGTTGGATCGCTTCCCGCCGGCGTGCGGCCCGTTCCCGGCGAAGCGCCGCCTGTGTTTGGGCCAGTGTGGAGCGGAGTGAGTTTCGAGGGGGCTTGGTCCGAGATGGCGCGTGAGGTCGAGGCATGGTCGCGCGCGTGGCGGCGCGGCCGGACTACTCGTCGTCTGAGTGGGGAACGAGTGTCAGAATGCCGGCTTGCTTCGCCCGGTTGCGGCCTTCCTGCTTGGCTTGATAGAGCGCTTGGTCCGCGGCCTTGATCAAGTCGGTGGGGGAGGCATTCCGGTTGGGAATGGTACTGGCATACCCGACGCTGATCGTGATGTGATCGCCTTCCGAGTGGGTGATGCCGAGTGTTTCGATCCGCTTCCTCAAGGTCTCCGCGACTTGTGCCGCTCCATCCGTCGCCGTGCCGGGAAGCACCACGACAAACTCGTCACCGCCGTACCGGGCGACCAAATCGCCCGGGCGGTTGACGGCGCCGGAGATGGCATTGGCAACTTGCCGTAGACACTCGTCGCCGGCCGTGTGGCCGTTGGTATCGTTGTAGATCTTGAACCGGTCGATATCGAGCATGATCAGGGAAAGCGGCGTCGATTCACGGACGGCGCGCCGCCATTCTTGATCGAGGAAATCGTCGAATTGCCGGCGGTTCGTGATGCCGGTCAATCCGTCCAGAGAGGACAGCCGCAGGAGCATCTGATTGGCTTCCTGGAGCTGGCGCATGACTTCGAGCAATTCCTGCTCGCGCGCCCGCCGCCGCTCGATCTCGTGCACGAGCCGCAGCACCGACCGTACGCGCGTCAAGAGCTCAATTTTATTGATGGGTTTGCCGATGTAATCCAGGGCTCCCGCGGCGAAGGCCAACTGTAAATCCACCGGATCGGTCTTCACCGTGACCATCATGATCGGGGTTTCGCGGAAGCGCTCGACGGCTTTGATCTGCCGGCAGGCTTCGATGCCGTTCATTTCCGGCATGATGATGTCCATCAGGATGAGATCGACGCGGGCGGCCCCTTGCTTGCCTCCTTCGAGGCCGAGCAGATGAAAGGCGGTCACAGCCGATTCGGCGACGAGGATGTGTTCATAGCCTGCGGCGGTGAGGATCGACTGAAGCAGGGTCCGGTCGTCTGGAGAGTCGTCAACGATCAGTATGCTCATGGAGATGGCGCCTCGGCTTGAAAGGGATGAAGCGGTAAAGTGAAGAAATCGTAACAGCTAATCCTGGTAAACACCAGGATAAAGCTTTTTAATGCAGGGTTGACAGAGGCCATGGCTGAATTCGGCCTCGGAATGCTCCCCAAGATACTCTTCCAACTGCTGCCAGAACCCGCCGTCATTTCTCACCTTTTTGCACGATGCGCAGATGGGGATGAGGCCACGGAGCACCTTCACTTCCTTCAGCGCCTTTTGCAGCTCCTCGTTGCTGCGGCGCAGTTCCAGTTCTCGATTCTTCCGGCGGTCCATCTCCTGCTTGAGCAGCAAAGCCGAGGACACGCGCGCGAGGAGCTCGACGCTGCTGACAGGCTTGCTGATAAAGTCCATCGCCCCTGCGGCAAACGCTTCTTGGAGATTGGACAGATCGCTCTTGGCCGTCACCATGATGACGGGAACGTCCTGGAGGTGCGCACAGCGTTTGATTTGCCGGCAGGTCTCGACGCCGTCCTGTCCGGGCATCAGGACGTCCATCAGGATGAGATCGATGGGCTGACTGGTGGAATCACCGTTGAGGTTGAGCACTT
This sequence comes from uncultured Nitrospiraceae bacterium, assembly GCA_963794505.1. Lineage (GTDB taxonomy): Bacteria > Nitrospirota > Nitrospiria > Nitrospirales > Nitrospiraceae > Nitrospira_C. Next base: position 160,970 of record CAWCEG010000061.1, read on the forward strand.
TCGCCGCGTCTTTTGCCGAATCGGCGCTGAGGACGTCTGCATGGCCCGCTTTGCCCAGGATGGAACGCAGGAGGGCCTGCTCGATCCGGTGAGTCGTCAACGATCAGAATACTCATGAAACTCCTACGTGTAGGTTCCTAATGCGTCTGCCGCATCAGTACGCCATCAAGTATAGCAGACGACTCTGCGAGGGATTTGAACTACTTGAGTTTGGAGCGAACGAGGTCGCTGACGGACTTCCCGTCGACCGGTTGGCCGGCAAGACGAGCCATGACGGCTTTCATCACGAGCCCCATGTCCTTGGCGGAAGTGGCGCCGGTCTCGCGGATCACGGCATCGACGGCTTGGGCAAGTTCCTCAGCGGAGAGGGCTTTGGGCAGGTAGGTTTCGATGATGGAAATTTCCTGTCGTTCTTTCGCGGCGAGCTCGGCGCGCTGGCCTTTTTCGTACTGCTCGACCGATTCCTTCCGCTGCTTGATCATGGTGGTCATGATGCGGCTCATTTCCGCATCGTCGAGGTCCTTTTTCAGCTCGACTTCCTTGTTCAGCACAGCGGCCTTGATCATGCGGATGACATCCATCCGCAACTGATCGCGCGCTTTCATGGCGAGCTTGAGGTCTTCGGTCAGACGATCGTGCAATGACATGGAATCTCGAATGCAGGGTGGCAGTTGGTCGAGGATACCGCGTCATCAGAGCCCAGTCAATTGACTGCGGCGCCAATCTGGTGGTTTTGCCAGCCAGGGGAGAGTATGATGCGTTCGGTCGTAGGCGGCGTAGGGCGGTGTCTTTTCAATGAGGGAGGATGTGTATGGCTGCTTCGTGTGCAGCGTGGGAAACACATACCGAAACACTGCATCTGTGGGCTGGCGACAGGCAGGGGTGCTCGTCACTGGTGGCAGGCTGTTCCAGCCATGAGCCGAAGCCCATGGCACAGCCGACACCCGATCAGGTGCGAGGCCATGCGGACCATACGTTCGATAAGCTCAAGCAGGAAGAGCGGGAGCGGGCATCGCAGGAGCCGCGCTAGGGCAGAGGCGAACGATGGGTTACTTCCCACGGACTCGCCAGGAATTGGCGAGCGGCTTGAGCAGCGGGAGCTCCCATACCAGCTGAGTGAATGGCGCCTGTTCTACGGCCCGCGCTTCGTGGAAGGCCCCCAGAAGACTGCCCGACACCGCCAACCGCAGCGCGCCCGAAACAAAAAACACCAACGGCAGGTTTGAGGCCAGCGGCAGGGAAAACTGCCCGATGGCAATCTGTGAGGGCAGCACGTTGACCAGCCAACTGCCCAGAAAGGCGCCGAGACACCATCCCGAGCGCATTGATCGTACTGTAGGTCGCGACCGCTTTGGCGCGATCCTCCGGCCGCACCGCATCGAACACATAGTTCTGAAGTCCCAAGGCCAACCCTCCCCAGGTCACGCCGCCGAGAAAGTTCACGCAGAACAAAAACGGGAGATTCGTGCCGGCCAAATAGCACATCGGCAGAAACGGCACCATGAACCCGGTCACGGACAGCAGCGCCTTGTTGCCGAATCGATCAGCGAACCGTCCCCACGCCCCTAACGTGACGAGTTGTCCCAAGATGCCTGCGGCCAACCACGTCCCATAGCTCCAATAGGCCAGGTGGAGGTCCCGCAGCATGTAGAGGACAAAAAACGGGCCGGCGATCAACACGGCGGCGTGCATCAGACCGGAGAAGAGCAGAAAGCGGCGAAAGCTCAGGCTCGTGCCGGCCAGGAAGCTCCGGAAACTGGGAGTGGTGTCGGCATGAGACGTGTGATGGACGTCTTCGACCTTGGACAAGGCCATGGCCGAAAACATGCGCGCCGCGCCGGCCACGGTGAAAATCACGGCGAAGCCGATCCAGGCGAATGCATGATGTTGCCAGAGACTCAAGAGCCATCCCGCGACGCACAGCGCGGCGAAGCTCAGGCTCGCCATGATGGTGGCCCGCCGGGCGAAGTAGGCGCCTCGCTCGTGTTGGTCGAGGTGGTCGGCGATAAAGCTGTTCCAGGTCGGGGTGGTGAACTGGGTACAGGCGAAGTACAAGGCGGTGCCGGCGATCACCAGCCAGGGGCCGATGGCCGGAAACAGAAGCGGCAACAACAAGATGGGAACCCAGGCCAAGGCCTGGCCGACCGTGCCGGCCCGGATCAGCGCCTTGCGGTCCGGAAACCACCGGAGCAGCTTGACCGATGCCAACTGGGCAACGGTGCCGATCAATTGGGGGAGCGCAGAGAGCAGGCTCAGCTGAAACGGGCTCGCATGCAGCAGGAGGGCAAAGGCGGAGAGGTATTGTTCCCCGCTGCCCTGGGTAATCGCTTGGCAGGCGCCATCCCGAAGGCCGTACCGCCGGCTTGGCTCGCTACTATCGTGTTGAACGGACTTGGAAACACTCACCTGTGACTCATGAAAAAATGGCTGGGCTCACCCTATCACAGACGGCTTGCGTCTGGTACGAAATAGGTGTTGAATGAAGGTGGGTGGCGAGACTCGCATGAGCATATCCGGGACACCCACACGGTTTCAGTATCGTTGGCTGCTCGCCTGCCTCTTGGGATTCACCAGTCCGATGGTGGGCAGTTGGTGGTGCGCCGACGCCAGAGACTTGGTCGCTCCCAAAGAGCAGTCCACGACTGAAATCGATCCTACCCAGAGTCCATCCTTCGACGAACAAAAAAAAGGCATTCCCCAGTCGCTCTTCACCTGGATCAAAATGGCGAAGGGCTATGACGTCGAGTGGGACAGCTTCGGACGCAAAGGATGGTACACACAGGATCCGAGGCTGAAGCCAATCGAGCCGACTTCCGTGTTCACCCCTGAGACGCCCGCCATTTATATCGTGTTCGAGGTGGCCCCGCTTGAAGATCCCGCCCAGTTCAGCGCCCAGTGGTTCCTCGAAACCGACGGAGGCAAAATCCCCGACGCGCCCGATCGGAAAAGACAGTCTTGAAGTTCCCGGTCATGAACGGTATGGTTTCCTCGAACTGAAGCGGAAAGACGACAAGTGGCCGATCGGAAAATATCAGGTCAAGCTGTTCATCACGCCACTGGGGCAACAGCCCTTCCACGCCGCCAATCAAGTTGGGAACCATGCGGTTTTCCATCGTCGAGAAACTTCCCGCACCCTCCTCCGCTCAGAAGTAATGCTTCCCTTGCATAAGGACCGTCATGGGTGAACGAATCAGAGTGACTGATCCGGACAAGCTGGCGCTGTTCTACGAACGGTTTCGCGACGTGTGTCTGGTCGAAAAGGAAGTGTGGAAGGAGATTTTCATGCCCCGCGACGTCATGGCGGGTCCGGTGCGGACGAACGTCCAGGACCGCTACGAGGTCGAAATCGATGATCAGGCGATTGAGGACACGTTGGAGGCGAACATCCCGCGAGGCTCGTCAGCGCTGGCGGCGGCGATCCAGGAGTATCGCGAGCATATTGCCTTTTACCGAAAAACCTAGCACGCTGTTGAAAAAGCCACCCGGCTGCGTTCTCACTCGTGGCCGACGTACCGGCGAATGTACGCCCGCCGCTTCACCGTTGCGGCCTTGCCAGCTGCCTTTTTGCGCGGGAGAGCTTCTATTTACCGCTTACCGCCCGCGTGTGCCGGAATCTACGGCTGAAGCACCCGCTCGATTTCTTTTACGACCTCAGGCGAGACGGGCTTGGTTCGATGATGAAAGCGTCCCACCACGTTGCCTGAACGGTCTACCAGGTATTTCTGGAAGTTCCATTCGACCTCGCCGGGAAACGGACTCTGCTCGGTCAGATATTGATAGAGCGGGTGCTTGTCCGAACCCTTCACGCTGATCTTGCTGAACAGGGGAAAGCTGACGCTGTACTTCGTCAGGCAGAAGCCTTTGATCTCGGCGTTGGTCCCCGGCTCCTGCTGGCCAAAATTATTCGCGGGGAAGGCGAGCACTTCGAACCCTTTATCATGGTACTGCTCGTAGATGCGTTCCAGATCCGTGTATTGCGGCGTGTTTCCGCAGAGGCTTGCGGTGTTGACCACCAGCAGCACCTTGCCTTTGTAGTCGCCCAGATTGACCGGCTTCCCGTCGATATCGTCCATCGTAAAGTCATACAGACTGGTCGTCTTGGCTGCCATGACGCTGTCCTTCCTCTTTGGCTTCGGCTGGAAGGCCGCTCATGAGTCCACCGCACAGTGCGACCATTGACAGCGCAACGACGAGTTTCATCATGACAGCCTCCCAGCCGTTTATATTAGAGCCGTTCCAATGCCGCGATCCGCTCTTCCATCGGCGGATGCGTGGCGAACAGATGCATGACTCCGGAGGTCTTTCCGGAAATCTTGAACGTCGCCAGCGGATCCTGCGTGCGCGTATTCCACCTGCGCGCGGTTCACCCAGCGGTTGATGGCCTTGCAGGGCCGAGATCATGGCGCCCTTGCCGTACACCTTCGCGGAAAACGCATCGGCGCCGAATTCGCGCCGTCGCGAATGCCAACTCACGACCAGCATCGCCATGAAGGACAGCACGACTTGCAGCACGATATAGACGATGAAGCCGAGAAACGGGTTTCCCGCTGCGCCTTCCTCTCGGTCTCCCGATTGGCCGACCAGCGAGGACAGGAAGTTGCTGATGTAAGTACACGAACGTGTTCATCAATCCGGCCAGCACCGTCGTCGTGAACATGTCGCCGTTGTACACGTGGCCCATCTCATGGGCCAGCACCGCCCGCACTTCATCCTCTTTGAGATTCTGGAGCAGGCCGGTGGACACCGCGACCATCGAGTTGTTCTTGCTGGGACCGGTCGCGAAGGCGTTGGGATCCTCTGACTCATACACCCACACCTCCGGCATGGTGATGTTCAGCCGGCGCGCGATGTCCTGAACCGATCCGTAAATCATCTGTTCCGCATGGGAGCGCGGCGAGGTGATTTGCTGGCGTTCGACAGCATGGCGCGCGCCATCTGTTTGGAGAACACCAAACTGATGAACGCGCCTCCGAACCCGATCGACCAGCGACCAGACCAGCAGCTGTTCATTGAACGCGCCCCGAACGTCGATGCCGAAGGCCGGCAAGACGACGTTGATCAAGCAGATTGGCCGTAAACGTCAGGGTGAGATAAATGAGAAAGTTGGCAATCGAGAAACAGCGCAATACCCTTTATCCACTTCATCGATTCCTCCTTGAGAGCGGTGGGGTCATCCGACCGCTTGGCGCGTGATACCTCGCGGACATTATAATACAAACCCGAATACACGCAGGATTCTAGAATAAGTCGTCCGGCTACAAGGTCAAGACGCCGGCTCTGCCGCGTAACCCCAAGCGAACATTGACCGATTCCAGCGCTTCCTGTTAGAAACCTCTCATCCAAGGAGGGTCCCTATGCGACCATTGTATGGGCTAGGCAGTCTCGGTCTGTCGCTTGCGCTGGCTGCAGCGACCTTTGCGGCGGATCCCGCTTCGATGGGCCCACCGTTTACCGTGTCCCGTCGATTCCGACGGCGTGCAGCGCACCACCGTCATCCTCGACAGCTATTCCTATCAACCGGGGCATTTGATCGTCGAGAAAGGCAAGCCGGTCGAGCTGACGCTCAAGAGCGTCACGACGCTCATCCCGCACAATTTCATCATCAAAGACCCGGCGGGAAGTCTGGCGGTCGAGCAAGACGTGAGCGCCGGCAAGACGGCCCTGCTCAAATTCACCCCGACGCAAGCCGGCACCTTTCCCATCTACTGTGATAAACGTCTGTGGCCATTGCCCAGTCATCGAGACAAAGGCATGGAAGGCAAGCTGGAAGTCCGCTAACGAGCAGGCGATGGCGTACAGGCCGTGAGTTCTCTGGCAACGAGAGGTGGCGTCACGAGTATCCATGGTTCGAAACGTGCCCTCCTGCGCGATCTCCTCAAACGTGTGTCCCGGCTGTTTTACACCACATTGGCCGTGGTACCGGCCAATGTGCGGGACCAGGTGAGCCTGGCCTATCTGTTTGCCCGCGCGGCCGATACCATCGCCGATACGGAGCTTATCGACCGTCCCCGCCGGCTCGACTACCTCGGCCAGTTCAAAACTGCAGTTCATCAGCGACCAGATCTCACGAGCACAGATCCGTGACATTCAAGCGGCCATCGGAGCGGCGCAACACGATTCGGCTGAACGGCAGTTGCTCGAGCGATTGGAAGAGTGCTTCGCGGTGCTTCAGGACTTTTCGCCGGAAGACCGCCGCCGCGTCCAGCGGCTCATGACGACGCTCGTACAGGGAATGGAAATGGATCTGACGGTCTTTCCGGGAACTTCCGCCGCTGAGCTGACGGCGCTGAAGACGCTCGATGATCTCGACCAGTACACCTACTACGTGGCCGGCTGTGTCGGCGAATTCTGGACCGATCTCATGTGCGCGTACCGCCGCGGCCTCCGATCCTGGAACGTCAGGAGCATGTCCGAGGTCGGCGTGCGTTTCGGGAAAGGGCTGCAACTCACCAACGTGATTAAAGACCTCGCGCACGATCTCCAGCGCGGGCGCTGCTATGTGCCGGAACCGATGCTGGCTGAGGAAGGACTGACGCCGCGAGACCTGCTCGACAGCAGGAAACCTTGCACGATTCCGTCCGGTGCTCAACCAACTCATCCGGATGGCCGTCGACCATCTCGACCAGGGTTGGCTCTACACGATGGCCATTCCGCGTTATGAAACCAGGCTGCGGCTGTCCTGCATGTGGCCGATCCTGTCGGCCGGCGAATCGCTGCAGATTGGTGCGGGGGTCGCCCGATGTGCTGAACCCCTCAGTGAAGATCAAGATCTCCCGTGCCAGAGTCTACGGCATGATGGCCTTGACCATTCTCACCGGCGCCTGCGCCTATACAGGCACGGCCTATTGGGGGCGTCTGCGTAAATACCTCACTTAGGCACGCACTTCTTGTACCAATCGAATTATCTTGCCAGGTACATCGATTCACACATGCACGAGAAGCCCCTGTTGTTCAAGCTTGTCTCCGAACGGAACGAGCTGCGCTGCCAAACAGATGGAAGGCTAGTGCGGTAGAGGCGAAGCGGGTGAGCAAAGTCGGTTCATCTAAGCCATGTCTATTGCTTCTGCTGGGGCTCGAGCAGTTTGTCGCCTTTTCTGAACACGCCGAAGATCGCGTGCGACGGGCAGGCATCGAGGCAGAGGCGGCAACTTTCCAGGCAGCGTGCGGCGTCGAACTTATATGGCGGGGTGGAGAGCCAGGCCCCGGTCGGACAAACGGGAACGCAGACCGCTTGATGGGTGCAGCGGTCGGGGTGGCGGACCAGGTGGTCGCGAACGATCATCATGGGTTTGACTCCTTCAAAGAGACCTTGCGAGAAGATCTCGAACATGTTCTTTTTGGGGATGCTGCTCACGGCCACTCCTTCACGAGGGCTTTCAGCCGTTCTTTCAATTCCGGAATCTGCTCCAGATTGTTTTCAATCGCGCCGATGATTTTTTCGAGGCGCGCCTGCTTCAGCGCGTCCTTGTCTTTCTTGGCCAGCCGGTCGTACTCGACATAGGCATTGCGATGCTTGGGCTCGAGCAGCGCCCGTCCGGCCGTCAACGTTTCACCGAGCTCGTAGGGCTCAGTCATCATCGGCGGAGCGACGGTGAACGTGCCATCGCTGCAAATGATCGCGGCGGCGCCTTGCTTGCCTTTGAGCGGAATCACCGCTTCGATCGTCTTGCCCTTCAAGGCCTCCCACGCCCCCAGAACCCGGGAAACTGCTTCATGAAGGCCACCTTCTCCAGGTTAGCCTTCCATTTATCTTCAGTCGCCATCGATGTGTTAGCGCAAGGAACTCAACGGGAGCAGTGTGGTCGGGGCCGGATGGTCCGGCATCAGCAAGCGGGTCACGACTTCGCCCTTGATCACGTGTCGTTCCATGATCTCCGTCACATCGGATTCCGATTTCACGGTATACCAGACTCCTTCAGGATAAATCACCACGCTGGGTCCCATGGCGCAGTGGTCGAGACAGCCGGCCTTGTTGGCCCGGACGATGTCCTTCAAATTCAGGCGCTTGGCTTCCTGCTTGAAGCGGGCATGCAGGGCTTCCGATCCCAATTTGGAGCAGCTTCCCCGCGGGTCGTCGGGGCGTGCGCTCGTTGATGCAGACGAAAATATGGCGCTTGAACGAGGACAAGTAGTTCCGGTGTTCCTAGGCTTGCATGGTCGTGCTTTGGAAGCGGCCGATCAGCTGAGCGACGTCCGGCGCGGCGAGAAACGGCGACGGTCCTGATGTGCTGCCTCCGAGGATGGCCGCGATTTCCCGCAGCCGGATGGCGGCCCGTTGAAACGTCTCCGTCTTCGACAGCTCCGAGGTCTGGCCGGCGGCCAGCTTGTCGAATTCGGCGCGGATGTCGCGAAAATCGCGTTGGAGGTTCTTCTGCATGGAGCACTGTTCGCAATACCATTTCGGACTCTGGTCGCATGGAAGGGGAGAGACGATCGTAGGCGCGGCCGAAAAAGTCTTTTCCGAGCGACAATTTCATCAGCGCGGTCCCGGCGGCTCCGCAGGCATTGCATGATCCGGCCCCAGCATCCATTAAATAGCCTCCTCTGGCAAGGTTGAGCTGCTGATAAGAGGGGCAAATCTTACAACACCCCTTCCCGCACTGTCCACCGCGCGGGGGCGGCTTTGGCCGCATCAGTTCTCTTTCGGCCGATCTCTCGATACAATAGACACAGAGTCAGCTGAGCGTTGCGCCGGAATGAGAGGGACGCCCATGGTCATCGGAGTGCCGAAGGAAATCAAAGATCATGAATATCGGGTGAGTGTGACGCCGGACGGCGTCCAGGCCCTGAGGCAAGCGGGTCATGAGGTCCTCGTCGAGCCCTCCGCCGGAAAGGGCAGCGGCTATTCCGACGAGCAGTATCGGCAGGCCGGCGCCAGGCTCGCTGCTTCAAAAGAAGCCCTGTTCAAAGAGGCGGCGTTAATCGTGAAGGTCAAGGAGCCGCAGCTCTCGGAGACCAAACTCTTTCGGCCCGGTCAGGCGTTGTTCACCTATCTGCACTTAGCGTCGTCAGCGGAACTCACCAAGGCCCTGTTGGAAGCGAACATCACCGCCATCGCCTACGAAACCATCGAAGCCAAGGACGGCACGCTGCCGATGTTGAAGCCGATGAGCGAGATCGCGGGCCGCATGTCGGTGCAAGTCGGCGCGCGTTACCTGGAGGTCACGCAAGGAGGGCGCGGGCTGTTGTTGGCCGGCGTGCCGGGAGTCGAGCCCGCGAAGGTTGTGATATTGGGTGCAGGCGTCGTCGGCAGCGCGGCGACGAGAATCGCCGTCGGCATGGGCGCACAAGTCACCGTCATCAATCTCGACATCGAGCAACTGCGCTACCTCGACGATCTCTATCAGGGCCGCATCGTCACCCGCGCGTCCACCCAGGCGGCGATCGAGGAGAGCGTGGTCACGGCGGATCTGCTTGATCGGCGCCGTGCTGGTTCCCGGTGCCAGAGCGCCGAAACTCGTGCCACGGGCGCTTGGTGGCCAGAATGAAGCCCGGATCGGTCATCGTGGATGTGGCGGTGGATCAAGGCGGCTGTGTGGAAACGAGCAGGCCGACGACCCACTCAGATCCGACCTATGTAGTGGATGGCGTACTGCATTATTGCGTCGCGAATATGCCTGGGATTGTCCCGCGCACCTCCACGCAGGCATTGACCAATGCGACATTGCCCTATCTGTTGACCTTGTCTTCTTGCGGCGTCGATGCCGCTGTGCGTGCCGATGCCGGATTGGCGAAGGGCGTGAATCTCTCCCGTGGACAGGTGACGCATCGAGGCGTGGCCGAGGCTCATGGCTTGCGTTTCGACCCTCTGATGTAAGACAATCGCGACTCCTTTCAGACAGACTCACCCGGTCGGGGCGTAGCGCAGCCCGGTAGCGCACTGCGTTCGGGACGCAGGGGTCGAAGGTTCAAATCCTTTCGCCCCGACCACACTGCATCGTTGCTATCGACGAGATCAGATTGGTTGTGCTCCGGAAGTGACCATTCCCGATCAGTCTCAGCAGCCAGCCGCATCCTCGGATGCCCACGCGCCTTCTTCCGCATTCGGCCTCCCGCTCTATACCCAGGTTCTGATCGCCGTGATCTGCGGCACGGCCGTGGGCGCGCTCTTCGGCCAGGAGCCCTATCTTGGCGGGCTGCGCAACGAGCACCTCGGCCGCCTCGGGATGTTCGTCATTCTGCTGCTGAAGACACTCGCCATCCCGCTCATTTTCTTTGCGGTGCTCGATGCCTTCGTCAGTACGATCCTTCCCCTTCGCCAGGGCACGCGTCTGCTCGTCATCTGCCTGATCAACGTCTCCGTCGCGATGGCGATCGGCCTGGTGATCATGAACATCTGGCAGCCGGGTCTCTCCTGGTCCGGCCATGTCGACGAATTGCTGAATCTCGCGCCAGGCGCGACACCGTTCGATTCCCCGCGTGCCGGTGCCGGCAGCGGCACGCCGCTGGAGGAAATCGCCTCCTACATTCCCCGAACGATGCTCCAGCCGTTCACGAGCAGCAACGTCATCGGCGTCGTGATCCTGGCGCTCGTGCTGGGAGCGCTGCTGCGGCGCCTTCGCGGCCCGGAGGAGGCACCACGTCACAGCGTGGAACCGGTGGTGCAGGGCTATCGAGCGCATCTATCGCTGGCTCGTGCGTATGCTCTGGTGGATCATCCGCTTGGTGCCGTTCGCCGTGTTCGGCGTCCTCGCCTCCATCGTCGGCCGGGTCGGTCTCGGCGTGTTTTCAGCAGTCTGGATCTTTCTCGCTGCCATCCTGGTCGGCCTGCTCTTCCACGCGTTCGTCTACTATCCGCTCGTGGCCTGGCTGGTGGGAAAGAAACCGCCGAGGATCTATATCGGCAAGGGTGCAGACGCAATCATGACGGCCGTCTCGTGCAACAGTAGCCTCGCCACCGTGCCGGTGACGTTGCGCTGCCTCGAACGCATGGGCGTGTCGCCGCAATCCGCTCGGCTGGCCGCCTGCGTCGGCACGAATCTCAACAACGACGGCATCACCCTCTATGAAGCGATGGCCGCGCTCTTTCTCGCGCAAGCGCTCGGCTACGAACTGTCGATGGGCCATCAGCTCCTCATCGTCGTCGCCTCGATCATGGCCGGCATCGGCGTGGCGGGCATTCCTGAAGCCGGCCTGATCGTCCTGCCGCTCGTGCTCTCGGCCGCGGGCTTGCCGAATGCCGTCATCGCCGCCGCCATCCCGCTCATCATGACCGTCGACTGGATCCTGGCGCGCGTGCGCTCCGGCGTGAACGTGATGAGCGACATGCTGGTGGCGATTCTGCTGCACGAACTGGAAACCAAGCAGCCCAGCGGAGATGCAGGCGATTGCTCAACCTCAACGTGAGCCAACCAAGCCCGGCATCGTGCCCGAGTAAGCGGGCCGGCCGTCGAACAGCGTCCGACCTGTCCTCTTCTGTTTTCCCGTTCATGTCTCCGTGCTATGATCGTCCCGAACGTTCCTCGTAAGGAGAGGTGTGCATGGCAGAGGCCGGCAAAGTCGCGTCTCTGTGGCGTTATCCGGTCAAGTCGATGCAGGGCGAGGAGCTGTCGGAATCCGAGGTGACCCAGCACGGCCTGCTGGGCGATCGGGTCTACGCCCTGATCGACGTGGCGGAAGGCAAGGCGGCTTCTGCCAAGAATCCGGTCAAGTGGCCGACGCTCTTCGGATGCAAGGCGCTCTTCGCGGAGCAGCCGAAAAAAGGCGCTGCACCTCCCGCCGTCAAGATCACGCTGCACGACGGCTCGACTACGTCGAGCCCCGCGCAGCGACTGCCATCAGATCCTATCCAAGGCCTTGAAGCGGACGGTCATCCTCGCGGTGGCAGACCGCGGCTGGATGAGCGGCGTCCATGCCACGCTGCCTCCCACCTGGACCGGTAAGGCCGAGCAGTATTGGCCCGATATGGATGGGCTTGACCGGCGGGACGCCGTGACCGACTTCACGCTGCCACGCGGCACGTTCTTCGACGGCGCCACCGTCCATCTGATCACCATCGCCACGTTGATCAAGCTGCACAATGTCTATCCGAAAGGCCGTTTCGAGCCCCAGCGCTTCCGTCCGAACATCCTCGTGGCCACGCCGGAAGACATGCAAGGCTTCGTCGAACAGTCCTGGATCGGCAAGACGGTCAAGATCGGCGAGGTGCAGCTTGCCATCACCGGCTCTTGCGGCCGCTGCGTCATGACGACGCTGGCCCAGGGCGATCTGCCCAAAGACAACGGCATCCTCCGCACGGCGGTCCAGCAGAACGAGGGCAATGTCGGGGTCTATGCGAAGGTGGTCCAGGGCGGGATGGTGAAGCGGGGAGATAGGGTGACGATAGGATCAGCCTGATCAGTCAGTGCTCGCGGAAAAAGGTAGGTGCGGCGGCTATTCGTCTCCTGTGCTCGCCCAACGCGCACACCAGAATGGAGATGGATCAGCCTGGTCAGTCCTTGTGCTCGCGGAAGGCGGCACACCAGACCAATTGTATTTTCAGATAGGCGGTGCTCCTTCACGCGCGCACGTTTGGACTGATCCAGGCTGCTCCTTATGGGGAAGAAACCAGCTAGCTTGGAAGGATCATTTTAGAGGCGCTGCTCGTCGAACGCGCAGTTGGAGACGAATCAGCCTCCATCCTTGGGGTAGGAACAAGCGAGCTTGGAACGACCATTTATAGGGAGGTGCTCCCTCCACGGGCGCAGTTGGAGCGACATGCGTGCCATTTCGTGAAGAACAACGAGCAAGCTTGAACAAGTTGCGGAGCCGAGCAGCGATAGGACATGCACTTCACCCATCGCTGGAGCAGAGCCTGTGCCCCCGGAAGCCCGATACATCGATAAAAATTTGGTAGCGGCGTGATGAGACGGATGGTAGACCGCAGCTCCGGCGATGGGTGAGCTGACGACCGCATGTGAGGAATAGAAGGAACTCAGGTTTCTTCGGCTTCTTCGGCTATGTCTTCACTGAGCGCGGCATAGTGGCGGGCCCAGCTCAGATACAGGTTTCCACTGCCCTGCATCACGTCGGCGCCCTTCAGCAACTTGTCGACTATCTCGGTGGATTTTCCTCCCGCCTCGAGGTCTGCGGCTCGGCGTTTCAGTGCGGGGGCTAATGCGGCCATCAATGTGCCCATCTCATCGATGAGTTGCCGCACCTCGTTTCCCATGTCATCCGGGCGGGCTCCCGTTGTCTCGAGCGCCTCTCCGCTTGCCGCCTCTATGGCTACGGAGGGGTGCGGATACAGCTGCTCGAGGCGATCGATGAGGATCTGCGCTTCCGGCGTGCTCGTGCGTGTCGGTTCGCTGGACGGATAATCCCACGCCAGCGTGTGGATGCCTGCCTCGTTGAGTATCACGTGGATGGTCTCCACCATCGCCTCGACGGTCACCTCGGACCAGGGCCGCAAGTCTAGCACCCGCTCCTCGGGCTTGCGCGGCGGCGGGCTGTCGTGGATGAGACTCCAGCAGCGGTCGAAAATCGTTGTGCGAAGCTTGTTCGGGATGTTGAGCGCGGGCTGGCGAGAGGTGCAGAGTGCCGTGACCAACAGCACGAACTGAAGATCGGGCATGTCGGGACGATGGATATCAAGCGTCTGCATGGTCGGCCTCTCGTCCTTTGCTCAGAGCTCGGCGTTGATGTCGAAGAACGCGTCGACGCTTTCGAGCAGTCGCGCTTTGATTTCGTCCGGCGTGCCGTTAATGACGTGTAACGTCATGTTGCCTTCCGATCCGTCCGGCAGTGTCACGGACACATGCGGATGGGCCAGTTCGGGAGCCGTGCCCTTATCCAGCCGCATGCCATAGCCCAGCGTATATTGCGAATTGAGGGTCGTGAGAGGTGGTGTGTGGTTGGCCATGATGCTCCTTTTGCCAATGGCATTGTGTTCAGACGGGTAACAACGCGTTCTTTTCATAGTTTGCCAAGGCCATTTTGATCGCATCCTCGGCCAGAACCGAGCAATGGATCTTGACGGGCGGCAGATTCAGTTCCTGCACGATGTCGGTATTCTTGATCTTGCCCGCTTCCTGGATCGTTTTCCCTTTCAGCCATTCCGTGGAGAGGCTCGAACTGGCGATGGCGGATCCGCACCCGAAGGTTTTGAACTTCGCATCTACGATCGTGCCGTTCTCCACCTTGATCTGCAGTTTCATGACGTCGCCGCACTCCGGCGCCCCGACGATTCCCGTGCCCACTCCAGACTCGTCCTTCTTGAAACTTCCCATGTTGCGCGGGTTGGTGAAATGGTCCACCACTTTTTCGCTGTATGCCATGTTCCGACCCTCCTCCAATCTAAACCGTGGAAGTGAGAAAGTGAGCCGCAGGTGGATCGTGTCGGGCTCATGCCGTCCCGATCGCCGCCACCGGCTTCTGCACGAACTCTTTGTATCCATACCGCGCCGCGAGATGCTCCCTGGCCTCATCGCTGATATATTCGGCGAATTTGTAGCGATCGTCTTCGACGGTCTTGGCGTCCGCCATCACCTGGTCCGTGGGGATCGCATATTCGATATTGCAGGACGTGTAGGCCTGAATATAGGTCGGACCGACTTCTCTGGCGATCAGCACGGCTTTTTTGATGACACTTTCCACCCGGCGCGGATTGTTCGGCACGACCGTGGCGATGTAGGAACAGCCGGCGAGTTTCGCCATGCCGACCATGTCCATCTTCTCGAACTTCTTGCCGAGGGGGGCCATCTTGAGCACCGCGCCTCTGGTGGTCATCCCGCTTTCCTGCCCGCCCGTGTTGCCGTACACCTCGTTGTCCAGCATGATCGTCGTGAACCGTTCCTTCCGGAACCAGGAATGGAGCACCTGTTGGAAGCCGATGTCGGCGGTGCCGCCATCGCCGGCCATCACCACCACATCCTTGGGCTTGTCTCCGAACCGGATGCGCAGCCCGCGCGACAAGCCGCTGGCGACGCCGTTCTGGTCGCCATAGTTGCCGTAGACGAAGGGAATGGCGGCCTGCGAAATGGCCAGCCGGCCGCACCCGGCCGTCCCGACCGTAATGGTGTCTTCAGGATTGGGGAACGCGATGATGGCCAACCGGATGAACAGGGTCATGGCACAGCCGGCACACATCGGATGCTCCTCGAGAATTTCCTTGAAGCTGCCCATCTGCGACACGGTCGTCTTCTTCCCGAACGGGCCGTGCTCCACCATGTCGCGGTATTCTTTGGGCATGAACGCCTCAAATCCCGGAGAAAACTTCACATAATCGAGACTCATCTGGCACCTCGCTCTCTCTGGCTGTTAGCCGCGATCGCGGCGGGTGAACTTACGCCTCTTGTAGCACCACCGCCTTCGCGGCTGCTTTTCTCTCCTTCGCCTTCGCGGCGAGTTCCGCCAGCAGCGCCTTCGCGGGTTCGCTGACATATTCCTTAAATGCAAACCGCTCGTTCGGTTTTTCGGAATCACGCATTTCCTGCAGGCCTTCCATGCTGTCCTTGCCGATCTCGAGGATGCATGGCGTGTAGAGTTGGACGTAGGTCGGGCCGATTTCCCGTGCGATCAAGACCGCATTGCGGATGACTTTCTCGACGACCGAGGGTTTGCTCACCGTGCAATTCACGATGTAGTGACACCCGGATTCCCGCGCGATTTCGGGGAGGCGGACTTTATCGAAAAGTTTTCCGACGGGAGCCATTTTGGCCACGAATCCCTTCTGCATCAGGCCGCTTTCCTGCCCACCGGTATTGGCGTACAACTCGTTGTCGAAGCAAATGGTCGTAAACTTTTCCTGGCGGAACCAGGCTTGGAGCGTCATGTCCAGGCCGATGTCCACCGTCGCGCCGTCTCCTGCCAGCACGACCACATCCTTGATGCGATTCGGGAAACGGACCGTCAAGGCCCGCTTCAGGCCGGAGGCCACCGCGTTCTGATTGCCGAACAACGAATGGATGTTGTGGATGGCGACATGCGGGAAGACCAGGCTGGTGCAACCCGTCGAGCCGACCATGACGGTGTCTTCCGGGTTGGGAAGCGCGGCGAGTACATAGCGAAACGCCATGGACTCGGGACATCCGGCACAGAGCGAGTGCTGTTCAATGAGTTCCTTCGAGCTGCCGATATCTTTCCACCCCCGGTCTTCCTTGCCATAGGTGGCATGGTTGACAAGGTCCTGATAGTCCAACGGCATGATGTCGTAAAGATCCGGCGATATGGCGATGCGTTCCTTGCTCATGTTGTCGTTCTCCTTCTAGTAGTCCGACTGCACCATTGTTATAGCCATTGTACGGATGGGCATTACCGCGACAGCATGTATGCCGCCGCAAGTGCTCCTGACATGCACGCCATGAAGGCTGCCAGCCAGAGCTCCGGAGCCATGTGACGAATAAAGTCCATCTGGGCGATACCCTCGATCGACTCGCATGCCGAGGCACCTGTCCTCTCCAGAGGGTGGCATTCCCCTCGGTCATGCGAAAGCACTGCACGTGTCGTGAAAGACGTTCGGCGTAGAAGCGGCGGAGACCAGGAAATCAGTCGCGCAGGAAGGAAGGGGAGGCGCGAGGGATAGGACAGTCGGCGTGGCTCAGTACGTCATATGTTCACGCTAAGCGCTATAGACACAGGTGTCAAGCGATATAAAGGGTCGCTTTGGTATTATTTAGTTCGCCAATCTGTAGGAAGACTATATCCAGAGCTCCTTATTATATTGCTTGACTCCTTGTCTCATTGCGCCCAGGGTTGTGGTGACGTGTAATACTCCGTTGACTGTCTTATCCTCCCGCTTCCTACTTCTTCGCAGCGAGACCGATTCCCCAGTCTCCGCCGTCTTTGCACACCGGCTGCCCTGACTCGCTTGCCTGTCCGATGCCCTGATCCGCTCATGGAGGCGGCTACAGGCTTCGGCCACTGCGTCAGAGGCGGTTCGATTCACGCTCGCATTCCATAGAGAGGAGTGAGCCATGCTCTACTATGCACTGGCATTTCTGACGGTCGGTCTGATCGCCAGCGCCCTGAATCTCACCGGAGTGTCCTCGGTAGCGGTCGAGATTCCGTTGGTGCTGTCGTTGATCGGGATCGTGTTGGTTGCGATGTATATGTTCAAGGGATACACCACGCGGATTGCGTAAGGGGAGGTGTTCCTCAAGTCAATACGTGGCAGCAAACCACACGGCAGCGGGAGGAGGTGCACGATGGTCAGGGAAAAGGTTTCGAATCCAACAACGCCGGCCGTATCGGCCGGCACGTCCGGAGGCAGTCAGGAGGACGGTCCGCCTTTTCAGATATCGAAGGCCGGATGGGACTATGAGCGCATTGCCCGGCGGGCCTACGAGCTGTATGAAGAACGGGGGCGCCAGGAAGGCCGGGACCTGGAGGACTGGGTGAGGGCGGAGCAGCAACTGGCCGGCGCAGACGGCAGGTAATCACATGACGCGTTGATCGAATGGAAATTCCCTTTCGATCACTAAAAAGGAGATGAGGCCATGAACACATTATTACGGTGGGACCCAGTCAGCAGAACTCGATGGGATCCTTTCAAAGATCGAGATGATTTGGAAGGCCGGGTGGCAACACTGCTTGCGGCCAGGGAGGCGACGGCGAACGGGGGAAAAGAGGCCCTCACAGTCACCCAGTGGTCGCCGCTGGTGGATATCACTGAGGATGAGAAGGAATACCTCATCAAAGCCGAGTTGCCGGACCTGAAGAAAGAGGACGTGCGGCTCACGGTGGAAAACGACGTGCTGACGATTTCCGGCGAACGGAAATTCGAGAAGGAAGAAAAGGGTAAAAAATATCACCGCATCGAACGCGCCTACGGGAGCTTCGTGCGAAGCTTCTCGCTTTCGGAGGGAGCGGATGGGAGCAACGTGACCGCCAATTTCAAGGACGGCGTGCTCCAGGTGCATCTCCCGAAATCCGTGAAGGCAAAACCGAAATCTGTCGAGATCAAGATTGGCTAGTGGTGCTGATTCGTGGGCGTCGGTGAAGGCTTCGTACGCGCATGCGACGATGGAGTCTTGCTGACGCTCCGCGCGTGGGTGCGATCAGGGCCCTCTCCAATGCCTAAGTGCTCGAGGGTTGCCCGTCCGCGGCGACGATCCGCTCATGATGCTAGAGTGAATCTCTATCTAGCTAAGGCATCAGCCTAGCTACCCTGCCTGCGCCCGCAACTATAATGAAGCATTGTCTCTTCGTCCTCAGCGTAACCCTCACATTTCGGGAGCCTAATCACATGGCCCAGCCCAAAGGAGGTTTTTCATGAAAGCGGTTAACACGTGTGTATTTTGTTTGGCCATTGTCGGCCTAGCCTTGGTAGGCGGCACCGACGCCTTTGCAGCGGATCAATCCGATACGCAGCAGCTTATTATCCTCACACAGGGCGGTGGCGGCGGTGGTAGCGGCGGCGGTTCCGGCGGCGGAACGGGCGGCGGGACCGGTGGAGGAATGGGCAGCGGCGGATCGGGAGGCTCCGGTATGGGCAGTGGAAGTTCAGGATCTGGAATGGGCAGCGGCGGATCGGGCATGGGCAGCGGAAGTTCAGGATCTGGAATGGGAAGTGGCGGCTCGAGCGGATCGAGCTCCGAACGGGAAGCGGTGGATCGGGAGATACCAGCATGGGCAGTGGAAGTTCTGGAAGCTCAGGATCCGGAATGGGAAGCGGCAGCTCGGGGAGTTCGAGCTCGGGCATGGAATCGGGTAAAACAAGGCCAAAGTCGAGCGGCAACACGGGACTGCTCCTGGACAGTCTACTCGCTAAAAATATCGGGACGAAGGCTGTTGGTTTGCTTGCCAACGCGAACACCAGAAAGGAATACAGGAGGTGGATGGTCGCTCCTGCTCAGCGATGGATAAGACCGCATGCCCTGTCGCTGCGTGGCTCCGCAACTTGGTCCGTCCTGGACTTGGTCTGAACGGACCTTCGAACAATGCTCGCCATCGCCTGAGGCGATCGCAACGACAGGGTCATGCACTCATCGCAAGTCGCAGGACGCGACCGTCCTCCTCCTGGGGCGAAGCAACGAGCGAGCTTGGAGGGATCATTTGTAAGGCGGTGCTTGCTTGGGTAAGGGGTGCGTCTTGGCGCACCCCTCAGGGTAGGCGGGTGAGATTGGATAAAGGTGCGTCCCGGGAATTCGATTGCTTCGATTGCTATGTAGCAATCGGTGGGTTGGGCGGGTGAAAAGATCGCCGAGGCTGGACGGGTGAGAATGTTCGCCAATCAGCCTTGATTAAAGGGGAGAACGAGAGCAAGCTCGGAAGGACCATAATATTGATCGCCTAATTGCACGTATTTTCGAGCAGTTTATATGAGTTTCCGGTTGACCAGCAGGCCTGGCGCCAGTAGTCTCCACGTGTCACATCGTTCCTCACCCTTCCACGAGGTAAATATGACGAGGCGCAGCCGTACGCTGAGCGTACTGATGCTTTGTTGGTGCTCTCACTGGATGCATTGAACTTCGCAACGACATCTTTCACGAGGAACCTCCATGGGAATCAAAGCGATTCGAGAAATTTATTCAGTACACGCAGACGCAAACGAACATTGCTCAAGCATGCGGCCAGCAGCAGCAGCTCGTTGGTAATTTTCGAGTAACGAGTGATGTGGGCCTTTCAAAGCTCGCTCGGCAGGTGCTGAAAGAGGATGTGAAAGTCTTAATAGATCCAGGTGCCCGCATTTTCACATATGTCAGCGGTAGGCAAAATCGACAGATAGATCTTGAGCCTGAGCCATTGCCAAAGATTCTAGCAGAGGAGATGTGACGATCGCGTTTGTCAGAAGCTTGGTTAGAGAGTACGAGAGATTAGGCATCGCGGTGAGATGTAACAGCAGCGCTGCTGTAAACGACACGGAACTACCCAATACATGGCTGTGGCGCAGCGAGCTCCGGGAAGTATGGGCCTAGACTTGTTCGAGCGCTATGGGACGAAACTTATGCTGGCGTGAACAAGTTGCCGTTTGCCGGGCGACGTGGATGACGACCGCGTGCCGCTGCTGGAACTGCTAAAAGTGTACTTGATGGAGTACTACAGCGGCGAGTATGTCGATCGTTACGGAACCAAATATGCCAAACCTCAGATAGATTTTTCCATTACGAACGAAGTGATTGTGGTGGTAAGTAATATCCTTCTCGATACGCTCTTCGATTATGCGTTGATCGATGTGCGAGACGCTTGAAGGATCCGATTGTATTCGATTGGACAAACAATACCATTACCTATCTGAACAAGCCGCACTGGAGCTGACGTTGGCAAGGTACCTAAGAAAGACGTTGTTGAAGAATGATCCGGAGCTAAAGTGCTGCTTGGAGTCTTAGAACGGGCAGTCACGATTAAGACTGGGCCAGTGGGAGGATTGACCAAACAGGAGGTCTGCCTCATTGATTATGCCGCGGGTTTATCCGGCGAGGCATCGGAGGGGCTGGCTGCAGTCATTGTCCGTTCTTTGGGCGGTGCGAATGCAGGGCCTGTTTTTGTGTTGGGAAAAGTTTCAGTCGGCGACAATCAAACCATTGCGAAACTCGTTGACGCCTTGGTAGAGACGCACACCAAGCGATCGGCGGATATTATTTTTTCGCATATCCTTCATAATCTAAAGTATGACGCCAACAAGAACCTCGTCGCCGCCCAGCAAAACCAAGGCATCGATTGGGACTGGCTGAAAGAACACTTGAAGCTATCCGAGATCTTGACGTGTATGGACGTGCCTAGACAAACTCAGCAATCTGGCAACCCCGCACCTTCGGTCCAAAATCAGGGAATCCAATTGCCTGGAAACGTAAATTAGTTGTTCGACTAAACAGAAAAAGCGATTGCCAACTTTGGAACGTATGGGATTCACTGCGAGGAGGCTGCCACGGTCTCAGGAAATTCACCAGGAGTTGCGGGTCACGACTGGGTTTTTCGCAAACTTTGGAGCTGCGCGGGTCAGAGACAGGAATGCAAAGCGGCAGCACAGGGGCGAATCCACCGGGGACGGGCAACTCGGGAACCTCGGGTTCCGGTATGGGATCGGGGAAAACAGGGCCTCAATCTAGCGGCAAACAAGGCAGCCGCTCAGGCTCGGGCCAGTCGTCCCGTTGACACTTTTAGAGGCGCCGGTCTGACCGGCCGGCGCTTCTCCCATCTATTATTTTCATCCCACGAACCGTGCAGACGCGTCGCAGCTTAGCCCGTTTTCACTTTCGATCGGGGCTTAAAAGCACCCTTACGTTTTGTGCAAACTACGCAACTGCATTGGTTCGCAAGGACCGGGGCCGTCAGGCAGGCGGGTAAACCGGTTCGTATCGAGGGCCTGGTAGCGGCGCTGAACGCCGTCGACACAGAAGGTAAACGTCTGTTCCTCAAAGGTCGTCTGAGACACAAACAGATCCAATAGCTCACGTTTCAGCGGGATACGTCTGGTTTCCAGCCAAACAAGATCCTGCTCCAGGTGCGCCTTCTGGGTCACATTCCTAAAGTTCAGCAGCTTCCCCACCCAAGGAACGTCATACAGCAGACTGGCAACGGTTTGCATCGTGGCTTTGGGTGTGTGTTCCGATTTGAGCCCCGCGCTGGCTTCACTGATCTTTTCATCGGCGACTCGTAAGGCGATCGGTTCTAAGACGTGGTCCGTAAAGTCTCCGATGGACGCATGGGGAATCGTCTGCGTGAGCGGGTTCGAACAGGAGGCAAGAGCTCCACAGAGAAGGACGGCCGCACCGGCGTGAAACATGTTCATTGAGAATCTCCTTGGGCCCTGCTGACAGCGGTTAGGTATGAGGGCGTCAGTATAGCGGCAACACCTCAAGTATGCCGACTGGTGCTATCCCTAAGGATGAAGGGGGCACGTGAGGGCTGTTGGTCTCCTGTGCTCGCCGAACGCGCGCCCTGGGAAGGGCCTCGTCCAAGCGCGCAATTGGAGACCAATCAACCCTCATCCCCCGAGAACGAAACGAGCGAGCTTGGAAGGAGCATTTATTCTTCCTGTAAACGCACGAAGGACCGCGCGGAAATCAAGTCTTGTCGACTGACCAGATTTTTCTCACGGAGCAGATGCTCGAGCGCGGCCACGCGGGCCGTGACCTCCGGAAGGACGAGATCGAACCGCTCGCAGAGTTCTTCGAGACGTTCGTGGAGATCCGCATGCCGGTCCGGTGCTTTTGGCGTCGTCGCTGGTTTCTTTTTCACCCGGCTCCGTGAATCAAGCTTCTTCATGGCCGTTACTCCCTCCTCGTAAAGGCTTAATGTGCGGCGAGGCCGAAGGGCACTTCAGCGCCTTGTATAATCTCCGACCGATGTAGGACGTTCCGGATACAGTCCGCCATCCGCGCTTCCGGCCAGACAGCGAGCGGTGTGTCAGCATCCCATGCTTCGGCAATTGCCACTTTGAGGTCCTGCGGCGGAACATCGATCGTCCGTAGAAAGGCCCCATGCGGCCGGTCCTCACGATACTCCGGTTGCCGTGCCGGATGCTTCAGATAGCGCCCGACGAGATCACCCTGCATGGCATAGAGGATCGTGCCATGAAAGAGCAGGGCATTCCGCTTGCGCCGTTGCGCATTCCCCGATATTTTCCTCCCGCCGATCGCCAGATCGCTGATCCCCTGAAAGACAGTACCCGGCTCCCACCGATGAAGTGCGGCGGCCATCCGATCGAGGATGAATTGATTGGTGCTGCGGATATTCGCCAAGGTCAGGATGCAGCGTGAGCGGCAGCACGAGTGCATACGAGAGACAGCCTGGTCCTTGCAGAACGGTCCCTCCGCCGCTGGCGCGCCTGAGCACGGCGGACTCCATTCTGTTCGCACGCGTCGACATGGACGTCGTCGATCGAGCCGGCAGGACGGACCCAGCACGACGAAATGACGGTCGCTTTCCCAAAAGCGCAGGACCGGATCACCGCCTTGCTCATCCAGTTCGTCGAGCAAGGCTTCGTCCAGCGCAAGATTTTCTATCGGGGGAGGGGAGGGTCAGATCGAGCAGGCGGAATGCACGCACGGCGTTACCGCTTCGACGTCTTGGACGTGGTAGAGATGGGTGGCCTGTCCATGAAATGTTTCGGCCGCTTCCATGACCGTCTCGCTCAAGGTCGGATGCGGGTGGATCGACGCGGCCACGTCTTCGGCCACCGCGCCCATTTCGACTGCCAGCACGCCTTCGGCGATCAGTTCGCCCGCGCCGACTCCGCAGATGCCGACACCGAGCACGCGGCCGGATTCCGCATCCAGCACCAATTTCGTCAGGCCGTCGTTGCGTCCCAACGTCGTGGCGCGCCCGGACGCCGCCCAGGGAAATCGCGCGACCGTCACGCGCTTGTCCGGAGGCCTTGGCCGCTTCTTCCGTGAGTCCGCACCAGGCGATTTCGGGATCGGTAAAGATGACGGCCGGAATCGTCGCATCGAACGCCGCCTGCTGGCCGGCGATCACCCGCGCGGCGACCAGTCCTTCATGCGAGGCTTTGTGCGCGAGCATCGGTTCGCCGACCACGTCGCCGATCGCGAAGATCGTGGGTTCGGCCGTTCGCATCTGCCGATCGACCTGGACGAAGCCCTGCGGGGAGAGCGCAATCTTCGTCTGCTCAAGCCCCAGCTGCTCCGTGTTGGGCTTTCGTCCGACGGCGACGAGCACGCGGTCGAACACGTCGGTGGTGCTGCCGTCCGGACCCGTGCAGGTCACGGCGATGCCGTCTTTGCGGGCCTCGAGCTTTTCGACTTTGGTGTTGAGCCTGATCGCCTTGAACCGCCGCTGCATGCGCAGTTGCAGCGGCCGCACGAGATCGGGGTCCGCACCGTTGAGCAGATGCGGCAGGGCTTCGACCACCGTCACCTCGGAGCCGAGCGCCTGGTACACGGTGCCCATTTCCAGGCCGATGTAGCCGCCGCCGATCACCAGCAGGCGCGCCGGCACATCCGGCAGCTCCAGCGCGCCGGTCGAATCCATCACGCGCGGGTCGTCGAGCTTGAGCGAGGCGGGTATCGCCGGCCGCGAGCCGGTGGCGAGGATCGCATGGGCGAACGAGAGGTCGCGCTGTCCGTCTGCGCCGGACAAGCTCAGCGTCGTCGCATTCTTGAACGTGGCCCTGCGCATGGATCACTTCGACCTTGCGGCTGCCCGCCAGGGTCTGCACGCCTTTGGTGAGTTTCCCGACGATGGCCTGCATCCGGCGGCGCAAGGCCTCCAGATCGACTTTGGGCTTCTCGAAGGTAATGCCCCAGCCCTGCGCCTCTTCCGCTTCGGTGATCAGGCGGGCGGCATGCAGCAGCGCCTTCGAGGGAATACAGCCGCGCAAGAGACAGACGCCGCCCAGTTGCGGGTCCTGCTCGATCACGGCGGTCCGCAAGCCGAGATCCGCCGCCTGGAAGGCGGCGGCATAACCGCCCGGCCCTCCGCCGATCACCGCCACGTCATACTGTGAGTCAGCCAAAGATGCCTCCTGCGTATCTCGTCGTTCGTATCTCGCAAGCGAAGGCCCGGAGTCAATCCGTCTTGCGCTTCACGCTTCACGAGATACGCTTCACGCTCAGAGCCCAGGAACATCGCCTGAAAATCTTCCAGCACCTTGACGATCTCGTTGGTGAAACGCGCGCCGTCGGCGCCGTCGATCAGCCGGTGGTCATAGGCCACGCAGAGCGGCAGCATCACGCGAGGCACGAATTGGCCGTCGCGATACACCGCCTTCCGTTGGCCCTTGCCGACGCCCAGGATCGCGACCTGCGGCGGATAGACGATGGGCGTGAACGGCCCGGCGCCGAGCCCGCCCATGTTGCTGACGCTGAACGTGGCGCCGCGCAGCTCTTCCAGCGTGACCTTCCGCGCGCGGGTGCGTTCGGCGAGATCGGCCAGCTCCAGGGAAATCTGCAGCAGATCTTTCTGATCGACGTGATGGATCACCGGCACGATCAACCCGTCCGGCGTCTCCACCGCCACGCCGATGTTGTAGTACTCCTTGTAGATCACTTCGCCGTTGGTCAGATCGAGCGTCGCGTTGAACTGCGGGTAGAGTCTTGAGCGCGTGCGTCACCGCCTTGAGGAACAGGCTGGTCAAAGTCAGCGTCGCGCCTTTCTCCTTGAACTGCGGCGCATAGCGCTTGTGCAGGGCGAGCAGATCGGTGATGTCGGCGTCCTGGAACTGATGGACGTGCGGGATCGTCGTCCAGGCCTGCGTCACCGTCGCGGCGATTTTCCGCCGGAGCGAGGGAATCGCTTCCCGCCGCTCGTTGCCGTACATCGTCGAAAAGACGTTGCCGCCTGTCTCCTGGCCGTCCTTGCCCGATGGCGCGCCGGTGCGCCGCGTCCGCTCGCGCACGTACGCTTTCACGTCTTCTGCCGTGATCCGGCCGCCGGCTTCCGATCCTTTCACGTGTGCCGAGATCCACGCCGAGCTCGCGTGCCAGCCGGCGCACGGACGGCGGCGCGGCAATGCCCGCGCGAGTTGACGGCGCGGTGGTGCCTGCGTCGGACGATGGTGCGCGGTCTTCCGAATGGCCGGCCTGAGCCCACTGTTTCGTCGGCGGTTCTGGTTTCGGTGGCGAAGCGGAAGAAGACGGTGGAGAAGACGATTGAGCCGGCGGCTTTTCCCGTTGCTCGACGGATTTGGCATGCGCGGCTTCGACGGCCGGCTCCGGCTGCGGGGCAGGGGCGATCGCTGGTGTGCTTCCGACGGCGGGTTTGCTTGTCAGCTGACTTGTCGCCAGCCGGCTTCTTGTCCGTCGATGGCTTCGGTCTCTGCGGTTTTTGAGGAGGCCGCCTGGCCCTCGCCGTCCAGTTCGACCAGCGCCTGCCCGACCTTCAGGTGGTCGCCTTTGCGCACGAGCAGGCGGGTGACTTTCCCGGCGGCCGGTGCCGGCACCGGCACGGTCGCCTTATCGGTTTCAAGCTCGATCAGCGATTGGCCCTCCGTCACCTGATCGCCCTCGTTGACCAGGACTTGGACGACGTCGCCGCCTTCGACGCCTTCAGCGAGAAACGGCAGTTCGACCTTCATGGCTTTCATGTCCTATTGCGATCTGTTATGCGTCTCATCGCTCAAGCTCGCTCATGAAGTGCTTCGCTGCGCTGGAGCAGGTCGCTGCAACCCAAGAGGCGAAGCGCCCTTTTCCCGTACGTTCGAGCCTCGAAGCGACGCGAGAACACGTTAGCGGACCTTTCCAGAGGCTGCTCAGCGTTGCCAGGGCGCTTGGTCGTCCGGCGATAAGCCCAGATCCTGCGCCGCTTGCCGCACGGTCTTGGCCGTAATCTTCCCGCCCTGCTGATGCAGCGCGTACAACGTCGCGACCGTCAGATGTTCGGCATCGATTTCGAAGAACCGGCGCAGCGCCTGGCGCGTATCGCTCCGGCCGAATCCATCGGTGCCCAGCGCGAGCAGGCCGCCGGAATCCACGGCGCGATCTGCTGGCTGACCAGCCGGACGTAATCGCTCACCGCCACGCAGGGGCCGTCGAATCGCTGCGCGGTCTTCTGGAGATAGCTCACGCGCGGCGGCTCATCCGGATGCCACATGTTCCATCGCTCGGCCTCGAGTGTTTTGACCCGCAACGTTTTGTAACTCGTCACGCTCCACACGTCGGCCGCCACGCCGTAGCGCTGCAGCAGCAGCTCCTGCGCCTTGAGCGCCTCGTTGACGAGCGGGCCGCTCGCCAGCAGATGCGCCCGGTGCTTGCCCTTCTCCGGCGCCGGCCGGAAGCGGTACATCCCTTCGCGGATCCCTTCTTCCGCATTGGCCGGCATCGGCGGCATAGGATAAGACTCGTTGTAGAGCGTGATGTAATAGGACAGCTCTTCTTGATCCTGATACATGCGCTTCAGCCCGTCCTGCAGAATGACCGCGAGCTCGAACATGAAGGCCGGATCGTAGGCGGCAATGGTGGGAAAAGCGCTCGCCAGCAGATGGCTGTGCCCGTCCTGGTGCTGCAGGCCTTCGCCTTCCAACGTCGTCCGCCCGGCCGTGGCGCCCAAGAGAAAGCCGCGGGCCCGCATGTCGGAGGCGGCCCAGATCAGATCGCCGACGCGTTGAAAGCCGAACATCGAGTAAAAAATATAGAAGGGGATCGTGTTGAGCGCGTGCGTCGCATAGGCCGTCCCGGCGGCGATGAAGGACGACAGCGCGCCCGCTTCGGTGATGCCTTCTTCCAGGATCTGGCCGTTTTTCGCTTCGAAGTAATAGAGCAGCGAACTCTTGTCGACCGGTTCATAGAGCTGGCCGATGTGCGAATAAATCCCATACTGCCGGAAGAGCGCCTCGAGGCCGAACGTGCGCGCTTCGTCGGGAATGATCGGCACGAGATGCTTGCCGAAGTCTTTCATGCCGAGCAGGCGTCCCAGCATGCGGGCAAATCCCATCGTCGTCGAGACCGCGCGGTCGCCCGAGCCTTCGATGAATTCCTTGAACTGCTCGAGCGCCGGCGTCTCGAGCGACTCGACCTTCACGCGCCGTTCCGGGATCGGACCGCCCATGGCCTTGCGCCGCTCGACGAGGTAGGCCGCCTCCGGACTGCCGGCCGGCGGACGGAAGAACGGCGTGGAGCCGAGCTGATCGTCCGGCACCGGAACGCCGAAACGCGTGCGGAACTCGCGCAGCTCATGCTCGTTCATCTTTTTTTGCTGATGGGTGACGTTGCGGCCTTCGCCCGCTTCGCCCAAGCCATAGCCTTTGATCGTCTTGGCCAGGATCACGGTCGGCTGGCCCTTGTGATCAATCGCAGCCTTGTAGGCCGCATAGACTTTTCGGGGATCGTGGCCCCCGCGCAGCATCTTGTGGATCTGCTCGTCCGAATAGGTCTCCACCATCTTGAGCAGGCGCGGATCGGCGCCGAAGAAGTGGGTCCGCGCGAAGGCGCCGCCTTCCACCGTGTACTTCTGATACCAGCCGTCGACGACCTCGCCCATCCGCTTCACCAAGAGACCCTCGTCGTCCTTCGCCAGCAACGGATCCCAGTCGCCGCCCCAGATCACCTTGATGACGTTCCAACCGGCCCCGCGGAAGATGGCTTCCAGCTCCTGAATGATCTTGCCGTTGCCGCGCACCGGTCCGTCGAGGCGCTGGAGATTGCAGTTGACGACCCAGATCAAATTGTCCAGCCGCTCGCGGGAGGCCAGCGTGATCGCGCCGAGACTTTCCGGCTCGTCGGTTTCGCCGTCGCCGACGAACGCCCACACGCGCTGCTGGCTCGTATCTTTGAGCCCGCGGTCGTGGAGATACCGGTTGAAGCGCGCCTGGTAGATGGACATGATCGGGGCGAGCCCCATGGACACGGTGGGAAATTCCCAATAATCGGGCAGGAGCCACGGATGGGGATAGGAGGACAGGCCTTTCCCGCCGTCGCTCAGCTCGCGGCGGAAGTGATGCAGCGCTTCTTCCGGCAGACGGCCTTCGACATAGCCGCGCGCATAGATGCCCGGCGCCGCATGGCCCTGGAAATAGACCTGATCGCCGCCCTGCGGCGCGTCTTTGCCATGCAGAAAGTGGTTGAAGGCGACTTCATAGAGGGTGGCCGCCGAGGCGAAGGTCGAAATATGTCCGCCGATGCCCTGATGCTGCTTGTTGGCCTTGACCACCATCGCCATCGCGTTCCAGCGGATGAGGCTCCGGATCCGCCGTTCGATTTCCAGATTGCCGGGGTAGGGCGGTTCCTGGGCGGCCGGGATCGTGTTGATGTAGGGGGTATTGAGCGGAGCGGAGACCTGGGCGCCGCTCGCGCCGAGCCGATCGCGGAGGCGCTCAAAGAGATAGGTGGCCCGGTCGGTGCCCTTGGCCTCGAGCACGTACTCGAGGGAATCCAGCCACTCGCGGGTTTCTTCGGGATCGGTATCGGCCTGGGGTCGAGGAGTGGGGTCGTCGTCGCTCATGCCGCCCTCGGTGTTAGCTCCATCTTACGCTTACCGAGGGGGCAGGCCAAGAAAAATAAATGAGCGGAAGTCGGCATGGCTAACCCCTGCTCCAGCGAGGCGATCGCAAACCAGCAGGCACGGCCGCGTATCGCCCTGTCTCCCGGCTTCCGCAACTTGTTCCATCCTAGACTTCGTCCGAACGGAACTTCGAACAATGCTCGCCATCGTGAAGCACGAACGCATCTGACTCAGCAGTAACGGTGCCCGAGCTTCGGCACAAGTCGCATACTGCATTCCCCATCCCGCCAATGCCCGTCTTCGCAGGTGGGTGAGTATAAAGCACGCATTCGGGTTGCTGACCGAATCTTGGCGCAATGAACTGCTTAGGCAGACAATTACGAGCGACAAGCTTGGATAAGGGGTACCTTTAGATGCGTCGCACCCTGAATTCGGGACCAATCCGCGGCGCGTCTCGCGGGTCTAGAATGCAGAAGTAAACGCTGTCCGGTGCAGAAGCTATAAGTGGGCTAGGACGCGGAGAAGATCGCCGATGTCGGCGAGGCGTGAGAGCATGCAAGCGCGCCGAAGCCGTGCGTCTCAGACTTTTAGGAGAACAGTTGACATCCCCTCAGGCCGTATTAGAGTAATGGTCCTACGTAATGATTTGGCCGAAAAGAGGGGTCCTGTGCTGCTCTCCTGGGAACGCACTGTCTCAAACGTCCTCGACCTGATCCGCCTGCATAGTATCAAGAAGAAGATCCTTGTCTTCTCCCTGCTGGCCACCCTGATCCCGTCTCTGAGCATGGGCTGGCTCTTTTACCGATATGCTGATCAGTTCCTCACGGAAAAGGTCGCTCAAGACCTGCGAACCGCTACCGCGCAGAATGTCCAACAACTCGATTTATGGCGTAAAGAGCGCGTCTACGAAGTGCGGGTTTTTTCCAGCTCCTATGAAGTTTCAGAAAACCTGGAAAAGGTCAGCCGTGGGGATCCCTCACAGGCCATTGAGGGGGCAATCCACCGTCTGAAGGAATACCTCAAGTCGGTCCGAGAGAAGTTCGCCGCCGACTATGAGGAGCTCATGGTCTTAAACACCAATGGGCAAGTGATCGCCACCAGCGCTGACCAAGTCAGCGCCCTCAGTCTTCCGCCAGACTGGCGAAAGCGAGCCCAAGCAGATACTCCCATCGTGAGTGAGGCGTATAAGGACAATGGATTAAATAAAATGGCCGTGTTGGTGGCCGTCCCGATCAGGGCTCAAGACAGTCGCTTTCTAGGCGTGCTGGCAGTCAAGCTCAATTTTCGCACAATCGAGGAGATCCTCAAGCTCTCTCGTCTGGGAACGACAGGGCAAGCCTATGTGATTTCCCAGGACGGGACCTTGATCGCCACTTCCCGCTCGGGCCCCTCAGAACTTGTGAAGCTCAAACTTCCATTCGATCTCTCCGAGCCTGCGTCTGAAGGGGAGACGATGCTTGAGGAATACGCTGATCCCCACGGCAAAGCAGTGATCGGGACGCTCAGGCGGATGTCCCAGATGGATTGGGGCATTGTCGCCCAGATTGAGAAAGAGGAAGTCTATGCTCAGACTGCGCGGATTCGAGTGCTCACCATGGCGATCTGTGCAGGGCTGCTCTTGACGATCGGTCTGACCGCGTACTTTCTCGGACTCACCATTGTCCGTCCATTAGACCGCCTGACGAACGGAGCGGCTAAGGTGGCGGCCGGCGACCTGGAGGTAAAACTTTCCGTGGCCGGCCACAGTGAAGTTCGCTATTTGACCGAAGTGTTTAATGATATGGTGGCGCGCCTGCGCGAGGACCGAGAAGAGCTGGCCAGAATCAACATCACCCTCACCGAAAAAAACGAGGAATTGCACACTCTTTCGATCACCGACGGCCTCACAGGCATCTATAATCGCCGGCATGTCATGGAAGTACTGGCTAACGAGGTCGCACGAGCTGGGCGTTACAAGCATGCCTTGTGCGTCATGATGATTGATATTGACCATTTTAAAAAATACAACGACACCTCCGGCCACCAGGCTGGAGATGCGCTGCTGACAAAGCTCGGGGTCATGTTCAAGGAATCCCTGCGAAACGTTGATTATGCGGCGCGCTACGGCGGGGACGAGTTCATCGTCCTGCTTCCTGAGACAGAGTCAACGAGAGCCTTAGAGGTGGCAGATCGTCTTCGCGAGAGGATGGCAGCGGAAACGGCTGGTGAGACTGACAGGGTCCCTGTCTCGCTCAGTATCGGTGTGGCGGCATTCCCGGAGCACGGCGAGACCCTCGAAACAATAGTGGCCAGCGCTGATAGCGCGCTGTACCATGCGAAGCGGAGCGGACGCAATCGGGTCGTGCTTGCCGGCAGCGATGGACAGCCCGGCATGAAGATGGCCATGTGATGCGACCTGACTCATGTTATCGGCCGTCTACCAGCTTATAGTAAATCCAGCCGCTGCGACCGTCTTCGGCCTTCACGCGCACCCACGGACCCCTAAAAGAATAGCCCACGAATGCGGTCCCTTGCTGCACCGCAAAGAGGGCCTTCGAATCAAGACTGGGACCTTCCTTGACCTTGGTCTGGCTGATGGTTTGGAGCGGAAGAGGCATGGTGAAAGGAACCTCGCCTGCCATCATCGCCTTCTTCTCCCGATCCTTCGACCGCTCTTGGTCTTCCCTGATGAGAGCCTTGGCCTGCGTCGTGAGGTAGAGGGCGCCGCTATAGTTCTCCTTTTTTAATTCCAGACCGCTCGCCTTCAACAGCTCCTCAGCCTTACTTGACTTGGCGTCGTTCTCTTGGTCAGCGACATTGGTCTTGAGGGTCTTCAGGGCAATTTCTCCTTCCGCGAGAGCCGAGACTGCCTCTGCCTTCGTTTCTAAGCTGCGCAGTTTCGCCTTGGTCCTCACCACCTCCACCATGGCTTCCTCGAGCTTGATGTTGAGTTCCTTCTTCTGGATTTCCTTCTCGAGCGACAGCAACTGGAGTCTGGCGAGTTTTCCATCTGACTCGTGTGCAGTGGCGGCTTGTTTGGTCAATGCCTCTTTGACCTCCGTGTAGGCCTTCTCAAGCTTCTGACGTTCGGCAAGCGAGGCAGCCGTCTGTTTGGTCAGGGCCTCCTGGACCTCCGTATAGGCCTTCTCGAGTTTTTGGCGTTCAGTACGTTCGGCGAGGATCTGGTCACCGGAAACGGCGCAGCCGAGAAGGCTAACCTGTGCAAACATTAAGAAGCACAATCCATAAATGAGCCGCCGCTTACGATTCCCCGGCAGACTCGAGCACTGGACTGGTTGCTCCGACACCACCTGTAAGTGCTCGGCTTCCTTTATGAAATCAACGGCATGCGCGCAATTGAGGCACCGCCATCCGCTCATCGACATAAGGCCCTGAGGCCCTAGACAGTCCTTCGAGCCGCCTTCGTGCATCAAGCCTTTGCAACGTAAACACATCATAATCAGCTCCTTGGTTCCTCGATCTGTGGGTCTCGTCCCATCAAGAAAAAGTCTATCGAGTGGGCCGATTCGCGGTAGACCAGGAGGGAGTAGTTCAAAAGGGGGGAGGGGGAAGGATCAGCCTGGTCAGTCCTTGTGCTCGCGGAAGGAGCGGGACGTGTAGCATTTCAGCGAGGCGCCGTATGGCCTCGTCGCTGCTTGGCCCCAACTTGGCCCGTCCCAGGACTCTCCGAACGGACTTCGAACAGTGCGCTCGCCATCGCCTGGACGACGCAGTTGCGGCGCGTGCACCTTCGCAAGTCGCAGATCGGGCTCACCCTTCCGGAAGGCGATCGAGCAAGCTAGGAAGGAACATCTGACGCGCGCACGTCTGGACTGATCCAGGCTGCTCGTAAAAGAACGAACGACCTAGCTTCAAAGGATCATTGGATTGCTTGTTGAAGCGCGCAATTGTAAGCAACATAATTCACCGCAAGAGAAAGACGTATCCGCCTTGGAATTCGGCCATAATGGGGCTACTGTCGATTTCCGCCTCTTGCAACGACTATAAGATGTTGGCCCGTGGGTGCTCAATCTAGGAGGAACCGATGCTCAAGAAAATCGCATTTAGTTTCATTGCTCTGGTGGCTGCATTGCTTCTCTATGCCGCGACAAAGCCAGACACCTTCCATGTCCAACGTTCCATCAGCATCCAGGCACCGCCGGAGAAGATCTTTGCGGTGCTCAACGATTTCCGGCAGTCTGAATCCTGGTCGCCCTATGAAAAGAAAGACCCGGCTATGAAGCGGGTCTTTAGCGGCCCGGAGAGCGGGAAGGGGGCTGTCTACCAGTTCGACGGCAACAAGGAGGTCGGCAAAGGGCGGTTGACGATAACGGACACGACTCCCTCATCCAAAGTCGTCATCGCCTTGGATATGCTCGAGCCGTTCGAAGCGCATAACATTGTCGAGTACACCTTGAACCCCAAGGGCGGCTCGACTGATGTCACGTGGGCGATCCATGGAGATCAACCCTACATCGGAAAAGTGATGAGCCTGTTCATCGATTGCGACAAAATGATCGGCAAAGACTTTGAGGTAGGACTGGCCAATCTGAAAGCCGTCTCCGAGACAAGTCTCAAGGCCAGCACATCCTAATATAATGCTCCTACCGCCGGCCTGTCGGCACCTCGCCGTTAGGCCGGCAGTTCTTCCTCGTCACTTCCGATTTTCCTCTTCGACAACTCCACGACCGAAATCGCAGAATGTCCTCGTTGTTTCAACAACATTGCTGCCTCTGACCTTCCGATGATTCCTGTGGAACGCGATGTGCTCTGAGAGGCTATACAGATGACAGAGATCGGCTGGTGCCGATGAGCTTCACGATCGATTTGGCGGAAGAAAGGCGGTCCCCATGAACACTCAGACACAACATAACATCCAACCGATTGTTGCAATCGCCAGCGGGCTGGTCATCATTGGCGGGGGACTGAATATCCTAGCCATAGAGACGCTCGGATCCTTCAACGCCGCCGCAGTGATTTTGGCGCTGCTTGTGGGATTTTGGGCCTTTGTGCTGGGCAATATCGGGCTCATCCTCTCCTCAATATGGCTCTTCATGGGGAGAAAGGTCATGCTTTCTGAGCCCACGAGCGCGCGGCCGCAAGCCCATGAACATGAACTGATTGCGCTGCCCGCATTGG
This sequence comes from uncultured Nitrospiraceae bacterium, assembly GCA_963794505.1. Taxonomy (GTDB): domain Bacteria; phylum Nitrospirota; class Nitrospiria; order Nitrospirales; family Nitrospiraceae; genus Nitrospira_C. The sequence continues at coordinate 194,843 of CAWCEG010000061.1, forward strand.
GTCGCCTTCGAATGTGCAGAGGATGACCGGAAAATTGATGGCCAGCATATAGTCGTAGAGGTGGAAGGAGCAGCCTGGTCAGTCCTTGTGCTCGCGAAAGGCGGCACACCAGACCAATCGTATGTTCAGATAGGCGGTGCTCCTTCACGCGCGCACGTTTGGACTGATCCAGGCTACTCCCTATGAGAAGGAACGGGCGAGCTTGGAAGGAGCATTTTAGAGAGGAGCACCAATGTCCTATCCAGATCCCCGCTATAAAGGTGAGAGGGGCGAGATCAGCGCGGTCTATCGTCCGGCGGACCAGAAGCCCGAGTTGACGATCGGTTCTGGCACCGATGTGCGCTATCTGGCCACTGGAGTGTCGACGCACGGACAATTCGGTTTGTATCGGTGGGATGCGAGACCGCGCACGCCCGGGCCTGCCGCGCACTTCCACCGGACGATGTCCGAATCATTCTTCGTAGTCTCTGGTGTGGTCCGACTGTTCAACGGTGAACGCTGGGTAAGCGCCAAGTCAGGGGATTTTCTATTCGTTCCTGAAGGTGGAGTCCATGGGTTTCAGAACGACTCAGACGAGCCTTCATCCATGCTAATTCTGTTTGCCCCAGGTGCGCCGCGGGAGGGCTACTTCGAAGCCATCGCGGCAAAGGCCGCCGGCAAAAAGTTCAGCGAGGAGGAGTGGAAGGACATCTGCCAGCGTCACGACAACTACTTTTTATGAAAAAGGGGAGGGATCAGTCATGAGCGAGAAAAAGATCATTGCAGTGGTGGGGGCAACCGGCGCGCAGGGCGGCGGGTTGGTGCGTGCCATTCTGAACGATCCAGGCAGCGGCTTCGCGGCCCGGGCGCTGACGCGCAAGGTGGATTCTGACAAGGCCAAGGAGCTCAAGAAGCTGGGCGCGGAGGTGGTCGCGGCCGATCTGGATGACGTCGAATCGCTGAAGCGGGCGTTCGCAGGCGCGCATGGCGCGTTTCTGCCTCACCAACTTCTGGGAGCACTTCTCGCCGGAGAAAGAACTGGCCCAGGCGAAAAACATGGCCCAAGCGGCGAAGCAGGCCGGCGTCCAACACGTCATCTGGTCCACGCTCGAGGACACCAGGCGGTGGGTGCCGCTCAGCGATAACCGCATGCCGACCCTGATGGGCAAGTACAAGGTGCGCGCACTTCGACGCCAAAGGCGAGGCCGACCATCTGTTTGCCGAGCTCGGCGTCCCGACGACGTTTCTGCTGACCTCATTCTACTGGGAGAACTTGATTTTCTTCGGCGCGGGTCCGAAGAAAGGTCCGGACGGCAAGCTCGCGATCACTTATCCCATGGGCGATAAGAAACTTCCCGGCATCGCCGTCGAAGATATCGGCAAGTCCGCCTTGGCCATTTTCAAGAAGGGACGTGAATTCATCGGGAAGACCGTCGGCAATCGCCGGCGAGCATCTGACCGGCGCACAGATGGCTGCCGCACTCACGAAGGCCTTGGGTCAAGAGGTGCGCTACAACGACGTGTCGCCAGACGTGTATCGGAGCTTCGGGTTCCCGGGCGCAGACGATCTGGGCAACATGTTCCAGTTCAAGCGCGATTTCCAGGAGGTCTTCTGCGGGCCGCGCAACCCGGCCGTTGCCCGCGGCTCTGAACCCCTCACTACAGAATTTTGAGACGTGGTTGGCCAGCAACAAAAGCCGCATCCCGCTGGCTTAATCGTCACCAAGGTCGACCTCAAGATAGAAAGAGGGACAGCTCAGCCTGTCCCTCTTCTTTTCTCACGGCCAGTGTCGTCCGGCGCGAATCTTTGCCTTTCCTGACGCGCAACGTCGCGTAAATACAACCATTTCAGCGCTTTATAATTTGCTTTTGTAGACGCGCTAAGGTACCAATTTGGCACCTTAGAGAGAGGTGCACGTCCAAGTATCGGTCGTACGGATGTGCGAACCGGGGTATTGCAATGTCGGAAAACTTCCGTTAGCGCATCAGTGGATTATTGAGATGCAGGTGCCTCAAGAGCAGATTCAACAAGCGATTCTCGTGATTCGGGGTCATCGTGTCATGCTGGACAGCGACTTGGCCAAGCTCTATGGCGTGTCAACAAAGTCATTGAATCAGGCCGTAAAGCGGAATGCCAAACGGTTCCCGGCAGATTTCATGTTCCGCCTGACGGGACCTGAGAAGCTTGAGGTGGTCACAAAATGTGACCACCTCTTCAACCTGAAATTTTCACCGGCATTGCCATTCGCCTTCACCGAGCATGGAGCCGTTATGGTCGCGAGCGTCCTTAATTCTCAACGAGCCGTTGAGGTGAGCATCTATGTGGTTCGAGCATTCGTGAAACTCCGTGAAATGCTCGCATCGCACAGGGTGGTAGCTCAAAAGCTCACCGAGCTGGAGCATATAGTGGAAAGCCATGATCGGCATATCAAAGCGCTTTTCGAAGCCATCCGACAGCTCATGGAGCCTCCAGCCTCGAAATCGCGCCGCATCGGCTTCAGCTCATGACGTCATTTGTCATGATCTACAATGCTCCTTCCAAGCTCGCTTGTTACTCCCTCCCAGGAGCAGCCTGGATCAGTCCAGACGTGCGCGCTTTTCTCACCCTCCCACCCTCGGCGCGCCGAGACGCGCCGTTTCCCAGGGAGCACCGCCTTATAAATGCTCCTTCCAAGCTTGCTTGTTGCTTCTTCAAGGAATGGCACGCATATCGCTCCTACTGCGCCCGTGGAGGGAGCACCTCCCTTAATTTGCAAATACGATTGATACCGTGTGCGCACTCCGGGAGCACTGGAGCGATGTGCGTGTCATTCCTTCGTCTGGGCGTTGCACAAGGACTGGGCTGACTTCCTTCAAGCTCGCACCGTCTCCTCTCGGGGGCGAGGGCTGATTGATCTCCCACTGCGCGCCTGGACGAGGCCCCACTTCTCACCCGCCTCGTCCCTCGCGGCGCCGACGCCGCGTTTTCCCGTGGGGCGCGCGTTCGGCGAGCACAGGGACTGACCAGGCTCGCTCCCCCTTATTCTTCCTTCCACATCTTCTGTGGATAAATCTGTGTACAAGGTACTTTTTACAGGTTTTTTGAGCCGCCGGATGGCAAGTCAGAACCTGATTGCCCATTTTTTAGGCATAGAACTCGGCCGCGTTGTGACCACTATATGTGGTGTTGACCATTTTCTCGGGATATGAAGCACACAATTAGTGACTCAACGCGAATGGGGGCAATGGTTCCCCTTGAGGCAATATACGTAGCTCCAGGTCTGCAGCTCCAAATGTAAAGGAGTTATCCACATCGTAGCCGGCTTATTTAGTAGGTGGCATCTTTTCTGGCCCGCGAATTCCCAGACCTCTCACGGCCTTATTTTGTGAAAATGCCGGCAACTCTCCGGGAAAAGAAGCCGGTTCCCTTTTCTTCCTCCAGGCAACTCCGCGATTTCCTACGTCCGGGATGGCGTGTTCCTCTCGCCAGTCCCGTCAGGCTCGCTCGATATCTCTCAGTTGACCCGTGGTTCCACGCCGTCGTAATGTCCTCGCCTATCCTGTCGCGGGTCGTGCTATGGCTCGGGCTCTCCTTCCGATCGGTATGGTCGCCGCCGCGTTGCTCTCCGGTCTGCTCGTCCACTTCCTCTTGCCGCACCAGATCTGGATCCACGTCCCTCTGCATTCGACGGTGGAAGCCCTGGGAGGGTTGGCGGCAGTCCTGATGGGCCTCGTGTTACTCGCACGGAAAGTGGAGTGGGAAGATGAGAGGCTCCAGGGGCTGGCGAGCGGGCTGCTGGGCATGGGGATCCTGGAAGGGTTTCACGCGGTCTCCTCTCCGGACCAGGGCTTCGTGCTCTTGCGCAGCGCGGCGAGTCTGCTCGGCGGCGTGGCCTTCTCGTTCGTGTGGCATCCGCCGGGGATGATCGGAAAGCGGACCAGGGACCTGATTCCTTACCTGGTCACAGGCGGGACGGTCGTCTTCGGGTTGTTCGTCGTCGACCGCTCCTCACCAACTGCCACGATTTACCACGCACGAGCAATTTGCGCCGGTTGCGCTCGCCGTCAATGGGATCGCCGCCCTCTTATTCCTCGCCGGTGCGGCGGGGTTTTGGCTCGAGGCCGGCCGGACCGGCAGGGCGGAACATCAGCTGCTCGCGACGCTGGGACTGCTTTTCGGATTGGCCGAAGTGATGTTCCTGTTTTCCGCACCCTGGGACAGTGCGTGGTGGGTGTGGCATTTCGTTCGACTCACCGCGTACGTGCTCGCGTTGACCTATGTGAGCCGCGGGTACGTGCGGATGGTGAGCGACACGCGGGCAGCGCTGGCTGAGACCACGCGGTCGGGCCGGCGTCTGGCCGCGGAATACGCGGTGACCAGGACCCTGGCCGAGTCGGCGACGCTGAAAGATGCGGTCAGGCAGTGCTGCGTGCCCTCGGGGAGAGCCTCGACTGGGAACTCGGCATGTTCTGGAGAAAGGATGAACACAGACAGAGGCTCCGCTTCGTCGACCTGTGGCATGCGCCGCACGTGGAGGCCGCCGGGTTCATCGACGACAGCCGGGGCCGGACGTTTACAACGCGGCGAAGGGCTCATCGGCCGCGTCTGGGCCACCGGGAAGCCGATCTGGATTCCGGACGTCGTGCACGATCCTTCGTTCCGCCGCGCGGAACATGGCGGCCAGAGCCGGGCTGCCATGGAGCGTTTGCCTTTCCCGTGTGCAAGGGCGAGCAGCTATATGGCGTCATGGAATGTTTCAGCCGCAGAGCCGTGAGCCGGACCAGGATGTGCTCGAGATGGTCGCGGACATGGGGATCAGAGTCGGCCTGTTCGTCGACCGCAAGCGGACGGAAGAGGAACTGCGGCACACCGAAGCTCGCCTGGTGGAAGAGCAGCGGCTCGGCGAAGTGGCGCGGGTGTTGGGGGACATCGGGCACGACCTCAAAAATTTGCTCATGCCCATCACGGGCGGCGCTCAGTTGCTCGAAGAGGAACTGAGCGAATGTTTTGCCGAATTGCCGGAGCCTGCATCGACGGCCGCCAAGCCCGCGCGCGAGAGGACCCATGAACTGACCGAGATGATCAGGCAAAACTCGCGGCGCATCAACGACCGGGTCAAAGAGATCGCCGATTCCGTGAAGGGCCTCACGCGGCCTCCGCAGTTTGCGCCCTGCCGCCTGGCAGATGTCGTGTCGAACGTGTACCAGACCCTTCGCATCCTGGCCGATGAACGGAAGGTGGCGCTCCGTACCGAAGGCCTCGAGACCCTCCCCGTCATTCGAGCCGATGAGAGCCGGCTCTTCAATGCCATCTACAATCTCGTGAACAACGCGATTCCCGAAGTGCCATCGGGAGGATCGGTCACCGTGCAGGGCCGCACGGACCCCTCGGGCAAGCAGGTGGTGCTGTCCGTCATCGATACGGGCAAGGGGATGTCACCCGAAGTCCGTGACAGTCTCTTCTCGTATCAGGCGATCAGCCGGAAGGTCGGGGGCACGGGACTCGGCACGAAGATTGTGAAAGACGTCGTGGATGCCCATGGAGGGACGATTGCGGTGGAAAGCACGGAAGGGAAGGGGACGGCGTTCCATATCACGCTCTCGATCGACGGTCCGGGCGCATAGGGATGGTGGGATAACCGCTGCTTCAGCGAGTGGTGAAGGGATAGCGGAGACGGTGTCTCCCTGCTCCGAGCTTCGGCTCGACCACACTACGTCTCTCATCTGCTCGACGCCGAAACTCGTTCCATTCCTCGCTTCGCGTGAACGGAACAGCGAACATCGGCATCGCCAGCCAAGAGGCTGGTCGCATCTGATCAACAAGTGTGGTGCCCGAGCCTGCAGCAAGTCGCAGATAAGACACCGTCTCCGCCATCGTTTGAGAGGACGAGAAGAATAAGGCAACCCTCGCAAGTCGCACACGGTTATCCCATCCATCCAAATTGAAAAGGATCGATGGGATCACTTTTGATCAGCATGGCTGGAACGCGAAGGAGAACGAGCAAGCTGGAAGGAAAGCAGGAGGCAGCCCGATGGTCTCTTGTGCTCGCCCAACACCCACGCCACCGGACCGATCGTATATTTCACACTGTGGGCGGTGCGCGTTGAAGCGCGCACGTTTGAGACCAATCGGGCTACCTCGGAGGGCAGGCATAACGAGCGAGCTTCGAGGGAGCATCATACGTGCTGCCTCTGGCGTCGCACCTAGCATACACACGGCCTAGGACAGGCTACGATGTCATCATGAGACCTCGAATGCTGGTCATCGCGATGGGTCTGTTGCTCGGCTGGAGCATCGCCGGCTGCGCGAACGTGCAAGTGCTTCGGCTCACCTCGGAGACATTTCCGCCTCGCGAGGTGCAGGACGTCGCCATCCTCAGCCAGTTTCCTAGCGACCAGCATCAAAAGATCGCCGAACTCAGCGAGACGTCCTCGTCGGAGAACGTTTCCAAACTTCAACGACATCTCCTCGACAAGGCGGCTGAGCTCGGAGCCGACGCGGTGGTGTTCTCAACGCCGATTACGCGGACCGAGCAACGCGTGGCGTATCAGTCGGTCTATAGCCCATGGGGATACTATGCGCCCTATTATGGTCCGGGTCCCTACGGCTACGGGGGGCCGTGGGGCTATAGCTATGGATCATGGGGACCGATGTGGGGCTATCACCAAACCGTCCCGGTGCCGTATCGGGTGCGCAGCACGACCGTGAAAGGCACGGCGATTCGCTATAGCTGACGACGATTCGATAGACGCCCGCTCAGTCGGAGGAAAAATCTATGAAGATTCACTGCATGTGGATGATCGGACTGGCCCTTTTGGCCGCGGCCGGCTGCAACGGAACCGTCGGGACAGAGCGGGTCGCAACAGAACGAAACGTACACTCGCGGCCGGATCCTGTCCTCGACATGCTGCACCGGGGCGTGATCGAGCTCAACGAGAGTATCGACGAGCTGAAGCGCGATATCGCTGACCTCCAGCAGATGCCGCCCGTCTCGGATCCACAAGTGCAACAGCTGCACGGATTAGATCTCGCGGCCTGGCAGCTTCACCTTCAGCAATGGGTGGTCCAACGCGATCGTCTCCTGTCGTCGCTCAACTTCATTCAGCAGGCGCAGGCGGCTCCGCAAGACAAGGCCGCCATCGGCGACCGATGGTCGGAGCGTCAGGCGGAATTCATGAAAGTTATAGAGGAATTGAGGACCCAGCGACGAACAATCGAACAGAAGCGCTCCGAGGTCGAATCGCAAGTTCTGGGGCGGTATTTCAAGTAGGAAGGAGGGGCGTGAGGTGGATGGTAGCCTGGTGCTCTTCACGATGGAGAAACCGCATGGTCCTATGGCTTCTTGGCTCCGCAACTAGGTGGTAGAGGGTGGTAGGCCATTCCTGCTCAGGCGAGGGCTAAAATGCAGTACGCTCCCACTGCTTGACTCCGCAAACTTGGTCCATTCCGGGCATCACACGAATGGACCTTCGAACACTGCGTCTCGCCATCGCCCAGAGGCGATCGCAGTGCCAGCGTGCTGCAGCCCTCGCAAATCGCAGGCAAGGCACTATCCACCCTCTGTGGAAAGACGAAACAAGCGAGCTTGAAAGGATCGTTCGGGAGGGGACCTTCGGACAAATGCGTCTCGCCATCGCCGCCTGGGTAAAGGGCGCGTCGTCGGGAAAATCGATTGCAAAGCAATCGGTGGGTCGGTGGGTGAAAAAGACCGCCCAGGGCTGGGCGGGTGAGAATGTCGACCGCAGCGGCAGACTCCTGCACCTCTCGCAAGTAGCACATGGTTCTACTATCCACCCCAGTAGGAAGGAGAACGAGCAAGCTTGGAGGGACTATTTAAAGCGATGCTCGTCCAAGCGCGCAGTGAGAGACCAATCAGCCCTTGTCCCGAGAAGGGAACAAGCGAGCTCTGTAGGAGTCTATCCAGTTCCAGCTTTCCTTCCCGACTCAGCTTAGTTAGCGGATGCCTCGCCCCTCCGGCCATCTTCGCGAAGCGTCAAAGTCATCCCTTTTAGGCAGGCAATGAGCAAGCTTGGAGGGAGCATTTATAAGGCGTGCTCGTTCAAGGCCCACTAGAAGCAGCATGCGATACAACACGCCTAAAGAAGATCGAGCGAGCTTGGAGGGACCATTTAGATAATCCGTAAGAAGCCCCCTTCAATGGGTCATTTGCGTCCGCCCCATCTTCTGAATGGTTGCATTCGCATGCCGGAAAAGGTAAAGGTCTGCACCTAAACTAGGAATTCACCAGGAACAGCCCACCTGCTGAATCGATGGAGCAGTGAATGAGTAATGGTGATCTCAACTGGGTTCGTGACTTTATTTGGGATATTGCTAACGACCATCTTCGCGATGTGTATGTGCGCGGAAAATATCGCGACGTGATCTTGCCAATGACCGTCCTCTCGTCGGCTCGATGCCGTGTTGGAGCCTACCAAGCAGGCCGTCCTTGACATGGACAAGAAGCTGGATCATGCCGGCATTGCAAATAAACACCCCGCTCTTTGCGAAGCAGCATGTCAGGCCTTCTTCAATACCTCCCCGTTCACGCTTCGGGATCTAAAATCTATTTCTCAAAACGAACAGCTTCGCCAGGACTTCACCGCCTACCTGAATGGTTTTTCGAAGAATGTTCAGGAGATTATCGACAAGTTCAAATTTCGCAATCAGATTCCGACGATGATCGAAGCCAATATACTCGGCAGCGTTATTGAGAAGTTTCTGGACCCGCAAATAAACCTATCCCCATTGTCACTTAGAGACGCCGACGGGCGGGAAATTCTCCCTGGCCTGGATAACCATGCCATGGGCACCGTATTCGAGGCATTGATCCTCAAGTTCAATGAAGAAAACAACGAAGAGGCCGGCGAGCACTACACACCACGCGAAGTTGTCCGCATGATGGCGCAGTTGCTTTTCATGCCGATCGCGGACCAAGTCGAATCTGGGACCTGATTTACTCTATGACGGTGCATGCGGCACCGGGGGCATGCTCACGGTGGCTGAGGAAGTGCTCCTTAATCTTGCGGCAGAGCATAAAAAGAAGTCTCCATTCATCTATTTGGCCAGGAAATCAACCCTGAAACGTATGCCATCTGCAAAGCAGATCTTCTCCTTAAAGGCGAAGGACAGGAGGCGGAGAATATTGTCGGCGTGCAACAAGTCCACGCTCTCTAACGATGCCTTCCCCTCCCGCGAGTTCGATTTCATGCTCTCTAATCCGCCGTATGGGAAGAGCTGGAAATCTGATCTTGAGCGTATGGGTGGCAAAACAGATCTCAAGGATCCACGCTTTGTCATCAACCATGGTGGTGATCCTGAATACAAGCTCGTTACCCGGTCTTCCGATGGGCAGCTGACGTTTCTAGTGAACAAACTTTCAGTGGGAGAAGTTGTCCATCTTTCTTAATTTTCTTATTCCCAAGCTCCCAGCACCCAAGGAAGACGATCTCTCAAAGGGAATACTCGAAGCTATTGATATGGACAGTTACCGACCGGAGGTCCGCGCCACAATTAGCTTAAGCCTGAAAGATGAGAATGCAGAACTGTTCCCTATCGAGGAAGCTGAAGGCGGAGGTAAAACGGAACCTGAACTTGAAAAGCTTTCAAATATTATCAAAAGTTTCAACGATCAATTTGGTGCAATCGAATGGCATGATTCAGACAAGATTCGCAAAGTAATCGAGGAAGAGTTGCCTCAGAAAGTTGCTGCTGACAAGGCATACCAAAACGCCATTCGTCATTCTGATAAACAAAATGCTCGTGTTGAGCATGATAAGGCATTGGAACGCGTAATTCTTGGGATGCTTAGCGATCAGACGGAGCTGTTCAAACAATTCACTGATAATCCAAATTTCAAGAGATGGCTTACTGACTCCGTATCCGACCTCACATATCGTCCATCACGTTCTGAAACATTCGGCTTAGGACGAGAGTGGCTGAAGCAGGGGGAGAGCATGGTGAAGCGTGAATTGGAGAGGATTCGAAGTGGCCGAGTATCGTGTCTGCGATCTGGCAGCACTTTCAGTTGCAACTAGGTGAGCCGATAAGACTGTCGGATATCGAGCGAATAAGTGGAGAGTTGGGTGTTAGCAGTGCGGATATCACTACTACTGTGCTGCAGGTGTTGGAGTCCTCTGAGCCTTCCTCGCTAACGACCACTTTTACCAGACTGAACCAGAAACTGGTTCCCAAAAGGCCGTTTCACTTGGTGAAGTCCGTCAGGGTTTAGCGAATCTCTCTGATCGGGGCGACCTCGGGGAGCAGGCGGAGGAAATGGCGAATAGAGTGATTCTCGGTTGGCGACCCGTAATTAATCAGAAGGCAGCAGGCGCGTGAATGGAACCTGTACCGGATTCAATCAAGGCGTGGCTACTGATATATCCCGAACTCAGACCACTATTGAACCCAAATTCCACGGATGAAGAGTTTGACGAGGCCATTGAAACCCATATTGGGAATGCTATTCGGTGGCTCGAAGGTAATGCCGAATTCTCTCCACAGGGATAGCGAAGATAGTTTATCAACAACTCTAGCTGGTCGTATCAGCATTGAGAAACTATTAGACGCATCAAGGGAGGAAAACAGTAAAGGCCACGTTGACATAACGATTAAAGTAATCTCCACATCCCGCAGACGGCTAGGCGAGGCAAAAATTTACGATGGATACGCCTATCACGAGAGAAAGGTATTCAAGACTTGTAGATCGCTACTCAACAGGTAGAGAGCGATCGGGGTACATGTTTTGTTATGTGAAGGATCCCGAGATCAACACCAAGATTAAGGCCCTATTGGCTTAGTGTGATGCTAATAAACCTTGCAGACAAGAAGGCACTGGAAAACCTCACAAGAGTATATGGACTTTTGAGACACTTCATAACCACAAGAGCGGAGAACATCTACGAGTTGTTCATTTTGGAGTGAATCTCGCGACAATTGGGTAATCTGGCGGAGGGCTTGATCATGGGAAGCGACGTTACCTCAACAAGTAGTTTTCTTGGTAAATGTTTTGCAAGAGAAGTATTATTTCGTGGCTGCTAGGGAGCTTTTTCAAGAACCCTGCCAATACAAGCGGGCTTCTGGCAACGATTATGGTTGCCGCGTTAATGTGGATGTACTTGAACAAGTTGGAAGTGCCAAACGCTTTAGAGAACTTCGTGGCTCTAATCCTTGGATTTTATTTTGGCGGAGCGATTAGCAGAAAGTTTGACCCCGAGGATGAATGAAACGGAACTTGTTCACTCCTTGGCGCCGTTGGCCCCATTGTTGCTTCCACCACGAGATACATTAAAGACAGCCATCATTGAGGAGTTTGATCAGGGGAAAAGGGTTGATTTGGTTCTCAAAGGAAAATAAAGGGGTCGGGAGTCTTTACGCCTTAACGGCCTCAATCAATAATAAATGAGCCGATGTCATCTGCCTCAGTTGTTCCTATGTAACGCAGACCTATCCGCTATTGCCCGTTCAAATAAGTCAAACGGTGGAAGGATGCCATCATGAAGAACGTTGAGATGACTGTCGAGGGAACGACACTGACAATCAGAGTGGATCTCTCGAAGGAGTTTGGACCCTCTGCATCGGGAAAAACCATCATCATCGCCTCGACGGAGGGAAATGTCACAATTCCGAATCGGGCGGAAAAGGTTGGGCTCAACGTATACCGAAAGAAGTCGTGAGCTTTCCATTCAAGACAGACTTAAGCGGTTGAGGAGTCGTGAGGAAGAAAAGGGGGACAGGCTAGCTAATTAGTGACAGGGCTAAATCGAAATACCTCGAATCCGTCTTCGAATTAGACCGGCTGATCGCAAAGAATCAAAACCGGCTGCGAGAAGCGGTTATCCTGTCAGGCCGCTCGATTGGCGAAGGCTAGGCGCACATCTTCTCGGTCGGATGACGCGACCGTCAGCAGCGGCCTTGCCCGGTAGCCGATTTGCTGGGCGACCCATAACGCAGGAACTTGCTTGATGCGAATGTTATATAGATTGACCGACTCGTTATAAAACTCCCGCCGGTCTGCAATGGTGTTTTCGAGGGCGGAGATGCGCTGCTGCACGGCCAGAAACTCCTGGTTGGCTTTCAGATCGGGATATTGCTCGAGCGGAAGAAAAGGGGACAGGCTACTTTAATTGAGTGACGATCGACCCACACCACCGCTGAACCGCTCACACTAATTGGTAGTGAGTACTGAGATGCTGGGCTACGGGGCAAGAGTCTGCGAAAGGAAAGAAAACGGTGTTCAGGAGCTGTTTTCATTCATAACGTTGACACCTGGTAAGGGTGCATCGCAATAAGCGCAAAGCTTGGTCACAACCACTACGGGCACTGCCAGTCTAAAACTTAAATCCATAAGATCTCAGCTAATAGGGAGAGGACTTCGACGGAAGCTCTTTTCTTTTGGTGCCATGAGCCATGTCATTTTTTAGCGCAAACTCCTTACTTGGCATTCACTCTATTGCGCCCATCAAATAGCCTGTGCTTAGCCCATTCTGCCAAGCCAGTCCTTAACTGCGCTTTTATTGTCGGAAAGAACTCGATCAATTTCGCTATTTGGAGGCGATGACCATAGTTTCCAGTTAACCAACCTCTCGACGACTTTCTTTATTCTGTCTAAGTCCTTTTCAGAAAGGTCGCGATAGAGTGGCATGGCTCGATCTTCCGCATCCTGTAGCTCAAGCTTCCCGCAAACTGCATCTCTGAGCATTTCTGACCAGGCCATAATCGATTTAGAACGAAAGAGCCGCTCTAATCTGTTCTGACCACCATCGTTAGGGCCGGTCTTGGGGTTCCAACTAGCAAGGGCAAGGTCGTGAAGCATATTCATAAGAGAGACAATATTAGCGATTTCCTTTTCTCGTTTGTATGAGTCAGAGGCCATATTGTCATCAACAGGTTCTGAATATAGGAAGCAGGAAAAAATTGATTTGCTAAGCATATCTATTGTAATAGGTTTCTCATCAGTGCCGCGATTGCTGTTTGATACAAAATGCGCTCCCTTGTTACCCTGGTTCTCCAATATGGAATTGTAAAGATAGCTTTTGAATCGCTTATTCCGATCTCCTCTGGACATCATCTGTGTCTGATCACGCCCAAGGAACTTCATAAAACCAGATTCGCTTTTAGGTGAACCGTCCTCTAAGTTCTTGTAGCTCTTAAAATCTTCCCCAAATGCAGTACCTAATTTCATGACCATTATCGATGAGTAGAATCTTGTCTGAGAGAACTTATCATGTGCAGATATATTGGTCTGATTTAGAAGTCTAAGATCAGGGTCTACGTATATCTTGCACTCAAACTCTCTTCTTCCAGTCCATAGCAATGCTGCCACCTTATGTTGGCCGTCAAAGAGCAAAATGTGCTTTTGCTGAATACGTCCGATGGAGGGTTGCAGAACTGGGTGGTTTTGAAAATGCCGGTAGAGCTCAAACACTTTGTCAAATATTAAATAGCGTGGCTGCAAACTAATCTTGTCGTCCTCTTGGTCATCACTATCCAAGACCTGAACCGGCAATGTTGCATAGAAATACATCCACCCTGTGGTCGGGCACTTGTATAGCGAATAAGCCAATTTACCGGTGGGCGTCTCGATGTTTATGGTACCATCGGTCACATTACTTATCACAGCTTGGCCATAATCCTTGACTTCGTGCTTGTTCTTAAGAAAGCGAAGAAGATGCTTCAGGGTCAAAGCGTCTCCCGTCGCAAAAAATTCTTCCAGGCGGAGCCTAACGCGATAATCCTCCAATGGCATGGCTCCCTTTGTTTTGTTATGCAACTCACACATTGGAGCAATGTTATCAAGTTCGCTCAGACCACCTTCAGCGAAAGCACGTATATGATCGAACTGAACATTTTCCCCTGCGGGGATAGGATGTCCTGTGGCAAAGCAAGTCCGCCCATGTGATGCCAAGTTTTTGTCCTTCTCCGCATCAGTTAGCTGCCTTTTTAATGTAATTGCCACGGCTTTCTCCTTAAAAGACAGAAGAGTTAATTAGGTCTCGGCCCCAAGGCGATTCCAGCATCTTCTCTTACTCACTTCTCTACTAGGGAGGTGGACATTCTAGATTTTTGAGGCGCCAGCTAGACCCCGTCCGAAATAAAATTTAGAGCGGCACCGCAAAAGTGTCGGGGTCTTCTTCGCCGTCGATTCGTTTCATCCCCGACCAATCCTCACGGACATAGCCATCCGAAGGCACCAACCCCAGGAATCTGCAGATGTGACGTGTCCACGTGAGATAGATTGTCCCCTTGCAGCGAGGGGAGAATCTGGTCAATATTGGTCAGATCTATCTGGGACAAAGAAAAGCGGACAGGCTACTTAATTGGCAGGGCTGAATCGCAAATACCTCGAATCCATCTTCGAACTAGACCGCCTGTTCGCAAAGAAAACAAAGCCGGCTGCGAGAAGCGGTGATCCTGTCAGGCCGCTCGATTGGCGAAGGCTAGGCGCACATCTTCTCGGTCGGATGACGCGACCGTCAGCAGCGGCCTGGCCCGGTAGCCGATTTGCTGGGCGACCCATAACGCGGGAACTTGCTCGATGCGGATGTTATAGAGATTGACCGACTCTCCCTCGTAAGCCACTACCCAACCGATGCTCTCGAGCTCCGTCCGCCTCATTTCACCCGAGCCATTGCGGGTATCGGGCGGTCCCGTCGAACTTCTCCGTGGTCTTGAATGGCTCATATCGCCCATCGGCGGCAGCGACCGCTGTGCGGTTGAGAAGGGCTGTGATTTGTGAAGTGGTCATCGGCTCAAATGTCCGCACGGCCTCAAGCGCCTGATCGAGGATCTCATGCTTTCGATGCCGGTGATCACGACCGACGTCGGCAAGGTCATGGCATAGTGAAGACACTCTACGGCCGTCACCGTGCCGATTTTGAGAATGTGCGTTGCCCGCCATCGACTTCATGCCCAGCACGCCGATGTGCTCCTTCACCAGCACGGGGAGGACGTGGTGCTCAAAGCTGCGGAAGTGCGCATCCATCACATTGAGCGGCATCTGCACCGCGTCGAATCGAAATTGATGTTTCGCGGCCACCTCGAGCATCCGAAGATGCACGACGGGATCCTTGTGCCCGGTGAATCCGATGTACCGGATTTTTCCTGCCTTCTTGGCCTGGACTAGGGCTTCCTGCGCGCCACCTTCGGCGAAAATCCGATCGGGGTCCTCCATTCGGATGACCTCGTGATGTTGCATGAGATCGATATGGTCGGTCTGCAAGCGCTTGAGCGACTCCTCGATTTGCTTGGCGGCCTCCTGTTTCGTGCGGCCGTCGATCTTGGTCATCACGAACGCCTTGGCACGGTAGCCGTCTCGTAACGCTTTCCCCATACGAATTTCGCTGGCTCCGTCATGGTAGTCCCAGCAGTTATCCATGAAGGTCATGCCATGATCGATCGCCGAGCGGATCAGGCGAATCGCTTCCTGCTCGTCGGTCGGTCGCCCGATATGATGCCCGCCCAGACCAAGCACTGAGACCTGCTCCCCGGTGTTTCCCAGCGGCCGGTACAGCATGTCGCCTTTGCGGATGGACGGCTGATGTGGCGCTGACGTCGCGTCTTCCGCAAAGGATCGCGTCATGGCCCCCGCCGTCATACCGGCGGCGGCGATGCCGAGTCTCAGCACATCCCGTCTGGTCGCGTCCATCTGCTACCTCCTTGCGAGCTCAAAAGCCGCGTCTACGCCTCGATTCTCTGCGTCTGCGTAGGAATGTGTAACTGGAGCACCCCCTAGAGCGGGTGCCTGCTATACTGCGTGACTGAACGCCGAAGAAAAAAGGGGGACAGGCTACTTTTGGAGTATCAAGTCGGAAACAATGGTGCTGGCGGGTTCAGTCGTCAGACTTACTGGGAGGCGGCAGAACCTCCTGCAATGCCAACCCTAATTGATCCAGCGAAAATGCCTTTTGGATAAAGGCCGTGGCGCCGCTGGTCCAGCACCTCTTGCTCAACTTCTTCTGTGCCATGTCCACTAAACACTACGACTGGTAGGGACGGGTGCAGTGTACGCAACTGCTGCAGTACGCTGCGACCGTCCATTTCAGGCATGCGGAGGTCCAACACGACAGCATCAGGATGTTGCCGGTGACATAACATCAACCCTGTTCGACCATTCTCTGCCAAAATGACTTCATACCCTCTTTCCTCCAAGACAGCACCTATGAGGCCACGGTCTTGGGCATCGTCATCTATGACGAGAATCTTGGCCATATGAGCCGTCTCGAACTCCTCGTTTGTCATGCCATTCGTCCTTGGAGAGAATAGCAGCCTTTGAGTCTTGTTTCATCTAGAAAGATGGGAAATGAGCGAGCGCCCCATGCTCAGAGCATCCGCCTGGCCGGATGGTTGGGGCACGACCTGGCGAAGGCAGTGGTCTTAAGGCGTAACGGCGGACTTGTGAGGACGATACGGCGTGACTTCATCCGCACGCGCGAGGCACAATAAGGCTTCAATGATCAGGAGGAATGCTCGTGAAGATGCTGACCATTGTGTGTCGGGAGCAGTTCGAAGAGGAGGTGCTCGCCGTTTTCAGCAATTTGAAGATTTCAGGGTACACGGTGGTGCATGGGGTTGGTGGCAGCGGCGAAACCGGCGCGGTCTCGGTGACGCACACGTCGTATGATCACAACAAGCTGATCCTTGTGGCGCTCGAGGATGAGCGGATGGACCTCGTCGTCAAAGGCGTGAAGCAGTTGCTAGCCAGGCTGGTCGAAGAACGTTTCGGGGATCCCGTCCCACTCAAGGCCTTCGTCCAGACTTGCGAACCAGTCCTCTTATAGTCCAGAGGGAAAACAAAGGGTTGGGTGTCTTTATTTGGAGAGCTGAGCGCAGCCCTCATCCCTACGTATCAGGCCGCTCGATTGGCGCGAAC
>CAWCEG010000062.1:0-3502 GCA_963794505.1 uncultured Nitrospiraceae bacterium
CGGCCGGATCGCCGGATTGCTGGCTCTGTCGCTCGCGGCATCGGTGTCGGGCACGGCGCTCGCCGCCACCAGGGAGAGATCACGGTCGTCCTGCCGGAGCAGCCGGCGAACCTCGAGCCCTGCCGGTCGATCCGCAACGATATCGGCCGCATCATCAACATGAACATCACGGAGACGCTGACCGACATCCAGGCGGAGGAAGGCACCGTCGAACCTTTCTGGCGACAAGCTGGGAGCAGGTCGATGACCTGACCTGGCGCTTCAAGCTGCGCGACGGCGTCAAGTTCCAGGACGGAACGGACTTCAACGCGGATGCGGTGGTCCACACGATCAACCGCCTGATGAACCCGAACCTGACCTGCGACAGCCGCTCCAAGTTCGGCAACATCAAGCTCACGCCGACCGCCATCGATCCGCAGACGGTCCAGATCAAGTCGGATATCCCGATCCCGATCCTGCCGACCCTGATGGGCACGGTGCAGATCGTTTCCCCGAAGCTGCCGCTGGACAAGGAAACCAACAAGCCGGTCGGCACGGGTCCCTACAAGTTGGACAGCGCGTCGCCGGAACGGGTCGTCCTGACGCGGTTCGACGGTTACTGGGGAGAAGCAGCCCGAAGTCAAGAAATCGACCTTCGTCTGGCGTCCGGAATCGGCCATCCGCGCCGCCATGGTCGCGACCGGCGAAGCCGATCTGACGCCCACCATCGCGGTTCAGGACGCGACCGACCCGGCGACCGACTTCGCCTATCTGAACTCCGAGACGACGCGCATGCGGATCGACGCGCAGATTCCGCCGCTCGACGACAAGCGGGTCCGTGAAGCGCTCAACCTCGCCATCGACTGGGACGCGCTCGGCACCGCCCTCTTCGGTGACGACGTCATCCGCGCATCGCAGATGGTGGCTCCGGGCGTCAGGGGGCACAACCCGAACATCAAGCCCTGGACCTATGATCCGCAGCGGGCGAAACAGCTTCTCGATCAGGCGCGGAAGGATGGCGTCCCGGTCGATAAGGAGATCAAGCTGATCGCCCGCAACGGCTTCTTCCCCAACTCCGCCGAATCGCTCGAAGCGATGATGGGCATGTGGGAGGAAGTCGGCTTCAACATGACCATGGTGCAGTTGGAAGCCGCCGACTGGGTCCGCTACCTGGACAAGCCCTTCCCGCCCGAACGGGGTCCGACGCTGTTCCAGCAGCAGCACGACAACAACACCGGCGATGCCGGCTTCACGGCACCGGTGATGTATTCGAGCGGCGGGCAGTACTCGACCATCGCGGACGCCGAGGTCGATCGGGTCCTGAAGCAGGCGATGAGCGCCACGGGCGACGAACGCGCCAAGCTCTTCCAGGAGGTTTTCGCGAAGGTCCATGACGATGTCATCGCGGACGTCCCGATGTACCACATGATCGGATACACCCGCGTCGGCCAGCGCATCGAAGGCTGGCGTCCGACCCTGAAGACCAACAGCGAGATCAGGCTGTCGGAAATCGATCTGAAAGACTGAGGACGCGAACGGGAGCGGACAGTGACGCAAATTCCAAGGACCGGCGCCGCCGCATGGCTGCCGCCGGTGATCGCCGGCGCGCTCTTCATGGCGGTCAACTCGACCGTCGGCGCGCTCGACGCCGTCATTGTCCGTTTCGTCGCGGCCGATGTTCACCCCTTCGGGATCGTCTTCTTCCGAAACCTCTTCAGCCTTCTCTTCCTGGCATTCTTCCTGCCGCGGATCGGCCCGAACCCGTTCCGCTCGTCGATGTGGCCGGTCCACTTTCTGCGGGCGGTGCTGAAGCTCGCGGCGCTGATCGCCTACTTCTATGCCGTGACCTTGCTGCCCCTCTCGGTGGCGATCACGGTCGCCTTCACCACACCGCTTTTCGTCTCGCTCGGGTCGATGCTTTTCCTGGGTGAGCGGCCCCGGCCCCTGCGGCTGCTGGCGCTGGCGGCCGGCTTCACCGGGGTCTACATCGTCCTGCGGCCGGACACGGTACCGGTCGGCATGGGGGCGCTTCTGGCGCTCGCGGCGGCAATCGGACTGGCGGGAGTGGCCCTTCTGATGAAAGTCTCCTCCTCGCGGGAGCCCGCCCTCAAAATCGTCCTGTTCAACCTTCTGGTCACCGTGCCGGTGGCGTTTCTCCTCTGCCTGCCGGTTTGGAGCACGCCATCGCCTTTCAGTCTCCTGCTCCTTGCGATCCAGGGGGCGGGAGGCCTCGCCGCGCAGTTCGCCTTCGCCCGGGCGATGAAGCTCGCGGATGCGTCGCTCCTGATCCTGGTCGACTTCATCCGGCTGCCGCTCGCCGTGTTTCTCGGTCTCGCTCTGTTCAATGAGCCGGTGGAGATCGAAATCTTCCTGGGCGGCGGAATCATCCTCGCGGCACTCCTCCTGCTTCTTCGTCATGAGCGAAGAGCGAACCCGCGGGCATCGTGAATTCACATTGGTTTCAGCACCGGCACGGCTGCCGACATGCTCTGAATAGGACCGGGTGATCTCCGCGCCGAACAGGAAGATGGTGGCCGAGTAGTAGACCCAGAGCAGGATGAGCACGAACGATCCTGCCGCTCCATAGGCCGATGCGATGCCGGTGGTGCCGAGATAAAAGCCGATCATCGATTTGCCGATGGTGAACAGAACAGCGGTTATGGCGGCGCCAAGCCAGAGATCCATCCATGGGATTCTGGTATCCGGGAGTGCTCGAAATACGAGCGCGAACAGCACGGTGAACACAGCCAGAGAGCTGAGCAGGTTGATAATCCAGACCAGTACAAAGATATCGGGCAATATAGCCGCCATCCATCTGCTGATGGCTGCAAGAATTGTACTCACAATCAGCGAAACGATAAGCAGGAACCCGATCACTCCGATCAGAGCCAGACCCTTCAGCCGCACCTTGACCAGCCATGTGATGGTTGAAACAGCAGGCGGCTCGGCCTTCCAGATGCGGTTGAGCGATGTGTGCAGTTCGGCAAAAACGGTCGTCGCTCCGACGAGAATTGTTGAAATGCCGAAAATACTCGCGGCTACTCCGGCTCTCGCATCATCGGCGCTGGCGGCCAGGCTCTGGAGCGTCGTGACGGCTTCCCGTCCGATCAGTCGCCCGACCTCGTCCATCAGGGCGTCCCGAGCGACCTCCCGGCCGATAACCAGTCCGGCGATAGCGGTGACCAGGATCACGAAGGGCGCCAGCGCAAAGATGGTGTAAAAGGCGATCGCCGCTCCCCTGGTCATGGCCTCATTGTCGAGCCAGCCCATGGCTGCATCGACGATTATGTCCCGGGATTTCCGAACGAGCCCCATGCTCGATCTCCGTAGCTGAAGATGGGAATCGTCACGACGGCTTACCCATTGCCGTATGAGGTCTTTGACTGCCATGATGCCGGACTGGCCGGTCTAGCCAAATACCCTGATCATTGCGTGGTTCGGATCAAAGTCCTCGTCACCGATTCGATACCTGTATGGAGCGAAGGTCAACGTCCGCCGGTCGACCCACTTGCATGGACACGGA
>CAWCEG010000063.1:0-14832 GCA_963794505.1 uncultured Nitrospiraceae bacterium
GGCTCGCTGGTACATGACGATGGTATTCTCGTCGGGGCCCAGTTTCTTGAGCTTGTCGACTATTCAATTGGCCCGGCTCTTTTCTTTCTGGCGGCCCCTGGGGTCACGGAACCTGTAAGCGGAAAACATTTTTTGCTCGGCGTGGTCTATCGCATCACTTGTCAGCCAGGATTTTATGTAGCCGCTACCGAGGTGACAACTGTCAAAACTTACAGGGATTACCGTTCACCATGACACTTGGAAAAACGTCTTGCGTAGCAATGATTCTTCTACCAGTCGTGCTGTGCTCATCTTGTGCTTAACTCCACCGTTCCCTAGCTCAATCCTGCTTCACTAGCCAGAGTGGATCTTGGACTTAACTTTTTGTTGGAATTGAAACGAATAAGCCTGAGCAGGATGAAGTGAGCGATTCGAAAGTGCTTTCCTAAACCGTTGCTTCTGCGACTAGACCCGTCCTTCAGTCTTCTGATTTAGAGACAGCCTTTTGGGTCTTTGGCCCACCCGCTTCTTCAAGCACTTCTACGGCCCATTTGATCAGAGGTTTGGGAACACCTCCCTCATCTGCCTTGTAGAGGGCCGATTGGGCCGATTGGTCCGGTTATATGAGGTAAACCCCTGAAGTTTTTACGCTATCGATCGCACACCGATCTTGATCGGTGACTGATCCCGCGATGGCTCTCGATCCGGCTGCCCGATCTCGATCTGTCGACCCGATCGTGCGACTCATGCCCGCGACCGATCCAGATCGAATGTCAAAGAACATGGTATTTTTTGATCCCCAGTATCGGTGCGCCTTTGGCAATGTAGCCAGCCAGACACCACGACTGTGGCTCAATCGGTAAGGATAGGGAGCTGCCCCCTTAATTCGTAATTCGTACTGCTAGGACACTCCGCCACCATGGCTAGGAAGCCGGGACACCCCTTAATTCGTAATTCGTACTGCCATCTTGTAACTGGATAGGCTGGCCTATAAGGAGAGGGGACCCTTTATTCGTAATTCGTAAGGGGTGCCCAGGATGAATAAGGCTATTGCGATTAATGGGAGGATTGACCCTGATCGTTCCGACAATGTCTGCTAGGCGAGGATGTGAGATGGCTCATGCTTGCGACCATGTCTGCAACCACTCGATCCCGCTACGAATTACGAATATGTCTGCGAAGGAGACCCGTCCGAAGGGGGGAATATGATAATTTGTTCGTTTTTGAGCGTATCCCCCAATGATTGGCCACTTTTGACTCTCAGACCCTTTAATTCATTATTCGTACTGAGACAGCTGCTAGGAGGATAATGCTGCTACTTATGAAATTACCGGTTAATCTATCTACAGGCCGCGATCCCAAACGTAATCCTCAAAGGTTTTGTAAATAGGACGGGCGGTCTTACCACTTGATTGACAGAAATCATGCCATCTTTGTATCCAATGTCCTCCCTGTTGCTTCCAAGTACCACTTTCAGGGTTTTAATAGAATCGTTCGTTTTTAGTGCCAGGGAAAGCATCGTTCTGCTCGGTCCGTCGGAAGGCGGCAACGAGTATCCAATCACTATGATTTCTTCAGCCACGATGATAGTTTGTTGGGCTTGTAGCCAGGTCTGATTTAAAAGAGGAATCTGAGCAGGGTCTTTTATGTAGGAAGGTTGAACAAGGCTAAATCCGAAATCAGCCGATGAATCTTGTGCAATGTTCTCGTTGCGTGGAATATCTTCTGCAAACAATATATCTTTATAGTTTATTGCGAACTCTTGATCATTACGGCGACGAATTGACCAATTACATGAACCATGGAGCTTAAAAATCTTTACCGGAGATTCGCCTTGTTGATCATTCCCACAGCCTTCGTCCAGTTCCACGGTCACAGATAGTGCTGGGATTCCTTTTCTGTTATGTTGTCGCAAGATGAAATCGCCGGAAGGCGCGTCGACTGAGGAGTCTCAGAGGCCGTCAAGGAAAGGAATTCAGGATCCGGAGTCATCATCGGCGAAGTTTGTCGATACGATGAGGAAACGAATTTCTTCATGCCACCGACCATAACTTCTCACCCGCGATGGGAGCAGATTCGCCAGCAACGATTCCTCTACGGCGTGCTGCAGTATTTCTACCCCGGCGCCTATGCAGTCGGGGGAACGGTCAAGGCTCTCAACATGGGGGAGCTGATCTATTTCAGCTTCACTGCGCTCTCGACTGCGGGTTTCGGCGACATTACTCCCATGTTGATCCAGTCGCGCTTCCTGACAATCCTGGAGATGGTGACGGGCTGATGTACGTGGCCATTCTGATCGCGCGTCTGACCGGCGTCTATCCGGTCGTGGAAGCGAAGGCGTGATGCATGCGACAAGACGGGGCAGCACAGGGCACAAGCATCATCGGCTGGGAGCAAAACAAATGAGCAGAGACGCCGAACCGACCGGCCGATCCAAATGGGTACGGCCATTCGTCGCAGTAGCCGTCCTAACCAGCTTGACTGGCTGTATGAGCTTCGGAGCCCTGACGCTTGACCGTGATCGCTTGGACTTCACACAGGCCGTGGCTAATTCCTGGAAGCAACAGAGCTTGCTCAATATCGTCAAGCTGCGTTATGGAGACACGCCGATTTTCGTCGATATCGGTCAGATCGTGACTGGCTACCAGTTAGTCAGCACCGTCCAGGCCAATGGGACCGTTTTACCCTCAGGGCCAACCAGCAACTTCTTCAATCTTGGAGCGGCGGGCCAATACACGGATCGGCCCACCATCACCTATGTGCCTCTAACCGGATCTCAGTTCATCCGCACACTAATGACTCCCATTCCTCCGATCCGGCTGTTCGAATTGGTCGAGTCCGGATATCCCATCGATGTGCTGTTCAACGTGGTTGTGCAGACTATCAATGGGATATCCAACATCAGAAGTGGAGCGCGAGCGCGACCCGCGGACCCGGAATTCGTCACTCTGCTCAAGGGGCTGCGGCAGATTCAGGACTCCGGTGCCGTCGGACTACGCGTCGAGCCTGACCAAGATAAAAAAGGCGGTGGGCTTGTCATGTCGTTCCCGGTCAAACCGATTCCTCCGGAAATACAGGCCAAGCGGGACGCCATCAAACGTATGCTCGGGTTGAATCCGGCGGTGACGGAGTATCGGATCGTCTATGGCGCGGTGCGCGAGCGGGACGATATCGTGGCCATCCAGACACGCTCGGGAATGCAGATCCTTCGCGAATTGTCCTCGTTTATCGAGGTGCCGGAGCAGCACCAGCGTGAGCATCGCGTTTTTCCAGCGGCAATGGTTCCACACGATGGTCAGGAGGCCACCCCGCCGCTTATTCGGATCCTGAGCGATACGTCCAAACCCGCCGATGCATTCGTCTTGATCCATTACAACGACTTGTGGTTTTGGATCGATAACCGTGACCTTATGTCGAAGGCAACGCTCACGTTCCTCCTCATCCTGATGACCTTGGCCGACACCGGCGAGAAAGCTCCGTCACCGCTCCTCACAATCCAAGCCAATTGAGGCCCCAAAAACGGTTGCTTGTGAGCTCTTTGACCGATACCGCGGATCTTTCGTTGAATCCATAGGTAGTGCCCTTCGTGTTTTTCTTTGTGAGTGACAACGTAATATCGACACCCGCCCCAAGCTCTGTAGACCCCCGGTACAGCCTCCGCAGGGAGTAGGTTGTTCTTAGTCAAACGGACACGAACCAGACCGACATGGGCATGCGCCTGGCTTCTTGGTGCGCTGTGTCTGCATCCGGCCTTTCCCTCCAAGGCCGTTGGACAGGTATCACCGTCTGAAACATCGTCACACGCACACGTATTTACGATTGAGTCGGCGCTAATAGCGCCACCAGTTCCTCTGGGCCGCCACGAGTTGTCTTTGTGAGTCGGTACCGGGATTGAGCGTATGCGAAAAAGGCTTCACGGCGCTCTTCTCGGATGCCAAACAACTCGCTGAGCGAGCTTAGATATTCCCCGCGGCCCCGGGCCATATCTTGCTTCAAGTTTTCAAAATTGATCGCCACGAAAGCAATCACCTTTTGATCGCCTTTCAGCACGCCATCAGCGGTAAACCAGTCGCCCGGCGTGGTGGAAGAAAGGAAATCTTTCGTAGAGCCAAGGATATTCTCGACCGTCTCAGTCACGGTACACGCAGATAGGGCCAACGACAGAACCGCGGCGGATATAACATATCTCACGACGGATGTTCCACCCATGACGCCCTCCTATTCTGAGGCATGGAGTTTACGCCTCTGCTCAATTCATTTTCTTGTCTGGAAAAGCATACGTGCTAGGAAATATGAGAGCCACTGTTAGATTTAACAGGTGACGCTTTTTGTCAGTGGGATCAGTGTGTGGGAAGGATTTAGGTCATTACTTAACCCCGAAAACACTGAGAATTTCGCTTCGCTGAGACAGGGGGTGCTGACCGCAGCACAATCACACTACAGGAAAGGTGCGGTTACACAACTAAGTTAGCTGCGCTCGGACCGGTACCCGGGGGTTCGATTCGGTCACGATTTAACCCATCGGTGACGATCGCATTGACGGCGTGGATTTCCGCCTATCTGTCCGGTAGTTAACAAGATGGGCCCTGGGGTGGATGACGGGCTTCTATTCCAACCGACCTGCCAAGCAGCCACTAGAGCCATTCCCCAAAAGTGCAGCGCCAATTTGGTGCGAAACTGTAGCTCATCGGGCGTTTCGTTGACAAGCATCCAGAAAGCGGTAACCATGACAGTCAGAGTACAGAAAGCCGCTCGCTCAAACCGAAACTTCTTCTGCCCGCACGCGGTGAGTGACCGCTTCTCCGTTTCCCATCGCAGTTTCAGCGGAAAGACGGCCGGATTGGGGCGTTTTCCAACAATGCGGTAGTAGAGCAAGGGGATCACGAACAGAGTGAGTAACGTTGAAGCTCCTACGCCAAAAAGGAGGGATACGGCCAGCCCTTGGAAGATCGGATCGAAAATGATCACGAAGGCGCCCACCATGAGCGCGGCGGCCGTCAAGAGGATCGGTCTGGTACGGATCGCGCCGGCCTTAATGACCGCCTCCAGTAATGGAACACCCGTACGCTCTTGAAGCTGGATGAAATCCACGAGCAAAATCGAGTTCCGGACAATGATGCCGGCGAGCGCAATGAAGCCGATCATCGACGGGGCCGTGAAATACGATCCTGTCAACCAATGCCCCGGCAGAATGCCGATCAGCGTGAGTGGAATCGGAGCCATGATGATCAGCGGCGTAAGAAAGGATTGGAACTGCCCGACGATCAGGATGTAAATCATCAACATCGCAACGGCAAAGGCGATGCCCATGTCGCGGAACGTCTCATAAGTGATCTGCCATTCCCCATCCCATTTCATCGCGATCTTCTCTTCCGACCAGGGTTGGGAAGCGTAGTATTGTTCGATCCGATATCCTTCGGCCGGCCGATAGTCTTCCAGTTTCTTCCCGACTCCGAGCACGCCGTACACGGGACTCTCCGCCTTCTCTGCGCCCGGTCCTCCCACGTCGGCCGTCACATACACCACAGGTTTCTGGTTCTTATGGTAAATCGCTTTGTCCTGCACCGTCTGTTCGACCGTGAGCAATTCGGAGAGCGGGACGAGCCCGCCGCTCTTCGTCCTCAATCCGAGTTCCCCGATATGTTCGAGCCCCGTTCTTTCCGCCAAAGGGAGGCGCAGCATGATTTGCACCGGGCTCTTCTCTCGAGGAATATGGACGAGCCCGACTTTCGTTCCCTCCAACGCCATGCGCAACGCGTATACAATCTCCTCGGAAGAAATTCCGGCGAGCGCCGCTTTCGCCCGATCGACCGTGAAGACGTACTTCACCTGATCCGCCTCGACAGAGTCGTCTACATCGACAACCCCCTGCGTGGACTCGAACAGCGCTCGAACCTCGCTCGCTACGGCAAGTTGCCGGCCATAGTCGGGCCCGTAAATCTCCGCCACCAACACCGATTGGACGGGCGGACCAGGCGGCACTTCAACGACCTTGACATTCGCGCCATACTGACGCGCGATCTCTTGAATAGAGGGACGAATCCGCTGCGCGATGTCATGGCTCTGAGTCCGCCGTTCAGCCTTGGCTACCAAGTTGATCTGAATATCCGCCTCGTGCGGCAGCGACCGCAGAAAGTAGTGGCGCATCAGGCCGTTGAAGTTGAAGGGGGAGGCCGTGCCGACGTAAGCCTGGTAGTCCCGCACCTCGGGAAGGGTGCGGACATATTGCGTCAGAGCCTTAGCGGCCTGGGCGGTTTCCTCCAGCGTCGTCCCTTCCGGCATATCGATCACCAACTGGATCTCGCTCTTGTTGTCGAACGGCAGCATCTTCATGACGACGTGGCGCGTGTAAAACAAGAGGCAGGACCCGACAAGCAGGAGGGTGATCATGCCCAAGAAGGAATAAGCTAAGTACGGCCGGAGCAACAACCGTGAGAGCGCCCAACGATAGAGGCGCGCCGTTAAGCCGGTTTCATTTTCATCGTGATCAACACCTTTGAGGGCAACCCCGGGACGGTAACAGGTTCGGCAGAACCACGGAATTACCACGAAGGCGACGAGCAAGGAAAAGAACATGGCGATGGAGGCATTGATGGGGATCGGCCTCATGTAGGGGCCTATCAAACCGGATATGAAAGCTATCGGAAGGAGCGAAGCGATGACGGTGAATGTCGCCAGAATCGTCGGGTTTCCGACTTCATCGACGGCATGGATGGACGCTTCGTCATGGGAACGACGGCGCAGCAGCAGATGTCGGTACGTGTTCTCGACGACGACAATGGCGTCGTCCACCAGAATGCCGATCGAAAAAATCAGGGCGAAGAGCGTTGCTCGGTTGATCGTGTAGCCGATGAGCATGGACGTAAACAGCGTCAAGGCAAGGGTGAGCGGAATCGCGACGGACACGACGAGGGCGGGGCGCGGCCCCAGCGCAACGCCGAGAAAGAGGACCACGGCAACGACAGCGATAAGCAGGTGCCACAGCAGTTCGTTGGCCTTCTCTTGTGCGGTCTCCCCGTAATTGCGTGTGATGGTGACGCGGACATCCGACGGAACCGTCACGCCTTTCATGTCTTCAACCTTGCGGATGACGTGCTCGGCCACAGTTACTGCGTTGATGCCGGCCTGCTTGGCAATGGCCACGGTCACAGCCGGGGATTCGTGAGGCGTCCGGCGAGAGGCGTCAGGCGAGGCATCACCGGCGCCGAGACCGAACCAGACATAGTTCGTCGCTTCGGCCGGCCCGTCGATGATCTCCGCCACTTGCCGCAGATAGACCGGTCGTTGATCGCTCACGCCGACGACCAGGCCTTCCAGGTCTTCGCGCGACCGAATGAACCGACCGGTCTCCACGAGGAAGTTCTGATTGCGGTTGTCGAACCGGCCCGTCGGCAAGGCTCGATTCTCTCCGCGAATGACGGCCGCGATTTGCAAAGGGGTCAGCCCATAGGCCTTCAGCCTTGCCGGGTCTATCTGCACCCGCAACTCTCGCGCCCGACCGCCGACGATGAAGCCCCCGGATGTGCCGGCAACCTTCTTGGCCTCCTCCAACACCTGCTCGGCCAATTGATGCAATTCGAATTCGCCATACTGTTCGCTCGACAGGGTGATCGTCACAATCGGGATGTCGTTCACGTCCTTCGGCTTGACCAAAAGGGTTCGGCCCCTGGTGGCAACAGGTCCTGATTCGACATCAGCTTGTCGTAGAGATCGACCAGGCTCTGCTCCATCGGCTGGCCGACGTAGAAGCGGACGATGATGAGCGCGCCCCCGGGCCGCGAGATCGAATACACGTACTCCACGCCCTTGATTTCGGAGATCTTGCGCTCGAAGGGCTTGGTCAGCTGTTCTTCGACAATTTTGGCGGAGGCGCCAGGAAAGGGCAGCCAGACGTCGGCCATGGGAACGACGATCTGTGGCTCTTCTTCACGCGGCGTGGCGACGACCGCAAACAGGCCCAGCAACAATGCCCCCGACATGATGAGCGGCGTCAGCTTGCTCCTGATGAAGAGGGCGGCGATGCGGCCCGAAAGGCCGCGGCGGTAGGTCGTCATTCGTTAACCGTTTTTGAGTTTAACGTTTCAAGTAATAGAGCCCGCTATCAGAAACCTGGGCGACAGAACTCGCACCTCTTGACCGAGGTGACTGACAAGACACGCTACACGGTGTCGGCACGGCGGGTGATGCCGTCGTATCGACGATCTTGACTGCCATGCCATCGATACCGCGGGTCGCATCGAGCAGCACCGACTCGCCGACATTCACACCGGACAGGATTTCGACCTGTTGATCGAGCCGCCGACCGACTTTGACCCAGCGAAGGCGGGCGATCTGATCTGAGCCAACGGCAAAGACGCTCGTGAGTTCACCGCGTTCGACGACGGCGGTCCATGGCACGAGAATCGTCTTGCTAGTTCCTTTATCCAATTGGAATCGTCCGAACATGCCGGTTTTCAGCCCAAGTTCCGCAGGCAAGTCCACTTTCACGGTGAACGTGTGGGTTTGCGAATCGCCAGCTGGCAGAATTTGGCCGACGACGCCGTCCAGCGCTTGTTCACCCAAGGCGTCAATGACCACAGAAATCTTGTCTCCGAGAGATACCGATTTCAAATCTCCCTCCGCCACAGTCGCTTTAAGTCGTAGTTGCTGGGGATTTTCCATCCTCAACAAGAGCTGCCCCGGCGAGGCCAACTCACCTGCTTCCACCATTTTCTCGGTAATCACGCCGTCAAATGGCGCCTTGACAATCGTATAACTCAGCTGGGCGAGCGCTGTCGTACGGTTGGCTTCCGCTACCTTGTAGGCACGAGTCGCATTCTCCATCTCTTGTTTTGAAACTGCATCTTGGGCGTACAACTGGTTCATGCGGTCGAGCTGGGCCTTCGTGTTTTCTACCTCTGCGAGGCGCGCGCCAAGTCGGCCCGTACGTCGCGGTTATCCAGCTGAATAAGCGTCTGTCCCTTGACGACCGGCGTGCCTTCTCGAACGAACAGGGTGTCGATGGTTCCTTGGATACGGCTGGAAAGCGCAGCCTGGAAGATCGGCGCTACCTGACCGGTCACTTCAATGCGAATCGGCGCCGAAGTGTATTTGATCTCGACAACTTCAGCCTGAATGGTCTCCTGTGAAGCGGCCGAAACCACCGCCGTGGCGGGCTCCTCCTTAGACCCACAACCGACCAGTAGAAACGCCGTTGCGATTAAGCATCGTGTCGCAATCATGTCTGATCCTGCTTCAACTCAAAGAAATCTGAGCCTGATGTTCAGGTTGAATTATCGATAGGCACAGCCCCGCCCTGGATCTCAGACTGCGTCCTGTCCTGCTACTCCTTTCATTGCCAAGATCCCGAATAGTCGTCGTGGTTCCCCCTCCTTGCTGCGAGTGATTGACGCGGTGAGAATTCCTTGACAGCATCGATGCCAGCATGGAGGAATCGAACGAGATGCTGGAAAATTAGCGACTTGGAATCATTCGAAGGAAATCGGCGAGTGCCGACATCGCGTGACTTACGAAATCTCGCAAGAAGATGTGTGAGATCTCGTAAATCGATGAGGATGAGACTCGGATTGAAGAGGGATCAATTATGAGGGACTAGAGAAATCTCTGTTCAGCGAGGTTTGTGAATCTTCAACGCGAATATGCCGTGACATGTATCAGCGGATTCATCCCGAATTCTATGGCCGGCTTTTCACCATCATGCCCCAGAGGCAAATGGCCAGTTGCATGGTGTCGATGGTCCAATCGCTTCAAGAGCGCCTTGGGTATCGATCTGCGGAAACTGAAGAAGTGTCTGACTTCGTTGTCGAAGATTTTGAATTGGATGAGAGCGATGAAGGCTCGCTTCTTACATGGGCTGCACCTCTTTAACGAGCTTCTCGCGCCGAGGAATAACAAGGCGTTCGCTTGCGTCAGTTCGGGAGGGATTTCTGAATAGGGGCATAAGGAGCGACATAAGGCACGTCACATCGGATGTCTTCTCACAATTCTTGCATCGGCACAGGCGGGGCTTTGCCGGGAAGGCCGTTTTGAAATTTCGAGGCACTATGATTGGCGGTGTTGCCAGCTCTTGTAGACCGCCTCGAGACTGTAACCGTCGGGATCGAAAACGTTCGCAGCGTAATAACGGGGATCGTAATACAGGCGCGCGCCGGGCTTGCCGTTGTCGGTCGCGCCCGCCGCCATTGCTGCCTCGTAGAACGCGTTCACCTCGGCCTCGCTCTTGGCGACAAAGCCGATATGCGCAGCCCTGGCGTCCGCATCGCCCTGCCTGAGCCAGAAGAATACGCGGCCGTCCCGTCCGAAGCCCTTGAGGTCGGGATGTCCTTCGGGGCCATCCTTGCCGTCGTAATCGATGGCATGCACGATGCCGAGCGGCTTGAGAGCCGTCTCGTAAAAGGCAATCGATCGATCGAGATCCTTGACGGTTATGAAGACGTGGTCGAGCAAGAGTTCACCTCGTTCATTAGCCGATTTCTGCCCAGCTGGCATTCGCCCAGCTATGGACGGTGTGGCGAGAGGGACACAGCACGACGGAGGGTAATGAATCGACATAGGGGCATGGGGGAAGTTGGGATTGCTATGTACACGCATTGGAGGTTACTGTCAGCAGACAGGCAGCAAAGATGCGGGCGCAGCTCCCTGTGATGAGTACGCGTACGACTTCGGAATCCCACGATATGGCGCAGCAATGAATGTCCGGCGGATGTGGAACGTGTTCCGGGTACGACGGACGTCGGCCCGGGATTCAGTACCATACCCAAAGAGTTGTTGCTCAGGATTTGCGCCGGCAATCCGTCTAAGATTCAGGGATTTCTGCAGATACTCCACCGCCACCCTGCTTTAGGAAGCAGTACGGAGCGGACGCTGTTCCAGTTAGGGGAGCGCCGTCGTTACGCCGCTCCTGATTCAAGCGATGACCCGTTGCGCACGAGGACGATCTTGCCTGTCACGCCTCCCTTCCCGAGCAACTCGTGCGCGTGTCTTGCCTCGGCAAGAGGAAATCGCTGCGCGATGAGCGGCTTGATCTTCTGCTGTTGAAGGAGGTCAAACAGGGCGATCAAATCCTGTCGAAACAATGCCGGTCTCAGCCGTTTGAGCCACTGGATGCTGTAGGGGACCACCCGTTTCCGGCCCGGGAGAAGCCAGCCGCCAGCAATGTACAACCCGAAGATGGCGATTCCACGAAAGCGATGACGACGACCTGGACGACCTGAAGCCAATCGTCCCCCACGTAGCGAGGAAGTAAGGCCATAGGCCACGACCCTCCCGCCAGGACGGAGAGCCTTGCGGGAACGCCAGATATGGGTGCCACCGATGCCGTCAAAGACAACGTCTACGCCCTCGCTCGTGAGGCGGTGAATTTCTTTCACGAAGTCCTGATGCTGGTAATCAATCGGGATACCGCCCAGGTCGGAAACGGCCGACGCCCCTCGCGATGAACAGGTACCGTACATCTCCAGCCCGGCGAGGCGCCCAAGCTGCAATAGCGCCGAGCCGACCCCGCCTGCCGCGCCGTGAATCAACACGCGCTGGCCCGGTCTGACCTTAGCGGAGCGATGCAGCATCTGGTACGCCGTGACGTAGTTCAGCACGAGGCTGACAGCCTCGGCGGCGTCCAACCCGGATGGCACCGGAACCAGTTCACGTTGCGGCAGGCAGACGAACTCCGCGTACGCACCGCTGATCGGCAGCGCGGCAACTATCTGGCCTGGTTCGATTCCAGAGACACCGTCGCCGAGCCGATCCACCACGCCAACCAGATCCCACCCCGGCGTGAAGGGCAGCCGGGGCGTTTCGGGATGAACGCCCTCGCGCATCATTAGGTCGGGCAAGGAGACA
The DNA here is from genome assembly GCA_963794505.1 of uncultured Nitrospiraceae bacterium. Lineage (GTDB taxonomy): Bacteria > Nitrospirota > Nitrospiria > Nitrospirales > Nitrospiraceae > Nitrospira_C. The sequence continues at coordinate 11,818 of CAWCEG010000063.1, forward strand.
CCTGCGGCCAGCACTCTCACCCGCACTTCACCATCCTTCGGCTCGGGGCACTCTTCTTCAACCACCCGAAGTGCATCGGGCCCGCCGTAGTGAGTGACGATGATGCGCGTGTGTCTCATGGACCTCTTCCTCCCTTGCCGGGCACTCGAGCTTGTGCGGCGTAACAAGTGATTCTGTGATTTTCGAATATCATGCCAAACCCGGAGTTATCCGAACTGCCTTTCTCGACGCGTTTGCTTTGCCGCCATGAGTAGTGGCCGGTCACGATATTTCCAGGGTTCGAACTGAAAGACTCTTGTCACGGTGATGTAAGATGCTCAACTTGTCATAGATAAAAAGTCGGATTACACATTCTTAGGATCTGGTGGAGAAATCCTTGTGGGTTCGAGTCCCTCTCCGGGCAGTTGTTGTCGTAGGGGTTAGGCATTTCCGGTTGATTGCTTAATCCTCTCGATGTGTTGCGGCGTTATTCTTTCGCGCCCGCCAAATCTCCGTGGAACCCCGCGCAGCCGATTTTGGTGGCATCTTTTGGTTGGACGATGAACGAGACGCCTTTTCTACCGTGGTATGCGACACCTCGCCAATCGCCACGTTTCGCCGAAGAATTCTCTCATCTCACATTTGACGTTGGAGTCATCCTCCAGGCACGTTGCTCTCAACTCAATGATTACAGGAACCCCTTCCCGGCCAGAAAACCCGCGGATAACTCCGATCTGGCAACGTTATCCGAAAATGACAGAATCACCTGTTAGGCGAACAATTTGCAGAACCAAAAGACAACCAACACAACCTCACCATGAATGCTCCCATGAATCCAAACAAAGCACTTTGGGAAAAAGGTGACTTTACGCGCATTGCCGAGAGTATGCGAGAAAGCGGAGAGGCGCTTATCCAGCGCCTTGGCATATCAAACGGCCTCAAGGTTCTGGACCTTGGCTGTGGCGATGGCACGACTGCAATACCCGCGGCAAAACTCGGAGCGGAGGTGCTTGGCGTTGATATCGCGAGCAACCTGGTTGCGGCTGGGAACAAGCGGGCCAAGGAGCTTGGCCTGGCCAACTGCCGGTTCCAGGAAGGCGATGCGGCGAATCTGCATCAAGTGCCGGAGCAAGCGTTTGATCTCGTCGTGAGCATCTTTGGCGCGATGTTTGCGCCCAAGCCGTTTGACGTGGCCAAAGAGATGGTGCGGGTGACCCGGCCCGGAGGTCGGATCATCATGGGTAACTGGATTCCAAACGATCCGACGTTGGTGGCGCAAATTTTGAAGATCAGTTCCGCCTACACGCCGCCACCGCCGGAAGGCTTCGTCAGCCCGATGACGTGGGGGATCGAGAGCAACGTGATCGAACGGTTTGCCGGCGCGGGAGTTCCCGCCGAGAAGATTTCCTTCGCCCGGGACACCTTTGCGTTCAACTATCCCAGCCCCCCCGCAGCGTTCGTGGATGAATTCCGAAAATATTACGGGCCGACCATGAATGCCTTCGAAGCGGCGGAAAAGAACGGTCGAGCCGCTGATTTGCAGAAAGAGCTGGAAGAACTGTTCAACCGCCAAAACCAAAGCCCGCGCAAGGATGTCACTTCCATTCCTGCAACCTTCTTGCGTGTCACTGTTACGCTTTGAAAGGGTTCAAGTGGCGAGAGAAAGTGATGCCTCAACCGTTTTTCGTTAGGCCGTTTAAAGGACTACCCAAAGTATCCAATGAACACGATACGCCCGCGACCGTTAAGAAAATAAGTCTTCCGGCAATAGCTCGCGTGGGTTTTCGTAATCGCTGGATATCCAGACAAAAATCCCACCAAGCAGAACCAGCAACACTAACCAGGAACCAGCGATTTTTAGGAAAGACATCACGAATTTCTTGACCCGGGCTAACATGGCGAGGAGAGCAGACCGCGCCGAGGGAGTCAACGTCGAAAAGTAGGATTTCGCCCTACTTAAATTTAGGCGCTGTCGGATTTTAAAACCCTAGGTGGCCGGGATGGCGCGGCAATTTCTTGATTCCGGCCGGCGATCCGGACTTAGGAGGCCTGCCTGTGCTATTTGTGTGCTATTTGCGAGCCCAACTGTCTCAGCTTGTCGCAGAGCTCGAAAAACGGCTACGATCCTCATCATTATGAACTTCCCGCGCATTCGGTTAAGCGCCCATGAACGTAAGAAAAGTCGGATTACACGTTCTTAGGATCTGGTGGAGCAGTCCTTGTGGGTTCGAGCCCCTCTCCGGGCATCTGTTCATGAAAAAAAAGGGAACGGACAGACGTTCCTCGGCTCCTCGGCGTTTTCCTCACGCGTCAACTCGAGACGCGGTCGAGATCTTCCGGCTGTTTTGGGACCCCAGCAATTGGTCCGCTCGCGGACAACTCAGCGTAAATCAAGCGGCGAAGGCTACGCTATGACGCGTTCGACGGCCTCCTGAACATTCGAGGAGCGCGCTTCACTATCTGGATTTTCGAGTTCGTTGCCCTCCGGGCCTGATACCACGTTCAACAGTCCAAACTGGAACAGCTTCCGGAGTCTTTAGGCGGCCCTCCCCGGCATTCCAGCCGGGGGGCTTGAGACGAACGAGAGCTACAGGCTTGTGAAAAGCAGGGTCTGCGACGGTAGCGACTTGCCATTTTTAATGCGCCGCACGGCTGGTTTCGACTCCTCTGCGAAGGGACCGAAACTGCGAAATTGCCGAGTTTAGGATCTTTCGCTGCGTTTGTCCGGGCAGACCGAAGGCCTTTGAAGGGCACGAATAGCTTATCAGCGGCCAGCAGAAATGCTAAACGGTCGCAGCGGCTGTAATCGGAAAGAACTTTAAGAAAGCAATTGAAAATCGAGGAATTTTCTCGCATATTATTGGGAAATTCTGGGCTAACCCCACGTTACCGGCCCTTATTGTGGCTTAGCCACTTTCGGCTTAGCCTGTACTCTTCGTCGCTGCTTTCGTGTCCAGCTCAAACGCGCAAATCAATCCCGAAGCGTTCCGCCGAACCATCGACGGTTCTCCAGTCGATCTTTACACGCTGAAGAAC
>CAWCEG010000064.1:0-17299 GCA_963794505.1 uncultured Nitrospiraceae bacterium
GATGGCTTCCTTTATGGAGATTAATCTGCTTACTTCCCCTTTCTTGAGCAGCAGTGTTTTCATTTGCATGATCTCTCTATTGTTTAAGTTCAGGGCATACGCCATATGCCCGCGGCCGAAAGTTTGACACTCTTCAGATTGATTCAAGAACGCGCATGTTCAAACGTCGAGTAGGATATGTTGAGCTGGGGACGCCAGGGAGCAGGCTCCTCGGTCGCCCTCCTCTATCACTCTGCCACCACCGCGGTTCGCCGATGGTCTCGTCCGGTTCGCCTCCCCATTCACGATAGATGCGGCAAATCAGGAAGCAGCCAAATAGCGCAGCAGCGAGCGTGCCCAGCATGCCGATACCGGCCGCTAGGATCGACACAAAAAAACGTGATCACAATGATCAAGCGGGATTTGATGCTCATGTTCCTTGCACGTCTCCCGGAATGCATGACCTGGATCTACGTGCGAGCAGTATTGCACCGGGTACGCAGCAGAAAATCTCGGATACTCCTCAAATACATAATTTCCGATGATTTCCACCTCCATCTGCGAAAGCTAATGCTACGACCCCCTGGCTACCATGGTGCTGCTGTCCTTTCGATGGCGCGCTGGCCCGAGCCGCTGCTGCATGCGCATGGGACGCAAACTAATGAACCTAGTGCTGGGGGAACTCGGCGACCGCTGCACGCTGCTCAACACCGCCGTGGTCGGGCAGCCGCTCTATGAAAGCCTCGATTTCGAAGCCATTGGCACACTATTCACCAGCATCAGGGCACGATGGCCACTGTCGAGCCGGTTGCACTGCCGGCGGGAGAAAGCATCCGCCCGGCCGAACTGGGCGACATCGCAAGGACCATCGAGCTGGCAAACTGCAAGACGCCGCTCGGCTATCCCAAAAGAAGCGGCCCGGACGGCAAGAAGATCATCGCCATCAGGCCTGCTATCGCGCCGCTGATCGCCAAGCTTTTCGAATGGTATGCGCGGGGCGAAATTTCGCTGAAGGAAGCGGCGCGCAAGGCGCATGTAACGGAACCTGCGTGTCATTCCCGTTCATGATGACAGAAGCAGCAGAGATCCTACGCCGGCATCCCAGAATGACAGTCATAAGAGCATCCCCATCGGCACAGCAGATCTTTCTGACCGCGGCAGGACAGGCGAAATCCGTCTCGTCAATCAACTCTCCAGTCTCGCTGCCTAAGCGGCCCATTCGTGGGGTTCGTTATTCCTTTTCCAAGTTACTGCAACAGTGCCCCATCAGTAAGGCGTGTTCTTGTCTGCGACTCTGGGCTCGTGCATGTGACTGACTTCTTGTTAGCTCCAGACCACAATGTCACCGTTCCACCGAGCAACGACAATCGGAAAAGCGACGAGATGATGGAGGATCTCTTCGACTTTCATGGTTGCCCAGCCGATGGTAGGAACGGGTGCGTACTAAGACCGCTCTGCCCGCAACATGTGCCGAAATGCGTCTTGTCTTAAGTGTAAAGTTCCGAATCTAAGTGCCTATGAGGCGCCTCCTATGGCGTAAATGTCGGATACTGATTTCCAACGGTACGATGCGGCCTAGTGGCCTACGACACCGTAATACGGGGTTGCTCGGCGCTTCATTGACAGCTGAGATGGCGCCGCCATCAGGCATCTGCGCACTGGCCACCCAGCCAATCAGTTGAATAGCAAAAGGCCATAGAGATCCTGCGATGCTGACCCATTCCATCCGCCTCCCGACCGATCACGGCCTCACACGGATCGAGCACGACCTGCTGGGAGATCTGGCGGTTCCTGCCGGCGCCTATTACGGCGTGCAGACGGCCCGCGCCTTGGACAATTTCCAGATCACCGGCATTCCCCTCTCCCATTTCCCCAACTTCGTGCGCGCGCTGGCGATGGTGAAGAAGGCAGCCGCTCGCACCAACGGCAAGCTCGGCCTTCTCCCGGAAAGATTGGAAGCTGCGATTGCAGCGGCCTGCGACGAGGTGATCGCCGGGCAATGGCATGACCAGTTCGTCGTCGACATGATCCAGGGTGGTGCCGGCACCTCCACCAACATGAACGCCAACGAGGTGATCGCCAACCGCGCCCTGGAGCTTATGGGCTACGAAAAGGGGCAGTACGAGCACCTGCATCCCAACAACCACGTCAACCTGTCGCAGTCCACCAACGACGTCTATCCGACCGCCCTCCGGCTGGGCATTCTCCTGAGCTACGGCGAACTTACCGGGGCGATGGAGAACCTCTGCGCGGCCTTTCAGGCGAAGGGCGAGGCGTTCGCGCATATCATCAAGATGGGGCGCACCCAGCTTCAGGATGCGGTCCCCATGACTCTTGGCCAGGAGTTTCGCGCCTTCGCGACCACCATGCGCGAAGATGTGGAGCGGGTGCAGGAGCTGGTTCGACTATTCCGGGAAGTCAATCTGGGAGCGACCGCCATCGGCACCGGCATCAATACGGATCCGGGCTATGCGCCACTCGTGGTTTCCGAACTCTCCGAGATCAGCGGCAAATCCCTGGTGCTGGCAACAGACCTCATCGAAGCCACCTCGGATACCGGTGCCTTCGTCACCTTTTCGGGCGTCCTGAAGCGCATCGCGGTGAAGGTATCCAAGATTTGCAACGATCTGCGCCTCCTCTCCAGCGGCCCGCGCGCAGGATTGGGGGAAATCAATCTGCCGCCGGTACAGCCGGGTTCTTCCATCATGCCTGGCAAGGTCAATCCGGTGATTCCGGAGGTGGTCAATCAGGTGGCCTATCAGGTCATCGGCAACGATCTGACAGTAACGTTTGCGGCTGAAGCCGGGCAGCTGCAGCTCAATGCTTTCGAGCCGGTGATCGCTCTCAACATTCTCCAGTCCATCCGCATCATGACCCATGCCATGACGGCGCTGACCGAGCGCTGCATCAAGGGCATCACCGCCAATGAGGACCATTGCCGGAAATTGGTCACCCACAGCATCGGCCTCGTAACCGCGCTGAACCCGGTCATCGGCTACCAGAACGCGACCCGCATCGCGCAAAGGGCGCAGGCCACGGGCCGTGGCGTTGCCGACCTCGTGCTGGAGGAGGGCCTGCTCAGCCCGGCCGAACTCGATGACATTCTGCGGCCGGAAAACATGACGCGGCCGCGCAGGATCGCAACCCTCCCATCGAACTGAAGGAAGACAATCATGCTCGTCGGCGTTCCGAAGGAAATCAAAGCCCACGAATATCGCGTCGGGCTCACCCCCATGTGCAGTGCGCGAATATGTGGCGCACGGGCATAAAGTGCTGGTGGAGACCGATGCGGGCGCTGGTATCGGCGCTAACGACGATGCCTATCGCGCGGCGGGAGCGGAAATCGCAGCAGATGCAACGGAGGTTTGCACGGCATCGTCAGATTAACAGGAAGGTGACCGAAGGGAGGCATACATAAGGGATGAAATCGTCCCACCATTCTCGTTACGCTCGCCACCGCTTTCCGGCTGAGGTGATCAGCCCGCCATGTGGCTTCTGTAATGGGCCGTCTGGCGTCAAGTCCCTGAGTGAGCATCCTGCCGCTGGGATCACGCTTCTGTCCGTGGTCAACTCTGCGTTTGCCACATCATGTGTTAGCTGACATCTTGGAATGAGAATATCGAGTTTCTGGCAGCTTTGGACATCAACAGTGAGACAAACGGACCGTTCGGTTTCTCACATTAAATGTCAATTCTCATGCGGTGCTCTCTACGCTGTCGCCAATCCCGCCCCGAAACTCGAGCTCAACATTGGGCAGCGGCCGTCTCAAAAGAAATGCACAAAGCCATCCAGTTCCTCAATTCAAATGCATATTCTCAAATTAGATGCTCAAAGCTAAGTGTCTGAGAACGCTTATGACGACGTCTCACACCAAAACGCCAACTGACACCTGAGACAGGTGAACTTGGAGGCAGCACCCGCCGTATGGCCGAGAGCCCTTATTGAAAATGGCCTCCATTCTCAAGAGAACCAATGGATCCTTTCGTGGGATCTCGCATCGGCCATAGCAAAGAGGCAGCCGCTCTTGTTCGTGCCTGACCATTACATGTCTGGTGGCTTGACCACATCCCGAATTGCAAAGCTGGATTGGATCCGAGCGACACCCGGCAGGCAGGACAGAACATCTGTATGAATGCGCTCGTAGCTGGCGGCGTCGGGCACGGCCACGCGGAGTAGATAGTCTGAGGCCCCGGTCATGAGATAGCATTCCCGGATGTCGGGACACTGGCAGGCTGCCTTTTCGAAGCGCCTTAGGTACTCGTCCGTCTGTCGCTCAAGTGAAATCTGCACAATCACGACGGTTTCGGATGCTGCAGCTCGATCGTTTATCAGGGCTGTATAACCTCGGATCGTTCCGCTCTCCTCGAGAAGCCGCACTCGCCGCAGGCAGGCTGACGGGGATAGTCCAGCCTTCTCTGCCAGGTCTGCATTCGTGACCGTACCGTTTGCTCGGAGGATACCGATGATCCGCTGGTCTATCGCGTCCATAGCCACCCAGCGATTGCAGTGTTGACCCAAGATGACACTTCGCCGTTCTCCTTAATCTGCACAGAGACACCTTGATGTGGTTTGGCCTGAAAGGAGGCATCCGGCATGTGCGGGCCTCCCTCCTCTACTGGAACGGCAGCCTCGGGCTTGTGGCTTACGAGGAGCATCACTCAATAACCGCGAGCCATATCCACGACGTTCTCTAGGGGTCCTCCGCGCTCCAAGCTAACTACATCGTTCAAGATCTGTGCGACGATGACGGCAGGGATCGGAGTCGGCTGCAATGTGTGGCGTCAGAAGAACGTTTTCCATTGCCCATAGGGGACTGTCCTGCGGCAGCGGTTCAACGTCGAACACGTCAAGCACAGCACCGGAGAGGATTCCAGCAGCCAAGGCTGCGATCAAATCACGTTGGGCGACGGTTTCTCCCCGACCGGCATTGATGAAGTACGATCGGCCGAGACAACTTTCTCGCCCAAGGCGTTCAAAGATGCTATGGCCAATCAACCCAGCTGTTTCCGGAGTGTTCGGTAGTAAGCTGACCAAAATATCAGTGTGCTTCAGAAATTCGTCGAGACCGTCCCGCCCTGCAAAGACAGGGAATGGAGCCGTGTCGCGTGGAGAGCGCGTCCATCCCGTGACACGAAACCCCATCTGCATTAGCATCTTTCCACAGGCCGTGCCTAGAACGCCAACTCCCATTATGCCGATCTGGATGCGGGACGCCGCTGGCTGGACCAACGGCCGCCATGTGTGCCGCTTCTGTTCATCTTGATAAGCAGGAATCTGACGGTGAAGGTAAAGCACCGCGAACGTCACGTATTCAACCATCCGCATCGTTAGATCCGGATCAATGATACGCACAACCGGAATGTCGGGCCGAGACCGAAGCACGTACAGATGATCTACTCCGGCTCCAAGAGAAAACACTGCTCGCGGGGAGGGATACTCCTCGAAAACCTTAGGATCCGCCTTCCATGAGCAGATCACGTATGTCCCACCCTTGACCGGCCTTCGGCTATCGGGCCAGACATGGACCTGACGCTCTGGCGATGCCGCTCTAAACGCTTGTCGCCAGGGTTCTGGATCCCAGGGACCTGGAGCAATGATGATAGACAACTGGCTCATGTCAAACCTGGACCTGCTTTACTTTTAGATACTGCTGGCGAATTCCCTTCAGGGCTGCCAAGCTTCTGGAATGGACCGTCGGTGCCCTGCGTCCGAGCGCTGCAGGTCAGCCCTCCGGCTGCGAATGAAGCGGCAACATCGAATTCGCCAGCAGTATCGTTCCCGAAGCAAGTCCAAAGCTACAGCTGCTAAGCGGTGGACAGCCTCAAAAATCCGCAACATGGCCCCATGCGGAGGCGCTTAGGCGTTCAGGTCGGTACGGACGCGGATCGACGATCGGTGGTTTGCCCGTAATCAGGTCCGCAATGAGATGGCCAGCGCCCGGTCCGATCCCGAAACCATGACCGCTGAAGCCGGCCGCAAGAATGAAGCCCGGTATACTCTCAACCTCGCCGATGGCCGGTACCCCATCGGGCGTGCTGTCGATATACCCGGCCCATACGTCGGATATGGGCATTTGCCGCATGCCCGGCATGAGATCGCAAGCTCTCGAGTGGGTCAGACGGATCTGCTTCATATCAGGCTTGGGATCGAGGATGCGGTTAATCTCCATCGGCGTCACTTCATCCAACCGCCATTTGCGCAGGGTCTCATGTCCTTGACGCCAACCCTTCCAGCCCTCCGGGCGCAAGGCTGCGCCACCGCCGAGCGAACATCGGGATGAACTCGCGACTGAAGCGGAGTTGCTGCGGGGTCGGATCGACCCGCGCCCGACCGCTGATTGCAAGGGTGTAACCGCCATTGCCGCGCCGGGTCATGGAAATTTCTGCCGTATGCAGTGCGTCGGGCAAATCGTTAGCGCCCGGTGCGACGGCCAGGATCGAGGCTCGCACCGACGCCTGCGGAAAACGAATACCGAGCTGGTGACAGAAAGAGGATGCCCAGGCGCCGCCGGCCATGACGGCTACCCGTGTGCGTATGGTGCCCTTTTCCGTCACGACTGCGTTGACGCGGCCGGCGCTCACTTCGATGCCACGTGCCGCGCAATTCTGATGTACGGTCCCACCGGCTGGCATGATCGCCCGCGCCGTAACGGGAACGGCTCGGGATGGGTCGGCCGTTCCATCACTTGGTGAGAAAACACCCCCCTTCCAAACCCGACCGGTGGCTCGGCCGCGTTCTGTCGCTTCCTGCTGGCTCAGCATATGGGTGGTGACGCCGACCGTCCGGGCAAAGTCGCGCCATTTCGCCCAACCGGCAAGTTCGTTCTCGTTCTGGGATAGATACAGGAGCCCGCAACGGCGAAAGCCAGTGTCCTCTCCGGTTTCCTCGGCCAGCTTTTCCCACAGATCGAGGCTCTTCGTTGCCATCGGCAATTCGCGCGCGTCACGGTTCTGCTGACGGCACCAGCCCCAGTTCCGGCTGGACTGTTCCGCACCGACCAGCCCCTTCTCGACCAGCGCGACCTTCACGCCGCGCTGTGCCAGATAGTACGCCGTGAAGACACCGACTACGCCACCACCGATGACGACGACGTCCGCTTCCTGCGGAAGATCAGGCGAGGTTCTGATTTGAATGAGCGGCGCCGGCATGGCAGGTCTCCCGTAGTTTGAAGGGATCATATGCGACTGGCCGCAGACCAATGCCCCGCAACAATGCGATGCAACAGAATTTCATGCCGTTCATGGAAGGAAACACAGGCGATTGTTGCGAGCAACCCTATGGTCATCGGCCCTGAACAACCCCAAGGTGGTCTGAACGCTACCGCTGGTCACCCAAACGGCATCGTTCAGGACCCACGATTGTACATCCCCGCCAAACAGGCGCGCCCGCACCCCCTGCGATTGCAGGAGCGAACAAAACCGGCATAATCGCGGGATCTATTCCAAGACGGCGCAGATGCCAATGAAACTCGACCGGATCGATCTGAAGATACTTTCGGAACTACAGAAGAACGGGCGCATCACCAACGTCGAGCTTGCGGAGCTCGTCAATCTTTCACCGAGTCCCTGTCTCATGCGGGTCAAGAGACTTCAAACTGAAGGATATATCACCAGTTACTCGGCTCAAATCAACGTTTCCAAACTTGGTCAAACACTTACAGTCTTTACCGAGATCACGCTCAAGAATCATCGGCAAATCGATTTTGCACGCTTTCTCGCAACCGTCGACAAAATCGATGAGGTCATGGAGTGCCACCTCATTTCTGGTGGCTACGATTACCTGATGAAGTTCGTCACGCCAGGCATCGCGGAATATCAGACGATTATGGAACGGCTGCTCGATATGGATGTGGGGATCGACAAATACTTCAGTTTCGTGGTGCTGAAGTCCCCGATCGTCAAAACGCACCTGCCGCTCGACAAGATGTTCGAAGCCTGAGCGAGGCGGTCCGGCCGGTTCCTTTCAGCGTCTCGAATAGGCCTGCAGGAGTTCGGGATCCTGCTCCAGGCTGTCAAGCCAACCTGTGTTGAGCTTCGGCACGGAGGAAAACAGCAGCCGGGAATAGGGATGACCGGCCTCACTGCCCATGACGTCCGGGCTCAACTGTTCGATCTTTTCACCGGCATACATCACCGCCACTTCGTCACAGATCGCCCGGACCGTCGAAAGATCGTGGCTGATGAAAAGGTACGACAGGGAAAGTTCACGCTGAAGTTCCTTGAGGAGCTCGATGATCGCTGCCGCGACGACGGTATCCAGTGCTGAGGTGATCTCGTCACAGAGGATGAGCTTGGCGTCGGCCGCCAATGCCCGCGCTAGATTGATGCGCTGCTTCTGCCCGCCTGACAGTTCGCCTGGCCGCCGGTACCGTAAAGAGCGCGGCAAGCGAACCATGTCGAGCAATTGATCAATCCGGGCCTCCCGCTGCTTGCCGGCCATTCCATGATAGAAGGTCAGCGGGCGGGCCAGGATATCGGCGATCGATTTGGCGGGGTTGAGGGCGGTATCGGCAGACTGGAAGACGATCTGCACTTCGCGCAATTCATCGCGGCTGCGTTTGCGCAGATCCTGATCGAGTTGCTTGCCTTCAAGAAGAATTTGGCCTTGCGCAGCAGGCAGAATGCCGGCGATTACACGCGCCAGGGTTGATTTTCCGCAGCCGGATTCGCCGATGATGCCGAGATTTTTTCCACGAGGAAGCTCAAAGCTGACCTTGTTGAGCACCCGGAGGGTTGGAGTTCCACTTTCATCCAGCTTACCGTATCCCGCCACAATGTCCTTGACGACGAGAAGCGGCTTCTCAGACTCCATGCTTTCGGCGGCAAGCGCGGGCATGCGAGGCCGGCTCGAAAGCGTTGACCAGTTCCCGCGTATAGGGATGCTGCGGACGCTGCAAGATATCCTGGGTCAGGCCGACTTCCTGGACTTCGCCATTTTTTAGAACGACGATGCGGTCGGCAATCTGCGCGACGACCGCAAGGTCGTGCGAGACATAGACGCCAGCGATCGCGCCTTTCTTCATCACCGACTTAAACGCACGAAGAACCTCAACCTGCGTCGTCACGTCGAGGGCGGTTGTCGGCTCGTCGAAGATCACGAGCTTCGGATCACCGATCAGAGCCATCGCCGCCGAAAGGCGTTGCAGCTGGCCGCCGGATACCTGATGTGGATAGCGGTCGCCGATCGTATCAGGATCCGGGAGCGCCAGGGCCCTGAAAAGGTCGACGGCCTTCTTGCGGGCTTGGTCGATCGGCATCAATCGGTGGATCTTCGTCACCTCGATCACCTGATCCATGATCTTATGCGCAGGGTTGAAGGAGGCGGCAGCGCTCTGCGGCACGTAAGATACTTCGGTGCCGCGCTTGCTGGCGCGCTTACGCTCCGGCAACGCAGAAATATCCTGTCCGGCCAGCTTGACGCTGCCCTCGACAATCCGGCATCCCGGGCGCGTATACCCCATCAGGGTCAATGCGATCGTCGTCTTGCCCGAGCCGCTTTCACCAATGAGAGCGACAATCTCCCCCTCCGCGACATCGAAGGAAACGCCGCGGATGATCTCGACCGTGCGGCCTGAATCGGTCTTCGCATTGACACGCAGGGTGCGAACTTCGACAAGATTGCTCATGACTCGCTCCGGTCTCGTATCTTCTGGGGTAGGTTGTCGATCAGCAAATTGATGCTGATGGTCAGGCTGGCGATCGCGATCGATGGCAAGATCACCGCCGGCGCCGCGAAAGGACAGCCCGCCGATATTCTCCTTGACCAGAGCGCCCCAGTCGGCGAATGGCGGCTGCACGCCAAGGCCCAAAAAGGACAGGCTCGACAGCAAAAGCACGATGAACACGAACCTCAGTCCGAAATCGGCCAGGACCGGCCCGATGATGCCAGGCAGGATTTCGGAGCGGATCAGGTAGCCGAGCCCTTCGCCCCGTGCTCGGGCGACCGTTACATAATCCATGGTGTTGATGTTCACGGCCAGCGCCCGCGCGAAGCGGTAGCAGCCCGGTGTGTAGATGACGGCCAGCGTCACAATGAGGACCGGGATCGACGAGCCAACGGCAGCGACGATGACCAGCGCCAGGATCTTGCTCGGAATGGATGTCAGGGCATCGAGCAGTCGGCTGAGCGCGCTATCGAACCACCCGCCGATGACCGCGGCGGTCATGCCCAGTGTGACACCGCAGAAACAGGCAAGGCAAACGGCGGCGAGGGAGATGCCGACCGTATAGCGCGCGCCGAGCAGGATGCGCGAGAGCATGTCACGGCCAAGATAATCCGTTCCCAACGGGAACTGCGTGGTCATCGGGCCGAAGAAGTCAAAGTCGACGATGTCTCCGACCGGATGCGGAGCGATGTACGGCGCGAAGATGGCAACGAGCATCCAGGCGACGATAATGAGAAACGACACCGCTCCAACCAGGCTAACCCGGTATCCGAAGCGTGGCAGCCTAGTCTTCTGCGTGTTCGACAGGGAAAGGGACATGGTCATTGAAGCCTCGGATTGGAGATGATGGCAACCAGGTCGGCAATGGTAATGAGAAGCAGATAGGCCAAGCAGAAGATCATTGCGCAACTCTGGATCAGCGGAAGGTCGCGCGTTGAGACCGCGTCGAGCATGAGCTTCGCGATGCCCGGATAGTTGAAGATCGTTTCGACAATGATCACTCCACCCAATAGGTAGGATAATGACAGGGCCACGGCGTTAACGATCGGGCCAAGTGCGTTCGGAAGCGCGTGGCGGAGGACCATGCGCTGGCGCGACGCACCCTTGAGAAGCGCCATCTCCACATAGGGCGTGTTGAGCGTTTCGAGCACGGCGGCGCGGGTCATGCGGATCATCTGCGCGGAAACGACGAAGCTCAGCGTGATCACCGGCATGGCGAAGACCTTCAGCAGGCCGCCGATCGACGTCACCTCATTGGCCATGGAAAGCGCAGGCAGCCAGCCGAGATAGACTGCGAAGACGGTGACGGCGAGGGTTGCGACCATGAACTCGGGCACGGAAATCACCGAGATTGTGAAGATTGACACGATCCGATCATAGTATGTCCCCCGCATGATCGCGGCGGTGATACCAAGGGTCAGCGCGATGGGAACCGAGATCATGGCCGTCACACCGGCCAGTTTCAACGAGTTGACGAGTCGCCCGCCGATGAGGTCGCTGATTGGAATTTTGTTGACGTAGGAAACGCCGAAGTCGCCGGTGAGCAGATTTCCGAGCCAGTAGATGAAGCGCAGGAAGGCCGGCTGATCAAGGTTCATGGCCGTGCGCAGTCCGGCTACGGCTTCGGGCGTAGCGGCCTGCCCCAAAAGAATTTCCGCAACGTCCCCTGGCAGCATCTCGGTCGCGAAGAAGATCGTGAATGCGACGAAGAGCAGCGTCACGAAGGCGACGACTACGCGTTTTGCGGCGAGACTGAGTATGAGGGAGTTCATGGAGCGACCACCCACTGATGCATGAAAATGGCTCGGCTCGAGCGCGCAGGACAGAGCCTGCGCGCCTAGGACGAACCAGGGAACGTTAGGCCTCGAGCCAGGCATGTTCTGCGAAAGTGTAGCCCATCATGCCGCCGAGCGGGTTAGGAGTCAGCCCCTTCAGCTTGGGCGAGATGGCATCGACATTCGACATGAAGACAGGAATTGCCGTGCCGGCCTCGTTGGAAACCATGGCCTGCATTTCGCCGTAGATCTGCCTTGCGCTTGGCCTCGTCCAGGAGCCCGCGTGCTTCGAGCAGCATGGAGTCGAACTTCTCGGACTTGTAGCCGCTCTCGTTCCAGGCCGCGTCGGACTTGTAGAGCAGCGAGAAGAGGATATCGGGCGTCGGACGCGCATTGATGTTGCCGAAGTGGACGGCATCCTTGATCCAGTGATTGGACCAGTAGCCGTCGGATGGAACACGGTTGATCGCGATGTTGAGCCCGATCTTGGAGGCCGCCTGCTGCAGCACTACTGCGTAGTCGAGTGAGGAGGATGCTGCCTCTGCTGCCGTGATCCGGATTTCCTGGCCGAGCACGCCAGCCTTCGCGAAGAGGGACTTGGCTCGTTCGGGATCGAATTCTCGCTGCTTCAATTCGGCATTGTGATACTTGTTTGTGTCCGGGATCGGATGATCGTTGGCGATCTCGGCAAGTCCGCGCAGGACCGACTTCTGGATCAGTTGACGATTGATGAGGTATTTGAAGCCTTCGGCAACCCCTTGCTTGTCGCCCGGCGCCATGTCCAGACGGACGTTGAGGTTGGTATAAGTGCCGAGTTTCGAGATGAAGAGGCGAGCCGCCGGGTTGTTCTCGAGCACGCGCAGCGAGCGCGGGTTGAGGTTGGCGGCGAGTTGAATGTCGCCCGAGAGCACGGCGTTCATGCGCGCCGATTCGTCTGAGATCGCGAAGAATTCAAACCCTTCGATATTCGGCCTTCCGCTCCTTCCAGTAATTCTCGTTGCGTGCCGCGATCGAGCGCACGCCTGGCTGGAATTCCTTCAAGACGAATGGTCCGGTGCCATTGCCCTTCGAGAAGTCGGTCGTGCCGTCGGCAACGATCATGAAATGGTGCAGCGCGAGGATGGTCGGAAGGTCGGCATTCGGCGCTTGAAGGGTGATCTCGACCGTCTGATTGTCGACAGCCTTGACCTGGACGATCTGCTTGGCAAGCACATTGACCTTCGAGCCGACGGCTGGATCCAGATGACGGTTGAGCGAAAAGACAACGTCCGCCGAAGTCAGGCTCTTGCCGTCATGGAAAGTTACACCCTTGCGCAGCTTGACGATCCAAACCTTTGCATCGTTGCTTTCGATGCTCTCCGCCAGCTCCATCGTCGTTTCGCCGGCACCGTTGATGAAGGTCAGCCGATTGTAGAGGGCGGAGCAACGAACATAGTCAGTCGCGTTCGACGCTTTCGCCGGATCGAGCGTATCCGCGGTTGAGGCGGAGAAGCCAGCTGCCTTAACGAAGCCGCCCCTTACCGGCTCGGCTGCAACAGCTGCGGTCGCACGTCCGAGTATGGCAGAGCCGGCCGCCGCAGCAACGCCGCCCATCAACATCACATGCAGAAGTTCGCGGCGACTTGCACCGCGGCGGATGGCGGTTTCGACCATCAGATCGTCGGAAGACGTCCAGTTGTTAATCTTGTTGCTCATAGCAGTTCCCTCTTTTATATCGTGGCTGATGTGCGTGGGTCCGCCTTCTGGGTGCGGATCGGAAAAATTCAGGCAGATGCCGCCTCTCGTGCTGCCTCGGACAGGGCGGCCATCGAGGTAAAATGGTAGTCGGGCCGGGTAAATTCGCTCGGCTCGATGGTGCCGCCATAGCCTTTCTGGGCGTAGCGGCGCTCGATCCAGCAGTTGGTCAGGCCGAGCTTCGGCGCGATAGCGAGATAGACGCGCACCAGGTCGTCCGGGAAGAGGCCAGCATCGTCCGAGTAGCGCGCTTGCCGGTAGAGCGCGAGCGCCTCCTCCCCGTCGACCTCCACGCCAGCGGCCTTGCCGATCTCGGCTAGGGAAGCCTTAAGCCCGCCCTCGAAGTCGATCAGCGTACCCACCACGTCAAACGTCAGGTATCTGAATTCGCTCAGGTTTTTCGCCATATGCGATACTCCTCTGAAACCTGCCTGCTCTGCCGCAGTGGCTATTGTTCGATGGGTTCGATTGCTTCGCCTTCAGTCTCTCTTGGTACAGGGTTAGTTTGGCGACTATTCCTTGCCGATTGCGCTGAATCGCGGATCGCTCACGGCACAAAATTGCGAATATGACGCGTCGGCAACATTTGTGCCGCGAGGTTGCCGGCTATACAACCCACTCATCCCGCCATCGCCGCACGAACATCCGGATCCTCTAGCGTCTGATCGAGCGTCATCCGCGTGCAATCGATAATTCTGTCGATGTCATCATCCGTGCAGCAGAGTGGCGGCGCGTAACCGAGCACGCCATTGGCAAAGGCGCGGATCACGAGCCCGTTCTCCCAGGCTCTGTCGAAGATCCGACGTGAGGGATCTGCCGCTGCCGGCAGCGGCGTCTTGCGTTGTTTGTCGGTAACGAGTTCGACGGCCGCTAACATGCCGCGCCCCCGGACATCGCCGACCAGCGGGTGGTCGGCGAGGGAGCGTAGACCGGCCATCAGCCGCTGGCCGGCCCGCACGCCGTTCTCCAGCAAGCCATCCTCGTAGAGCCGCAGACATTCCAGTCCGACTGCAGCACTGACGGGGTGAGCCGAGTAGGTGTAACCGTGGCCAATCGCGGTCATGCCGGCGCCGTCAGCAATGGTGTTGTAGACCCGGTCGGACATGAAGACGGCGCCCAGCGGCACATAACCGGAGGTCAGCCCCTTGGCGGTGGTCATGAAATCAGGCACGACCTCGTCTTCGAACAAGCAAACAGTGGGCCGGTGCGCCCGAAGCCCGTGATCACCTCATCTGCCACAAACAGGATATCGAGTTCCCGGCAGACGTCGCGCATGGCCTTCATCCAGCCCTTCGGCGGCACCAGAACGCCACCAGACCCTTGGATTGGCTCGACATAGAAGGCGGCGACGCGCTCAGCGCCCAGTTCGCTCCACCTTGGCGCGCAAGGCCGCCACGGAAGCATCGATGATGGCCTGAGGCTCCGAGCCGACCGGATTGCGGTAGGCATAGTGAGACGGAATTTTATGCTGCCAATCATACGGAACTCCGAAACCCGCGTGGAACGCCGGCAGTGCCGTCAGGCCAGAGCCGGCCGTTGAGGACCCATGGTAGCCCTGCTCGACCGAGATGAACTGGTCTTTCTTGGGCGTGCCCTTGGCGTGGTAGTAATAGCGGATGAAGCGGATGGTGCTGTCGACGGCGTCCGATCCGCCAAGCGTGAAGTAGATGTGGTTGAGGTCGCCTGGTGCACGCTCAGCAAGCTCTGCCGCCAGGCGGATCGCCGGTTCCGAACCCAACCCGAAGTACCCGGTCGCATAGGGGAGCTCACGAAGCTGGCGGGTTGCGGCCTCCACGATGCTGTCTTGGCCGTACCCGGCATTGACGCACCAAAGGCCGGCGAAGCCATCCACCAAGGTGTGCCCGGTCGAATCCGTCACCGATGCGCCCCTGCCGGATTTCAGCACGCGCACCCCTCTTTTCTCATGCCCGCGATAGGAGGCAACGGGGTGGACCAGGTGGGCGCGATCAAGCTCGATCAGCGAATTGCTCAGCATGTGAGTCTCCAACTTAACCCAGCGCCTGGTTGACCAGCGCATATGTGCGGTATGGTGCTTCGGCTCGCTCCACCTTGTGGGCCGCGCTGCATCGGGATGCCGCCGCCGACATGGACAAGGCCACGCTCGGTGAGCCAGGGGCCGAGCCCAGTGGACAGATCCGTGTCAAGGCGGACGAAGTCCCCTTCATGATGCGCGAGCATGAACTGGATGAGGTCCTTGGCCTGCTGGCTGCTTGATGCAACGACCGGTCCGATAACGAGGCCACGGCCGAAGGCGCGCAATCCCGCAAATGCCGCGACCTCCCCCCTTTCCCGGATGACTGCGAACTGGGCCGCCTGCTGAAGAATGCTCATGAGCTTGCTGCGATCGAGGTCGCAGGCAGCGCGATCGAGTGAGCAAATTTTCTCATAGCTCATCGTCCCGCGCCCAGGACACGTTCGCCGGGGCCTCGACCTTCAGGGCTTTCCCCTGATGCTGGACGATTTCGCCGACCGCCACGAAACCGAGTTTTTCATAAAGTGGCAGGCCCTCTTTCGTCGCCACGAGCCGGCAGTTGCGTGCGCCGGCCTTTTCCAGCGCGGCATCCATCAGCCTCCGGCCAAGTCCGCGCCCCCGCATGGCCGCGTCCACGATCACCATGTTGATGGCAGCGGCATCGGAGCCGAAAGGCGTCATCATGGTCGTCGCGACAACGCGGCCATCTTGCAGTGCCACGATGCCCTCGCTGACCGACAACACCAATTCCCAATCCTCGCGGCGATGGGGCCAGCCGGCCTCGCGCGACAGCAGGACGGCTCCATCCAGATGTTCGGTCTCCATCGCTTCCAGCGAGATCTGTTCTGCAGTCATTCCGTTTTCCGCATCGGGTTTCGTGTCACCTTATGAATAGACCAGGCCTCGAAGCAGCTCCTCCTGACTCCAGCGCCTGATCAATGCTTTTGCGCTTTCTGTGGCCCCCACTTCCGCATCTTATGCCGCTCGCGCAGCACTACGGGCGGACGCCGTGGGCTTCCGCGCCTGACGGCGTGCGCTCCTTGGAAAACTCTCTGCCGCACCCGTCATCCGATACGGAACATTCTGCTTTCTGTCGAACCCAATGCGGTGATTAGTCCACAAGGAGGGTCGCTATGATGCGTGGCAGGTCGGCAAGCGGTGCCGGCGTCATTGCAAGGATTGACCTCATGAGCCAGTTTCGGCCGAAATACATCACATTCGACTGCTACGGCACGCTGACCAACTTCGACATGGCCGGCGCGGCAAAGAGAGTCTATGGCTCGCGGCTGTCCCCCGCTGCGATGGCACAGTTCATCAAGGATTTCGCGGCCTACCGGCTGGACGAGGTCCTCGGCGCCTGGAAGCCCTACGCCGAGGTCGTGCACAGTTCCGTCGAGCGCACCTGCAAGCGCAACGGTGTCGCATTTCGACCGGAGGATGCCCAGCGCATCTATGAAGAGGTGCCGACATGGGGGCCGCACCCGGATGTCCCGGCGGGTTTGGCCAAAGTTGCCAAGGAGATTCCGCTGGTGATCCTGTCGAACTCCATGAACCAGCCTGATCATGTCGAACGTGGAGAAGCTTGGTGCACCCTTCCACATGGTCATCACGGCGGAGGAAACGGGGGCCTACAAGCCGCAGATGAAGGGCTTCGAGTATATGCTCGACAAGCTCGGCTGCGGACCCGAAGACATCACCCACGTTTCCTCCTCGTTCCGCTATGACCTGATGACGGCCTATGACCTGGGCATAAAGAGCAAGGTCTGGGTGAACCGCGGTCACGAGCCTGCTAACCCCTTCTACGAGTACACGGAGATCAAGGACATCTCGGGCCTGGCTGGCGCAGTGGGTCTGTAATAAGGAACCGGCAAGATGCAGTTCAAGTCTTACTGGCACGACACCGCGCCTCCATTCATAAGAGCGGAGCAGGGGCCTGCCGAAGGACATTATGATGTCGCCATCGTTGGCGGGGGTTTCACGGGTCTCTCTGCGGCCCTGCACCTTGCCAAGGCAGGTGTACGTGTCGCCGTTCTGGAGAGCGGGTTCGTCGGCTCTGGCGCGTCCGGGCGAAACGGCGGTCATCTCAACAACGGGATCGCCCACAGCTACCTGGCCGCCAAGGCCCACTTGGCGCCGATCGTGCGAAGGCGCTCT
>CAWCEG010000065.1:0-146064 GCA_963794505.1 uncultured Nitrospiraceae bacterium
AAGGTCAAGGGCCTCGCATGAAAACTCTTTCCAAGATAGCTGGGCATGTTGACCTGACTCTCGAGAGAAAGGGTCAGAAGACAGGCATCCTCAGTTCAGAAAGATGCTTGCGCCCTGCTAAGCTCAGATTTTTCCGGGCTAGTATCTCTACTATTCTCTCAGCAGTACGACCGTCCCAGCCATCTGGAATACCGCCTTTCACCCAGTCACCTGCCAAAGCTCTGTTGGCTGCATCCAGAATCTGCTCCGTATTGGTACCGACGACGCGATTGGTTCCAACAGTCACTGTGACAGGGCGCTCGGTGCTCTCTCGCAGTGTCAGGCATGGGATACCCAATACGGTCGTTTCTTCCTGAATGCCTCCCGAATCTGTGAGGACCAATCCCGCATCGGCTAGTAAGCTTAGAAAATCGAGGTATCCCAGAGGATCGAGTACAAGCAACCGCTTATCTTGTATTTGATCCCTTAAACCAAACGCACTCATTCTGGCACGAGTGCGCGGGTGAACAGGAAATACCACGGTTTGTCTTTGTGACAATCGTCGAATAGCCGCAACAATGCTCCTGAAGGTTTCCTCGTTGTCCACATTACTTGGTCGATGCAATGTACACAGCGTATATTCCTTTGCCTTCAGGCCGATTCGGGTAGCGAGTGAGCGTGTTCGGGCTGCCTGTTCATACCGACGCAGTGTATCGATCATGATATTCCCAACCTGAAACACTCGATCGTCTGGGACACCTTCGCGTCGTAGGTTTTTGTCACCGTCTTTAGAAGGGGTGAACAGGTAATCCGACAATGCATCGGTCACGACTCGGTTCACTTCTTCTGGCATCGTTCGATCGAAACTTCTTAGTCCAGCCTCGACATGGGCTACCGGAACATGGCACTTTGCCGCAGCAAGTGCACACGCGAGAGTCGAATTCACATCCCCCACTACGATCACGCAATCCACGGCATTATTCATGAGATAGTCTTCAAACGCGAGGAGGACCTTGGCTGTCTGCTGGGCATCGGTCCCCGATCCGACCTTTAAATAGATATCCGGCGACGGCATTTCTAAGTCTTCGAAAAACGCTGTGGACATAAGGTGGTCATAATGCTGTCCCGTATGCACGAGGATAGATTCAACGTTCTTTGCCTTTTTAAAAGCCTCCATCAAAGGAGCAACCTTCACAAAGTTTGGGCGGGCTCCCGCGACAACTGCAAACTTAATCATAGTGTTTCATCCTTACGAGACAGACAGGATCAGATCAATAACACGGATGAAAGGGTCTAGTGGCCGGAAGAAGTTTTTTGCAGTACAACAAGGAGTCGGAAAGCAAGAAAACGGCCGAAACATCGCAGCCATCGTTCACACCGTAACAGGCCATCTAACAACCACAAGGGCACAAGTGACGGACGATCAAACCCGCCGCTGAGCGGGTACGCGAAGTACGCCAGCCGTTCGTGCGCCAGCTTATGCAAATGCGGGTAGAGTTGATGAAACCGATCATAGGACCGTTCAAAAACGATGCGGGCAATGGCTTGATTGGCATCGAAGGGCCGTCGCTGGACAGAGGGAACGATGGTAAGCGGATCGTAGCTTGAAATCCATCGGTTCAGGATGGAAGAACCTATACACAGGCCACGAGAGCACCGAGACGTAGGGATCCATGATCACAATGCGCCCGAGGGACACAAGCACCCGAAGGGCCTCGTCAAAAAAATACCGGACGTTTTCCAAGTGGTGCAGCACATCAAATAAGACGATGTTGGACAGACTGCTGTTACGGAACGGCAAGTGTTGCGCATCCGCCAGGCGCATCAAGCCATGGCAGCCTGACAACGTCGGTGCAGAGCACACCGGGGGAAAATTCTTTTAAATTCCCCGTTCCTCCACCAACTTCGAGGGTGATACCGGGCTGGAGCCATCTGGCGATTTCCCGATACCACGAGGCGTACAATCGTCTGAGAATCGGCTTCTGATTCCATACCGCCTGATGTCGGCGCAAAATCTCTTCCGACATTCACACGGCTTTCAGGCGAAAGAATCCATAGACGGTCATTTTCAGCAGCAACCACCCGTGTTGGAACCGGTTGATGTTCGTCGTACCGTAGGTGCGCTCGTGATACCGGATCGGCACTTCAAGAATTTTCAGATTCAACTTTGACGCGCCGAATAGGAGATCAAAATCGCCGAACGGATCAAAGTTGCCGAAGTACCCCCGGTTGGCGGCAATCCGCTCGTAGTCTTTGCGGAAGAGCACCTTCGTTCCACACAACGTGTCTTTGATCCGCTCGCCGAGCAGCCAGGAAAACGCCATGCTGAAAAACTTATTTCCAAGTAAATTTAAGAGCCGCATCGCTTTGTGCTCCATCGGGTACACCAGGCGGCTGCCATTGATAAACTCTCCCTTGCCATATGCGATGGCATCATAAAACTTAGGGAGATCTTCGGGCGGCACGGTGAGATCGGCGTCCAGAATCATAAGGATGTCGCCTGTCGCCGCGGCAAATCCCTTTCGAACCGCATCCCCTTTTCCTTTGCCATCCTGGATGAACAACTTCATGTCCTTATGGGGATACTTCTTGATGATTCGTTCTATTTCCTGAACCGTCCCATCGGTGGAGTGACCATCCACAAAGATCATTTCCTGATGGGTTCCGAAAGCAGGAAGCCGGCTAACAGCAGCCTCTATGTTTCCCATTTCATTACGGCAAGGGATGACAATGCTGACAGAGTACGCCTGGCACGCCTGCAACCCACGAACCCTCGCGACCACATACTGTGCCAGGCAGAGCCGGTTGATGCCTGGAAGAATGACTGCAAATCGGTTCAATAACGTGGCGATGAGCGGGAATTTTTTTCGGCAACAGGAACCGATTCTCGACCTTCACGACTTCATAATCGGCCAGACGCAAGAGGTTTCGAATATCAGCCGGTGAAAGCCAGTTTTGTTGTTGTTGCGGCATCTTTAGCCCCAGTCGTTCGGCCAGACGCAAAAGGGGCTCCCATAAAAAATTGTAATACACCACGATCACCCGCGTATGCGGCTCGCAGAATCGGCGAAGCTTCTTGAGCGTGGATTCGACATCGAGCAGATGTCCGATGACATCGAGCAATAAGATGACGTCGAAGGTTTCGCTGCGCATCCAAATCATCCACATCAGTCGCGCGGAATTCAATTTCTGGATGGCGCGCGACCGCCTTGTGAATCATTGCCGTGCTGAGATCAATGCCAAGCCCGCGTTTGGGCTTCAACCCGGCGAGTTGGTCGCCCAACCCGCAACCCACCTCTAGAATATTCAGCCCTTCCGGAACAAGGAACCGGAGATATCGCAGTTGATCTTCATAGTAATACCGTGCCTTCTCCTGCCAGCACGTACGCTGCAAGCGATAACCGATCAAAACGTTCTGCAATGTCATGTTTACGAAGTTGGTCTCGTTGCATGTGAGCCCGGCCCAATGTTTCGCATGCTGGCTGTCCGGCTATTGCATCAGCGACAACATCGCCCGTATCGATCTCGACTGCGGCCGCCTGTTGGATAAGCCGCACGCCCAGCACCAATCGATGACGCTTATCTTTGCGAAGCAGGATCCCGCGAAGCCCTTGGAGCGGCCCCCTGATGACTTCGACCTTCATGCCTTCCTGCAGATACGGATGCGGATCGTAAGGCAGGACGCTGGCGATCAATGTCTGGATAGCGTTGATTTCCTCGTCAGGAATTGGTTCCGGTCGTTGACCGCCGCCTACGATCTCGACGACGCCAACGGTTTTGAGGACCGGCAGCTTCTGGTCGGACCTGAAGCGGACGAAGCAATAGCCGGCAAACAGTGGCACTTCGACTTCCTTCCTGCGATCTTTCCATTGACTGAGACGCTTGACGGTCGGCAGCAGAGGCTCGATACCCTGAAGGGCGAGCTGGTCGCGCACCATTTTTTCATGCCGCGACCGGGTCCGCAGCGCATACCAATGAAGACCGGTGATCTGGTCTGGTGTCGGCTCAGTAGACACAGCTTCGCCCTCTCACTTACAGTGCCGTTTCTACCGGTTCGCCGATCCTTGAGGAGAGTTCCGCCACTCCCCGACTCTACTGGTCGCATACCCAGCCTCAGCAGTTTCTCGCGAGGGATGCCGGACTGCACCAATTGTTCTTCGTACACCGCCGCATGGTCGAAATCGGCGATCAGCACTCGATCCAATTGCCACGCCGCGATTTGGTCAGGCGGAAGAGACCGGACATGAAAGAAACATGTCGCGCGTAGTTCCCGTCGACGAATCCGACGCAATTGACGTTCATCTCCCGCAGCGCCAAATACGCCAATTCGGCCAACTCACCCGTTCCGCAAATCGCCACACGCTGTCCGTTGGTCCATTCCAACGTTGACAGCATGTCTTTGAGACGCCCGCGCATCTCGCGGTAATAGGACAGCGAATACTGCATGTACTGATAGGTGAGTCGGGATTTTTCTGCGAACCCTTGAGGAGTCAGCAAATAGCGGATGCGATTGCGTGGAAAGGTCGCGATCTTGATATGTCCCTTGCGCGCCAGACGTTTCAGATACAGATTGGTCAACCCAAGGGCGACCCCGAGTTTGCTCGCAAGTGTGCGTTGCGTAGCCCCGCCGTTGCGATCGAGCTCGCTCAGCAGTTGAAGATCGCGTTGACCTTGTAAATCCATGAATCTTGCAGGTAAATCGGCGAAGCGTTCACAATATGAACGAACCGAATCAACGAGTCAAGCAGCGAGCCGGCTAGGGGTTGAACAGCGCACGGAGCAGTCGCGAGTAGGTTCGCCATTTGGTGGGATTACAGCCCAGAGATTGGACGAGCTTCCGTCGGCCTTCTTGCTTGTTTCCGCTCCTTACTTCGTGGATACCCCAGTCGGAATAACAATCCGCAAGCATCTGCTGCAAAATGACATTTCTCTTTCTATCGCTGTTATACAGCGTTTGCATCCGGCGAAGGAACTTCTCGCGGCTGCGTATGATATGTATGCCTCCTGCTCGCGTAAACCCGCCTCCATGCATGCGGTAAGCCATCCCTCTCTCTTCTACCATCACGAATCTGCCTCGTTGCCTGAGTCTTGCGATGAGATCAAAATCTTCGAATCCTTGCAACTCATGATGAAACCCCCCTATTCGTTCATAGACATCTTTTCGAATCATCATAGCCGAAGGAAAGATGAGCGCTTCACCGATCAGGTGACCCATTGACGAGGCGAGGGCCGATGCCCGCTCGATCAGCCCTGCTCCTTGCTGCAGCATGTCGCCTCTCTCGTTTATCCGGTCAAAGTCACAATGAACCAAAACCACGTCAGGCTCTGATTCGAGGATTGCCACCTGGCTCTTGATTTTGGATGGATACCACAGATCGTCCTGATCGAGGAATGCGATATATTGGCCACGCGCCAGCTTCACGCCCGCATTTCGTGCTGCACTCTGACCTGCGTTCTCTTGGCGCACTACTCGAATCCTCTCGCCATATTGCTTAAGAAGCGTAGCCGAACCGTCCGTCGACCCATCGTCTACGCACAGGATCTCATAGTCATGAAATGATTGAGCTAAGACGGACGCAATCGATTCGCCGAGGAATCGCTCCCCATTGTAGACCGGTATCACCACCGTCACCTTCGGCATGGCCTACCTCAGGGGCTTAATGACTTCGAGCACAAGATCCATTTCTATGCAGGCGTTCCAAAAAAACTGCCGACAGCGCTTTTGAAAGTAGCGTGGCAAGAATTTAAATGACTTGCGCATCTTATAGTAGATGGAGCGTATCTTAATATTCGTACTGAGACCGTAATAATTCGGGTAATCAAAATACTCGAACGTCGCTTCCGTAATAAATCGGACGTGTGTCGGATCAACGAAGGCTTCACGAGAAGCGTAGTAAGGCGTTCGCACGTACACCTTCGCACCCGGTTCACAGACGCGGTAGAGCTCAACCATAAACGCAATCAAGTCATGCATATGTTCAACGATATGATGAAGATAGACCACGCCGATGGTTCCCTCGCGGAAGGGAAGGCCTTCTTCGAAGTCACAAATCACCGCAACTCCTTGGACTCTTCTGCGATCCACCCCGATTGCTCCGGTGTGCTTATGCGCACCGCAACCTATGTCAACGATCATGCCCATCTCACCTCTATGACAGACTTACATTCATGGCTAACGCCCCAGCATTCGCTGTACAGCCGCCATCACTTCGTCAACAGTGATCAGCTTCATGCAATTTTGTTCCCCACGTCGGCAGGTTGGATGAAAACAGACTCGGCAATCAAGACCTTTGTAAATCACTTCCGCAGGACCGCCCCGCGGTCCCCATTCCATCGGATTGGACGGGCCGAACAGTCCAACAAGCGGCGTTCCCACGGCTGCGGCGATATGCATGGCGCCGGTGTCATTGCCGACGAACAACGCCGACCGTTTCAGCAACGCTGCCAGCGTCCTGACACGTGACAGACCGGCGATGGAGATCAGCCGGCTCTTCGCCTGGGTCACGACCGTCTGCACCAGGGCCGCCTCTTGTGGACTCCCGGCGACCAAAACCTGGCATCCATACCGGTCGGCCAACCGGTCGGCGAGCTCGGCAAACCGTTCCGACGGCCAGGCTTTAAACCAGTAGCGAGCGCCCGGTTGGATGACCACCAACGGCCCGACCGATTGCACGCCGACACGTCTGAGGAGTTCCTCTGCCGCGGTGTGATCTTCCTCGGTCAACCACATTCTCGGGATGCGGTCGATGACGGGAATAGCCAGGGGGGCAAGGGCCGACAAATCCCGCTCGATTCGATGAGCGGCTGCGTCGCTCGGAACAACGGTTGTGTAGCAGCGCCCGGTCCAGCGATGGTCGGCGTTAAAGCCGATGCGCACCGGTGCGCCGCTGATCCACGTAAGAAATGCCGCCCGGTCGCCATCGGTCAAATCCACGACCGTGTCAAAATGACGTCGTCGGATAGTCGCAACGAAACGGTACTGCTGCACAATTGAACCGCGCTCCAGTGAAAGGACTTCATCGACATGAGGATTGGACAGTAGGATGTCCTCTGTCCCCCGATTCACGATCACAGTCAACCGGGCTCCCGGATAGGCCGCTTTCAAAGCCTGCCATGCCGGCGTCGCCAGAAGCACATCGCCCAGATACCGCAATTTAATGGTCAAAATGTTTTGCGGTGCCATAAAGCCACTTCTACCGGCAGAGCGACGAGTATAACGACAAGGTCAGAGCGGCCACATGGGACCAGCTGTAGTCCTTCACTCGAAGAAAGCCTTTCTGCTTGAGTGAAATGCGGAAGGTCTCGCTCTCCAACACCTGGACCATGGATTCGGCCAATGCCCGTGCATCATGCGGATCGATGACCACCGCTGCGTCGCCAGCCACCTCACCCAGGGCAGTGTTGTTGGATGTGATGACGGGCGCACCGCACGCCATGGCCTCCAGCACCGGCATGCCGAACCCCTCATAGAGGGACGGAAACACAAAGAGATCGGCATAGGAGTAAAGCAATTGCAAATCCTCTCTCGATAATCGCCCGGGACACAGCACGTGAGCAGCCAACCCATACGAAGCGGCCGTCTGTTCATACGACCCGAAGAGATGTGTCGGTGAGCCGGCGAGAAGGACGGTTCGACCATCAAGGTGTCTTCGAATGAGTGAGGCGGCCTCGAGGACCGTCCGATGGTTTTTCCGTGGATCCGCGCCTCCGATAAATAGGATGAACCGATCGGTCTTCAATCCTATGCGCTGCTTCAAGGCACTCATCGCCGCCCCATCATGGCGCGGGTAGAATGCTTCGGATACACCGTTGGGGATGACGGCAATGTGTTGATCAGACAGACCGTAGACCGACGTCAGTTCCCGCGCCGAGAATTGGGAAACGGTTACGACTTTTTTCGCGCGCCTTGCGGTCCGCTTCGTCTTGTACGAAGACAGTCTCTGCCCGAGCAATTTTGACGAATATTCTGGAAATCGCTCGAGCCATAGGTCATGAATCGTGACGATGCCGCCAAACCGTCCCACCGTATGCATTCGAAAATTCGTCCCATGATACAGATCCAACCGATCGGCCGTTCCGCGTCCGCTCATGGCCCACTTGGAAGCCGTCACCCACTCAAGACGGTCGATGCCAGTCCACTGGCCCGTCTCGGATGGTGGACTCGTGCCTGGCCTCAGGTAGGCCACGAAACGAGCCTCCGAAGGAGCAGCTAACATGGCTTGCAGCAAATAGTAGGTATGCCAACCGACCCCTCCCCGATCGCCCACGACTGGACTGGCATCGATGCCGATCCTCATGTGCGTTCCCGGGCAGAAAGCACATCCTGATAGAACCGTTCCATTGTTGTCACGGACGCTCGCAGATCGAATCGTTCATGGACCCATTTCGCGCCACGCTCGCCCATTGCCCTTCTCCGTCCGTCATCACCCAGTAGAGACAGAACCGCGGCACCCAATTCTTCAGGATCATCGGCAGCGACCAAGAGCCCGGTCTCCCCGTGCTTGACAACTTCGGGCAGCCCGCCCACGTTTGTGGCGACCACGGCCTTTCCGGCTGCCAGTGCTTCCACGACGGCAATGCCAAAGCCTTCCATTCGCGCGGGATGCACATACAAGGACAACGCCCCCAGGAACGGTTTTACGTCTTCCTGAAATCCGACGAAGTGGACGTGATGTGAAATCCCGAGCTTGACAGACAAGTCTCGCAACACCCGTTCATAGACCCCCTCGCCGGTGCCGATGACCAGATAATGCACCGCCGGCATAGCCCGGATGATCTCCGGCAACGCCTTCAGCATGACGTCATAGCCCTTCCGGGGAAACAGATGCGCCACCGTTCCCAACAACACGGCGTCGCCCGACAAACCAAGTCTGCGGCAAATGGTCGATCGATCGAGTTCCACAGCACCGCTTCTGAACAGATCCACTCCGCTATAGATCGTTCGGACCGACCGCTGGTCGACGCCGCCCGCGATCAACGCCCGTTCGACGTGCCGCGAAATCGCGATCACTGCGTCGAGCGTGTGGAGCCTATATCGTCGGACCTTTTCCGGTTCGATTTCTTGACGGACATGCGCCACAACCGGTGTTCGAAGACGGGGATGGCCGGCGACCGCTTCAAGCGTCTGAGGCACCCACCAGATATCATTCACGTGGATCAGCGCAGGCTTGAGTTGCTCAAGCAACGTTCGCAGCCTTTTGACTGCCAGCCACCGGACGAACGGCGAAAACCATTTGCGCCAAGACGGAAGAACCATCGGATGATGCATCGCGCCGGCTTGAACCAGGAGGTGAGACAGCGGCCCCTGCGAGGGACAGGCGACATGCGGTTCCCAGTCGGCTCTGGCGAGGGTCCGGAGTATGGCCAGAAGATCACGTTCGGCTCCGCCAACGGCGGCGACCCCATGGATATACAGGATCGGTCGGGCCACTAGCTGGCATCCCGAATGCCCATAGAGGGTCTGGTCATGTCCCACAATTTGGCATACTTGACGAAGGTGTACATGCCGGCGAAGACGGATACGATAAGACCGCGGATGCCGTCGAGATAGCCCCGCTTGAGAACATAACTTTTTATGAAGACGACAAGCGGCCGGAAGAGCAGGTCGGAGGCCCGCACCTGACGTACCCTGTTGGCTTTCTCCTGCGCCGCCAGCGTCGTATAGATGGCCGAACTTTCGAAAATGGTCTCGAATACGGCGCTCGGTGAAGTGGTCCATCGGACTTGCGAGTTTTCCAATCGGCCCTTGGACGATCAGATTTTCATGCACCGGCACGTCGTTATACCTGGCGTGGCCTCGCCGGAACAGGCGGATCTGGTAATCGGGGTAGACGCCGGCATGGCGCACCCATTCGCCGTAAAAATAATTCCTGCGCGGGATTTCATAGGCAACCGGTTCTCCCTACTTTCCAGCGGCCGATGCGTTCCAGAATCTCGTCGCGTAAAGCCGGCGGCACGCGCTCGTCCGCGTCCAGGATCAGAATCCATTCGGTCGCGACCTGGTCCATGCCGTAGTTTTTTTGCGCGCCGAAACCCGGCCATGGCCGCACGATCACCCTGGCGCCGGCAGTACGCGCAAGCTCGGCTGTGCAGTCGCTGCTTTCGGCATCCACGACGATCCGCTCGCCGGCCCAAGAGACCGATGAGAGGCACTCTTGGATATTCCCCGCTTCATTCTTCGCGATCAGGAGACAACTCAATGACGGAGCCATGCTCTGCGCTCACGACGATGACCCGCCCGTCTGCCACGCTCCCGTACCGAGAGCCTGAATTTGCCGCCGGTGCAGTTCGACGATCTTTTCAGGCCGCACATACAGCCAGCGCCAGGACACGGCCCGCTGCCATTCTCTCGCCAATTTCTCGAGCGGCTTGCCGACGCGCCGATGCAGGAGGTCGCGGAACGAACGTCGCGCCACAACCGGCCGAAAATAATTGGACTTGTACCACAGCCGTTCCTGCTCTTCTCTCGACCATTTGTCATGGATCGACAGTCGCGGGTGCGTACAGGCAAAGGGCTCCCGCCGTCCTTTGACGGTCGCTCGGATGAAATGGTGGACGTAGCAGCCTCCAAAAATCTTGCAGCGTCGGACATCCCCAAGCTCGTCCTCACGTTTTCGAAGTGTGTAGTACAAGTCCCAATCCGCTGCCTGAACTCGTTCATCCAGGAATCCGATTTTCTCCAGGGTGGAACGCCGAAGCATGACGCAGGAGCCGTTGAGCCCGTCGAAGATGACTTCAGAAAAACTCCGATAGACTTGGCTGCAGAACGCTTCCCAGTCGCCATACATCGCGCGAATCTTCGCGTGGAGCTGGGCGGCGCTCTTCCCGGATGAAAGACGGCCTTGCCCGATGGTGGCCCAGCGCGCCTGTATCCAATCCGTCAGCGCCGGGGTCGGCATCATTTCCAAGCCCAACGGCGTGATGGCATCCAGGCTGAAGCGCTCCATCGCCTCGATCAGCCGTCCGTTCCAATTCGGTCCGACGTACAGATCGTTGTTGATATGACACACATAGGCCCCGCTCGAATTCCGCGTCCCGAGATTCATAGATTCGGGATAACACAGATTCGCGGTGTTTCGTATGACGCGGCATCCTTCCGATTCAAAAAACTCAGCCGAACCATCGGTGGAATGATTGTCGATGACAACCACTTCATAGGCACCGGTCGTGTACTGGCGGATGCCTTTGAGAAAAAGCTGATTGTGCCCGATCTGATTGTGAACGGCGACAATCACGCTCAACATGGCGAACCTCTCCCGTCCGGTTTGACGGCGAATTTGAACTCATCCTTCCAATGAAGCACGGTATAGCTACATTCCCGAGGAAGCACGCCCTGCAGCTGATTGAGATCCTTCATGGAGCCGTAAATTCGCTTGATGAATTGTCCATGACGGCAATGGCAAAAATCGTCGATCGAGTGGGCCGTCTTTGGTTCGAATGTCAGCGTGTCGCCTTCCCCTAAATAGACGAACCACCGGTGGAACGACCAGCCCCGCTCCGCACGAGGATAATTGTACCCCTGCTCATAGAACGGATTTGGCGTCTCGATGTAGCCGGCCCGTGCGATTCGCATCAGTTCCTTGCATGCGGAGGCAGGGTCCTGGGTATGCTCCAACACATGGGAGGCATAGACGTAGTCAAACGTCTTGTCCTTGAACGGCAGGGACTCAACCGTCGCCAGGAGGAGCGGAAGGCCAAGATCTTGTATCGGTTTCCCGCGCTCTGAATTGTCCTCCGGAAGGAGGTCGACCAAGTGGGTAGCGTCCTCATGCGGGCGATGCCCGGATCCGACGTCCAACACGCGCCGTTCGGACCCTTTACGCAACCTCAGCCTGAGGCGAAACTTCCAACGGCGTACTGCATCGGAGAGTCTCATTACCTTGCTCCCCCTTTAGACCAGCACAGCGTACGATACGTTGTTCCGCGCGACCATCATGTGCCGAGGCTAACGGACAAAGAGAGAGTACTGTCCATACTTTCGAAAGACATCCCGCGACTTGGGAAACTGCTGCGGCAGACGTCGAACTCTACCCGCACGCAGCAGATCGTTGCAATTGGCGATGAGCGCCCGCCTCATCCCGACGAAGCGGCAGGGCCTCGCCTCTTGCCGGCAATCCACCATGGTGATCACGCGCCTCCACCTGAAACGGGTTCTTCCAATAGAACACGGTGGTCTTCGCTGACCGTCGAAAGAAATGCTGGGCTTGGCGGAAGTCCAGCGATTCATAAAATTCCCGGAGGAACTGCCCGTCGGCACAGGAGCAGAACTCTCTCACATCCTTCACTGACTTGGGCTCAAAAACGAGGAGCCCGGGCGACGGTGAAAACACGAACCACCGGTGAAACCAATGGTCCGGAGAAGTCTCGTCTTTCAGAGCCAACCCCTGCTCGAGGAACGGAGAAGGGGTTTCAATATAGCCGGCCGCTGCGACCCGCATGATTTCCCGGCAAGCCGCTTCCGGGTCTTCCACGTGCTCCAATACATGCGACGCATAGACGAAGTCGAAGGATCCGGCGGCAAAAGGAAGGACGGTTGCCTCCCCGACAATGAGGTGGGCAGCGGTCGGCACGAATACGGCATTCCCGCCGCGTTCCCGTCCGTCCGCAATATCCCTTTCCAACAGATGCGTGACGCCGGCAAAGGGATTGTG
The DNA here is from genome assembly GCA_963794505.1 of uncultured Nitrospiraceae bacterium. GTDB lineage: Bacteria > Nitrospirota > Nitrospiria > Nitrospirales > Nitrospiraceae > Nitrospira_C. The sequence continues at coordinate 12,630 of CAWCEG010000065.1, forward strand.
CCCAGGGCCGATCTCCAACACGCGACGCGAGAAATATGGCCTTCTCCACCAAGGCAATCGCTTCATGACGGTCAATCGGTCGCTACCCGCGAAACCCTCTGCGGGTCACTTCGCGGTAGAACCGCCAGTTCAGCCAGCGGGTGCGCCTGCGGCCCCACCGGCGGGCGGAGGAAATGCGCGCCTTCATGACGGCGGGATGGCTGCTGCTAAATTCTTTCAAAATGCCGTAGTCCTCGAATCGAAACGCGTCACCCGTCAACTCTTTCGCCGCCGCGGGAGGAAGATTCGCACCATGATAGACCGCCGCCTGCTCCCGCTTTTTCTCGAGCATGGTTTTGGGATCCTTCACCCAGCCGTAATGAAACATCCTTGCGCCTGAATAGGCCAGCCATTCCTTTGGACCGCTTTGCAAATATTGTTGGGTCGGCTTGAAATGAAATCCGACAGCATCGCCACAAGATTCAATCTCCCCGTTGTTCCGAATGATCCGGACGGCCTTGTGATAGAACCACGGATTCGTCGACCAGTAATCGGCAATGAAGTGCAGGTACCGGAACAGCAGACCTTTCACGTTGGGGTTTCCGACATGCTGCTCCATCGATCGCCGAAGGACCGGCAGGTCGTCCTCATGCACCACTTCATCGGCCTGGATGTAGAACGCCCAATCGCCCTTACAGTGAGAAAGCGCGATATTGGTCTGTTGCGAATAAATCAGGCCGTCTTTTCGAAGCGACTCATCCCACACGGACTCGACGATCTTGATCCTCGGATCCCGAATCGAATGAATGAGCTCCAAGGTTCCATCCCCGCACCGGCCGACGTTGACGATGAACTCATCGCACAGAGGCAGCGCAGAGGTGATTGATTCCACGATCGGATAATCATACTTCACGGCATTGCGGCAAAAGGTGAACCCGCTGATCTTCATGACGTCTTATGTCAGATCGTCTGTCTTCCTTGGTAAGCTCCCAGAATTTCGCATACTTCATAAACGTGTAATAGCCATAGAGACCGGAAAGAATCAACCCCGGCATGCCGTCGAGAAACCCGCGCCGCAAGACCATACATTTTGACGAAACGCCGCTAGAGGATGCGTCACGAGTTGATGCGCCGAAAATCGACACCCCTGCTCGACCATGCGCCGCGCCATGAGGTCCGAATACCGGTCCTGCTTGGCGATGTAATGGTCAATGTCCCGAAAGGGGTATTGCAGCGCTGGCTGCGAGAGGTGTCCGATCGGTCCGTCACAGTCAAAGCTTTCATGCACGAGCTCCTGACGGTACCGCAAGCGCTTCTTCCGGAACAGTTGCGGCTGCCGGTAATCGGGATACCAGCCGCAGTGCTTGATCCAGCGTCCCAGAAAGAAATTCTTTCTCGGAACAAAATAGGCGTCGGCAGCGCTCGGTTGTTCGAATATCCGTCCTATCTCTTGCTTCAACTCGGGAGTCATCCGTTCATCGGTATCAAGGCTGAACACCCATTCGTGCGAACAGTAGGCCACGGCCTGGTTACGGAGTGCGCCGAAGCCCGTGAACTCAACTTGATACACCTTGTCGGTGAACTCTTTAGCGATCGCCGCCGTCTGATCGGTGCTGTGAGAATCGACGACGATCAGCTCAGCAGCCCAACCAGCCACGGACTCGAGGCAGGCCCGCATGTTCGGCTCATCGTTATAGGCAATGACATAGACCGATAATGAGAGAGGACGGGTCGTCACAGTATTGAATCCGAGTTCCTTCCACGACCAAATCTTGTTTTGAGTGAGCATGGTATTGGCGGCAACGGGCCTTTGAGTCAGCGGGCTACGTCTTCCAGTCATATCCTTCGCCCGTATCAGACGGGAGCCTGGACAAGGCGGTGATACACGCCTTCCATCCGATCGAGCATCTTGTCGAGTGAATAAGATCGCTGGACCAACGAGCGCCCTTGCACGCCCATCCGTGTCCGGAGCGTCGCGTCGTTCAAGAGTCTGACGATCCGCTCCGCCAGCGCGCCGGCGTCCCGCGGGGGGACGACAAAGCCTGTTTCCCCCTCGATGACCACGTCAGGGATCGACCCGACCGTCGTCGAGACGACCGGAATCCCGACTGCCAGCGCCTGCATGAGGACTTGCGGAATCGTGTCGCCCTCCACGGACGGAATGGCAAACACGTCGCATGAACGAAATACGTTCAAGAGATCTTCGCGAAATCCCAGCATCCGGATTTGAGAGGACAAGCCAAGCTGCTTGATCCGCGTCCTGATCGACTGCTCTTCAGGGCCTTCCCCCACAATGATGAAGCTGACGTCATCGCGTTGTCGCGCGATGATTCTCGCCGCCTCGATAAAATATTCATGTCCCTTATAGGACCGGAGGTAGGAAACCAGGCCGACGAGCAAGTGCCCTTTCGGCAGGCCGAACTCCAGACGCAGATCACGGTCAGGTGCAGCCGGCCGAAAGTATTCGACGTCCAGACCGATGGGAAAAGCTGCGACACGATCCGCAGCAAGCCCGTCCCGTTCCACAAGCTCGCGCCGCGTTTTATCCCCTCCGGTCACCACCACCATGTCGAACAGATGGCGGTAGAGGATCCGGGTCGTGAGATTGCGATTCAAGGGGGCAGAGATGTGGCGGATCCGAAGCAGCTTCGGCCTGGGCCGGACCAATCGTGCGGCCATCGCCCCGATCCAACTGTCCCGTGAGCTATTGACCTGGAGAATCGCAGGGCGGTGCTGCGCCATTAAGGCTCGCAACGAGACTATGGCCGCGGGATAGCGGGATTTCCGCATCGTCATGAGCGTGACCGGGAGCTGCTTATCCATCGCCATTCGAGCGATCGGGCTTTGCGGTTCCAGAACCAAGCGCAGGTCATGGCCGCGCTTCAACATCCCCTCGGCATGCAGGATGACCGCGAGTTCCTGCCCGCCGACCGCCGTGCTGGATTCTGCGATGAAGATTTTCACGTAGGGTTGTCTCGGGACCAGGGACCCAACGCGATTACCGTTCGACCGTATCGGCGGCCGCGGGCCTGGACGCCCGAGCCGCGGCGTCGTTGAGAATCCATTCCACCGCCTCGGACATCGACGGCACGACCTTGTCAGGTATGGCCTGCGCAGCCCGTAACATATCGACGGCCGGTGCGTCCACCCTTCCCGTCGTAACCAGGACCGCTGTGGCTCCCACCGACTTGGCCAGTTGCATGTCGCTAACGTGGTCGCCGATGAGATAGGACCGCCGGAGGTCCAGTTGCAATTCGGACGCGGCGCGATCGATCATCCCTCGAGCCGGTTTCCGACAACGACAGCTGTCATCGGGATGGTGCGGGCAAAAGTAGATGGCATCGAGCGCGGCTTCGCTCTGCTCGAGCAGGCCTTCCAGGCGTGCGTGAATCGACTCGAGGTCTTTGAGCGTCAGGAATCCCCGTCCAATCCCGGACTGGTTCGTGACCACCACCAGCCGGGCTCCTGCCGATTTGAGACGCGCCAAGGCCGGACCGACTCCCGGAAGCAGTTTGAGATCCGCCGCTGATTTGAGATAGCCGGGATCTTCATTCAAGGTGCCGTCACGATCGAGGAACACCGTATACCCTTCAAGGTTTCCGTGCGGCGGCGACGTTCGGCGGGAGATGTGGGAACTCCGTCCCTGTTCGGCCATAGTCTCTGGTGTAGTGATGAGTTTGGCCGCCGCTGCATAGACATCCTGCACCGTCACGCCGGCCATGCAACGGTGATCGATCGGACATTCACGCAGCATGCAGGGAGCGCACTCGACCGGATGGCGAAGGAGTGCATGCGTCACGCCGAACGGAGACGTGGTGCGCCAGTCGGTCGGACCAAAAATGGCCACCACCGGAACGTTAAACGCCGCTGCGACATGCATCGGCCCGGTATCATTGGTCACGACCAGGGCACAACGCTTTGTCGCGGCCATCAGTTCCCGGATCGTCGTGGAGCCGGAAAGGACCGCCGTGGGCGCCTTCAGGTGTGACGCGATCGCACGTCCCAACGGCTCTTCGCCTTTGGCGCCGAGCACCACGACCGCCGCTCGCCCGCCGGACTCATTGAGCCGCCGGCACAAGCGTTCAGCCGTCTCGGCGAACCGTTCCGGGAACCAACGCTTCGCTCCGCCGTACGTCGACCCGGGATTGAGGCCGATGACAAGATCTTCCGCGGTAATACCGGCCCGCTCCAGACGTTCTGCCATAGACCGTTCTTCTTCAGGCGAGACGACCAATTCCGGAGAAACCGGCTCGCCGGTCAGGCCCAGTGGTTTTAACATGTCCCAGTAGTACTGCACTTGGTGGACCGCCTTTCGTCGATCAGGCTTCGCGACGGGCTCCGATAACAACAAAGTCCGCCCATCCGTTGCATAGCCATACCGCCGAGAAATCCCGCCCAACGCTGCCAGCAGAGCCGCTTCGAACGCGTTTTGAAACAGCACCGCCAGATCGAACCCGCCGCGCCGCAATTCACCGGCCAGCCGCCATTTTCCAGCGAGCCCCGCGTGACGTCTCTTGTCTTCGTAGAGCATCAGACGGTCGACGGACGGATGGCGCTCGAATAGTCCGGCGACCGACGGCTTGACCAATAACGTGACCGCGGCCTGAGGAAAGAGTCGTTTGAGACTCCGCAGCGCAGGCTCGCACATCACGGCGTCGCCGAGCCAGTTCGGACCGCGCACCAGAATCCGTTGCACCGGGTTTTTATGCACCGGCTCCCCCTCGAGGACGCGACAGCGCATCCATGATTTTGCGATGCAGAGAGGCTTCGCCCGCCATCCACACGACCATCAATCTTACCGCCCACCATTGGTGATCGTCCTGGGTCAGATACGGCTGTAATTTGCCTGCATCTTTCTCAGTCGTGAGGACGAGATCAGCGCGGAGATCGGCTGCTAATTGACGAAGGCGGCCAACCTCATGCCCGCTATAGCGGTGATGATCAGCATTGACCACTTCTTTCAGAACTTTGAGGCCAAGCCGTGCGGCAGTGGTTCGAAACGAGGCCGCATGGCCGACACCGCTCACCAGCAGGGCCGACTGTCCCTGACACGATTCGAGGGATCGCCCAGCGCCGGTCATGACCGACTGCAAGGCTTGCGGGTGAAACGCCACCTGTGCGGTCATGGGCAAGGGATCCACAGCGGACCGCAGTCGGCCGAACACCTCCGCCACATCGGTCTGTTTCTCCGCTCGTGTGACAATCAATGCGGTCGCCCGACCGGCCGCCTCGAGAGGCTCGCGCAAGCGGCCGGCCGGTAACACTTGATCCAAGCCTGAGGGGTCGGTCGCATCAATCAACAACAAATCAATATCCCGCTGAAGCCCCATATGCTGAAATCCGTCGTCCAGCAGAAGGCAGTCGACTGGAAATTGGCTCAGGACCCACCACCCAAGCCGGTATCGGTCCGCCCCGACCGCCACGACCGCCTTGGGACAGCGACGGGCAATCAAGTACGGCTCATCACCGGCTTCCTCTGGGCCTGCCAACATCCTGGCACCGTCCGATACCAACAGCATCGATGCACGATTGGTTCGGCGATAGCCCCGGCTCAGCACCGCGACCTGCTTTCCGTCGCGCAAGAGCCACTCGGCGAGCTCGATCACTATCGGCGTTTTTCCGGTTCCACCGACCGTGAGATTTCCGATACTGACGACCGGAACAAAGAGCTTGTACCGCCGCAACCAACCAACTTCATACCCGAAGGCCCGAAGACGAGCCAGAATACGGTAGGGAACCGCCGCCCAAGCCAACCACCACGTCGGCCTCTGTCCAGGAGTGAGCACAGATCTCGTCAGCGTCCAGCCATGACCGGAAAGGAGTGTTGGGACCGTGCCGAAGAACGAGTGGTCTCCACCGATGCCAGTTGACCGTCGATCGCCTCAACAGTCGCCTGCAGCGCTCCTTGATTTTGACGGACCACCGACTGGGCGGCCTGCCCCATACGGATTCGCTCGTCGCGCTGCTCGATGAGATGGAGAAACCCCTCAGTCAGTTCGCCGACGGACGTCACCCGTCGCCCACCCCCTGCTTGCGTCAGCAAATCGGCGATCTCCACGCAATGGTCGGTGTAAGGGCCGAAGAGCACTGGCTTGGCCCAGGATGCCGGCTCCAACAGATTATGGCCCCCGATGGGAACTAACGTGCCCCCAACGAAGGCCACCGTCGCCTCTTGATAGATCAGGGCCAGTTCTCCTCGCGAGTCAAGAATGATCACTTGTCGTTTCACTCCATCGAAGGCCGACCCGTGAGCCGCGGCGCTGCGCCTTGAGACGGACAACCCGCGCCCGCGGACCATGGCCTCCACCGCCTCGGCTCGCTCGATGTGACGAGGTGCGAGTAGCAGACGCGCCGACGGATGGCGCGAGAGCACGGAGACGTAAGCCTCGACGAGCTGCTCCTCTTCAACCGGGTGCGTGCTGCCGCCGATCAAGAGTGGAGCGTCCTCTTCGATCCCAAACGTCGCCCGGGTGACCGTGCGCTCGGCCTCGGTCGGCAAGGGCTGATCGAACTTGATGTTCCCCGTGCGACGAACCGATCCAGGATCGGCGCCAAGGGAAATGATCCGCTCAGCATCGCGGTCAGACTGCATCAAACAGAGTCGCATCGACCGCAGCACGCTCCGGTAGAACGACTTCACCGGCCGCCACTGGAGACGGGCAAAGGAAGCGGAGGAGAGACGCCCGTTGATCATGATGGTCGGCACGTCCAGAGTCGACAAATGCCGCAGCAAGTTGGGCCACAACTCGGTTTCAATGAACACATACAGCGCGGGGCGCAACCGGGCGACCGTACGGGAAACCGCCCAGGGAAAATCGATCGGAGCATAGAGATGCTCTGCGATGCCGGCGAGCCGCTGCTCCACCGCGTCCCGTCCGGTATCCGTGGCGGTGGAGACCACGAAGCGATGGGTTGGATGCCGCCGGTGAAGTTCCTTGACCAACGGAGTAATCGCGACGACTTCGCCAAGCGACACCGCATGGAGCCAGACAAGCGGTCTCGCGTCCGGTGCGAGTCGAGGCCCGGTGAATCCGAACCGCTGTGACAGTCCCCGGCGACAACGCGGCTTGGCCAATAAGATCACCAGAATCACCGGTGCGGTGAGGATCAACAGTCCGTTGTACAAGAGGTTCCACATGGCGCTCTTACGAGCTACGAGTTATCGCCTCGTCAGCTTGGGCGGTCAGATGATTCAACAGCTCTTCCAACTCCACACGTTTGACTTCTAACTCTGTTGCGTCACCGTCCGGCGGCACCCAGAGCGGCGCCCCCCAGAGAAAGAGCCCGCGCGACAAAGGGTATGGAACCATGAACCGATCCCAACTGGCGAACAGTTTTTTTTTGAGCAGGCGAAGGCAAGGGGGATGATGGGCAGCCTGGAAGCCCGCGCGAGTTGGATCACACCCATTTTAGCGGTCTGGGCCGGACCTCTGGGCCCATCCGGCGTCACGACCAGATCCACTCCGGACCGGCCCAGTCGAATGAGCTCGCGTAACGCTCCCACACCTCCCCTCGTGCTGGACCCGCGGACCGCCTTGAAGCCGAATCGTTCCACGATGCGCGCGATGATCTCTCCATCTTGGTGCTGGCTGATGAGGATGTGCGCCAACGTCCCACGGTAGGTCAGCGGCATCAAGAGCTGGCGCGCATGCCAGAAGGCAATAATGACGCGCTGTCCCGCTCGATACAGTGCATCGACATGCTCCTGTCCCCGAGTCTCGATGCGCATCGACCGGCCCAGAGCCCGAATCACCGCAGCACCTACCGGTGGCAGCACGGAGAGCTTGATCCAGGTCTCGAGCGATGGAAGCAACCCCTTACTCATTCGGCACGTCATGGAATTGCATCGCGTGAAGCCGTTTGTAGTGGCCGCCCCGGAGTAAGAGCTCGTCGTGGGTCCCCATCTCCACGATGGCACCGCGCTCCAAGACGACAATCCGATCGGCACGCTGGATGGTGGACAGCCGATGAGCAATCACCAGTGTCGTCCGATGCTCCATCAGATTGCTTAACGCGAGTTGCACAACCCGTTCGGATTCGGTATCCAGCGCTGAGGTCGCTTCGTCGAGGATGAGCAAGGGAGGATCTCGCAGGATGGCGCGGGCAATCGCCAGCCGCTGCCGTTCGCCGCCAGACAGCTTGACGCCTTTCTCGCCCACCATGGTCCGGTAGCCCTGCGGCAGCCGTTCAACAAAATCATGGGCATAGGCCAACTTTGCCGCGTGCACGATCTCGGCCTCTTTCGCATGCGGTCTTCCGAAGGCGATGTTGTTGAGTACGGTGTCGTCGAATAAGACCACATCCTGAGATACGATGCCGATCTGCGCCCGCAGCGAAGCCAGCGTAAAGGATTGGATGTCGACTCCGTCGATCAGTACCCTTCCTGCTGTCGGGTCGTAGAAGCGCGGAAGAAGATTGGCAAGGGTCGTTTTGCCACTCCCGCTGCTTCCCACGATGGCGACCATCTCCCCGGCTTGAATGACAAGATCGATATCAGTCAATGCGGAGACGGCCTGACCTTCATACAAAAACGTCACGTCCTGGTAAGTCACCGATTGCCGGATCGGAGGCATCACTGCGCGCCCTCCCTCCGTCTGTTGTTCCGTCTCCAGATCGATGACGCTGAACACCCGTTCAGCCGCGGCCAGGGCCTGCTGAATGGTGTTGTTGGAACCCGACAACCGGCGGATAGGCGCGTATGCCATGAACATCGCCGTCAAGAAGGAGAAAAATGCTCCGGGCGTCATGTCGCCATGGATGACGAGTGAGCCTCCATACCAGATGATCGCGGCCACGCCGACCACTCCGATGACTTCCATGTGAGACGACCCCAGCGAGGAGACTTGAATGGCTTTCATCGTGGTGCTCAAGAAGGCCTTGTTGCTTTCCTTAAACCGCTCCGCTTCGGCCTCTTCCCTGCCGTAGGCTTTGACCATGCGGATACCCGCCAGCGTTTCCTGGAGCGTAGACGCCATATCGCCCATCCGCTCCTGCCCGCTGGTTGCCAAGGCGCGCAGCCGCTTTCCCATCCGCATCATCGTCATGAAGGCAAGAGGAATGACGATGACGGACAAGCCGCCGAGCCGCCAATTTTGATAAAAGATCACGCCCAGCATCGCCAGGAATGTCAACCCCTGCTGGAACACGTCTTTGAGCATGCCGGCAATGGCATTGGCCATCAAGGTGACGTCGTTGACGACGCGCGACACGAGGCGTCCGGAAGCGTTGGCATCGTGATACTTGACCGGCAGCCGGATCATTTTGCCGAACAACTCCTGGCGGATGTCGGTGATGACCTGATTCCCGACAAAGTTCATCAAGTAGTTTTGCCCGTAGTTGAATGCACTCTTCAGGACCGATACCGCAAACAGCGCCAACGGCAGCGCCAAGAGCAGGCTCTCGTTCTTGTTGATAAAGATCTCATCCAGCACCGGCTTGACCAGCCAGGCGTAGGCCCCGGAAAATGCCGCGACGAGTGCCGAACAGACAAACGCCGCTGAGAGTCTCAGGCGATAGGGCTTGAGATAACGAAGGAGTCTGAGGAAGCGGTCTAGACTCGACATTCTTGAAGCACCACCTGCGCTGCTCGTCGCGACGCGCCAGGTTCCCCGAGCGCATGTCGCACTTCGCGCAATCCGTCTTTCACCTGATTATACGCCTGCCGGTCGTTCAGCAGATGGCCAACTTCCCGGACGAGCCGTTCGGCATTGGCCTCCTCTTGAATAAGCTCGGGCACGATCGTTCGCCCGGCAACCAGATTGACCAGGCCGATCCACTTGGTCCGGATCAACAACCGCGCGAGCCAGTAGGTGGGCAGCGTGGTTCTATACACTAAGACCATGGGCGTCCCGATGACAGCCGCTTGGAGCGTCGCCGTGCCTGATGCGACGACTAACAGGTCGGACGCAGCCATGACTTCGCTGGCCTGATCCTTGACGACCTGCACGCGAACGGGACAATCCCTCATGAGGCGATCGAGCAAATTATCGTCAATTGACGAAGCCTGCGCCAGGAGAAATTGCGTTTTCGGATCCCGAGCGGCGGCCAAGGCGGCCGTCTCCAGCAACAGCGGGAGCAGCATCGTCACTTCGGCCGCACGGCTCCCCGGCAAGAGGCCGACGACGGGAGCCAACTCGGTCAGTTGATAGCGCCGGCGAAGTGCGATCTTATCATAGTGCGGGCGGACCCAATCGAGTAACGGGTGGCCGACGAACGTGCATCGCACGCCTGCACGCTCATAGAGAGAAGCTTCGAAGGGAAGAATGACGACCACGTGATCTACCCGACGTTGGATCCATTTCATCCTGCCTGGACGCCAGGCCCATACTTGCGGGGCGATATAGTAGAGGACCCGGCGGCCCGCAGCCTTGGCGACACGGGCGAAATGCAGGTTGAGTCCCGGATTATCAATGAGGACCACGAGATCCCAAGGCTCGGACCTCAAGATGCGCCGGACAGCGCTCAGGCGTCCCATCAATGTGCGGACAGCGGATAAACCAATCAACCCCATCACATCCAACTGAGGCACATCGGGGACGAGCGTCACGCCGGCTGCTCGCATGGCGGCTCCTCCAATGCCAATGACCTCTGCTGTAGGGTCTTGAGCGACAATCGCTGTGGCCAAATGGGCTCCATGCAGATCGCCTGAGGCTTCACCGGTCACAATCAAGATTCGCGGCATGACTTAACTGAATTCCGCCTTGCGCACAGCTCACCCATCCTCTTGGTTCCGCCTGACAAACACGTCAATCGCCTTCAAGACCTGGTGAGCCAAATCCAGCGCCGCCGCCCCGTCTTCGCCGGAAACCGTGGGCCTCGCTCCCGTTAACGCGGCTGTGAGAAACGACTCCAGTTGGAGTTTCAGCGGCTCTTCTTCGCCGCCTTGCAGTTGTTCGAAGTCGATGGTCGGCTTGAGACCTGAGCCGGCTTCCCGGCGGCAGATCATCCCCTGCCTGGTCTGGAAATCGATCGACACGTAGTTGTCACGCTGGAACAGCCGCAGCCGTCGCATCTTATTCGTCGATACGCGGCTTGCCGTAAGGTTCGCCACACAACCGCTCTTGAACTGGATACGAGCGTTAGCAATGTCGATGGTGGCCGAAAGGACCGGTACACCGGCTGCCTGCACGTCTTCGACCGGTCCCGGATCAAAAGAGAGCACCATGTCCAAATCATGGATCATGAGATCCAGAATCACGTCGACGTCGGTGCCGCGCTCACTGAAGCTGCTCAGGCGGTGACATTCGATGAAGACCGGGCGCCCGATATGCGGCCGCATCACCTGCATCACCGGATTGAACCGCTCGCTGTGTCCGACTTGCAGCCGACAGTGCTTGTCCTCCGCCAGCCGAACCAGTTCCCGGGCTTCGGCCGTCGTCACAGCAATGGGTTTCTCAACCAGCACATGCTTGCCTGCCAGGAGACAGGCTTTCGCGACGGCGTAATGCGAGGAAGTCGGCACAGCGACGCTGACGACATCGACGAGAGGCAGGAGTTCCTCGAGCGATGTGCAGACGCGGGCCCCGTGCCGGTCCGCAATGGTGCGGGCGCGTTCGGTCAATTGGTCGTTCACGGCCACGAGGCGTGAACCGGGAAGTGAGGCGTAGAGGCGTGCGTGATGCTGACCGAGATGTCCGACGCCGATCACACCCGCTCTCAACGGTGTCACTGCGCCTACGATCCTCCGCTTTGCTCTGTTTTGACCAGCCCTACCACGGCAATCCGGCTTGATTGCGCCCTCTGCAACGTGAGTTCGCGATCCAATAAGATTGTGTGTCCGGCCTCCACGGCCAGCACCGCCGCACTCACTGATGCCATCACATCGATGGTCCGCGGTCCGACCGCAGGAAGGTCGAATCGCAAATCCTGTTGCGGCTTGCAGCGTTTGACGACGACGGCACCGCTCTTGGCCAATTGCCCCCCGCGTTTGATCGCTTCGTCGGTGCCCTCAACGGCTTCCACGGCTACGACCATGCGGTCTTTGACGACGATGCATTGCCCGATGTCGAGGCGGCCGATCTCCTCCGCGACACCCCATCCATAGCGAATATCTTCCCACTCTTTTTCGGTAGGTTTGCGGCTGGTCAGCGTCCCCTCTTCGGCGAGAATCCCTTCGAGGCCGAAGGTCGATTCGCAAATCGTGATACCTTCGCCTTCCAGCTCCTTTGCGAACTCACGCAAGATGTCGTCGTCTTTCCACAAGGCCAGCCGAGTCGCCAGAGCCAAGGTGCGGAAATCAGGCCGCACGGTGGTAAAGACGTGGGTCTTCTTGATGCCGCCGAGCATGACGGCGTGATGCACCCCGTCTTCCTTGAACGCATGGATGAGCTTGTTGAGCTGGCCGATCTTGACCCAGTGGATGCGATCGACATGGTTCGCCAACTCAGGATCTGTCTCTCCTTCGTGCGCGACAGCCGAAACCTGATAGCCCAGCTTCCTCGCATTGTCCGCGAAGATAATGGGAAACCGACCGTTGCCGGCAATCAAACCCAGCCGCTCACCGCCGCCAATTAGAGGGGCCTGCGTCACCGGCTACTCCTCGTCTGCCTGGTCTTTACCGACCGAGCGGCAGATGCCGCGCTTGGTTCCTTCCAGAAACGCCAGCACGGCCATCACGTCCGGCTGGTCGCCGAATTCCCGTTTGGCGAGTTTGGCCGCCTCAGCCATCCGGTGACCCGATCGAAACAAGATGTCATACGCCCGCTTCAAGACCGCGATCCGCTCCGCTGAGAATCCATGCCGGCGCAACCCGACGGAATTCAACCCGTACATCCGGGCGGGGTACCCTCCAGCCACGCGCATGAACGGCGGAACGTCTTGGGTCACGGCACAACAGCCGCCGACCATGGCGTTGGCGCCGATCCGGACGTATTGGTGAACGCCGGTGAGTCCGCCGATGATCGCGTGGTCGCCAATCGCGATGTGCCCTGCCAGGCTGGCCGCATTTGCCATAATGAGATGACTGCCCAGATGGCAGTCGTGCGCCACATGGCAGTAGGCCATGAGAAAATTCTTGTCGCCGATGGATGTAATTCCGCCGCCCTGCACCGTCGCGCGATTGACGGTGACATACTCGCGAAAGACGTTGTCGTCTCCGACCACGACTTGGGTCGGCTCTCCCTGATACCCCAGATGCTGAGGCGGCCCCCCCATCGACACGAACGCGTGGAGTTCGCAACGCGCGCCGATCTTGGTCCAGCCTTCAACGTTCACATGGGACAGCAGGCGCGTCCCTTGTCCGATGGTGACATGTTCTCCGACGACGCAAAACGGGCCGATGCTCACGTCATCGGCGAGCGTGGCCTTTGGATGGACAATGGCTTGTGGATGAATCTGCACCCAGTACCTCCTCCCGGCGACACGTCATGGACCGGTCATCACCCAATCTCAGCCCTTCCCACTGCCGGTCACATGACCGATGGTCCTGCACTGGCGCTTTTCTCCTCCGTAACCATCGCGGTGACTTCCGCTTCGCACACGACCTCCGACTCGACGAAGGCCTTTCCCGCCATTTTCCAGAAAGGGGACCGTTTTTTGAGGACATCGATTTCAATGCGAAGACGGTCGCCGGGCACCACCGGCTTGCGAAACTTTGCCCCGTCAATGCCGGTCAAAAATACGACAGGCTTCGCCGCTGGCCCTAACGACTTGAAGGCCAAGAGTCCGCCGACCTGCGCCATCGCTTCCACGATCAGCACACCAGGCATGACCGGCCGTCCGGGGAAATGTCCTTGGAAGAACGGCTCATTCACCGTAACGTTCTTGATGCCGACTATCCGACGATCCGGCTCGAGTTCGAGCACCCGGTCGACGAGCAAAAAGGGATAGCGATGAGGTAAGAGCGCCTGGATCTCGGCTTGTTCCATCACGGCCATCGTTGACTCCTCCAAATAGAAGCAGTCCGAGCTTGCTCGTTTCGTTCCTCTGGCGCAGGCTGCATGGGCCCCTAAGTGCGCGCGTCCAACGAGCACCGCCCTCTATTTCATCCTTTGTTAAACCTTGCGTGCGCGTTGCGCGAGCACAAGGGGCTCATGCAGGCTGCGCCCCCACTATTTATTCTGCTTATCGAATTCCTTCACCACCTGTTCGGTCACATTCAACGCCGGGTGGTGATAGATCACAATCCTGATAACAGCTTCATTGCCTCGGTCGATCACCGCGATGTAGCCCTCCCGCTGCGCGACCACTTGCGCGGCATCCTGAACCTTCTTCGCGTACTCGGTCACCGTTTCACGCTGCTTCTGCTGGATCTCCCGATTGAATTCAGCCAGACGGCGCTGATACGCCTCGAGCTTCGCCTGGAACTGGTTCTGCTTTTCTTGCTTAGCCGCCTCGCTCAGTTTCCCGTCCTGGATCGTCTGCTCCAATTCTTTTAATTCCAGATCGTCGGAGTTGATGATCTTCTGCCTTGTCGCGGAATAGGCCTTCAAATCCTCGAGGGCGCGTTTCCCGGCCTTGGACTTCTCAATCACGAGCTGCTGGTCCATGACGCCGACTTTCATGGGATCCGCCGACAGCGCCACCGACGATATGACCCACCACATGCAACCGATACTCGTCAAAAATACTAGTGTATTCCTCCTCATGGATTCCCCTCCTCGACCATCCCTCGATCCGGCTTACGGGTACTCTCTATTGAACTCTTCAATGACTTGATTGGTGAGATCCAACTCTTCTGCTCCGAAAATCGCAGGGCCGCCCTTGCCTTTGTCGATAACGACTTGCAAGCCATTCCGCTTGGCCACCTTGGCGACGACGGCCTCCACTTTATCACGGAACGCTTCGAGAACGTCTTTTTGTTTTTCCTGCACTTCTCGATTTAGCTCAGCGGCCTTCTGCTGATACTCCGCCATGCGGCGTCTGAAGACCTGTTCCCGTTCGTTCTTCGCGGCCGGGCTGAGCACGCTGGCCTGTTTGATGAAATCTTCCTCCATGCGGCGAAGCTCTTTCTCTTCGATCTCGATCAGCGCCTGACGATTCTTGGAGAACGCCGTCAGCGACTCTTTCGCCTTTTTCCCGGCATTCGAGTCATTGAGAACACGCCCTGGATCCACCAGGCCGATCTTTCCGTCGATTTTAGGACCGGCGCCTGCACAGCCGAAGGCCGTAGCGATCCAAATGACCAGTGCGAATCCCCACAACCTTTGCGCCAACATCCACAGTCCTTGTGCTTGATGTTCTCGTCGCCTCACCCTAACCTCGCCACGTTCTAGAACAATGATCCGATGGTGAACTCAAACACGCCCTTCCGCTCTCCTTCGCGGGGATCGAGGTTAATGCCGTACGCGGCCCGTAGCGGGCCGAACGGCGAGATCCACCGTCCCTCGAAACCTGCTGCTTTGCGCAACGCTCCGAACGAGACCGACTCGTTGTCATCAAAGCCTTTCCCCCAGTCGAAAAATATGACGCCGTTCAATTTGGCCTCGGAGGAAATTGTGAAAATAAAATCATTGTTGAAAATCAGCTCACTGGCGGCGCCGATCAATGAGCCGCTGGGCGTCACCGGTCCCGCGCGGCCGAAGACGAATCCGCGCATCGTGTTGATGCCGCCGACAAAGAACCGCTCTGTCAAGGGAATGGGTTTCCCCTTTATTCCGTCCGCTACGCCATAACGGGCATGGATCGAGAATCTCGTATCGAAGGGCAGCGGCGTATATTTGATCGCATCAAGGTAATATTTGTAGAAGTTGTTCGTGCCTCCCAAATAAGGCGTCCCGAAGTCGAAACCGACGGCGGTCCGTAGGCCGCTTCGGGGATCGAGAAAGTAATCCCGCGTATCGCGGGCCAAGGTCGTCCGGAATCCGGTCGTTGTTTGCCTCCCCAATTGCGTCGTGATGATCTCGGGCGCATCGATCGTCGGATCGCTGAAATTCAATTCTTCGGCGACGAAGCTGATGCTTCCCGTCACATATTCGGAAAGCCAGCGGCCGAAGGTGATGCTCGCGCCCGATTTCTCTTCGAAGTAGGTAATGTAGTTCGTCATGCTGCGGTAGACGTCCAGCTGCATGGAGGTCAGCGAGTCGTTCAAGTACGGATTTCGAAACGTGATCAAGCCCAGAGTACGCTGCTGGCCGAGCTGCCCGCGAATCCGGCCCATCCATCCGTTCCCCCCGAGATTGCCTTCGGTGATATCGGCGATGGCCACCAGTTTGTCCAAGGTGCTGAATCCGCCGCCGATGCTGAACTGTCCCGTGGGCTTTTCTTTCACGCGGACGTTCAAGTCTACCTTGTCCACGTCCACCTGCTGCGGCAGGATTTCGACGGTCTCGAAGAAGTTGAGGTTGTTGAGGCGCTGGAAGCTCCGCTTGAGCGACGGCGTGTCGATGACGTCCTGCTCGTCCACGCGCACCTCCCGTCGGATGACGTTGTCTTTGGTCTTGTCGTTGCCATGGATATTGATCTGCCGAATGCGCATCATCTCGCCTTCTCTGATGTTGAGAATGATGGTCGCGGTGCGTTCTTCGGCATTCGGATTGACGTTGGGGATGATTTCCGCAAACGCGTAGCCCTTGCTGCCGTACTGATCGGTCAGACGGCTGATTTCATCGCGGATCTTCTGCCGTTGAAAAATTTCTCCTGGCTTGATCTTCATTTTGTCGCGTAGCTCGGGGTCTTCGAAGACGGTATTGCCCCGGAATCCGATCTCAGCCACAGTGAACGGCTCTCCCTCGACCACGGCATACGTCACGACGAACCATTTCTTATCCTCGCTCAGCTCCACGGAGGGTAAGCCCACCTGCGCATTCAGATATCCTTTGTTGAGCAGCACTTCCCTGATTCGCTCGACGTCATTGTTCATTTCCTCGCGTTTGAGAACGCCGGCATCGGACAGGAACGAGGGCAGCTTCAACTGGGTAAACAAGCCATACCAGGGCACCCATTCGCGAGTCGCAGTGACCTTGAATATCTCGGACTTGGCGGCGGCCCGCATCCCCTCAAAATTCACCGTCTTGACCTTGGCCTTCTCGCCTTCTTTGATGAAAAAGGTGAGCCGCTTACGATCTTCATCCAACGTCTGGACGATCGGGATGACCTGGGCGCTGAAATAGCCATCCTCCTGATAGGCAAGGCGGATTTTTTCAGCGCTTTCCTTCGCCTGCTGCTGATCCAAAAACGCCTGGCTCTTGATCGTGATTTTCTCCTTCAGCTTGTCGTCGCTCAATTCCTCATTGCCATCGAAGACAATTTCGGTGATAAAGGGTTTCTCGCGGACCACGAAAACCAGCGCGATACCCTCCGGAGTCGACTCGGTCTCCACCTGTACGTCCTCAAAGTATCCGGTGTCATAGAGGATTTTGATCTGCCCCCGCACGTTCTCGGAGGAGTAGGGATCGCCCGGTTTCAAGGTCAATCGACCTTGAATGGCGGGAAGCTCAATTTTCTGATTACCCCGAATATCGATCGAGGCGACCTTGGCTGTCGGGGCCTGGGCCGGCGCCTCCACCGCACCCGCCGCCAGGAGGACCAGGCCGAGCACCACCAGCAACCAGCGAGTGCGTTGCACGAAGGACAACTCTCTCACTCGCACCAGGCTCCCGAACGAACCACAGAGAATACAGCTTCCATCTCAATGCCTCGATCAGTGGAGACATGACGCCCTTCACCTGGGCCCTGTCGCCGAGCATCCGAAGCCGTCGATGACAGCAGCAAGGAAGGTTGCTGACGTGAGATGCCTACGCATGCGGCGTTGCAGCATCAGCCATGAACCCGTGTGAAAAACGCTCGGATTATATGGGGCAAGTATTTCAATGTAAAGCGGATCTGGCCCGAAACTCCGCTGCAACGTAACCCTCGAGCTGATTGGCGATTCCTTGACATCACCTACCCCATCACATACTATCGCCCTATGTCTCGAGCCGACGTTCGTAAAGCCATTCTTCCAGCCGCCGGTCTCGGCACCAGATTTCTGCCCGCGACCAAAGCGTCTCCGAAGGAAATGCTTCCGTTGGTCGACAAGCCGCTGATTCAATATGCGGTTGAAGAGGCCGTCGCCTCCGGCATCGAGGACATCATCGTGATCACCGGCCGCGGCAAGCGCGCCATCGAAGACCATTTCGATCGTTCGGTCGAGCTGGAAGAAAATCTCAAGGGCAACGGCAAAGGCCAACTTCTCAGTCAAATCCGGCACATTTCCAATCTGGCCAATTTCTGTTACGTGCGACAGTCCGAGGCGTTGGGCCTCGGACATGCCGTGCTCTGCGCTCAGCATTTGATCGGCGACGAACCCTTTGCAGTCATGTTGGGCGACGAAATCATCGATGCGTCGGTTCCCGCGCTGGCACAATTGATCCACGTATATAAGAAGCGGCACGGCGCCGTCTTGGGCATTCAGGAAGTACCGCATCAAGAAGTCAACCGTTACGGGATCATTTCGCCGGATCGACTGTCCGACGGTCTCTACAAAGTGACGGATTTGGTGGAAAAGCCGGCACCATCCGATGCGCCCTCGAATCTGGCCGTCATCGGCCGCTACGTTTTGCCTCCGGATATTTTCCCGATTCTTCGGAAGACCAAACCGGGGAAGAACGGGGAAATCCAACTGACGGATGCGCTCAGAGAATTGGCCAAGCATTCGCCTATGTATGCGCTCGAGGTGAAGGGCAATCGCTACGACGCGGGCGACAAGCTGGGCTTTCTCATTGCAACAGTCGAGTTCGCCTTGAAAAACCCGTCATTAGGCTCCGATTTCGCCGAATACCTTCGAAGCCGCACAGAGTCGGCCGGAGAGCAGCGCCGCACCAGCAGAGTCTGACCATCGCATCCGTTCTTTGCCGAAGAACGATTCACCGAAGATCGTGAGACGCCGATGAGCGAATCGATCGAGCAAGACCTGACGCCTCCACAGAACGTCGAGATTCCAGACCAGCTGCCGCTGCTTCCGGTCCGCGACATCGTGGTGTTTCCGTACATGGTGCTCCCCTTGTTCGTCGGGCGAGAGATGTCGATCAAGGCGATAGAAGCGGCGCTTGCCGGCAACCGCATGATCTTTCTGGCAACTCAGAAGGCGCTCGACGTCGAAAATCCCGCTCCCGATGACATTCATTCGATCGGCACAGTGGGCATCATCATGCGGATGCTCAAGCTGCCGGACGAGCGGATCAAGATCCTGGTCCAAGGTCTCTCAAAAGCCAAGATCTCGGGATACATCCAGACCGAGCCGTACTATTCCGTGCGGATCGACAAGATCACCGAAGCCAAGGTCCCGACTTCGACTCTCGAGAGCGAAGCCGTTATGCGCACGGTGAAGGAACAGATTGAACGGATCGTCAGTCTGGGGAAGGTCCTGATTCCGGACGTGATGGTCGTCATTGAAAATCTGGAAGATCCCGGCCGCCTTGCCGACATGATCGCCTCGAACCTCGGCCTCAAGGTCGAAGTGACGCAGTCGGTCCTGGAGGTCACCGACCCCCTCAAACGCCTCAGGCAAATCAGCGAGATCCTCGCGAAGGAGATCGAAGTTCTGTCGATGCAGCAGAAGATCCAGGCCCAAGCCAAGGGCGAGATGGACAAGACCCAACGGGAGTACTTCTTGCGCGAGCAACTGAAGGCCATCCAGAAAGAGCTTGGCGAACTGGATGAACGGGCGGAGGAAGTCGCGGAATTCCGCAAGCGCGTCAAGGACGCCAAGATGCCCGAGAAAGTATTGAAGGAAACGGAAAAACAGCTCAAACGGCTGGAGAAAATGCACCCCGACACGGCGGAATCTGCCACCGTCCGCACGTACCTCGAGTGGATGGTCGAACTTCCGTGGTCCAAGAAATCAAAGGACAATCTGGACCTCAAGGCGGCGAACAAAGTCTTGAACGAAGATCACTACGACTTGGAAAAGGTTAAGGAACGCATTCTGGAATATCTCGCCGTCCGGAAGCTCAAAGAGAAGATGAAGGGCCCCATTCTGTGCTTTGTCGGCCCTCCCGGCGTCGGCAAGACGTCGCTCGGCAAGTCGATCGCCCGCGCGCTCGGCCGCGAGTTCGTCCGCATTAGTCTTGGTGGAGTGCGCGACGAGGCGGAGATCCGCGGCCATCGGCGGACCTACGTCGGTGCGCTGCCCGGGCGCATGATTCAAGGCATGAAACAGGCCGGCACCAGCAATCCTGTGTTCATGCTGGACGAAATCGACAAAGTGGGGATGGACTTTCGGGGCGATCCTTCGGCCGCCCTTCTCGAGGTGCTCGATCCAGAGCAGAACAACACCTTTACCGATCATTACCTGGGCGTTCCGTTCGACCTCTCCGAGGTGATGTTCATCACCACCGCGAACTTGATCGACCCGATTCTACCCGCCTTGCGCGACCGCATGGAGATCATCGAGATTCCCGGCTACACGGAGGAAGAAAAACTCGGCATCGCGCAGCGCTACCTCATCCCTCGGCAGCTCAACGAGCACGGCATCACCGAAAAACACGTCAAGATCGCCGAAGCGGCGATCCGCCAAATCATCATGCATTACACGCGAGAAGCCGGCGTCCGGAATCTCGAACGCGAAATCGCCAATGTCATGCGGAAAGTGGCCAAGAAAGTGGCCGAAGGCAAAGGACTGGGGTTTCCGGTCAATGCCGGAAATCTCCACAAGTATCTGGGTGTCCCCAAGTTTGTCCCGGAATCCGAACTCGAAAAGGACGAGATCGGTGTCGCGACGGGATTGGCCTGGACCGAGTCGGGCGGCGACGTCCTCTATATCGAAGCCACGGTGATGAAGGGTAAAGGCGCATTGACCTTGACCGGACACCTGGGCGACGTCATGAAAGAATCGGCGCAAGCCGCCTTGAGCTATGTGCGGTCGCGGGAAAAATCTCTGGGCATCAACCCCGACATGTTTACCAAGCAGGACTTGCACATCCATGTACCGGCCGGCGCGATCCCCAAAGACGGACCGTCGGCTGGGATTACGATGGCCACCGCGATCGCATCGGCGTTGGCACAGGTGCCGGCACGCCGGGATCTCGCCATGACCGGAGAAATCACGCTGCGCGGGCGGGTGCTTCCGATCGGCGGCTTGAAGGAAAAAATTCTGGCCGCGAAA
The DNA here is from genome assembly GCA_963794505.1 of uncultured Nitrospiraceae bacterium. GTDB lineage: Bacteria > Nitrospirota > Nitrospiria > Nitrospirales > Nitrospiraceae > Nitrospira_C. The sequence goes on from CAWCEG010000065.1 coordinate 33,631, forward strand.
CGGGCCAAGCTCACCACGGTGATTTTGCCTAAACGCAACAAGAAAGATCTGGACGAAATCCCGAAACACATTTTAAAAGGCATTCAACTCGTATTTGCCGATACGATGGACGATGTCATGAGAGTGGCCTTGCGGCGCAGACAGGCGACCAAGAAGAAGACCGGCAAGCCTCAAGCGCCGCAGGAGCCCACGATACCGACTACTCGGATCGACAAATCGAGGCGGGCCGACCGGACAGCCCACGCACATCCAGCCCGCCTCCATGCCACTCATCTCCTCCGGTAGCATGGCATCTCGGCCTCGCCGTAAGGCCATCTCCACGATCAACGAATTTGACCTGATCCGCGTTCTTCAGCGACGCTATCGAAGCGACGGCCCTGGGGTCCTCCGGGGGATCGGCGACGATGCCGCCGTCATCGCCTGGGAACATCGTCGCAGCCACTTGTTCACTACCGATCTGCTGGCGGAAGGGATACATTTTGACCTTGCGACCGCTACCTTTGCCGACGTCGGGTTTCGTGCCGCGACGGCCAATTTGAGCGACATTGCGGCCATGGGGGGAACCCCTGAATATATCCTGGTCTCGCTCGCCATGCCTCAATCCGCCTCGAGAGTGCAGATCGAAGAGATGTACCGTGGCCTGATGGCCGCCTGCCGACCCCATCGTGTCAGACTGATCGGCGGCGATATCTCGGCATCGGCGACAGGCTGGTTCCTCAACATCACGCTCGTCGGCTCCGCACCGCCACGCGATGTCCTGCTCCGAAGGGGTTCCAGGGCAGGCGACGACCTGTACGTGACCGGCACCTTGGGGGACTCTCGAGCGGGGCTCCAGCTCTTACAGACCAGTCCTCGAAGAAAACGACGCCCTCTTCCCTCTCGCCATCGACGGTTCTTGTTGGCCCGACACCTGCGGCCGACTGCGCGCATTCGAGAAGGGCGCTGGCTGGCAAGAGGGCGTTGGGCCACTTCGGCCATCGATATATCCGACGGGCTTTCCGGCGATCTTCGACACCTCTGCGAGGAAAGCCACGTGGGGGTCGATCTCGATCTTTCGATCCTCCCGATCTCTCCGGCCTGTCGCGCCTATGCCCTCAACGTGAAGCAGGATCCGGTGATGCTTGCGTTGGCCGGCGGAGAAGACTATGAACTTCTGTTCACGGTCCCGTCGCGCCAATCCGCTCGTTTCGAACGGGCAGCGAGGGCAAATCGTATCCGCGTCACGCGAGTCGGCAGGATGGTGGCCTCCGGCCGAGGTCTCCACATGATCATGTCAAGCGGTCGACGGCAACCGTTGCCTTTTGTCAGTTACGAGCATTTCCGGTCGCGGCCATAATGTAAACCCAATTTCATGGCCTCTTTTCGATCGCTGCTGAAACAGGTGCTCCATCTCGAGGAATCGCCCCAGCGCACCGCGCTCGCTTTTGCAGTGGGTGCCGCGATCGCGTTCTGCCCCTTGTACGGCTTTCACATGGTCCTGGTGGGCATTTGCACCTGGGCTTTCCGGTTGAATTTTGTGGCATTGCTTGCAGGGGCGTTCATCAACAATCCCTGGACGCTGGTTCCCGTCCTCGGCGCCACCTATTGGATTGGCGCCGTCATTCTCGGACGGTCCGACCGACCTTCATTCGACTGGAACGAACTGGGCTTCCGCGCCGTCTATGAACAGGTCATGCCCTATGCCGTCCCCTTCGCAGTGGGCGGCATCGTGCTCAGTCTGGTGGCGGGTATTGTGGCGTACCCGCTCGCCTTGTATCTGATTACGAAGCATCGACACCGGTCACCAGCGCGCCAGGCGAAGCCATTGCCGCCCGCCGACCCCCTACGCTAAGATGTTGCCGCGCCCATGGCACGAAAGGAGCCTACCAGCCAACCCCACGCTCCCTACGATGGCTCGGCTCTGATCGCTGATCCGATTCACAAGTATGTCTCCTTCACCGTGCCATCGAGCCACGCAGATCCGCACGAACAAACCGAAAAAGACCTCATCGATTCCCCCTGGATGCAGCGCCTGCGTCATATTTATCAACTCCAGAGCGCGCGCTGGGTGTATCCCTCCGCGGAGCATACCCGCTTCGTCCATTCCATCGGCACCATGCACGTGGCCGGCCGGTTTGCGCGCCATCTCTATCCGTTCCTGAGAAAAAGCACACCCGATGTCCCTTCCGCCAACTATGTCGAGGAATTTCTCCGTGTGACCGCGCTCGTCCACGACATCGGGCACGGCCCCTTCTGCCACTTCTTCGACGACAATTACCTGCATGCCCTTCACGCGAGCCACGAGAAACTAGGGCAGTTGATCATCCGGGATCATCTGGGCCCGATCATCAGAAAGATTCGCCGCAGCCCATCCGGGCCGTTTGCCAAGGGCGAAGAACTCAGCCCCGATCACATCGCTCATGTCATTTTGAAGGAAAAGGGCAAGGATAACTCACGTCTGCCCCGCTGGCTGAACATGCTGCAGCCCGTGATTTCGGGAAGTTATACGGCCGATAATCTGGATTACGTTCTCCGGGATTCCTATATGTGCGGAGTCGCCGTCGGTCCGGTCGATTTGACCCGGCTCATTCATTACACCATTGTGACGGACAAAGGGTTTACGATTCACAAGACGGGACTTCCGGCGCTGCAAATGTTCCTCAATACCAGAATGTACCTCTACTCGAACGTGTACTTTCACCGGACGACAAGAGCCATCGACATCCATCTCCGGGACATTTTTGGGGACACGATGAAGCTGCTGTTCCCGTACGATCCGCGCAAGAAGATGGATGCATATCTGACGCTGACGGATTCCTCTTTGCTCGAAACAGTACGCGGGTGGAAAACATCCCGCCACAGCGCCGAACGGCGTCTCGGCGAGGAATGGGCACGCATTTTAGGCCGCGACGTGAAGTGGAAGATGGCGTACAGCACGGTGTTGAAAGAAAAAGGCCAGGAACGGGGAATGGACTTCCCCAGCCATCTGCATTTCGAAAAACAGATTCGAAAGGAACTGCCGCGGCACCTTCATAGCGTAGAGTTTCGTGTCGATATGGCGCCGCTCGACCCACGCCCCGACCCCAAGGACCAGCGAGGCAATCCTCTGTACGTATACGACCCCGGAACCCGCACCGTTTCTACTGAGCCCCTCGAAGAGTTCCTCGACTTGCTGCCGACGCGGCTGATCCAATTCCGCATCTATTCGTTGGACCACCGGCACGACGCGGTGCTTTCCCGCGCCGCAGGAACGGTGCTCAACAAGACACCGTCAAGCATCGAATCGCACTATTAAAGAAGAGAGTCCGTTCGGCACGAGGGGCTGTCTAGGCAGAGACCTTGAAGGATTGCGTTTTCCAGAGCAGCGATTTCATCTGTTCCAAAATCTTCCGTTGGGCAAATGTCGCGGTGTAGACGTCATGGCGGTCCGGAGGAAAGCGTTGTTCCACCTGTTCAATGACTTGACGTGCTTCGTCTTCATGACCGGCTTTGAGCAGCAGGTCAATGAGACGGAGATAGGCAGGAACGACGAAGTGAAGATGCCGGGGGTCTCGAGCGCGATCGACCACATATCGAAGTCCCTCTATTGACGCCGGAATGTCCGACTTCCCGAATCCCAGCCCTTCCAGCAGATGCATGTTGATTCGATCGGTGTCGGCACTGACACTCTGGTCCCATTTGCCTTTTGCGAGCGCGCATACTTCTTCGAGCGATAGCTGAACACGGCTCCTTTTGGGCGCTTGCTGCAGCCGGGCAACCACCTGTCTGGCTTCCATCCACCCGCCGTACAATCCGATCAAGTATCCCTGGCAAGGCACCGTTCCGCGGCAGGTTTCGTCAAGCGGTGAAAACCCGTTCTTCCCTACCTGCGACGGCAGAAATGCCCGTCCCTGCGCTGCAGCACAGACGGCGCACAATGGGCGGTCATCGGGAGAGACGTACACATAGAACCGGACAACCGAGCGGTCAAACACATCAACGGCTTGGATCCGTCCCGATCGAACTTGCATCTGATGGAAGAGCCACAATCCCAGCAGCGCCAGGATTCCTATGAGATAACCCGCGCTCTCTGCAGTGAGTCCCATGTCGATTCCCGTGGAACAATGCCGCGATTAGCAGCATAGCACTCCCTGCTGCAAACCCAAGAGAAATCGTATCTCGTTGAGCTGTGTGATCGGGTTTGTAGACATGTAGAGGATCCGGCGTGCACATCCGGTCCTCACCGGCAGGCTACTCTTTGACTGGAAGCGCTTCGGGAGCGATGCCGGAGGAAGACGGGGGAGCCACCGAGGTTGCGCCTGGTAGAGATCCGTTCGGAAAGGGAAGCTGAAGCAGCGCGTAGGGGTTCACGCGGGCGCCGTTGAGTTTCACGCCCCAGTGCAAGTGCGGGCCTGTGGCACGGCCGGTGGCCCCGACCTTGCCGATGATTTGCCCCGCCTGTACGAGATCTCCCTCTTTCACGAGAATCTCAGACAGGTGGAAGTACATGCTATAGAAACCCAATCCATGATCGACGAATACACCCCGGCCTGAAAACACATGGTTGACGATGAGGCGCACGACGCCATCGTTGGTCGCCGCCACATCAGCTCCCAGCGGGGCGCCGATATCCTCGCCATTGTGGGGGTTCCGCGGCTGGCCGTTCATGATCCGGACACTGCCGAAAATACCCGTGCGCTTCCCGTTCACCGGCTCCACAAAACCGCTTTGCCACAGGCGCAATGCCGAATTGTCCGCCAGGGCCCGGCGAACCTGCTCCTGCTCGGACTTCCAGCGGGTCAGAGTCTTATCGTCCAGATCCACTTTGTCCTTGGGCAATTTCAAATGCTCGACCGCGAATTTTTCTTTGGTCACCAGCACTTGGTAGCTGAGGCGTCTGTACCTTCTCGCCGTACTTCACGGTGACGGCGAGCTCATAGGTGCCGGGGGCATCCTGCATATCGATGCCGACCAAACCCAAATAGCCGGCTCGCTCGCCAATTCTCATTTCTCGGAAAAACGGAATGGTCCGGTCGAGAAAGGTTCCTTTGACATCAGTGGCCTCTTCGCCGACCGCGACTTTCACCAGCACGACCTGTCCTTGCCGGCCGCTGTATTGCCCGTCGATGCCCTTGGGCGACGGCGGTGCATTCGGAAACAGTTCGACTGGAAACACGCTGGTCAGCAGCACGATCGTCATGATCAGCATCCGGTCCAGCCGGGAAACCCGTTGACCGACCTGTTTCAACGCGGGAACTGAGCATCTGGATACCCTCGAACCTATCGACGCGGAAGCGACTCACGGACACGGTGTGCAATCAAATCCGGAGTGACGTGCTTTTCGACAGTCTTATCGAGCGGATCAAAAACGCCGCCAGCAAGCCGCAGCGACCAGAGACGGGCGTAAATCGCGCCGTACGCTGAGCCGTCTTGGCGGGCGGGTGAGAACGACCGACTGGCGGGCTTTGTTCAACAGCTTCATCACCGGTAAAACCGCAGGCCGGACACTTGCGACACCAATTCATCGACCCGTCGATTGACCGCACTGAACGGATCCATGCACAGGATCGTTTCTTCCCAGTAGCCGTTCAGCTTCAAATAGGTCCAATCCACTGTGTAGGACCGATTCTTCGCCCGGGCAAATCTAATGAAGTCGCCGCGCACCTTTGCCCTCGTTGTCTGCGGCGGCGTGGACATGGCCCGCTGCACGGCGTCCTCTTCGACCACCCGCTCGACCAATCCACGCGATTCCATGAGATAGTAAAGCCCTCTCGTGCGTTTGACGTCATGGAACTGCAGATCCAGCAGGAATACCCGGGGATCGTCCCAGCTGCAGCCCTTTCTGTCGACATATGACTGGATTAGATGCCGTTTCGTGATCCAATCGATTTCACGCACCAATTGCATGGGATCATCTTCGAGCTTGTCCAGAATCATCGCCCACCGCTTCCAGACATCGTCCAAAATGGGATCGTGATCCTGCTGCGCCAGGTAGTCATGAGCCCGCTCGAGATACACGCGTTGGATCTCGACCGCCGTCATCTGACGGCCATCATCGAGTTTGACTTTCCGTTTCACCGTCGGGTCGCGGGAGATCTCGCGGATCGCCTTGACGGGATCTTCCAGTTCCATGCCGTGCACGGAAAATCCTTCCTCGATCATCGAGAGCACGAGCGTCGCGGTTCCCACCTTGAGGTAGGTGACCAGTTCCGACATGTTGGAATCCCCGACGATGATGTGCAGGCGCCGGTAGCGTTCCGCATCCGCGTGCGGCTCATCGCGCGTGTTGATGATACTGCGGGAGGACGTGGTCGATGACGAGGTTTTTTCGTGGATATGTTGCGCCCGCTGGGAAATGAAAAACTGGGGCTTGCCGGAAACCTTCAGCACTTTCCCGGCGCCGCTGTAGATCTGCCGGGTCACAAAAAAGGGAATGAGCTGCTCGGTCACTTTCCAGAAATCCACGTCTCGGCGCATGAGGAAATTTTCATGACACCCATAGGTGTTGCCGAGAGAATCCGTGTTGTTCTTGAAAATGTAGATTTCTCCGGAAAGCCCCTCTTCGCGCAGCCGTTCTTCTGCCGCCGGCAAACAGGCCTCCAGCAGGCGCTCGCCGGCCTTGTCATGGACGACGAGATCGAGAATGTTGTCGCATTCAGGGGTGGAATACTCCGGATGGCAGCCGGTGTCCTGGTAGAAACGCGCGCCGTTCACAAGGAACGCATTGGACGGCCAGCTGTTGGGAATCAGGCCCTCGAAGATATAGCCGAGCACCTTCTCCATCGGCAGATAAATCCGCCCGTTCGGTGAGAAAATGAGACCATACTCATTCTCAAGACCGAAGATCCGTTGCTTCATTGGACCGGAAGATGGCATAAGCGGCTCAAGACAGAATACACGGCCTCCCGCCCATCTTCAACAGATGCGGAAAGATTCGGCAGGCGGGAACGATTACGCCAGGAACTGCTTCGTTTCGGCGGGGGTGTACCGGCGGAATTTACGGTTGTCTCGCGTGCGATCCAGCACGGCCACTTCCAACGTCTCGAGCGACAGTTTCTGGTTGCCCGTCTGCTCAAGCGCGAGGATGGAGAGATTCAGCGCCGTCTTGAGATCAGGCGGCAGGGCTGGCACTTTTTCCTTGAGCGCCGCCTGCACGGCCTCGGATTTTCCGCCGATGACGGCAAACTGCTTCTCATCGATGATGCTGCCGTCGAAGGAGATCCGGTACATCTCGTTGGAATGTCCGTTGTGTCCGATCTGGACCACGAGAATCTCCACTTCCAGTGGCTTCATCTCCTGACTGAAGATCGTCCCGAGGCTTTGCGAGTACCCGTTTGCCAGCGAGCGGGCCGTGACGTCCTCACGGCTGTACATGAAACCCTTGAGGTCCGCATGCCTGATCCCGGCTTTGCGCAAATTTTCGAATTCGCTGTATTTCCCGGCGCCGGCGAAGGCGATGTTGTCATAAATTTCAGAAATCTTGTGCAGACTCGCGCTCGGGTTCTCCGCCGCGAGCAGGATGCCGTTCACATATTCCATGGCGATGATCGAACGGCCCTTGGCGATGCCTTTTTTGGCATACTCCGCCTTGTCCTGCATCATCTGCTCGGGCGAGACGTAGTAGGGCATCGGCATATTTATCGCTCCTTCGCGCTGCGCGTCGCCAGCATTTCGTCGTACACGCTTCGGATCTGGGACTCTGACACGTCGGTAATCCCCTGGTCGTTGACGATCTTGGCGGTGGGATAGATCCCCCGGATCAAATCCGGCCCACCCGTCCCGACGTCGTCGTCCGCCGCATTGTATAGGGCGAGAAGCGCCAACTTGAGGGCGTCCGGTTCCGTCATGGCCTTCTTGAAATGCTCGCGCATCGTGTTGCGGGCATCCTTTCCGCCGGACCCGATCGCATGGTAGTCCGACTCTTCGTAGCGCCCGCCCGCCAGATCATATTTGAAGATGCGTCCCTCGCCACGCTTGAGATCGTACCCGACATAGAGCGGCATCACGACCAGTCCTTGGAAGACCATCGGCAGATTGGCCTTGACCATCTGCCCAAGCTTGTTGGCCTTCCCTTCACAGGACAGTTGCATGCCTTCCAGTTTCTCGTAATGCTCGAGCTCCGTTTGGAACAGTTTCGCCATCTCGATGCACGGCCCGGCGGCACCCGCGATGGCCATGGCCGAGTAGTCGTCGATCTTGAAGACTTTTTCGATCCGGCGTTCCGCGATCTGAAATCCCTCCGTTGCGCGGCGGTCCCCGGCGATGACGACGCCCTGTTGGGTACTTGACCGCCAACACGGTCGTCGCCTGGGGTACCGTCACAGGGCTCACCGACCGCGGGGGCTCATGGAGTGCGAGCGGCTGTTCAGGCGACCGGCGTCCTCCCGGCGTCAGTTCGGGATGCTGCCTGGTCAGGAAATCGAAAAAGCTCGCGTCGTCGTGGTTGGGAAGGAAGGGGAGCTTCATTATGCTTTCAGCTTGGAGAGCAATGCCTCCGCCGTATCCGATTGGTCGAGCAATTCGGCTGTCAGGGATTCCGTGCCCCGCAAGGGATCCATCAGAGGCACCTTCTTGATCGTGGTATTTCCCACATCGAAGAGCACTGACGTCCAGCTGGCGCCATAGATGGATTTCGAAAACTTGCCGATACACCGTCCCCGGAAGTAGGCGCGGGTACCCGAGGGCGGTGTGAATTCGGCGCGGATGACTTCGACGTCCTGCACCACCCGCTCGATCAGATGGCTCCGCTCCAGCGTGTAGTAGAGTCCTTTGTCAGGCCGGATGTCATGATACTGCAAATCCATGAGGCGCACGCGTGGATCGTCCCACCCGCATCCCTTACGGTCCATATACGACTCGATCATGTGCCGCTTGGCGGCCCAATCGAGCTCTCCGGCCAGCGACCGTGGATCCCGTTCCAGCTTGTCCAATACGTCTTCCCACCTGACAAGGACGTCTTTGGTGACCTGATCCAACTCATGACAGGCATAGAAATCCATGGCCGCTTTGAGATAGGCGCGCTGGATTTCCACGGCGGTCGTCGACCGGCCGTCCGTCAATTTTAACGTCCCCTGCATCGTCAAATCCCGCGAGACGTGCTTGATGCCCATGACAGGATCGTCCAGTTCGATATCAGGGACGTCCACGCCGGCCTCGAGAAGATCCAAGACGATTCCCAGGGTCCCAACCTTGAGATAGGTCGACAGCTCCGCCATGTTCGCATCGCCGACAATGACGTGAAGCCGGCGATACTTGCCATAGTCGGCATGCGGCTCGTCTCGCGAGTTGACGATCGGCCGCTTGACCATGGTATTCAGGTCGACCAGACATTCGAAGAAATCGGCGCGCTGAGAAATCTGGAATTCGGTGAAATTCGTTTGGTTTTCTGCGCCGACCTTGCCGGCGCCCGCGTAGATCAGTCGGGTGACGAAGAAGGGAGCCAACGTTTTCACGATCCGTTCGAACGGCACCGACCGCGACAGCATATAGTTTTCATGATAGCCGTAACTGTTCCCCTTGCCGTCGGAATTGTTCTTGTACAGCACGAATTGGTCGCGGCCTCTGAGCCGCGCCATGTTGTCGAGGCATTGACCGAGGATCCGCTCGCTGATGCGCTCGTACGCCACCACTTCGCGAGGGTTCGTGCATTCCGGCGTGGAGTATTCCGGATGCGCGCCATCGACATACAATCGGCCGCCGTTGGCGAGCACCTTGTTCAATTGCCGATTGTAATCGGGATTCGGCCGTTCCCGTTCGCCCTCCACTTCAAAGCCTCTGGCGTCGAGCAGCGGGTTCTCGTTCTCATAATCCCAAACCGCATGAGGAACTGAAATGCCGGGGTAATGTCCGATGACCGCGAGCGAATTTGAAATCGGATCCACGGCAGAGGCATCCCGTGAGGCGATGCCGAATTCCGTTTCCGTTCCCAGCACGCGAGGGGTCGTCGGGGGTGTGGAGTCCCGCATGGGGGTCTAGAGATAGTGGCCGGTGGTGATGGTTTCGATCTGACGGGACTCGGCCGGGCCGCCGCTGATCGTCCTGATATGCACGATCTTCTCGCCTTTCTTGCCGGCCACTCTCGCCCAGTCATCGGGGTTGGTCGTATTGGGCAGATCTTCGTGCTCTTTGAACTCTTCGCGAATCGCCCGGATCAGGTCGTCCGATCGAAGGCCGCGTCCTTCCTGGGCCAGAGCGCGCTTGACCGCGTACTTCTTGGCGCGCGACACGATGCCTTCAATCAACGCGCCGCTCGCAAAATCCTTGAAATAAAGAATTTCCTTCTCGCCGTTGGCGTAGGTCACTTCGATAAATTTGTTTTCTTCGGAGGTCGCATACATGGCTCCCACCGTCAGGTCGGTCAAATGTTCGACCAAGGCCTTGGCATCGCCTCCGTGACGCTTCAACTCTTCCTCATCGAAGGGTAGGCTCGTCCCCACGTATTTCGAGAAAATGTCCTTGGCAGCCACCGCATCAGGGCGTCCCACCTTCACCTTCACATCCAACCGACCCGCTCGCAACACCGCCGGGTCGATGAGATCCTGGCGATTGCTTGCGCCAATCACGATCACGTTACGCAGGCGCTCGACGCCGTCGATCTCGGAGAGGAACTGCGGGACGATCGTGGATTCAATATCGGACGAAATGCCGGTTCCCCTGGTGCGGAACAGCGCATCCATCTCGTCGAAAAAGACGATGACCGGATTACCGTCCGCGGCACGCTCCTTGGCCTTCTTGAAGACCTCGCGAACCTGCCGTTCCGATTCGCCGACATACTTATTGAGGAGCTCCGGTCCTTTGACGTGAAGGAAATAGCTCCGGACTTCCTTCCCGGTGAGGTGCCCGAGCTTCTTCGCAATGCTGTTCGCCACAGCCTTGGCAATGAGCGTTTTGCCGCAGCCGGGAGGTCCATACAGCAATACGCCTTTCGGCGCACTGAGTTGGTACTCGGCAAAGAGGTGAGGATGGAGGAACGGAAGCTCGACGGCGTCGCGAACCTGCTCCAGTTCGTGCTGGAGCCCGCCGATATTCGCATAATCGACGTCCGGCACTTCCTCCAACACCAATTCTTCGGCTTCTGACTTCGGCAGCTTTTCGATGACGCAGCCTGAGCGCGGATCGAAGAGAAGATGATCGCCGACGCTCAGCCGCTCAGCCAACAGCGGGTCGCCCAATTCGGCGACTTTTTCTTCGTCGAAGTGCAGAGTCACCAGCGCGCGGTTGCCTTCCAGCAAATCCTTCAACCGGACGACTTCACCTTGGACGTCGAATCCACGCGCCTCGATCACGTTCAAGGCTTCATTCAAAATGACTTCCTGTCCCTTCCGCAAGCCTTTGCCCATCAAGGACGGGTGCAAGCTCACCTTCATTTTGCGTCCCGACACGTAGACGTTGCCCGTCCCATCCTGGTTGAGGCTTGAAAAGATGGCGTACGTTGAAGGAGGAGCGGTCAGTTTTTCGACCTCGGCACGCAGCGCTTCGATTTGCGCCTTGGCTTCCTGGAGGGTCGCTGACCAGTTTTTCGTTTTGCTTGTTGGCCTGATCGAGCTGGTAACGTGATTGGTACAGCCGACGGATCTCTTCTTCCATCGACTGAATCTGTACGCGAAGCTTTTCGATCTCTCTCGCTTGTTCGTCGTTACGATGAATCACGTCTGGATCTCCCTCTGACAACCGCTTGGTGATGTGCTTCACGGAATCTCGGAGGGACCGTAGGCGGCTTGGGCTTCCTTTCGCATCGGCCATGGAACCACCTGGGACAAGCGACAAATCCTGCTAGATCGCAAAGTCCAAGTCTTGAGCGGATTTTAACACTCGTTATTTTTACGGTCAACTAGACGACCGATTCCGGCACGCAGAATGCGGCCGATACGACACGATCACACGGCCGCAGTCACCGCGTCGAGCAGCGCTGTGGTCGCGGCTTCGACATCGTCTGCGCAGAGGACAGCCGTGATCACAGCGACGCCAAACGCGCCCGCGCGGCGCAGTTCTCTTGCGCGACGCAGCCGTCACGCCGCCGATGGCAAAGATCGGCACCCGAACGGCTTGCGCAGCCTCTTCCAAAGTCGGCAACCCGAGCGGAGGCCCGAACATTCGTTTGGACGGCGTGTCGTACATCGGGCCGAACACGACATAGTCCGCCCCGCTTGCTTCGGCTTGCACCGCTTCCGCCACTGAATGCGCCGACGCACCGAGCAGCCGGCGTGGGCCGAGCAGCCTGCGGGCAACGACCGGCAGGCAGGCTGTTGCTGCGCAGATGCACGCCGGCTCTCGTCGATCGACAGCGCCACGTCGAGGCGGTCATTGATCACGAGCTGGCCTCGACGAGGCTCTGTGAGCTGCTGAATCTCATCGTGCAAGAGCGAGAAGATCCTTCGCGCAGAGGTCGCGCTCTCGTAGTTGAATGGCAGTCCTCCCGGCCTTCAACGCTTGGGCAAGGACGGAGATCAGCGGCCTGCCCTTCGTCTGTTGACGATCCGTGACTAAGAGGAGACGCGACTCAAGCGCACGGCATGAAAGGACCAGAAAAGAACGCAGGATCATTGGTAGGTTTCTTTCAAGATGCTCAAAACGCTCGTGCAGCAAGGCCGCAGCGAGCGAAGGGACGAAGCGTAAACCTTTCTACCCGCCCGCCCCGAGCTGCCAGAGCAGCTCTTTGCCGCCCCTGTACGTTGAGCTCCCTGAGCGATGCGAGAACGAACTCGGTGTAGGTGCGTCTTGGCGCACCGGGGCGGGTGGGTGAAAAGGTGGCGTTTTCAGCATCCTGCTAGAGCATGCCTTCGATGGGACTGCTAGCCGTCGCGTACAGCTTCCGGGGAATGCGACCCGCCTTATAGGCCAACCGGCCGGCATGCACGGCGTATTTCATGGCTTCCGCCATGGCAATGGGATCTTGTGCACCTGCGATGGCCGTGTTCATGAGCACGGCGTCGGCTCCATACTCCATCGCCAGCGCCGCATCCGAAGCCGTCCCGACACCCGCATCGACGACGATCGGGACTTTGACCGTTTCCATGATGATTTTCAGATTATACGGATTGCGAATGCCCAGACCCGATCCGATGGGTGCCGCCAGTGGCATGACGGCGGGACAGCCGATGTCCACGAGCTTCTTGGCGACGATGGGATCGTCGTTCGTGTAGGGAAGGACGATGAATCCTTCCTTGATGAGAATCTTGGCCGCTTCGATCAAGCCTGCCGTATCGGGGAACAGTGTTTTTTCATCGCCGAGCACTTCGAGCTTGACGAGATCAGATATACCGGCTGCCCGAGCGAGCCGCGCATACCGCACGGCATCCTCCACCGTGTAGCAGCCGGCCGTATTGGGAAGGATCGTGTATTTCTTGGGATCGATGAAGTCGAGCAGATTCTCTTTCGAGCGATCCGTGATGTTCACGCGGCGCACCGCCACGGTCACGACGTCCGCTCCGGAGACTTCGATCGCCTTCTTGGTCTCGGCAAAATCCTTGTATTTGCCGGTTCCCACCCACAGCCGGGACTTAAACTCACGGCCGGCAATCACCAATCGATCGTTGTGCATGGGTCGGGGCCCTCCTCATCCTGGTCCGCCGCCGCCGCCGATGAAGCTCAGAATTTCCAGCCGGTCTCCTGCTTTGAGGCCGCGACGGTCGAATTCCTGACGATCCAAAATTTCCAGGTTTAATTCTACGGCCACCCGCTCCGTCCTGATCTCCAGTTCGCGCAACAGATCACCGACCGTGGCTCCGGATGGGCAATCGCGGTGCTCGCCGTTGACCTGGATTTGCAATGACTCAGCCATGAACTATCATCCTAGGGAACCCCAATTCCCGTTGTCAATCAAGCGCACCAGCCTCCTACCTTGCCTCTCTCGCGATGAACCCTGCAGAATAGGAGGCCGAAACAACCCCGATGGCCATCCCACAGCACAACGTGCAGCTTGCCGGCCTGTTTCGATCCATCGCCGAGTTCCTCGCCGCCCAGCGGGCAAACCCATATCGCGTACGGGCCTACCGGCGCGGAGCCGACGCCTTATTGGCATTGGATGAAGACATCGCGGAGGTGGCGCAGCGGCAAGGGTTGGAAGAGATCGAAGGAATCGGCAGGGACTTATCGGAGAAAATCCAGGAATTTCTCAGAACCGGGAAGATCGTGCTCCTGGAGACTCTCAAAATGCCCTTGCCCGAGCATGTCAGAGAGTGGGCAGGCTTACCAGGTCTGTCCGAATCGCTGGTCGCCTACCTGCATAGCCGTCTGAACATTGCCACCCTGGCCGACCTGGAACAACTCGTACGATCCCGCATGCTCAGAACAGTTCCGGGATTCTCCGGCTCCGATGAGGACCTGCTCCTGGCCATCGAAGAGCTCCGACGCCGGACGCCGTGATTACGACGGACGGAGCTCCTTGAATATTTTCCAGGTTTTGAGCAATTCCACGGCTTTCTGTAACTGCACATCCTGCTCCAGCGAAGGCTCGCCGGACAAATCGAGAGGAGCAGCCCCAGGCGTCGCGCCGTTTCTTTGCACGCCGCCTCGTCCTTTCGGGGTCGACGGCGGACTGCTCTTTCCCTGGTCCGCCGGTGAAGCGGCGATTTCGACGTCTTGTTGTCCGGTTCTTTGTCACCCGGTTTGGTTTCGGCCTTCGCCACCGTGGTTGCAGGCTGCGGCTTGATGACGATGTCGGGCGTGATGCCGGTCGATTGGATCGACCGTCCTTTCGGGGTGTAATACTTGGCCGTCGTGAGCCGCAATCCCGATCCGTCGCCGAGCGGCAAAATCGTCTGCACCGATCCCTTGCCGAAGGAGGTCGTGCCGACGATCACGGCTCGTCCATAATCCTGTAAGGCGCCGGCCACAATTTCCGATGCGCTGGCCGATCCTTCGTTGACGAGGATGATCATCGGTGAATCATCCATTTGATCCCTGCCCTTGGCGAACCATTCATCTTTCTTGCTCTCACGGCCTTTGGTATAGACCACGAGCTTCCCGTTCGGCAGGAATTGCTCCGACACTTCCACCGCCGCCGTCAACAGCCCGCCGGGATTGTTTCGCAAGTCGAGGATCGTGGACTGGACTTTCTGGTCCTTGAATTGCTTCAAGTACCCTCCCAGATCACGGCCGGTTGCCTCTTGAAATTGCGTGAGTTTGACGTATCCGATGTTGTCCATGACCTTCGATTTCACGCTTTCAATCTTGATGGTATCCCGCACAAGAGTGAATTGAAGCGGATCGGACGGTGCCGTCCCGTTGGATGGTGAGGTTCACTTTCGTCCCTTCGGGTCCCCGCATCTTTTGCACGGCATCCATGAGCGAAAGATCTTTCGTGGACTCCTCGTTGACCTTCGTGATGTAGTCGCCGGCTTTGATGCCGGCCCGTTGTGCCGGCGTCCCATCGATCGGGGCGATCACGGCCAAACGGTTCTCTTTGACGCCGATTTGAATGCCGACGCCTCCGAACTCTCCCTTGGTCTCGACTTGCATCTCCTTGTACATTTCAGGAGTCATGTAGGCCGAATGCGGATCGAGCGTCGAGAGCATGCCGCGAATGGCTCCCTGCACAAGGTCCTTCACCTTGGTGTCGTCGACATAATTCTTCTGGACCTGGGTCAAGCACCTCCGAGAACGTTCTCAATTCCTCATATGTTTCGGTGGCATGGCCGGTCCGTTCCCATCCCTTGCCGATCAACACGCCGGACAGCAAGGCCACCACGACCATGGGCCCCAACATCCAGAATCGCCGCCGTTGGTTGTGTTCCATCATATGCGTCCTTTCGCCTGCCTGGTTGCTCTTTCGCTCTACCGTCTCGCCAGCCATTGAAGGGGATCGACCGGTTCGGCCCCTTCGCGTAATTCAAAGTATAAAGTATTTTCGCCGGTCATGCCCGTATCACCGGTCTCCCCGATCGCCTGCCCTGACGCCACCACCGCTCCTACGGACGTCAGAATCTTCGAGGCATGGGCATAGAGAGAAAAGAAGCCGTTGGCATGATCGAGGATTATAACGAGTCCGTAGCCTTTCAACCAGTCCGCATAGACAACCGTCCCCGGCATCACGGCATGGATGGCGCTCCCCTCCAATGTCCTGATTTCAATTCCCTTGCGCTGCACGTAGGTGTTGAACGTGGGATGCTTCTGGCGGCCGAAGTAGGTCAGCACGCTGCCTTCGGCAGGCCAAGGCAAGCCGCCTTTCACGCCGCGCTGCAGGGTTCCTGATGGCGGCTTGGCCGCCGCAGCTCGACGGCGTTGCTCCAACTCCCGAAGGAGACTGTCGATCCGAGATGCGGATCGTTCGAGTTCCTGCAAGTGCCCGCTCGTAGGATTCCTTTTCCTGCGTCAGCTTGGTCAGATACACTTTCTTTTCCTTCTTGACGGCCTTGATCTCCTCGAGATGTTTTTCCGTGCTGCGCTTGTAGGCCACCATGCCGACCCGCGCCGCTTCCCGCTGGCGCTCGGCTTCCTGCATGTTGGCCATGTCACTCTTAAAGGTTTCGATCAGACTGTAGTCCCGCTCCGAAACCGCCGACAAATAGCGCAGGCGCCGTTGGAAATCCCCGTATGAATCGGAAGCCAGCAACGGCTTCCAATGCCCGAACCGTCCCTCCATATACTGCACGCGCAGCCTGGCTAGGATCGCCTGTTGCCGGACCTGCACACCCTCGCGCAAGCGCGCAATCTGCGCATTGATCGTCTCGATTTCTTGATCTTTTTTTCGTAGTTTTCGGCTGATGTCCTGACTGGACTGCCGATACCGCATGTGTCGCTCGTCCAGTGTCTGAATTCCCTGAAGAATGGACTCACGCTTCTTACCCGCTTCGTCGGCCTGGCGTCTTTTTTCTTCGATCTGATCTTTGAGCTGGTCCAATGTCTTGCGTTCTCTGTCGATCTTCTCATTGATCGAATCGGCCGATGCCGCCGGCGCGAGGCATACGGCGATGAACAGACAGACGGCGGTCTGTGAATGGCCGTGCCCTTCTCATACCTTGGCCTCGTCGAATCGCCGCAGTGACAGGAAGCTTCCGGCGCAGCCCAGTATGATCCCAATGGCTACAAGCAAGAGACAGATCGAGAGAGGAAAGAACGTGGTGAGCTGTTCCAGTCCCCGCAGGCGCCCGGTCGTTCGCATCTGTTGCCGGAACAACTCATACAAGGCCTTAAGCATGAGCAGCGAGCAGGTGCTGCCCAACGCTCCCAGGACTGCTCCTTCCAATAAATAGGGAATGCGAATGAAGGTCTTCGTCGCGCCGATGAGCCGTAAGATGGCGATTTCATCCCGGCGGGCGAACAACGTGAGCCTGATCGTATTGCCGATGATCGTCACGGCGGCTGCCGAGAGGATGAGCCCGATGCCGATGGCCACTACCTCGATGGACCGAATGACCGTCGAGAGGGCATCAATCCAGTCCTGATTATAATCCACTTTTGCTATGCCGGCGATACGCGGCGACGCGTTCTGCCCACCGTCTGACTGCGTCCGGCGAACGGAAAGCCGGTGCCAGTGTGACGACGAAGGAGGCAGGCAAAGGATTTTGACCCAGCCCTTCGAGCAGATGAGAATCCGAGGGGAACTGAGCCCTGAATTCTCCCAGCGCTTGCTCCTTGGAAATGAAATGCAACGCTCCCACCGCCCGATCGGCGCGCAGTTGCTGTTCGATGTCGGATACCGTCGAGCCAACAACTCCCTCCTCCAAGTACACCATAATTTTGATATCGTCCTGCAGCCAGCCGGCGGCGGCCCGCAGATTGACGTACATCAGGAGGAACACACCGACACAGGCAAGCGTGAATGCCGTGGTGAAAATCGCCACGACAGTGGTCGTGCGATTGGTCCAAATGTTGGCCCAAGCCTCTCGCAGCAGATAGGAAAGCGTTCTCATAACACCGACCCGCGGTTCAGGCATCAGGGAGCCTTGGACGAGCGTTACGACCCGGCGATTCACTTGGGCCATCACTGACGGGATCATGCGTGGCGACCACCACCGTCGTTCCGCGTGCGTTGATGAGTTTGAACAACTCGATGATTTCGCCTGTCAGGGCCGGATCTAGGTTGCCCGTCGGTTCGTCTGCCAATAGCACGACCGGTCCATTGACGATGGCCCGCGCAATGCAGACCCGCTGCTGCTCGCCGGTAGAGAGACTCATCGGCAACTGGTCCCGCTTGTGTTCTACGCCGACCGCCCGTAACGCTTCCGTCACTTTGCGCTTGATATCGGCCTGGGAGACGCCTTGGACAAGCAACGGCAGGGCCACATTGTCAAATACCGATTTCTTCTCGAGCAACTGGAAATCCTGGAAGACCGTCCCGACCTTCCGCCGGAGGTAGGGAATTTCGGAGCCCTTGAGCGTCTGACATTTTTGCCGTTGACGAACACTTGCCCGTAGTCCGGCCGCTCGGCACCGATGAGCATTCGCAGCAGCGTCGATTTGCCGGCCCCGCTTGGCCCCATCAATAGGACGAATTCCCCCTTCTGGATCTCCAAGCTGACATCGCATAGGGCGGGCCGCCGATCGTATTGTTTCGTGACATGCAGGAGTTGGATCATCGCCTCTCACCAGCGCAAATCGTCGCCTGAGACCTCAAACGCATTCTGAATATGCTCGACCTGCACAGCCGCTGTCTGCATGGTCTGAAGCAGCACGACGTCGAACCGACAAGGGCGGTTGGACCAATGATGTTGAGCGAGGAACTGCGCTGCCAAGCGTACCAATTGAGTTTGCTTTTGCCGATGGACGGCATGGATCGCCCCGCCAAAATCAGTCGTCCTGCGCGCTTTGACTTCGACGAACACCACCACGTCGCCGTCCTCCGCTACCAGATCCAACTCGCCTAGGGACGTGCGGAGATTCTTGGCGACGATCCGGTAGCCCTTCCGGCGCAAATAGCGTTCGGCCGTCGCCTCTCCTTCTTGCCCAAAGAGTCGTCTGGGGTCAAGGATTGTCACGCTATTGTCCGTCGAACTTCTGCTGGACGCGCTCAGGCTGCACGTCACGGGATCGTGCAATCACCTCAGCCACGGGGGCATAGGTCCGGCGATGGATCCGACACGGACCGTGCATCGCAAGCTGCTGCAAATGCTCTTCCGTTCCGTAGCCCTTGTGAGAGAGAAAGTTGTATTTCGGATAGAGCCGGTGATATTCGGCCATTAAACGATCTCGGGTGACCTTCGCCACGATGGACGCCGCGGCCACCGACATACACAGCGCGTCACCTTTGATGATGGAACGAACAAGGATGGTACAGGCTGGAAGCGAAATCGCATCAATGAGCAGGCAATCAGGCTGCGGTCATGAGCCCTGCGAGGGCACGATGCATGGCCAGCCGCGTGGCTTCCAGAATGTTCAGCCGGTCGATCTCTTGCTCGGTCGCGGAACCAATCCCGATGCCGACCGCACGCTTCCTAATCACCAGATACAGCTGTTCGCGCTCGGATTCGGACAGCAGCTTGGAGTCATCGCAGCCGATCAGACGACACCGGCTGGGCAGGACGACGGCGGACGCCACAACGGGACCGGCCAGCGGACCCCGGCCGGCTTCATCAAGGCCGGCGATGCGGCGGTAGCCGCACCTCCGGGCTTCCAATTCGAATTCATGTGTGGGACCCACGAAGTTGAGTATGCGTGCGGTCACCCGCGACCCTCGTGGCCGGAGAATGGATGATGTCGGTTAGGATTTCGTTGCGCCTGCTTCAACCGGTTCTTCCGCCGGCTCAGCTACGCGCGGAGAGCCAGCCTGCGCCTTGCTCTCTGCCACGAATTCCCGATCCTCAACCCGCGAGAACTTACCCTTCTTGCCGCGTAGGTAATACAGTTTGGCGCGCCGTACTTTTCCCTGACGGACAACATCGATCTTCGTAACGATGGGTGAATGGACCGGAAAAATACGCTCGACGCCGACGCCGTAGGAGACCTTGCGCACCGTGAACATTTCGGTATTGAGGCTGCCCTTACGGGCAATCACTGCCCCTTCATAGACCTGGATCCGCTCTTTTTCTCCTTCAACCACCTTCACGTGGACCCGCACTGTATCCCCGATCTCAAAACGCGGGACCACTTTTTTCTGCAACGACCGCTGTATCCGCTCTAGCTGATTCATGACTTCACCCCTCCTCCCCACATGGCACGGGCGTGCCGCGCACGCCTTCGCGAATGATGTCGTCCAATAACTGTTGGTCTTCCACGGTCAACTGCCGATCCTTCAATAAATCGGGCCGCCGTTCATAAGTCGTCCGTAACGCTTCCTTCCGACGCCAGAGACGAATCGCCTCGTGATGCCCCGAGAGTAACACTTCGGGAACGGCTAATCCCCGCACCTCCCCCGGTCTGGTGTACTGCGGATACTCCAGCAAGGGCTCGCTGAACGACTCCTCCATGACGGATTCAGGGGCGCCAAGGACGCCAGGTATCAGTCGGGCCGCCGCATCAATGATGACAAGCGCCGGCAACTCGCCGCCCGTCAACACGTAATCTCCGACCGAGACTTCCTCGGGTTTGAGTGCAATCCGCACACGCTCGTCGATGCCCTCGTAATGTCCGCAGACAATGAGCACCGCGCGTGAATCAGCCGCCAACCGGTGCGCATCAGATTGCGTGAACGGACGGCCCTGCGGAGAGGGGAACAAAACTCGGACGGCCTCGCCGCGCTGTTCTAGGTCGCGGATCTGTTCTACCGCACGGAGAATCGGCTCCGCCTTCATGACCATACCGGCCCCGCCGCCGTACGGCACATCGTCGGCCACTTTGTGTTTATCCAAGGTGTAGTCGCGCAAGTTGTGCACATTGACCTCGAGCAGGCCTTTCTCCCGAGCCCGTTTGAGCATGCTGCTCTCCAATACGGGCATCACCATCTCGGGAAACAGCGTGATGACGTCACAGCGCATGTCAGGCCTCAACCATCCCTTCGAGGGTGCGAACGGTCATCCGCCCTCGGGCCACATCCACCCCTGTGACAAACTCCTTCACTGCCGGAATCAGGACTTCACGGTCCGCCTGCTTGACGACCAAGACCTGATGACCCGGTAACTCCCAAATCGTGTCAAGGCGGCCCAGATCACGGCCTGTCTCGTCCACTACCGTCATGCCGATGAGATCACATTCGTACAAGGGCTCTTCTCGGGAAGAGGATGATTCGCCACGAGGCACCTGCAGCATCGCCCCCCGTAGCGCCCCTGCTTCTTCCGGCGTCGTGATGCCCTCAAACTGAATGATGTAGACCGGACCGGCTTTGCGCACCGAGCGGACCCGCTTATCGACCGTTTGCCCCCGGTCACCTGCCACGCGGACTTCGTGTAACTGCTCGAACCGGCCCGGCCGGTCGCTCAGCGACCGTACCTTGACCGCTCCATGGACACCGAAGGGTCGTTCGATTTTCCCGATCGTCACCATGTCAGCCCGGGGGGTAGTCACACTACGCCTTGCTCTTCTTGGCGGCCTTTTCCGTTTCGAATTGCTTCCAGACTCCTGAACGTCGGAGGAGTGTCTTGACGGTGACGGTCGGCTGAGCACCCTGATGCAACCAGGATAGCACCCGCTCCTGCTTCAACTCCGGTAGTCCTGCTTCTTTCAAGGGATCGAAGATCCCCAAAATTTCCAAGAATCGACCGTCGCGCGGCTTCCGGGAGTCCGCCGCGACTACGCGATAGATCGGTCGTTTATGTCGTCCGGTTCTGGTCAATCTCAAATGAACGGCCACTGTCGTTCCCTCCTTCAACGTTAGAGAGCATCCGGCGACCGCCGTGCCCTCGTATTCACCGCTGTATACGAAGCCGTAGGCGAAGGGCCGACGACTCGATGTGCGCATGTCACATGGAACGGAGCAACTGCGCCAACTGACGGCGCCCTCCCGTCCCTGTCATCACCTTTGCAATTTTTCGCGCGGAGAGAAACTGCTTGATCAGCCGATTCACTTCCGTCACGTTGGTTCCGCTTCCGCGGGCGATCCGCTTCTTGCGGCTACCGTTGATGACGGTATGGTCATGCCGCTCGCGTCGCGTCATGGAATCTATCATGGCCATGACGCGTTTTAACTCGCGTTCGGGCACCTGTCCCGCCATCGCGTCTTTTAGTTTCTGACCGCCCGGGAGCATACCCAAGATCTGGTCCAACGAGCCCAGCTTATTTACCTGTCCTAGTTGCGAGCGGAAATCCTCCAGCGTAAAGCTGTCGCTGGTCAGCCGCTTCTGCGCTTCTTCGGCTTGTTCACGAGTGAAGGTCTCTTGCGCCTTCTCGATGAGAGTCAAGACATCGCCCATTCCCAAAATGCGCGACGCCATCCGGTCGGGGTGGAACAGTTCCAGCGCATCCAGTTTTTCGCCGACTCCAAGGAACTTGACCGGCTTTCCCGTCACCGCCCTAATGGAGAGCAGCGCGCCGCCGCGCGCATCGCCTTCCACTTTCGTGAGTATGATCCCCGTCAGTCCCACGCGCTGATCGAACTGGGTGGCCATGTTGACGGCATCCTGTCCGGTCATCGCATCCGCAACCAACAGGACCTCATTCGGTTGCACCGGCAACCTTCACGGCAACGAGCTCATTCATGAGTTCGTCATCCATGTGGAGCCGGCCGCCGGTATCGAGCACAACCAGGTCAAATCCCTGTTCCCGTCCACGCTCAAGGCCGGCGCGGCAAATGCGGACGACGTCGTCCTGCGACGTCCCCTGGTGGTCAAGGCGATGGACGTCAATATCCAGATCGCGACCGATACTGGCCAGCTGGTCTCCGGCAGCGGGGCGGCGAGGGTCCGCCGCCACGAGCAATACCCGTTTGCCTTGTTGCTTAAAGAGTTTGGCGAGTTTTCCGCAGGTCGTAGTCTTGCCTGATCCTTGGAGCCCGACCATCATGACAAGCGTGGGAGGCTTCGAGGCAAGGGAGAGGCCGGCCCGTTCCTGTCCCATCATGGCCCGGAGTTCGTCCCACACGACCTTCACGACGTGATGACCAGGCGTCAGACTTTGGAGAACTTCCTGTCCAATCGCCTTTTGACGCACCCGCTCGACGAAGTCTTTGACGATCTTGAAGTTAACGTCCGCTTCAAGGAGGGCCAGACGAACTTCTTTCAGGGCTTCCGCGATATTCTCTTCGGTCAGGACACCCGTTCCGCGAAGTTTTTTCAGGATTTTTTCGAATTTGTCGCTGAGTTGATCCAGCATCGCGCACCAAAGAAAAAGGCAATCGAAGCCTTACCTATAGATCTTCGATCGCCTCGAAAAATCTAGCAAAAGAGCACCGGGCAGTCTAATGGACCCCCTGGGAGAAGTCAAGGCGCAGAGAGCGCCATTCTGGTTGACAGGGTGGAGACCCTTTCGATATCGTCGACTCCGAGAATTCCGTGAATGCGGTCAATAGTTTAAGAGGCCGTTGACGTGAGAAAATCGCCCTGGTTGCTGCTGATATTCCTGCTGATCGGCGGGTTGCTCGGCGGTATCCTGGGAGAGATCCTCCGTGTGATGGCCCCACAGGGGACGATCCAGAAGGTGTTTGCCACGAACTTTACCCCCGGGATCAGCCCTCCGCTGACGATCGACCTGGTTCTTCTCAAGCTCACACTGGGATTTAGCTTCAAGATCAGCTTCTTGAGCATTCTCGGCATGCTCCTGGGCATCTACCTCTACAAGAACGTCTAGCGGACGGCAGCGAGGTGAGACGTTCATCGAGGAGAAACGCTAGCGGACGCGGGGATAAGCGCTAGGTCCCGGATTTCAGTTCAAGGTCCCGTAGCTTCAATGCGCGGATGCGGTTGCGTATTGTCGCCGCCTGTTCGAACTCCAAGTCCTTTGCCGCAGCTTTCATGTCTACCTCGAGCCGCCGGATCTGTTGTTCGACTGGCTCTTCTGCTTCCGCATACTCAGCGGACGCTTCGGCAACCAGCGTCAACTGTTCGGGCTCTGCATAGGCCTCCGCATAGTCGAACCTCAGCACTTCTTTCTGAATGCTCACGGGAATAATACCGTGCGCCTCGTTGAAAGCGGCCTGGATCGCTCGGCGGCGGGAGGTTTCGTTGATCGCCTGCTGCATGGAGTTGGTGATCACGTCCCCATACATGAGCACCCGGCCACGTACGTTCCTCGCGGCACGTCCAGCCGTTTGAATCAGGGATCGATGCGAGCGCAGATAGCCTTCTTTGTCGGCATCCAGAATGGCCACCAGACTGACTTCCGGCAAATCCAGTCCTTCCCGCAAGAGGTTAATCCCGATGAGGACGTCAAAGCGGCCCAGCCGGAGATCGCGGATGATCTCCGCTCGCTCCAACGTCTTGATGTCCGCATGGAGATAGCGCACCTTGATGCCGAGCTCATGATAGTACTCGGACAGATCTTCCGCCATGCGCTTGGTCAACGTCGTCACCAGTACGCGGCCTCCCTGCGCGACTTCGGCCCGGACGTCGCCCAGCAGATGATCGACCTGGCCTTTCGCAGGTCTCACTTCGATCACCGGATCGAGAAGGCCTGTCGGCCGAATGATTTGCTCGACCACGACCCCACCGGTGTGCTCCAACTCGTAGGGACCCGGCGTGGCGGACACATAGATCGACCTGGTTCATGCAGCGCTCGAACTCATGAAACTTGAGCGGGCGGTTGTCGACGGCAGAGGGAAGACGAAATCCATAGTTGACCAAGGTGCGTTTGCGCGAGTAGTCGCCTTCGTACATTCCGCCGACTTGCGGAATCGTCGCATGCGATTCGTCGACAATGAGGAGAAAGTCCTTGGGAAAGTAGTCGATCAAGGTCGGGGGCGGCTCCCCCGGTGCGCGTCCACTCAGGTGCCGGGAATAGTTCTCAATCCCGTGGCAATAGCCCATCGCCCGAATCATTTCCAGATCGAACTTCGTCCGCTGTGTGAGGCGTTGGGCCTCCAGCAGCTGATTGTGCTTCCTGAAATAGGCGACGCGTTCATCGAGTTCCTCCTCAATGCCGGTGATCGCCCGTTCATAGCGGTCGCGGCGCGATCAGATAGTGGGTGTTCGGGTAGATGGCGACTTTCGGCAGTTTTCCGATCGATTTGCCTGTCAAGCGGATCGATTTCATGGATCGCGTCAATGACATCCCCGAAGAGTTCGATGCGGACAGAGATAGCTTCGTTCGAGGCCGGGAAGATTTCGATGACGTCGCCACGGGCTCGAAAAGTGCCGCGATGAAAATCGATGTCGTTGCGCGCATATTGAATTTCGACGAGTTTTGCCAGAATCTTCTCCCGCCTGATTTCCATCCCTTCTTCGAGATAGACCACCATCCCGTGATACACCTCTGGAGAACCGAGACCGTATATGCAGGACACCGATGAGACGATCAAGACGTCGTTGCGTTGCAGCAGCGACGTCGTCGCCGCGTGCCGCATCTGATCGATCGCGTCGTTGATCGACGAATCCTTGGCAATGTAGGTGTCGGTCTGCGGAATGTAGGCTTCCGGCTGGTAATAGTCGTAATAGCTGATGAAATACTCGACCGCGTTGTGCGGGAAAAACTGTTTGAACTCCTGATACAGCTGGCCGGCAAGCGTCTTGTTATGCACCAGCACGAGCGTCGGTTTTTGCACGCGCGCGATGACATTCGCCATCGTGAACGTTTTGCCGGAACCGGTCACGCCCAGCAATGCCTGGTGTTTGCGACCTTCTAGGACGCCGCCTGTCAAGGCATCGATGGCCCGGTCCTGATCCCCGCAAGGCTTGAATGGAGCTTCGAGTTGGAATGGTGACATGAGGCGTCCTACAGGCTGTTACTGTACCATGAGGACTGGGAGCCCGTCTTGAAACGCGCATCACGATCGACCGCTGGTCGATCGTGATGCAAGGATGCGTGGCGGAAAGCTCTAGCGTCCGAACCGTCGGGGCTTCTCCGAACGAAATGATGGTCGAGAGTCTCTCCCGAAGCCGTTTCGAGCTTCGTGAAGCGCAGGCGACGCCTGATGGCCGTGACGATGCTGAGAGGGACGACGTGCGGGCCGCTCGTCCGTGCCCGAGGCGGCTGCCGGAGGCAGCATCGCCAAGGCGGGAATCGCCAGTTTTGTCGTCTGGATTCTGAGCTGTCGAACCATACGAAGATATTCCCGTTCTTCTGCATGAGACAAAATCAGAAAGGTGGACCCTTCCTTTTCTGCACGACCCGTCCGGCCGGCACGATGTACGTATGAGTTGGGATTGACCGGCAGCTCATAGTGAATGACCTGCGCGACATCTGGAATATCGAGTCCCCGTGCCGCCACGTCTGTGGCCACCAGAGATGTCAGCCGTCCCGCTCGAAAGGCACCGAGCGTCCGCTCTCGCTGGGCTTGGCTGTGATTGCCGGTGATCGCGCCCACCGATGCGGGTTCTCCGCCGAGTTTGGCCGCCAATCGCCGAACTTTATATTTTTGATCGCAGAAAATCATCGATCGCTCGCCGGCCTTTACGGCCTGCAGCAGGGTATGCACGAGCTGCGTGCGCGAGTGCTCGGCCGGCACCACATAGTAGGCATGGGTGATGGTGGTCGGACTGCTGATTCCGGGGTCGACCGAAATCCTGGCCGGATTCCGTTGCATCGAGCCGGCAAGTTGCTGGATCTCTGGCGAAAACGTGGCAGAGAACAACAAAGTCTGCCGCCCGGGCGGCAGTAAAGCCAGGATGCGTTGAATGTCACGGAGAAAGCCGCGATCCAACATCTGATCCGCCTCGTCCATGACGAGCCACGTGACGGCGCCAAGGTAGAGGTGACCGGACCCAGCCAAATCCAGCAGTCTGCCCGGCGTCCCGACCACGACCTTAGGGAAGTGCCGAAGCGCGCGGTAATGCCGCTCGATCGGCGTCCCGCCATACACAGCCAGTGACGTGACCGCCGGCGGCGCATACTTTCGTAATTCCGTATCAATTTGAAGCGCCAGTTCTCTCGTCGGAGCAAGAATCAAGAACTGGGGACCGCGTTTTCCTGCACCGACTGAGGCAACGGAGGGGCCCCATGGCTTGCGACGCCAGGCCGCAACGCCCGCTCGATCATCGGCAGGAGAAAGGCCAGTGTTTTTCCGCTTCCTGTTTTGGCCTGGGCCATGACATCCCGTCCTTCAAGCGCAGGTGGAATGGCCGCCTGCTGGATCGGCGTGGGTAACGTGATTCCGGCTTGCAGCAATCGCTGGGCAAGAAACGAGGGCAAACTCATCTGAGCAAACGTAGACATAACACTCCTTGTGTAGATTAACTTCCTGGGACTGCTAGACGGCCAATCATTCGGCCGAGAAACGCATCTGATAGATGGGCAATTCTAGGAAGGATATGAGCGGGGCTGCCGGTGAGGCAGCCCCGACATGAAAAACGGCTCGCACTTAGTGCCGGCCGCCACCGAACCCGCCGCGGCCTCCGCCGCCAGAGCGTGGTTCTTGCGGACGCGCTTCGTTGACTGTCAACGTGCGGCCGCCAAGTTGGGTACCGTTCAACGCGGCGATCGCCGCCTGAGCCTCCGAATCCCCGGACATTTCCACGAAGCCGAAGCCTCGCGACTGGCCGGTGAACTTATCGGTGATGATTCGGGCTGACGCCACTGCCCCATGCGCAGCGAACAGATCGCTCAGTTGCTGCTCGGTTGTGGAATACGGCAAACCCCCAACATAAATCTTCGAACCCATTGGGTTCCTCCTTTGAGAAAATTGGTGTTGTCTTGGACTCGAGAAGAGGTGAGGAAGGAATGGGCCGAAGACGCAAACACGATGGCGACTCAGGTCTGGCTTCCGATCAGATCCCCGGGCAGAACCAAAACAACATCAGTAACAAGCCTTGTCACTCTTCTACTGTATCACCACCAGGCCTTTCGCGGTGATACACGGTTGCACTGTAGCGCAGGACAGAATCAAATGCAAGCCAAGACTGATTTCAATAGGCGGCGGGGTTCGAGACGGGACGCTGAGAAAATAGCGGCACTGCATGCAAGCTATCGAAATTCATAGGGGATTTTCCACGCACGAGCAGACCGACTTGACCGAGGCCCAGCGTCTGATCCTGCACGGAAAGTAAGAGCCGGCCGTCGAAAAACACCTCGATCACGTCCTTGCTGATGATGGTGTCTCGATTCATGCGTAGCGAATGCCAATCCACCGTCTTCGGGGTGATGGCCGTCTCACCGAGCACGGTGACCTGGTCGTCAAGCACGCGGACGACTTCCACCTTCTTCGCTGCCAGATCGACGACGGCTGCATAAAAATGTCGCTCGTCCTGCAAGCCGATAACGATTCCGCCTTGCCCTACGCCGCCTTCGGCCGGAAAGCGCAACCGAACCGTCACATCGGGATACTCGTATTGCAATTGATCGGCGACCAGCAGTTGGTAGCAGGTTCCAGTCTGGCAGGAGGACTCTATTTTGAGGATGTTTGGAGGAGACGGTGCTTCGGCATCCGCCGAAATAAACCAGACCGGTCCGGCGGTGCTGCCGACGACGAATTGGGAAAACCCGCTCAGGGCATCCCCGGGCTTTTGCTGATCGAACGTCCAGCGGTGGAACAGACCGCCGAGCGCCTGCTGTTTGAAATTAGCTTGTTTCTCTGCCTGACTCTCCGTTTGAATGGCGGACACACCTACCGGCGCCAGACCGTCTTGCAGGAGCGTCCAGCCAAGCGCTAGCAGAAGACAGGCTCCGTATCGAGACAGAAGGCAATATCGCGCGTTCATTGGCGGCGCTCCTTTGACCGGCCCGCCCCCATCTGGACAATTTCACGCTGAAGCCGATCACGCTCGCTCAAAATCTTCTTGCGCCGCCGCCAGCGATCGAGCGACCACCAGCGCAACTTCTCCTGAAATGTCACGGCCGGCGGCTGAGCGCTCCCACCAGGCGCCCGCTGAAAGTCATAGCCAGGATGCCGATCCCTATTGGCGAAAAATCGCCGGTAGAGATGATCATAGATGCCTTGCAAATGATCGCCTTTCGCCATCGCGCTCTTAGAGCATGCTCTCGAGCTGCTGAAGCTCGAGGACCGGTTGTGAGCAGGTCTGCCGCTGACAGACATAAGCGGTTGGTCTCCCGTTGAGACTAACCTTGCCCTTGCCCAGCGGCAATTCGTGAGCATCGCCCGCCTTCGCTTCTCCCGTCACAAGCACGATGCGATTAGGAAGGAAGCGTTGGTACACGGTCTTGAGCATGGCTTCTGTCAATGGATTCGCACGCGTGCCTACAATCACGATTTCCTTAGGCCCAGATAGCCACCAATCCACCGAACAGAGGAGCGCAGCTGACCCGTAAGGATTCTGTGACATACCGCGCTGAAAGAGTCTCAGGATCTGTCCGGCCCGCTTATGATACCGCTCCTCGCCGGTCAAAGAGAAGAGCCTCAAAAACACCGAGGCCGTGACCGCGTTACCGGAGGGAATGGCACTGTCCGTGCCGGTTTTCATTCTCTGGATCAACCGCTCGTGGTCGTGACTGGTGAAAAAGCAGCCCCCACCGCCAGGCTCGTCCCAGAAATTGGATTCTATCGAGTCAGCCACGAGGCGGGCGTGATCCAGATACCAGCTGTGGCAAGTGGCTTCGAACGCATCAAGCAAGGCGGCCGCGAGCCAAGCCGCGTCGTCAAGATACCCGTTGAGCCGTCCTTTGCCTTCGAAAACAGTACGGTACACCCGACCATGGACGAACGCATAGTCTACAAGAAACGTCAGGGCCTTTTCGGCGACCGCTACGATATACCGGCAGGTTGAACGTCACGGCCGCGTCGAACATGGCGGAGATCATCATCGCATTCCAACTGGTGAGAATATTCTCGTCCCGCTGCGGTTTGAGCCGTCGCTCTCGCGCCGCCAGTAATCTCTCCCTGGCCGGCTTCAATATCGATTCAGCTCGCTCCTGTTCTTCGGTTGTCAGACTGGGTTGTTCGAGCCGAGAGAGCACGTTCTTGCCTTCAAAATTTCCCTCCGGCGTCACGCCGTAGGCGCGACAAAACTCGCCGCCCAGGTCCGGCCCCAGCACTGACACGATTTCCTGCGGCGCCCATACAAAAAATGCGCCTTCCCGGCCTTCACTGTCCGCATCCTGTGCGGCAAAGAAGGCGCCATCCGGATGCATCAGTTCCCGCCGTACATAGTCCAACGTCTCTTCAACAACCTGGCGGAACCGCTCTTCCTTGGTAAGTCGCCACCCGTCGAGATACAACCGCACCAGCTGCGCGTTGTCGTAGAGCATTTTTTCGAAATGCGGGATCTTCCATTCCGCATCAACGGAGTAGCGATGAAATCCTCCGCCGAGATGATCGTACATTCCGCCCGCCGCCATTTTCCGTAGCTGGAGCAGGACCAGATCGCGAAGTCTTGAATCCTTCGTCCTGGCAGACTGCCGCAACATCACGCTCAACGGCGGGACCGTCGGAAATTTCGGCCCCTCACCGAAACCGCCATGGACCGGATCAAACAACTGACCAAGTTCGCTGGCAGCCTCATCCAGAAGCCGATCGGTCACCGCGTGGGACGGCCCGGTGGGAACGCCCACTCTGAGCAGCCCGCCTTTCACGCGCTCGATGTTTTTTTGCACTTCATCCTTGTGACTGCGGTAGGCTTCCAGGACCCCGCGCAAGACATCGGGAAATGCCGGAAGGGAGTGGCGCGGCACGGGCGGAAAGTAGGTGCCACCATAGAAAGGTTCTTGATCCGGAGTCAGAAACATCGTGAGCGGCCAACCCCCGCCCCGGCCGGTAAATACCTGCGCGGACTTTTGGTAGATGTCGTCAAGATCGGGACGCTCTTCCCGATCCACCTTGACATTGATAAAATGCTGGTTCATCAGCGCCGCGATCTCGGCGTTCTCAAACGACTCATGCGCCATGACATGGCACCAATGACAGGCGGAGTAGCCGATGGAGAGCAAGATGGGTTTGTCTTCCGCATTGGGCGCGTGAAAACGCTTCTCGCACCCCACGGATACCACTCCACCGGGATTGTCGGCATGCTGTCGAAGATAGGGAGCTCGATTCGGTAACTGAGGCGATTGGGAGCTCGGTCGGTCATGATCGATCGACAATGAATCCTTCCGTTCGGCGCTGGCCATAGTATCCTGCGGACTCACCACCTGCAATGAATCTCACAGTCCGTGCTATAGTGCCGGGCCAAGACCTGGACGCCATGAAGCTCATTCCCCGATTCCCGTTTGTCTGCTCACTCTGCATCGGTCTGACGTCGTCTGTTTTGGCCGGCTCCCCGCTCGACTCGTCGATCTCATCATCACCCGATTGGCTTCCCACCGCTTTAGATCAGATCTCCGCTGAGCGCATGCTGGCGGACATCAAAGTATTGAGCGGGCCGACCCTTGGAGGCCGGCAAACCGGCACCCCGGAAGACGAACGCTCAGCCTCGTTCGTGACCAATCGGTTCTCCGAACTCCGGCTGCATCGAGCACCCGCCTGCCCCACCGCAAAGCCAGACCAACCCGCTCCCACAACGAGAATGGAAACAAACCGCTTCGGTGCCCACACGAAGAATCGGAGAGGATGTGCTGATTGAACTCGTGCGGCCGCAGGAACGACGCTCGCTTGTTGCAGGCACCCAGTTTTTGCCCGTGCTCGACTCTCCCTCGGCCGATGTCCGTGGCCCGATTGTTTTCGTCGGATACGGGATAGCCGATCCACCTCGCGGCATCGACGATTATGCCGGCGTCGACGTGCGCAACAAAATCGTCCTGTTTCTCCGCGGAAAACCCGATAAGTATGCTACAGCCGTGACGCAGGCGGAGAAAGAACGTCTGGCAAGGGAGAACGGAGCGATCGGCTATCTCCTGGCTACAGGGCCCATCTTGAGCGCCTATGAACAACGCCGGGGCGTGACCGGAGCACCCAGTGCGTTCTACTCCGACGCGGTGAGCACCACACACTTGCCGGGCGCCTGGATCAGCACCGAGACGGCTGAATGGATTCTCGAACAGGGAACGACAGGAACAACAACGCTCCGCGCCATCCAGGAAGAGCTCAACCGCACCGGGATCTCCAAGCCTGTGCCGACCGACGTCACGGCCCAGATGAAATGGACGAGCAGTCTTGAAACAGGGAGCCTCTTCAACGTCATGTCCATCATTCGAGGCCATACGACCAACAACGATGAGACGGTGCTGGTAGGGGCGCATCGAGACCACTTCGGTCGGCAGGCCGGCCTGTTGTTCGCCGGCGCGGATGACAACGCATCTGGTACGGCCGTGCTGCTCGAAGTCGCGCGAGTCCTGGCTCTTGCCCCGGCGGCCCCCAAGCGCTCGGTTCTCTTTGTGTCGTTCAGCGGCGAAGAACAGGGGCTCCTGGGCTCGCGACTCTATGTGGCACAACCGATCGTCCCGTTGCTGAAAACGGTCAGCATGATCAACGTCGATCATGCAGGAACCGGCAACGGGCGGTTAACGGTGGGGGTCACAGGTCTCGAGAAAAGCACGCCGGAACGGATCGGACAACTGGCGGGTCTCTCGGACAAACTGGATGTGTTTGGTTTTTTCCCGGGCGGCGATCATGTGCCGTTTAAGGAAGCTGGTGTGCCGACCGTCACCGTGGTGAGCGGGGGCGTGCACCCGCATTTCCACCAAGCCGGCGATACCGCGGACACCATCAATCCGGACATTCTACAATCCGTGGCGCGCTATGTGCTCGCACTCACCTGGCAGCTCGCAAATCAACCATAGAAATGCCAACGCTTCGAATGATCAAAAAGGTTCCCGGCGAGGCCGCAGCGAGGTCCGCGACGCGAAGAATAATGAGCGTCACGTTTGCGGACGGGCGCGAGGTGGTCACGATGCGCCGGATAAGGCGCGTCACGTTTGTGAAGGCCCGCGAGATGGTGAGCGGGCCGTGTACCGTGAGCGCTCAGTGTCTTAGAGGCGAGGCGTAAACTTTCTCACCCGCCCACCCCGAGCTGCCGGAGCAGCTCTTACCCGGGCTCAGTACGTCGAGTCTCTGAGCGATCGAGAACGCAGCTGGAGAATCGTTTCACCAGCTTGTTACGGGATTTCGTCGAGAAGGGTAGACTGCACATCTATCAACGGTGGCGGTTGTCTGGGAGGACCGGGCAGGACGACTGGTGAGCCGACTTGATTGGCGCCTTGGATCAGTCCGATCGACAATTGCGGGCCCAACGTCATGACTGCCCCGCTCCATGCCTGACCGGTCGTAGGATTGCGGAAACTAAATGATTGGAAGTTGTTGCCGGGATTGTAGAGAAACCCCTGTGTGCCCTGATTGTCCAGATAGAGACTTCCCGGGCCGGTGAGGCTGAAGAGCGGCGCCACGCCTCCGTCAAAGCGCGCGAACGCTAGAAACGGTTTGCGCCCACACCGGCTGTTCCATGGTCGCAGCAGAACGAGCAGGACCGCGACCGTCACGAGCATGACTCCGAAGCGTCTTACAGGAAGTTCATGACAGATGTGCATGAACTCATTATAGTATGGGCGACAATTGTTGTCGACCAAAGGGGGCACTATGAGAAATCGAACCAGCTCCTCGCTTCTGGCCGCTGCTTGCCCTTGCTACCCTGAGCAGTCTCTCGCGTGGCCGGTCTCTGCCTTGCCGCAGAGGAGACGATGAAGGCCGGCTAACGGTGAGCGGCGGGAAGAGATTTCGCTTGCGGATGCCGCCCTCCGCGCACTCAAGAGCAACCTGGACATCAGCATCAGCCGCCACACGAAGGAGAGCCGCCTCACCGATATCGTCGTCGAACAGGCAAAATTCGATCCGACGCTCAGCGTCAACGGGCAATACAACCGGACCGTTAACCCGCTGAACCGGCCGGTCTTCGGCGGAACCGGCGGCAACCTGAACGAGATCACGATCTTCGATCAACGCAACGGGACTGTCGACCGTGGACGCCACGACCAATCTGCTTGACCGGCGGCAACCTCGACTTGAACTACAGTCCTGCCCGTACGAACGTCAATCAGGACGTGGCGAGCGGCTTCTTGTTCAATCCGGCCTGGACCGGCGGTCTCGCGCTCACACTGACGCAGCCATTGCTGCGCAATGCGGGCATCGACATCAACAAGACCTTCATCCGGATCGCCCAGAACAACGCCATGGTCGAAGAGCATGTGTTCCGCGACCGTGTGCTGACAGTCGTCGCGACCGTCGAGCAGACGTACTGGGAAGTGGTCTTTGCCAACGAGAACTTGAAAGTGGCGGAAGCGGCGCAGAAAGCCGCACAGGAATTGCTCGCCACCAACAGGGCGAAGGCCAAGGCGGGAGTGATGTCGATCGTCGATGTCCTGCAGGCAGAGGCGGCCGTCGCGTCGCGGGTCGAACAAGTGCTCGTCGCCGAAAAGTCCATCCGCGATCAGGAAGACCTATTGCGTCGGCTGTTGAACCCGGGCGAGGAGGAGCTGCGCCAAGATGTGCGATTGACTCCGAGGGATCAGCCGGTCGTCGCCTTGGAGCCGATCAGCCTGCCGGAAGCCATCGATCTTGCCATCGACCTTCGCCCGGAGATCGTCCAGGCGAAGAAAAATCTGGAAACCAGCGAACTCAACACCAAGTTCGCCAAGAACCAACTCCTTCCCACCCTCTCGTTCCAGGGCACGATGGGCCTGGCCGGACTGGGAAAGGACTATACCGATTCAGTCAATCGCAACTTCAGCGGTGATTTCTACAATTACGGGGCTGGGCTTGTGTTGAGCTATCCGCTCGGCAACCGCTCGGCCTGGAGCACATTCAACAGACGGCAGATTGAGGGCAAGAACGCAGAGACGTCGTTGGTCAGCATCAGACAACAGATCATCATCGGCGTGAAAGAAGCCGTCCGCCGAGTGCAGACCGATTTCAAACGCATCGAAACCACCAAGTCGGCGCGCATTATGGCGGAGAAGCAGCTGCAAGCCGAGCAAGAGCGCCTGAAAGTCGGGCTCAGCACCACGCGATTCGTGCTGGATTTTCAGCGGGACCTTGCGACCGCTCAGGGCAATGAATTGCGTGCCATCGTGGATTACAACAAATCATTGTCCAATCTGTCCCGACATAAAGCCACGACGCTGGAGCGCTATAGCTTGCAGGTCCAATAACGGCCGATGACGCCGCCTGGTCGTCCCGGCATCTCCGTCCAGGCAAGCGAGCGCGGTGCACTGTTGGCGCTCCTGCCGATTGCCGCTACCATCGATTACTATGCCCTGCCCGGGTGGCTCCAAGAGCAAGTCCTGATTCAATTCGCTCCTCAGCTCATCGGCTACCTCGCCCTGGCCTTGTGGGCGGCGCACAATGATTCCGTCCTAAGACGAATCGGGTTGGAGAGAGGGCACTGGAGCCGCGGAGCGAAACTCGGCATCGTGACCGGGCTGCTCCTCGGCTGCCTCAATTCTTTTGTGATTCTTCATGTCCTACCGCGCTGGGGATGGGACATCAACTTCTTGAAGCACACTCCTCATGCCCGCGTGCCGGTCTTGGTCATGGTGCCGTGGTTTATTAGTGTGATCGCGGTGGCCGTGGAGGTGAACTTCAGGGGTTTTGTGTTAGCCCGGCTCGCCTCGCTCGAATCCGCGCTTTGGCCTCGACCTGCTCTGCAGCGTCTTGCGCCGGCGGCCATGCTGACCAGCGCACTGGTCTTCGCGTTCGATCCGTTCATGGTTAATACGTTTAAGCATGTGCACTGGATCGCGCTCTGGGACGGTCTCGTGTGGGCCCTTCTCTGGATCCGTACGAGAAACCTGTATGCGACGATCGTCGCGCATGCGATTGAAGTCATCATAGTATATAGTGCAGTGCGAACCGCGCTGATGTCGTAACTCATGACACCGTCATTTTCCAGCTACCTGGTGAACGACTGCTTCGGAGACCCGGGTGTCTATGTGGAGGTCCGATGGTCGAAGCAGGCACTGCTGTTCGATTTGGGGGAGAACGACGCGCTCGGCCCCACCCGCCTGCTGCGAGCCAACGACATTTTCATTTCCCATACCCACATGGACCACTTCATCGGATTCGACGCCGTGGTCCGTGTCGCGCTGGGACGCGGCAAGAAGCTCCGCCTGTATGGCCCCGCCGGGTTGATCGACAATGTGAATGGCAAACTGCGCGGGTATACCTGGAATCTGGTGGATGGCTATCCGCTGATCATCGAGGTTCGGGAGTTTGACCGCACGGAAGTTCGACAGGCGACGTTTCACGCCGCGAACGGCTTCGTGCTGTCGACGCCGACAATCCATCCGCTCGTCATCCATCCGGAAGCCGGCCTCTTTACTGTTCTCGAAGATCCGATGTTTACGGTCAAGGCGGTCGCCTTGAACCATCGCATTCCCTCCTTCGCCTACTCGTTGGAGGAACAATTCCACATCAATGTGAACAAACAAAAACTACACGAAGCGGGACTGCCGGTCGGCGGCTGGCTGAAAGACGTGAAGCAGTATGTGTGGGAAGGGAAGCCGGATGACTTTCGGTTCACCGCTATCCTGTTCGACGAACATCGCCGAACGGAACGGGAATTTATGCTGGGTGACGTCAAGAACCGCTTCCTGACCATCTCGCGCGGGCAAAAACTGGCGTATGTCGTCGACGCGCGCTTCGACGAGGCCAATGAGGCCAGGATCGTTGCGCTCGCGCAGCATGCGGACCTGTTCTATTGTGAATCGCCCTACCTGGATCTCGATGCGGAAAAGGCGCGGGACCGTTATCACTTGACGGCAAGGCAGGCGGGCGTCATGGCGCGCAAGGCCCAAGTCCGGGATCTCATCGTGTTTCATTTCTCACCAAGATATACGGGCCAAGGTGAGGCCATCGAACAAGAAGCCCAAGACGCGTTTCTAGATAACTGAGGAGCGGCACGTGAACGAATTAGGGAAATATGCCGTTTACTTTCTTTTGGGAGGCACCATTGTCAGTGTCTCCACCTATTTGGGTGCTCAGGGGAGGCCGTATCTTGCCGCCTTTGCGAGTACGTTTCCAGCCATCACCGGCGCCACCTTCATTCTGCTCTACGTCAACGGCGGCAGCGATGCTATCGTGGCCTATGCGGAGAAGCTATTCTGGTTCGTCCCGCCCTGGATCGTCTATGTTCTGGCCATGATCTTCATCGTTCCGCGCCTCGGCTTCTGGCCTGCCATGACCCTTTCCTTGGCGCTCTACATGGGATGCGTCTGGCTGGTCAGACTGGCTGTGCGCTAAATCTCCCTCCGAAGTAGGGAGTCCCATCAGGGGATCCTGAACACGGAAACGAGCGCTAGAAACGGCGTTTTAGCGCCTGCCCCTCGATAGATCTACCCTTTTTGAATACTACCGGACTGGCCATGGCGGCGATACAGTCGATACAGGCTGTCGAACAGCTCTCCAGATGGACCCTCGGCGCGGGAGGCACCATGATCAGCTTCGTTGAGTTTGTGACGATCTGCAGCGTGGCGACCTTGACCGCTGCCGGAGCCTCACAAGGTTGGGACCGCTTACGGCGATCCAGAAGCGCACGGTCTATAGATCGCGTCACATCCTTTGGCGACGGGTCGGAAAGACCATCGCCTGGGGCATGGCACGAACCCCGTTATGGCAAACGGCACTCAGTCAGCTGTTCGATCGAGTACCAGGTGGGCCCGCAGACATGCGAGGGCATGCTCATTGATGTGTCACGACAGGGTTGGCGGGCAACGGGACCTTCGCCGGTCCTCGTTGGCACCACCCTATCGGTACGGGTCTTTTTCCCGGACGCCGCTCAGTCGGTCTTCATCGAGGAAGCAGTGGTGCGGTGGTCTGATGGCCTGGAGTTCGGGGTGGAACTGACGCGCATCAGCCCTGAGTCTGCACAAGTGCTCAGCGACTATCTGTCTGCTCACTATCCGATGGAGCCTACCCCTTCGTACGCCATCTCGCCCTTCTCCTATAACTAGGCTGAGCTGATTTCACGATCGTTCCATGGAGCGCACAGCTGGCCGACCAGTCGCTGCTGATCCGTCCATCCACATGAGGTGCGGGTGCGGCTTCAGACGAGAGGACGCAGAATTACGACCGGCGGGGTGCTGAGCCAGGTAGATCAGGCGGCGGTGCCGAAATGCAGCTTGCTCATCTCTGTCATGGCTGCGACGAGCTGATCAACTGCTTCGGTAACACAAGTACTGGCCTTGTGGGGAGGACCTTTCCCACCGGCCCAGATATCAGGGGGATGCTCGACCTCGAGGACATTTTGGCAAAATTGGGTGAGGGACTGCTTCCAAAACACTCCGTCGCTGCCCTCATCGAGGAAGTGTTCGCGATCCTGCGTAAAGGGCCGGTCAAACTGCTTGGCCCGCATTTGCCACATTTGTTCCATCGCATTCTGCCGTTCCGGGCTGAATTCAAGACCGGCCGCACGCTCGTTCAAAGCGGCAAACAGGCCGCCGATCACCCGCTCGACTTCCGGGCCGGGAAACATCCCCACGCACGTTTGCACGATCAGGTATTTGTGGAAGAGAAACACTTCGGCGCTGATACGTGCCTCGTTGGCGGACGGATCATAGGCGCGCGCAAGTTCCTTCAGCGCCTCGCCGGAAGGCCCTTCCAAACTCGAGCCCAGCAGTCTCGCAAGCTGGCGTCCGATTCCTAGATAATCGGTCGGCACGATCGGCTGGGACATACGGAGAGTGAGTCCTTTACTGATGAGGGTAAGCTCAGCGGATTGCATCTGAGCCTACCCATCCTCTCACTCTCCCCAAAAATCCCCAAGACAAACTACAAATCTTGCCGTTGTGGCTAGCCACGACGGCTCTCCTGTTGCAAATGACTGTGTGCTGCGCTCGGCGATCTGCTCTGATTACGAGGAGGGCGCTGGCAGGAACCAGCGCGCGCCTGCTAGGATGCCGGGTCATCCTCCGAAGGGAATTCGACGTGGCTCACCTTCAAGAAGCAGAATCGGCGTCACAGGCGCTCATTGTTGAAGGGGCGCGGCAAAATAACCTCAAAAATATCTCCGTCGTCATCCCCCATAATCAGGTGACGGCCATCACTGGCCTCTCGGGATCCGGAAAATCCTCGCTTGCGTTCGATACGTTGTTTGCCGAAGGCCAGTGGCGTTACGTGGAATCGCTCTCTACTTATGCCAGGATGTTTCTCGACAAGGTCGCCCGTCCCGATGTCGATCGCATCCTGAACGTCCGTCCAGCCATTGCCATTGAACAAAAAAACCAGGTGCGGACCGCCCGTTCGACCGTGGGCACGACTACAGAAATCGCGGACTTGCTCCGCCTGCTTTTTGCCAAAATCGGAAAGCCGATTTGTCCGGACTGTCATGAGGAGGCTCGGTCGTTTCAGCCGGATACCGTCACGAGCGATCTGCTTGAGCGGTTCTCTGAAGCCAGGGCCATGCTGTTGTTCCCGGTGGCGCCGCCTTCCGCGAAGACGGAATCGGCTTTTGTCCAGTCTCTTCTGACCCGTGGGTTTACCCGACTCAGAATGGGCGATGAAACCATTGACCTCCATCAGGATACTCTCCCCTCCTCGTCGCAGCGCCCGTCTTCCTCTTCCCTGTCTGTTGTCCTCGACCGTCTCGTGATTCGAGAAGACAATCGGGCGCGTCTCTGCGAGGCAATTGAAACGGCGTTTCGAGAAGGAGACGGCCGCTGCGACGTGGACGTCATCGGCCACGGACTGCAACGGTACCACGCAGGCTTTTGCTGCCAGCGATGCGGACGCACGTTCGAACCGCTCAGACCAATCCTCTTCTCGTTCAATCACCCGCTTGGCGCCTGCCCGGAATGCAAAGGCTTTGGCAACGTGCTCCGGTACGATCCGGCGCTCGTCATTCCCGATCACAACAAATCGCTGGTGCAAGGAGCCATCGAGCCATGGAGCAAACCGGGAACCGACTGGTGGCAAAAACAGATGCTTCTGGCGATGAAGCGGAACGGTGTGGACATCACACGCCCGTTCAAGTTTCTGGACGAGGACATCCGGAAGCTCCTGTGGAAAGGCGATAAGTCGTTCGACGGAATCGACGATTTCTTTCAGTATCTGGAGGGCAAACGTTACAAACTCCATGTGCGCGTTCTGCTCAGCCGTTACCGGACACCCTTCGACTGTCCCAGCTGTCACGGCAGCCGACTGAAGCCCGATGCCCGGTTCGTCAAGATCCGCGGCGCCGACATCCATGACATCACGGGAATGACCATCGAAGGCCTGGTGGCGTGGCTCGAAGGGCTCGCCCTACGGCCGTATGAACGAGGGATTGCCGCCGATCTCTTACGGCAGCTCACGGCGAAGCTGGGCTTTCTCTTGCGGGTAGGTCTCGGCTATCTGACTCTGGGGCGGCAGACGAAAACGCTGTCGGGCGGCGAAGCCCAGCGTGTGTCGCTGGCGAATCAATTGGGTGCGCGCCTGGTCGGGACGTTGTACGTGCTCGATGAACCGACAATCGGCCTGCATGCCAGGGATACGGATTTGCTCGCCGGCATTCTGAAGGACCTGGCCGCGGCCGGCAATACGGTAGTCGTCGTCGAACACGACCGGCAGATGATTGAATCCGCTGACCATATTGTGGAGCTGGGGCCGCAATCCGGTGAAAAGGGCGGTGAAGTCGTCTGTGCGGCGTCGGCCGGCGAATTTCTCCGTGATCGTCGTGCGATTACCGCCCGCTATCTCAGGGGTGAAGAACACATTCCTCTCCCGGCCTCCAGGCGCTCCGGCACGGGCAAAGTCCTCGTGATCGCCGGGGCGAGCGAGCACAACCTGAAGGATTTGGTCGTGCGGTTTCCCCTGGGGATGTTGATCGGCGTCACAGGGGTCTCCGGCTCCGGCAAGAGCACGCTCGTTGAAGATACGCTCTATGCCGCACTGGCGCGCGCCTTTCGAACGGAGACCCTGCCGATGGGGCGCTTCAAAGCGATCAAGGGCATCGAACATGTGAAAGGCGTACGATTGATCGACCAGCAACCGATCGGCCGGACACCACGATCCAATCCGGTGACCTACCTGAAAGCCTTCGACGAGATCAGACAGCTTTTTGCCGGGCAGCGTGACGCGCTGCGGCAGGGTTTCACGCCTGGATATTTTTCTTTCAACGCCCAGGGCGGCCGTTGCGAGCGCTGCGAAGGAGCCGGCGTCGAGAAATTGGAAATGTATTTTTTCGAGGATATCTATGCGCCCTGCGAGCGTTGCGAAGGCACACGGTTCAAACCGGAGATTCTGGCCATTCGCTATCGAGGCAAGACGATCTCAGACGTGCTGGCGTTCACGGTCGACGAGGCGCGCTCGTTTTTTTCCGGAACGCCGAAGCTGCAGGAGCGGCTGCATCTGCTGTCATCCATCGGTTTGGGCTATCTGCGGCTGGGCCAATCCGCGACAACACTGTCAGGCGGCGAAGCCCAGCGACTAAAGATCGCGGCCGAGTTGAAAGATGCCAGTGCCAAGGATCTCCTCTACATCATGGACGAGCCCACGACCGGTCTGCATATGGATGACGTGAAAAAGCTGCTGGCCATGCTGCAAAAGTTGGTAAACGCGGGCAATACGCTCGTCGTGGTCGAACACAATCTGGATGTGATCAAGTCGGCTGACTGGGTCATTGACCTGGGTCCAGAAGGAGGCCATGCAGGCGGTCAAATCGTCGCCGAAGGCAGACCTGAGCAGGTGGCCAAGTGTGAGGCGTCGTATACCGGACGATGTTTGGCTAGAGCCCTGGCGGAAGCGGCGGCTGACCGGTTTATTCTTGAGCCGGACCGGATTGCGTAAAAGGCTGCTCCCGTGACAGCTTCTTGTGCAAATACTTCTTGCTGAACGTCGTGATGCCGAAGGCCAAGCCGATGGCGACCGGAACAAAAATCGCCGACGCCAGGTTGGCGTTGCCCAGCCATCCCATCTCCTGCAGACCCTTGAAAATATAGCCGCCGAGTCCTGCGACATAATAGGCGATGACGATCACCGACAATCCTTCCACTGTATGTTGCAACAGGACCTGGCTCTTCGTGGTCTTGTCGACGCTCTGCAGCAGCGCCAGATTCTGTGCTTCCAGAATCAAATCGACGCGGGCCCGGATGATCGAAATGATGCCCTCAAAACCCGCTCGCAGCGTGTCGATGCGCTTCAGCAGCTGTTGATAGCCTTCAGCAACGCCCGTCACCCCGCTCAACACGTAATCGGAGACCGGTCGATAGGCGTCCAGCGGCTTTTCGTTCAGTGATGCCAGAGTCGTATGCACAATCTTGTCGTACGGCACCGAGGCTGACAGCTCAAAGTGCAGCTTCCCTGCGAGCCGGTTGGTCTTGAGCAAGTCCTGGGTGAGGCTGTTGAGCCAGCGTTGCAGCGTCTGCGAGTCGGCGTGCGCGATGTGCCCGCTGATGATCTCTCGCTGTTTCAAATGCACCTGCTCAAACTTGTAGACTTGATCGATCGCGGCCGAGAACAACGGCTTTTGCATGAGCAGCAGATGATAATAGGTTTCAATGCGGACGATCGCGTCGACGATTTCTTTCAGCGTGGACGCCTGCGCACCCGTCGGGCCCAGGGACACCCAATAGCGCTCCCGTTCGAATTCGTCATGGGTAAAACTGGTGACGAGGCTGGTGTGTTCATCGAGAATTTTACTCCCGTACAGGACAGGGCCTGGCATCATCGACCGCATGCGTTCTCGCGGCGGCAGGGAATCCGATGAAAGCAGGATGTCCAGCCGGCAGACTTCCGTGCCCAGCGGCGAGACGGGGAATTTGTAGTCCGGGAAGGTCAACGGCCCGAATGCGATGTCTCCTCGCGCACTGTCAGGCAGATGCCAGATCTGATAATTGTAATATTCGGTATGCGCCTGCCAGATGATGATCAACCGTTCGCCGTTGCTCGCTTGTTTGACTCCATAGCCGAATGTCTCCCGGAGCACGGTCTGATCCTTCGGGATGCCGAAGGCCGTTAGGCAGGATTGAAACTCCTCCCTGCTTGCCTTCCGTTCCGCCGGTGGATCGGCCATGCGGAACGCCTTATAGTGGACGTGGGCGGGCGCACGTAGCCAATCGGCCAGCGGGATGTGCGGCCGCTCATGCAATTTCTTGATCAACGCATCGGTACCTGATTGGCGTGGTGCGCTATCCATGCGATTGCCTCGGACCTCCTGGTGTTACAATCCCGGCCGCTTCTCGGCCGTGACCGACAGCCGCACCGGACTGTTCGCCCGGCGGACCTCCAACTGCAACGTTGCCCCGGCTTGTACCTGGCAGAGATGTTTGGCTTCACGGTCGCTTCTCACTTCGGACAGCGAGGCGCCATTGCAGGCAACGATGTGGTCGCCGATTTTGAGTCCGGCCCGCTCAGCAGGTAGCCCGCTCCGGAGCTCCCGTACCATATAAAAGCGCGCTCCCTTCTCCTCCAATAATTCCCAATTCACGCCGATACGTCCCGATCCCAGCAAGCCAGTCTGGGCCCCGAAGCGGGCGAGAATACGATGGACGATGAGGCGGGCCGAACCTTCGGGATCGTCGGTGGTGAAATCAGCCAGATGGCCCTCGCCGTTGAAGAGCAACTGCCCCGTCTCCACGTCGATCATTCGCAAGGAAAGGGACACTTTGTTCATGCGGTTCTGCTCATGACGTTCCCATTGTTGCACGCCGCCCACGATGATGGCCTGTGCCCCGACGAGTTTTCCAACCTTGAGCACGTTTGCATCGTCCGCATGGGTCAGTTGGATCACCTGTTCTTTCAACACTTCGTCGAGTTTCGCCCGCTCCACCACGTTGATGTCGAGGTCGAGCAACAAGGTCGTGACAATCCCCGCCACGCGGGAGCCGGATCCCGCTACGGCCGGCGCATCTTCCAATAACATCACGGCCATGGTCTGATAGCGGTCGATGGTGTCCCGATTGATGGGACCGAGCCCTGTCACGACAGGCTCGGGACGCCCCGCAGCTCCCAGCCGGCCAGTTCTGCACACCGGTCGTTTCACAGGTCCTCCGGCGCTGCAAGATCGCTGCGGGGGTGCCCCAGGCGCATAGCTCTTCATTGACGAGCACAACATGATGCGGATACTCCCTCTCATGTTCCATGGCGACATTGGTAAAGGGATAGATGATGCATCCACCGACCCAGACCGAGATGGGACAGAGACCCAGCTCGTAGAGCCATTGCCGACGGGCCGTCAAAGAATATTCCCAAACCAGCATGCGGCCGTCATCACGAAGCACCCGGTCCGGCCGGCCGATTTCGTCGATCACCTGCCCCTTCGTCATCGGGACCGACAGGTTGTCGAGCTTAGATTCAGATTTGACGATGGTGTACGCGACGCCACAGCCGAAGAACAGGGTGGGAACCAGCGCAAGAATGAGGATGCAGGAGCCTGTGAACCGAAACCACGCTTCTCCCGGTGGCTGCGACATCGCGTGGAGAGTAACACTCCTGGTGGAAACGTCGCAATGCTCGTGAACAATCACAACGGCAGGTGTCTTGTAGGTGTTCAAAAAGACCGTCTATTCTTCACCCGCCCAACCCCCGCGGTTATTTTTCACCCGCCCAGCCCACCGATTGCTCTGCAATCGTTCTCCCGGGACGCTTCGTTCCGCGGTCGGCCGCAGCGAGGTTTTGCGTACGGACGCGAGGTTCACGACGCGCCGGATAAGGCGCGTCACGTTTGTGACGCCCGCGAGATGGTGAGCGGGCCGTGTCCCGTGAGCGCCCAGTGTCCTAGAGCCCGATGCGCACGGTTCAAGGCACGTTGAGGATCTGAGCGATGCGAGAACGATGCTTGGTGAACGATGCGTCCCGGCGCATCGGGGTTGGGCGGGTGAAAAGGAAGCCTTTTTCAACAACCTGCTAGTTGAGGGAGGGGTCGAAGGGCATATCGGCGTACACTCGAAACTCCTCACCCAATGTACTGAGAATCTCGGACCATACGCGAGTCGGATCCTTTTCAAAGACCATGGAGGGATCGGCCGGAACGGTGATCCAGGACCCGATTTTCATCTCGGACTCGAGTTGCCCGGGACCCCAGCCGGAGTAGCCGACATAGGCGCGGAATGCTTCTTTCCCGTGATCGGTTGTGAGAATTTTATCGACCAATTCCATGTCCCCGCCCAAACAGACGCCGTCAAAGACGTGATGGGAGTTGTCAGGCAATTGATCCAGCCGATACAGCAACATGACCTGATTGGGTTGCACTGGCCCACCGGAAAACAGGACATGACGCTGACCTTCCAACACCGGCATCTGGGGCAAGGCTTCGGAAACGGACATCGCCGTCGGCCGGTTCACGACGAC
Source organism: uncultured Nitrospiraceae bacterium (assembly GCA_963794505.1). GTDB lineage: Bacteria > Nitrospirota > Nitrospiria > Nitrospirales > Nitrospiraceae > Nitrospira_C. The sequence goes on from CAWCEG010000065.1 coordinate 78,626, forward strand.
CCCGAGGGCTCCTTCCGCTCCATGCTCACAGAGCAGGACCACCGTCTGTCTGAAGTTCGGATCGCGCAGATTCGGTGCCGCCACGAGAAAGATGCCTTTGCCGAGTTGCGCCTTCAAGGGAATCTGCATGATGTGAAATATCCTATCCTGCCGATTCGCCACACGCAAGCCAGCAAAAGACGGGGCCCGTAAAAATTACCGGTAAAAGGTTTCGCGGCGGTCCCGGAGCAGATCGTTGTACGGGGTGAGCGATTTATTGCGGGCTTCAGCCGGATCGATATCGACCACGCACAGCGCTTCCTGATCACGCGGCGCACGCTGGAGAATGGCGCCACGCGGAGAAACCACTTCGCTGTTGCCGATGTAGGTCAGCCGGTCTTTGCCTTCGCGCGCCTCGCTGCCCGTCCGATTACATGTCACGGCGAAGACTCGGTTTTCGAGGCAACGCACCGGCATGGAATCAGGACAGTTCGGCAGCACGAGATTGGAAGGATGACAGATGATATCGGCGCCCTTGAGCGCCAAGGCCCTTGCGGCCTCGGGATAGTACCAGTCGAAACAGATCATGACGCCGATCTTGGCGGGCCCGACATCCCAGACATGAAACCCCGTGTCTCCCGGGGTGAAATACAGCGTTTCCTCGAAAAACAGATGCGTCTTGCGGTAGCACCCGATAAAGCCCTGCGGAGCGACGACGACGGCCGAGTTGTAATAGGCTGTGCCTGCCTGCTCGGGTAAGCCGGCGACAATTACCATCTGTCTGCGCTTGGCGACATCGAGCAGGCGCTTTGTCGTCGGTCCGGCGGGAATCGGCTCGGCCAGGGCGCGCACTTCCTCCATCGAGACAAATTGATAGCCTGAGGCGCACAGCTCAGGCAGGACGAGAAGGTCGGCTTCGGCGTCTTCGAGTTTGGCCGCAATGCGGTCCAGGTTCTCGGTCACTTTCCCGAACTCCGGATTGTTTTGGTAGTACCCGACCCGCATTGATCAGCTCCGATTCAGACGCGGATGTCAAGACGTGGAGGAGAATCCTGTTCAGGGATGCGAGGATGAGCCTGCAAGCTATTCTCCATCCTGCACGACTTACAGACAACAACGGGCGGGAAATCATCATCCCGCCCGTCATCGTCCAGCACGGTTGGAGGAAAACGTTATTTCACTTCGGACAGATGCATCACCGCGCCTTCCGCATGTTCGGTCGCCTTGTCGGCGTGACCGGCCTTGCCGTGGGTGATGGCTTCCTTCAAGTGCTTGATGCCCTCATCCAGATGAGGATTCTTGACGCCAGCGGCCTGCGCATGTTTCAGCGCTTCTTCCGCATGCTGCGCCACGGCATCGGCATGGCCCTGCTTGCCGTGATCGACCGCGCCCTTCGCATGTTCAACGGCTTCACTCACGTGTTTGTTGTCGGCCTGGGCTATCAGCGGCAGTCCCAGCAGTGCGACCGCGGCCAATGCCGCCGCTCCACGTCGGATGCTCATCGTCATGGGTTCCTCCTCATGGTTTGAGTGCCAAGTCTTGAAACGGTCAAGGAAATCGTACGTAGCGAAGTCACCTTACACAGCCACTTTTTGACTGTCAAGAAGGCCGGGCCGGCGCCTCAACACCCAACACTTTTTGCAGCCCTTGAAAATCTTTCTCGACGGGGCAGGCAAAATCGCGGCTCCATTCCCACCAGGAGCCCGGGTAATTCCGGACCTTCTGGTATCCGGCCAGCCTCAGAACAAAATACAGCCAGGAAGACCGGACGCCGCCGGTGCAATAGCAGACGATATCGTGTTCCGGCTCCAACCCTTTTTCATCAAGAGCGGCTTTGATGGCAGCGAGGTCTCTCACCGTGGCATCGGCATTCAAAAACCCGTTCCAGGCGAGATGAATCGCGGAAGGAATATGACCCGGACGCGGGATGCCGGACACCTCTTTGCCGAGGTATTCTTCCAGGCTTCTCGCGTCGAGGATCCTCATGTCGGACGGAGGATGCTTGACCATCGCCCGCAGCTCGTCCTTGCCGATGATCGTGTGACTGGCCTGCCTGACCGTAAAATTTCCGGGCGTTGGCGTGACGCGCCCATGTTCGAACGGCCGCTGCTCCGCCACCCATTTGACCCATCCGCCATCCAGAATGCGCATGTTCCTGTGACCGAGATACTCGAGCATCCAATACATCCGGCCTTCGTCGCCCCAGTTGTCGAAGGGGTTCGAGTAGATCACGACTTCACTGTCGTCGTTCAAGCCAAGCGCGCGCATTTTTTGCTCCATCCGGCTCATATCGGGATCGAGCAACCCTTTGGCCACCGCATCGGGATCACTATAATGGTGCCAGGTCGTGTGCACGGCTCCGGGAATGTGGCCGCCATATTCATAGGCGGCGTTGCCGCGCACGTCGATGACGACGAGCTTCGGTTTCCCCAACTGCTTCTTCAAAGTCTCGGTATCAATGAGTGACGGATGGTTCATGGGACTCCTTCAACCACGTCCGATCAGTATCAGCGGCGCAGCTTGACTCGTTCCGTGGCCTGCCGGCGACGGACTCTTGGGCTTTTGCATCCAGAGCCGCCTTCAATTGATCTGACAACGGAAACTCGCGCTCGTAAATGACAAACCGGTAAGGGTCGCTTCCCGTCAGGCCGTATTTCCGCTGCAGCATCTCATGCTGCTGATCCGTCACAATGTGGTACTGCACGCGCGTCTTCACTTTCAAGCCCTCCGCCTTGTCCGGCAATTGATACGCAAACTGATATTCCCGGCTTGCCAATGGCAGAAGTCGGTTATCATACAACTCCAGGATGGCCGGCTGCCACATGATCCAGCGTCCCATCGTCGACTTTTCTTCCTTCAGCACATGACCACGCGCATCCTCGACCGAGAACTCGACGGTGAAAAACCGGTCGGGATCGCCCGTCGGAATTTTGTGCCCCGCGCCGGCATTGACCAGCGTCAGGGTGAAGCCCACACGATCGCCCGCCTTGGGCGAGAGCGTGTCCGCCTTCACCTCGACAGCCACCGCCCGCTTAATCATGTCCGGATCGTGGCCGCCGCGCCACAGGTGTTGCCGGCCACGTCGGATGGGACTGTGCGTTGCGACAGGCCTGTCGATCTCAGGCATGTGACAGCTCTGGCAGATAAATCCGCGCTCCTGCATGAAAAATTTTCCTTCATACTCCGCGTAGGTCCCGCAGGGGCCCACCCGGTAGAACTGCGCAGGGCCAGAAACGACATTATGGCAACGATAGCAGAGTTGGGCGGTCCGGAAATTCGGATCGAATTTCGTGGGGTGCGGTGCGGCGGAATCCTCGAATGGGCCGTAAATGACGCCGTCCCGTACGTGGCACGCTGCGCAAGTGACCGATTCCTTCTGATACTCCGCATCGTAACGCGGGTTCGGCTCCTGAACCGCTTTCTCGACTCGGCCGCGGGGAATATCCGTGATCACAGTCGGCTGCTGGTTTTCCAGCGGTGAATGACAATTCAAACAGACCCAAACATTCTTGTCCTTTTTCCAATAGGCCTGGAAATAGGGATCCTCGTACGCCCGGGCGTGAATACTGGATTTCCATTCCTCATAAATCTCGCGGTGGCATTGCCCGCAGGACTCCGCCTTCAGGCTAGTCAATCCATCCGGAACCTTTTGGAAGGGGATGGCATGGGCGTAATCGGAGCGCAGCCCGAAAATCACGACCGGCTTGATTTCGGTGTAATACAGGTAGGTCGCGCCGAACACGACCAGCAGCGCGATTACCATGGTCTTCCAACGCCTCATGCGGCGAGCAGCGCTTTCAGATGAGCATCCACGGAGGCTGCGAGAGCCGTGAGGTTGTAGCCGCCTTCCAGGCAGGACAGGATGCGGCCTTGGGCATGGCGCTTGGCCACCTCGGCCACCAGACCGGTCAAATCAGCATAGCCGGCCTCTGTCAATCCCATTCCGGCCAGCGGATCGTCCCGATGCGCATCGAAGCCGGCCGAGATGATGACGAAGTCGGGCTTGAACTCCTCCGCCGCGGGGACCAGGGCCTGTAAGAAAGTGGCACGATATTCGTCGTCGCCTTCTCCCGCCTCCATCGGCACATTGATCGTGAACCCTTCGCCCACGCCTGTTCCGCGCTCGGACGCCCGACCGGTGCCTGGATAATGCGGATACTGGTGCGTGCTGAAAAAGAGGATGGACGGATCCTGTTCAAAACTGTGCTGGGTGCCGTTTCCATGATGAACATCCCAGTCTACGATCAGGACACGTTTGAGACCGTATTTTTTCTGCACGTAGCGCGCGGCGATGGCAACGTTGTTGAACAGACAGAATCCCATCGCCCGGGCGGCTTCCGCATGGTGTCCGGGAGGCCGAACGGCGCAAAACACATGCTCCACCTGCCTCTGCATGATCGCATCGACCGCCGCAAGCGCGCCGCCGGCGGCCAGATAGGCGGCGGACAACGAACCAGGCGACATCGACGTATCGGGATCGAGTGAAACCCGCCCACTGGTGGGTGCATGTCGATTCAACGTTGCGACATAACTGGGATTATGGATTTGTGTAATCCATTCGTCTTCGGCTTTTCGCGGCTCGATCCTGGTCACGCGCGCCGCCGTACCGCTCCGTTCCAACTGCTGCATGATCGCACGCAGACGATTAGGCGACTCAGGATGGCCGGCGCCCATATCGTGCTCAAGATAGGCGGGATGGTACACGAGGCCTGTTTTTCCCATGGTGCCACCTAGTGATTTGCGACCACGATCGAAGAAGAGGCCTTCAGGGTTTGACGCTTCACCGTTCACCATCCCGTGGTCAGATTAACATGCAGGAAACAGCGTAGACAACGCGCGTTCGGCACTGCTATCGTCTATCCGGAAAGGGAAGACATGCCGAACCCCAGAATCGAACCGCTTAAAAAAGTTTTGGCGATGGATCCGAACGACGAAGTGGCCTGGTTCGGACTGGGGAAAGCCTATATGGACGACGGAAATTTCGAGGAAGCTGCCAATGCGCTACGGCAATGCATCACCGTGAAGCCAACCTACTCGGCCGCCTACTATGCCTTGCCCAATCGCTGCACAAATTAAACCGCCTCGACGAATGCCGAACCGTCTGTGCACCGGCATCGAGGTGTCGACCAAGAACGGCGATGCCATGGTGACGAAAAATTTGGAGTAGTTGAAGGCACTCGCTTTAAAGCAGCTGACAGAAGGCTGTCCTGCTGGCGATCACTGAGTGGCGCTGCCGCGGCGGGATTCTTGAATGAGACATCCGCACACGCGGGAATGCCCCCGTTGTTGTTTTGACTCGTTCCACCAGCTCGACATTGGCCAATCTCGTGCCCGCCTTTGCAGGCATCGGCTCCACATCCCAAAACGAAATCATCACAGCACTAAGCACGCGCAGCTTCGTGAGCAGGACGGTCACTGATCCCGCCAGGGACTTGAGATCCAGCCAGAGCGCTTCCGATCTTGAAGTTCGTTCACCGCGCAAGTCGGCCCGCGGAATGGAAATGCTCAGGACCACCGCATCGGAATAATCGGCAAGCTGTTTGGCCTTTTGCTGGATACGAGCGAGAATGCGATGGATCAGAATCCCCCCGCGGTCTGTCGCCTCGAACTCCTTCCTCATCGGGAATCAGACCGCGCAGCGGAAGCCGGTGCCGCCCGGCGCGACCCAACCATGGCGGTCATTCGACGAAAAAACGTTCGCGGCCCAGACGGCACTCGAGATCTGCCGTCCGTGCCTGAGATTCAGGCGAGGAAGGTCACCTTTGCGCCGATACGGATCAACTGGGTGGCCAGCTCCAGTTCGGCAAGTGCCGACTCCCGAACGCCATAATCATATGGGTGATCCGGCGGACGAGACGGGCCAAGCCGCAGATGACTGGATTGGTCGGCGCAATGCCGATGCAGCGTGCTCCAGCGGTCTTCGAGATCCGCGCGAAAGGCCCAGTTCTTCGCGTTTCCAGGCAGGAAGCGGCTCACGATGCCCATCACGCAGATGCGAGACAAGCCTGAATGTCCTTCGTGGGCGAAACCGTGGCATACCTAGACCGGCTCGGCCCCCTCGTCGTCTTGTGGGGTCGGCCCGGAGACTTCAGGCGGTGGGGGCGACAGTTCATCATAGACTTCATCGAGCCACCGGCCGGCACAACTCAACACTTCGCGGACCAACGGTTCGGGCTGTCCTGTCCGTTTGATCGTCCATTGTGACACATACTCCAACAAGGCGTCGCGTTCGAACTGCCGCGTGGACTGCACGGCCAGATCCGTCAACTCGCCGAAGCCCGTCTTAAGAATAGTCGGCGACGGTCTCCCGCCCGTAGGAGGTGCTGGCCGTGACATATTGGACGGCGCGATTGATTTCGTGATCGTTCATGCGATGACCTGCACCCCGATTTTCACATCCTGTTGGAGACGTGTCAACGCGCAAGGCCGGTGACAGCGCAGATTTTTCCTCCTCCGAGTGTCGTGCGAATGGTAAGATCGTCAGGTGCATTACCCCATGAGAAGGAGCAGCGCATGGCCGGAATGAAGAACTCCAGACAGACGCCTTTGAGCAACCCACCGGATCAATGGGAATTGAGCGATTTGGTCAACGAGCCGGTTCAGAAGCTTGAGCAACATCTTGCAAGTCTTGAGGCAGACGTGGTGCAGATTGAAGCTTCCCGTGAGAAGCTTCGCCCGGACATGTCGAGCAGCGACTTTCGATCCATCCTGAAGGTCAGCGAGGTCGTGACTGCGAACGTTTCTCGGCTCGGCGCCTATGCCTACCTGTGGTTCTCAGAAAACACGAAGGACGCCAAGGCGCGCTCCTTCAAGGCGCATGTCGAAGAGCGGTTGACCGCCCTGCAAAACCGCCTCGTGTTTTTTGATCTCTGGTGGCAGGGAGTCGATGCGCAGAACGCGGTACGATTGATGGCCGATGCGGGCGATGTCCGGTACCATCTGGAAACCATCCGCCGCTATAAGCCGCATACCTTGTCGGAACCGGAAGAAAAAATCATCAACGTGAAGAACGTGACCGGCCGCAGTGCGGTCAACACCCTGTACGATCTTGTCACCAATGGGTTGACCTTTACCCTGCAGGTCAACGGAAAGAAAAAAAGCCTCAACCGCGAAGAACTGATGACCTTCGTGCGCAGTCACAAGGCTTCCATACGCCAAGCCGCATATCAGGAGCTGTACCGCGTCTTCTCAGCTCACCGAGACCTTCTGGGAGAGATCTACAAAACGCTGGTCAATGACTGGAAATCCGAGAATTTAAGCCTGCGCCATTTCGCTTCACCGATTGCGACGCGCAACCTCGGCAACGACGTGCCGGACGGTGCCGTCGAGGCGCTGCTGTCCGTCTGCGCTGAGAATGCCGATCTCTTTCAACAGTACTTCAAACTGAAGGCCAGGATTTGCGGCATCCGCTCCATGAGCCGGTATCACCTCTATGCCCCTCATCGGAGCGAGACCAAGCGCTATCGCTATGCGGACGCCGTGCGGATGGTGCTGGAGGCCTACCGCGGGTTTTCACCAAAGCTGGGCGATCTGGCCCAACAGGTTTTCTCCGATCGCCACATCGATGCTCCAACCAGACCGGGCAAGCTGGGCGGGGCCTATTGCTATAGCGTGGTACCAGGCCTGACTCCCTATGTGCTGCTGAATTACACCGGGGACGCCCGCGACATCGCCACGATGGCGCATGAGCTCGGCCATGCCATACACGGGATGCTGGCCGCGCACCATTCCGTCTTCACCTTCCATTCGACGCTGCCGCTCGCCGAAACCGCGTCCGTATTCGGTGAGCGCATTTTGTCGGATGCGCTGATGCAACAGGAAACCAATAAGAAAGTCCGGCAAGGACTGCTGCTGAGCCAGCTCGACGATATTTATGCGACCGTGCTTCGACAGGCCTACTTCGTTCGTTTCGAAAAGACTGCCCACGAGATGATCGCCGGCGGTGCGACAGGAGATCAGCTGGCGCAGACATACTTAGGCGAGTTGAGGCAGCAATTTGGAAAGGCGGTGAAAGTCCCGGAGGAATTCCAATGGGAATGGCTGACGATCCCCCATATCTTTGCGAGTCCCTTCTACTGCTATGCGTACAGTTTCGGCAATCTCTTGGTCCTGGCCCTCTATCGCATGTATCAGCAGGAAGGCGCCGCCTTCGTTCCCAAGTACCTCGATCTCCTGGCAACCGGCGGCTCCCGCTCTCCGGAACACATTCTCGCGGCGGTCAACGTAGACATGACGTCAAAGAGGTTCTGGCAATCGGGGTTCACGACGATCCGCGAGATGATCGGTCAGTTGGAAGCGACTATGTAGGCCTCAAGAGCCTTGCCCCTGGAATATCAAGGCTTTGAAGAAACTGGCCTGACATCTTGACAAGATCAGGCAGACGTGGCATACTGAGAATGCTTCTCATAATCGTTCTTGAACGGGAGGCGCTCATGTATCTGTGCTTGTGCAAGGGCATCACGGATTCGGATGTTCGCGACGCAGCGCGGGCCGGAATCTTGATGCCATGCCAGATCAAAGCCAGGTTCGGTCTGAAAGATGCCGGCTGCTGCGGCCGGTGCTCGAAAAACATCCAAGCCTTCGTCGAGCTCGCCACCAGTGAACATTGCCTCCCCTGCAAGAAGACCGTGAGCACCTGATTTTATCTCCGCCATTCCCCTCCCCCACTCTTCCAGAACGTCATGGGCGAGCTGCACGCCCGAGATGGCTGTGCCCGCCAATTGACAGTGCCTTGCCTTCTCGGATGGAAATTGGAGAGGTACGTGAGGAAAAGCGACCTACTCTGAAGGCCGTCGCTTAAACATTGCAGCCACTTCGGCAACCCGTCGGCCGAGCGCCTGGGCGTCGGCCAATTCTTTCTTGTCGATGCCTTGACTCTCGCCTTCGGTCGTCGCAGAAGCGCCGAACGCGCCACCGGCACTGACGACGATCATCTGATTGCTCAGCATCGCGGCGAGAATCGTCAGCATCGTCACTTCCTTACCGCTGGAGATCTGACCGCCTGTCGCAAAGGCGGCGCCAACCTTGTTTTTCATTTTGAAGTCCGGAAAGACGCCGAACTTGAATTGCCAGTTGTCGAAGAAGGTCTTGACCTCACCCGACATGTTCGACCAGTACACCGGCGAGCCCACGACGAGGGCGTCGGAAGAAAACAAATCGTCTGCGGTCACCTGGCCCACTCGCTTCATGACCACGTTCGTGCCGGAAACGCTCTTCGCCCCCTCAACGACAGCTTCCGCCATGCGCTCCGTGTTTCCTGACAGCGAATGGTACGCGACCAGCACCTTGACGGCAGGAGGGGCCGGCCCCTCCGCACGCACGAATCCGCATCCGAACGACAGGGAGAACGACAGGAGGCAAACTACCAGGTGGGCGATGGAGCGGCTGGAGTCGCGCCGGCTCACCGACGAAACGTTTCCTCTTCCATACGTTCTTCGACCGAGACATCGGTCAGGGCGCCACGGTAATCGCAGCGGTGGCACCGCACACGCCAGGATTCGATCCATTTTTCCTGGACGTAGGACTGGCGGCATTGGGGGCATACAAAGACGCCCTTCACGTAGTGCACTTTCCTCACTTCTTTCATAGAACCTCCGGCGGTTGCAGTGAGAATCGCACACGTCCTGACGCGAATGCAAGACAGGCGGGATTGCGCGTCGCTTCGCCTTGACTCGCCAATCCATGCGCCGATAGGATGCCGCCGTGCACACCGATTGGGTCATTGCTGCCGTCCTTGCGCTGATCCTGACGCTTCCTTCCTGCACTCAAGCCGACGACGGACTCATCCCCATTCACCTCCCCGGCGGAGTCATCATTCAGGCAGAAATCGCCAACACCATGAAGAAACGGGCCGAGGGTTTGATGTACCGCGAACATTTGCCCACAGACCGCGGCATGCTGTTTACCTTCGAGCAGGCGCAGCCCTGGACGTTCTGGATGAAAAACACGAAGATCCCGCTCGACATCATTTGGATGAATGAGAAAAAGCAAATCATTCACATTGCACCGAATGTCCCCGTTTGCACCCGCACGGACGACGGCTGCCCTCAGTACCAGCCGAATGACCCGGCCATGTACGTCTTGGAACTTGGCGGCGGCGAGGCAGAGCGCCTCAAACTCGAGAGGGGCTCTAAGTTGCAGTTCCGACTCCCCTAAGCGGACTATCTAGAGGGTTCGAGGTCTGTTGACGGTTTCGCAAGTTTCAAGCTGTTCAGAAAGACTTTCGGTCGCAACGAGCGAAAGCCCGAGGCGTACTGTTTTAGGTACGTCGATGGGTTGAACGAACCCCAAAGGCTTTTTCAACAGCTTGGTCATTTTTCTTGCCAGGCCCTGACCCGCCTCGCGGTAATGACGCCGTCCACCCGTTCGATAGCTTTCAGGACCTGATCAAGGTGGTCCGTGCCGGAGATTTCCACGATAAAGTCAAGGACCGCTTTGCGGTCTTCCCGGGTGGCGATCTCGGCCCGGCTGATATTGGCGCGACATTCAGCGATGGCGGAGGATACGTTAGCGAGGACGCCCGTCTTGTCCACGGCCATCACCGAGACTTTGACGGCGTGCGTACTGGGCGTCGCACTATCCCATTCCACCTCCACCAATCGCTCGCGATCGTAGTCCAGCGCCTCAAGATTCGGACAGTCGACGGCATGAATGGTCAATCCGCGTCCGCGTGTGATGTAACCGAGAATCCGGTCGCCGGGAACCGGATTGCAGCAGCGGGACAACTGCATCAACACGTCGCGCGCGCCTTTCACTTTCACGCCTTTGTCGTCGGACTTACCGGCAACGGCCTTGCGCTGGGCCGGCGTCGCACGTTTTTCCGGGACCAGGCTCGCCGATGAAGCGGCCAGCTTCTCCATCACGTTGGCCGCAGGCAGGTGGCCGAACCCGACCGACGCGATCAATTCGTCTGTGGTGTCGTAGCCCGCCTGACGGGCCGCGGCCGCCAGCTCGGACGACTTGAGCATTTGCGCCGGCGCCACGCCGTGCCGGCGAAACTCCGATTCCAGAAGCCGGCGGCCAATCTCCAGGCTGCGCTTCTGCTCCTCGATTTTGATCCAATGTTTGATCTTGGTCTTAGCCCTCGAGGTGCGGACGAATTTGAGCCAATCCTTGTGGGGCGTTTGCGTCGCAGACGTGAGAATTTCGACCGTGTCGCCGCTTTCAACCTGATGCTTCAACGGAACAATCTTGCCGTTGACCTTGGCCCCCACGCAGTGGTCGCCGACTTCGGTGTGAATGGCATAGGCGAAATCAACCGGAGTCGATCCTCTGGGCAACTCCTTCACGATGCCTTTCGGTGTGAACACGTAGACGACGTCGTGGAACAGATCCAGTTTGACGGAGTCCATGAACTGACGGTTGTCCGGCAAGTCCAGGTGCCATTCGACGAATTGATGGAGCCAGCCAAAAGTCTTGCTGTCGCGGTCTGTCACGCGGCCCTGCTCCTTATATTTCCAATGCGCCGCGATGCCACACTCTGCAACCCGATGCATCTCTTCCGTCCTAATCTGAAATTCGACGTGCTCTCCTTTGGGACCGACCACGGTGGTATGGATGGATTGGTAGAGATTGGATTTGGGAATGGCGATGTAGTCTTTGAACCGGCCGGGAACCGGGCGCCACAGAGAATGGATGACGCCCACCAGCGCATAGCAGTTCATTTTGGTGTCGGTCACGATGCGCAAGGCGGTCAGATCGTACACTTCTTCGAACGAGATCGACTGTTTATTCATCTTCTGATAGATGCCGTAGAGGTGTTTCGGCCTGCCGTACACCTGCCCGGTCAACCCGTGATCTTGTAGCGCCTTGGTGACCAGTTCGATCACTTCCTGAATGTACTGCTGCCGGTCCTCGTCGCGTTTGGCAACGCGGGTCCGCAGCACTTCGTAGACGTCTGGTTTGAGATGCTTCAGGCAGAGATCTTCCAGCTCATTTTTGATCCAGCCGATGCCCAAGCGGTTGGCCAGCGGCGCATAGATTTCGAGCGTCTCTTCCGCAATCGCCTGCCGCTTTGCTTGGCTCAAATGCTCGAGCGTGCGCATGTTGTGCAGTCGATCGGCCAGCTTGATGAGCACGACCCGAATATCATCCGCCATGGAGAGCAGCATCTTGCGGAAATTTTCCGCCTGCTTTTCCTCGTGGCTCTTGAAGGTGATCTTGCCGATCTTCGTAACGCCGTCGACGAGATGCACCACGTCTTTCCCGAACTCGCTTTCCAGTTGTTCGGGGGTCGCGACCGTATCTTCTAGGGTATCGTGCAGCAAGGCAGCTACGATGGCCGTCACGTCCGTCCTCAAGGACGTCAGCACGCCCGCGACTGCGATGGGGTGTTGCAGATAGGGCTCGCCCGAGCGACGCCGCTGGCCTTCGTGCACCTTAGCTGAGAACTCATAGGCCTTGCGCACGAGGCTCAAATCCGCTTCCGCGTTGTAGCTCTTCACGCGGTCCAGCAGCTGATCAATGTCCCTGACCGTTTGATTCACCATCAGGCACTGCCCCGATCGCTGACGCGAAGATCGCGAATGCGCAACTGAATCCGGTCATAGCCGTTCCAGTGGTTCAATTCCGGCATGAATGCCAGATCGACCGGCGTGCCAGCGGGGATGCCGCGATCGAGCAAGGATTTCATCCCGAAGCCGATGCTGTCGAACGGCATCGAGCGTCCTTGCCGAACCGTCATCTTCAGATGCTTCTCTCCTACCGTCCGCGAATTCATGACTTCAAGCCCCTTGACCGCGAAGGTCGGCTCCGGATTTCCGGCGCCGAACGGATGCAACGTACCGATCTCTTTAATGAGCCTGGCCGTAATCTCGGATAATTGTACCTCCGCATCGACTTGCAATGTCGGAACGGTCATGCCTCCCCGGTTCCACTCCGCCACGACGGCCGAAAACCGCTCCCGAAGGGCATCGAGATGCGATTCTCGCACGGTCACACCCGCCGCGCTCGGATGCCCGCCGAAGGCCTCGAGCAGATCCCGGCAGGCGGCAAGTCCTTGATACAGATCGAATCCTCCGACAGTCCGCGCCGATCCCTTGCCGATACCTCCGTCATCGATGGCAATGACGATGGCCGGTCGATGGAACCTTTCGACCAACCGAGCCGCCGCGATGCCGACGACCCCGACGTGCCACCGTCGGGAAGCCAGAACCAACGCAGCCGGCAGTTCCTGCTCTTTCACGGAAGCGACAGCTTCCGCCATGAGTTCAGCCTCGATCTTCTGCCGCTCGCGGTTGAGCTGCTCCAAATGATCGGCTAGCTGCTGCGCCTCGGCTGGAGACTCGGTGGTCAGCAGCCGGACTCCCAACATCGCATGATCCAGCCGCCCGGCGGCGTTGAGCCTTGGAGCCAACTTGAAGGCAATCGTCTCCGCCGAACAATCGCGCACGACCCCGGCCACCTGCTTCAACGCCCTAATGCCGCAACGGGCTCCACGTGTAATCTGCGCGAGGCCCTCGAGTACAAAGCCCCGATTTTCATCATGCAAGGGCACCACGTCGGCAATCGTGGCCAGCGCCACCAGATCCAGCAGCGATTCCAACGGGACACCGGCCTCGCCATATCGCAGCTGATAGGCCTGTGCCACCTTGTAGGCCAGCCCCGCTGAGCACAGCCCGAGAAAGGGATAGCGCGCATCGGGACGATGCGGATTCATGACCGCAACGGCGGGAGGCATCTCTTCATCCGTTTGATGATGGTCCGTCACGATCACGTCCATGCCGAGCTGTGCGGCCAAGGCCACTTCGCGATGCGAAGTCGTCCCGCAGTCCGATGTGACGAGGAGCGAAATCCCCTCGTCATGCAACCGTTGAACCGCACCGGCATTCAATCCGTAGCCTTCGCGTTTGCGATGCGGGATATAGGCCCGCACGTTGGCACCGAGCGATCCGAAGAAGGACAAGTACACGGCTGTCGCGGACATGCCGTCGACGTCATAATCGCCATAAAAACAGACCGGCTCATGGGCCGCTACGGCCCGGTGCAACCGTTCGACTGCCTGCTCCATATCCGGAATCAGGAAGGGATCGTGCGGAAGCTGGTGCGACATCCAGATCGTCGCTTCATCCGCCGTCTTCACACCGCGTGCCAGCAACAGGGAGGCGGTCGCAGACGAAATCGACAGAGCCTGCGCCAGGGCGGCGCGGTTGAACGGATCGATGTTGCGAAAGACCCAGAGCTTGGACTTCATCCCACCTCGAAGAAGCCTGAGCCTCTTGACAGCGCGTAAACCACTGAGATTTCAGCGGATACGAAGAATCGAGCCGGATACTATAAGCTCATCGGAACTTTGTCAAACCAGTCGAGATAGGGCACGATGGGAGTGAAAGGAGAACAAGGCAGGAAGAAGTGAGGGAGAGCGAGCTACTCTCCCCCTTTTTGCACGTAATTTTTGACGAATTCTTCGGCGTTTTTTTCGAGGACGTCGTCGATCTCATCGACCAGCTTGTCGATGTCTTCCTTGAGTTTCTTGCCGGTCTCGACGACTTTGGGGTTGGCTTTGACTTCTTCTTTGCCCTGCGGTTCTCGTCTGACCTCTTGCTTGCGTTCCTGTTTTTCCATCGCATACCTCCCAGATGGAATCGTGGATCCGCCCTTTAGCCTAAGATCACGATACTCTAGGAGGTCCGTACCGTCAAGCTTCGGAGCCGAACCGGCACATTGCCTAGTGCTTTGCCGAGTTGCTTCCCCGCCTGGTTCTCTACTACACGATCAGCGAGACGATCAGTAGCGCCACAATGTTGATGACCTTGATCATCGGGTTCACCGCCGGACCTGCTGTATCTTTATAAGGATCGCCCACGGTGTCGCCGGTGACGGCTGCCTTGTGCGTCTCACTGCCCTTTTTGCCCTGCTCTTCGATGAATTTCTTCGCATTATCCCACGCGCCGCCGCCGCTCGTCATCGAGATCGCGACAAACAGGCCGGTGACAATGCTGCCGACCAGCACCCCGCCGAGCGCTTGTGGCCCGAGTACCACGCCGACGATCACGGGCGACAGGACAGGGATCAATCCGGGGATCATCATTTTTTGAATCGCGGCTTGTGTGACGATGTCCACGCAGGTCGCGTAATCCGGCTTGCCCGTGCCTTCCATGATGCCCTTAATCGTGCGGAACTGCCGCCGGACTTCTTCCACGATCAATCCCCCCGCTTCACCGACCGCCTTCATGCAGAGGGCGCCGAAAATAAACGGCAGCATGCCGCCGAGGAACAGTCCCACCAGAACTTTCGGATTGGACAAGTCGAAGGCCGCCAATGCCGGCATTGTGCGCGGCCACTTCACGGGAATATTCCGCGAAGAGCACGACGGCCGCAAGACCTGCGGAGCCGATGGCATACCCCTTCGTCACCGCCTTGGTGGTATTGCCGACCGCATCGAGCGGATCGGTGATATCTCTGACCGCTTTGCCCAGATGGGCCATTTCTGCAATGCCGCCGGCATTGTCCGTGATCGGACCGAACGCATCGATCGCCACGACGATTCCGGCCATCGACAACATCGATACGGCCGCCACGGCCACGCCATAGAGTCCCCCGGATTCGGCACCGCCGCAGATCCAAAAACTGCCGAGGATCGCCGACGCGATGACCACGACACGGGCGCCGCCGTCGCCTGCATGCCGACCGCGAGCCCGGCGATGATATTGGTCGCATGACCCGTCTCACTCGCTTTGGCAATGTATTGCACCGGCGCAGTAGCTCTTTGACGTGTAATAGTCGGTAATGAACACCAGTGCCAAGGTCACGACCAGGCCAACTAAAGCCGCAAGGTAATAGTTGAGCCCGCTTACGCCACCCACGCCGTCCATGATTCGCGTCGTCACCGGATAGAACGCGATGGCCGCGATCCCGCCCGCCACGAACAGTCCTTTATACAGCGCCGGCATGATTCCGCCGCCCGGAGCTCACTTTCACGAACAGGATGCCGATGATGGTCGCAAAGATCGTCACGCCGCCCAGCGCCAGCGGATAGAGGATCGGCGCGCTCGCGCCTTTGAACATCGAGTATGCCAACACCATCGCGGCGACGGTGGTGACGGCATAGGTTTCAAAGAGGTCTGCCGCCATGCCCGCGCAATCGCCGACGTTGTCGCCGACGTTGTCGGCAATGACGGCCGGGTTGCGGGGATCGTCCTCGGGAATGCCCGCCTCGACTTTGCCCACCAGGTCGGCGCCGACATCCGCCGCCTTCGTGTAGATGCCGCCGCCGACGCGCGCGAAAACCGAAATCAGGCTGCCGCCGAATCCCAGACTCAGCAACGCGTGAATGGCTTTCTCCTGCCCCGAGATCGATTGCGCGATCATATAGAATCCCGTGATGGCGAGGAGTCCCAGCCCGATCAACAACAGCCCCGTGACAGCGCCGCCGCGGAAGGCGACCGTCAAGGCGGCATTCATCCCCTGATGCGCCGCCTGCGCCGTACGCACGTTGGCGCGTACTGCGATGATCATTCCGACGTAGCCGGCAATCGCTGAGGCTCCGGCTCCCACGAGGAACCCCACGGCGGTCAGAATCCCGAACTTGTCGGAGACGGCGCCGGCAGCGGCCAGCACCACGAACAGGACTGCGGCCACAACGCCGACGGTCTTGTACTGCCGATTCATATAGGCACCGGCGCCTTCTTGAATGGCCTTCGCAATTTCCTGCATTTTCGCGTTCCCGGCGTCTAATCTGAATACCCACATCGCCAGGTAGAGACCGTAGCCGATGCCGGCAAACGGCGGCAATCAACGCAAACGTCACAATGGCCGAATCACTCACTGGATGCCCTCCTCCCAGGTTACGAACTCTGTTGTCACAACCATTCCCTTTGCGCTCGCCATATGGACACACTTCATGTGGATCGAGGGGGAACCGAAGGTGGTGCAGAACAGCTGAGGCAACTACACTGGAAAATCGCGCCATTCTATACGCATGCCCTGGGGGGATCAAGGTATAAGACAAGCCGGTAAATCTGCTCGGGCGAGACCTCTAAGGTGAATGCCCAGCTTGTCAAAAGAAAACGAAATCGCTATAATAGCGCTCGCAGATGACAGGCAAAACCCTAGTTCACACCTCTCCCCGACCCTTGCTTCACCCCTCAATTTGGATGGTTTTCGGATTGGTCTCCCTGCTTCTCACGACGGCACCCGCTGCGGCGGAGTTGCTCGAGGTGGCGGACGTGATCGCGCGACCCCAGCACTACGATCGAAAAGAAGTGGTGGTCATGGGTCAGGTCAGCGGGGTCCAGGCGATAACCGACAAGCAAGGTCAGCCGGCTTTCCAGTTTTTGTTGAAAGACAACGTCGGGACGCTAAAAGTGATCAGCCGCGAGACTAGTCCAAGAAGGTGACCAAATCATCGTCGAAGGCACGTTTACTCGTCGCCGCCAAGGCGGACGCCTCGCGGTCTACAATGAAGTGAATGCCGAGCGTGATCCGCCCCCTCAATCAGTTCGACGCAGACCTCGTAGGATAGTCCCTCTCCCCTCCGGCATTTCCCTAGGCGATTTCCTAGTACACACTCCGTGAATCCCATAAGACAGTGTGTGAAGGGAGATGTCGTGCATGTCGTGCGCCATCTCGAGGCGTACGTGTGACACTCATACCACAAGGAGGATTCCATGAAATCGATCATGATGTCGTTTCTCGCGGCCGGACTTCTCTGCTTCGGCATCAGCGTCGCGCAAGCGGCCAATCCGATGTCAGAGAAAGAAGCCTCGCCCACGCTCAAAGAGCGCATCACCAAGGATACGGTCAAAGGCACCTTGATGAAGACCGAAGGCGAGTATTATTTGATCAAGGACACCGACGGCAAAGAAGTGAAGATTCACGTCGACAAGAGCACGAAGATGGACAAGGTCGTCGTCGGAGATATGGTCAAGGCCTACATCACTGACAAGGGCCACACCACCACCCTGCAACGCGCAGACTAGCTGTTTGCGACAGTCATGACGCCGGCAATTGCCGGCGTCTGCTCTATCAGCACATCATTTGTTCGCCGTGAAGGGGGGTGTGTGGATGGCACGCTACGGCAAGGCTGCTCAGAAATCCGTTAAGCGCACGATGCATAAGCGGAAAAAAGGGACGCTGACCAGCGGCAAGAGCGGGAAGCGGGTGAAAAGCCGCAAGCAGGCAATCGCGATCGGATTGTCGGAGGCCCGACGGAAAGGCGCCAAGGTTCCCCGAAAGAAGGCGGCGTAACGGTCACTCCCCATCAGCTGCCTGGTTTGTGCGGCCGTCCTAGCCTTTCTAGGACGGCCGCTGCTCCTTCCGCACCTGACCGCCACCAGGCGGCATCTCGTGAAGCAGAAATACACGAGGTAAGAGAGACATCATGGTGACACTACATCGCCATGTGACCGATATTCGCCAAGCTCCGCCGTCAGCGCTCGTCAGGGGACCTTCCCAGTTCAAGAAGCCAAGCGGAGTATGTACATGCTGATCTCAACCCGGGAGGAGGGCTTCATGCCGAACACGAACGCCTCGTTTTCTCCGCGCATGCGCAGCGATGAGCTCAAGGAGCAGATCGGAAAATTGGAACGGCTGGGGCATCGTGCGCCAGTCCTGCCCACACTCGATGGCTTCGATGCAGAAACCGAAGCGCTACTCGGTCGACTCTACGGGGAAAGTCACAAGTACCTCGAAGCTTACAAGTATGCCACCGTCGGGGAGACCGAAGCGCTGGTCAACCTTCCCGAATCTGCCCAAGAACCCATGGCCAAGGATCTCCCTAAGACCGCCGTCCAGCAGCGCCGTCAGGTACTGCTTGGCATCCTCACCGAAATGCAGGATATGGAAGCCAAAGAAGTATCGATGCTGACAGGAGAGGACCGTGAAGACCCTCCGAGTATCTAGGTTCACCTCGCACCCCTCTTGACCATGTCGAGTCGGATGATTATGTCGTCCTCCGTTGCGTCATGGAAATTTCATGGAGATTTGTCCCAGGCACGGGGAGGTCAACATGAACAACATGCGGAAAGAGGTTCGTGAGCTCATCAGCATAAACGAAAAAATCCAAAGCGCTGTGTTGCATGGGGATCGCATCACTGACGATGAAGCGACCCTTATCCGCCAGTGTGCCAGCGAACTGCTGGAAAAAATCCCGCCTCCATCCCAAGCCTGGACAAGGGCCGGCCGGACGGGGGACGGCGGTGAGGCGGTCGCGGGTAATCCATAAGCTACGCACGGTCGAGCGACAAAAAAGGCGACTGCTGTACAAACCTCGCATGCCACAGGCCTTCGGACAAGGCAGCGCTCGGAGACTGCACCCGCCCACTCGAGCATCTCCTAACTCCAGATTTCCTCTCAATCTACGGGGCCCCGCGGCACCGGAAATCCGATCCTCCGAGACCGCGAGCGTCCGCCGATGAATGGCACCTCCCTTGCTTATCTGTGAAACGGACTTCATCCGCACAAGGAGGGGCAGCATGAAGAAGGCAGCTGGATTCATCCTGATAGGAACGCTTGGCCTCGGGTCGATGCTGATGCAGGCCTGTGCGAGCACAGTCAGGTTCAGTCGGGGGCGATGAATTTGCCCAGGAACAAATTACCGAGCCGATGATCAAACACATTCCTCCTCCGGAATACAGCATGAACACTTCTCGGCCACGGCCGTCTCCAACGAGCGGAGCTGTCAGCGTTGAATGCGACGGGTCTGCCGTTCGGCGCCTTGTCTGACGTCCTCTTCGATTTTGATCAGGCCGTACTGCGGCGCGATGCGCTGCCCTTGTTGGAGGCGAATGCCCGACGGCTCATGCAGGACGGAGTGACGCGCTTATTGCTCGAGGGTCGTGGAGACGAAATCGGCACGTCGGCCTATAACATCGTTCTGGGCGAGCGCCGGGCGAGGAGCGTAAAGTCGTACCTGCAGGAGCGAGGACTTTCTCTTCAACTAAAGACGACAAGCTATGGCAAGGATCGTCCGCTGTGTAATCAGCACAACGAAGACTGCATGCAAAAGAACCGCAGCGTCCACTTTGTGGTGAGAGACTAATTCAGTCCGACATTTCTCCACCCCAAGATGACCGAGACAGATGAAATACGGGCCCGCTTCCTTATGGAAAGCGGGCCTCCTGTTTTCGATGTGGCAATTTACATTGCTGTCGCCCGAACACATCTCGCCTAGGCAAACCGACGTGGAAGTGATACCTCGACTCTCAATCAGCCCTCCTCGCCCAAGAGCACTTCCCTAGTTGAGAGAATCGGCCCGCCACATTGGCCTACAGTCATTAATGCACGGCCTTTGCCTCGCCATCCCTAAATGCGTGTAATTTCATGCGGCGTCACGAACTATGCACGCGAAAAAGCGCTGGACAGATTAATCAATGGTCTAGGGAAGTTCCTAGTGGGAGCCGTTTTGCAGCCAGCCTATGATCCCACACATACTGGAGCTCGCTAAACGACATTTGATCGGAGGATCACATGACCCGCCAATGTGCATGGTGTGCAACGTACCTCGATTTGGTCCAGTCGGAAACCTGCGTGACGCACGGGATCTGTGAGAGCTGCGTCGAGCGGATTCGCCGGTCGATACTGGAGGAGCTCACACCCCCTGCCGACGACAGGATCATGGTGGACGCGCATCCGAGACCTGACCTTGCGCCTTCAATCCGCCACGATAAGGCGCGCTATCGCAGAATAGACCCTCAGCTTATCGCGACTCGCGGCCGAGTAAGTCTCGCTGAAATTGTTCCAACTGTTTGGCGAGGCGGTCGAGTTCGGCCCGGGTTTCCTCCAGACGGCTCTCCGCTGAGCTGACTTCTCGTTCCTCAAGAAATCCAAATTGGTCTTGCAGACGCCGGCTTTCCACGACCAACACATCGGTCAGATGGCGGCCAAGCTCCTGGTCCGGTCGTGGTGAGGGGTCCTCCATCTTCTTCTTGAGCGCGATCTCTGCCTTGAGGACTCGAACGGCGCGCCCCAGATCCTGCGTACGCTCAAACAGTTCCTGCCTCAGTTGATCGGTCAACGTAGAGAGACGCTGCGCAAGTAACTTGTAAGAGACAATCAAACTGCCCAGTGCCAGAAAGGTGACCGTGCCGAAGAGCCGGTTGGTCAAGGCAACGGACTCCGGCATGAGCGGCGGAGAGAGGCTATAGCCGACAAAGACCAAGACAATGCAAACGGACGCCACAATGAGCGGCCCATACCGATAGCGGATCCAATAGGTCAGTCCCAGCGGAATCACATACAGCAGCCAAGGGCGTGACGCCAAGCCCAGTGCGGATATCGATCGCAAAGACGGCGGCAAGGAGGACCAGCGATTCCTACTGAGAGACCGAGCTGTTGGGATTTCATCTTTATATTGGGACTCAGTCGCGAGACACAGATCCAGCGCCTCCTGTACCAGCGCCTGACGCGTGATCGCCAGCCCGCAGGTCGGACAGGTCAAGAAGCCGCCGTTCGGGACCAATGCCGTGTCCTTGCAGTGAGGACATGCCGGTGTTCCAAGCACGCAGGATGGACGAGTGGTGGTGGGCAAAATAGCCATACAGCCGCCTTTCAGATGAGTGAACTGCAGGGGACGTCGGTCGAAGAAACTGAAACGATGCAGAATGGATGAGGAATGAGAGCAGGGACTAAAAATTTCGGGCTATTCTACAGATTTGGGAAAATTTGTAAAGAGTGGAAGGGTGGAGTAATGACACGCATATCGCTCTGTGCTCCCGCATCCGCACACGGGAAATCGAATACTCCATTAGGGGCGGTGCTCGGTCAAGCGCGCATGGAGACAAGCTGTCCGTCTCTGAACGGTAGTTGCTGACGAAAGCCGCAACGCGCAGGACCAGACCAGATTCATCCTCCCATAAGTCGGTGCTCGTCGAAGCGCGCAGTTGGAGACGAATCAGCCTCCATCCTCGGGGTAGGAACAAGCGAGCTTGGGCGACCATTTAGGCGCAGTGAAGCGACATGCGCATCTTCCTCCACGGGGTAGCAAGTACAGCGCAGTCATTGAGTCCGGCTTAGTGCATGCGCGCAGAGGGAGACCAATAAGCCGCCATCTGAAAGGTGTAATGAGAATTATGCGAGTAGCAGATCAAGATAGAGGAACGAGGTAAGTGATCGGGAAATGGTCCACAAAAAGAGAGCCCACTTCCTTTCGGAAGCGGGCTCCTACCTTGGATTTGGCAATGTTTCCACTGCCGTCTTCTCAAGTAACCTCACCATATCAAGTCAGAGGAAGGAAGGGAGCTGGGAAAATGCCCAGCCACGCCGCGACAACCTACTAGGGCTTCAGTCCTGGCCAACCTCATAGTTCAACGTGACAGTTGCCTCAACCTTGATTTCGCCGGAGAAGACGGGCGTTTCCCCGCTACCGCCCTCCATCATCATGGACCGCGCGACTTTTGGCATTGGACGAACGACATGACTTTCCTCGGTGGCGCTCATCAGTCGGATCAGCTTCACCTTCAGGGCCTCGCCTAAAGCCGCGGCCTTCTCGCGCGCCTTGACCGCCGCCTGCTTGAGGGCACTCAGTTTCGCCTGCTGCTCGTCGCGAAGCGCCCAGTGCAGCGCCTGAAAATGATTGGCACCCGCGGACAATGACTCTTCGATCACCGCCCCCACCTTCTCGAGATTCCGCACCTCCACCGTGAGGTTGTTGCTGACGACGTATCCTATGATTTCGGGCGGCGCGGGCGGTGCATCGCCCGTCCGTTTCGGAGGCGGCCGGTACTGCGGCGACACCGTGAACGAGGCCGTCTGGATCCGTTCCTGCTCGATCTGCAGCCCTCGCAGCCGCTCCACGACCTTGTTCATCACCTGGCGGTTCTGCCGCTGGGCCTCCCCAACGGATTTGCCCGCCGTCTCCATGCCGAGCGTGACGAACGCCGTATCCGGAGCCAGCTCAATTTGGCCGTGGCCGGTAACGGTAATAGAGGGTTTTTCGGGAGTCTCGTCATGGGCGTAAACCACGACTGGAACGACCAGCAATGCCATCAGCACTGAAGCAAACACCATACGCAACCTCGCTTTCTTGGAATCGATTCGCCTGGGGCAGTTGAGTGTAAGGAAGTGGTCCATTATGATGACGGCTCACCCACCACATCAGCATCAAGGCGGCAGCACACCGCAATGTATGCAATGAAGTACGGGCCTGCAACAGAGTGAGGTGACTGCCCATGTGTGACGCAACCACCTCGGCAAACTACTGTACGGACAATTAAGGAGGGTTGCAATGTCTCCTGACCGGCAGGTGCCGATGCCCGAATCCCCTAGCCGGCCCTCCGCTCGTGGCAGGTTCATCGTCGCAGCCGTCTTCCTTGCCGCCATCAGCGCCTTCTATTTTTTCGACCTCATGGCCTACCTCTCGCTCGACGCGCTGAAAGCGAACCGCGATAAGCTGTTGGCCTTTGCCGAGGAGCACTACGCGCAGGCCGTCTTATTGTTCATATTGGTGTACATCGCACAAACAGCCTTGTCGCTCCCCGGCGCCACCCTGCTCACCCTGACCGGTGGATTCCTTTTCGGCAGCTTGTTGGCCGCTCTATATGTGAACATCGGAGCGACAACGGGAGCGACGCTGGCTTTTCTCGCCGCCCGTTACCTGTTCCGTGATTGGGTGGAACAACGTTTTGGAGACCGGCTCGCGGCCTTCCAGGCCGGATTTGCACAGAACGCCTTCCTGTATCTACTCACCCTGCGCTTGATTCCGATATTTCCCTTCTTCCTGGTGAACCTGCTCTCCGGGCTGACCAGAATCAGCGTCGGCACCTATGTCGCAGCAACTGCGCTAGGCATCATTCCAGGAAGCCTGGCGTACACCTTTGCCGGACGCCAGCTGGGCACCATCAACTCGCTCGCAGAACTGGCCTCGCCCCGGTTGCTCCTGGCGTTCACCGTGCTGGGATTGCTCTTTCTGATGCCGGTTGTCTATCGAAAGTTCGTTCGTCCGCAACAATGAGAGAGCCTACCCGCGCCCAACCCGCCTGCGCGCTCGCGCCGGATCAATGCCGAGATGTAAGAGTCTTCCGCGGAAGGCTGGCCTGGTCAGAAGCGGACACCCAGATAGAACGCCGGCATGATGTTCGTATGGAGATCGAATTCACGCCCGCCGGCGTGAACGGTTTCACCGAGCGACGTGAAGTTGAGGAGAAGATCGGCCGTCACCGCCATTCGTGGGCTCACAGCATGATCAATGCCAATGCCCACCGGGATCAAGAACGATCCATACGTATTCGTCGTTCCACTGTCCGTGTCGGTGATGCCGGCGCGGACAAATCCCAGACCGCCCTGGAGGACCAGCTTGGTGGCGCCTTCAGTTCCGGGGATGTTCCACCAGTACTTTGTTTGGGCGGAGAGGCCAAATAGAAAGTCGTTGCCGGCACCGGCATACTGGGCCAACGGTCCGATCGAGAATCGCTCGGCAACAAAGTACTCGACATGCCCGTTGAAGCCGAATTCCAATACGCCGTCGGGAGTATTGCCGAGAAAGCCCAACCCCGCTCCCCCGGTCCATCGGCCGGATTGCAGTTCATGGACGCCCGCATGAGCACGAGCGGCCATGTACGGGCCGATCTGAAGCCACCCGCAAACCAGGAACGAAGAAAAGAGTAGAATCACACAAAGACACATGGACGGTCCTACACACGCATGATTCAGTCGTTCTTCGCGACACTCCTTCTCCTCAGTGGGTTTCTGATAGTTGGTTCCACCGTGCAGGCCGCTGCCGAGTCGCAGAACGGCCGTCGTCCGTTGCGCGTCGTTACGTACAATCTTTTGCATGACGGAGCCGGCTCCGGTTTTCTCGACGGCCATACGCGTCTCCAAGAACGGCTGGAGATGACGATCCGCGAACTGAAAACACTCGACCCGGATATCATCGCCGTGCAAGAGGCGTCGGACAGCCGCAGACACGGCAACGTTCCGGAGCGTCTCGCCAAGGCCCTCGGCCTTCACGTCGTCTTTGAACCAGCCACCGAACATGTCTTCGGCCTGTGGCCGCTCGACAGCATTGTCGTCGGCATGATGGGATTCAAGGAAGGCTCGGCCATTCTGAGCCGATTTCCCATCACGGTATCCCACGTCTATGATTTGCCGCGCTGCAAGAAATGGCTGGAGCCCCGCATCATGCTCCAGGCTGAGCTTTCCACGGTATGGGGACCGCTGCAAGTGTTTTCCACACACACAGGCCGCGGCGACGAATGCCAGATGGAGCGGGTTGGCGAGATCGTACGCGACCGTCTTGGCGCCGGCCCCTCGCTGCTCATGGGCGACTTCAACACGCCGGAGACTGCCAAGGTTCTCACGACACTCAGGAACGAAGCCGGCTTCATGGATGCGTACCGCATTGCCAATCCGGAGGCAAAAGGACCGACGGTGTGGCAGCGGATCGAATCACCGGAACCCACCGTCTCGCGTCGCGTGGATTTCATCCTGCTGTTGAATGGCCGGGAGCAGGCCGCCTCGGTTCGATCCAGCCGCCTCGTGCTCGATCAGCCTGAACACTTGCCAGACGGGACTACGCTCTGGCCGTCCGACCATTACGGCGTGCTCGCCGAGATCGACATCCACCCGGTCAGGGTAGGGCCGCAGGGGATGCCATTGCACATTATCACCATAGCATCGGTTCACTGATTGTCATCGATCGCTGCGTCAGGCAGTACAATGGCCCATATGGCGCTTTCTCCGTTGGTACGGTTCGGCACCTCGACATGGACCTATGAAGGGTGGAGGGGCGAGGTCTACAAGCAGCCCTATCCGAAAGGCCGGTTCAAGCAGGACTGTCTGGCGGAGTATGCGCGCTATGAGCACGAAGGGGAGCCGCTGTTTCGGACAGTCGGTTTCGATTTCACGTTCTACGGTCCGCCGACGGCCAAACAGCTCGAGCACTATGCATCGCTAGTGCCGCCCGGTTTCGAAGCTTGTGCAAAGGTCTGGGAAGAAATCACGATCCCGCTGTTTCCGCCCGGGCTCCGCTATCGCAGCAAGGCTGGACCGAATCCCCGATTTCTCGATGCGGAATACTTTCTCGATCAGGTACTCGCTCCCTTCGCGCAGGTGTTCGAACCGTACACGGGACCGTTTATCTTCGAATTCCAACGCACCGGCCTCGAGCCCGATACATTTCTCCCGAAGTTGGACGCCTTTTTCCGCCGCCTCCCCACTCGCTTCAAGTATGCCGTAGAAGTTCGCAATCCCGCCGTCATCGGCGGACGTCGTATCGAGACCTTCTCAACGCGCATGGCGTCAGTCACGTGTACAACCATTTGTATGGGATGCCGACGCTCGAGCAACAACACGACAAGCTCGGGCAGCAGTTCACGGCGCCATTCACCCTGCTGCGTCTGCTGACTCCGCGTGATAAGAAGTATCACGAGGCGGTGAAAGCCTACGAACCGTACGACAAACTTGTCCGTCCTCTTCCCGACATGCGTGAATCAACCGTCCGCCTGGTGAGCCAAGCCGTGAAAGAGCGCCGCCAGGCCTATGTTCTGGTGAACAACCGCAGCGAAGGCCATGCGCCAGGCACAGTGAAGGCCATACGCGACAGGTTAGTCCATAAGGAAAAGACCGCGCAGGCGACCTAATTCAAATCTGGGGCTTTCCCCGGGGATCGGACATTTCGTTCCATCACCGGACAAACGTTTCGCCGACGGCCGATCTCACTTCACGCAACTTTGCCAACTTACAAAAGGCATCTGCATTGCAAAACAGCCTGTGAGGTTGCCGCCACTTCTTACGGCCGCAGCCCACCTGGCGGGTACCTCATTCTCAGTATCAACGTCTCGAGCATCGAGACAAAACCAGCTCACAAGGAGGTTCATGATGGAAGAGACCATTGAATTGTTATTTGGCAATCGTTTCTTTCAACTTCCGTTTCTGGAGGCGATGTCATATATCGCCGCCGCCCTGCTGATAGGAGCCATCTTCGTCGGTCTGACAAGGCGTCTAATGGGGTCCTCGGCGCAACCTGTCGAGAGAACGGTGTATCGTCAACCCTCGTATAGCCAGCCTTACGAAGAATCCTACGAGTGGCGAAAAGCCGCTTAAACAGGAAGGCTGTTGGTCTCTCGTGTCCGCCTGACGCGAGCGGTGCTATGAAACGGCCATGAGAGACCAATACACCGCGCTTTCCTCAGACACATCACGGCCTTGCTAGACTTCAACCCTGAAAAAAAAGAGCCCGCTCCCTTTCGGAAAGCGGGCTCCTACCTCGGAGATGCGGCAATGTTTCCACTGCCGTTTTCTAAAGTAATTTCACCTTACCGCAGTGGCTGAGAAACGGATCCTAGGAAAATGACCAGCGCGCTGCCAGAAACACACTAGTGTCAAAAGGCAAAGTAGGGTCCGGTTCCGAGGCTGCTCGATTGGCCTTCGATTCCGATGAATACCGTACGGCCGAAAAAAAACGGCAGCCCCCAATCGAAGATCGAAAAATCTCCGCCCGAGATTGTTGAACGCCGCGTTGCCTGTCTGCACCAAGCTTTCTGTGTTGGCGACCTGAAAAGGCACGACTGATCTGGCGGCCGTTCGCTCCGATTACCGTCCCAGAGAGATTCACCGCACTTGGCGGGCAATAAAATGGATCCAAAGGAGTGGCGCACTGCTGCAGGCTCGCGTCCGGAAAAAACAGGCCGTTGGAGCCAGAGTCGATGATGCTTTGGCTGAACGTTCTGCCTCTTGTAGACCGTCGTGACGAACCCATCGTCATCGGTCGTCATCACGGAGATGCCTGCTGGCGGAGTATTATTCGTCTGCTGTCCCGATTCCGAAAATCAGGGAACCGGAGACTGACGGCGCTCCCATGGCGGGAACATTGGGTAAAGTGATGACCATGCCGTTGTTACCGAGGGGAGCAGCCACACGGGGTTGTTGGACTTGATCAGCTAACGGCACCGCGACACCCGTGCAGGAGCCGCCGGTACAGGAAAAGTACAGAGTGTTGTTGCTGTTGGCTGCACAGACCAGCCCACAGTCCTGGCGGAAGATGCCGATGCCGAGAATGCCATTAAAGCTCGCCTCTTGCGGGTCGATATCCACGTCGTCGTTGCAGGGATTGCTCGACGAGGACTGCCCTCCGAAAGTCGATTGAATCACTTGAATGGGCACGCGAACGGCCGGTGCGCCGCCCAGTACCACATCGGCGACCTGCACCGCGCCCCACGTCGTCCCGCCGTCCGCAAAAAATGTGCATTCGCCGACCGGGCGTCCTTGGGCATCGACCGTTTGCATGAGCGGCGTGGACAGCACCGAGCCGAAGACGCGCAGGCCCACCGATCCATTATCGACCAGCACGTCCGAAACGGTTTGGCAATTGGACGTGCCCGGCTGGCAAATGGTAATGGCGGCGCATAATTGATTGATCATCTGACAGACGGGCGATTGACCAACGGACACCGGCAAGACATTCCCCGCCGATAGGTCCATTGCTGTCATCATCTCCATTTGCACAGCCGGCAAGAAGGCACACTAGGATACCGACAGCCGCCACCAGTCTCATTGAATATCCTCTGCTGTGACCCCGGGAGGTAAGGCAGCGGGCAGAAAGGCGCGTCCCCATAATGACCTGGAATGCCCGCCGCGCTCCACGACCAACCGCTCGGACTTGAACTGGAAAGGTTTTCTGATTTTCGGCCGGTGACTTCGAGCCGCGCTGACTCCTTCGCGGTACTCCTCGAAATACTCGCCGAGCAGGAGGTGGAGATCTGGCACACCCGTGCCTTTCCAGACGACGGCGAATACGACTCCGTCGGACGAGACATATTCCTTGACCTTTATGCCGGCGACCGCGATCGTGTCGATCGAATAGCCCGCCCCACTCCGGCTCTGCCGCTGTCCCTTCATCATCACGCGGTCGCGCTCCACGGAAGCCGCGGTTTCCCCTAACGCCGCCCAGACCGGTGCAAGCAGTGGGGGCGCGAAGAACAGGACAAGCGCAGCTGTGCCGATCAGAGACTTCACCACCGATCCTCCGCTTGGATGGCCCATCCAACATCGGATGGATGTGCGGTTTTATCCATCGCTAAGAAGGAGGGCGCACATCCACCTCTCACATACCTAAGACGGCATTAAGGACGAACCCCCTATTGCCGTATCCCCTAGCTTTTCCGCATTTGAACCCTAGCCGGCAGATAAGCCATTGTGCCACTTATCGGGCTGCTTGGGCCATCCCATTAAAGAGGGAAAGACTCTGCCCCATGTGCTTGAACGGGCGGCACCGGGAAGAGGCCAGTAATGCGTCCGGAAGGTACTTATAGGGGAGAGAAGAAAATAGCAGAAATTCTGGTGTACAAATCAAAAGCCCGCTTCGATGGAAGCGGGCTTAAGGAGGTTCAGTTCCGTTTACTGGATGGCGTTCGCGAAGCCGCCCCTCGTCATTTCGACTCGAATCTTGTCTCCGACTTTTTTATTTCCACTGAGGTGCTTTGTTCCCTTTCCCACATGCACCCGCACTTCCTGTGTCACGCTCTCGCCCCGGTAGTTGTCAATTGATTGTTCCACCACGTAGGTGTTGCCTTCTATGCTGGTGAGCTTGCCTTGGATCGTTTGGTGCGCCGGGCCCGGCTTGCTATCCATTTTCGCCACCACGGCCGTCTCAGCGGAGACGATGCTCGCGCCGAACATGATGGTCACTACAGCCCGAATCGCAATTCCCATGAGTTTCGTCTTCATCCGAACCTCCTCGTATCTCCCGGTGATTATCCATCACCGCATCTGATGGTTAAATCGTCGTTGAACCGGAGAAACCCAGTCAGCAAGGCCTGTTCCTAAGACACGCGGTGACTGCTGAAATGGCCTACGTGGTTTCTCGCGGGGTTATATCTAGGACCTTGGGACTGAAGGGCGATGCCGGAGCGAAGGGACCAAAAAACGGCAAGACTATCGCCAAATCTGGCCCTCGCGACCCGCTATCCGGACATGCGAGAAGAGAAAACGGTCTCTTTACTGAAACAACGAGCGCAGGCCCGGGAAGGACTTTTTGATCACGTCTTCCGTCGGGCGCAAGAGCGTCATGGCTGGATAGTACCGGTTGGTCCAGAGCCTCGTCAGGTAGACTGGTATGAAGTACAACACAATGCCAACCCCGAAGAGCACGAGGCTGTTCATAAGATCCTCGGCCAACAACCGATTGGCCAAGATCCCGCAGAACACGCCCGACGCCACGAAGACCTCCATTATCCAGAGAAATTGGCTGAGGGTCAGCTTCACCGGCAGGTTCAGCGAGCCGGAGAGGTAGATCTTCTGCGGTGTCTTCGGGATGGCCATGAGCAAGCAGTGCCCCATGCGGTGGATCGCCCAACTCATCCCAAACCCGAGCACGCTATGAAGGATGATGAGGATCAACGGATGCTGGGTGACAATAGCCGCTGGACCCAGCATGAAGAACATCGGCGGAACATAGACAGTACAAGCCAGGATGGCCTCGTACGTGAGCGTTCGAATGAGGTCACGGCAGCGTTGTGTGAAGATGTCAGTCCGAGGCGTCTCGTTGTATTCCATGCGAGCGAGTAGGCGATTCGTTCCGGTTAACTCGGAGAGGATGTCATCGAGGCGGAGTGCATTACTGGTGCAGTCCACTTATTTCTTGCATGCCCACGCCACTAAACGTTGGCCTTTGTAATGGAAGCGGGGGACGATGTCAAGATGTTTACGGATGATGGCCTGCCGGCTCCCGCGATGGGTGAGACCGCATGGCGCTGCCGCGCTTGGCTCCGCAACTTGTTCCGTCCGAGACTTCGTCCGAACGGAACCGCGAACAATGCTCGCCATTGCCAAGGCGAGCGCACGGCAGCCCATGCGACCCATCGCAGGTCGCCGCGAGGCCATTCATCCTTACTGGCAGTAACTGAGAAGAAGGGGCGAAGCAGGAATGAGAATGCGCGCAGTGAGAGACCAATCAGCCTCGTCTTCAAGAGGGCTCGTCAAGCACACAGCACGAAAGTCCTTCTTCATGCCGCCGACATCCACGCCGACAACGACAACGGGACTCATATGAGAGGGTACTAGCTACCGTGCGGGTGGTGAGAAGACTTCGTTGAGATTACTGAAGGAGCCGCCAGGCGTCGGCCCACCGCTGATCACATGGATCTGCCCGTCGATGACGGCCGATCCAAGGCCGTGACGTGCGGTCGGCATCGGCGCCATGGCCTGCCAGGCATCGCGCGCCGGATCGTAGGCTTCGTTTTCATGGAAGGTTCCGTTCGCGCCTTCGCCGCCGAACACATAGACTCGACCTCCGACTTCAGCCGCAGTGATCCCGCTCCTGGCCGTTGGAAGATCCGGCGCCTTGGTCCACTTGTCCGAGCCGGGATCGTACACCTCCGTGACGGAAAGATTGCGATGGTAGTCGCCTTTCACCCGTCCGCCGATGGCGTAGACCTTCCCGGCCGCCGTCGCGGTCGCCAGATGATCGCGCGGGGTCGGCAGCGACGCTCGCGTGCTCCAAGCGTTGCTGACGGGATCGTAGACTTCGACCGCTGCGCTGTTGCCCTTTCCATCAAAGCCGCCGATGGCGTACAGCTTGCCTTCATGCACCGTCACCGACAAGGCCCCCCGAGCGGTCGGCATCGCGGCGAGCTCGCGTCCAGGCGTCCGCGGCTGGATCATAAGCGTACAGGGTGGCGACTGGTCCCCAGACGCTGAGACCGGACTGTTTATAGCCACCGATGACATACAGACGACCGCCTACCACGCCGATGC
The DNA here is from genome assembly GCA_963794505.1 of uncultured Nitrospiraceae bacterium. Classification (GTDB taxonomy): domain Bacteria; phylum Nitrospirota; class Nitrospiria; order Nitrospirales; family Nitrospiraceae; genus Nitrospira_C. The sequence goes on from CAWCEG010000065.1 coordinate 110,231, forward strand.
CCACATGATGCAGGCCGACCGGCATCGGCGCCTTGGAGCTCCATCTGTCGGTCGAGGCGTCGTACTCTTCGACACGCGGGCGTAATCGAGAGATTCATCACATTGCTGATACTCGGCTCTTCGAAGCCGCCCACCAGATAGATCTTGTCTCCGACCGTTGCGGCAGCCACTTCCGTCCGCTTCATGGCCGCCGGCGCTGCAGTGCGCCAGGCGCCACGATCCTGTTCCCGCTCGACTGGTCCGGCAAACACCGGCACAGCGATCAGCAACAGGGATGCAAGGCAGGGTGCCAACGATGACCGAAGCCGCCTCGACCAGCCGAGTGCGCTTATAAAAAGCCGCCCGTCTCGCATGGCCTGCGTCCTCTGCAATCGCGTGCCCATGCACCGCATCCTACATGCCTTCTTCTGAATCGAGCGGTTCATCCTGTATCCAGGCCTCAAACAGCATGTAGCCCACTCCGAGCACGACCGGTCCCACGAAAATTCCCACCACGCCGAAGGCGACGAGACCGCCGATGACGCCGGCGATGATGAACACCAGCGGTAACCTGCGCACCCTTCTGAATGAGAATCGGCCGTATCACGTTGTCGATTGTCCCGACGAAGATGGTCCAGACCAGGAGCCCCGTGGCCCATCCATGGCTCCCCTGCCAATAGAGCCAGGCGACGGCAAGTAGCGAGCACCGGCACCACGCCAACCTGCACGATGCCGAACAGAAACATCAACGCCGTCAACACCGCGGCGAACGGCACGCCCGCCAGAAAGAGCCCGATTCCCCCCAGGACCGCTTGCCCCAGGGCCACGAGGACGATGCCGAGCGCGACGCCGCGAATCGCCTGTCCGGCCAGATTCACCGCCTGTTCGCCGCGTGCTCCTGCCAGGCGTCGCCCGAACCGGCGCAAGTCCGTCACGGCGACTGTCTCCTCGGGCAAAGAGCACGGCCGCAATCAAGACCGTGACCAGAAACTGACCCAGTCATGGCGCCCAGACTCCCGAGTTGTGCCAGCAGCCAGCTGCCGGTCACCCTGGCATAAGGCGCCGCGGATCGGGCGAGTTCCTCAGGACCGGACGAGGCGAAATCGCGCCATGAAGATGCGATCTTCGTGCCGACGAGAGGGATGCTTTCGACCCAGGATGGCGGCGCAGGCAACGTGAGCGATTTGAGCGACTGCGCCCAGTCCACGATCTCGTCGAGATGGGTCACGAGCGCTGTCACTGCCAGCGAAAAGGGCACGACGAATACGAGCAACAGCGCCAACGTCATGACCGTCACGGCCAAGCCGCGCCGCCCCCAGAGCAACGCTTCGATCTGCAGCATCACCGGCCAAGCCGCGACCACGATCATCGTCGCCCAGAGCATCGCAGGAATAAATGGGCGCAAAATCCAGAACGAGGCGGCGATGAGGCCGACCATAACCAGGACAGAGAGAGTCGATCGCGCCAGGTCGTGGGGTGTGGTCGGCGCACCATCTTGTCGGTGGGATCCGTTTCAGGCGTCTGTCTCTCAAGGTTCTTCATCTTCAACCTGCTCGATCGACTGTTTGATCGCAGCGACAAACGCCGACGGATCGGCCAGATCACGCTCGGTCAGCTGGAATTCCGACACCATCACGCCGTCATGATCGACAAGGATCAAACGATATCCAGGTTTCACAGCGCTCCTCTGCGATGCGGGGTGGCCTGAGCGGTGCGATCCTCTCCCCAATGTCCATTCGTTGTCAAACGGAGTACTTCAGCCGCCTGTTCAATGACGGCGCTCGGCAGCTGTTCAATATAGGCACCCGATGACAGCGAAACAGAATAGACCCCTCTCGGGGCGGACAAGACCGCCGTAGGCGCCGTCGGATCTCATGACAAATTCAGAACGGTTATGTTCAGCTAGGCTGCCTTGCGGCTGAACGGCTGGACGACAGGTGGCCTGTTGCTGAAGAAGAATTCGGCTCTGTCGGATCGGGAATCTTTGAGCTCCTGCAGATGACCGGCCTCCGTATCAAGAATGTATAACTGCTCTCGAAGCGCGACCAAGTCCAGGTCGGACAGTCCCTCACCACTGGAGCGGAGCTGATGGTACAAGTCCTTGCCTTCCGCAATGAATGCCTTGACGGCGCGTTGAATCTCCATGGTTCGTGCCTCCATTTCTCCATTATGGTGGCGGAACGGAACGCCTGGTCGGTTCTACTATGTCCTGCTTTCAGCGGGGGCCAGCCTAGGAAAAACCCTGGTCTGCTCCCGGGAGGATGAGTGGGGAGATAGCGGCGATCTGCGAGAGGTGCAGGGGCCCTGCCGCTGCGTTCTGCTCGAAGCTCCGTTACAATCGTCCACCCAAGCGTGCTTGTACGTCCCTCCTCAGGGGAGGGCTAGGTCGCTTCCAACTGCGCGCTTCGACGAGCACCGCCTATCTAAAAATACGATGGGTCTGGTGTGCGCGTTGGGCGAGCAAAGGGAGCTGCCTAGCCTATCCATTCACTCTTTTACGGACCAAGCAGCGACAGGCCATGCGGCTTACCTCTCGCTCGAGCAGCGGGGTCTATCATCCATCCCCTACATTCCCCTACAATTTGCCCGAATACCGCACTTCACACCTCACCCGGGAGGGTCGCTATGCAGACCTACGTCAGCCTCGTGAAGTTCACGCAGCACGGTCTCCAATCCATGAAGGACAAGGGGATCGAGCGAGCCGAAGCCGTCAAGCACAATGCTCAATCTCTCGGCGGGAAGCTCATCCAGGCTTACTACTGCCTCGGCGAATACGACGTCATCGCCATCTGGGAATTTCCGGACAACAAGACGGCCATGAAAGCCGCCGTCCTCAATGCCTCGCTCGGGCACATTGAGATCACCACCATGCCGGCCGTCGACCGCGAGGAATGGAAGAGCCTGTTGCAGCAGACGATCGGCAAAAAATAGGACGGATGAGGCTGTTGATCTCCTTTGCTCGCCGAACGCGCACACCAGAGTGGGAGGAAATGACACGCACATCGCTCCTGTGCTCCCGAAGTGCGCACGCGGGACTGATCGGATCTTAAAATTAAGGGAGGTGCTCCCTCCCACGGGTCGCAGGTGGAGCGACATGCGTGCCATTTCGTGAAGAACAACGAGCAAGCTTGGAAGGAGCATCATAGGGTGGTGCTCGTCCAAGCGCGCAGTAAGAGATCAATCAGCCCTCATCCTAAGAGAGCACATGAGCGAACTTGGAAGGAGCATTCGTGCCTGCACCCATCGCAGGTCGCAGGAGGCTGCCATCCACCTCACTCGGGAAGCGCACACGAGCAAGCTAGGAAAACCAATTTTCGTGATCATCGACTTCTATCACGACGAGCGCTCAGGGGAGCTCGGCTTCCCCAAGCGCCATCTGGTTCCCCGCGAGAAAGTCGTAGAGGAAATGACGGGAGCCGGCTACCAGCTGGCGAAAGAACATGCCATTCTGCCGAAGCAATACTTCCTTGAATTTGTAGGAGCCGAGGATCACTGAAGCGGTCGGAGTCGGCGTGAAGCCAATGACTGCTTGGGCGCTTCGTCGTGACGTGACCACACGAAGTTTCTATTTGTGTCGCCCTGCCGATTGTTGTAGGTTACGCCCGCTCGTCGACTAGCAGAGAGGTGTCTGTCGTAACCCTCATCTGTCTTCCACACGAGCGGTCGTCTATGGTCGTTGTCACTTCCGTCTGACCGTGCACATGAAAGACGACCAACCCGTCGTCCCTGCCAGCGATCACGCTCCCTGAAATCACCGTCAAAGCGGTCGTGCTGTCGGTGATCCTCGCGGCCATCCTGGCCGCCGCCAATGCCTATCTCGGATTGTTCGCCGGGATGACCGTGTCCGCTTCGATTCCTGCCGCCGTCGCCTCGATGGCAATTCTTCGTCTCTTCAAACGGTCCAACATCCTCGAGAACAACATCATCCAGACCGCCGCCTCATCAGGTGAAGCACTGGCCGCCGGCGTGATCTTCACGATCCCGGCGCTGCTGCTGGTCGGCTATTGGTCCGACTTCGACTACTGGCAGACCGCGTCGATCGCCACGGTCGGCGGCCTCCTGGGCGTGCTCTTTACGATTCCGTTGCGGCGGGCGCTTATTGTCACCGCGCGCTTGCGGTTTCCCGAAGGCGTCGCGACAGCGGAAGTCTTGAAGGTCGCAGCACCGGACCGCCGAAAGTCGGGTGAGGACAAAGCAACCGGCGATTTCCGGACGCTGCTCTCCGCCGCCCTTCTGGGCGGAGCGGTGAAGTTCGGCGAGAGCGGCTTGCGCCTGTGGGCGGAATCCCTCGAAGGCGCAGCACAGGCCGGACGCACCGTACTCTATGCAGGACTCAATCTGTCGCCCGCACTGCTCGCCGTGGGATTCATCATCGGCTTGAATACGGCGGTGGTCGTGTTTCTCGGCGGCGTCATTGGATGGCTGATCCTGATGCCGGCCTATGGGCTGATCTACGGCTTGCCGACTGGTAAGACCGGCCTCGCCGCGGCGATGACGATCTGGAGCGGGCAGATCCGCTATGTCGGCATCGGGGCGATGCTGACCGGAGGACTCTGGACGCTGACCAAATTGCGCGAGCCGGTGTGGAGAAGTCTCGAGACGCTCCGGGACAGTTACCGTGCAGCCGGATCGTCTGGATCAGCGCGCCGTGCCCAGGACGGAGCAGGATGCGCCGCTTCCCTGGATAATCGTCGCCTTTCCTGCTGTCGCTGATTCCGATGGCCTGGATCTATACGACTGTCGTAGACAGTGTCCCAATCGGCCTCTTCATGACGATCGTAATGGCGCTCGCCGCATTTCTGTTTTCCTCCGTCGCCGCTTATATGGCCGGATTGGTCGGCAGCTCCAGCAATCCAGTGTCGGGCGTCACGATCGCCACGATCATGGTGGCGTCGCTCTTGCTCGTGCTGTTCATGGGAGCCGGCCATCCGGCCGGACCTGCGGCGACGCTCGTGATCGGCGCCGTCGTCTGTTGCGCCGCGGCCATGGGAGGAGACAACTTGCAGGACCTGAAGACCGGTCATTTGGTCGGAGCCACGCCCTGGAAGCAGCAGGTCATGCAGGTGGTCGGCGTGCTGACGGGCGCGATTGTGCTCGTGCCCGTCCTCTCGCTGCTCCAGGCCAAATACGGAATCGGCGAGCCGACGATCGCTCATCCACATCCGTTGAGCGCTCCACAGGCCACGCTGATGGCCAGCCTCACGCGCAGCGTCTTCGGCGCAGGCCTGCCCTGGCCGCTCGTCGGATTGGGCGCCGTGATCGGCATTCTCGTGATTCTCGTGGATCGGCAGGCAGGAAGCGCGCGGCAGCGACTTTCGCCTGCCCGTCCTTGCCGTGGCGCTGGGTATCTATCTGCCTTTGAAACTCTCGGCGACGATTTTCCTGGGCGGCGTGATTGCGGCCATGGCCAGCAGAGCGGCCGCGAAACGCGATGAACCGTCAAGACGCGGGCTCCTCTTCGCCGCGGGCTTGATCACCGGGGAAGCATTGATGGGTATTCTGCTGGCGATCCCGATCGCACTTGGCGCGCTGTGGCCCGGCCTCAGCCCCGATCCGTTCTTGCTGTTTGAGGGGCCTCCGCTCGGCGGCTGGCCGGGGCTCGCGATCGTGGCGTTAGTGGGATGGCTGCTCTATCGGACCGCAGCAGAGCCTTCGAGAAAAGAAGGAAATACGTTTTGACATGGTACCCGACACAGCACTCTTCTCAAGACACCTTCACAAGAAGTGCCTTGTCCAACCGGAGGCCTTGGAAAGAATGAATGAAACCCGTCAGACTGGCGCGAACTGAGGGTCCTGGACGTTCAAGATCCCGTAGGCTTCTTCCGCCGTGTGCACCACGCGCAGGTTCGGACGAGCCTCAGCACCCTGCAACTCGAACAGTCGCGCCATCCCGAAAAGGTCAGGTGTCGGCGCCACCAAGATGACCGGCCGGCTCGGATCCGGCATGATTGGCTTGGTCCGGGCGAGGTCGCGCATCGTCTGCGGAGAGAATGCCACCGTCACCACCTCGGAAAAATCGGTGATGCCCGAGAGCGGATCGAACCGGGCGACGTTCTCCTGGCCGAATCGATACATGTCCCTCAGGTCGTCATCCGTCACCCGCCCTATTAAACGCGCTCGAAGGATCCGATTGGTCGCATCAAAGTCGATCAGATAGGGCACTTGGCTCCTTGGACGTGAGTTCCTAGTTGCAAGCGAGAAAGACTGTCGACACAATAGCCGAACATGGGCGCTTAGAGTTAACACGTCCCTTGGGTGACGCGCTGTACGAATAACGGACTAAGATCCTGTCCTACATGAAGTAGTTCGATCGCGATGCAACGAGGACTCCATGGCCGTTGAATCCGTCATGCTTCCGCTCGGAACCACCGCTCCGCCGTTTTTCTTGCCCGACGTGGTGAAGCGGCAGGTCTATTCGCTCGACTCGTTTCATGGCAAGGATGCCTTGCTGGTCATGTTCATCTGCCGCCACTGTCCGTACGTCAAGCACGTCGAGCAGGAAATCGCCCGGATCGGCAAGGACTATCAGAATAAAAAGCTTGGCATCGTAGGCATCAGCAGCAACGACCCGGCGACCTATCCCGATGACGCCCCGGACCGGCTCAAAGAGATGGCCAAACAGCTCGACTTTCGTTTCCCGTTCTGCTTCGACGAGACGCAGGACGTTGCCAAGACCTACAAGGCCGCCTGTACGCCTGACTTTTATCTCTTTGATGCGCAGCGGCGATTGGTCTATCGCGGGCAGCTCGACGACAGCCGGCCGGGCAACAACAAGCCGGTGACCGGCCGCGATCTGCGTGCCGCGATCGACGCCGTGCTCGCCGGCAAGCCGGTTGACCGCAATCAAAAACCCAGCATCGGCTGCTCGATTAAGTGGAAGCCCGGCAACGCCCCATAGGCCAAAAAGCGCGCCGTCCACAGACCTCACAGTCAGATCTCATAACTAGGATGCCCTCCAAGCTCGCTCGTTCTCGCTTCCTCGCTGGGGGTGGATGGGTAACGAGGAGTGCAGGGCCCTGTCGCTGCAGTGTCATGCTCACCCTCCCAGCCCCGCGCACGCCGAGACGTGCGCCTTGCCCATGCTCACCCTCCCAGCCCGCGCACGCCGAGACGTGCGCCTTGCCCATGCTCACCCTCCCAACCCTGGGCGATCTTTTTCACCCCCCGACCCACCGATTGCTTTGCAATCGATTACCCGGAACGCGCCGTGTCCCAGGCGAGCACCGCCTTATAAATGGTCCCCAAGCTTGCTCGTTCCCTCGTCAGGGCGAGGGCTGATTGATCTCCCACTGCGCGCTTGGACGAGCACCGGCTTTCTAACAATATGATTGATCCGGCGTGCGCGTTCGGCGAGCAAGGGAGATCAACAGCCCTCACGCCCTTCCCTTCTGGTGTGCCGCCTTTCGCGAGCACAAGGACTGACCAGGCTGATCCACCATATTCGGTGTGGGCGTTGGGCGAGCACAAGAGACCAACGGGCCCAACCTTAACTCACTTCCGCGAGCACAAGGACTGACCAGGCTGACCCCCTCCCCTGCCTTGTTTCCCCTCCCCGTGGAGGAGTAGATTGGGCAGAAGCATTGTTTTTTATACGGAGGTACCGACATGTTCAGGAATGCATTGTGGATCACTTTGTTCGGACTCATCGTTGGTGGTTGTGCAAGCGACGCCACGATGGAGTCCTCCGGTGGCACGTCCGGAGATTCCGGTTCGACGATGTCCGGTCGGGCTGCCGGCGAATCCAGTTCCATGAACCAGTCCAACTCGAGCAAGAACCGTGTCGCGGCAGGAGTTGAAGAAGAAACTTTGAACACTTGTCTGGCTCACATTCCTCAGGATGCAACGGTGGGTCAAAAGATGATGGCGGAGCAAACGTGCCGCCGAGATTACGCTGGCCGCCGGTAAAGTAGGACGAGGCCCTTCTGAGGGCGCGCGTTCGGCGAGTAGGAAGACGACCAGGCTGCCCACCACTTTCCTTCCAAGCTCGCTCGATCTCTCCCCTCCCGCAATAAATAGTGGACTCTTAGGCGATGGTGGATACGGTGTCCAATCTGCGACTTGCTGACGGATCGGGCAACACACTTGTTGACAGGTGCGACCAGCCCTTGGCTGGCGATGCCGATGTTTGAAGTTCCGTTCACACCCCTTTCCTTCTTTCAGCATTCAGCTATAATGCCCCCGTTCGTCGCGACGCACCTCAAACGAGGAGAACAAGCATGAAAGACACAAGCCGTGCATTCATGTGGCGCATGCGCACCGTCACGATGCTCACCGCCATAACGCTGCTCATCGCATTCGGCGGGAACACCGCTTCGGCAGACGATTCGGGAAGCGTCAGCGGAGCGGGACTGCAAGCGGCGAGCTGGATCGCAACCGTGCCCTACGGTGCGGCGAAGGTCGTCTATGCGCTCAGTGGGGGCGTCGTGGGCAGCCTGGCCTGGATGATGTCAGGAGGAAACACCGATGTCGCCAAGGCGATCTGGAATCCTTCGATGACGGGGCACTACATTGTGCAGCCGCAAAACTTGACGGGCGACAAGGCCCTCCATTTCATTGGCGGCTCGTCCGATTGACGGTCCGGCCGTCTAATAGCCTCACCGAGCCCAGAGAATCGCTGTCACTTGCTGATGAGCAGGGCGGCGCCGTGAAGCAGCAGTCCCACCAGGCCTCCCACGACCGCGCCGTTGATCCGGATGAACTGCAGATCTGTGCCCACCTCTCGCTCGATCGTGTCCACCATGTGGACGACCGACCAGTCGCGGACCGTCGCCGTGACCAATTCTCCGATCCTGTCCCGATGCCTCGTGGCCAGATCCAGCACGACATCCTGTAATCCATGTTCGAACAGCGCCACGAACTCGTGATCCGTCCTCAGTGTCTCACCGAGACCGGCTAAGGCCGCATCGAGATAGGTGCGGATCTCCGACTCCTCCCGCCTCAGATCCGCCACCAGCCAGTGTTTCAAACTGTGCCAGGATTCGTCGAGGAATTGCAGCAAGGCGTCGTAGGCCAAGAGCTTCTCTTTGATGGACGCTTCCCGCTCCAAGGCCTGCTCCGAGTGCATCAGCCACTGCGCCGCCGCCTCCAGACGCTCGATGAACTGTTGTCTCATCGGATCGTCGGGATGGTCTCGCATGTCCTGCAACACCGAGACGAACCAGTCCACAAACTTCCCTGCGACTTTTTCATCGAGCCTGACAAGCGTGAGGAGCCGGGACCAGGGCAGTTTGTCTGCAATGAGGCGGCACAATTGCTCCCGATGGGCTTCGACAGTTTCGTGTGCGAACGTCAGCACGTCGTTCACCAGCCGGTCCCGCTGCCCACTCTGCAGAAAACCGGACAGCACCTGTCCGATCAGCGGCGCGAGGTGCAGACCGCGCAGCATCCTGGTCGCGAGGTGCCGGGTGAACTGCTGCATCGCGGCATCTTCAGACGCTTCAACCATGCGGCCCAGGAGGCGCGCCGCTTCCTGAGCCAGCACCTGCCTCCGCGCCGGATCCAGGAGCACCGCGGTAAACTCGTCGGGGATGCGCCAGGACGCGATCAGCTTTCCGATGGCGTCCGGTGTGAGGAGTTGGCGTTGGGTCAGGCTGCCAAGCCTGGTCGCGATGCGCTCCTTGTTTCGCGGGATGATCTCCGTGTGCGGAATCGGCAGACCGAGCGGCCGTCTGAACAGGGCCGTGACGGCATACCAGTCGGCGAGTGCACCAACCATCGCCGCCTCGGCAAACGCCCGAATCCAGCTCAGCGACGGATAGCTGGGCTCCCAGACCAGCGCAGCCACGAACAGACCCGCCATGCACAACAGCAGTCCTGTCGCCATCGCGCGGGCGCGCTGAAACTGTCTCTCAAAGGAAACATCCGAAATGTCGCGGGTCATATACGACACCTCTCACGTGCCCCCTTCATCCTTTTGGTGTTGGGTGAGCAAAGGAGATCAACAGCCCTTTACGCCCTCGCTTTCCCGCGTGCGCACTCCGGAAGCACAGGAGCGATATGCGTGTCGTTCCTCCCATTCCCCTCCACACTCTTGCTGAACCAGGCGGCCCCGATACCCAACAAAAAAAGGACGCACCCGATCCCGATCACACTGATTTTTTCGTCGGCCCGCTCCGTTACCCACCCGAAAAAGGAGATGCCGGCCATCGAAGTCGCCGTCGCGACCGCCGTATAGATGGCCATGACTCGTCCCACCATGTGAGCCGGCACGAATTCCTGGATCATGCCCCAGGCGATGGGAGTCCATGTGCCAAATCCCATTCCGATGATGGTGACGAGCACCGTCGCGACCACCAGGCTCTGTGTCCAGACCAGCCCGCAGAGCGCGGCCCCTCCGATCACGCTCGAGACCGCGACGACGAGCACGCGGCTGCTGGTGTCCCATTGTGTCAACGGCACGAGCGCCAGCGAGACCAGAAACAAGCCGATGCCGAGCCAGGACCAGAGATAGCCAACTTCCACCGGACCCAGGGCCAGCATCTTCTTGCCAAAGACCGGGAATAACGTCGTATACGCACCGGCCGCAAACGTATAAATGGACGCCAACAGAATCAGCACCACGATGGTCCGCTGGGAGACCAGCGCATAGCGCAACCCTTCCATCAGATCCTGAAAGGTCGCGGCGATCGAGCCTCCCTGCGGATGGGGCAACCGGCTCCAAGGAAGCCGGATCGGCACGAGGCAGAGAGCCGACGCAAAATAGATCAACGCATTGGCGCACAGGACGTCTTGTGAACCGGAGAAAGCGATTCCGAGACCGCTGAGCACGGGTCCGATGATGATGCCGATGCTCGTCGTACTCTGCAGCATCGCGTTGGCCGCGACGAATCGGGATCGGTCGACCAGGAATGGGACGGATGACGACAGCGTCGGCACGAACATCGCCGTCGCGATGCCATAGAGGAACACCAGGACATACAGCATGTCGACCGTAAAGACTTCGATCGAGAGCACACAGGGAATCAGCCCGATCAGGATCCCCCGGGCGACGTCGGTGACGATCAAAATCGCTTTCTTGGGCAGGCGGTCGACCGTGACGCCGATGAGCGGTCCTAAGACAATGGGCGAGAGCGTCTGGAGTAGGCCGACGACGCTGGTTTTCAGTGCCGATCCCGTCACGGAGTAGACGAACCAGAGAAGCGCCAGCCGGCTCACGCCGTCGGCCACTTGCGACAGCACCTGACTCCACCAAATTAGGCGGAAGTCACGCGTGAGCAGCCATCGATTCTCTGTGGACATGTGAAACCTTGTTTATTGAAGATAGCCGTTTTCGCAAGCTGAAAGACAGAGGTGCCTGCGGAATTCCAATGCTGTTTGGAAGGACGCATGGTAGACACCGCTGCTCATCGGCAAGGCAATGGCCGCAGAGGCATCTCGGTGGAGACTTACAAGTCCCGAGGGACATCTTAGGCGGTGGCCGCCATCGGCGTGTTCACGGCCTGGCGGGAAAAGCGAGTGGCGACAAGGGCCGTCAGCAGCAGCACAAGGCCGAGCCCGATGAGACTCTCCGCTGGTCCGATCTTATCCGCGATCCAGCCGAATCCCGACATGCCCACCATTGCTGCCGCCATCGAACCCGTGCTGAACGTGGTAAGCACTCGACCCATCAGGTGCGAGGGCGTGAGTTCCTGCAGCAGTGCCCACACCACCGGATTAAGGAGCGCTGCTCCCGCTCCCACCAGGATGACGAGGCCCGCCGCGAGCAGCGGGGACTCCAGCAAGCCGAGCGTGCACGTGGCCAACCCCCCCATCGTCGTTCCGCTGACGAGGATTTTCATCCGACTCTGTGCATCGGTACTCTGTCTCAAGGCCAGCCACGACGACGCGGTGAGCATCCCGACTCCCAGGGCAGACCAGAGCCAGCCCAATTGAATCGGCCCCATATGCAGCAGCTCTTTCGCATACACCGGCAGCACGAAGACAAACGCGCTCGCTCCAAGATTGTATAGAGCCGTGATGGTGACCAACAGCAACACAGTCGAGCGATCGCCGAAGACGAACCGGAATCCCACAGAGGAGATCCCTGAACACCGACGTCGCCGAGTCTGCGTTCTGCTGCTGCCTCTCTGGCACCGTCTCCTGACAACGGATCGGCATCAGGCATAGAGCAGAGATGAGGAAGGTGGCCGCATTCACGTAAAGGACATACTGCGCCCCGATCAGCGCAATCAAGATCCCGCTGACAGCCGGCCCCAACAGGGTCCCGATGTTGTTCGTGCTTTGAATAAGGGCATTGGCGGAGACGAGCTCGCCTCGCCGAACCAGCAACGGAACAGCTGAGACCAACGCGGGACCAAACACCGTAGAGACCATCGAGGTCAGGAAGATCAGAATGAAGAGGCCCTCGAGCCTCAGGAGGCCGAGTCCATACAATGCCGGAATGAGGACGGTCAGCACCGTACGAATCAGGTCCACCCAGACCATGATGGGTTTCTTTCGAAGACGATCAAGATAGACGCCGATGAGCGGACCAAACACCAACGGCGGCACAGTTTGTATCAAACCGACCGTCGCAATCATCAGTGCCGAGCCGGTGAGCTCATAGACGAACCACAGCAAGTGCAACCTTATTGAGTCCTTCACCAATCTGCGACGTGACTTGTCCCCACCAGAGCAGGCCGAAATCCCTGGTTTGGATAAGGCGCCAACCCCTGCTCTCGGGATCGCCCGACTCGGGTGGCACTGCGTCTTGTTCTGGCTTCCGCCTCATCATGTTCACGCCCACTCCTTGTTCGTTGTTCATGCTGTTGAGTGGAGCAAAGGACGGGCCAGGCGGTATCGACCCTAAAAGAAGGTGGAGATCAGCAATATCAAAAGAATTGCGCAAATTCCGTGAGAGGAATACGTGTGTTGGATCACAAGATGGGGTGCAAATGCGCCACAGTCTAAGACATGCTGTCTGCAACGAATCCGGCGTCACTCGCTCGGCGAGATTCATTGCGTGCAGGAAAACGTGAAGCCGCGACAAAAACGTCACATTGATGATTTGCTGACATGTGGGCGGAGGCTCACAAAGTTGTAGGCAGTGTTCGTCAACTCATGGTGTATTTTTGCGACAAAAAATGTAGGGAGTCCCGCTAGGAAGGACGATAGAAAATGGCGACCTACCCTCTCGCCAATGCGACGTGCGAACGCGCGTGTCCCAATTTTGAACTTTTCCGAGCGGAAGGAATGAGTCTGCGCATTGTCCTCACTTAAAGCGACACATGAGTACGTTGTCGCTTAACTAACTGATAGTTAGTCGCCTACACTACTTTGCAAAAGGCGACGCTTGGAGGCTATGAAGAGATAGAGGAGTTGGCTTTCTCTATGCGACAGGGTTACCGTAGATGGAAGTGCTCGCGTGCACCGTGGCGCGGGCTGAAACTCTCTGGTCTCCCTCAGAGGATTCGAATGGCGCAGCAAGCACGCCGAGCACGCCCTCACCGGACACAGCGATCCGAGCGGCCGTGGCAGATGGTCAAGTCGCTCGCCAGAAACTCGGTCGACAAATGGAACGATGAGCCCGGCCCCCGTTTTGCCGCAGCGCTAGCCTTCTACACAGCGTTCACCATCGTGCCCTTCGTCGTGCTGGTCGTCATGGTCTCAACAACATTCATGGGAGAAGAGGCGATACAGGGAGATTTGCACAAGCACGTCGGCGACCTCATCGGCGAACCGTCGGCGAACGGACTGTTTCATCTGATCGATCAATGGCGGGCGTCCGGCTCCCCTGTGCTGAATGAATTGGTGGCGTTGGGCGTGTTCCTTCTCGGCACGGTCCATGTCATGGACCAGCTCAGGGACGCATTGGATTGCATCTGGGGCCTGAAGACCAAACGACCACGCACAGTGATGGCGCGGCTCAGGCAGCGATTCGCCTCGATGTCTGGCCTCTTGGGCATTGCCTTCATCCTGCTCTCCTCACTGACGCTCAGCGCCTGGATGAGCATCGGCATTCAGTCGGGGGTCGGAGCTGGTCGGCGGCCCGATGTGGATACAGAAAGTCATCGAGACGATCATTTCGTTCGTCATCGTGGCCGCGCTCTTCGCCCTCATATACAAATGGGTGCCGCAGGCAAAGGTGGCCTGGGCCGACGTTTGGATCGGATCCGGAATCACGGCGATGCTCTACACGGGGGGAAGCGTGTTGATCGTCGTGAAACTGGGGCACAGCCCGTTGGTGACGTTCTATGGAGGAGCCGGCTCGCTGGTGCTGGTGTTGTTGTGGGCGTACTACGCCTCCCAAATTTTTCTGTTCGGCGCCTCCTTCATCGCCGTCTATGCCAGCCAATATGGCTCTCATGTCCGCCCGGCCGAAGGAGCCGTGGCCGTCCATTCTGCTGCCAAAGGGGAGAGTGAAGGAGATCAAGACCGTTACCACTGCCGATTGGTCCAATGGTTTTCCAGCTCTCGCTGCTTAAGCTCGGTGTACAGACGCTCAAGGTCCCGGCCTTGCGGAGTACTATCCAAGAACAGCGGCAAGCGGTTCTGGGCTGAAATTGATCGAGGCCAGAGCCGCTGCAACCTTCTGGGCCTGTTCGGGAGTGGCCGTCTCGATCACCGCCACTCTCCGTCACCGGATCGCACAAAGGCAACGGTGGCGGGGGGATGCTCATCGACAAACGTTCTCAGTCGCTGTTCGACCGGTAAGGGCAGCGGCTTGGCAGAAGTAATATAGATTTTAGAGCCCACCATATTAGAAAAACCGTCAATCCAGAGGTTTCACGTTGTTGAGTAGCTCAAGCGCGCTGAACTCGATGAGGTCGATCTCCTCCCTCGTCAGGATACCGCGTGCCAACCGCTGGTGAAGGGCCTCGCACGCGCTGATGAAATCCAGCGTTTCCTGAGACACCGGATTCAAAAAGCGGCGCTTTTCCAGCATTGTTCGTCGAGCACAGGATCGATTCGATGCGTGACCACGACCCGATCGAGGTGTCGTGGTCCCGCGTCCGGCCATGGCTATGGGAATAATGTGATGACATTCGTTTCTCCGTACAGAGGCCTATGACGTTCACAGGCGGTAGCTCTCAACGACTCTCTCCCTCACAGCCCATACCTCTTGCACGCAGACTGCTCACGAAACCATAACACCCGCCGTGGGCACTTGTCGCACCCATAAAAGAGTGGGCGTGGCGGCTGTCGTCTCCTCTGCTCGCCCAAGGCGACAAGAAACCATGGGGCTACCTTGCTCTTTTCGTCCGTTTGGCGAGCAGGAAGGCGACTAGGCTGCCCGTCCCTCATTCTCATGCATTTGCCGTAACAGTTGACGACCCTCCCGGCTCTGATAGACTTTTCACACACCATGTATCAGGCGCTGATTGCAGCGTGCCTTCTCCTGGCCGTCACGGAGTCCGCCCACGCCGCGCCCGCGGCAGGACATCTTTCGCCACGCTAAAGCTGCGACCGTACTCATCGTCGGGACCAACGAGGCCACTCATAGCATCTCCTTGGGAAGCGGGTTCTTCGTGGATGCCGGCGGCTTACTCGTCACAAATGCCCATGTAATCGAAGAGAGCTCCCGTCTGTACGTGTATGTCCTGGATCGAGAGATCTATGCTGCCCCCGAGGTCGTGGCCGTAGACGTTGATGCGGATCTGGCCGTCCTCCGCATCCCGCACACTTCATCCCATCCACTCACACTCGCGGCGGACCCAACACCCGAAGGGACCGAAGTCATCGCCGTCGGCTATCCCCGGATCACGGATATCCTCAACATGGGCTTCACGCTGCATGCCACGAGCATCCCGGCGATGGTCAGCGGCCTCGTGCAGGGGCAATCGAGGACCAACGGGCGAGCCATAGACTTTCTTCAAACCACAGGTCTTCTCAATTTTGGGAACAGCGGCGGTCCGCTGGTGCGGAGCGACTCCGGCGAGGTGGCGGCCATGGTGGTCACAACCGTCCCCTATCTGGAGCGGGCGAAGGATGCGCAAGGCGTCGCGATCGGAAGCGTCACAATGAAATCGGGCATCAGTTACTCGATCCCGGCTCCGGCGATCCGGCAATGGCTGGCCGCGAATCACCTCTCCCCATCGCCGTCTTCACCAGTGGCGGCCCAACCACCATTCTCCAACGCGGCTGAGCCCAAGGCCGACCGTGCGTTCGCGACCGGGTATCTGTTGCAAACCATGGCGACGGTGCTTCATGGGGATGCCGATCTTTTGAAGCTGGCCATCCGCCACTATGGTGTAGCTAACGGACTGAGACCGGAGGCTCCGTGGATTCTTCGGAACCTCGGCTTGGCGTATGCATCGCTAGAGCAATGGGATCAGGCCGTACAAGCCTACAGCAAGGCGATGGCGCTGGCACCGGATGATCCGGAACTCCTCGCCGATGCGGCCGTCGCACAGCAGCGATCGGGCCGGGTAGACGAAGCTGCGGCGTTATCGCAGGCAACTCGCAATAGCACCCGCCTCAAGTCCGCCATGTCCGTTGAGATGGGGCGAAGACTCAACGCTGAATCCGCAAAATAAACGGCGTTGAGCCGGTCCGCAGACCGGCTCAATCGATGGAGAGGATTATCTCGGCGTCCCCGAACCTTCACCGGCAGGTTTAATGGACAATGCGTGGCCCTTTTCCGAGGCCTGGGCCTCGATCTTATCGCCGGCCTTCGGCGCGCCTTCCACCTTAGAGGTCTTATCGACGTGTAAACGGACTTCTTTGCCTGACGCATCCTTCACCACATAAAACTCTCCGTCAATCTTCAGCAGGTCGCCTTTGATCGCCTGACCGCCAGGCGCCGCCGCCTCCCCAGACGCTGCCATCGGCTCAGCCGCGTACGTCAGGGATGTCATCCCGATACCGATGAGCGCTGCGAAGCCGAGCAAACCGAGAAGCTTCTTCATGGGAACACCTCCTTGCATGATTGTGTATGGACATGTAGTGCATCTACTCTAGGCGCTCTCACTGACATGAGCAACACGTATTTCATGGCTCTAGGCTTGATTTTGAGCGAACGATGCTGAGCAATTCTGACCAGACGCCGTCTTGCGGCAAGCAGAGAATTGAGCTTAGGTGACCCCATTCCATCTCGCACTACCCTGAGAGGTGACTGATGGCACACCCAGTCGTGCAATCGCGTGAGGCGCTGACCGCGGCGAATCACATCTGGACCCGGCACTGTCCGGCTTGCGGAAAGTGGCTGCAAAAAACCTTGCCCCTGGATTGCTGGATCTGCAACTGCGGATGGCGATGTCCGTAGGGAGAGTTTTGCGATGACTCTCTTCAGGGATCTCGTTGCGAAGAGCAGGAGCCCGGAAGACCGTCGTGATGGCTCGCAAGCGAGGACGACGTAGGCGTATTCACAGACAATCCGTCGAGGAGGCCGAGCGAGAACCATCACGCCGGTCGAGAGGATCATGATCTGTAGCAGAGATCTCTGGGGAAGTCCTGGTCGCTAGTATCCGCGTCCGGTGCTGCCGCCCCTGCCCATCCGATCTAACGGAAGCGCTTCATAGCGCTGCTTCAGATCGGGATGTTCGTTCAGGAAGCGTTTCACCGCCGCCTCGTCGGCAAAGACGTCTTTGCTGTGGGCGCGATACTCCTCCACCGTCAGCCCGTACTTGGACAAGACGGTGCTCAGTTTGGCATTGATGTCCTTGCCAATCTCGCGCATCTTCTCCTCTGACGGACGCTGTCCCTCTGTACCATTTTCTCCGCCTTTGAAATAGTTCGTCATCATCTCGCCGATCTCGATACGAGCCTTCACATACTTCTCAACTTCGGCCGGCTCGGCAGCCACACCGACTCCGGCAAACAGGATGACGCTCAAAGAAAGTCCGGTGACGCCTGGGATACGTTTCATCGTGATGATCTCCTCAATAGATTAAGTGAATACAAGAACAGCTTCGACCGCAACACTCATCATATCATTTAAATTTTCAGATACCGCAATCGAAGAGGATACCGAATGGAAGAAGGGGATGTGCTGGTCAGGATAGGGTTGGGGGTCTATGAGGCGTCGTCAGAAATCGGCACGGCTATTGAGCGAGGCCCGCTTCGAAGGCTTTGACCACGAGCGTCTTCTCTCGCATGATCTTGACCAGCCCAGGGTAGGATGACATCGCGGATGATGCGCGCGAACTGCGCGCGGTAGTTGTGCACGATGCTCGCCCCGTCGATCACGACGTCATACACGAGCCACGTGCCGGCTCGGTCGGCCAGCCTGAAGTCTAACAAGCTGTCGGTTTTGCGGCCAGCGAGCTTCGTCCGGACTTCGGCAATGCGGTCGTCCCGCTGTTCGGAGAGATACAGCACTTGCTCATCGGCATAGGCATCGATCTTCGCGGCAAACGAGTCGCGGAGTAGTTGGACGAACAGATCGACGAACTCCTGCCGCTCCCACGCCGCAAGGCTCAGCCATTGGACGCCCAACGCCTGTTTCGCCATGTCTTCATAACTGACGCGCTGCCGCACGACCCGTTCGATCTCTTGCCGCCGCTCGGCCAGACGTTCAGGCTGTTTCAATTGCTCGTCGGTGAGGATATGGATCACGTCCTCGATCGTGTGGCGCACCGATTCCATTGGCGTTTGTGGCACAGCGGCTACAGCCGACGACACCGGCACAAGCCACAGCACCATGCCAAGGATCATCCGCGAGCCCAGGAGCTGAGGTGTCGCTTGTTTGATCGGATTCATGGGCTCCTCCGGTAAGACGTCATCGGTTGCGCGGTTGCAGAGCGCAAGATCAGTGCCGGAAGGGCGAGATGTCGGGTGTCCTTAAAGAATTTGAAAGGCACAGCAAAGTCAGTAGGGTAGCGGCTCTGGGAGAACCTTGGCCCAAAAGCCTCAGAGCGCAAAAGGCTCAGGTGTAGTGGTAATCACTCAGGTGAAGCTTCGAAGATAGGTGATAGCAAACGTTGCCGTGTGCGAAGGCCGCCTTTTTTTTCTTTCCAATCGCTCGGATGCTCACATTCTACCGATGTGCAATCGCGATGTGATGGTGAAGGGGCAGAAGCGGTTGTGAAGGATGTCATCGTTGAGACGATCGAGCCGGCCCACTTCACTGCCAATTTGAACTGGATCGTAGGGCTGCCGCATCCTTTATAGTTAAATTTTCGTCAGCCTACATCACATGCCATCTCTGTCCTATCATCATCCTGCCGTGAAAGTGACGGCGTGGGTACTCATCACCTGCGCCTATTTCTTGGCCGGGCAAGATCAGCCTCGGCTTCGCCTCTGTGAATGTCAGTGCGTCGCCGGTGTGGGCTCCGGCCGGAATGGCAGTCGCGCTCTTTCTGCTCCTCGGGTTCTCCATCTGGCCGGCAATTTTAGCCGGGGCATTTCTGGTCAATGTCACGACAGCAGGAGGGTCCTCACGTCCATGACCATCGCAGTCGGAAATACACTGGAAGGGATGCTTGGCGCATGGCTCCTGCAACGGTTTGCGCATGGCGTTCATGCGTTTGAATCTCCGCCGGATATTCTCAAGGCCGCGCTTCTCGCTGGCGTGCTCAGCCCGACCGTGAGCGCCACCATTGGTGTCACGAGCCTGATGCTGGCGTCACTTCGCGTCACCGGATCAGTATGCCGCCATCTGGTTGACGTGGTGGCTCGGCGATGCGGCCGGGATCCTGATTGTCGCACCGGCCATACGTGCTCTGGACCCGCGACCCCGCATGGAGTGGAACAGTCGAGAACGACTCGAGCTCGGCCTCTTATTGCTCGTGCTCCTGGTGACCTGTGCGGTAATGTTTGGTCCTTTTATCCAAACGGGACACAGGTCCCTGCTTCGGGTCTTGCTCGTTCCCATCCTGATTTGGGCGGCGTTCCGCTTCGGTCCCCGAGAAACCGCCACGCTCACCGTCATCTTGGCTGGGTGGGCTACGTGGGGCGCCCTCAATGGTCAGGGGCCCTTCACCAGCGGCTCCGAAAATGAGGCGCTCTTGCTCGGGCAAGGCTTCCTCGGCGTGAATACGGTCATGGCCCTTGGCACTCGCCGCCGCCGTGCAGGAACGCAAGGACGCCGAAGTTCGATTCCAGGACACCGCTGAACGATTGGTGCAGAAGCGCACCCGAGAGCTGGTTCATACCCAAGCGCGGTTGCGCACGATGGCCCAGGCTCTTACCTTAACTGAACAGCGCGAGCGCAAACGCATGGCCGGCGAACTGCATGATTATCTCTCTCAGCTGCTCGTGCTCGGCAAAATGAAGTTGTCGCGAGTCAATGCACAGATCCAGACCATTGGCGGTCCCGTGGCTGCCGTGCTTGATGAGATCAATCAGACACTGACCAAGGCGCTCGACTACACGCGGACGCTGATTGCGGAGTTGAGCCCGCCGGTGCTTGCACGAGTTGGGTCTGCCGATGGCGCTCCAATGGCTGGCTGGAACAGATGAAGAAACATCAGTTGAACGTGGACGTCCAGCTGGGAACATCCCAGCTCCCGTTAACGGAAAATCAGGCAATCCTGCTGTTTCATTCTGCCCGCGAGCTCCTCATCAATGCCGCGAAACATGCCGGCACAAACAAGGCAACCTTGACGCTCCAGGCAGCGGACAACATGTTGACCATTGCGGTCCAGGACCGGGGAAAAGGATTCAAGACCGACAGGCTCGAGCCGCAACAGCTGGGGCAGCACTTTGGACTCTTCAGCATAAAAGAGCGCATGGAAGAATTCGGAGGATGGCTGCGAGTCGAGAGCGTGCCAGGTGTGGGCACGACCGTTACGTTGGGACTGCCATTGTCACCGGCGGCGTCATCCCCCGCCCCTTCGGGGAATGAAGGACAGGTGCATCCACCGGCAAAGGCGGCCGGCGTGCGGAGGGTGTTACTGGTGGACGATCATGCTATGGTCCGCCAAGGACTTCGAGCCGTGCTGGACGCCTATCCTGATCTCTTTATCATCGGCGAGGCCGCAGATGGCCGCGAAGCCGTGTCCATTGCCAAGAAACGGACACCGGACGTCATCATTATGGACATCAATATGCCGCGCATGGATGGGATCGAAGCCACAAGGCGGATCAAAAAAGAACAGCCAGGCACGGTCATCATTGCCGTCTCGGTCAATGATACGGCTGACATCCGTGAAACGTTACAAAAAGCCGGCGCCTCCGCGTTCGTATCGAAAGATGAAGCCGGTGAACGACTGTACGAGACGATCATGGCAACTTCTCAGGGCGAAAGAAGGTAAGACGCTTCTTCTTCCGCAGTGGGCCAGCGCGAACTCCCTTCGAAGAACCAATACGATAACTTTGGGAACGGCGCTGTTTGAAGCAATCACCCTGACTGAGGAGAAAGATTGGGGGGATGCTCCCGCAACGCTCGGATGGATCAGAGAGTACTACGCGACGGGTTCCAGTTTGGACAAGACAGTGGGGAGAAATTCTGCAACCGTCGGATGAATATGCATGGCGCGCTGTACGACCGAATACGATGCCTTCGCATACATGACGTCCAGCAAGACGTGAACGACTTCATCGCCTCCGGTCCCAAAAACCGCAGCACCCAGGATCTGTTTTGTTTTCGCATCCACAGAGATTTTGATGAAACCGTGTGTCTCACCTTTCTCAACGGCCCGACCGACTCGGCTCATCGGATATTTCGCAGCGAGTGCAGCAAGCCCAGACTTCCGTATTTCGGCGTCCGTCATACCGCATCGGCCCAGCGGCGGATCTGTATACAACGCGTACGTCTGGATTCGGTCTGACACGCAGCGGTGATCTCCGTTCAGGAGATTGTCCGCAACGATCTCGTAATCGTTGTAAGACGTATGCGTAAAGGCGCCGCGGCCGTTGCAGTCACCCAGGGCCCAGATGCCGGGCACGTTCGTTTGCAGCTGATCATCAACGATAATGTAGCCGCGTTGGTCGGTCACAATCCCGGCCAGGTCGAGACCCAGGTCGTTCGTGTTGGGAGTACGTCCCACCGCGAGAAGAACATGCGTGCCTACTACTTCCGGCGGACCTTCGTCGCATTCGATGCCTACGGCGATACGGCCGTCGCGCTTCGCCAGCGTGATACATTTCGCGTTCGTCCGAATCCCTATCCCCTCAATCTCCAAAATTTCGCGCACGGCTTCGGAAACATCTTCGTCTTCACGTCCAATCAGGCGGGGTCCCATCTCGACGATCGTGACTTCACTCCCGAAGCGGCGATACATCTGACCGAATTCCAACCCGATATAACTTCCGCCGACGATGACGAGATGTTCCGGCAAGAAGTCGACATCCATCATCGATGAGTTTGTAAGAAATGGGACATCCTGAATCCCCGGCATCGCGGGAACAGAGGCACGTCCGCCAACGTTGATGAAAATTTTGTCAGCTTGCAGGACTTCATCGTTGACCGCGACAGTGTGGGACGACTGAAAGCGGGCATGGCCTTGGATGACCGTACAATTTTTGAGCCCTCGCAACCATTCCTCCACGCCTCTGTTCGACCGTCCGGAAACTTCATCCTTGCGTGCTTTCACACGTTTCATATCGACGCTCACATCGCCATTGACAGCAAAACCATATTCGGCGCCTCGGCGGGCCACATGGGCCGCGTACGCGCTGGCAACGAGCGTCTTTGTCGGGATACATCCCGTATTCACACAGGTGCCGCCAAACTTGTGGCGTTCAATAATGGCGACTGTCATGCCCGCGGCCGCAAACCGCGCAGCCAAAGCCGGGCCTGCCTGGCCGGTCCCGATGATGATGGCATCGAAATGCCGCGACACGAGGCACCTCCTTTAAGGAAGATCGCAGGCCACCTTCGGCGAGTCGCCGCCGATGACGATCACGTCGTAGTCGCTCACTTCGGCAGTTCCGTCCCCGACTGCTCCGCCACCATGTACGCCGCGTACCAGTCGGGCCAGTTCTCGTCCCTCTTGCCGAGCTTGGCCTCGTGCTCGCCATGGGCATGCTCCGCGCGCCGAAACGCGCTCGCCAGATCGCTCGCCGACGCGAACGTCGTCGTCGCGGGATCGATGCGACCCTCCAGCCGCGTCGTGACCTCCTGGAACAGCCAGCCGTTGCCGTCCGGATCACGGAACGAGGCGAACGACCGGTAGCTGCCGTGCTCGGGATCCGGACCGCTGACCCGGACACGCCCGAACAGATAGGGCTCGTCCGGGCCGGCGTACACGCCGGCGTTGTGGAACATCTCGCTGACCTCGACGCCGCGATCGAGCAGCTCTTTGCGGGCGGCCTCGATGTCGGAGACGATGAGGTACAGGCCCTGGGCGGAGCCGGGTGCCGCCGCGGTGACGTTCTTGCCGAAGATGACCGAGCACCCGGAGCCGGGCGGCGTGAACTGGAGCACGCGGAAGGCCTTGCCGTCGTCGAAGTCGGCGTCGAGCCTCCACCCGAGGTTCGCGTAGAACTCCTTCGCGCGGTCGACATCCGAAACGGGGATGACGACGATCTCGAACTTCATGTCGACTTTCGCGACGATGGCGTCGCTGGTCGCGTCGTTACTCGGTTTGGTCTGCGTGGACATAGTTCCCTCCTTTATGGGTCAAACAGAATCCCGATGTTGAACGGTGGATCTTCCGCACGACCTTTTCGACCGCTGCAAAGCCTCCGCGACCTTCAGTGAGAGGGAGACGCTCCCTTAGGTATGGTGAACGTCACTGTCTTGGACTGACCGGGGATGCCCTGATGGATGGCGTTCACCAATTCGATCCGGATCTTGTGCGGGCCGGGCGGCAAAAAGGCCACGTCGATCGGGTTATTACTAAAGTCCGCCCACAACCAAGGCAGGTCGTCCACGTGTATGTGCAGATGTCCAACCCGTGGAGATACGTTGAGGGCGTCCTTGCCGAACACCGGTCCGATTTTCACGTTCTCCGCCCGCCACGGGATCCAGACGATGCCCTGAGCCAGCAGGTCAGGAAGTGGGGGGTCCACGATCAGGTTGGCTGGAGGCTCGTTGGTCGGTGTAGATGTTTGGCCGGGCGGCGACCACGCCGGATACCATTGCAACTGCAAACAGCAATAAAGCAATCCGTTTCATACAGTGTCTCCTTTCATTCATTGCACATGAGTTGGGAAGTTGGTTCGCGCAACCGCCCCGAGTTGACCGGCTGCCCTGCCCCTGTTACAAGTATCGGCCCGGTTTCGCCTTCTGTAGCGACTTTGTCCATTCTGTTCATACCCTCGCGACGCACCTAATCTCAATCATCAGCTCGGGGAATGCGAGGCGCTGTATTTGGACAATGGTGTTTGCGACAACTGGGGTGCCGGAAAAGACTTCCTGCCTGCACTTGACCGCTGCGGCGAAGGCTGCATCCATATCTGTCACGAACATCACCTCGTCGACTACGTTATCCATCGTCGCCTTGTACTCTGCGAGAACCTTTTGGATGTTGGCGTACGCCTGGCGCATCTGAACTTCCATATTTCCAGGACCGACGATATTGCCCTTGTCGTCATGGCTTACCTGTCCAGAGAGATATATGGTGTCCCGGAATTGTACTGCCTGGGCGTATCCGTATTCCTTCTCCCACGGCATACCAAGACTCGTTGTCTTCTTGCTGATCGCCATAATGTGCCTCCGTTTGTTTACACTGGTACGCCATACCGCTGTACCTCAGGTCGCAGTATTGTTCAGTTCCCGGAGCAGGCGTCACATTTACGACATCAGCTGATTTCCGATCCATCGTCACCGAAACGGTCAGTGCCGGATCGCTGACCTGTTAATGAATATCAGCGGCAATTCGAAGATAGCTCATACCGCTCAGGTCGAGCCGGTAACATCCGCGAACGTGCGTAATCCGAATCAACGCCGTGTCGCAGTCAGCGCAGCGCAGGATTGCGCCCATTCCGTGCCGGTAAAACATCACTTCGCCAAAAAGTTTCATTGTGCCGCAGCCCCCGCAGGTCGCCTCCGCGGTCGTCATCTCGAACGGAAAAATTTCGTTCAGCAATCCGCCGGCCGCGTTGCCGTCCAATCTTAAATCGTTATCCTTCATACTGTTCACCTCCGGTAGGTCCGAATCGCTCCGTCTTGATGCGTTCCGGTTCGTAGCCTAATTCCTGTAAATAATTGGCGACCGACTCGACCAGCGTGGTCGGACCGGAAGTGAAAGCAAGCGGTTTTTCAGCCGGCCGCCAAGTTGTGTCCGCCAACATCGCCCGGTCAATTCTGCGCCCGTAACTCATCCAATTTTGGGGCTGCCGTCTGGTTAAGGTGTGAATGACGCGGAGCGAAGAGTCGTTCGCGGATAGATGGTCAAGCTCTTCGCGGTAAATAATTTCTTCGTGGTAGGGCGACGAGTATAGGAGTTTAGTCGGAATGTTGTTACCCGAATTCGCGCGGTGGCGAATCATCGCCATCAGCGGCACGATGCCGCTTCCGCCTGCGACGAGAAAAAGCGGCGAGTCGTCGTTCTTCTCGTCGCGGGCGTTCCAAACAAAATAGCCGCCGATGGGTCCGCGCAGCTCGATCCGGTCGCCGACGCGCAATTCATCAGTTAAATAAGGCGAAACCTCGCCGTCCTCGATGCGCTCGACCGTTAGCATCAGATATGTATCTTCCGGCGGCGAGGCGATTGAATAGCTGCGCTGCGCTTGATAACCGTCTTCTGCCATCAGGCGCACGTCAACGTGCTGCCCCGCCAGGTGCGTGGTCCAATCCGGCACCTCGAGAATGAGACTTTTTACCGTGGGCGTTTCCTGCCGAATTTCGAGCACCTTCCCGAGTTGCCATTTGAGCTGCTGCGCCATGCCTTTTAATCACCCGCGTATCGCTGCTCTTTCCAAGGGTCGCCGTAGTGGTGATAGCCAAGCGACTCCCAGAACCCCGCTTGGTTTTCCGCAACGAGTTTGAAGCCGCGCACCCATTTGGCGCTTTTCCACAAGTAGAGATGCGGGACCAGCAAGCGCGCCGGACCTCCGTGCTCGGGCGCGAGCGGTTTCCCATCGTATTCGTAAGCAATCCACGCTTTTCCGCCGCGGACATCGGCGAGCGGTAGATTCGTTGTATACCCGCCGTCGCAATAAGCGATGAGATAACCGATGGCTGGCTGCGCCTCAAGGTTAATGCCTTCGAGCAGCATGTCGACCGACACGCCCGTCCAGACGGTGTCGAGCTTTGACCACTTGGTGACGCAGTGAATATCAACCGTCACCGTTTCGCGCGGCAACTTCCGGAACTCGTCCCACGTCCATTTCACATCTTCGGCGATTTCCCCGGAAATCGAAAAGCTCCACTGCTCACGCGACGTTCGCGGAGTCGGTCCGGCAGACAACACCGGAAAATCCTTTGTTTCATATTGGCCGGGCGGAATCCGTTCTTTGAGGGCTCTATC
This sequence comes from uncultured Nitrospiraceae bacterium, assembly GCA_963794505.1. Lineage (GTDB taxonomy): Bacteria > Nitrospirota > Nitrospiria > Nitrospirales > Nitrospiraceae > Nitrospira_C. The sequence continues at coordinate 136,426 of CAWCEG010000065.1, forward strand.
GGTTTCCCTTGCTCGTCCTTTGAAACCACGTGAAATAAATTTGTCAGCCATAAATACCTCACGGCCTTTTTACGAAGCATGCGTCCATAGTTATCCGCCGATGATGTTTCCGCTGATGCTCATATTCATCTTAGGGGGATCACCTCCCGCTGTCGGGTGATTTCATCGGCACTTTGAGCGACTCTCCCTCCTGTGACAGCAGAAACACCAGGAGCTTGGCCGGTTCGGTCTTGCTCGCATTCTTGGATACGACGTGCGGTTTCTTGGGAGACTCATACCAGCTCTGACCTTTTGTATAGGTCACGGGCTTCTCTCCCTCTAATTGAGAGACTACGGCTCCCTCCAAGACGTAGGCGAACACCGAGCCCGGATGGACGTGCGGGTCGGATGCGGCGCCCGGCGCATAGTCCACGGTGATAACTGTGCCCTCTTTGCCGGTCATGTCGGCCAACCGCTGCTTCATGAGCACCGACACGGTGTCTTCTGCTAGCGCTGTCTGTCCCAGAACCAAAGTCGTCCCGGCCAGTGCCGTCCACTGCAATGTCTGTCTCGCTACTGTGCGGATACATGATGCGATGGTCATCATTGGCGCGTTCCTTTCTCGTTTATCTTGCGCGTCCATCACTACTCAGCGATGCGGAGTACAACCTTGCCGCGCACAGGTTTCTGTTTGTAGGCCTCCCGAAAGTTTTCCATCGGGATGACGGCACCCACGACGGGTCGGATGACGCCGGTATCGATCAGACGCGAAATGTCCATCAACTGATTCCGGTTTGGTTCAACGATGAAGAAGGCATCGCGCACCCGCTGCTCCTTCAACCCTTCGGCATCTGCCGCAATGGTCACCAACCGACCACCCTTTCTGAGCACTCCCCACGAACGGTCTCTCGTGTCTCCTCCGACAGTATCAAGCACCACATCCACGTCTCCGACGACCGTTTCAAATGGCGTTATCTGGTAATCTATGACTTCATCGGCGCCGAGCGCTTTTACAAAGTCGGTGTTCGCCGCCGAAGCCGTTGCGATCACGTGTGCGCTCTGATGCCGGGCCAACTGCACTGCAAAGCTGCCGACCCCACCGGCTGCACCATGGATCAACACCCGTTGTCCTGCCGAAAGGTGTGCGCGATCTATCAGCGCCTGCCAGGCGGTAAGAGCTGAGATCGGTACCGCCGCGGCCTGAGTATGTTCAAGCGTGACAGGCTTCGGTGCAATGTTGGCAGGAACGGTCAAACAATATTCCGCCTGAGCCCCGTCTATGAACCAATCGCTCAGTCCATAGATACGATCCCCCACCTGTACACCCATGCAATCCGACCCGATTGCTTCGACAACACCCGAGAATTCGTGACCCAGAATAATCGGAAACGGTCTTATTCCGCCTTCAGGAGTATGGAACGTGGGATACCAGTCGAACTCCGTTGGCGTGATCGCTGTCGCATAGACCTGAACGAGCACCTGATTGTCCTTCGGAATCGGTTTCGGCGTATCCTCGTAGAGAAGCGATTCCGGGCCATCAACTTGATGCAACCGTATCGCTTTCATGGAATAGCCTCATCGCGTGGAGTCATTTGACGCAGATGGTTCGCGGAGCCTCACATTTTACTACATGGCTCCCCGCTAACAACTTGCAAATTGACAGGGTACTAGATCTTCAATTGTGCCCATCATTCTGCTACCACGCTGCTACCAGGACAGGACAAACCAGCCCCATCTAGCACCCATTTCGGGAGCATCCTGCTTGTGGTTTCTTGTGGGGTTAGGTTGTCTGAGGTAGCACGATCGGAAATTCGTAAACCGCAGGTCACTAAATCGCGGGTTGGGCATCCGAAACACGTATCACACATGACGCGAGGAAATCGCTAAGACTTTGGGCCCTCTTCCTCTGGTCCAGATGGACGCCAGAGATCGCCTAGTCCTAGCGATTCCCATAAGTCTTTTTCAGACTGAGGAGGAGCGCCCTCAAGAAAGCTGGCGAGGATCTTCGATTTGTAGGCTGCAGCGTGGGGCCTGCATTTCTTTACCGCATCTGCATATTCCTGTTTCGATATACGCAAGCGTTGAAGGAGAACGCCCTGAGCCAGTAAGAGAGCGTGATGAACCGAAAGCGTATGGGCCAACCTCTCAATGAGCTTGCGATTTGTCATGAGTGATCTCCTTAGAAAATGATGTACGTCAAATCCCATGAATGAGGCAGAAATTACAGGTCCAGAATACAGTGCAACGGCGGTCGAACCAAAACTAGCCCGGTTCAATACCTGCGTTCTCTCTTGTTGCACCCTAATCCTCACCGGGCTTAGAATACACCTAACGGCGAGTAAGTGCTTTGAATGGCTATTTTTGTGGGGATAAGGAGTCGAGCTTTATGTCTTTACTAATTACCGCCGAATGTATCAACTGCGGAGCCTGCCTGCCAGAATGTCCGAATGAGGCAATCTTCGAAAAGCGCAGTGACGCGGAGACGAAGGGAAACCATGTGGGCGACGGCCAGGGCGAGGGAGACGATATTTACATAATTACTCATGACCGATGCACAGAGTGCGTCGGCCATTTTGACGAACCTCAATGTGCTGCGGTTTGCCCGGTCGATAATTGTTGCATCGCTGATCCAGCCTATCCAGAGCCGACCGATGTTTTGCTGGAGAAAGCAAAGAAGCTCAATCCTGACAAGGCCATCGACCCGGCAAAAGTTTGGAACGGTGTGCGGAACTAATCGTTTCCCCTTTGAAGAACCGCGCAACACTTCCAATAAGTAGTCCTTCTAGCCTTACATAGGCCGCTGGGCAACGAGCGTTCATTAGCCAATCCCACGCCCACCTCCTAATCCTAATCCGTTGTGGAGACATAGGCGCACTGACCTTCCCCCGTTTATTACACCACAGCTCAACGAGGTTGACTCCTGTGCCAGATGGGCTCCGTGTTGATAGTTGTTGATGAACTCCTGGGGTGTCACATCCCCAATGGTGCTGTGCGTCCGGTCCTCATTGTATTCCCGTCGCCAGGCTTCAATCACGAGCTGTGCCTCCTGTAGCGTCAGAAACCAGTGCTCGTTGAGGCACTCATCCCGAAACTTGCCGTTGAAGCTTTCGATGAACGCGTTCTGCACCGGCTTTCCCGGCTGAATAAAGTGCAGGTGCACGCCGTGCTGGGTAGCCCAGGCATCCAAGGCCGTGCCGGCGAATTCGGGACCGTTGTCCAGCATCAAGGTGTCCGGCAACGGACGCGTCGTGAACAGCCGATCCAGAATCCGGCACACCCGCGCCCCGCCAATCGACGCATCCACCTCAATCATCGGCACTTCTTTCGAGCAGGGATCGGTCATCGTCAAACACTTGAACCGCCGGCCCGTCACGAGCCGGTCATGGACGAAATCCATGGCATAACAGCGCCCGGGCTGAGTGGGCCGCGGGAGTGCGATGCGGGGGACCGCGGCCAGCTTCTTCCGTCGGCGTCGCCGGAGCGAGAGCCCTTCGTCGTGATAATAAATCCGCTCGACCTTCTTGTGGTTGACCGGCCAGCCTTCGCGTCGCAACCGGACATAGATCCGAGGACACCCATAGCGCCGCTTGCTCTCAGCAATCTCCCGGATCCGCGTCCGCAGGGCCATATCCTCCTGGCGTCGACGGCGGTATCGCAGTGTGTGCCGATCCAATTCAATTAATCGACAGATCCGTCTCTGACTCAGCCCAAAGCGTGCCACCAGGAACGTGGCGGCCGTCCGCTTCGCCTTGGGCCCTACCAGTTTTTTGCGGTGACCGCCTTCAGCGCTTGGATGTCGAGCGCTTGGTCCGCCACCATCTGCTTCAGCCGCCGGTTTTCGTCTTCCAGCTGGCGGAGCTTCTTCACATCGCTGACTTCCAGCCCAGCATATTTCGCCCGCCACTTATAGAAGGTGGCATCCGAGATGCCGTGCTTGCGGCAAAGTTCTTGGACCCCAATGCCCGCTTGGGCGTCCTTGAGCACGGCAATGATCTGTTCCTCCGTGTGCCGTTTCCGTGTCATGGCCCCCTCCTGTGGGGCCCATCTCAGCTGACCCAAAACCCGAAAACGAGGCCAGCGGGAGCTTGAGGACACGGCCGGCGGCGTGGTCTTCTTCACCCAGAAGGAGGACCCGATGAGGGCACGACGACGGGGGCATACCGAGGAACAAATCCTGGGCGCCTTGCGGCACGCCGAGAGTGGGACAACAGTCGCAGAAGTCTGCCGAGAAGTGGGCATCAGTGAGCAGACGTTCTACACGTGGAAACGAAAGTATGCAGGGCTGGGGCTCAGTGAGCTGCGGGAACTCCGGCAGCTCCGTGAGGAAAACACGAAGCTCAAGCGGCTGGTCGCGGATCTCTCGCTCGATCGCCCTATGTTGCAGGAGATCGTCCGAAAAAAGCTCTAAGGCCTCGGGACCGGCGGGTGCTGGCCCGCTGGGCGCAGGTGACCTACCAAGTCAGTGAGCGCCGGGTCGCGAGGCTGTTGCCGATGGCGCGAGCCTCATTACGGTACCAGAGCCATCGGGATCGACAAGAGGGTTTACGGATACGGTTACGCGAATTGGCCGCGGCACGGGTCCGATTCGGGTATCGGCGACTCACGGTGTTGCTGAGACGGGACGGGTGGCATGTGAACGCCAAACGGATCTATCGGCTGTATGCAGAAGAAGGTCTGATGGTGCGGACGAAACACCGCACGAAAGCCGCGGGCCGAGCTCGTGTGCCGCAATCGGGGGCGACCACCCCGAACCAACGGTGGAGCATGGACTTCATGAGTGACCGCGTGGCGGATGGTCGGTGGTTTCGGATGCTGACCGTTGTCGACCAGTTCACCCGGGAATGCCTCTGCTTGCTGGCCGATCAGTCGCTCACAGGAGAGAAGGTCGCGCAGGCCTTAGAGCCGGTCGTGCGCCAGCGTGGCGCACCGCGCTCGATCACCGTCGACAACGGCAGCGAATTTGCCAGTCGCGTCATGGATGCCTGGGCCTATCGCCATGGGATTCAGTTGGATTTTATTCGTCCAGGTAAGCCGGTCGAGAACGGCTTCATCGAAAGCTTCAATGGGCGCCTCCGAGATGAGTGTTTGAACGTGGAAGTGTTCTTCACGCTTGAGGATGTACGGGAGAAGTTGGCTCGTTGGCGGACGGACTATAACCTCCTGCGACCGCACAGTGCGCTCCAGGATCAGGCTCCAGCAGCCTTTGCGGCGGACTGGGCGATGACTGTACAGACCGCCCACGCATCCCATGAATTACTGGAGACACTCACGTGAGCTATGCTAAGTTCGCATCGCCGCATCAGCGGCTCAAACCGATCGCGCGCAGGCCAAATCCTCAGGTCTCGTTCGGCCTACATTCGGGGGGCGGGTCACAGCACAGTCCAACTTCCAAGCCAATGGTCTAGTTTTCGGGGGAAGGTCAGGTGGACCTCATACAATAAGTTGAGCACTATCGTCTCTCCAATCTTGGATGCGCAACTCTCGAAACGGCCATTAGAGCCATTCAAAGGCAATGATTCCACTTCACGAAATTCGCTGCTTTCCCCCCTTGATTAAAGAGATTCATTGAGCGTTACTAAAAGAGCCCTGTCTTGTCTCTAACCTTATAGGCAGTGGTGCTCTATGCGAACATGGTTTCATGACTCATCTGAGACTTATCCTGAGCGGGAGATTGCCGTCCTCGCAATGGCAACCGTGGTGGCAAGTTCGGAAGCCGAAGGCCATCCCGTGTCGCATATCTTCGATGAACACCGAGGCCCTGGAGGGACACAATGGATTGCCGGCGAGCCGGGAGACCAGAAACTAACCATTGCTTTTCATAAGCCGGTGACGATCCGACACATCACGTTGGAAATAGAGGAGCGTGAGGTCCAGCGCACCCAAGAATTACAGTTGAGCGTATCCAGCGACGGCGGAAAGACCTATCGGGAACTCCGGCGACAGGAATTTACTTTTAGCCCGGATGAGACCACCTGGGAGTGTGAGGACTGGGCTGTGGCAGAGTTTAATGTCACGCATGTCAGGCTGGTGATGAGACCCGATAAGGGACGCAAGGAGTTCTTTGCGAAGCTCACCTCTTTGGTTCTTGCAGACATTGAGTGAAGTTGGTCATCCCTTCGTAAGGGGTCCATCGTTATGAACCTCGGGCTTGGCTCAAGAAGGAGCAACTGCGATGGGTAAAATCATCGAGTGTGCCAAGGTTGATCCCACATCCGGATGCAAGCATGTCATTCGCGGGAACACCGAAGAGGAGGTCCTGAAGAACGCCATGGAGCACGCGAAGTCGCATGGCATTCGGGAGGCGACGCCGGAACTCAAGGCGAAAGCGAAGGCAGCGATCCGGGACGAGAAGTAAGAGCAGCGAAGTAAGAAGACCACACGTGAGTTTCCTCTTTTCCCTTCTACATGGCAGAGGATTCGTCCCACCCATTTGTATGATGGGGTTGGGCTCCTGTCCGCCCCACCACGTCCCAGTCCCTTTGGAACTGACCATCGATGGCTCACTTTTTAATTGTTGCAGAAGGGCGAGACGAAGAGAAGGAAATCTATGTTGCAAATGGCTTGTACGGCCCGGCAGCCAAGCCGCTCAAAGTCGTGATTACAGGCCCGGCGCTCACCTATCTGAAGAAGGAATCACGCCGCGTTTGAGCAATCTAGTCGATCGGGCGATCGACGCGGCTGAATTGCTGATATGGGAGAACGAAGACGTGGTGCTGGTCGAAATGGGCGGCGCCATTCTGCACGAGATGATGCTGCAGTTCCGGCAGGCGAACATGAGCCGCCGGCATGACACGCAAACTCGCCTGCGGACAACAAAGACCCCAAGAAAGAAGGGTGGTATATGGACCGATCGAGGTGCCGAAGTGAGTGCAGCCTAAAAAATCTAGGAAGAGGCTGTTACCGAAAGGACCGGAATGAACACGAAAGACGCGGGCTCTCGGACGCATCCCATCGCTGATTACGTGAAGGCCAGTCGGACACTGCAGATCTACCTTCAGCAAGGCCATCCTCTAGACAAGTCGCAGCATACCAGCGTGGTGACCGCCCTCATGGGATTACAGCACGTGCTCGCGGTGTGGCACAACGAACAAACGCATCAGCGGGCGAAACGTGCATCGGAACTGGAGAATGGCCATCACACAAGGGAATGACTCAAGGAGGGACGTATGCTTCTCAAATGGGCCGCCATCTTCTTCCTTATCGCCATGGTGGCCGCGGCGTTCGGTTTTACCGGCGTGGCAGAGGGAGCCACAGAGGTTGCAAAGATTCTGTTCTACATCTTCTTGGCCATCTTTGTCGTGGTGCTCGTCGCGGGACTGGTCGTCGGAGGGAAATTGAAGTCGTTGCTAGGCCGTTAGGTGTGATATCAGGGCTCGTCTGTAGGAATTGGCAAATTACCTTATTCCCCTCCCAGCAGGACAATGATCTCTAGGCCTGTCGCTATGTTTTGACGCTGAATTCACAACGGGGAGGTTTTAACACCAGTCTGACACAGCCCTAAATTTTTATTGTTAATGCATGTATTTATTCCGCTTGTACCTCCTGCCATAACTCGTTATCCTCGGCCCCGCCCATGGAAGTACGTAAGCTTCCTCTCTGATTTCATCGTTACATCCCATCTCATATAACGGTGGTGCATTGGCGCCCATTCCGAATGAGGGTGTGCAGGATCTGTTATTATTTGGCGATGACCTGCAGGGGCACGGGCCAAGGGTGGAATCTGTCCTCGTATGGCTGGCCGCCTCGCTGTGGTATTCCCACCACATGTATGGACTTTTTCCGTCATCGTTCCTAATCCAGCAACCGACATTACGCAAGGTTATCTATCGGCCCGCGGCTTGCTTCTTTTTCCCTTTTCTTCGCAGGGGAAGACAATCTTGTTCAGTCACGTCCCCTTGTGTATATTAAAGAATGGACAAAATTAGCGCTGCTAACGGCTTGTCATACGGTGATTGAGACGACCATGCCCTTACATTGTAGGGCTGAACGGTAGGAATAGGGTCGTGGCGACGGATGTTTTAACGAAGGAGGCATTACTATGAGGGCTATTTTCTCTATATGGGCCAGCCTGGGTCTTCTCCTTGCGTTGGGGTGTCAGAGCATGCCACCTGTGACCAGGACAGGGGAAGTCAAAGACATCATCATTGGGGAGAAACTGTCGTCGGCTGAACTTACGGTCAGTCCAGGCGATGAAGTGCGATGGGTCAACAAACGGACGGCCCCCGTGCGAGTCGTGTTGTTGGACCCGGTCACAGACAAGCAGTTCTCGTGCAAAGATAACTTTGGTGGATGGATGACCCGTAGTGATACGGCATCGCTGGGCACCAACGAAGAGGCCAGTGCGTGCTTCCGAGATCCGGGCTATGTTGGGTATACCGTTCGTATGAAATCGGCCACGCCGAGTGGGGAACTCAACATTCCCGGGGTTGTGAAAGTTGGAGGGGAGGAATGAGTGGCGGCCAGACCGCCCCCGGTGAGACGAGCTCGACCACATACCACCACGACAACCACGATGATTACTCCAGCCAAGTAGGGAGCACGCACGTTACGTCGCGGTGGTGCATGGGTTGGTGAGCTTTGCTCAGTGAACAAAACGCTCCCATCACGACATGAGGCTTCACCATCTCACCGACCTATCGGACCTCATCCAAAAGAAGGGCCGAGACGTCTTGCTCACGCAATCTCGGCGGGAACAGGTGCACCCTTCCGTCAGCCACACATCAGGACACGCCCACACTCAACGATTACTCCCGATCTATTGATAATTTGGCGACGGCGCCACACTCCATGTCAAACAAGACAATCCCCGATAAGCTCTTGGAAGGAAGCCCATCGTTCGATGGCATAGTGTGGTAGCGGCACGCAGCAATCCTCGTTACTGCTGCTCGACCTCCAATGACGCGATCTTCCGGATTGTCCGTCTTCCTGTCCGGCTCTCGAAGTTGGGGCGCAGAAACACATTGGGTTCGGCTTGGTACCGCAGCCAGATAGAACTGGTTGTGAGACCCTCTGCCGAACATGCAACCGGAAGTCCCCGTGATTGAAGATGGGATGGTCGGTGTAGATGAAGCCCAGGGCTTTGAACCCGAGTTCGGTTGGCGTTCTGCTGCTGCCGGATGGTGACCAAAGGGCCTGGACTGAAGGCTCCCAGATCACATCGTCTTGCTTCCCGAGTAAGGCAGGGTCAGGAAAGGTGGGATCGTCGAGCAGCTCTTGTTCGAAAGCCGACGAGAAGTGAAATACGTGATCGGTGTGCAGCCTCCTGTTTGTATCGACCAGCTCCGCGTAAACGCCCGTAAAAATCATGAACAGCAGCAGATCGCAAGCGATTAGTCCTATCGCAACAAAGAACTTCTTCCCACTTGACATCGACGATTCTCGGAAAGGTTTTTATTTTCGCTTATACCATTGTGCTCATTTTGTCGCTCTTTCTTGCGCCGCCGGAGAAACTTTACCTAGCTACCTATATCAACACTTTGCCCATCGGCCCTTCGCTCAATCGTTTAAACCCCTGCTGAACGTCTTCGAAGGAAAAGACGCCGTCGATCTGCGGTCGCTGACCCATCCTGTCGAGGCGACGAACAATCTCTTTCCACGCCGTGCGGGCTGCTGGAGCTGTATAAGCTCCCCCACCGCCACTCCGCCCATTCGCAAACGGCG
>CAWCEG010000066.1:0-262214 GCA_963794505.1 uncultured Nitrospiraceae bacterium
AGTTACTCTCAGCTCGAATGACGGAAAACGAATGGAAACTTTCCAGCTCCTTGTAATGCTTGAAGAGCTGATCCCAGATCTTGCTGATATCGGCCTTGGTCAGATTGTGGTACAGATAGTTATCTGAATACAGTGCCATAATTCCTTCAATATCTCGTGCCTGCATGGCTTGTTCGGCCTGCTCGAATACACTCAGCAGTTCCTTCAAGACAGACGGCTCCACGTCCTGAATCGCTCCCCCTACGAGCTGTGTCTTACCAAAAGCAAATGCGGCACCGTCGGAATTCCCAAGCCTAGGAGGCAAGCAAAGGTCATCAACAGACATCGGTTCTTCATGGATAGTTCTCAAGAGGTAGCCAAGATGACGCGAAGCTCGCTTCTGCAAGGATAAGACCATAGACCTTCCGCCATGACCTCTCAAGGGCATTCGTTCGCCAACCTGCTCCATCTGGTGAGAACGGTGGGCCCCATCATGTGGCAAAAATCATCAGCGATGGCGGCAGAGGTGGAAAATCGCGCCACAAGGACGGTGAGGCGGACAAGTGACTTTTCTCATGTCCCCATGGTATTCCGACAGGGCCTCCGGGCAGGAATTGAAGCTCCGGCACAAGGACAGCATGTGGAGATGATATGCGGATATTCGTTCTGGGAGTCGGGGCAACCGGCTCATTGGTAGCAAGACTACTTGTCCGACAAGGCCATCGTGTCTCCTGTGGAGATCGGGATCCTGCACGTGCTCGCGCGTTTCTGGGTGAACGGCCGCCCCTCCTTCCGATACAGCGGGTGAACGCGCGCAATCTCTATGACATCGTCAAAGCTGCGAAAGGGTGTCATCTCCTCATCAATACGTGTCCGACAGTCGTCAATAAAGTCGTGATTCGTGCAGCGCTAAGGCTGCGCGCGCATTACCTTGATACGGCGTCGCATCTGCGGCAACACCCGTTTCGGCCTGAGCAACTCAGTTTTGATCGCCGATTTCAAAAAATACGCCGCACTGCGCTGATCCATGCGGGCGCTGCACCCGGTTTGACGAACGTCTTGGCCGTCCACAGCGCAAGGGCCATTGAGACGCTCGAGAAAATTCAGATCAGGCTGTATGAAGGGACCCGCAGCGAGGGGCCTGTTTCCCAATGGTCGGCCGAGGCGTCGTTCGAGGAGGCGGTCTCAAGGCCGAGATTGTATAGGAACGGACGGTTCACGTTAGGAAAGAAATTCGGAGAACGGGAAAAGTTCCAATTTCCTGCGCCGATCGGATCGGTCGGTGTCGTGTTGGCCGCACAAGACGAAGTCGTCACAATGCCACATGTGCTACACCTGCACGAGATGGATGCCAAGATTGGTGGCCCCGACGTGGAGCGTCTCCGTCGATGGTTCAGGCAGGGGAAACTGAATCGATCACATGGGCTGGTTGTATCGCGATTTCCAGCTACGCCCACACCGCCCGTCATGACTCGGTTGGTTCGCGGAGGCATTCTGCATAATGCACGGTTTGCGGTGGCAGTATTGGTATACGGCAAACTCCGGCAGCGTTCGATTCTGATTCGGTGGGATGCACTGTTCCCATCGCTGATCAATCTTCGTCGGCGTGGATTTGCATGCTCCCCTATTGCCTGGGGGACTGCCCAAGTCACGGCCGTGTTCGTAAAGAATTTCCCCCGGAATACTCCAGGGGTCTTACTTCCTGAATCCCTGCCATCGGCTGTTCATAGCAAGATTCTTGCGGACGTGAGGGCGCGTGGCATTCGTTTGTCGAAGCGTGTCGTTCGGTTCAAGGATCCTGAGAACAGCACCGGATGGGAACCTAGGCCATAGGCATGTTTCGGTGGATTGCACAGATAGAGAGGGAAGTGCACAATCACGAGCGGAGGTGGCGGTTTAGAGAGCTGGGCTCGAATGAGGGGTCGAGGCCTCCCCTCAATTCCTAGCTAACGCGGGTTGATGATAAGTCAACTGCAGACCGGCTAATCGACTTGGAGCGGTTGATTCGCAGAGTCTCATCGTTTCTCCTTCTTGTCTCCGCCAACAGTGCCGTTGCGCAATCGTACGGTCAGTTCCTCGTAGGATTCTGAACGGATGATTTTGTCGAACTGGCTCCGATAGTTCTTCACCAGGCTGACGCCATCAACGATGATGTCGTAGGCGTGCCACCGGCCCTCTTTGTTGATCAGACGATAGTCCATGGGGAGGTCGACCTTACTCGATACAAGCCTGGTGCGAACCTCGGCATATTGGCCCTCGACCCGTTCGCTGAGATACATGACCTTCTCTCCCGAATAGCCCTCAATCTTCCCCGCATAGCGATCGGACAGAAAGGATTTGAACAACTCCACAAACTCGGTGCGTTGTTCCATGCCCAGAGAGGTCCAGTGGGCGGCAAGGGCACGTTTTGACATCTCTGCATAGTCAAACCGCTCGGCGATCACTGCTTCGAGCTTGCGCCGGCGAAGCTCATGCTTCGCCGGGTCTTTCAGGTTCGGCTCTTCGAGGATCTGAAAAACAGCCGTGAGCGTTGTGCGGACAACTTCTGTGGGCAACTCCGACGGCTGAGAGCTGCCGAATGCCATAGAGCTTAGTGGAGTGGTGCTCAGTGCAAGAAGAAGGAACAATTGGATCCGGAGACGATAGAAGGAAAGCTCCTCGGTTGATGCATCAAGGTGACCCATCCAACCTCGATATCGCTGCAACGACCCAATGATCCCGTCTCTCAGAGTCTGTACCACCAGAAGCCTATCAGTCCAAGACGAATGTGACCTTCAGATCCACCCGATACATCGTAATCTTGTTGTTCTCTATGACGACTTGCTGTTCCTTGACCCAAGCTCCCTTAATGTTATGAATGGTTTTTGATGCTCGCGCGATGCCACTCTGGACGGCATCTTCAAAACTTTTGGGAGATTCGCAGCTGATCTCGATGATTTTCGCAACGGACATGGGACCTCCTTTGTGTGATGGTGAGAAAGATTAGGCCGATTCCCTTCAGCAAAGCAAGGGTGAGTCATCCGCCCTTGCGCTAAACGATTCAGCCAGACTTGCCGATCCAAATAGTTCTGGTATATCCCGCTCGCGGACAACGTTTGAGCTGTCGGATTGGGACCTGCAAAGAGCAATGGATGTGCCTTGTCATGTGGCTGCTTCACGATTGGCGTGATGCAGACTGGCAGGCTCTTGGCCTGAGCTGTAGCGCATAGCGAAGCCGACGCGATATTCCTCGGCATATCAGCGTTCCGAGGCAAGCGTTACAGAAATCCGTCATGCCCTCGTTGCGCGGTCGGACCTGCGCTACATGTACCTGACTGATTGCTGTCTCTTCAAACTGCGGTACAAAGCGACAGAGACCCTCGTTGGGTTGGTTCCAAATACCACAGTCGGGGCCGTGGTGGGGAGAAGAACGGACATAAGAATGCGCGTTTTGTCATAAGTTTTGACTTGGCGGTCAATCTTCAGGACGGGCTGGCACTTAGGATGCAGGATGCAGAGTTGAGAGTTTCTCTTCAGCAACGAGTCACAGGAAATCATGGCTCACGCATCCTGGAAATTCGAACGCGTGAGCCTTGCCGGGCTTGGGTTCCGGCGAAGGAACTGGGGTCTTTTACACTGTCATACGCAGGAAGGCGTGAAAGCTACCAGAAAAGGAGGCATCTATGAAGGTACAGACCGCAAAAGAGCCATCCGAACCCCAGCACCGTGCACCTGTACGAAGCCGCCAGCCCGCAGGACAGACACAAGAATCGGTTCATTCTCAGCCGGTGTCCCCCTGCGATGATCTGCAAGTCCGCATTGCGACGCGGGCGTATGAACTCCACGCTGAGCGAGGCTACCGGTATGGGTATGCACTCGATGATTGGATGGAAGCAGAAAGGGAAATCCTTGGTTCTGAATGCGCGTCGTAGCACTCTTGTCCTTTGCAAACCGTCTATGACTCTATGACCAGACGTAGTCTGAATGCGAACCATGAATGATATGTGGTGAGGTACTGCAAGTACGTGCCAAGAGAATTTGTCATCTTTTCGGGCACAGCGAACCCTGATTTGACGGCGACGATAGCCGCAGATCTGGAGGTATTGGAGGGTGCTTGCGCGATCGAGCGATTCCCGGACGGAGAAATTTCGGCAGAGTTGTTGGAGCCGGTCCGACGAAAAGAAGTCTTTCTCGTACAACCGTTGTCACCTCCCGTCAACGATCATCTCGTAGAGTTGCTGGCGTTGGCAGATGCCTGTCGGCGGGCTGGTTCTGCACGTATCACAGCGGTGGTGCCATATCTGGGGTATGCACGGTCGGACAAGCGACATGCCCGTCGCGAACCAATCTCTGGGAGGATGGTGGCCGACGTGATCGAGGCTATCGGAATCGATCATGTCATCACCATGGATCTCCATGCGCCGCAAATTGAGGGATTCTTTCACATCCCTGTAGACAGCCTGACGGCGATTCCCACGCTCTGCGCCATCCTGCATGAGAAACTGCCTCATGGGATCGTCGTGGTCGCTCCGGATGCCGGGGCCCTTCGAATGGCGACTGAATATGCGCAGCGTCTGAAGGGAACGGTGGCGGTCCTTCATAAGCGACGAGAGAGCGGCACAGAAACCCAAGTCACTCATCTGGTAGGGGATGTCGTCGGCAAGCCCTGCCTCCTTGTGGACGACATGATTTCGACCGGCGGCACTCTTGCGTCCGCTATTGAGGCGCTTCTCAAAGCAGGGGCTCGGCCCGAGCTGACGATCGCGGCCACGCACGGTCTGCTTCTTCCTGGAGCTCGTCAGAAGCTGTCGCACGAAGCGGTGAAGGAAATAGTTATCACGAATACCATTGCTGGCGCCCCTAAGGATTGGCCCCGCTTGCGGGTCATTTCAATCGCCCCCGTGTTTGGCGGGTCGCTCAAACGGATTCTGGAACATCGGTCACTGGGTGACCTGTACTGAAATGTGAGGGAATTTTGAGACGTCTTGCGCGCACGGTTGACCGAACGGAGACACTGCTTTCGTCAACACCAGCATCCCCAGCGCAATTTGCACTGGCTCACCTCAAAGCGAAATGCCGTTGAAACCACTTCAGGGCCTGCTCCGACACTTCTTCGAGCGTACCCGGTTCTTCAAACAGATGTGTGGCGCCGGGAATGATCGTGAGCTGTTTCGGACATCGCAGGAGTCGGTAGGCGGCTTGATTCATCTCGATGACGGGTTCGTCGTAGCCGCCGATGAGCAACAACGTCGGCGCCATGACTTTGGGCCAAATAGATCTCTGCGAGATCCGGCCTCCCGCCGCGGGAAACGATGGCCGCCACGGGAAATGGCGCTCTCGCTGCCGCTTGCAGCGCGGCAGCTGCACCCGTGCTGGCGCCGAAGTAGCCGAGTGCTAGCACATTCGTCCTTGCATCCTCGCGGAGCCAGGTACTGGCCATGAGGACGCGATTTGCCAACAGATCGATGTCGAACACGTTGCGGCGATCTTCCGCCTCGTCCGGTGTTAAGAGATCCACGACGAACGTGGCAATCCCTCTCTGCTGGAGGTGATGGGCCACAAAGCGGTTGCGCGGACTGAGCCGTCCGCTCCCGCTGCCATGCGCGAAAAGGACGATTCCGGTCGCCGAATGTGGAATCCCCAGGAAGCCATTGAGCGGTGACATTCCCATTTGCAATTGTGACAGGCCGTTCCCCTCTTTGGATCTGTGGTGGTGTCATACCAAACTCCGACTTCCTGGTCTATTCGCCGTGCACCTCCCGTTCCTGCTCCGGCATCGACCGCTGCAAAAAGAGTCAGCAAGGCTGAATGGAAGGAGGCTCGGTTTAGTACTTCGGGAGAGTCTGGCTGATACTGTACTATTTGTTTCCGGGCATGGTCTCATGGCATGCCGGTTTCTAGGGATTTGCACAGCAACAGAGAGGGCATTGCAAGAGAAGGGTGGTCAAACATCCAGAGCGGAGGCGGGAAATCGTCTTAATCGTTGACGTGTTCTCCACTCTTGAGAAGTGGATCAAGAATTGCCATGCACTCTGAGCATTGCATCTTGCCTGTCCGCAGCCCATTTTGATCGTATACATCGTCGATCATCCGACTATGCGTACAAGTCTTGGATTCCATTGCTGACTTCTTTGCTATCTTCTTTTCTTCAGAGACGAGATAGTCCATGGCAACCTTCCTTTCGGAGGATGGCAAGTTCAATGGTGGGAAAAAAAGTCTACTCTCGGGTCAGGGGTCAAGTCCACATAAAAGAAGGCCGTTCAAGATATCGCCGCCCTTCAAAAATGTCGTCAGTATTGGGCCGACAATCTCCTCTCGCGACACAGGATTTCTCCATTGTAGGAGTGTCCCGTCCTTGACTTGATCGGGTTTGGCATGACTCTTGAGTGGAGGAAGCAGATTGTGAATCGGTAGGAGGTCGTCCTGGAAAGCCGGTGACGCCCTACCGCCCTATTATGGGCGGGGTGCGCCCGGTCTTATATACGAGATCATGCCGAAGCGTATCGTCATTATTCAGGGGCATCCGGATTCACAGACACGCCACTATGGCCATGCGTTGGCGGACGAGTACGCGAAGGGCGCAGAAGATTCGGGCTACGAAGTGCGGCGCATCGAGGTCGCGCAGTTGGACTTTCCGTTCCTCCGGAAGAAGGAAGACTTCGAGAAAAGCGAGTTGCCGGTGGCGCTCGCACCGGCCGTGGAAGCCATAACGTGGGCAAACCACCTCGTGATCCTGTACCCGCTCTGGCTCGGCTCGATGCCTGCCTTGCTCAAGGCGTTCCTTGAGCAGGTGTTTCGACCGGGCGTGGCTTTCGAATATCAGCGATCGGGGGGGATGCCGAGAAAGCTCCTCACCGGGAAAGTCTGCTCGCATCGTTGTCACAATGGGGATGCCGGCGTTCGTCTACCGATGGGTTTTTCTCGCCCACAGTCTCAAGAGCTTACAGCGCAACATCCTCGGGTTTTGCGGCATCCGGCCCATCAGGAGCACTCTGATCGGAAACATCGAAGGGATGACTGAGCCGCAGCGCATGAGCTGGTTGGACGAGATGCGCGGGTTGGGTCAATTGGGCAAGTGAGCAGTTTCGGAAACCTCATCCGACACGCATCTCGCTGTCGGCCAAGCCGCAGGTCGAAGACCTCCTGCTGAGAACTTCCCTTAATACTCTAACTTCGTTGGTTCGCGGTGAAACTCTGCGACCTGCGGATGAACCACATCCGCGAAATCCTGATACCGCAGTTTGATGGCTCCCTTGTGCGTTCCAGCGTCGAAGTAGATGTCCTGGTCTTTGGCCAGCAATTCATCGACGTACACCGGCAATCCATAGAGGTTGCCGAAGGGCGGCATCGTCCCGACTTCACAATCAGGGAAAAGGGTTGTGAGCTCGTCCTCCGTGGCGAGTCTCACCCGCGAATAGCCCAAGACCTCTTCCAGACGCTTCAGATCGACCAGCCAGGAAGAAGGAAGCACCGCCATCACAAATCGCCCGTTGGCTTTGACGACGACAACCTTGGCAAACATTTTTGCCGGTACGTGGAGATTCTCGGCGACCTCGCGAGCCGTGTAGGCGGTGGAGTGAGGCATCTCCTCGTAGGGAATGTGATGAATCTTCAAATAGTTTTGAAGTCTCTCGAGAACGACCATGATGAGGACCTCCCTTCTGTCTCTGACGAAACAGACTCCTTTGCCGATCCTATTACGCAAGGGCAGTGCCACCTAGAGTCTCTTGGCATTCCCGCTGGATGGCACTTGCCACTGTCGCGATTTACCACGCTCCAAACGAAGGACCCGTGGCAAATAGCCACGGGATAGCGCTTCTTTCTAAGGAAGTTCAGTAGGTTTGCACGGCATGCCTCCTGCTGGTCTTACCGGCGGCATGTATTTCCTGTGCCACTGTGTATAACAATGGCTCGCAGATGTTCAGGAGCATTGCTTTGTGACCGCTGATGCGTTGAAGGGGCGAACCGTGAAGTCGATTGGCCGTCAGACGGGCTTCGTTCTCGTGGTCGTCCTTGCCTGCGTGATGGGCTGTGGGAACACCCAACAGGACAGCTCGTCCGCCACGCCGATGACGGCCAGGAAGCCGGCCGGGCTTTTGCGCCTCAGCAAAGAAGAGCTTTCCCGGACGTCGATTGAGATCATACCGGTCGAGCGAGGGCGGTTTCGGCTGTCCCGCGAGTTTCCCGCGACCATTCAACCCAACGAAAACGAACTGGCTGAGGTCACGACGCTCATCCGAGGCCGTGTCGTGAAGGTGCATGTCGATGTCGGAGCGGATGTCAAAAGGGGCGATCTGCTGGCGATGCTTCACAGTACCGACTTGGGATTGGCGGAAGGGGCTTATCTGAAAGCCACTGCCCGGCTGTATGAAGCGGAACTCGCCTATCGGCGGGCGAAGGATCTCTACGAGCACCGTGCGATAAGTCTGGCCGAATTTCAGCGCCGCGAAGCGCGAAATGAGGACGGCGCGAGCCGAAGCGCGTGAAGCGCAAAATCGCCTGGAACTGCTCGGTGTGCCGGCACAAGAAATCGAGCGGCTGGACCGCGAGCATACGATCAGGGCCGACGTGCCGCTGCGCGCGCCGTTCGACGGCCGGGTGATCATGCGCAATATCACGCGGGGCGAGGTCGTCGAAACCAACCAGAAGGTCTTCACCGTCGCGGACCTTTCCGACGTGTGGGTCATCGGCAACGTGCCGGAGAAGGACGTGGAACATCATCCAGAAAGACCAGACGGTCGAGATGGTGGTCGGCCGCCTATCCTCATGCGCTCGTTCCACGGCACCATCACCTATATTGGCGATGTGCTTGATCCAGCGACGAGAACGATGCGGCTGCGGAATCACGGTGCCGAACCCCGAGCGGCTGTCTGAAACCGGAAATGTTCGCGCATCGTCCGCGCTATACGCCGCCCGCAACCCCAGACGCTGACCGTTCCGCTCGTCGGCGATTCAAAACGGTCCGGCCGGTAAGATGGTGTTCGTCCAACGCGGCCCGACCGAATTCGAAGCGCGAACCGTCCATCTTGGAAGCGAGTATGGGGATGTCGTCAGGGTGCATCGAGGGGGTCGAGGCCGGCGAGTCAGGTCGTGACCAAGGGATCGTTCGCTCTCAAGTCAGAGATGGAACGTCACAAGATCGAGCCGGCGTCATGATCGCCTCTCTTCTGGAATTTTCTCTGCGTCAGCGGATCCTGGTTCTCGGCCTTGCCTGCCTATTGTCCGTCGCGGGCGTCTTTGCCTTTCAATCGATTCCCATCGATGCCTACCCCGACGTCACGAATATCCAGGTGCAGGTGCTGACGGACGCGCCAGGGCTCGTCGCCGGTCGAAGTCGAGCGGTTCATCACCTATCCGCTCGAACTCCAGATGACCGGCCTGCCCGGTCTGGCGGAGATCCGATCGCTCTCCAAATTCGCCCTGTCTCAGATCACGGTCGTGTTTCAAGACGACGTGGATATCTACTTCGCCCGCCAGTTGGTGCTCGAACGGATCATGGCGGCGAAGGAACGGCTTACCGGAGGGGATCGAGCCGGTGATGGCGCCTGTGACCACCGGGCTGGGCGAGGTCTATCAATATTATGTCGAAGGGCCCAGCGCGCGACGGATCCGATCCCGCAGTCGTCGAAGCGGAGTTGACGGATCAGCGGACGATGCAGGACTGGGTGCTGCGCCCGCTGCTCAAGAGCGTGCCAGGCGTGATCGATGTGAACGGCATGGGCGGGTTCGTCAAGCAGTATCAAGTCCTGGTCGATCCCGCCAAGCTGCGCAAGTTCGACCTGACGCTGCATGAAATCTACGAGGCCGTGGCGAAGAACAATGCCAATGCCGGCGGCAATGTGCTGGAGCGCCATGCGGAGCGCGCGATCGTCCGCGGGCTGGGCCTGATCAAGACGCGTGAGCGATATCGAGTCCATCATCGTGAAGGAGTCAGGCGGTACGCCGGTGTTCGTTCGCGACGTTGCGGAAGTCCGCATCGGCCATGCGGTTCGCCATGGCGCCGTGGTGCTCAATGGCGAGCGGGAGGTCGTGGCCGGCACCGTGCTCATGCTTCGCGGGGGCAATGCGCGCCAGGTCGTCGAAGCGGTCAAGACCAAGGTGGAGGATCTGCAGCAGAAGCACATCCTCCCTGCAGGCACGAAGCTCGTGCCCTTCTACGATCGCATCGAACTGGTGACGGCGGCCATCAATACCGTGCGGGATGCGTTGATCGAGGGGATCGTGCTGGTGGTCTTCGTCTTCTTTTTCTTTCTCGGCCATGTGCGCAGCGCCATCGTCGTGACGGTGTCGCTCATCGTGACCCCCTTGATCACGTTCATCGTGATGCAGCGGCTGGGGCTCTCGGCCAATCTTATGACGCTTGGCGGGCTGGCCATCGCCATCGGCGAAATCGCGGACGGGTCGCTGGTCGTGGTGGAAAACGTCTATCGGCACCTGGCGCAGAACACGGATGCGGGACAACAGACCAGTCTCGAGGTGATTCTGCAGGCCACGAAAGAAGTGGGCCGGCCGATCCTCTTCGGCATTCTGATCATCAGCGTCGTCTTCCTGCCGCTCATGACGCTCCAGGGCATGGAAGGGAAAATGTTCGCGCCGCTGGCCTATACGCTGGTGATTGCGCTCTTGGCGTCGGTCGTGGTCACGCTGACTCTGTCGCCGGTGCTCGCCTCTCTGTTCTTGCGCGGAGACCATCCGGAGGAAACGCGGCTCACGCGCTGGATGAAGCAGCGCGTATCTGCCGGTGCTGCACTGGACGCTTCGGCATCGGGCCTCGTGCTGGTCGGCTCGACGGCCATCGTGCTGAGCCAGCCTGGCGCTCATGCCCCGTATCGTGGGGCGGGAATTCATCCCCCTACTGGAGGAAGGCGCGCTGACTCCGCAGATCGTGCGGCTGCCGAGCGTGTCGCTGCCGGAGTCCATCGAGATGGAGAAGCAGACCCAGAAGGCCATGTTGGAGTTCCCGGAAGTGACGCATGGCGGTGAGCAAAATCGGGCGTGCCGACATCGCGTTCGGTCCGGAAGAGCCGAATGAGAGCGACCCGATCGTGTCCTTGCACGACCGCAGCACCTGGACGACGGCGCAGACTCAATCGGGGTTGACCGATGCCATCAGGACGAAACTGGCGGAGATCCCCGGCATCTCCGTCCTCATGAGCCAGCCGATTCAAGAACGGGTGGACGAGCTGATCTCCGGCATCAGGACGGAATGCGCCATCAAGCTGTTCGGACGACGACCTCGATGTGCTCCACGACAAGGCGGAGGAGATCGCGCGCCCTGATGCAGCACATCAAGGGCGTCAAAGATATCAAGGTCGAACAGATCGCCGGCCAGCCCTATCTCACGATCGACATCGACCGGCAGAAGATCGCCCGCTTCGGCATCAACGTGGCCGACGTGCAGGAGATCATCGTCACCGCGATCGGCGGCAAGGCGGCGACCCATGTGTACGAAGGCGAGCGACGGTTTCAGTTGATCCTTCGTTTTCCGGAGCCGGCACCGCAACAGCATGGCGACCATCGGGGAGATCCGGGTGAAATCGGCATCCGGCGCGCTGATTCCGATGAGCGATCTGGCCACGATCGAGATGCGGGAAGGCCCGCTCCGCATCAGCCGCGAGCATGTGAAGCGCCGGATCTATATCGGCTTCAACGTCGTGGGGCGCGACATCGGCGGCGTCGTGGATGAAGGCAGGAAGAAGCTTGCGGCGCAGATCCGGTTGCCGGAAGGGTACACCGTCACGTGGGGTGGGGCGTTCGAAAACATGGAACGGGCGAACGCGCGGCTCTTGATCGTGGTGCCGATCACGCTGGGGCTGGTCTTCTTTCTGCTCTTCTGGGCGTTCCATTCGCTGCGATACGCGACACTGATCATCCTCAATCTGCCTTTTGCCTTGATCGGCGGGGTCGTGTCACTCTGGCTGAGCGGGCAATACTTAAGCGTGCCGGCCTCCATCGGCTTCATCGAACTATTCGGGCTCGCCGTGGGGAACGGGATCGTCCTGGTGTCCTACATCAACCAGCTGCGGCGGGACGGGATGCCGAGCGAAAAGGCGATCGTGACCGGTTGCAGCCTGCGGCTTCGTCCGGTCGTCATGACGATGATGACGACGTTGCTCGGTCTTCTGCCGCTTGCCCTCGCGCAGGGGATCGGAGCGGAAGTGCAGCGGCCGCTCGCCACCGTCGTCATCGGGGGTATCTTCAGTTCAACCGCGCTGACTCTGGTCGTGCTGCCGGCGCTCTACCATTACTTTGCGGAGAAAGTCGAGACGAAGTTTGCGCCCGAATGGGTATGAGAAGAGGGTGCGGCGTCTGATGGCTCAGCTAACCACGACAGCATCACCTTCATGGCACGCCATGCCGGCAGAGGCGGTGGCGACAGCACTCTCGACGGATCTCAGTGGCGGCCTTGGCGACGAGGAGGCGCGTGCGACGCCAAAGGCGTGAAGGGTTCAACGAACTCCCCGAAGCTCCGCCGGCCTCTCCTCTGAAGTTGTTTCTCTCCCAATTCACCAGCGTCATCATCTGGGTCTTGATCGGAGCCGCGGTCCTGTCGGGCTTGCTAGACGATTGGCTCGACGCGGCGGCCATCATGGCCATCGTCTTTCTCAACGGTGTGCTTGGGCTTTATCCAAGAGTTCCGCGCCGAGCGGTCTCTGGCAGCCCTGCGCAAGATGTCGGTGGCGATGGCACATGTCATCCGGCAGGGGGGCCTCGAGTCGATTCCAGCTCGCGAGTTGGTTCCCGGCGATCTCATTGTTCTTGAAGCCGGCGACCATATCTCTGCCGATGCCCGGCTGATCTATACCGCGGGTTTTCAGACACAGGAAGCCTCGCTGACCGGTGAGTCCACGCCGGTTCGGAAAGACGCACATGTGGTCTTGCCCGCGAACGCGCCCTTGGCGGACCGAACAAATATGGCGTTCATGGGCACCATTGCGGTGTCGGGAAAGTCCCGCGCGCTCGTGGTCACGACCGGGCTGAACACCGAACTTGGTCGGATCGCCGGCATGATTCAGCAGGCGACGGTGGCGGAAAAGGTGGAGACTCCGCTGCAGCGCCGCCTGGAGCAGTTCGGCTATACCCTGCTCTGGCTGGCATTGGCGGTTGTGGCGATCGTGTTCGGCTTGGGCTATTGGCGGGGCGAGCCGTTGCTGGAGATGTTTCTGACATCCGTCAGCCTCGCTGTCGCGGCGGTGCCGGAAGGCCTTCCTGCCGTCGTCACCATCACACTGGCCCTGGGCGTCACACGTATGGTGAAGCGCCATGCGCTGATCCGGAAGCTGCCGGCGGTGGAGACGCTTGGCTCCGCCACCGTGATCTGCACCGATAAGACAGGAACGTTAACGAAAAACGAAATGACGGTCACGAAAGTCTGCGTCGGCGATGAGACGTTCGAGGTCACAGGTGAAGGGTCTCCACTTCCAAGCCGCGCTTCGGGCATTGAGCAATTGCTCACGGCGGCTGTGCTGTGTAACGGCGCGACGTTGCACGAGGAGAACGGAGCCCGGCACGTCATCGGTGATCCTACCGAAGGGGCGCTGCTCGTGTTGGCGGCGAAATTCGGCATGACCAAACAGGCGCTGGAGCGGGACGGCGCCGTTCGAGGACGAAATTCCCTTCGATGCCGAGCGGAAAATGATGACCATCGTTCGTCGGACGCCGACCGGGAGTATGGCCTATGTCAAGGGCGCGCCGGATGTCCTGCTTCTTCGTTGTACGCATCGCATGAGGCTCGACGGCCGCGTTGAGCCCTTGGAGCGATCGTCATCGCCAAGAAATACTCGCGATCAACGGAAGGCTGGCACGGGCAGGCACTTCGCGTTCTCGCGGTGGCGCATCGTCTTCTGGACGCTCCTCACGAAGGATCGCAGGCCGCGACGGTTGAGCAGGACCTGGTGTTCCTCGGTCTCGTAGCGATGAAAGACCCCTTGCGGCCGGAAGCGCTCGAAGCTGTGCAACGGTGCAGGGAAGCGGGCATCACCACAGTGATGATCACCGGCGATCATAAAGACACGGCGGTCGCAATCGCGCAGGAGCTAGGCCTCTCTAACGGCGACAGCTCGGCGCTGTCTGCAAACGAGCTTGACAATCTGACGGATGAGCAGCTGGCCAAGGTGGTTGAGAGCGTCTCGGTCTATGCGAGGGTCTCTGCTGAGCACAAGCTGCGCATCGTGCAGGCCTGGAAACGCCGTGGGGCGATCGTCGCCATGACAGGCGATGGGGTCAACGATGCGCCGGCAATCAAGGCGGCGGACATCGGGGTGGCGATGGGCATTGCCGGGACCGATGTGACAAAGGAAGCCGCCGACATGGTCGTGACCGATGACAATTTTGCTTCGATTGCGGCAGCGGTGGAGGAGGGCCGTGCGGTCTTCGACAATATCAGGAAAACCGTCCATTTCTTGCTGTCCTGCAATTTCAGCGAAGTATTGGTCATGCTGTTTTCCACGCTGCTCGGTCTTCCGCTTCCGCTCTTGCCGATACACATTCTCTGGATGAATCTGGTGACGGACGGCATTCCAGCCTTAGCGTTGGCGGTCGATCCCAAGGCGCCGGACTTGATGAAGCGGCGGCCTCGCCGGCCCGATGCCAGTTTGTTGGACGGCAAGCGATTAGTCGCAGTCGGCGTCGAGGGGTTGATGCTGGGCGTCATTGCCCTTGGCGCCTTCGCGTATAGCCTGTACGGTTGGCATCAAACGGTCGAGGAAGCGAGAACAGTGGCCTTTACCGTCATGGTTGGCGCACAGCTGGTGCATGCGTTCAATTGTCGCAGCGAGCGGCTGTCGCTCTTTCAGGTGGGTCTCGGAACGAATCGGACCCTGCTGTGGGCCTTTCTGCTTTCACTGGTGATGCAGCTCGCGGTACTCACCGTGCCAGCGGCCTCGCCGATCTTCAAAGTTGCGCCTTTGCCGATTGAGAATTGGGGATTGATGGCCGCCATGATGCTTCTGCCGCTCGATCCTTGTTGAAGCAGTAAAATGGATCAAGCGTCTCTAGGGTCCACGGGTCCCTTAGAGTAGCGTTTCGCGGCAGTCTGGAAGTACGTTGTGTGGAGGGAGGCGCCACATCTGCAAATTCGGTCCCTTTCCAAGGACTCGAGGGTTAATAAATCATGGAAGGTACCGAGTGTATCAATGGCATCGCCATTGCTTCTTTCGGTGATTATGAAGCGTAACGGTGTATGCGGAGTCGCTGTTCTGCTGGTTGGGATGATGCTTGTCAGCCGGTGTCACCATCCCACTCCTTCGGCCGCTGCAGTGGAAGTTGCGCCGGGAGCAGCTGCAAAGTCTGATCAGCAGGTGTTGAAGGAGCTTGTGGCGGCATTCGACCGGGCTGAAATCGCCGTCCAGCAGGCCGACCTCGAAGCGCTCATGTTGTTTTACGAGAAAGATTACAACTACCATGGTCTCAAGCGACCTGACGTGCGGCGGGTGTGGGCGGAAGTCTTCAGCCATTATGGAGGCATCGTGTCCAGGCACGTGTTTAGTGAACTCAAAATAGTCCAGGACGGAACGCGGAAGAGGGCCTATGTCACCTGCACGGGCGGACTGTACGGGACAGACAAAGACTCTGGAAGGTCCATCACAATCGATAGCTGGGTGGGTGAAGTGCATTCCCTCGTCAAGGATAACCACGCATGGAGATTTCGCGGAAACGTGCCCGGCTCTGCTTCTGTCCCTCCTACCAGCGCGCCGCATCACCCGCTGTTTTAGAGCGAAACTTCCCAAGCTACCGCCATCGCATTTCCGTTTGTCGAAGCGGGGGTGGTCCACTTGAAGACTCATGACGACAACGGCGGCGAGACCGGATCTTCTCATCAGAAGGACCTACGATACGGCAACAGGTAGCGGACGCCATCAGCTCCTCTCGCCGGATAATCGGCGCTATCTCATGACAACGGTCTTCCCCAAGTCAGCCGTGCTGTCCCCTTCTGCCACAGACATGAAGAAAACGGTGTAGCAGGGCTCCACTTCATCCAATCGGTGAGCCGACCGCTGAACGGTCCAGATAAGAATAAAGGCGACAAGTCCTTGTTTCCATGTACGTTCGTGATTCCGCCCTGCCTCTCGATGGAGGTGGCATTGCCCTTGCTGACTATTTTGGGGGAGTCGGGTATGGCCCAAGGATAGAATGGCGGATGCACTGTTTCGAAAGATCCTCGTACCGGTGGATTTCTCTTCATGCTCCGAAGAGGCCTTTCGGGTCGCCGTGCGACTAGGTCATGTATTCGGTAGCGAAATCAGCATAATTCATGTCATCGACGTGAGCGCTATCGACGCCTTCAATCGTCTCGGACTTCTCGCGGTTCCCTCGGATGCCGTTGCGCAGCGTAAGCGGTTACGACATCAGGCGCGCTTGAAGGTGAGACAGTTGTTGCAGTCACTGCCGGCGGACGGTTTGCAGGTGGATCGGATCATCGTGGAAGGCACTCCGTTCGTGGAGATCGGGAAGTTCGTCAGGCAGATGCGTGTCGATTTGATCGTGCTGGGCAGTTATGGTGGCCGGTCGGAAAGCATGGAAAAGATCTTTTTTGGAGCCACGGCTGAGAAAGTGATTCGGACCGCCGGGTGTGCGGTGTTGACCGTGCCGCTTCCGGCAAAGAAAACCGTGTTGTAAGCAGCCACAAGGAGGAAGAGTTCATGTCCATACGTCTGAGCGTTGTCGCATTGATGTTCTTGGCGTGGAACGCGTTGGATCTAGTGCCCGGCCAGCCGGCCGAGTCGCAATCCGAACAGGTCGTGAATGTCGTCATCAAAGACTTCACCTTCGTCACCCAACAAAAGGCGCTCCGCCTCGGGCTTCCGGCCGTCATCACGATTCATAACGAAGATGGGGAACGACATGATTTCGGCTCCACCATGTTCGAGGGAATCCCGACGAAAATCGAAAAAGACGGAGTCATCGTGTACGGACGTGGAATCGGCGGCGTGATGCTGGATCCGAAACGTGACGCCACGATCCGCTTCAATCTCGAACGGCCCGGGCGCTATACGTTTCGTTGCTCGATCCATCCGAACATGAAAGGGGATTGTTGTTGCTGAGCGCAGAGGCCGTGTAATTGGAATTGTGAGACCGCGACCAGAGGATGAGGGATGTCATGACATCGATTAGGGGTACTCTCGAGTGAGTTATAGCCGGCGACGGGTTGCAGCGGTTTGTTCTACCGTCGAGGACCAGGCTTTTACGCTAACTCAAAATTGTCAAATGGAAGGAGAGACACATGGGTCAATCAAACCGGTCAAAAAAGGCGGGTAGTCCACCACCTCCTGCTCGGGATTCCAAACTGCCAAAGTTTGCAAAGCAAACAGAGTCGTCTCCTGATATACGAACCAAACGACATCTCTCGCAGAGTCGAGCAAAAGGCATTATGGGTCACTTGAGGGCGGCTGGGAATCGTACTCAGGCAAAGCGTGACAAGCGTTGATAACACCCATTAGTGCCAATGATGCAGGCAGTGGTCTCACACCACTGCCCTGATCTCGTCATCCCCTCATTCGCGATCTTTGACAAGGAAGCATGCTGTGACCCGAAGGTGGAATCCTCGTCTTGCGCCAGGCGCAGCTCCTCCATTAAGCCTCAAAGCCTCCAATGACATTGCCCGTTATCCGCCAACCTTACGTTGTCGAAAGCCGTCCCGTTAAAAGCAATACCACTAGAATAAGCAAAACCAAGCCCAGTCCGCCGCTTGGATAGTAGCCCCAATTCGCGCTGTAGGGCCACGTGGGCAATGCTCCAATCAGTAACAGAATCAAGATTATTAAAAGAATCGTACTCATAGAAACCTCCTTAGTCAGTTACTAATAGGGTCTCCACCTGGGCAAGATGTTACTACTAGGATATCCCCTTGGATTAGTAGGGAAGGTTATTTAGGCGCTTTACTGTGCTGTGGTGGCAATTGTTTAGGCCGATCGGCTAACACCTGCACGATGCACCGCTCGCGCCAGCTCCACTGTCACAGGGTGTGAGCTACATGTTCCCTGGCCTGTTTGGGAGCGTGATCGTCTGAGAAAGAGTGGGCATGGCTACGTCTTCTGTCCAGCCATCTGCTCAAAGAATGCCTGGCCTCGCTTCTTCATCTCCTCAGGGGGCACGTCCTCTTTGTGTGTCGCGATCGTCCATTGGTGCCCGAAGGGGTCCGCCACCGTGCCGGCGCGATCGCCCCAGAACATGTCCGCCACCGGCATCACCGATTTCGCGCCCGCTGCCGTCGCTTGATTAAAGACTCGGTCGGCGTCTTGCACGTAGAGATAAAGGCTGACCGTCGTGCCGCCCACGCTCTGCGGCCCTGGGCAACCCTTTTGGGGATTCTCCTCGCCAAGCATGACGATTGAATCGCCAATCTTGACCTCGCCGTGCATCAGCCGTTGGCCGTCTGGTGTCATGAAGCGGCCACGCTCCTCGGCGCCGAACGCTTTTTTGTAGAACTCCATCGCCTCCACGCTACCGCGTATCGCCAGGTGCGGATTGACCGTGTGATAGCCCGGTGGAATCGGTTGTACTTGTGGTGACATGCTATCCTCCTTTACCGTTGTGGAATGTCCATTGACACCAGGTAGTCGTTGAGTAGTCGTTCGTAAAGGCCAAAATCGTCACCGAAGAAGTGCGGCGATTGGTCATCAGCCTTTGAAAAAGTATATGAGCGAGGCAAATGGAATGATACTGTCAAGAATCACAGATAGGAATTTCCCCGGGGAGTAGCGGTACCGCAAATGTTAAGCAGCACCGTAAACTCGTTGTCAGGTGATGATAAAAGTCTTTTTCAGAACCTAGGCTTTGATATTGGCGAAATCGGCGATTGAGATACGGGCATCTGAACATGCCGTCGAGAAAGGCTTGTCCTAAGGCCGTTCTGAAATGGGCTTGTAAGCTATCGCCTACGAAGTTTGGTCTCGTGGAGGTGGGAAATCCCCGTGGATGTGGATAACTGCTTCCAGCAAGGCAAAACGGTGTTGACCGCGAAGACCGACCATCGAGGAATTGGTGCTAATGCATCGTTAACACACTAATTGTAGTTTAGAGAAAAATAGGAAAAGTCAATCACAAGATATTGGGGTGTCAAGAATTCCTGGCGTATGCTTAAAAAATGGGCAAATCGGTACTCGAACGTCATCGGATTGGTTCTAACAGCCCTTTAGAAGGTTTATACACAGATTTATCCACAGAAAATGTGGACCGGTTCGACTCGGACTTGGATGGCTTCGGGGAAGAGGTTAAGGGGAGGTAAAAAGTTATGGCCGCGGAGGAGAGACGTAGCGGTTGTCCTATCGAGACACGGCAAAGGTTCGTATCATGCATTCTTAACTGATTAGGCTCCGCTCGCCCCCACCCAACAAATTCATCTCGTGTCGGTGTGTCAGCTCTACAAAAACTCCTGCTGGTGGGACAGGCCGGATGAATATCGGTCGGGTTTTATCGGGCCGGTAGTGGGGAGGTGGTGACGGCAGAGAGGAAGGCGAGTCGAATATTGTAGGTATTGTAACGATCTCTATTCCCCCTATTCAGAGGCGAGTTCGCCGAACGGTTGGTTTGTCACTTTGGGAGAAATGCCGAAGGATTCCGGGGAATGCCCATGAGGGGCCTTATAGTCATGTGATATTTTACTAGATTATAGAGGCTAGCAATGGACAAGTGCAGAATTCTTATAGTCGATGATTACCAGCCGTTACGGGAAACCATGCGAGGTCTCTTAACGCTTCATGAGGATATCCAAGTGATCGGGGAAGCTGCCAATGGCGATGAAGCCATCCAGATGGTTGCTGCTTGTCGGCCAGATGTCATTCTAATGGACATCAACATGCCGAAGATGACTGGTATGGAGGCCGCTAGGGAGATTAAGAAATCGTGGAAGGAGGCGGTGATAATCGGGCTGTGTGCCGTGCGGGATGAATATATAGTGGATGCGTTTCTGAAAGCAGGAGCAGAAGCAGTGATATCCAAGGACCGGTTTGTTCAGCTTTATCCCACCATTCAAGAAGCGTGTGAGAAGAAGTTATCCCTCCCGGATACCCAGTGAAAGAAGATGAGTAACGAGCAAACAGTCCGATGCAGAAAGTGTCAAGGAACTACGCGAGAGAGAGAGCGATTGATGTAGTCACCGGAGTGTACGTGTGGCAGTACGTCTGCTTCAACTGTGGGCGTCGATGGTGTTCGGATGAGCAGACGCGTCCAGTGATCGCTGCCTGATCAAGCAGGTCTCTGCGCAAAACAGAATCTGCCAAACTGCTTTTAGCTAATCCTGAGTTCAACATCCGTACGCCTCCTCCTCACAATGTCCGCCGCCGGAGGACCGGATTGATCCGCGCCGGCACCTCACCGTATTGCGTCGTCATCTCTCGCATCCCGTGGCGCTTGGCCCACTCGCGGTCACAGTTCGCTTCCATCTGTTTGTAGAGCCGGAGCGCGTAGATCAGACCGGATACGAACCCAATCACAAACGCGACCAGCACGGACACCAGATGCAATTCGCTCATGTAGGCGCCTCCTCCTTGACCGCTGCTGTGAACTCTTTTACGGTAAACTTAAGCTTTCTCTGAGTCTGACTGTCGCACGGGCGGGGTGGGCGGCAGGGCTGAAGGGTTCCCTATCGAGGGACTAACATTGTCTGAATTTCTTTTGACGTCCTCTGCCTATCTACATCGGCTTGACGTTCGACTGTCCAGGGGTCATCTCTGATATTTCACTAGAACAACTGCTCTGAGAGCCATTAAAGGCACTGACAGCAAAGTAGTACTGTGCATTAAACTCAAGACCCTGGATTGCGGTAGAAGGCTCGGGTACATCGACTGAGTTTTCATAATTGCATGATCCGAAGCTTCCGCTTGAGTGTTTTCCATAATGCACAGTGTAGGAAGTCACCGTGGGATCATCAACAGGGTCCCATGCTATTGATGCAAAGGCGCCTCCTCCGTCTCCCCCTTCTCCACCTCCACAGCCAGCTAATGAGGTGAGGTAAAGTCCCAACGCAAGAGAATAGACGCACCTGTACAGAAAGATCATGGCTTATCCCCCAGACGTTCTCGTTAATAGCCTGAGCCCTGGAAACGACAGTGACGTGTGCAAGTACCACGTTGCCCTTGTTCGGCCAGATTTTGGTCTTCTTAAAGGCAACTGATGTGCCAGGAGGGTCCTTTAGAAATTGTGCTCTATCATGCAGCACGACAAAGGGTAGGAAAAAAAACAACTGTAGGTGTGCAGGGTTCTACATACAGAAATGTAAGAGTAATGCCTGAGGGCCTGAACGACCCGTTCCGCGTAGTAGTGTTAAGGAGGAGAAAGAAATATGTAAAGACCAACCTGCTCTTTGTTGCAGCTTAAAGTTACCGCGCCTATCCGGGCGCAGCGCTGTGCCCCTCGAATACTGCTTGTAGATTCTTTCACTTCCAGTTAGCCTTCAAAGGCGAAACCTGCTTCGCTGGATAGGCAGCCGAGAAGAACACCGCCAAGGACATGACGAACGATCGACCGCAGACTTCTCAGACTATTCTGGTCTTGAGCGCGGTCGGCGTCGTCTACGGCGACATTGGAACCAGTCCTTTGTACGCCTTACGGGCCTGCTTTCACCCGACTTTCAATCTCGCCGTAAACAAGCCGAATGTCCTGGGCGTGTTATCGTTGATCGTCTGGTCGCTGGTGCTGGTTGTGACGCTGAAATATCTGTGGTTCGTCCTGCGCGCGGACAACGAAGGCGAGGGAGGTATCCTCGCACTCCTCGCTCTTACGCAACGACGTCGCTCGCACGTGAACTTTCCGCTTCGATCGAATCCGATCGTCCTGCTGGGACTCGTCGGAGCCGCACTCGTGTATGGAGACGGGATCATCACGCCGGCATTGTCCGTCCTGAGTGCTGTCGAAGGCTCGGAAGTGGAGACTTCTGCCTATCAGCCTTACACGGTCCCCATCACCGTCGTGATCCTAGTGATCCTCTTTTCGACCCAATTTAGAGGCACCCACCTCATCGGCAGGATGTTCGGTCCGGTGATGGCCGTCTGGTTTGCCGCGCTCGCCGCACTGGGCCTTCACGGTCTTGTGCAGGCACCGGAAGTGATTGCCTCGCTTGATCCCCACTTCGCGGTCGCCTTCCTCTGGCATCATGGTACGGTTGGCTTTGCAGTGCTAAGTGGCGTGTTCCTGACGCTGACAGGTGCGGAGGCGCTGTATGCCGACATGGGCCATGTGGGACGAGGACCGATTCGTATCGGGTGGTACGGCATCGTGTTTCCTGCGCTGGCTCTCCAATACTTTGGACAGGGTGCCCTGCTACTGAAACATCCAGAAGCCGTGTCGAATCCCTTCTACCTGCTTGCGCCGAGCTGGCTCCTGTGGCCACTCGTGGTGCTGGCCACAGCGGCGACTATCATCGCATCCCAGGCGATGCTGACGGGCGCCTTCTCCCTCTCTCAACAAGCGATTCGCCTGGGGTATCTTCCACGGATGGCCATTCGCTATACCGCATCGCACCATATCGGACAGGTCTACGTTCCAGTCGTAAACTGGCTGATGCTCGTCGGCACGCTCGGCTTGGTCGTAACGTTCGCTGCGTCATCCAAGTTGGCCGCGGCATACGGGATTGCGGTATCAGGCACGATGGTTATCACCACGATTCTGATCGCAATCGTCACGCGTCGACGATGGGAATGGTCGAAGAAGAAGGTTGCTCTGGTGTTCGGGTCGTTCATGATCGTCGATAGCGTCTTTTTCGTTGCCAACGTCTTAAAAATTCCACAAGGCGGGTGGGTCTCCCTCGGTTTGGCCTGCCTCTTGTTGACTCTGATGAGCACATGGAGTGGTGGCCGTCAGCTGGTCGCTCGCTATTTCTGGAACAAGATGCCGTCCTTATCTGCCTTTCTCGAAAAGATTCAGGCCGAGCGTGTGGCTCGCGTCCCGGGATGGGCCATCTACATGGTTTCAGTACCGGAGTTGGCTCCTCCCGCGCTGATGCAAAATGTCAGGCATTTTAGGGTGGTCCATCAGGAGCTTCTGTTCTTGACTGTCCAGACGGTCCGAGTGCCTTCGCTTCCCCTCGCCGAACAGGTCCACCTGGAAACATTGGGGGAGCACGTCTTTCGTTTGACAGTACGTCACGGCTTCATGCAGATTCCCGATATTCCCAAAGTGCTACCGGCCTGTGCTGCGTCAGGCGTCACCATTCCCCTCGACGATGCCACATACTTCCTGAGCCGCATCACTGCACTGGCAACGCCTCTGCCGGGTATGGCGCTGTGGCGGGAACGCCTGTTCATGTTCTTGGAAAAAATATCTCAGCGCGCCAGCTCCTACTTTCACCTGCCGGCTGATCAAGTGGTGGAGATTGGCATCGTCGTGGAGATATGAGGGCCCCCAGGTTTCATTCTTAGGCATTCCGCATCCCATTCGTAACGTGTCGTTAACATGCCGGTGGTAGCATCTCGATTACTCAGAGAACCTTTCGGAGAATATAAACG
Organism: uncultured Nitrospiraceae bacterium; assembly: GCA_963794505.1. Lineage (GTDB taxonomy): Bacteria > Nitrospirota > Nitrospiria > Nitrospirales > Nitrospiraceae > Nitrospira_C. The sequence continues at coordinate 23,400 of CAWCEG010000066.1, forward strand.
AGGAGGTCATGTGACGATATTGCTGTACAACGAAAGGAATCAGAGATCGTGCAGCTGCTGAAGCGGGTGCTATGCGACAGCGTGCTTGCATTGTCTCTGCTGAGCGGGGCGATGCAAGCCGCTGGTGAATCGTACGCCTTGAGCTACGGCGCGATCGTCCAAGCGGAAGAACACCTTGAACGAGCCGCCCTCGATAGTCCGCAACGAAATAAGCAGGACACCATTCAACGCGATGTCCATGACATCATGTTCTTACTCGATCAGTCATGGAAAGCGTCAGAGAAGTCCGATGACGTTGCACGAAAGGAGTATGCACAACAGGCACTTAAACTGCTTGAGCGATCTGCGGCACGAGGATATTTTGATTTGGCCAAGGCAGAGCCCGTTCTTACGCTGATCCAGCAACTTCTATTCATTAAGGGATGATTAATTCGTTACTTCCCTAAAAAAGCCTTGTTTCCTGCGTGGTCATTCCATGCGTGAGCGCTTTTCGGACAGAAAACCCTGGATACGGTCACCTATCTGATCACGTATTGTTCTGAAAAGCACTTTGCGATCTTCGTCTGAGCCGGGTGGCCGCTGCTGCCACAAAGCTCCAATGCAACATGGAGGGATGTGAGCCAAAAAAAGTCATGTAGCGCATTGTGGCCTCCTGTGGGTTGCTGGAAGCGAATGCACACATTTTGGGGTAAGACTCCCAGAGCCTGAAAGGTCTTGCACGAGTTGGTGGAAAACGCGATTACATACCATAATGACCAAAAAACAAGCAGGCCGAGTTTCAAGGGAAAGAAGGTACTCAATGATCCTACCGATTCCATTCGGGAAACCCATCCACGATTCCACTGATAAAGGAAGTGAAACACCCAAAAGGCTCTTAGGGTTTGTGGAATCTTTCCTAGTCGCTTTCCCAGTTACCGAGACAAATTCCGTCGGATAATCTAGATGCAAAAGAACACCAGGCTCCGTACTGGGACTGAGCCTTTCTCAATTGGAATCCATAGGGAGGCAGTTATGATGTGTGAAAAATGCCACGCCCTAATGATTGAACGGCCCCCCAGCCATCAGATGGGAGACGCTGACAAAGAACAAGCCCTAGTGCTGGAGTGCCCGCAGTGCGGCCATACCGAATATCAGCCGCTCATTGCATCGTTTTGGCGAAGATTGGCGGCTTAGCTATTTAGTTCTGACTACAAAGGTATTGGCCAAGTTACCTCGTCACACAATCCTGCTCTCAGTGCTTAACGGGATAATAGCGTCTTCTTCAGGAGCCGCAGGGGAGACTTCGTGCGACCGTCGCTTAGGACACGTATGAGGAAGGAAACAGATGAATATTCGTCCCAGGCCAACAATCAACTATCCAAAGAACTGTGGACATCAGGGTTGTAAGTGTCAGGCGCGAGACCACAGCTCATTTTGCAGTGATGAATGCGAGCAGGCCCTGGCGTCACCGCCAGGAGCTATTTGCCCTTGCCCACATCCGGGGTGTGGAGAGACTCACAGGTAGGGAGGATTAAGAAGCTTCATTCGGCGCTGGCGTAGACATGCCGTAAATACCGGATGGTGCATCGATAGTTCATCGGTTTACGAATAAATGGCCCTTAGGCGGCCCCATCTGAGGCGTTGAATGGAGACGCTCAAAGACCTATGGGGGAGAGGGTAGGATTCGAACCTACGGTCCGGTTGCCCAGACAGCAGCATAAGAAAGCCTGCTCGATTCAGCCGCTCTCGCACCTCTCCTTCTTCAAAGGAAAACGTCCTCCATAACCCCAAATACTCTGAGACTCCTGCCGGAGTAAGTTCATGATCGAATCCCGGTCGGGCCCTTTGGCCATGATGATGTGCACGCTGTGATGAAAAAATGTGATTCCTTCACGGGGCGGTCTGAAAGTGCTGGCAATTGATCCTCATGGACTTCAGGAGGAGTCCTCCCCTGACGTCTCCTATGTCTTTCTAGGGCCTTCCGGCACTAGTTTATTTTCGTAGATTTTGACATAGTGCCGACGCTACGAGTGCAGATCACATGTTAAGGATCGCCATCAAAAAAAGAGATCCGTTGGAATGTTCCAAGTGTGACGGCGCTCTCTTACCCATGCGTGCCATGTATCTGGATACGGGAGTGATCGAGTATTTATGCATCAATTGCCGCCGCCGCTGGCTATTGGTGGATCGACCAACAGGGCTAGTGTTCGTCTCCTCGCCTCAAAATGAAAAAGACCGCCTTGACCATGCGCAGGCGACACACTGTCCCACTGGTGGCCCGGGCTAGGTCGTTTTAGCTCTCCTCTCGAGACACGTCACAGCTGCGTAGATGTCGGCGTGGAGTCGGTAGAAAGATTTGAATAGCTGTTTAGTTTACCGTCTCCCCCTTGGCTAGGATAGGGCGCCACGTGGGGCTTCTTTCCGAGGATTGCATGATAGCAAGCAATCCAACCGTTAGAACCACTGCCGAGCCGGCCAATACTTTAGAATCTTCTATTGGTTCACGCAGTTTAGATTCATGCCTAGCATTCGTCCCCTCTCTAGATCCCTAAGCAAAGGCTTGAACTCCGTTTTGGGCTGGTCTCCGAATCCGCTTATGCGCGCACCGGAGGTGAGCTCACCAATGGTTCTGCATTGCCTCAAGTCCAATTACTTCGCGCAAAGGCCACGACATAATTTGTTTGCGGAGTGTAAGCGCCAGCCTACAGCGTGGCTTGACGGAAATAATTCCCCGGAACATACTAGGGCATCTTTTGATCATTTCATTCACCGCCTTCTTTTGTGGACAGCCTCTCGTGGAGAAAGGGTGGTGAGGTATGAAGGATGTCTGCCAGGAGATAGCGGTCTATGCTCGTGCGTGCGAACGTCTACTTTCAAAAGAGGGGAAATTGACGGACGACGAGCGCAGCCTTCTCGAATACTATGTAAACGAGCTCTCTCAGGAATTCCTCTCAGATAAGCCGTGTGCCGGGTTACACTACAGGGAAACCATCACGCCATCAGCAACGACGTAAACGCGTGTAACCACGCCGCCGTCGCCTCCTTCGATGAACTATCGGCTCATCTTCATCGCATGTTCCTTTTTTAACACTTCAAACGCGCCAGCTCGCGTTGTAATCTTTCGAGTGCGCCGAAAATCAGCGGACGACAACGGCCTCGTCACCACCGCTCGCCTCGCCACCCACTTCGATGCCCCTCCAATGCTGTGACATCAGAAGAGGGCCTTCCCATTCCAGGGGTAGTCCTAGTGTAAATTAGTGGAAAACACGGATCACACTTACTCTAAGTGGGGACATTTACGGGAAGATCTTATGACAAGCAATTCTGTTCATAGTACTGATAGTTGAAAACGTTGCTTCCATGGCACAATCTTTTAAGATTCTCTCTATTACCTTCCTTGTCTTATTTGTCCTTGTTCTGCTGTATCTCCTCTTTTGGATTTTTGCGCCATTTCTTACACCCATCCTGTGGGCTCTCATCCTCGCAAGGCTTTTTTATCCCGTTCATGAGAGGTTGGCTCGTCTGGTACGAGGGAAAAGAGCGTTATCGGCCATGCTGATGACATTAGCAGTCATGGTATTGGTGGTGTTGCCAGTCTCGTACGTTACAGTTTTGGCTGTGAACGAAACTATCCATGCCTATCAAGCCACCATGGCGTGGATTCATGGGGGTGGACTGGAGGAGTTGCCCAAACGACTCGAAAGCCTTCCCTTTATTGGCAGGTTATCCCAGAATGTTCTTGGGAACCTTGTCCTGGCCTATGGGGTTCTTCAGAGCTCGACGAGCGGTGGCTCGACGATATTTCAAACTGTCGCGGGGGCAGTCGGTGGTTTCGCCATGAATATGGTCGAAGTTGCCACGGATTTTCTCATTACTCTCTTTACGCTGTTTTTCCTCTTTCGTGATAGCCCATCTCTTTTGCGGACCGTGCACCAGGCGTTGCCCATCGAGCAGAAGGCCAAAGCAGAGATCCTAGACACTCTTGATCAGACTGTCGTCGCAGTGGTTCGTGGGACTCTTCTTACTGCTGCCGCCCAGGGCCTCGTCGCTGGAACTACTTACTGGCTACTGGGCATTTCATATCCGTTGTTACTCGGTGCGCTCAGCGGTCTTCTTTCTCTTCTCCCCGTCGGTGGGACCGCGTTAGTCTGGGCCCCCGTCGCAGCCTATCTGTTTGTAAGTGGGGCGATCGGGAAAGCACTTGTCTTAGTCGCTGTGGGAGCGGGCATTGTTGGGCTGATGGATAATGTGATCCATCCGCTTTTAGTTGGTTCCGAACTTGACTTACCGCTCATTGTGCTCTTTTTTGCGTCTCTAGGAGGGCTGGCCTATTTTGGATTCATCGGTCTTTTCCTCGGACCGATCGTCGTCGCTTTGGCAAGAGTCACCTTTCACATCTTTCAACAAAATCATCGGCGAGCACCCAGCTGACTGCTTTTGCGTCTAAGGGAGTACTTTGCCGTGGGGGGTGCGGGGCCGCACTGCATTCGCTATTCGATCGGGGATGAACCGCAAAGGAGCCGGCGACGGGTGTCCTATGCCCCTGTCGATTATTCTCCGTGGGCGACCACGCACTCGTTTCCCACGCCTTGAACTGTGTTGACGTGATACTCGGTGCTCCGTACTTTCGTAATGCCGCCGAGGCGCATGGCCTGGATTCCCGTTGGATCAACCGAGCCACCCAGCCCGAACACAAGAAGCCGGCAGTCCCGACCTTGTTTCAGCTCCGTAATAGCAGGGTTCTTGTACACAGACCATGAATAAGACTCGCACCCAGCGACCACTGGCAACAGGATCGCGATCAGCAGAATTGGTCCGTTCATAGGAACCTTCCTTTCCTAGAGGGGGAGACCATTTGCTCCCTATGGTGCTACCAGGACAGGACAACTGGCCCCATATGCTACTGGATGCCGAGAGGAAAGGGGCCCGAGTCTGGTCGAGCCCCGCAGAGAACCAGCAGTTACTTCCCTTTGACGATGGTGCAGAACTCGCCCACGACTCCGAGAATGCTGTGAGCCGTGTGGTCGACATGGGCCACCTCAGTAATTCCACCCGCCGCCTTGGCCGCCGAAATACTGGCATCCCCCGTTGCGACAAGGCCCAAAATTGTCTGCCCGCATGCCTTGCCCTCCTTTGTGGCGGCGGCATTTGACGTCGCTTCCCATCCAAACTTAACGTCGGTGAAGAACACGCCCATAAGGGGAGAGGCAACTGGCTGACAGCCGGTCAGCATGATGGCCCCCAGGCTCAAAGCTCCTACGGTCCGTAAACGAAGCATAGACCCTCCTATCTAAAGGTTTTCACAGCCGTCCTGTTGCAAGGTTATGCTGGCGGTTCAAACAGAGTCAAGGGCGTGATAGTGGTTTCTGGGGGTTTCGATTGTCTTGAGGTGGCAGAGCTGAACCTCGTAGCTCGCTGGTTCGATTCCAGTCGCCGGCTCCACGTTTCAACGACTTGAGAACCAGAAACCTCGCATGGAAGGCGATCTTTCTCTGAAGGACTTTGAGCGAATCAGTCTTGAACACAGACGTCGAACACTAGGCGGGAACAGAAATCTTGCGTGGCCGATGTATGCGGAATTGACCTCTGCCAGGGCTCTAGCTAAGTCCACCACTGTGTGCACTCGCCTCTGCTAACCGTTTCGTTGCAGAAGTCAATTAAGGCACTGAGTCCAAGCTCAAATCGCAAACTATTTCCATCTGCAAACGCCCCATCTAGGACAACCAGGCAGTCCTGAAAAATGGGCTGCTTTTCCACCAGGGGGGGAACACCATTTATTATCGTCATTGCTAAATCCCATCCTCGTTCCCACTCATGGGTAGTGGATTGGGGTCGCCGTTTCACAATTATGCGCCTTTTCCTCATGTGTGCTCCTGATGGGGGTTGCTAGCTTGTGTATGAGGGTAGTCTATACGTCGACGATGCCTCGTCATACTGTTTTTGGCATTTCTGCTTTCTGCGCCCTCAACATGCTTTCGCTAGAGTCCCGTGTCACCAATTCAGCTACACTTCTCCCCCAAGCTCATCACATTGAGGATTGCCACATAGAGACGATCGACAGCCGCTTCTTTTGAAACGAATGCCTTGGCACCAGCCCGGAGGATGGCACTTCCGTGTTCTAGCCCATTCACCGACAGGCCAATGATCGGAAGATGAGGTGCTTGGCCATGAATGCGAGCTGTGGCTTCAATCCCATTCATCTTTGGCATGTTGATGTCCATGACAATAACTGACGGATCGAGCCGTGTGGCTAGAGCCACCGCTTCTTCTCCATCGGCCGCCTCACCAACTACTTCAACATTCCCATAATTTTGGAGAAGGTTTCTTAGCCCTTGCCGGAGCATCGCGTGGTCATCGACAAGCAGGACACGAATTGCCTGAGATTCGTTGGATGGTCTCGGATTTCGTTCCATTCTCTTGCCTCGTGCTGTGCGGTCCTATTCATGGAACATACCCCAGTTCGCTGCGTTTCCAATGTGGGAAAGTGCAATCTTTGCCTGGATTTGCCGCCGACTAGAGAACCCCCTAGTGATGACAGCCTTCACTTTGGATGGTCAAAAAAAACACAAATGTACAAAGATAGAGACGTTACAAGTGAAAATTGATGCATGGCCGCAACAATCCTACTCTTTTTATGCGTCAGATGAGGTTGGCTTAAAGTTTGCTTGGGTAGTTCCCCATGCCAGCACAAGAACATCATCGGTACACAGCCAGCCCCTCGCAAACAGATCCGCCCCGTTAACCTACAGAGTTACTGACGTTCCGTTTTCACAAATTGTGCCCGGCGAGTGGAAGCGAATGCTCTCGACCTATTTGCAAGTCTCATTATTATTATGATGAGGATTCACCATGACCACCATGCTCCCAACTTTAGTCAATCAAGAAGATGCCGCTTTAAGCCCTAGTTATGGTTCGAGCATAGCCACAACAGCCAAGCCGGATACCAACGCCTGCCTCATCGCTCGAATCGGATGGTGTCACAGGCAGACAATGAATGCGCTCACCGCCCTGGAAGCCGAAGAGTGGCGGGCGGAAAGACAGGGTCTCATAGATGCTTTCCTTGGGCGAGATTGCAGGTATGGGTACCAGGATAGGCCTGTTCTGCAAGAAAGATACGCGATGGGGTTGGAAGATGGCCGCGTATTAATTCTTGCGGCCAGGATACGACCCACTTGTGGTCATACATATGATAGCCATGTTGTACAATTCTGATCGGCCAAACCTGGACGAATCAAAAATGTCTCTGCATAGACAGACCGCTAAGGTGATGCTGGTAGATGATCACCCCCTCGTGCTCGAAAGTCTTACGAAGCTGCTCGACCCGCATTTCACGATCGTCGGGACAGTGCAATACTCCGGTGACATCGTTAGTCGTGCGCTCGAGCATCGTCCGGACGTGATCCTCTTAGATGCCTGCATGCCACAGTTAAGCGGTTTTGCTGCAACTAGAGAACTAAAAAAGCACCTTCCCAAGGTGAAAGTAATACTCGTGACGATGTTGACGGAAGCCATTTCCATCAGCGAGGCGTTTCGGGCAGGAGCGAACGGCTACGTGTTAAAGCAGTCGGCCTCAGATGAACTGCGTATGGCGATCGACACTGTGCTCGCCCATAAACGTTTCCTGTCATACACCATCGATCCCCAAGTGCGGGAGGCGGTGGAACACGAGTGGTTCAGGCCCGAGGGCTATTCCGGCAATCTCACCGGCCGACAACGAGAGATTTTAGCCTTGCTGTCGGAAGGGAGGACGGCGAGGAACATCGCGCAGCACCTCAATATCTCAATGAAGACGGTGGAATTCCACAAAGCCAACATTACGCACAAGCTAGGAGTTCATACGACATCCGACCTCATTAAGTTTGCTCTGGCCGAGGGTATTACAACCCTCTGAACTTCCGGTGTGAAGGTGCGTCTTCGCTAGCCAGTCGTTACCTGCTCCAGCGAAAGGAGAGCTGCATGTGTATGAAAGTCATGAAAGGAATTCTGCTTTGTCTTTGTTCGCTGGCCGTCCTCAGCTGCAGTGGGACCCCCAAAGAAAGAAAGATTGAATTCATTTATGTGGCTCTTGGTGCGAGTGACGCTACAGGCGTAGGGGCGATCCCTTTAACCGAAGGCTACGTTTATCTGATCAATCGTGGACTCCAACAACGTATCCCAGGAACATTCTTAATCAATCTCGGCGTCCCAGGCGCACGGATCGATTTAATCAAGGAACAGGTCCGTGTGGCGAAGCAGTTGGGTACGAAGGCGCACTTAGTGACTGTCTGGATCGGGACCAATGATCTTGTACATGGAGACGATCCTCGCAAGTTTCAGGAAGAATTGCGATTTCTCCTTCGCACCTTGCACGACTCGGTTAGTAAAACCATTGTTATTGCTAATATTCCCGATCTAACCCAGCTTCCTCGTTTCCGCACTACTCCTAATCCAGCCGTCACACCGGAGCGCATAAAGGCTTACAATCGCGCCATAGAGTCGGAAGCAGCAGCGGTGGACGCCGCGCTACTAAATCTGTTTGCTCAACCTGTTCGTGAAGACCTGGTGTTTGACCTTGATGGTTTTCATCCGAACGAGGCAGGACATCGAGAGCTAGCAAGACTCTTTCTAGACCTGATTTTCCCGCTTGTTAAAGCGCGTTGAGTGTAATCATGCTACCGCGCTGGTCTTACAGGACCGGCCGGAACTGTCATTGTGACAGCCGTGATGCAAGGCTCCTGAGGCTCCTGCCTGCTCCGACCGATTCCCCCTGGTAGAGTTTTAGCTGTCCTAGTCTGTTGACACCTCGGACGCACCTAGGGGGGATCCCCTGTTGGCAAATTCAGAGTCATGTGATTACATCAATCAAGCCTAATTCTTTTAAAACAAAGGGGGACGCGTCAGCAGATGCCCGTGTGTAATCAGCCCATATCATCGCAGATTAGCGCTAAAAACGTCGATCGCGAAAGGGATTTGACTCAAGGTCAGGTCTGCCTTGGCCTGTTGGGAGCGACAGCGATGATCGTGGCTGGAGTTGGCGTGCGAAGTATGTTTTTGCCTACCAGACGAAACATACGACATCGCAGTCACCTGATACCCAAAGAACGCGGCCTCATACGATACCTCGTTACCCACGGAGAAAAGAGAAGGTGGGATTTCTCCTACGATGAGGAGTTTCTTTTCAGGTTTGTGCCTCTGCTCAAGAGGATGGCTCGATGACGAAGAAATCGACTGGCCACCCCCCGATGCTCCATCGCTTGTTCAATTAAATCCCTTCTGTATGTATTTTGCTTCAGTTTCTTTTTACCTGAAAATTCAGAAATATACGCGGGCTGCATTTGCTTGATGCAGGCGCTTCCCTTCACTGCCTGAGAGGTAACTGGTCGAATACTACTTTTCGGCTGACATTGCCCTGTTTTTGTTGAATGATATTCGGCATTAAGTTTGCTCGATAGCTTCATATGAAAGTCATTTGCGCATGGTGTGAAAATGAAGGCAAGGAGACGCTGATTGGTGAAATCGGTCTCTACGATTGGGAAGTGACCTCTCACGGCATTTGTCTTGATCATGAACAGGTCATGTTAAGACAAATTCATGAACTGAAAATAAGACAGAATCCAAGGCTTCGTAGACAAAGACATCCTCGCGCATCCGCATCCCCGCGCCTGGTATCGGGTCTGCCTACGAGGTGCACGACACCTTGGCACCGTCGCCGCTCTAAACGGCAAATGTCTGCTGCACAGTTGAGCCTTCCTTTCGGTGATGAGTAGGTCCAGAAGGATCAAACTTCCCCTTAGAAATATGTGCCGTGTAAGGTTGAGACCCGGGGAATTCCCTAGGTTTAACGAGACCTAGCTACGATTTAGGATATCTCGTTCTCACGCCTATCCAGGACGTCAATGACTATTATCACCCCTCCAGATAAGGCCGGATTTTACTGGTACCGCTACGACAATCTGTCCTCGAACGTCCATTTTAAAGTGCTGCTCGAGGTCGTTCAGATCCAGCCAAGGCCCACCGAGATCGGAGGGAAATTCGTGGTCCGTTGGATGAATCAGTTAGTACCTTTAGAGGAAGTGCCGGAAGGCCTTTGGCGCGGCCCAATTGCAGATTTGGCATGAAATAGTGTAGGAGAACTCCTGTTGCATTCTAAGGCTCGGAACATTGCACCTTTTTCGCCCCGTCTTTATCAATTTAGACCAGCTGGCCTTAGTAACCTTCCTCAAGCAGGGCGGGACGTTACTTTTCGGATTGCTCCCACACTTCGACAGGGACAAGACAAACCAGCGACATGGTCCAATTGCGGCAGCGCTGTAGGGGGCAGATAATAGAGATAGGCTCGTCCGAGATTCGTAAACCGCAGCGCGCGGTCGCATAGCGGTTGCCGGCTTCGAAGAATCAAGCCAGCGCCTGAGCGGGACTTGAAGGAAATCCGTCCGCTTCGCGGGCACGACCCGTTCATAGAGGTAGGTGCAGACTCAGCGCTACGGCGGATTGTTAGGCGACGCGAACGCGAATCATCGCGCCGTCGATAGCCGTCCTCAAGAGCTGCGCCGTGTTTGACACCCTCATCTTTTTCATCATATTCGAGCGGTGGGCTTCGACAGTCTTCACGCTGATCTTCAGGCGTAGCCCGATCTCCTTGTTCTTAAAGCCGGCCCAGATCAGTTCGAGAATTTCCTGTTCACGCGCTGTTAATGACTCCGGCCGTTTTGCCCTTGGTGGCGGTTGCATGTCGGCCAGAGACATGCGACGCATAGGCTTCCGTTTTGATCGAACCATATAGTAGCCTCCGACGTGAAAGCTGCGAGAGCTTCTCAATCTGTTAGAGACTAGTGACACTCTTAGCTCATAGATACTAGGTATCTCCCTAAGCCGCGGCTTGCTGCATTATGATTTTCCAACCGCTCTTAAATGGTCTCGTGATCACTTGGCTTTGTCCCGCTACGCCAGAACCAATTCCTCGCCATTCGAACTGTCCTCACTGGTTCAACAAGTGTCGCATTCCTACTACCAATCACCAGACTAGGAATTACCATTTAAGGGGCATGCCCCCATGAGTGGTTTCAACATCAGATGCTCGTAGTATTGCCCAAGATTAGGTAATTGCTCACATCTTGTAAGGCGAGAGATTTCAACGATTGCAGAGCCGAGCCTTGAACCGTTACGTGGGCACCATCTTCCATGACTTGGACACCTCCTCCCTCTTTCGAGGTAACTCTTCCTGGTCTTCACACGCGCTTCCGCCTGGTCTAGGCTCATAAAGGCCGTTGAAATCACATCTAATTGACGGAGGCATACGGTGAGGAATAAACAGCTTGGTAAGATAGGGCTTGTTCGTCGGGAATTGGTCGGAAAAGCCTGTAGCTCCTGCGGCGGCCGGACATATCAATTGACTTTCCATGCGGGGGCACTGCCTGTTGACGGCCTTGCTGCGCAATGTACACACTGCCAAAAGACGAGACGCCTTGGTGAAGACTTAGGCAGAGTCCTGTGGATTTAACCAAAATTAGTCAGGCGCTTTATCCGTGCCGCGAGAAGGCCGTCAGTTGCCGGGGAGACAGATGGACGAGCCATTGAAGTGCAGGAGACGGAAGATAGGGGCGGCCCGCTTCGAGGTGAACGTCGATGTACAGTTCTCAACTGTGAAGCCTGGAGGAACAGGAAGTGAAGCCATCGGAGTCGCCCGCAATTTATCGATGCGCGGTGCGCTCATTGAGACCCATGCGGTCGTCACGACAGACGACCAATTGACACTGTGTGTGACGCTTCCAAATCATGCCGAGCTATTGGAGATACGAGGGTGCGCCGTTCGGTGGGTGCGAGGTCATCAACTGGGCGTGGAGTTTCTCAAGCTGGATCCTGACGCGTCTCGACAACTCATGAAGTATCTGTCCGGTATCCATAATGCGGCCCGCCTACAGGGCGAAACTACAGGAGAACCGGCAAAGCCCTCATAAACCGATCAGTGCCATATGACGCTTTGATGAACAGTGGGGCGTCGCAGTCCGATCGGCTCTACATTCCGGGACATCTCGATAACGCCTCAAATCAAGTAATTTCCTACCAAGACTCACAACGATAGGGGCAACGGCATCTCCACAGATGGTCACCTCTCCACCGGACTGTATTCGCTGACGAAACAAGTTGTGGGGCCTTTGCATGGTGGCCGCGAACTTCAATCGACTCGCGAAAGGCGCTGAGTCCTTGACGACGCCCCACCAGCATTCGTTTTTTGCGACCTCTTGCTGATTATCGACCACTGAAAGCAGCACGCAGATCAATGTCACACAACGTGCTCCCTTACACTCATACGGTTCCCACCCTAATGCTCACACCAGCTACTGACCGTCTCCTTCACCTGTCCTAGAGGAAACCCTAGATTGCCACACAATCGGACAAGGATGTAGGCTAACACTGATAGACAAAGCTCTCTTGTGATTGATAGTCTCTTAACTCTTATGGCTCAGGAAAAAGTTAATCATTTCCAGCGATGCCAAAAGTGCCAAGGCAGCCTTCGGGCAGAGACTGGTATTGACCTGATCACCGGCACCAGTATTCTTCAGTATGTCTGCTTCAACTGTGGCCGCAGGTGGCATACCGAGGAGCCGAAGCCGCTGGCCGCATAAAGCCAGCATCTAGAAAAGCCGAACTTCGTAGTAATTTCATCCCACGACCGCTATCGGGCAAATACCAATCCCCCCTCGCGATCCGATTCCCGCCCTTGCCAGAAAAAGAGATCTGTAGGCCATCGCTGATAGACAAAACGCCGCTTTTGGCAGATAGTCGCACAATTTGAATGTCATCGACCCATGCAGAACCACAAGGACACCTTAGCATCGTTTGGCCAATGTAGTGTCCGGGTAGCTCGGTTGTTGAAAGAGGGTCTTCCATTGACTCACGGGGAATATCTGTCCATCGAGAACTGTCTCTTGGTCGTGCAACTCGCGTTGGCTTCGTCGCGGCTCGCTTCAAAAAAACGAGCATCCCCTCATGCGTGAACAACAAGCCCTCGTCGTGGACGATCATCCGATCATTCGAGATGGTATTAAGCAGTTACTTGTGCGAGCGTTTCCATCGCTGCACATTCGCGATTCATCGGGGGCTGCCGGGGTGCTTGAAGAGATCTGCAGCTACCCTTGGGCGTTTGTCACCCTTGATATAAACCTCCGTGGACAAAATGGCCTTCATATCATTAGGGAGATGCAAGGCTGCTGCCCGACGGTTCCCGTTGTTGTGTTCAGCTTGTTTCCAGCAGAGCAATACGGTCCTCGCGCTTTACGGGCAGGAGCCGCCGCATACGTGTCAAAGGAGCGCTCGCCGGTGGAGTTAGTAGAGGTCGTTCAGTCGGTTCTGCGAGGAGAAAAAAAAGATCAGAACACGCCCACTGCTCGCGCGTTATCCGGCCGCGAAACTGAGGTTCTCAATCTTCTCGGCAAAGGCATGAATCGGCGGCAAATCGCTCAGGAGCTTGGAATCAACGAAAAAACCGTGAGCACATACAGAGCCAGACTGTTACACAAACTGGATGCACGCACGACGGTGAATCTCCTCCGCTTTGCAGCTGAAGAAGGATTGCTTGAGGCCGACCCGGCGCCAACATACTGTGAACCATCGTGATTTGTCGTTGCTCGAAGCGCAGAATTGTCCGACCCTGGTGGATTCCCTGTCGGCACAATCGTACAAGAATGCTGACGAATTATGTTGCTATGACAACAAGCATGATGGGTACAATAAAAGCCTCATTATTGGGTGTATCCAATGGAATCGCCTGAACTCAGAAAGTTTTATTTGGCCACGCAGAACCTCCGTGAAGCCATGACGCACGATCTGCCGCTTGATGAGTTTGACCAGATTTGCCTCGAAAACTACATCGCGTTGCTCCAAATTACGTACATGGAGTGGAAGCGGCGGAACATCCAACAGTCCACCCACAGGCGGGCAGCGTAAAGCTGGCCATCCAGTCAGCCTGTATCAGTTGCGTATTCGTCCACCTACACGCCTACAGTAGGGATTCACCTCTCGAGGTCTGATCGACCTAAAAATCAGCAGCTTGCGAGCATCTTTGGGCCGATGCCAGGCATGAGGATTGCCGAGATATTCCGCGGATACATGCCCTGCCAATCCGAGGATGTTATTGCTGTGCGTGCAATCGACGCCCTCACAAAACTCTACGCGTCAAGGAAGTCCATCTTGACAAAAAGTGTGCAAGAGCGGGCCTATGCGTACGGCGCTGTCATCCTTATTCTGACGCTTGGCATCCGCATGCTGCTTGCGCAACGGAAACAGGCGGAGGCTCAACTCAAGGCGATCGCCTGGCTGCTGCGCGAAGGCAGAAAACCATTTACCGTACCGAAACCGCAGCCCTACGGAGAACTGCCGGAGCTCAACACCGCGCAGACCATTCTTCGTACGGTCGGAAAAGATCTCCTCGTCAATGTCGCCGGTGATGCGTTACATCTGATCGGGACGTCAGGGTCGGTGTGCGAAAGGAACGGAGACTACGCCTCATGCCTCGTCGCATCCGATTGGTGCCGATTTCTCGACACGACGTCTCGAGAGCGGTGTGCCACCACCGACAACGGGCTGCGTTGGTGAGCGGCGAATGGCATTGCCGTGACTCATGCCGCGAAGTGTCGGCCCGCTCGATGGAGACAGGCGAACCGGTCGATCTGCCGTGCAAGGGGGGAATCAACCTCTACGCCGCGCCGATCAGGGTCGACGGAGAAACCGTTGGAAGCATCAGCATTGGGTACGGGGATCCGCCGAAGGACGACGAGCAGTTAATGGAAGTGGCCGAACGTTACGGCGTCCCGATTGAGAAGCTCCGTGAACTCAGTGCCAACATGCCGTCTCGTCCGCAATTCATCGTGGCGGTTGCGAAAGCCCGGTTGCGGAGCGCGGCGTTCTTGCTGGGCGAGATCATCAAGCGAAAACGAGCTGAAGAAGCCTTGGCCGACCTGACGAAGAACCTCGAAGAGCGTATCACCGAGCGCACAGAGCAGCTCCGGGCCTTGGCGACCGAGCTGAATCTTGCCGAGCAGCAGGAGCGCAAGCGGCTGGCCACTGAACTGCACGATCACCTGCAACATCTCCTGGTGCTGGCCAAGCTGAAGATCGGTCAAGGGAAGCGGTATGCGGAGCCGATCCCGGCGCTCATCGAGCTCTTGAAACAGCTGGACGAAGTCTTATCCCAGGCCTTACGGTATACGCGAACCTTGGTCGCTGAATTAAGTCCTCCGGTGTTGAGGGACTATGGGCTCGCGGCGGCGCTGAAATGGCTGAGCGAGTACATGCAGAAACTCTCCATGACCGTGATGGTGAAAGTACCGGAATCGACCGAGCTCACATTGCCGGAGGATCAAGCGGTGCTGCTGTTTCAGTCCGTGCGGGAACTCCTGATCAATTCCTACAAATATGCGGGCACCTGCCAAGCGACTGTCACACTCGAACAGCGCGAGGGGCAGTTGCGAATACAGGTACGCGATGAGGGGGTGGGCTTCGATCCTGCTGCCATTTCTGCTGCTGAGACACCGATCGGAGGAGTGTCATCCAAGTTTGGGCTGTTTAGTATCCGGGAGCGGATGACGGCCCTCGGGGGATCGTTCGACATGCAATCAGCTCCCGGACAGGGCGCCACCGCGACTCTCATCCTCCCGTTGAGTTAGAGAAGTGTTGGACGGGTCTCTTTAGCGCGCTCGTCAAGAAACTGCTCGCTGCGCACTTGCGCGCGCTTGGAGACTCGACTCGCCGGCTGCCGCTGAAGCATGAGTTGCTCGATCTGTTCGTCGCTCGTACGGTCAAGACAGAAGAGGATTTGCCTTCTGCGCCGACGGTGAGGAGCGATGATATCTGATCAAGGAGCGCGATTCAGTCGTCTTGAAAATGGATCTGCCCCTGCGCCGTGACCGCCCTCAAGAGTTTTGATTCTCCCCCGCTGATACAAGACGAGCCACCGCCGAAGCCCTGTCAGTTACTCACCCTAGGGGTTCTACCCTGTTGGTTGATTTCAGCCATTTCTATTCTTTATCAGGCATTCGCTGACAGACGGCATGGCAGACAGGAGTCTCCAGGGTTTATGATGGTTGGAATGCACCAGCCCAGGTACTATCACTTTACACGTGGAAGCAGTTTCTCCTATGGCCGCGGCACAAAAAATTCGGGTTCTAATCGTCGATGATCACACCATGGTGCGCCAGGGATTGCGGGCGGTCCTACAGTCTTATCCGAATATTGAGGTGGTGGGCGAAGCAGGCAATGGAGAAGAGGGAGTCTTGAACGTACAAAGGCTCCAACCGGCTGTCGTTGTGATGGACATTGGCATGCCCAGCCTCGACGGCATTGGAGCGACCCGTCTCATAAAAACACGATATCCGCAGATCGCGGTCGTAGGATTGTCAGTCAATGCTCCGAGCTTTCATGTGGACGCCATGCTCAAGGCCGGCGCATCGGAGGTCGTGACCAAGGAAAAAGCCGTGGATGAGTTATATAATGCCATCCAACGCGCGATAGCCGCCGTTCAACCAATCCTGATTCTCGAAGTGAAACCTGCCACCGCCGGATCTGCTGCCGAAACGGAAGGGACGGAAGAGCGAGAGCCCTCAGATGTATCGCAGGACAAAGAGCGTAAAGGCTGACGGAACTTGACCAGCGCTCACTATCACCACCTGGGGGTTAGTGGGAGGCATCCTCGGGCGGGTGCAGACGACTTGGCAGGCGTCTAGACTGCACGACCATCCGTTCAGGCTTGGTCCCCAGTGCCGTAGTGTTCCCGGGCGCGGGTTACGCATGCCGTAACGGTTCTGAGCAGCAGGTGCCCCCATGCAAAGGGTATTGAAGAGCCGACTCGTCAAGCCTGCCCCCTTCGGCATTCCTGCGCTTCCGGTAAGAGCCGATACGGGATCATGCCTTGCAGCTGCGTCTGCACGAGCGACGTCGTGCAGACGCAACGTTGCCGGTATCAGCTGCCTGATGCCGGTTCGAGAGCGGACGGACCGTCCTGAGTGCCATCAGAGGCGTTGGCGGCAGGAAGCAGATTGTCGATGAGCGAGCCTGAGTTGTCGGTTCGCTCGTTTGGGTCAACGGAAGCTGGGGTCGCGTCCGCGAGCGGTGTCACAGCGAGGATCGGTGGCGTCATGTGCGCGTGGCCGATCGTACGGATCTCGAGATGCACCCGGCGATTCATCTGCCGGCAGACATCACTGCTGTCGAGGCAGAGCGCGCCATCCTTGCCGAGGCTTACCACCTTGATGTGATGCTCGGCCACACCGGCATTGATCAGCTCTGCCTTGACCGTTTCCGCCCGCTTGAGACCAAGCTTCAGGTTATAACTGGCCGAGCCCTGCTGATCCGTGAAACCCTGGACCAGCACCCCTAGATTCCCATCGCTTTTGAGAAGCGCTGCGTCTTCTTGAAGCTGTTTCCTGGCTTCGTCGGTCAATCCCCTCCGGCCGACTTCGAAATAGAGATCGGTGTGGATCGTCCCCGGTGTAGACGCAGCAATAACGGCTGTTTGAAGATTGGCTGCCGACATGGACACGGCCATTGGTTGGGTATGCTTGAGCACCTCGGTAACCTGCGAACCGTTCAACTGATCCTGACCCGTTCTGGGCTCGGTTGAAGAGTAGTGCCAAAAAGCGCCGATGGCGGCGGCCAGGCTCACAACGAGTCCTGAGACGACTAGGACGTCCTTGTCTTTTTTTGGTCCGGAAATGGTCGGACTGATGTTGCCGGTTCTGACCTGCGATGGACCGTTCTGCATGGAATCCTCCTTATCAATGAGAGCTAAGGTTATTGATCAATGGTCTTGTGCTGCTAAGTCTTCGAAGGCATGCCGGTGCCCTCTCACCTCCTTTCGATGCGTGTGACTGGCTCATTGCCAGCTGGTTAGATGCTTGAGCAACCGGAGTGCCGAGGAGCCTGAATGCTCTATTCTTCGAGAAGCCGAACAAAATTCAGAAGTTCAGAAAGGCGGGAGCGGTGCCAATGATGCGGGGATGGAGAAACCTTCATGCCATGCGGGGCTGGCCCCGCATGGCAGTGATGCGGGGATTCCGGTGAGTCTCACATTTCCCATTCACGCCAAGCTCAAGAACGGCTCGCCGGTGCAGTTGGTGCTGGCCGGTGACCGCGATGTCGAACCCCTTCGAGACCTGTATCGGATCATCGTTGACGAGGGGAACTCATATCCACACGACCGATTCCCCGATCATGACGACTTTATGGACTATTGGTTTCGCGGCATGACCACGGTGGCTGCTTATGTCCAGGATGGAGCCGGCTCGGCAGCGATGGCCGGCGCCTTTTACCTCAAATCGAACTGGCCGGGACGGGCGAGGCAGGTCGCGAACGCCGGGTTCATCGTGGCGCCGGAGTGGCGCAATAAGGGTTTGGGCTGGCTATTAGGTGCCACCATGTTGGAGTACGCCAAACAGTTGGGATATCGGAGCGTCATTTTCAATCTGGTTTTTTCTGAGAATGTGCCGGCGCGGCATCTCTGGGAAAAGCTGGGCTTCAGGCAACTGGGTGTGATTCCTGGCGCCGTGCGCAAAGACAGCGGAATCTATCAGGATGCCGTGATCATGTTTCAGTCGTTGCTGTAGGCCGACGTGCTTGATGCCTTCTGCAGGAACACTGTCCGGACCAGCCGGTCAACCGAGGTGAAATGGCGGTCGGGAATGTTCTTGAACCGGCGCTTGCACTCGGCCAGGGCTCCCTCAACCGACTTGAACGGTTGAATGACGGACAGCAAATGGTCGTAATACCCATTCAGTTTAAGCTCGACGGTTCTGAGATGGGCAGGGTCTCCAGCGATTGCCGACACGGCTTTGGCCCGGTCACCGCCGCACTCGACCAGAGCCTGGAAACAGAGGCCCTTGAGGCGCTGCGTCACGGTGCTGCGGTCCCAGGCCAGCGTTTTTGCCGTGGCCTGCATATCAAAGCCGTGGTGCCTCAAGCGCTCTAACACGGCGCTGTCCCCGGCCTCGTCCGGCAAAGCAGCCAGATGGCGCACTGCCTCATCCTCCAGTGCGACGTCCTCTAGCGCGAATGCATAGCGGGACAGGACGCTGCCATCGCTCAGTGCCACCGCTCGCTCGAGCACATTGCAAAGCTCGCGCACGTTGCCCGGCCATCGGTAGCTGTTCAGTAGACGCAGAGCGTCACTGGAGAGCTGAGGATGAGGACGTCCCATTCTTTGTGCAATGTCGGCCAGCGCCGTTTCTGCAATGAGTGCAATGTCGCCCGGGCGGTCACGTAGCGCGGGCAGCCGGAAGACGAACCCCTTCAGTCTAAAATAGAGATCCTCCCGGAACCAGCCTTCGGATACCCCACGCTGCAGATCGCGATTGGTAGCAGCCACAATCCGGACGTCCACTGTCGTTGGAAGGGTCGCTCCGACCCGATAGAAAGACTTTTCCTGGAGGACTCGTAACAGTTTACTTTGGTGATCCAGGCGAAGATCGCCGATCTCGTCGAGAAAGATCGTGCCGCGGTGGGCCAGCTCAAAAAATCCGCGCCGGTCGACAGTGGCTCCGGTGAAGCTTCCCTTTGTATGGCCGAATAGCTCGCTCTCGAAAAGTTCCGGTGAAATTGCCGCCATGTTGACGGGGATAAATGCGTTCCTAGCACGGGGACTCAGTCGATGCACGGCTCGTGCGAACAGCTCCTTCCCGGTGCCCGGTTCGCCGAGCAGCAATACGCTCAACGGCGACGCCGCCCCCTTCCTCAGGTCATCAAACATTCGAAGCAGTTCCGGCTGTTGTGTGACAATGCCGACGTCGCGGCATTCCTGTTTCAGGCGCTCCCATTCTGCATCACCCAAGGTTCGGGGAGCCCGGTCGGCGATGCGAAGTTCGCTCAGTTGCCGTTCCAGTTCGTCCAGCCGGCGTCGGGCGGCCTGCTCCTGCATTTGGGCGTCGGCCAGTTGTGCGCGCAACGATGCCGTGCACTTGGCGATTTCCTCCTGTTGCGCGGTCGATTGCATGACGGCGGCTTTGGCGGTATCCAAATCTTCTTCCAGGGCCTCGGCCCGGTTTTGGCGCAAGACCAGCGCCTCTCGTACTGCGTTGGCATCCTGTTGGAGACGGAGCATGTCCTGTTCGAGCATGATCCTGCGTTGGCCGGCGGTGAGGTGACCCCAGGCGATGGTGCCGACGATGACACAACATGCAGCCATCAGCGGCAGGGGTAAGGGCAAGATCAGATGGATGCCCCAGAGCAAGGTGGCGGCCAATATCGCGTAGAGCAGCAACGCGCTACCGGCCAAGATCAGGCTCACCGGTCCGTCAAAGCGGAGGAGGCCCAACGCGATGCCGGAGGCGAGCAAGAAGGTGAGGCCGATGCCTGTCCACCGGCCCGTGACGGAGACCTGTTGATCGGTGAGTAGGCTGTTGAGAAGATGAAGATGGGCTACGATGCCCGACACAGATTGTCCTGTGGGAAGCAGCCAGGGACCTTGATGGGTGTCGGTGGGAAGGATGACGACAACCTTGCCCTTGAACTGTAGTTCGAGTTGCTGCCTGTCATGATGCTGTATCGCGTCCCAAACCGAGGACAGCGCGGTCGTTGGAAGCGCGGACAACGATCCATTGCCAACGGGATTGATCAGCGCCGACGTGCGCGCCGTCGCCATCGGCTCCGTTACAGATGAATCCTGCTGCCTGTAGAGATCATAGAGCACTGAACCGAAGGCCGGAACCGTTTGGGATTCCACGGCAGTCAGCAAAGGAATCAGCCTGGTCACATGATCCGGCTGGCTCGAGAGCTGTGCATGGGCCGTGATGGCTGCTTCCGATGGCAGAGCGCGCTCCGGGTCGTGGATGAAGACGAGCGGCTCGGCGGCATGCATCGCTTCGAGCAGGAGGGCATCGCTTGCCGCGCCGCCCAGCGATGCGGTGCTGGCGCGATCAAGACGATGATCAACGCCGATCGCGGCGGCGCCGGCTTCGTGTACGTTGGTCACCACTTGCGCCAGGATCGACCGATCCAGTACGGCTCCGAATCGGGCTTCGCTCTGCGGATCACGGACCACAATCGCTAAAGTCGGACTGGTCGCGATCGAAACTCGATGTCGGAGCCAGCTGTCATAGAGGGTCCAATCCAGAGTGGTATAGGTGACAGGAGCCAGGCTCCAAAGACTGTTGGATAAAACCGACGCGAACAGACCGATGACGAGGGCCTGCAACAGGGGAGTGCTGATGAAGAGCCGCCAGAATCTTGACCGTTCGATCTGCATGCCTACCTCCCGCCTATTTCAGTGAGGAAGGCATTCATTTCATTCTTGGGGAGTCCTTTGAGCATGGTCTTGGCCTTCGAAACGTCCTGAGGAACGCCTATGCCCTTGCCGTACACGCGGGCCAATAATCGCTTCGCCGGCACAAACCCTTCGGCGGCGGTGGTTTCGAAACAGGCTAAAATCTTTTTGTCGTAAGGCGCCAAAGCTGTGCCCCAGCCTGTTTCATACAGCCTTCCCAATTCTGTTTGAGCTACCTCGCTCAAGGCATAGCCCTCCTTGAGCAACACTAGGACAGCAAAATCGGTACGGCCATCCGCGAGGAGCTTGGTTCCCAGCGTGCGACCGTCTTCCATCCCATATTCGTGAAATTCATCCCACAGCTTGTCACGATAGCGTTGAAAGGCATCGAGTGCTTCCTTGCGTTTTTTCTCCGGTTGATCCGCCGAGAGCGCTTGTCGACGGAGCTTGGAGAGGCTATCGGCAGCCGGTTGGTAGCCGTAATCAACGCCTTTCATCCACCAGAAAATGGTCTTCGCCAGGTCTTTCTCTACCCCTTGACCGCTCTTGTACGCGTTGCCCAGAAAGAACTGTGCTTGAGAAACGCCTCCGAGCGCAGCCTCCTCCATCAGCTGAGCCGCTTCCTGAGTCTGGTTGGACAACATGAGCAGCAACGCCAGGCGGTACCGTGCATCGGGGAAATGGGGTTGCAAGGCGAGCGCCTGTCGATAGGATTGGATCGCTGCCTTCCGGTCGCCCAATGAGTAGTAGACGCTTCCCAGGCTGTAATGCGCATCCGTCAATGCGGGATCGAGCCGGACAGCCTCGGTGAGAACCGAAGCGGCTGCACGCCACTCCTGTTTGGCCATGAGGATGATGCCCAGTTGGAGATGCGCCTTCGCGTTGTTGGGATCTAATTTGATGGCAAGGCGGCATTCTTCGATGGCGGCGTCGAGATCGCCGATGCCGTAAAGCGATTCTGCCAGTGCCAGGCGGTCGCCTGCACGCCCCTGTGACAGTCGGACCAGACCACGCGATTCAGCCAGACGTCTGGCCGCCTCTTTTGGTTCGACGAACGTGTGATGAGGCGGAGCATGTTCATCACCGACGGCTTCCGGAGGCGGGGGTGGACTTTCGAGAGGAGCGAGCGGAGCCGAATCGTCAGGCCCTTGAGCAAATGACGAGGCAATGACGCATGCGCTGAAGATGGCCACGACCGTTAATCGACGGCGCATCGACCCTCTAGTCCTCCGTTCAACGAGCGGGCGACATTATACCACTGAGCGGGCACTGGTTCGTGATGAGGCCGGATCGGAGGAATCGATCACAGGCGCTTCTTGATCAGCGAGATGGTGGTGCCTACCTGTTCCGCCGAGAGTGCGACGCGATCATGCGGGACGCGCCAGACCGGCTCGAGAGGCGCCGGATCGTGAGGAAGGCGCGGGATAAGGTGCCAATGAATGTGAGGAAGCTGGTTCCCCAGCAACTCGTAATTCAGTTTTCTTGCCTGGAACGTTTCGGCGAGCACTTTTGCCAAGCGGCTGACTTCCTCCATCAGTTGGATGCGCTCGGTCGGAGCAAGATGGAAGAGTTCCGTCGCATGACGCTTGAATAGGAGCACAGTCCAGCCGGGAAAGAACTGATCCTCATGCAGATAGGCCGAGGACAGACCCAGGTCGGCAATGAAGTGATCGGCCGTAGGCCAAATCCCTGCACAGGCTTCGCACGAAGGATCGCTCATGGCTGGATCGTTTTCCGCTCTTCCTCGGTGATGATGCCTTTTTTGAGCAGCAGTTGAATCAACTTGTCGGTCTGCCGATCCTGTGCCGGAGGGGCCGGCTGTATCTGACCGACCGACGGCTTGGGTTCCGCCGGCGGTCGTTTTTTCCCGTACACGCGGAACGATGGCGTGAAGACCGACACGTAATCCTTGTTCCGAATGCGAATGGACAAGGGAAGGCTGTCGGTCAGCGGAGCCAGATCCGGGGTGGCGCCCACCGGCACGCGAAAGAACGGTTTGCCGTCTTCGGTCTCCCCGTCCTGCCCGACGATTTCAAAGCGATGGAGGAGCGGTTCGCTTTTCAGCGGCTCCCGGTCCTCGCCGGCGAGATTGGTGATTTTTTCGAGGACGACGATAAGTGAATCGGCGATCAAGAGATCGCTGGACCGGTTGCGAACGGTCAGATCGTACCGGTACTCGCTGTTGAAATTGTCCCGACCGGTAAAGGTCACGGTGACAGAGGCCTTGCCTGTGAGGTCAGCCAGTTGCTCGATAGGCGAGGCGGCCACAGGACCGGATCCGAGCATGCCGGCAACCAGCAGCGTTCCGATCAGCAGAGGGTGGGTGGTCAGGTGATGCATCCGCATGAATGCTCGCTCGAATCATCATGACGATGGCAAGCGAAGCATAGCAAACATCTTCACATTGATCGAGTGTTCTTGCGATCTTGCCTTGACACTCTGTTTCTTCGACGGATAATCTGCCGCGAGGCCTGGCCAGGATTCTCATGTGCGATCTGCTGCGACAGCGTATCCAGTTGCCCGGCGTGGTCGTTCTCGCTCGACCTCCTCGACGGATTGCCGCGAATACGCCTGCGTCGTCCTCGCTGCGAGCAATCACGGCGGGCTTCCGTCTCCGCTCTCTCGCTACGATGCCCATGAGTCATCCGGGCCAGGACCTCGCGACAAAGAGGAAGAATCGATGATGGACAGTGCGACTACTCAACGCGCCCCGCTCCTGGTTCCCCGCTCTCTCGTTTCCCGGCTCATGCGGCTGTACGACGTGACACATCCCGTTCACAGGCGACGTGTCATTCGGGGGTATGACCGGGCACATGCGGTTCGCACGGCGCGCATGTGCGCTGCCGTGGCCTCTGCATTGGGACATGGACCCGAGCGCGTTCGCCAATACCAAATCGCCTGTCTCCTGCATGACTTGGGCCGCGCCGGTCTGGATCGTCGGCTGTTCGGAAAGATCTGGTCTTGGGCGAAGGCCCATGGGATCCCAACGAGGCCCCGTGAGTGGCGGGCGATTCATCCGGAGACGCCCTATGGCCGCGAGACCGAAGCGTTCGTCGCCCGATATAGAGACGCACTCGAAGCCGACGGCATTCCGCTAACCGCCTGGGCAAAGGAACAGATAGAAATGCGGCTCGGTTATGCCCGGCGTTTGGCCAAAAGGCTACGGGCAGTGCGATCATCGATCACGCGGATGGGTGTGCGGGTCGAACCATGGATGCAGCTCGTCATGCTGTATTATTACTATCCGGAAAAGCTGAGCCGGGCCAAGCCCTGGGTAAAGCAGCTGGCGGAAGTGTTGGTCGCATGCGAGCAGTTCGAAGCCTACAGCAACCAGCGCCGGGGCCGCGACTATTATGTCCGTAGCAGGGAATCGATTGCGGAGGCATTCGCGTACCTTGAAAAATTGGAACGGGAGAGGATTCTCAGCATGGACGTGATGAACGTCATGAAACGGCTCGCCGCCGCCGGGGAGTTCGACGGCGTGATTGCCGCAGCACGAGGCCGTCGCGTGACGTCCGACGAGCGACGACTCCTTCGTCAAATGGGACGGTGAGCATGATGACGGTCAAAACGGTCCCTCTGCGGATCGACATGCGCGGCGGGACGCAGATCGAGAATGTGACGAAATTCGTTCAGGAAGCGTTGTCTAGGACGAATGTGGCTGCCGGCATCGTGACCGTGTTCGTCAAGCACACGACCGCGTCGATCATGGTCATCGAGGACGAGCCTGGTATCAGGTTGGATACAAAAACGTTTTGGGACCGTGTCGCTCCGGCTGATCCGTCCTGGCAACACAATGAGCAAAATCAGGGTGAAGACAACGGCCATAGTCATCTGAGAGGCCAGTTGCAAGGTCCTTCCGTCACCATTCCCTTTTCAAACGGGTCGCTGCTATTGGGGACATGGCAACAGATCGTCGTCGTCGATTTCGACACCCGCGCCCGCACTCGTGAGCTCATCATTCAAATCCTCGGAGAGTAGCCTCGATGCCTGTTCCCGTCATGGCAGTATCGCTGGCCGTGATGGTCCAACTGGCTGGCGGGGGATTTTTCTGTGGTGTCGCGGCTGCCGATTGGGGAAAACCGCTCGGAGCCCTCTATGATGGTGCCGAGGTGCGGCCACGGTCGGTCACGCCGGCACCGGCTGAGCTGGGGCCTGATGAACGGTCTACGATGGCGGTGTTCGAGCGAGCGACCAAGTCGGTCGTGTTTATCTCGAATACCGCCATCCAACGGGATTTTTGGTCTTTCGACATCCTGGAGGTCCCGCAAGGATCCGGCTCAGGCTTCGTGTGGAATAAGCAGGGACACATTGTCACGAATTTTCATGTGATCTATGGGGCCAACTCGATCAAGGTTACGCTGGCCGACCGCAGCGAGCATCAGGCTAAACTGGTCGGCGCCGATCCAGATCACGATTTAGCGGTGCTCCAGGTTCAGGTCCCCGAGAGCATGTTGGAACCCTTAGCCATTGGTACCTCACACGATCTGCGCGTCGGGCAAAAAGTGCTGGCGATTGGAAATCCGTTCGGGCTGGATCATAGCCTCACCACAGGAGTCGTGAGCGCGCTGGGTCGCACAATCAAATCGGTGTCGAACCGGACCATCGAAGGAGTGGTGCAGACTGATGCCGCAATCAATCCCGGTAACTCCGGCGGACCCCTCCTCGACAGCGCAGGACGCTTGATCGGCGTGAACACGCAAATCATCAGTCCCAGCGGAGCCTACGCGGGAGTCGGATTCGCCGTGCCGGTCGATACCGTGAATCGCATCGTTCCCGAGCTGATCAAACATGGCAAGCTGATTCGTCCGGGGCTTGGCGTCTCCCTCGTACCGGATGCCATTGCCAAGCGGTGGGGCATCAAGGGATTGGTCATCGGCAAGGTCTCTCACGGCGGCGCGGCGGATCGGGCCGGTCTGAGAGGCGCCCGGGAAACTCCCGCAGGGCGAATAGAACTCGGCGACATCGTGGTCGCCGTGGCCGGCAAGCCGGTCACGACCATCGACGAGCTGATGGCTGTGTTGGAAGATCACAAGGTCGGCGATCAAGTGACCGTGGAGATCTTGCGAGGGAACCGTCGCGAAAAGATCACCGTGACGCTTCAGGCCGTCAATTAGCAGGCGACAATCCCCGATCTCTCTATGGTAGGATCTTGGTCTCAAGTGGAGGACCATCCATGAGTGATCGCCGTTCACCCGATTCGCCCCAAGAGCCGACCAGCAGGCGGGAAGATCCCGCCACGAAGACCGGCTCTGATCCCCTCGAGCTTATTGAACAGTGTCTCGCGCTTTTCCCTGAATCAGATCCCCGGCAGAAGCTGCTGTACAAGCTGCGTCACGCGGTGATGCTGTCGCAAGCAGCCAATCAGCAGCGGGAAGCGGAGTTCAGAAAAGTCAGCGAAGTGGTCGCCAAGCTCACGGCACCTGCCAACCGGATCGGCATGCTGCTGGCTTTGCCCGGCGAAGAACTGGCACACATTCTGGTGGGAGGCGCAGAATATTATGCGAATGTAGATCCGCGTGTCGCCGGCGGCGATCTCAAAATCGGGACGCAGATCCTTGTAAACGAAGCCTATGCGGTGATCAGGACACTCGGCTACGACCGGAACGGTCCGATCTTGAAACTGACTGAGGCGATGGCCGACGGGCGGCTGCGGTTTGAACAGGAAATGGGACGGCAATCGCTGATCTTGCAGCGATCGACCGACTTGGCCGGCGTGGAGCTCAAGCCGGGCGACGAAGTCCGGATCGACCCCAGCCTTCGCATCGCCATCGAGCAACTGGCAGACCGCAAGGCTGCCAAACACGTGCTCGACGAAGTGCCGAACGTGACCTGGGAGCAGATTGGCGGACAGCAGGAGGCGATCAAGGCGATTCGAAAGGCGATCGAGTATCCGTTGCTGCACGCCGCCACGTTCGAGCAGTTCAAGTTCTCACAACCGAAAGGATTTTTACTGTACGGGCCGCCCGGTTGCGGCAAGACACTCATCGGCCAGGCGGCCGCTGCGAGCCTGTCGAAGCTGGTCAGCGAGTCTGGTCCGGACATCCACGGAAAAGGCGACACGCGCGCCCCGATCACCGGGGGTGTCTTTCTCCATGTGAAGGGCCCCGAAATCCTCAACATGTGGCTCGGTGAATCGGAACGCATGGTGCGCGATCTATTTGTGCAGGCGAGAACCAAGCGCCACGAGGGGGCACTCCCATTCATCTTTATCGACGAAGCCGAGTCCATATTGGGGACGAGGCGGGCCATGCGATCGTTCAATATCTCCAACACCCTCGTGCCGATGTTCTGCAGCGAGATGGACGGCATCGAATCCCTGCGTGATGTCGTCATTATCCTGGCCTCGAACCGCCCGGATTTGATTGATCCTGCCGTGCTGCGGCCCGGCCGTATCGATCGCAAAATCAAAGTGGCGCGGCCCAACCGCGACGCGTCCACCGAGATCTTCAAAGTGTACCTGCCCCATGACTTGCCGCTCGATCCTGCGTTGCTCGCGGAGCGCGGCGGAGAGGAGGGGAAAGCGATGGCTTCGCTCGCCGACGACGTCATGGACCGGATCTTCAAAAGGAGTGATGAGAATCGGCTGCTGTCCATCCGGCTCCGAAGCGGCCAGAACAAAGTCCTCTACAGGGGCGACCTGGTCAGCGGCGCCATTTTGGCGTCGATCGTCCAACGGGCCAAGGAAAAGGCCATCGATCGCACGATTCAATCCGGGCAACCCGCCGGGCTCCTCGCCCAGGATCTGTTCGACGCAGTCACGGAGGAATTTAGAGAAGGGGAAGTGTTGCCGCCTGATGATGCAGCGGAAGAATGGTTGAAACTGCTCGATCATCATCCGGAACAAGTCATCGGCGTCTCGTCTTTCCGCCGAGGACGGCAGACGGAAGAACGGCTGATAAACCAGATCATCTAGGCGCAGGTCATGCCGCTCCATGATTGCGCAATTCTCATAGCGGAGAAACGTGACTCGACTGTTTGGCATAGAAACGGAGTATGGGATTGCCCGGGACGACCTGGACGCAATGGATCCCGTGGTGGAGTCCATGGAGCTGGTACGGGCGCATCTCACAAATCCGTTCGAGCGCCGATGGGATTATGCCAGCGAAGATCCGCATGAAGACGCACGGGGGTTCCGAGTATCGGGTTTGGCGCAGGACAAGGAAGAGGCCCAGTTCTCCACCATCGATGCGCATCGCCCATTTTCGTTCCACGAGATGAAAAGCGACCTCGTGCTGCCGAATGGCGCGCGGTTTTACAACGACCATACCCACCCCGAATACTCGTCACCGGAATGCCGCACGCTGAAAGACCTGGTGGCTCATGATCGGGCCGGAGAGCGCATCGTGCAGCGCGCGGCTGATCGCCGCAATCAGCGGCTGGGCGGCACACCGGTACAGCTTTACAAAAACAACACGGATTTCCACGGACACAGCTACGGCTGTCATGACAACTATCTCGTGTCCCGTTCCATTCCGTTCGCCGGACTGGTTAGCGGACTGCTGCCCTTCCTCGTTAGCCGGCAGGTGGTGGCGGGAGCCGGCAAGGTCGGCATTGAAAAAGAATCCGGCTTTGTCCCGGGAACCTACCAGCTCTCTCAGCGCGCTGATTTCATCGAAACAGAATTGAGTGTTGACACGATGCACAATCGCCCGATTCTGAACACGCGTGACGAGCCGCATGCCGATGTGAAGAAGTACCGCCGGCTGCATCTCATTATCGGCGATGCGAACATGTGTGAATATGCCACGGCGTTGAAAGTCGGCACCACGCAGTTGGTCTTGGAGTTGATCGCCCGCGGCTGCGCTCCTCGTCTGGAGGTGGTGGAACCGGTCACGGCTGTGAAGCAGATTGCGCGGGACGCCGACTTAAAGGCGTCTGTCACACTAACAGACGGCCGGAATCTTTCCGGATTAGACATTCAAGAGTGTTACTGGGAAGCGGCTCAGCGGGAGTTGTCCGGCGCCGATCCGGAAACCGATTGGATTTTGCGTGAATGGAGCGAGACATTGCGCTTGCTGATTCAGCATCGGGAGCAGCTCGTCGGAAGGCTCGACTGGGTCACGAAACAGTGGCTGCTCGAGACATTCATCCGCGAGGAGCAGATCGGCTGGGACGACCCCTGGCTGGCCAGCCTCGATCTGGAATACCATAATGTCAATCCGGAGCGAGGGCTCTATCGGGGTCTTGAAGCAGAGGGAAAAGTCTGGCGTATGACAAACGAAGCGGACGTGGAGGAAGCCTTGGCTGGCGGCCCTCGCGACACGCGCGGCGGTCTCCGGGGAGTCTGTGTCCGGCGTTTTGGAGATCAGATCACGGACATGCAATGGGAGCGGATCCGCTTTTCCGGCGGCTGGCGGCCGAAAACGCTCGACATGGGTGACCTTTTCGATCCCATGGAGGTGCGTCGATGCGTCACGCTGTTCGAGGAAGCGGCTTCCGCCGCCGAAGCTCTTGCAGCCTGGAGGACAAGAAAGGACCTCACATTATGATCTACGACATGTTGCCGGAACGACGCGAAGGGCCAGTCAATCCAATGCCGAAGGCACCTTCTCCATCGGAGGAGGGTGGGGGGCCGCGGCGGCCAGAAAGCGGTTCTCCCGACAAAGACAGCTTGATGAAACGGATGAAAAAGGTTGATCCCAAACAGGCCGAGCGCTACCGGCAACGAACGGGCCAATGAATCGTTGCCCGCCTCTTTGATCCAGAGGCAGCAGTTGCACATCAATTCAGCGTAGGTGAACGATGGGGATGCAGGGAGATTTTTTTCAGCTGTTGAAAGCGCAAGGATATCAATTCGGAGCGGCAAACGGGGCCGGGAACGGCCAGGAGTTCACCACCGCTACAACCATCCTGGCGTTCAAATATCGCGACGGGGTTCTTGTCGCCGGTGATCGACGTGCGACCGCCGGCAACATGGTGATGTACGATCGCACCGACAAAGTGCTCGAAATCGATCGGCACAGCGTGATGGCCATCGCCGGAGTGCCGGCCACGGCCTATGAAATGGTGCGGATCCTCGAACATTCCTTCAAGTACTACCGGCGCACGCAGTTGCAGGAATTGAGTTTTGAAGGCAAGCTCCGTGCGGTGTCGAAGCTCTTGAAGGAAAATGTGGCCGCGGCGTTGGCGGGGACGGGGGCGGTCGCACCGCTATTCGCCGGCTATGACTTCGAGCAGGAAACCGCCAAGATTTTCTTCTACGACATTCTCGGGGCGGAATTCGAGGGTGTGGAGTATGCGGTCTCAGGGTCCGGCTCGCCGACGATCAGAGGGATTTTGCATTATCTGAATACCTGGGGAGAACAGCCGCTTCAGGCTATGAGTGAGGATCAATCGGCAATTCAGGCGCTGCGGCTGCTGACGAGTGCGGCGGAGTTCGACAGTGCAACAGGCGGTGTGAATCGGGAAGCAAATCTTTATCCCGTCATCAAGCTGATCACTCGAGAAGGAGTGCGCACGCTGCCGGAAGCGCAATTGAAGCAGAAATTTGAGGCCAGCGTATCCCGAACCATTTAAATTCTGACAAGCGGTCAGAATGGCCTGTCAGCAAGGTCGCAGTGAGCGAGGGTCTGAGGAGGTACATACCGAGCTTCGCTTGAACCGCTCGCTTCGATCACATGCGAGTGGATAAGTACTTTGCCTTCAGTGTCGTCAGTAATACGCCGAGGGGCCCAGCGATATGAGAACGACGCTGCAGGCCATTTTCATCGCCTGGAGTAACCATGTACGAAGAACCGTATAAGTGGGTCGAGGCGGTTGGCAATCGGCGCCAGTACCTTGATGAACAATTTACACAGGGCAGCCCGGTCGTTGCACTTGCTTATGACGCGGGCATTCTGATGTTGACGGTGAGCAAGGGCACGCCGAAACTGTATGAAATCTATGACCGGCTGGCATTGGGAGGCATGGGACACCCGGCGGATTTGGAAAAGCTCAGATTCAGCCTCTTGGAAATGGCGCATGTCGAAGGGTTTAATCGCTCTCCATCGGATGTCACGGGCAGCCGCATGGTGAAATACGGCATTGCGCCGGTGATCAAGCAGGCCTTCGAGGAAGTCTTCAAAGCGCCGTTCATCGTGAAGATCCTGTTGGCGGAGCTGGGCCACAAAACGGGCAAGGACATCTTTCTCGTCATCAACTACGACGGCACGTTTGAGGAAGGGTCTCACTGTGCGGTTCTTGCTGCCTCGAAATCGATCGAGCAAGACATGATGACCTATCTTCGAAAGCCCGTGGCAGCGGAACTCTCGCTGGAGCAGGCGGTCGAAACTGCGCTTCAGGCCTGGGCGCTGGGTGACCGATCGCAGCGCAAAGCCCAGGCAGCGGAGAACGGTGAGGCCGCGGCCGGGCCACCGCCCTCCGATGCGGCCGGCCTCTATGCACATGTACGTGAAACGGTGGCAGAAAAAACAATCGAATGCGCCGTGCTGGACCGTACCCAGCCAGGATCCTCGAAGTATCGGGCATTGACCGCTGAAGAACTCGGCCGGCTGTTGCCGCAGGACATCAAGAGCTCGTTGTCATAACGCCATGCTGAAACGCATTTTCGGGTTGGAGACGGAGTATGGACTCCTCGTCCATCAAGACCGGCCTGACCACTCACCCACCTGGTTTGCGCACCAAATTCGTGATCATGTCTTCCACGTTCAGCGGCAGGGCGTGCTGGACCTGCATCATCGCGGGCACGACGAGCCGCCGGGGAACGGCGGTTTCTTGACGAACGCCGGACGGATGTATCTCGACATGGGGCATCTGGAGTACGCCTCGCCGGAGTGCCATTCGCTAACCGACCTCGTCGCCACCGATCGAGCCGGAGATACCATTTTGCAACGGGCTCTCCAAGATCTCGGGCTCGGCGATCAGGTCTCGCTGATCAGAAACAATGTCGACCATGAGACGGACGCGACGTTTGGCTCCCATGAAAACTATTTGGTCACCCGCCGATTCCCGTTCAGCCGGCGTGGTCTCGCGCCCCTGGTGACGTTTCTCGTGACGAGGCAGATTTTCACCGGCTCGGGCCGGGTCGGGGCTGCCAGCCCCCAGGATGCCTGGATTCAGATGGACAGGTTGATCGTACCGCGTGCGGCGCTCGGCCATCGGTCCCAATCCGTCCAGCTCCCTTTTCAGATTTCACAGCGGGCGGACCATATCGTGAATGATTTCTTCGAATGGGTGCAGCAGAACCGCGCGATCGTGAACACGCGCGACGAGCCGTTGGCCGATCCGAACCAGTACCGCCGCATCCATCTCTTGTTGGGCGATTCGAACATGGCCGAGTATGCGACGGCGCTGAAACTGGGAACGACCGGACTGGTGTTGCAACTGATCGAAGAAGGCAAGGGCCCGCACGATCTTGAGCTCGACGAGCCCGTTGAGGCGCTGCAAGAGATCTCCCAGGATCAGGACCGCGAATGGATCCTGCGATTGCAGTCCGGGAAGCGCATCTCCGCCATTGACATTCAGGAGCAGTTCCTGGCTGCCGCGAAGACGCATTGCACAGGGCAGGACGACGAAACAGACTGGGTACTGGGGCAATGGGAAGCAGTGTTGCAAGATCTCCGTGGCGACTATGTCCGGCTCGTGGGACGCGTCGACTGGGCGTCGAAATTGTGGTTGTTGGAGATGTTCCGAGAGGCTGAAAACCTCGAGTGGAACGATCCAATGCTGAAGAGCTTGGATCTGGAGTACCACAATCTCAATCCGGAGAAAGGCCTGTACTACGGTTTACTGGAAGAAGGGCGAGTGCCGCGCTTGACGACGGACAAGGCCGTGGAGTTGGCGATGGAGCACCCTCCCCGCAACACCCGGGCTTTCGGCCGGGGCGAGCTTGTCAAGCACCTCTTGACCTGCGGGCCACCGGCAGAACCGGAGGCTGCCCGGAAAGAAGAACGTTTGTTCCCCTCCTATGTCATCAATTGGTCGATCTTCCAGCTCCGCGGCCAAGACCCGTT
Source organism: uncultured Nitrospiraceae bacterium (assembly GCA_963794505.1). Taxonomy (GTDB): domain Bacteria; phylum Nitrospirota; class Nitrospiria; order Nitrospirales; family Nitrospiraceae; genus Nitrospira_C. Next base: position 56,562 of record CAWCEG010000066.1, read on the forward strand.
TCCCATGCCCGATCCCTTTAAGAGTTATGCGCAGGAAGTGCGCTCTCATCTCGTTAGGCCGTAAGGGCGGGGGCAACTCCTTTCAGAACGTTCAATCCTAAATCATTGATCCATTGGGGAAAATCGCCCGGTGCTATGCTTATAGCTGGCTTAGCTGCGTCGATAATATGGTGAGGGAGGTTCAGCATGAAAGCAAAGCGATGGATGATGGAGTATGGAGTGGCGATGATGTTGGCGATGCTATTCGCTGTCGTCTTGGGGCATCTGCCCCTCTTCCGCGAGACTGCGGTGGGAAAACTGCATGCGTCTGACTTAGTTCAGTTCATCGGCTACGGCGCCGCCATCGTATTGGCCTGGTTCGGAGCACGGCAGCTGGCGGCTGATCCGCCGGAAGAGTGGAAGTGGCTGGTAGCTTATCGGTCGCTGATTTTACCGGTGACGACACTCATCATTGTGGGGCTTGCCTATCATGTCCTGTTGTATGCCTGTCAGCCATTCCTCGGCAAATCGGGCAAGGAGACGTATAACTGGGTGTTCATCGTCGGGCTTATCGTATGTTGCGGCTGGTTGATCCTGACGTGGATCCAAAAGTGCGCGCCAGAGATCACATCCGGCGGACTCTAGGCGGCTAAGAAAGGCCGCATAAGGCATTACGTGATCCGGCTGCCTCATCGCAAGGCAGCCGGCCTTTGTATCCCCCGTCCTCTCACAATCTCGACAATTCGGTTTTCCCCCCAGTACCGGTCTTCTTCACTCCGTCTCGTCTGGAAAAATCCGCAATGGCCGCCATGGGTAGGAGCGAGCAAACGGATGGATGGATTGTGCAGCACGGCGGGAGTCAGGAACATGGAGTAGGGAATAAAGGGATCATCTTGCGCGGTAATGATCGTCGTAGGGACGGCAATGCTGTGCAGCACGTGACGCGCCCCTGAGCGGTCGTAGTAGTCTGCGGCATCACGATACCCGCCGTCAGGCGCCGTGTAACGGTCGTCGAATTCACTGATGCGCGTGATCGCCTCCAATCCCTTCAGATCCCACTTGCCGGGTGAGAGAGACGCCTTTCGCCGCAGGCGCGCCTTGAGCCGTGTTAGGAAGTGACGGTGGTACAACCAGTTGGCCGGCTGTTCCAACGCACGGACACACAGGGTCGGGTCGATGTTCGGACACACGGCGACGGTACCCGCAAGCGCCGGTTCGCTCCGGCCAAGCTCACCAGCCGCCTTGAGCAGCAGGTTACCGCCCATGGAGTATCCCACGAGCCAGATACGGTCCAGCTGCTCGGCGGCCAACTCATGCAGCACGCTACGGTAATCTGCACTGAGGCCGCTGTTGTACAGGGTAGGAGACAGATGTTCCGTGCCTCCACAGGTGCGTTGATTCATACGCACCACGTTCAGCCCTGCTTTGTAGGCTTTCGCTGCAATGCCATGCATGTAATGTGAATCGCAACAGCCTTCGAGTCCATGCAGCAGCAGAAGCGTTGGTGCTGTCCGCCGGTTGTCCTGCCAGTGACAGAATCCCGCGATCTGTGTATCTGGCGCCGTCCGAAAAAGCCGTCGCTCGACCGGGATGCCGGCTAAAAGCGGTCCCCTCGACCAGTAGCGAGGCACGACGGTCATGAGATGATGATTGCGGAGCGGGCGAGCGGGAACGAACGCCGGAAATGCTGCCGCGCCGGCATCCGAAGTGGGAATGGTCGTCGTCTCGCGTCGCCCTTCAGTCACAGAGCTCCTTCAAGACGTTGAAGCCTTCGCTCCCGGCAGGACCGACCGATTGAGTCGACTCCAGGCAATTCCCATCGTGTCGAGCAACGGCGTCATGATGGTCGTGAGTCCGATCACCATGATCCCATTGCCAAATTGGATCGGAGTTATGACGCCGGACGCCAGTAGGGTTCCCAGGATGACAAAGCCGAATTCTCCGGCCTGTGCGAGAAGGAAGGCAACACGCGCAGCAGGTCCGTGTTCCATCCGGATGATCCGAGCGGCCAGGTACAGCACCGCGGCCTTCACGAACACGATGACCACCACATGCATCAGGATTCTGGCGGGGTGCTCGGTCAATACGCTCACATCGATGGTGAGGCCCACGGCGACAAAGAAGAGTCCCAGCAGTAGATTCTTGAAGGGCATGACTTCGGTTCTGAGCTGGTCTCGTTGTTGGGTGCCGGACAAGGCGACTCCCATTAGAAACGCGCCCAGCGCCATTGAAAGGCCGATACGAGAGGCCACCCAGGCGCTGCCCAACACGGCGATGAAGAGAATCGCCGTGAAGGTTTCGCTCATGTGTCTCTCGCTTGCCATGCGGAACAACCATGGGCAGACCTTCCGGCCAACGAAAACGAGCAAGGTCATTACACCCACGGCCGGCAACAGCTTCCACCATGAATGCACGTCGGTGGATCCCGTTCCTGCGAGGATTGGCACAAACGCGATGATCGGCACAACCGTCAAATCTTGAAACAAGAGCACCGCAAACGCGGCCCGGCCATGCTCCTGGTCGAGTTCGTTTTTCCTTTCCAGGATTTGAATGACCAGCGCCGTCGAGGAGTTCGCTAAGACCAATCCGAGCAATAGCCCCAAGGACCAGGATGGACTGAACCAGCGCCAATAGCACATCAGCACGAGGCCTGTCACCACCACTTGCAGTGTGCCCATGCCCAAGGCGTACCGCCGTAAAGACCAGGCTTGTCTGAGATCCAGCTCGAGGCCGATGACAAAGAGAAAAAAGACCACGCCCAGTTCAGAGAGTTCCCGCAAGCGCGCCACATGCACGGGGTCGAGAAGATGCGGGAGCCCAAGCACGACTCCCGACAGCAACAAGCCGAGCTCAGGCCCGATCCCCACGCGCCGCGCAAGAGGAATCATCACAGCGCTGATGGTCAACAGCAGGGTGAGGGCCAACAGGATGTCTGGCAGGTGTAGAGGAGCAGTGTTCAAAGCGCCTTCTGCATCCTTTCGGCTGCATCCATCCCTCGTTTTCGATTCAGACGGAGCATTCTCGTCTCTCCATACCGATAGCGAACGAGAGGTTTACGACTTCAGCTGACGTCGTGCAATTTGGCGATGGGTAGACTCGAGCGGGGCCTGGTGCCATGTCTCGCCGGTGAACGAAGTTCGGACACAGCCCGAAAAGACAAACCATTGGCGAGGAGATCCGCTACCAGAACCGCCAGCTGCTCATGAAGGGCAGCTGGCGCTTTGGCACAGCTGGCTGTGGGAGAAAGCAATCTGGGCACCCCACAATGTGAAGTGCCCGGATTTGATCTAGATTGGCTCCCCGGGCAGGACTCGAACCTGCGACCAGCCGGTTACAAGCGCCCCAGTCTTTCAACTGGGCTTGGACTATCTCATCACCCGCCTGATGACAGGGGAGGGTGTCGGGCGCTAACGAGGCGTTATTGGGTAGGTTCCTCAGCCTCTAGTCTCTGCACGTTCCTGCCTACTTGCGTACCCTTCGGCAGGCTTCGCTCAGGATTCCCGTTCCGTTCACACGGGGACGGCTTCCCTGAATTCACCCGATTTTTCACCCACAGTTTCCCGTGGGGGCTGCAATGTGGAGTGCACTTCTCCGTGACAGTTCGCGCAAAGGAGTTCGCACTTATCCAGTTCTTCTCGGATTTTTTCCCAGCTGCGCGTGTACCCCTTGCTAGAGATACCGAAATCTTTCCGAGTCGATGCTAGATGATGAAACTCCAACGCTTCCATACAATGATCATATCCGCAGCGTTCACAACGAGCCCCCTTGTATTCAAGCGCTTTTCGACGAATCTCTTTTCGACGCTTGTGGACTGCGTTGATGAGATATTGGCGGCGATCACGATAGGAACGTCGCTCTGCCACGTGCCCTCGCTTCTACAGCCGGCTGCTCTACCAACTGAGCTACCGGGGAACATGGTTCAGTCTAAGTGAACGCATTCTAGCACAAACAAAGGTAATGAAATCGAGAGTTTTCAAAGGAAAAGAGCGGGGAAGGACATCTAGACGTCAAAATCTTCCGTTTCGTCCTCGTCAGAGGAGGCATCTGTGTTGCCTTCCGCCAACGCTGCATAGTGCTTGGCCCAGGTGAGATAGAGATTGCCGCTGTCCCGCATGGTGTCCGCGGCCTTGACCAGTTTCTCCACGAGCTCAGGGTCTTTGCCGGTGGCTAGAATGACAGCCGCCCGGCGCTCAATAGCTTTGGGATATTCGGAAATCAGGCCTGTAATGTGTTTGAGGAGTTCGCCGATGACATTATCTTCTTCATTTTCCATGATGCACCTTATCCACACCCAACAAAAAACCCCATAGCGCGTACGCTATGGGGTTGTTCAATGCCATGCGAGCCCGGTCAACCTTGGTAGGCTTGTCCGAGGGCTGCTGATTCTCCCTTTTTCGTCATCAATTGTCCGGTTGCGCTCACGGCTTGCATGACAATGGCTTCATGCTTGGCGGCGTTGCAAACGACCACACATAGCTCACAGCCTTTACAGCGGTCGATGGTGACTTCCGCCACCATTTTGCTCGAGTTCAAGTCGAGGCAGTTCGCTTCGGGACAGTACATGATGCACAGGCGACAGCCTTTCTTAGCCGTGCATTTCTCGTCGATCACTTGCGCGATGTTATACATGCAACCTGATTCCTTTTTCTTGTTACGCCGCCACGGCCGGATTCCCGACCTGCAGCTCAATCTTGTTCTTTTCGGCCCATTCACTGGCGATCTCATAAGCCCGCTTGACCGTCGCCAGATTCTTTGCTAACAACATTTCTTTCTTCGCAAACTTCTTCTTGATCGCTTCGTCCAATGAGGCGGTACCGCCAGATGCCACAAATTTTTTCCCGAAGCGCTCCTGAAGGGCGCCATCGAGGGCGTCCATCGTGACGCATTTTGTGATGCCCGATACCGACCCAATCATGGCCATGTTCGTCGACAACTCGGTGCCAGCGACCTCGATCGCAAGCTCGGTGCCTGCAATATAGAACACCGCGACATTCAGATCCTTCAACCGCTGGACGTCTTCTTCAGAAAGAAGGGGCTGAGCGGAATTGATAATGACGACACCGCCCTCCTTCACGCCGGAATAAAACGGCATGGTATAGCTCTTCCCCATCGTAATGACCTGAGGGTGAAACACCTGGATGACATCCGGGAACACCAGTTCACCGCGGTCGTAAATCCGTTCGATGCCAATACGACAGTAGCTCTCCGCCGGCGCCATTCGCTTCTCCGCTCCGAAGAACGGATTTGAAATGGAAAACTTTCCGTCCCGGTTGGCAGCCATGGCTAAGACATGCGCCGCCGTGACGGCGCCTTGCCCGCCCAGGCCGGACATTCGAATATTGAGTCGCTTCTTGATCATGATGGCCTCCGGTCCGTTAGGCTTGCCCAGCCAATTGCTTAGCCGCCGCTTTTCGTTCTTTATCCTTCGCAGCAAGTTCCGCCAGCAACTGCTTCGCCGGCTCGCTCACGTACTCTTTATACGCAAACCGCTCGGTCGGCTTCTCCGAATCGCGCATTTCCTGGAGGCCTTCCATGCTGTTCTTCCCGATTTCGAGAATACAGGGCGTGTAGAGCTGGAGATAGGTCGGACCGATTTCGCGGGCGATGTGTACAGCGTTGCGGATCACTTTCTCGACCAGTGACGGTTTGCTGACCGTGCAGTTCACGACATAATGGCAGCCGGACTCGCGGGCGATTTCCGGCAACCGCACCTTGTCGAACAGCTTGCCGACCGGCGCCATCTTGGCCACGAACCCCTTCTGCATGAGTCCGCTCTCCTGGCCGCCTGTGTTGGCGTAGAGCTCATTGTCGAAGCAGATCGTGGTGAACTTCTCTTGGCGGAACCAGGCCTGAAGCGTCATGTCGAGACCAATGTCGACGGTTGCGCCATCACCGGCAAGTACGACGACATCTTTGACACGGCCGGGGAACCGGACGCTCAATGCCCGTTTCAGACCCGATGCAATGGCGTTCTGGTTGCCGAATAGCGAGTGAATATTGTGGACGGCCACCATGGGGAATACCAGGCTCGTACAGCCGGTCGAGCCGACCATAACCGTATCTTCCGGATTCGGCAGTGAGGCCAATATGTACCGGAATGCCATGGATTCCGGACAGCCGGCGCAGAGCGAATGCTGTTCGATAAGTTCCTTGGAACTGCCGATATCTTTCCAGCCACGATCTTCCTTGCCATAGGTCGCGCTCTTCACGAGATCCTGGTAATCCGACGGCATGATGTCGTAGAGATCTTCAGAAATCTTAATCCGTTCCTTACTCATTATGGCCTCCTCAGAATTCGCTCGCGGGAGCGAACAGTTCAAATGTGTGCTGCTCAGCTTCCACGACCGGCCAGAGAGAAACTCTTCATCCCGAGGGCCGTCTTGATTTCGGACACGATGATTTCCGGCGGCATGGTCATGCCTCCGCAGACGTGCGGGCCGGCATGGACGCGTTCTGGATTGGGTATCGATGCTCGAATCTCTTTTGCCAGCCAACCGGTCACGTTGAACTCCGGCACGATGATGTGCTTCGCATTCTTCGTGGCTTCGCGGATCTCTTCCTCCGGCCAGGGACGCAGAGTCTTGATCTTGACGAGCCCGCAGCGCACGCCCTCGTCTTCCAATAAGCGGATGGCTTCACGTCCTTGGGATACAGCTGTCCCAGAAGCCACGATGACGATATCCTGGTCGGTGTTTTCCGTGTCGATCAAACCGTTCAGCCAGTGAATCGAATGTTTGCGCGAGCGCTCGATGGCGGCCCAGATTTCCTGCTGCCAGGAGGCATGGGTGGCGTAACTGATGTAGTTGCTCTTCATGACGAACGGATCCCGCATCATGCGAACCGGTGGACATTCCATGTCCATGCAGGGCACCGGCGAGCGGTAGGGATCATAGGGCGGCAGGCACATGTCGGCCGGCGTGAGATTGACCACGTCCTTCGTGTGCGTCACGAAGAAGCCGTCGCAACAGAGGGCCAGCGGCAGATGGACATCCGGTTCTTCCGAGACCATGTAGCCCATGAGAATCCAATCAAAAAAGTCCTGGGCGGTTTCCGCATGCCAGACCAACATGCCGGTATTCAGAAGATAGGCAATTTCCAGCGTGTCCGGTTGGATTGACAGCGGCGAATTGATGCCGCGGCATGTGACAATCATTTGGATCGGCAAGCGTGCGCCGGCCCACATCGGAAAGTTTTCCATCGCGCGCATTGTGCCCGGCCCTGCCGTGGTCGTGAACACACGGGCTCCGCCGAACGCGGCGCCGGCGCACTGCGACATGACGGCAAATTCACTCTCTCCGCGGAAGTAATCTCCGATGTAGCCTTCGGCGAACAATTCGCCGATCAAAGCCGCCGCTTCGCTTTGCGGAGTGATCGGATAGGCGATCATGACGTCGCAGCTGGAACGGCGAACGGCCTCCTTGATGACTTCGCTGCCCGTGAAGAATGACGGAGTGCGGGGCGCCTCATGGAGCATCTTCCAAGCATCCGTAAATGTTTGGCCTTTTTTATTTTGTGTTCCAATGACTGAGGGGGTGTTCGCCATGGACCCAGCCTCCTTTCACTCGCCTCGATCCTCCAACTCGTTAGCTGGAAGCTCCGTTTTTGGCCGTTGCCAGCCGTGGTTGAACAGTGCCTTTTAAGCGTTTAACTGTGTCCGCCAGTTTCATGATTTTTTCGACCGACGCGTCGCGGAAGGAAAGCATCGCATCTTCGTGGCCGGCTTGCGCGCACATGGCGATCGTGTAACAGGACGTGCCGCCCCGGATGATCTTCAGCGACAAATTGGCCTGATGACAATGGACACCAACGAACATGCAGCAATCGATCTTATTGTGCCAAATCGTCAGATTGGGATGGTTTGGATTAATTTCGACCTCAGGGTTGATCTTGGGATATTTCGGTCGATAGTCAGGCATCGGAATCAGCATGGCCTTTTGACCCGGCTGCACACACTCTTTCAGTATGTTGTAGAGATGGCGGATCGCCGTGGCTTTCTTAGCCGCCTTTTCGTTCCAGGCCCAGAGAACAAGCGGCCCGGGGAAAATTGTCGGCACCTGGGCCATCAAGAATTGGCGTGCGGCTTCTTCATAGGCCTTATCTTCGGAGACAATGACGCCATTAATGTGGGCTTCTCCCGGGTTCGGCAGGAAGATTCCCATGGATGCCGCTGCAGGCGGAAGGAAATGTTCTGGTCCGGGGAGCACACGATATTGACTCATTACGGCCTACACTCCGCGTATGGGGTTAACGCCTAAAAACGCTAATTTCGAGGTAACGCACCCGCAGTCAATCTAAGCTTTTTTACAGGATCTCTGCAACCTCGCAGAAGGCCCAACGTAGGGAAATAATGGGCTACTGGACAGCAATGTCTTAGGCCTTTTGACCAGCTCCCACGGGAAAAGATCTCGTCCGCGGGCTACGACCCCGATATCACGGCGGATTTTGCATTATAGGAGCGGCGCTCGCGCGAAGTCAAACAGACTTCCGTAGGGGAATATCGTTGCAAAGCAGGGCGTGAAGCCATAAAAGCTACGCAATAACGATGGCTTATGCCTGTCGTGTCCTTACGGAAGCTGATCGCAGGCTTTGAGGGATCCAAGCACGCATGCACGCTCGAAGTCGTCCTTGGCGAGCCGTCCTTGAAAGCGGTCTTGATAAAGATGTGCCCGCGTCACGAGGGCGCCGACATGGGTTGGGTCGATCAGAATGACTGTCGACAAGTCATCGAGCGCTTGCTCGGGGCGGTTTAGTTTCAGCAGGACGTCGCTGCGAAGAAGAAAGGCATCCTTCTGATAGGGGCGCCAGCTGTCCGGAACCGGTGCGTCGAGCAGTTTGTGGAGCGTCACAAGTGACTGCTGCCATTGTTTGGCTTTGGCCTGACGTCGAGCCTGTGTCGTATAAAGGCCGATGAGGCGCTGCCGCGCGAGGTCAAAGAAAGGATCCAAGGCGAGGGCATGCTCATAGGCCAGCGCTGCATCATCGGAATGCTTGAGCCACGTTTGGACATCGCCCTTCCCGATCCACGCCCAGGCATTTTTGGCGTCCAACTGCACCGCTTGATCGAAATCGAGTCTCGCTTTCTCGATATGCTCCGCATAGTCGCCCGCCTTCCGATGTTCTGAATAGGCGATAGAGACCAGCCGCAAATAGGCTTGACCTCTTACGATCAAGGGTTCGATGGAATACGGGTCGAGCTGCGCGGCATCCGAGGCAAGCTGAATCTTCTTACCCAGGTCGGGAGTGTGAAAGGCGATCTCGAGTTGCTGCTTGGCCCGTTGAACCGGTTCTGGCTTCCCACTCGAATCAATGCTCAGCATGCGGACGCCGGTCGGTTGTTGCCGCAAGTCATGGAGTTGCGCCCGCAGATGCCGGTTTTCCTGCTGGAGCTCGCGAAAATGCCTTGCCAGCTGAGCTTCGGACTGGATGCGGCGAATGGCTTCGGCCAAATTGTTCAAGTCAACGCTGGCACGGATGCGAATGAAAAACACGGGACGCTCGTTCTCGAACGATCGACGTGAATCGAGAATCTCCGTCTCAGTGATGGCTGCTGCGATCGTGCGGATCTCTAACGAGGTGCTTCGAGTGGTCCGTCCCTGGGATTCCTGCTCGAAGTCGTAAAAAGTCGATTCCAGATAGACGCCGGCCTCTTCCACGGCTCTCCGCTGAGCGCGTTGCAGGACCTTCTCTTCAGCGCTCGCCAACGTGTCGCCATCAGCCATGACATATTGAGCTTCGGCAATGACTGTTTTTGTGGTGGCGGCGTGGGTAGGATAACCGAAGACGGCCAACGCGGTGATGGAGAGAGTCACCAAACCCCATAATCTCATGTGTCTAACTATACCGCCGGTACGGAGGCTCAGCAACGCGACTCTAGAGGGGGAGCGGGGTACGGTCGTAACTAACTGAATTACTGGGTCGGTAGCGACGCTTTTGGGAAGATCTGAGTGAAGGGATGGACTTCAACCCGTTCGAATACGCCGTACACCGTGTAAGGATCTTCGCGGGCAAACCGCTCGGCCTCTTCCAGGGAATCTGCCTCAATCACGATAAGGCTGCCGGTTTTATCGGTAAGCGGGCCTGCGAGCACGACTCGTCCTGCTTGGTCGAGCGGTTCCATGTTGGCCAAGTGAGCCGGTCGGTAAATCTTTCGTTTGGCTTCCCCCTCGGGACCATCAAAGCCGATGATGACAAATTTCATCGCTGACAGGCTATCCACATTAGACTGAGTCTTCCAACGGGCATCGGTCTTTATATCCGCTGGTCGTTTCATGCCACCATTTTATTTCCTGCTCACCGAACTTCCAGCAGAGAAACACAACGCGGCCCTCTCGGAGGTGGGGGAAGTCGCAGAGTCCGAGGTCGAGGTCCTTAACCAGCACTCCCATTTCCTGGATGGCTTGAAGATTCAAGCTGATTTTATGCAGGCTGGACAGGTAAAGTGGACCGACCGTGCTTCCTCCACCATACTCTGCCTGTGCACTGGCTCGACGGATGTCGTCTTTGGTCCGAGCCAAGACCGCTTTGGCCTGACGGACGGATGCAAGGCGGGATTGTAACTGTGGGATTAGGTGATTGGCTTCCGACAGCGTGAAGAGCCGGTCATGTTCTTGATCCTCCTCTCCAGCCATCGTCAACTCCTCCTGTGTGGGTGTAACATACCATTCAAAAGCCCTGCAACCGCTTGGCATTAGAGGGTGAGGCTTGCCATGAGTCCATCGTTCGCCTGACAACTCATGGGGAAAAAGAAGTCGGTGTTGACAAGTATCGTCTCGCAGGGTATGCTCCAGATCAGCGTTTCATGTCGAGTCCGCGTCTTCTCCACACACAAGACTTCCGAGGCATCTCTCGAACCGGATGATTAGGGATGAGTTCGGCTTTGTCAGGCGCATCCACGATGGTCGTAACGGACACGCCCTTCACGGCACATCTCCTCTAGCAAACACACAATAGCCAACTCACGATCGAACCGTCAGTGCGCACCGTTTTCAATGGTTGTTCATATTCCGCGGCGACACTTGTCTTTGACCATTACCCCCGAGCTAGAGGATATGTATGGCACAAACTAAGGGAGAAGTTATGCATCTTGCCGACTTGAAGCAGAAAACCATCGCCGATCTGAACGACGTCGCCCGCGACCTGAAAATCGAAGGCGCTGCGAATCTCCGAAAGCAGGAATTGATCTTTGCCATCCTTCAGGCCCAGACGGAGAAGAATGGCGTGGTCTTCGGAGAGGGGGTCCTGGAGACCCTGCCGGACGGATTTGGTTTTTTGCGGGCTCCCGATTCCAATTACCTGCCCGGTCCTGATGACATCTATATTTCTCCCTCGCAGATCCGCCGCTTCAACCTACGGACCGGCGATATCGTTTCCGGTCAGATCAGACCCCCGAAGGAAAGTGAACGCTATTTTGCGCTCCTCAAGGTCGAGAAGGTGAATTTCGAAGACCCTGAGGTGGCACGCGACAAGATCCTCTTCGATAACCTGACGCCCCTTTATCCGGAAGAGCGCATTCAACTCGAGTTCGATCGAGAAGAATACTGCACGCGTGTCATGGATCTGACGACCCCCATCGGAAAGGGACAGCGGGGGTTGATCGTCGCGGCGCCTCGCACGGGCAAGACGATGTTGCTTCAAGCGATCGCGCGGGCGATCCTGAAGAACCACAAAGAAGTGACCTTGATTGTCCTCCTGATCGATGAACGTCCCGAAGAGGTCACGGACTGGCAACGGCAGGTCAAAGCCGAAGTCATCAGCTCAACGTTCGACGAGCCGGCCCAACGGCATGCTCAGGTCGCCGAAATGGTGCTCGAAAAGGCAAAACGGTTGGTTGAACACAAGAAGGACGTCGTCATCCTGCTGGATAGCATCACCCGTCTGGCGCGTGCATACAATACGATTGCGCCTCCAAGCGGTAAAGTGCTCTCGGGCGGTCTCGACTCAAACGCCTTGCAGCGGCCGAAGCGGTTCTTTGGCGCTGCGCGCAATATAGAAAACGGCGGCAGTCTGACGATTATGGCGACTGCGCTGGTGGATACCGGCAGCCGTATGGACGACGTGATCTTCGAAGAGTTTAAGGGCACCGGTAATATGGAGGTCCACCTCGATCGCCGGTTGGCCGACAAGCGGATCTTCCCGGCTATCGATATCAGCCAATCCGGCACCCGAAAAGAAGAGTTGCTGGTGGATAAGGATCGTCTCAATAAGATGTGGATTTTACGCAAGGTCCTGAGCCCTCTGGGCACGATGGAAGCAATGGAATTCCTGATGGATAAGGTGCACGGCACGAAGACCAACCAGGAATTCTTGCAATCCATGAACCGCTGAGCGCTTGTATCTCTCGGTCAGCACAGGTTAAAGTGACGCGCCTTCGAATAGGCGGAGGCGTGAGGCCCTGCCTCCAGGAGTGGAATCATGAAGAAGGGTATTCATCCGTTATATAGAGAGGCGACAGTTCATTGCGCCTGCGGCAACAGCTATAAGACCAGATCGACCGTTGGGGACATCAACGTCGACATATGCTCGAGCTGCCATCCCTTTTTTACCGGCACTCAAAAGATCGTCGATACCGAAGGGCGGGTCGAACGGTTCAAGAAGAAGTACGCGAAGAAGGGCAAGTAGTCGGGTTCATGAACATATGAGAGACCCTGCTTCGCAGAGGCAGGGTCTCTTTTTTTGTGTCCAGAGCCCGTGCGAACGAGGATTCTGATGGAAGCGGGATTGTTGAGAAAATGGGAATCGGCGGCCAATCGACATGACGAGTTGACGACTCAACTCATGGATCCGTCCGTGATCAGCCAGCCTGTCCTGCTGGTCAAGTTGACGAAAGAACGCACGGAACTGGAAGGGGTCGCGCAGCTGTTTCGGCGGTATCAGGACGTACTGAAGCAATTGGAGGAGGCCGCACATCTGTTGTCGGATCCCTCGGCCGGCGCCGATCTCCACTCGCTCGCAGCCGAAGAGACCGCACAGCTCGAGGCAGAGAGGGGTGCGCTCGAAGTGCAGGTGCTGGATCATTTGACACCGAAGGATCCTCGGGATGATAAAAATCTGTTCTTGGAGATTCGAGCCGGTACCGGTGGGGATGAGGCCGCCTTATTTGCCGGAGATCTGTTCCGGATGTATGTCAAGTTCGCAGAACGGCACAAGTTGAAAGTCGATATGGTCGAGGCCTCGGAAACCGGCAAGGGAGGATACAAGACCGTCATTGCCGTCATCGAGGGCAAGGGCGGCTATGGCTTGTTCAAGTATGAAAGCGGAGTCCATCGTGTTCAGCGAGTGCCCGTGACCGAGGCGGCAGGCCGGATCCATACCTCGACGGTCACCGTTGCGGTCATGCCGGAAGTTGATGAAGTGGATGTGCAAATCGATCCGAAAGACCTGCGGATCGATACCTTTTGTTCATCGGGTGCCGGTGGTCAGAGCGTGAATACGACGTACTCCGCCGTGCGCATCACTCACATTCCCACCGGCGTCGTGGTGTCCTGCCAAGACGAGCGCTCGCAACTGAAGAACCGCACAAAAGCCATGCGGACGCTTCGCGCCAGAATCGTCGAAGCAGAGCGGGAACGACAGGAGGCCGAAATCGCCCAAACCCGCAAGGCTCAGGTCGGCACCGGGGATCGCAGCGAAAAAATCCGCACGTATAATTTCCCCCAAAACCGTGTCACGGACCATCGCGTCGGATTGACATTACACAAGTTGGAACAAGTGTTGGAAGGTGATATGGACGAATTGGTCGAGGGGTTGCGTGCCCAACGCGATCATGCTGCTGCGGCGGAGGCCTCATGAGTTCACCGGTCAAAGACGCAACGGCGCAATGCTGCACGCTTGGTTCCGTAGTGGTGGAAACGCGCCGTCGGCTGCAGGCTGCCGGAGTCGATTCAGCAGAGCAGGAAGCCTTATGGTTGATCGAGCACGCGCTGGGTATCAGGGGATTGCATCAAATCGTTGACCGCGAACGGTCGCTCACTGACCGTGAGACATCGAGATTAAACGATTATGTAACCCGAAGGGTTGCTCGAGAGCCCCTTCAGTACATTCTGGGCACAGAGGAATTCTGTGGCCTTGAGTTTGAAGTCAATCCGACCGTTCTCATTCCCCGCCCTGAAACCGAGTTGCTGGCACAAGAGATCATCCGCCGCCTGCCACAACGCACGCCTCTAGCACTCGTGGATGTCGGCACTGGGTCCGGGTGTTTGGCCGTGACGCTGGCTCGGTCGAGTCCCCACGGGAAGATTGTCGCGACAGATATCTCGACGCAAGCACTTGAGACCGCCATGCGCAATGCACGTCGTCACGCTGTCGACTCATCGATCACCTGGCTGCACGGAGATTTGTTGGCTCCTTTGAGCGGCTCGGGCCTGGAAGGTACGATGCATGCCATTCTCGCAAACCCTCCCTACGTCCGCGAATCCGAGTGGGCCGGGCTTCAACCAGAAGTGAGCCGTTATGAGCCTCGGCTGGCACTCGTTGCAGGCCCTAAAGGAACAGAAGTGCACGAGCGGCTGCTTAACGAAGCGGTCTCCTACCTGATGCCGGGGGGATTGCTTGCCATGGAAGTTGGAGAGGGCCAGAGCGTCGACCTCTGTTCGAAAATCGAGAGGATGCCGGATTACGAAAGGGTGGAGGTCGTGCGGGATGAAGCTGGCATCAACCGGATTCTGATTATCCGGCGGGCAGAATAGGGGGCAGACAACAGTATGGACAAAATCGTCATCTCAGGCGGCCATGTGCTTCAGGGGGAGGTTCAGGTCAGCGGAGCCAAGAACTCCGCACTGCCGATTCTGGCCTCGACCATTCTCGGCGGCGGCGAGTGCGTCATCAGCAATGTCCCGCGCGTCGTGGATGTGGTTACGATGGGCAAGCTGCTCGGTATCTTGGGTGCGGAAGTGCATCATGAAGGGAACCGCGCCGTCATCAAGGCCGACGTCATTCAATCGACACAGGCACCCTATGAATTGGTCAAGACCATGCGTGCCTCGGTGCTGGTGCTTGGTCCACTGGTCGCCCGATGGGGAGAGGCCGTTGTGTCCTTGCCGGGCGGTTGTGCGATCGGCTCGCGCCCGGTGAATTTGCATCTTGCGGGTTTGGCCAAGCTCGGTGCCGAAGTGTCAATCGAACATGGGTACATTCGAGCCAAAGCCAAACGGCTCAAAGGTGCCGCGATTTACTGTGATGTACCGACGGTGACGGGGACTGAAAACTTAATGATGGCGGCCTCACTTGCCCAGGGAACCACCGTGATTGAGAACGCCGCCAAGGAACCGGAAATCGTCGATCTGGCGGATTTTCTCGTCAAGCGTGGAGCAAGAATAGCCGGAGCAGGAACCGATGTCATCACCATCGAAGGCGTGCGGGAGCTGCGGGGAAGCGATCATGAGGTCATTCCGGACCGCATCGAGGCCGGAACGTATGTGGTCGCGGGAGCCATTACAAAAGGATCGGTCTCAGTCAACCGGTGTCGCCCGGACCATCTGGAACCGTTACTGAACAAGCTTGCGGAAGCCGGCGTCTCCCTTCGGGTCGAAAAAGAACGGGTCCACATTGATGCGTCGAAGCGGGGGCGATTGAAGGGAATCGATGTCCGGACGCTGCCTTTCCCCGGTTTCCCGACAGATATGCAGGCGCAGATGGTTGCGCTCATGTCGGTGGCGGAGGGCACGAGCATCATTACGGAAACCGTGTTTGAAAGCCGTTTCATGCATGTGGAGGAGCTGCGCCGCATGGGCGCGGATATTCGCGTGGAGGGCAATCGTGTCGTCATCACGGGGCACGAACGTCTTGCGGGCGCTCCAGTCATGGCCTCCGACTTACGTGCCAGCGCCGGATTGGTCCTCGCGGGCCTGGCGGCGGAAGGGACCACGGAAGTGCTGCGGGTGTATCATCTCGACCGCGGTTACGAACGAATCGAAGAGAAGCTCCGGGCTCTCGGCGCCGTCATTGAGCGGCGAAAAGGATAGGGGATGCTGACGATTGCACTTTGCAAAGGGAAGTTAATCGAGCCGACGCTCAAGTTGTTTGCGAAGGCAGGATATGGCGCCGCGCAGCCGGCGGCCGATAGCCGCCGCTTGCTGTTCCCCTGCCCGGAAATCGGTATGACGTTTCTGATCGTGCGGCCAGCCGATGTGCCCACCTACGTGGAACACGGAGCGGCAGACGTGGGTGTGGTCGGCAAGGACGTGTTGCTTGAACAGGACAGCGACGTCTACGAGCCATTGGATTTAGGGTTCGGAGCGTGTAGAATTGCGGTCGCCGCTTTTCGAGGGCAAGTACCACGCGACCGGCTCTCGTCAAAAATCCGCGTCGCCACTAAATACCCGAAGATTACAGAGCGCTATTTCAATCAGCGCGGCGTGCCGGTCGAAATCATCAAGCTGTACGGCTCGATTGAACTGGCGCCGATCGTCGGACTGGCCGATCGCATCGTCGACCTGGTTGAAACAGGTAATACGCTCAAAGCCCATGGCCTCGTTGAAGTCGAGTGCATCGCCCGGTCGACGGCACGCCTTATTGTCAACCGAGCTAGTCTCAAATTGAAACACCAGGCCGTCGCGGAGTTGCTCAGCAAACTCCGGCATGCCTGCGCCCTCCCTGCACCTTCTCGTAGAGCGGCCTCGTTAAAGCCGGCGCGGTCTGCGGGTCGGAAGGCCAAACGGATGCGGACATGAAGATCGTTGCCTCGACAGATCGGGCGTTCCTCCCCACCTTGAAAAAGGTGGCAGGGCGTTCGCGGGTTCAAGGTGCGGCAGTTGAGAAGCCCGTGAGGGCTATCCTGGAAGCTGTGGAGCGCGGTGGTGATAAAGCGGTTCTCCGCTTCACCAAGCGATTCGACAAGCTGTCACTCGCGCTGACCCAGCTGAAAATCTCTCCCGAAGAAATCAAAGAAAGCTATTATCATATTCGAAAAGAGGAAGGCGACGCCTTGCGTTTCTCCGCACAACGGATTATTGCCTTCCACGAGCGCCAACGAACCAAAACCTGGATGTATCAGGATGGGGCGGCGACCTTAGGGCAGGTCGTGACTCCACTCGATGCCGTCGGCGTGTATGTGCCGGGCGGCAAAGCCGTCTATCCTTCCACCGTTCTGATGAGCGCCATTCCGGCAAAGGTGGCGGGGGTGAAGCGGATCGTCATGTGCACACCCCCTCATAAAGGCGGCATCAATCCCTATTTGCTCGTAGCGGCGGACATTGCCGGTGTGACTGAGATTTATCGGGTCGGCGGTGTGCAGGCGATCGGCGCGCTGGCGTTCGGCACGAAAACCATTTCAAAAGTCGACAAGATCGTCGGGCCGGGCAACATCTATGTCGCCACGGCGAAACGCATGTTGTACGGGACCGTCGGCATTGATATGGTGGCGGGGCCGAGCGAGTTGTTGGTCGTCGCAGACAACGATGCCAAACCGGCTCATGTGGCGGCTGACTTGCTCTGCGAAGCGGAGCACGATGAGGAGGCTCAAGTCTGGTTGGTGACGACTTCCGCCTCGCTCGCCAAAGAGACCGTCGCTCTCGTGGAAAAACAACTGAAGGGATTACAGCGCGAGAAAATCGCGGCGAAATCCATCGGGAAATATTCGGTCGTCTTCGTGGTCACGACGATGGACGAAGCGATCGATGTGGCGAACGAGATCGCGGCCGAACATCTCACGCTGTCGGTGGACGAACCGTTCGATTATCTGGAGAAAATTCGACATGCCGGCGCATTGTTCTTGGGGCGCTATACCCCGCCCTCCGTGGCGGACTACATCGCGGGGCCGAATCACGTCTTGCCGACTGGGGCTACCGCTCGGTTCTTTTCCGCTTTGTCTATCCATGACTATACGAAGATCAGCAACATCGTGTATTACACGAAAGAAGAATTGAGCAAAGTGAAGGATCACCTTATTCGCCTGGCGTCCATCGAAGGGTTCGATGCGCATGCCAAATCCGCCCAAAGTAGGTTCACATGAAAAAAGATGCCGCTCCCAGACAGGCCTCGCTGCATCGTGCGACCAAGGAAACCGACATTCGAGTCGAGTGGACGTTGGACGGCAGCGGAGAGAGCAAGATTGACACGGGCATCCGGTTTTTCGACCACATGCTTGAGTTGTTGGCCAAGCATGGCTTTTTTGATCTCACTGTACAGGCCAAGGGCGATCTCGACATCGATGAACACCATACAGTGGAAGATGTCGGGATTGTCATGGGCAAGGCGCTCCATCATGCCCTGGGAGAAAAGGCCGGCATCAAACGATTCGGATTTTCTTCGGCACCACTGGACGAAACCTTGGCGCAAGTCACCGTCGATCTCAGCGGGAGGCCGTTCCTCGTTTACAACGTCAATTTGCCGGACCGTAAAATCAAAGCCTTCGACCTTGGGCTCTTCGAAGATTTCTTTCAGGCCTTCGTGACCCATGGCGGCTTGAACCTCCATGTCAATCTGATGTATGGACGCAACCCGCATCACATTATGGAAGCCATCTTCAAAGCGACAGCGAAGGCTCTTGATCAGGCGACGATCTTGGAAGAGCGATTGGCGGGAAAAGTGCTTTCGACCAAGGGGATGTTGTAGGGCTTCGCGGGTCCTGTCACCGATCAGCCCAACCATCCTCGCACCCGCCCGGTGTGGGGACCCCGCTGCGGGTGGTTGGGCGCCCAGATCGGCGCCACCCGCAAATTGCAGAGGATAGTGGTTGTTTTAAGGGGCAGGTTTCCGAAGGGAAACCTGCCCTTCTGTTTACGAGCCGAGTGGCGGGGCCGAAGCCGATTGCGGTATTGTTACGATCCGAGCGTGGCAGGTGGCGAGACTTCTTGATGACCCATGATTGCCATTATTGATTACGGCATGGGGAATTTGCGCAGCGTCTGGAAGGCCTTCGAGTCCGTGGGGCACCAGGCGGTGGTGACGCGCGATCGCGCGACGATCAAGAGTGCCGGGCATGTCGTCCTCCCCGGTGTAGGAGCCTTCGGCGATTGTATGGCCAACTTGGAGCGATTTGATTTGGTTGAGCCCATACGATCCACCGTTCAATCGGGCAAGCCATTCCTGGGAATCTGCTTGGGGCTTCAACTCTTGTTCACGGAAAGTGAGGAATTCGGTGTGCACAAGGGGCTCAATATCATTCCGGGCCAAGTGAAGCGGTTCGTCTCGGATCCTGCGCTGAAGATCCCACATATGGGATGGAACCAGGTCAACGTCGAGCGGGCGTGTCCGCTCTTTGCCGACGTCGCCGCCGGCTCGAATTGGTATTTCGTGCATTCCTACTTCGTCGAGCCGGTTGATCCAGCCGTCACAGCTACGACAACGACCTACGGCGCTCCATTCGTGTCGGCCATATGGAAGGACAATATCGTGGCTTGCCAATTCCATCCAGAAAAGAGCCAATCAGTAGGCTTGCGTTTGATGAAGAATTTTGGGGCCTGGCGTGCATAGCATCGGCGGGGCAGAACGCGGCTTCTCAACGGCGACCCTTGCCTTGGTCTTGATCCTCGGCTCCGCCTGTAGCGGTTCCAAGGTCACGGCCCAGACGTCGAGTGAACTGCCTCGGTATCAAATCCGGAGCATTGCGGTGTTGCCATTTACCACGTTGACGACTCCGCAGCTCCGTGACGCGGGAGACATGTATCTCTCAACGCCGCAAAGTGTCCAGCGGTCGGATATTTCGTTGGGCATCCCGTCCAACGTTGAACCACAACTGAGACAAACTACCAGCGTCCCGGGGTATGCGGCCGAGAAGGTGACACAGTTGTTTTGGTCGCGACTGAAAGATCGGCAGGGTGTCGTCATGCTCTCGCCCACCGAATCTGCCAGGGTTGCGGTCAAGTCATCCCAAAAGACCTCCAAGGCGACGCCGGAAGCCGAGGCAGCTGAGCTGGCAGCAAAGCTCAAAGCCGATGCCGCACTACTCGGGCAGGTCCTGGTCTACCAAGAGCGGTCCGGAAGCCGGATGGGCGCGAATCCACCGGCTACGGTGGGATTTGAAGTGAAAGCGGTGGCGTCAGACGGACAAGTACTCTGGGTCGGTAATTATTATGAACGGCAGAAGCCGTTGATCGAGGACTTTATCGGATTCATCCAGCATGGTGGAGGCTTTGTGACGGCCGAGGAATTAGCGCAGTATGGGACGGAGAAAGTGCTCAAAACGTTTCCGTTCGGGATAGGGGAAGACTAACCCATGGTAGTCATCCCGGCGATTGATTTGAAGGATGGACGTTGCGTCCGGTTGCGTCAAGGCGATATGGCCGCTGAAACGGTGTATGGCACCGACGTGTCATCAATGGCAAAACAGTGGGTAAATGCCGGGGCGACGATCATTCACCTCGTCGATCTGAACGGGGCAGTAGAAGGGGAACCTCGGAACCTGCCGCAGATCGAGGCTGTCATCCACTCGGCGCCGGTCCGGGTTCAAGTCGGCGGCGGAATTCGGAACATGACAACAGTCCGGCGGTATTTCAAAGCCGGCATCTCCCGCATTGTGCTCGGCACAGCGGCATTGACCGACCGGGCTTTCCTACAACAGGCCTGTCAAGAGTTTCCCCAGAGGATACTGCTCGGCTTGGATGCTCGTGACGGCAAAGTGGCGGTAAATGGATGGACGTCGCTGTCGGACACGACGGCGACGCATCTGCTCACCGAGTTGGCCGGGTTCGAGCTGGGTGCCGTCATTTATACCGACATTGCGCGGGATGGCATGCTGAACGGACCGAACATCGCTGCCTTGAAGGAAATCGTGGCGTGTTCTGCGTTTCCCGTGATTGCCTCCGGTGGAATCTCCAAAATAGAGGACCTGAAGGCCGTCCAGTCGCTGGGTCCTCGAGTGGAAGGCGCGATCGTGGGAAAGGCGCTGTATGACGGAAAGCTGAACTATCGCGAGGCGGTCGCCGCCCTTCGCGGCGTCGATGGGTAACGGGCAAGCGTAGATGGGCAGCGCGAGCGTATGCTGACCAAGCGCATCATTCCATGTCTTGACGTGAAAGACGGCCGTGTCGTCAAAGGCGTGAGCTTCGTCAATCTTCGAGATGCCGGCGATCCGGTGGAAGTGGCGGCGGTCTATGATCGCGAGGGTGCAGACGAACTTTGCTTTCTCGACATCACGGCGTCGCATGAAAACCGAAAGACGATCATCGACGTGGTGGAACGGACGGCTGCCAGGGTTTTCATGCCGGTCACGGTCGGCGGCGGGGTGCGGGCGCTCGACGACATCCGTCACTTGTTGAATGCCGGGGCCGACAAGGTCAGTATCAATACCGCTGCCGTGGAGCGGCCCGAGTTCGTCAAGGAGGCGGCCGAACGGTTTGGCACACAATGCATCGTCGTGGCCATTGACGCCAAGCGAACGGCATCGTCGTCGTGGGAGGTGTTCACGCACGGCGGACGAAAGCCGACTGGTTTGAATGCCATCGACTGGGCCCAGAGAATGGAACGGTACGGGGCGGGCGAGATTTTATTGACGAGTATGGACGAAGATGGCCGGCAGCGGGGCTACGATCTAGACCTGACGGCTTCAGTCTCAGACCGCGTGTCGATCCCCGTGATCGCGTCCGGAGGCGTCGGCTCGCTCGATCATTTGTACGACGGTTTCGTCACTGGTAAGGCGGATGCTGTGCTGGCGGCCTCGATTTTTCATTTTCGGACCTTTACCATTCCGCAAGCGAAGGCCTATTTGCTGAGTCGCGGAGTGCCTGTGCGTATGACAGAGGGTTGAAAAACCCTTCTCGCGGCCCTCGCAGGGTCGATCTCTCGCGTTGCTGGGGCTGTCGGGTGCCTGTATCAACAGGCGAAGGATGTGTGGCCTGCATGACCACTAGCGATTTCAAATTCGACGTTCAGGGGTTGGTTCCGGCTGTCGTGCAGGATTGGTTGGATGGGACCGTCCTCATGCTCGGATACATGAATGAAGCAGCGCTGACGAAAACGTTATCAACAAAATCGGTACATTTTTGGAGCCGTTCACGGCAGACATTATGGGAAAAGGGTGAAACCTCCGGCAACAAGTTGCTCGTTAAAGAGGTGTTCGTCGATTGTGATCGGGATACGATCCTGGTCAAGGCACAACCGCTCGGCCCCACGTGTCACACCGGAGAGCGAGCCTGCTTTTTCTCGAAGCTGGATGGAGCCGGTTCCGCCGATGAGCACAAGTCATCGGAAGCGTTCGGTGGAATCCTTGAAAGCGTTCTGCGGATCATTGGAGAGCGCCGCGCCCAACCCCAACCCGGTTCCTATACGTCCAAGCTGTTCGAGGGCGGACACGATAAGATTCTCAAAAAAGTGGCAGAGGAAGCCGGCGAGGTCCTCATCGCCGCAAAAGGGGGCAAGCGAGACGAGATTATCTATGAAGTCGCCGATTTGTTGTTCCATACCCTGATGGTCTTGGGTTATCACGGCGTCTCTCTGCAAGAGGTGTATCAAGAGCTGGGTGCACGGTACGGCAAGTCCGGTCTCAAACGGCAGACATGAGGCCCCAATGAACGAGTGCCTGTTTTGTCAGATCGTCCAAAAACACATTCCCGCCAAGATTGTCTATGAGGACGACCACACCTTGGCCTTCGATGACATCAATCCGCAGGCTCCCGTACACACACTTATTATTCCCAAACACCATATTCGGGCGGTGGGGGACCTGGGAGAATACGATTCCGCCCTGGTGGCTCAATTGCTGCTCACCTGCACCAAGGTCGCGAAACAAAAGGGCATTGCGCAATCCGGCTATCGCATTGTGACCAATACGGGACCGGACGCCGGCCAAACGGTGTTTCATGTCCATCTGCACATGTTAGGCGGACGACACATGACTTGGCCGCCGGGATAACAGGCGCCTTAATCTCAGGCATCCCTCCGTCGTTGACAGATTTCCCGTCTGTCTGTTAACCTGACCGGTCAATTTTTTCGATCACTTACGCGTACCAGCCCCACCAGGTTTGGGGGAGTGAGGAGCTGCGTCTCCCATGGGTCGAGGCCTGATTTCTGATGATGTCATCAATCAAATCAAGGACCGGATCGACATCGCCGAGATTGTCGGACAGCATGTCAGCCTGGCCCGTGCCGGTCAGAATTTGAAGGGCCTCTGCCCCTTCCACCAAGAAAAAACTCCATCGTTCACCGTCAGCTCCAGCCGGCAGATCTTTCATTGTTTTGGCTGTGGCGCAGGAGGCAATGTATTCACGTTTTTGACCAGGATCACCGGAGCAAGTTTTCCGGAAACGGTCCGGGATCTCGGTCGCAAGGTCGGGATTGAGGTTCAGGACGCAGTCTCCGGTTCAGGGCCTCAGAACGCCCAGGGCCATCGCCTCGAACAGCTCAACCAGATCGCTGCACAATGGTTTCAACAGAATTTGCAGAACGATCGCCAGGGAGCTGAGGCGCGAACTTATCTGGCTGGGCGAGGCATTCAGGAGGCGACGATCGAGCGATTCGCCATCGGAGTCGCGCCGGGGGAATGGGACGGATTGATCAAGTGGCTCAGCAAGCAGGGGTACACGCAGCAAGACATGGCTACAGCCGGCCTGGTGATCGCGCGGGACAACGGAACCGGTTATTACGATCGCTTCCGCGCGCGGGTCATGTTCACCATCACCGACCTGCGTAAGCGCGTCGTCGGATTCGGCGGCCGCGTCCTCGGCGACGGAACACCCAAATATTTAAATTCTCCGGATACGCCCTTGTTCAAGAAAGGACAAACGCTCTTTGCTCTTGATGTCGCCCGCGAGGCCATCAGCCGCACGAAGACGGTCATCGTCGTGGAAGGCTACTTCGATGCGATCGCCTTGCACCAAGCAGGTTTGACTCACACGGTGGCGACCCTGGGGACCGCCCTCACACTTGAACATGTTCAGGTTCTCCGGCGGTTTGCCTCAAAAGTCGTGTTGCTTTTCGACCCCGATGCGGCCGGTGTGCGGGCGGCGTTGCGGGGTTTGGATCTCTTCGTCAACAGCGGATTGGGCGTGAAGGTGGTGACATTGCCCGCCGGTGAAGATCCCGACACCTACGTTCGGAAAGAAGGGCTGGACGCGTTCACCCGCTTGGAACAACAGGCCCCGAGTTTACTGGATTTTGCTCTTGAGCAGAGTGTGAAGACCGCCGAGAGCAGTACGATGGAAGGGCGGATCCAAAGCGTGGACGAAATCTTGCGCATCTTGCAGAAGAGCGAGCATCCCATCGAACGGGAAGAGCGGATTCGTCTGGTCGCCGAACGCTTCGGTATCAATCAGCAGCGGCTCATCGATCGGTATCCGGCTTTGCGGGACAAACATCCGCCGCGTTCGCCTGTGCCCAAGAGCGAGGCTCCGCCGGCTACCTCATCGAAGGGGGCTCCGGAGGAACGAGACTTGGTCTATCTATTGCTGCATGGCCAGTTGTCCGCCGCCGACGTCCGTCGGTTGCGTTCCGAAGCGTTTTCGATTCCAGCCTGCCGCCGAATCGTTGAAACGGCGCTGGCAAATCTTGAGCCGGACGGTCGCGTGGGACTCCGCCGGTTGCTTGATATCGTCGCCGACGATTCCGACTGCGGACCGCTCGCCACGGAATTGTCGATGCGAGAACAGCATTTTGACGACGCCCGCGCGCATATCCAGGGCTGCCTCGATACCATCGATCGAAAGCGGGCTGAAGCCGTGCTGCGTGACCTGATCACGCAGCTCAAGGCTGCTGAGCGTGAAGGACGGATCGAAGACGCCAGGGTCTTGAATGCCCGTGTCAATGAAATGCGGCTGCAAAAGGCCGGTCGTCCTGGAGGAGTGCTTTCTTTGGTGAAGGGAGTAAGTAAGGAGTAAGTATGGCGAAACAAGAATTGCTCGTGGAAGTGAAGAAATTGATCTCGATCGGTAAGGAGAAGGGATTTCTGACCTACGACGAGTTGAACAGCACGTTGCCTGCCGAAGTGGTCTCTTCCGAGCAGTTCGGCAGCATTATGACGATGTTCGGCGAAATGGACATCGAAATTGTTGATGCCCCGGAAGGTGAACGTCAGCAAAAAAGCCGAAGCGCTCCCGATCAGGAGGAGGCCAGCGAAGACACCGAGGAAAGCGAAGCGGAAGACAGTGAAAAGGAGATCGACCTGACACCGGGTGCACTGAGCCGTACGGACGATCCGGTGAGGCTCTACCTCAAGGAAATGGGGAGCGTTGCGCTGCTGAGCCGCGAAGGCGAGATCGAAATCGCCAAGCGCATCGAGGAGGGGAAACGGGATATCGCGTTTGTCATCTACGGCATGCCGATGACGATCGAATTCATCCTTTCGCTCCGCGATCAGCTCAAGAACGGCAAGATCGATGTTCGCGAAATCGTGCCGATACAGGAAACGGAAGAAGACTTCGAAGAAGAGGAAGTCGAACGGGACTACGAGGAATTACGGCTCAAGACCTTGGAAGGCCTGAACATCGTCCGTAAGGTGTCAACGTCGCTCAAGGGGCTGTATGAAAAATCCCGCCAGGCGACAAAAGATCCCGCAAAGCTGAAGAAGATCAAAAAGCAGATCGACGCGATCCGCGAGCAGGTTGTGGACAAAATGGAAGCCGTGAATCTGCACGGCGTCCTGAAGGATCGAATGGTGCAGCGGGTCCGGGAAATGGCGATCCAAATCCGGACGGCGGAGCGGGAGATCGTCAGTTGCCAGCGGCGCGTCGGCGTGGGCGGTGAAGCGGGGGCCGAACTGCTGAGGAGACTGTGCCGGGATCGAAAAGATTTTCAGGCAGTCAAACGGAAAACCGGTGTGTCGGAAGAGACCCTCCAGGACATCAAAAAATTGTACCAGGCTGCAAAGAGCCGCATCCGCCAATTGGAGACCGAGGAGGCCTTGGTTTCCGGAGAAGAAATCAAGGACGCGGTCAAGCATCTGGATGTGGCGGAGGAAAAGGTCAAGCGAGGCAAAGCCGAACTCGTGGAGGCGAATCTGCGGCTCGTCGTCAGCATCGCGAAGAAGTATACGAATCGCGGTCTCCAGTTCCTGGACTTGATCCAGGAAGGGAACATCGGACTGATGAAGGCCGTCGACAAGTTCGAATACAAACGCGGATACAAATTCAGCACGTACGCCACGTGGTGGATCCGCCAGGCGATCACGCGCGCCATTGCAGACCAGGCCCGGACGATCCGTATTCCCGTTCACATGATCGAAACGATCAATAAATTGATCAGGACGTCCCGCCACCTAGTGCAAAAGCTCGGCCGTGAACCGACCCCAGAGGAGATCGCGGAGCGGATGGATCTGCCTCTCGATAAAGTCCGGAAGATCTTGAAGATCGCCCGTGAGCCGATCTCACTGGAAACCCCCATCGGTGAAGAGGAAGACAGCCACTTGGGTGACTTCATCGAGGACAAGAAGGCCATTTCTCCGTTGGAGGCAGCCATCCGTTATGATTTGCAACGCCAAATCAACAGCGCGCTGGAAACGCTGACGCCGCGTGAAGAAAAGGTGTTGCGCAAACGATTCGGCATCGGCGAAGCCACCGATCATACGCTGGAGGAGGTCGGGCAGGACTTTGAGGTGACCCGCGAGCGCATCCGGCAGATCGAAGCCAAAGCCTTGCGCAAGCTACGGCATCCGAGCCGCAGCAAGAAGCTCAGGAGTTTCGTGGAGAGCTTGTGAGACATGACGGATGATTTGACTCTGTCTCCCGCTCGGGCCTAGAATCGGTTTGACGTCGAGGCTGCGGTCAAGGCTGAGCTGATGGAAGGCTGTCGAGTCTGATCCCGATCTCGACCTCACCCTGAGCCGGAGCCGAGGTGTTCCCCATGTGGGGGCCCATAGCTCAGGTGGTTAGAGCGGCTGACTCATAATCAGCTGGTCCTAGGTTCGAGTCCTAGTGGGCCCACCAGTGGACCGGCAACTGGAATCGCATATCCTTCCTTCCTGAAGCTCAGACATGGGAGTGCATTGAACCAGAATCTGTCTCCCCTCATTGAACTGCAAAAGCTTGATCTTCGCATCATGGAGATCACCGAGCAGCGCCGGAAGATCCCCGAACGACTCCATCCGGTTGAAGCGCCCCTGCGCGAGGCCAAGCAGTCGCTCCAGGACACGAGTGGTGCGGTCGAAGCCTCGGTCAAGGAGCGGCGCTCGCATGAAAAAGACGTGGAAGCGCAGGATGCCCACACCGACAAAATGCGCGCGCGGTTGTCCGAACTGAAGACGAACAAGGAATATCAGGCCCACCTCTTCGAATTGCAGATGGCCAACAAAAAGAAGTCCGAAATTGAAGACAAGGTTTTGGCTTGCATGGAGAGAATCGAACAACTCCAACTGACAGCCAAAGACGCACAGGAAAAGGTTCGAGTCGCCGAGCAGGCGTTCAATAAGGAAAAGCAGGTGCTCGACGAGCTGGACCGGAAGCTGTCGGCGGAACTGGCTGAGCTGGAAGTGCAGCAGCGGGAGCGCTCCGCGAAGGTCGAACCGGCGTTGCTCGCCCGCTATGTAAAGTTAAAAGCCTCCAGAAAGGATCAACCCCTGGCGGCCATCAAGGGCGGCATGTGTGCCGGATGCCGGCTGCAAATCCCTCCTCAACTGATCGCGGAAGTCAAACGTTCCCAGGATCTGCATACCTGCCCCTATTGCCACCGCATGCTGTACTGGGAGGGAGAAGCGCAGGCCGACCAAAAGCCGCTGGATCACACGAAGCCGACCGATCTCGAGGTGGGAGAATCGGTGTGACAGGCGAATCTCTTTGAGCTAGATTGTTGCCTCTCCGAGAACGGCTTTCGTCGTCTTGAAGTGCAGCTTTGCGATCGTTCCCAGCCGCTCTTGGCCGTGCTTCTTCACGACCATCCTGCCTGCCAGTTCCACCGCAGGGGACGCCCCTTTCGGTAATACCGTGCCGATCTCATCCGACAGGCGCTTGAGCCGCAACAAAAATTCGGCCCGAGCCACGATCGAGGCGGCCGCGACGGCGAGATCCGATTCTGCCTTCGTGCGCTGCTCAAGCACGATGCGTCGTCCTTTTTCTTGGAGCGCGTTGAGAATCAGCCGCTCGTCACCGAATTGATCCGAGATCGCACGCTCACAGGACACGCGTTCGAGCAATGTCTCAAGCGCCTTCGCATGTCCCCAGGCAAGCAAACGGTTGAGGTTCCGGATCTTCCCGTAGAGCTCGTTGTACTTTTGGGGGCCAATGGCGATCACGCTGTGCGGACAGATCGTCTTGATGTCAGGGGCGAGCTCGAGAATGCGGCCGTCCGAGATTTTCTTGCTGTCCCGCACCGCCATGAGTCTGAGCTCCTCTTGTGTCGTCGCATCGACGAACACGGCGGCGACGACGAGCGGGCCGAAGTAATCCCCCTTTCCCGATTCGTCGATTCCTATGCGCTCGATGGAAGAGGACGGCATCCTGTCGGTCGTGAAGTGCTGAGCAGGTAGTCGATGCTTGTACTGGCGCCGAGTGTGTGAGTAGGTAGACTTCCCCTGCTTGGATGCGGGAGCATCCTGCCGGGATGCCACGTCGGCCGGTGGAAAATCTCACTACGAGGCGCTAATGTAGCAGAGCAGTACAGCTCGGTCAAATCCATTGACGGCAAGCGCCTTTGAGCCATGGAGGAGAGAGTGATGCGCGATTGGAGGATAAAGCGGTATGCGGAGATGATGATCGGCACCACGCTCGCTGTGTCGCTTGGATTTACGAGCGGCTGCGAGACAAATCCTTACACGGGTCGATCGCAGTTTCTCATGACGTCGGTGTCGGATGAAATGCAAATGGGAGCACAAGCGTATGATCAGGTGAAAAGCGATCCCAAGATGAGGCCGTCGCAGGATCCGCGTGAGATCGAACCGGTCAAGCGGGTGGCCGCCCGGATCATCGAAGCGGCGAAACGGTCCAAGTACGCTGAGATGGCGCAGCAGTTTCAGTGGGAAGTGACGGTGTTTAAGGACGATAAGACGGCCAACGCTTTTGCGCTTCCCGGCGGGAAAATGGCTGTCTATACGGGAATTTTCCCTATGGCGAAGACGGAAGCGGGTCTGGCCGCAGTGATGGGGCATGAAGTCGTCCATGCCTTGGCGCGTCATGGAGCCGAGCGAATGAGTCAGGGACAGGCGACGAATATTGGGGTGCAGGTACTGGGTGCAGCGGCCGGCGTCGGAACAGGAAGCGCCGCGGTGGGACAGGCGACAATGGCGGCGTTGGGAGTGGGCGCTCAAGTTGGTATGTTGCTCCCCTTCAGCCGAAAACATGAATCCGAAGCGGATTACATCGGCATTCTCCTTGCCGCCGACGCGGGCTACGACCCTCGAGAATCAGTGGCTTTGTGGGAGCGAATGGGACGCATGTCAGGAGGAGGCGCGCCAGCAGAGTTCATGTCGACCCATCCAAGCCACGAAACCCGAATCGACCAACTGCAGAAATGGATGCCTGAAGCGATGGCGATCTATCAATCAAAACCAGCCGTTCCAGCTGCTGAATTGCCTCCTATCGGTCGCTAGCACCGGCATCGATCCTTCGCCTTCTTGCATCCGAGGCAGCTGTTTTCTATACTGACGTTCGCGCGAGGGAGAAGACTGGGTGATCGCTCGTGGCGTGACGCCGCGAGAGGAAAGTCCGGACTTCATGGGCAGAGCGCTGGGTAACGCCCAGGCGGAGCGATCCGACACCGGCACCACAGAAAACAAACCGCCGATGGCCAAAGCGATGGGACCCCAATCAAATCGCTGCGGATCAGGTAAGGGTGAAACGGTGGAGTAAGAGCCCACCGCGGGGATGGCGACATCACCGGCATGGTAAGCGTCGCTCGATGCAAGACCAAATAGGAAGACAGCTGTCGCTTCCTTGTGGAACGCGGCGACCGGCTGGCCCGGCCGAGGTCTTCGGGTAGGTCGCTTGAGGTTCGAGGCAACTCGGATCCCAGAGAAATGATCACCACCGTTGGGGAACAAATCCTTGACGGTACAGAATCCGGCTTATAGGTCCTCTCCACCGCGCTCTTTACTGCCCTTCCGGGCCCTTCGCAATCTTGACAATCGTGGGGAGCTGTGCGTGGGGCTTCCTATTGACCTGGCACCATCGTGATGCTAGGATCTCTGATCTTTCTCATTGATTTTTCAGATATTTCTGGGTATAGGTCATGGTGTATCCACGGACGGCCAGACTTGAGGTGTCTCTATCTGTGAATGGCCACGGGGAGGACAGGAGGCTCGCATGAAACTGACTGGCGCCGAAATTTTTATCGAATGTCTTAAGCGCGAAGGCGTGAAAACCCTCTTCGCGCTGCCCGGAGGCGTCGTCCTCAAGATTTTCGACATGCTGTATCAACAGAAGGACATTGAGGTGGTGTTGACCCGCCATGAGCAGGGAGCCGGCCACATGGCGGAAGGGTACGCCAAGGCCACCGGCAAGGCGGGTGTCTGTCTGGTAACGTCGGGACCGGGCATGACCAATGTGATTACCGCCTTGGCTGATGCCTACATGGATTCTGTCCCCTTGGTGTGCTTCAGCGGCCAGGTGCCGACGAATTTGATCGGCAACGATGCCTTCCAGGAGGCGGACAACGTCGGTCTGAGCCGTCCCTGCACGAAGTACAACTTTCTCGTGAAAGACGTAAACGAGCTGGCCTCAACCATCAAGGAGGCGTTCTACATTGCCACCACAGGGCGTCCCGGACCGGTGTTGGTGGACATTCCCAAAGACGTCTCACTGGACAAGGCGGAGTTCAACTATCCGAATTCCGTTTCGATCCGGGGCTACAACCCGACCTATGAAGGCAATAAGTGGCAAGTCAAACAGGCCGCCGAAGCCATCATGAAGGCCAAGAAGCCGATTCTCTACGTCGGCGGCGGCGTGATCTTCTCGGGTGCCTCCAAAGAGTTGATCGAATTGGCCGAACTCACGCAGATTCCTGTCGACATGACCTTGATGGGGTTGGGCGCCATTCCGGGCGAACATCCTCTTTCTCTCGGAATGATGGGAATGCACGGCACATATCAAGCCAACATGGCCGTGCACTACTCGGATCTCGTCGTGGCAATCGGCGCGCGCTTTGACGATCGGGTGACGGGGAAGGTGTCCGAGTTCTGTCCCTACGCCAAAATTATCCACATTGATATTGATCCGACGTCGATCAGGAAGAACATTCACGTCGACATTCCGATCGTCGGGGATTGCAAGGCCGTGTTGCGCGAGTTGAATCAGATTCTCAGGGCGACGGTGAATGGTGAACAGAAGGAACTTCGCAAAGCCTGGTGGGACCAGATTCGCGAATGGGAGCATGGGCATCCGCTGAGCTACCAGCAGGAGGCAGATGGACCCATTAAGCCGCAGCAAGTGATCAAACGCCTGTACGACCTGACGAAGGACCTTGATCCGATCGTGTCCACGGACGTCGGTCAGCACCAAATGTGGGCGGCGCAATACTTCAAGATGGCCAAGCCGAATCGCTGGTTGACCTCCGGCGGTCTCGGAACGATGGGATTCGGATTTCCCGCTGCAATGGGGGCCCAAGCGGCCTTTCCCGGCCGGCTCGTCCTCTGCATCGCAGGTGACGGCAGCGTGCAGATGAACATGCAGGAGATGGCGACGGCGGTCGTGCATAAACTCCCGGTAAAGATCATCGTCTTAAACAATCGATTTCACGGAATGGTCCGGCAATGGCAGGATCTCTTCTACGAGGGACGCTATGCTTCGAGCTATCTGGGGACCACGCCGGATTTCGTTAAGCTGGCCGAAGCATATGGCGCCATGGGTTTGCGGGCGTCAAAGGTCAGCGAGTTGGACAATGTACTGAAGGAAGCCATCGCGGCCAAAGGACCGGTCATCGTGGATGTGCCCACGCATCCTTATGAAAATGTCTACCCGATGATTCCGGCAGGCGGGTGCAATCACGAGATGATTTTGGAAGATCCGCCGGAGCTGAAACAGAAACAAAGCGGCGGTGCCAAGGTGACTCCGCAGGACAAAGACACAATCTTGACGGCATAGAGGAGGCTGACCCAGGCACGTTGCCGAGACCTGTGGCCTCATTCTCGGCACGGACTCAGGACGGAAACGATGGAACACATCATCTTAGTGACGGTCGAGAATAAGTTTGGTGTGCTGTCTCGGATTGCCGGGTTGTTCAGCGGCCGCGGTTTCAACATAGAAAGCCTGTCTGTCGCACCGACTCTGGATCCGTCCATGTCTCAAATGACGATCGTCACGTCGGGTGATGAGCGGATCGTC
Source organism: uncultured Nitrospiraceae bacterium (assembly GCA_963794505.1). Lineage (GTDB taxonomy): Bacteria > Nitrospirota > Nitrospiria > Nitrospirales > Nitrospiraceae > Nitrospira_C. The sequence goes on from CAWCEG010000066.1 coordinate 88,652, forward strand.
GAGCAGATCGTCAAACAGCTCAACAAATTGATCGACGTCATCAAAGTCGTGGATTTGAACGAAAGCGATTTTGTCTCGCGTGAGACGGCGCTGATCAAGGTGCATACCAGGCAGGAAGACCGCGCCGAAGCCTTGCGGATCGCCGATATCTTTCGCGCCAATGTCATCGATTCCACGCCGGCGACCTATACGATTGAAGTGACGGGCGATCCGAAAAAGATCGAAGCGATCATCAATCTCCTGCAGCCGCTGGGCATCAAAGAATTGACCAGGACCGGGCGGGTGGCCGTTGCCCGGGAGCCGCTCCGTACCACGTCGACGCAACCCAAGAAAGTCGCCCGCGAGTAATGGGGCGGGCTCACCGCCTGCCGTCATGCATCAACCTTTTGCCATCCGGGAGTTCATGATGAAGATTTACTATGACAAGGATGCTGATCTTCAACAAATCGCGAGCAAGAAAGTAGCGGTCATCGGCTACGGCAGCCAAGGCCATGCCCACGCCCTTAACATGAAAGAAAGCGGAGTCTCGGTCGTGGTCGGCTTGCGCGAAGGCAGTTCATGGCGCAAAGCTGAGCAGAGCGGCCTCAAGGTCATGCCGGTAGCCGATGCGGTGAAAGCGTCCGATGTCGTCATGATCCTGGCGCCTGACGAGGCACAAGCTGCCCTCTATCGGCAGGAGGTCGCTCCTAACTTGAAGCCGGGCTCGTACCTTGCGTTCGGCCATGGATTCAACATCCATTTCGGACAGATCGTACCTCCGTCGACGATCAATGTATTCATGGTTGCTCCCAAAGGTCCCGGTCATTTGGTACGATCGGAGTATACGAAGGGCAGCGGCGTTCCCTGTCTCTTGGCGGTCCATCAAGATCCCAGCGGCACGACCAAGCAGGTGGGTCTGGCCTATGCGAGCGCCATCGGTGGAGGCCGCGCGGGCGTCATCGAAACCAATTTCCGGGAAGAAACCGAGACGGATTTATTCGGCGAACAAGCCGTCCTTTGCGGCGGCCTGACCTCGTTGATACAGGCTGGCTATGAGACCCTCGTGGAAGCCGGCTATTCGCCCGAGATGGCGTATTTCGAATGTCTTCACGAAGTGAAGCTGATCGTGGATCTGATCTACCAGGGCGGGATCGCAAATATGCGGTATTCAATCAGCACGACGGCAAAGTACGGTGATGTGACGAGAGGGCCCCGCATCGTCACCGAGCAGACCAAGCGGGAGATGAAAAAGATTCTCGGTGAGATCCAGCAAGGCGAGTTTGCCAAGGAATGGGTATTGGAAAACCAGGCGAATCGTCCCGTGTACAATGCGTTGCTGGCCAAAGGCGAGGCGCATCCGATTGAGGGCGTCGGCGCCAAACTGCGAGCGATGATGCCGTGGCTCAAGAAGGATCAGCTGGTCGATAAATCAAAAAATTAATGGAGGGTTGAGGTCTGTGGCGGATCGTGCGGCCGGTGTTCCCTTTGCCAAAGAAGGATTTCCCTTCGTCGGCGCTGCCGCTGGCAGTACACTGATCGCATGGTGGCTCGGATGGGTGCCCGTTGCGGTCGTGGGGGCCATTCTGACCCTCTTCGTGTCCTGGTTTTTCCGCAACCCCCCGCGGGTGATTCCCCAAGGACCTGGACTAGTCGTGGCCCCGGGTGACGGAGTCGTTCTTGCAGTCGAAGAAGAATTCGAGCCCCGGTACCTGAAGGATCGTTCAGTTCGGATTTCCATTTTCTTGAACGTGTTCGACGTGCACATCAACCGGATTCCGTGTGAAGGCCTCGTTGAGGATGTTCAGTACCGGCCCGGTTTGTTTCTGGTGGCCAGTAAGCCTCATGCGACAGTGAAGAACGAGCAGAATGCCGTGATGATCAAGACGGTGGAAGGGGCGAAAGTGCTCTGCGTGCAAGTTGCGGGACTCATCGCTAGACGGATCGTGTGCTGGGTGAATCCCAAAGACCTGGCGGTGCGCGGCGAGCGCTATGGCCTTATTCGGTTCGGCTCTCGGATGGATACCTATCTTCCGGTCGGGACGGCAATCAGGATTGCCGTCGGTGACCGTGTTACAGGCGGAGAAACAATCCTGGGAGAATTACGATGAAAAGCACCGGCCTCCGACAATCTTTTGCGAAGGGCACCAAGCGGCACAAAGCGGCCATGCACCTGATTCCAAATCTGTTTACGACCGGCAACCTGTTCTGCGGAATTTTTGCCATCCTGTCCGTCTTTAATGCCGACTACATGGCAGCGGCGATTGCCATACTGGTGGCCATGATCTTCGACGTTCTTGACGGAAAGTCGGCACGAATGACGAACAGCACCAGCCACTTTGGATTGGAATACGACTCTCTGTCCGATCTGGTGTCATTCGGCGTAGCACCGGGTCTCTTGCTCTATTCCTGGGCGCTGAGCGGACAAGGCACGTTCGGCATCGCGGTAATGTTTGCCTACGTCGCAATGGGAGCCGTTCGGCTCGCCCGGTTCAATGCAACCGCTACAATGGCCGACGGGAAGTATTTTACCGGCCTGGCGATTCCCGCTGCTGCGGGAGTGGTGGCCAGCATGGTCATTTTCGACCATTACATTGTTCGGATTGGCGCGGATGTCAAGCCGGTCGCGGTGCTTCTCATTACGCTGGTGCTGTCGTTCCTCATGGTCAGCACCATCAAATACCGCAGCTTCAAGGACCTGAAGTTTCGGGGACGGCAACACATCACCTACCTGGTGTGGGGCATTCTTGCGCTAGTTCTAGTGGCGGCGTGGCCTCAGGTTATGCTATTTATCATGTTCGCTGGGTATGCTCTGCTCGGGCCGGTCGAGCGTATGTTCGTGGTGCTCGCGAAATTGGCAGGGAGGCAGCCGCAGTCGAAGCGAGAGCAGTCCGTTGTTGAACAAAAGTTGTAGCGGCAACGACGAGGAGTAGTAGGCAGCGGTGTAGGGAAACAGAATGTTGAAGGCGGCCATCCAGCAAGGCCGCAGCGAGTGAAAAGGCGAGGCGTACCTTTCTTCAGTACATCGAGCCTTTGAACGATGCGAGAACAAAGCTGGGGTCCGGTTCCAACATTCTGTAGAGAGAATTGGCGGGTGGTGCGAGCCAATCTAGATCCTGCTGAACTCGCCTCCGAGCCTGAATCCGTGAAATCCGAGTAATGGATTCCGTCTTGCCCTCGTTACGGGTCGAATGAAGGGCATCGGACCACGAGTCCGAGCCGAATCAGGGTGGTACCACGGAGTCTTGGAAGCCTCCGTCCCTGCAACGAGGGATGGAGGCTTTTTGCATTTTTGAGATCGCTGAAAACGTCTCCCAGCGGCGTTCTCAGTCGCGAGCCTCCCTGCGGCGTACCTGACAGCGTACGCCTCGGTCGTCTCCCTCCTTGCGGCCTTGCTGGAAGAAGTTTTGAGCGATCTCTCGGAAGAAAAGAAGGAGTGAAACATGACACGCATGATTAGAATTTTCGACACCACGTTGCGTGACGGGGAACAATCCCCCGGCGCGAGTATGAACGTCGAAGAAAAAGTGATGGTAGCAAAGCAGCTGGCCAGGCTCGGCGTGGACATTATTGAGGCCGGATTCGCCTATAGTTCCCCGGGCGATTTCGAGGCGGTACGGCGCATTGCCCAAGAGGTGGAGGGCCCGACGATTTGCAGCCTCGCGCGAGCTCGCCCGGAGGACATCGACCGCGCCTGGGAAGCCCTGAAAGGTGCGCCGAAGGTTCGTATACACACATTTCTCTCGACGTCGGACATCCATCTGAAGCATCAATTTCGCATGACCCGTGAAGAAGCCAAAAAGCGCGCAGTCGAAATGGTACAGCGGGCGAGAGGGTATGTGGAAGACGTCGAGTTTTCACCGATGGATGCCAGCCGGTCTGATCCCGCCTATCTCTACGAGGTGATCGAAGCCGTGATCGAAGCCGGCGCGGCCACGGTCAATATCCCCGACACCGTGGGGTATGCCATCCCTCAGGAATTCGGGAGGCTGATCAAAGGAATCACGGAGCAAGTAGCAAACAGCAGCAAGGCGATAATCTCAGTGCATTGTCACAACGATTTAGGGCTGGCGGTGGCCAATAGTCTCGCGGCGGTCATGGAAGGCGCCGGCCAGGTCGAGTGCACGATCAACGGGATCGGCGAGCGAGCCGGCAATACGTCGTTGGAAGAGATTGCCATGGGATTGCGCACGAGGAAGGACCTCTATCAAGCCGATACCAAAATACACACGGAAGAAATCTCCAAGACGAGCCGACTGGTCAGCAAAATTACTGGCATGGTGGTGCAGCCGAACAAGGCGATCGTGGGAGCCAATGCGTTTGCTCATACGTCCGGCATCCATCAAGACGGTCTCCTGAAGGACAAGACTACGTATGAGATCATGCGGCCCGAGTCGATCGGGTTGGTCGAGAGCAAGATGGTCATGGGCAAGCTTTCGGGACGTCATGCGTTCCGCCAGCGCCTGGAAGAACTGGGGTACAAGTTGACAGACGAAGAAGTGAACCATGCCTTCGAGCGCTTCAAGAAACTCGCCGATCATAAGAAGGAGATCTACGAGGAAGATCTAGAAGTGATCGTTTCCGAAGAATTGGCGAAGATGGCCGATCGGATCACGCTGAAGTCCCTCAGTGTCAGCAGCGGAACCGATCAGGTGCCGACCGCCACGGTGGAATTGGAAATCGACGGCAAGTCTCTCAGTCAAAGGGGTACAGGCGATGGGCCCGTCGACGCCGTCTACCGGACGATCGCTGCCATCACGCAGACGAAAAGCAAGCTGCTCATGTACGTCGTGAAGGCAATCACCGGCGGGACAGATGCCCAAGGCGAAGTCTCCGTCAGAGTTCAGGAGGATGGGCGAACTGTGTCGGGCCATGGCGCTGACACCGATATCATTACCGCGTCGGCAAGGGCATACCTGAGCGCCTTGAACAAGCTGGCGTATTTGGCTGCCAAACAGGCGCAGGGAGAGCAGAAGGTGAACTTGATTTGAAGAAACCTCGCACGGTACAGTGCCCTCTTCATCAAGACTGACTGCGGCGAAAAGGGGGGCTCTCCTGTGTTCAAGGTCACACCGGCTGATCGGCCGGAGTTCCTCGCCGGAGACCATACGCGGCTTCGGGAAGTGTTCCATCCAGCCAAGCAACCGCTGAAACTTGGATATAGTCTCGCACACGGAACGTTAGGGGCCGGCCAGCGTTCGAAGTGGCACGTCCTGAATTCATCCGAGGTCTATTATTTCCTGACCGGGCATGGACGGTTTATGATCGACGAGCAGGTGACGACCGTGGAAGCCGGCACGACCCTGTACGTACCGCCCGGCGGCAAGCAATCGCTCGAGAATATAGGAACTGACACCCTCGAGTTTCTATGCATCGTCGATCCCGCTTGGAAAATCGAAGACGAACGAATATTGGAATGACGCCGAGTTCGGGTGAGTGGCGCCGACGGCACAGGCAGTTCAACGAAGGGAAGGCGAGGGCGGAGGCAGCGTGAAAGCCAAAATTGCGGTACTGGCAGGCGACGGCGTCGGTCGCGAGATTGTTCCTGAAGCGGTCAAGGTGTTGAAGGCGGTCGGCGAACGTTGCGGGCATCGCTTTGAGTTCACGAACGGCGACATCGGCGGTCAGGCCATCGATAAAGTTGGGGTGCCATTGCCTCAAGACACGCTGACGGTGTCCAAACAAAGCGACGCCGTGCTGTTAGGGGCGGTCGGCGGACCGAAGTGGGAAGGATTGGAGTATAGCCTAAGGCCCGAGCGGGCGTTGCTCGGCATTCGCGAAGCGCTCGGCCTGTATGCCAATCTGCGGCCGGCAAAACTATATCCCAATCTCGCCGACGCCTCCACGTTAAAAAAGGAGGTCGTGGAAGGCATTGATATCCTCGTCGTCCGAGAACTGACCGGCGGAATTTATTTCGGCAAGCCGAAGGGCATTGAGAAGCTGCCGAATGGCAGTGAGCGGGGAGTCAATACCGAAGTCTATACAACCGAGGAAATCCGCCGGATCGCCATCGTGGCGTTTGAAGCCGCTCGAAAGCGCCGAAAGAAACTCACCTCAGTGGACAAGGCCAATGTGCTGGAATCGTCCGAGTTATGGCGTCGCGTCGTTGTGGACGTACAGAAAGATTATCCCGACGTCAGCCTCGGTCATATGTATGTCGACAATGCGGCCATGCAACTGGTGCGCAACCCTCGGCAATTCGATGTCATGCTCTGCAATAACATGTTCGGCGACATTCTCAGCGATGAAGCCGCAATGTTGACCGGCTCGATCGGCATGCTGCCGTCCGCCAGCCTAGGAGCGCAGGTCGGCCTCTTCGAGCCGATTCATGGCAGTGCGCCCGACATTGCCGGTAAGAACATCGCTAACCCGATTGCCACGATTGCCTCGGCCGCCATGATGCTGTCGTACGCATTCAAACTGGACAAGGAAGCCGAACTGATCGAGCAGGCGATCGTTAAGACATTGGATCTGGGATACCGTACGAAAGACATTCAAGGCCCGGGTACCCGGGTGGTCGGAACGACTGAGATGGGCGACGCAATCGTCCGTAGCCTCGGCTAATGAGCATGAGCATCGATACACGTACCGGGACGATCAGAACCGTTGTTGGAAACGGTGAAGCCGGCTGGTCCGGAGACGGCGAAGCCGCCGCCGCTGCGTGCCTGAACGAACCAAAAGCTGTGGCTCTTGATCGCGAGGGCAATCTCCTCATCGCCGATTCTGAAAACCACGTCATTCGAAAAGTCGATCGAACGAGTGGAATCATCACCACAGTAGCCGGATGTTCTTCGCCGCACGGCGTTGAGAAGACGGTCATGAACTGGGGCGCCGTTTCGGCGACGGATGACCCGTTGAGCGAAGGCGGTTCGTCTGCGGAAGCTGCCTTTGTCCAACAGTCGGATTTGAGCGGGACCGTCCGCTATGTGGTCAACGGAGTGGAGAGCACGAAGCGATTTGCGGGAGACGGAGGACCTGCGCTGGATGCATTCTTGAATTTTCCGACCGCGATGGCGGTCGATGCTGAAGGTGATTTGTATATTGCCGACACAATGAATCATCGGGTTCGCCGCGTAGACGCCCGAACCGGCCGGATCACTACAATCGCCGGCGTGGGCCTTCCTCGATTCGGGGGAGACGGAGGGCCGTCTACCGCCGCCGGATTGAACGAGCCGGCTGCTTTGGCCGTGCAGGGACCCCGGTTGTACGTCGCCGACCAGAGCAATAATCGTGTTCGGATGATCGATTTACGGACCGGAGTGATCATGACGGTCGCCGGAACTGGCACGGCCACATTTAATGGAGACGGCAGACCGGCGAGCGAGGCCTCCCTTGCCGGACCGAGCGGATTGACTATCGGGACAGACGGCACGCTCTATATTGCTGATACATTTAATGGAAGGATCCGGGCCGTTGATCCGGCGACCGGCCTGATCGGGACGGTAGTGGGTGACGGCGGTGAATACCGGTACCAAGGCCCGATGGAAGCCGCTTCGCCCAGTCTGTCTCGACCATCCGGGATTGCGGTTGACGTGGATGGGAATGTGTTCATCACTGATTCCGACAACCATGTGGTCCGACGGTGGGATCGAGTGGCTGGGCGGATCGATCGAGTGGCCGGCATCGGCATCGCCGATTATGGAGGAGACGGTGGAACGGCGTTGGAAGCCAGCCTCAGTTATCCCTTTGGTATCGTTATGGACCAACAGAAGCAGGTATTCGTCGCGGATACATTCAACCATCGGATTCGAGAAATCGTGCTGTAAGCAGACGCTGGTAAGCTCCCGTCGACTGGATCGCTGGCTGCAAGGAGTTTGCGCGCAGGTCCTGAATGGCGACGTCGCTTTATTGACTATGAGTAGGTAAAAAGTGCCTGTTGCATCTGTTAGGAAGCGCGGTCGATGCTGAAGAAAAAGTCCTCCTATGTCATGGCGATCGTCGGCGCAACCGGCGCGGTCGGTAAAGAGACGCTCGACATTCTTGACGAGCGTAAATTTCCCATCGCGGCACTTCGTTTGTTCGCCTCGAAGCGTTCAGCCGGAGAGGTCTTGACTTGTCAGGGGAAGGAATGGACGGTCGAAGAGCTGACGCCGGAGGCATCCTTTGCCGGCGTCGATATCGCCTTGATTTCCGCGACGGACGCCATCAGCCGGGAGTATGGCAGCCGTTTAGGAGCCGCGGGGGTGGTGGTCATCGACGACAGCGCGGTGTTCCGTATGGACCCTGATGTGCCGTTGGTCGTTCCGGAGGTGAATGCGCAGGCCCTCGGGTCCATGCCTCGCGGAATTGTGTCGATTCCCAACTGCACCACCACGCCTTTAGTGATGGCGCTCAAGCCACTGCGAGAGGCGGTTGGCCTAAAACGGGTGGTCGTGACGACCTTTCAGTCCGTCTCCGGGACCGGCGCTGCAGCCATGGATGAACTGATCACGCAAACCAAGGATTTGATGGCCTTTCGGAATGTGACGACCGAGGTCTACCCCTATCAAATTGCCTTCAACCTTTTGCCCCATATCGGCTCCTTTAGCGAGGAGGGTGACTGCTCGGAGGAAGTGAAGATCGTCAAAGAGACCAGGAAGATTCTCGATGCACCGTCGTTGCGGGTCACCGCCACGACCGTACGGGTCCCCGTGCTGCGGTGTCACTCGGAAGCGATCAATGTGGAATTGGAGAGGCCTTTGACACCAAATGAGGCTCGCGCAGCCTTGGCGGCGATGCCCGGGGTCATCGTGTACGATGACCCGAGCCGGAAGCTCTATCCGACGCCCCTCGATGCGACGGGCAAAGATGAGGTGTACGTCGGACGTATTCGGGAGGACCTATCCGTCACGAATGGCCTGAATCTCTGGGTGGTATCCGATAACCTTCGTAAAGGCGCCGCGCTCAATGCGGTGCAAATTGCGGAATATCTGGTGAAAGGCTGATGATCGAATGGGAAAGCGCGGGCAAAATCTTCATTGGGGTCGGAACAGTGATCGCCCTGTTGGGTGTGCTATTCTTGCTCGTCGACCGGGTGCCGAGTATCAGCCATTGGTTGAGCTGGTTCGGAAGGCTTCCTGGCGATATTTCTGTTAAACGGGAAAACTTCACCCTATATTTTCCGCTCGCGACCAGTATCGTCCTCAGCGTCGTCCTCAGTCTGCTATTCTATCTATTATCATGGTTCTTTCGCCGATAAAGCTCCTCCGCCGCCTTCTCTGTCTGTGTCTGGTCATGGTCTTCTCTATAGTCATGGCACCCAATGTGGCACCGGCAGCGCAATCGATCCGGGTGCTGCTCTCGGCCGATGTCTATCGGTTGGACGTCCAAGCTGATGGCGTTGTATGGCTGACGGACTCCAGCCACGACGGCCGTGCGATTCGCTCGGATGCCCGCATTACGGCATACCGGAAAGGATTTCTCGTCAACGGCATCCGTATGGCCCACGAACGCTTGACCCTGCGGGCCGGAGAACGAGGACTGACCTTGATGTTGGTGAAGCCGAACGACAAGCTGCCGGCGGTTTCAAAGCCGATGAAGCCCGTGAACGAACAGCGCCTGGCCATTCCAGTGAGCGGGTTGGTGCACGTGGTACGAAAAGGCAAGGGGTTCTTGGTCATCAATCAGGTGGACCTCGAGGAGTACGTCAAAGGTGTGGTCCCGGGTGAAGTCAATTCTTCCTGGCACCCGGAGATGCTGAAGGCACAGGCCGTGGCTGCGCGTACGTATGCTCTGTATCAACAGATGTTGAGCGCCGCACGAGACTATGACGTCGTGGCAACGGTTCAGGACCAAGTCTATAAAGGGAAGGATGGCGTCGATACGGCGGTGTTGCGTGCGGTGGACGATACCCGTGGCCTCGTCCTGACCTATCAAGACGCCCCGATTTACGCCGCCTTTTCCTCTACCGCCGCGGGACTGACCGAAGATGCGGTGAACGTCTGGTCCAAAGAATATCCCTATCTCAAAGGCGTTGAATGTCCGTTCGATCTAGAATCACCCTTCTATCAATGGAAGGCGTCGTTCCGGGTGGATAAATTAGAGCAGAATCTGCGCCAGCAAGGTTATGCGGTCGGGACCATCACCTCGATCGAACCCCTCGCCTTCAGTCGCGGCGGCCGTGTTGCAAAGCTGCGAGTTCTTCATTCGGACGGAGAGCTCATTTTGCGCGGAGAGGATCTCCGCAAAGCGGTCGGCTATTCGATCGTCCCGAGTACACAATTTACAATCGACTCCGTCGGCCGGGAGGTCGTGTTATCAGGTTATGGTGCCGGCCATGCCGTGGGCATGTGCCAGTGGGGGGCTAGGGAGTTGGCTGGGCTCGGGTATCCGTTTTCGACCATTCTGGCGTATTATTACCCTGGCACCGAATTGCAGGAAATGTCTCTCACCAAACAGCCGATCCCTCCGACGTCCTAAGGCAGTGCGCAAGCCCCGCCGCCTCGCTCACAACTAGAGATCGATGCAGCTGTCTGAATTTGACTTCCCCTTCGATCCCTCGCTCGTCGCGACCGAACCGACGCTTCCGCGCGAGCAGGCCAAGCTTCTCGTTCTGAATCCACTCGATGGAGCCATCTTGCATCGCCGGATTGCCGATCTCGCGGATCTGCTGGGGCCCGGTGATCTCATCGTGGTGAATGATACGCGGGTCCGACCGGCCCGTGTGACCGGAAGGAAACGAGCTTCGGGACAGCCGGTCGAAATGCTCTTCGTGAAACCAGTTGCCGATCGTGAGTGGGAAGTCCTTATGAAGGGAACCTGGCGCGCCGGGCAAGCAATCGAGATCGACGGAGAATCTGATGTCACCGTCCTCTCACGGGAGGGCGGACGAACTGTTGTCCGGATCGAAGGACCTCTGCCAGTCCCCGAGTGGTTTCGGTTGCATGGCCGCATGCCGTTGCCTCCCTATATCAAGAGGCCGCCGACCGATCAGGATCTGGACTGGTACCAAACCGTGTTCGCCCGCGACGAAGGGGCCATCGCGGCGCCTACCGCCGGTCTGCATTTCACTCCGGCTCTCTTGAGTCAACTGACGGATCGACACATTGAGCTGGCGACGATCACCTTGCATGTCGGCGTGGGAACCTTCAAGCCAGTCACCGTTGACCGCATTGAAGAGCACCGCATGGAGGCGGAATGGGTGGACGTCGGGTCGGCAACGGTGCGGGCGATCGAACGGGTTAAGGACGGTGGACGAAAGGTCGTGGCGGTCGGTACCACGGTTGTTCGTGCCATTGAAACCGCGGCTCAGCAGGGCGCGCTGCAGCCGTACCGAGGAGAACACGAGTCTCTTCATTAGACCCGGATTTCAGTTCAAGGCGGTGGATGCGCTCTTGACGAATTTCCATCTGCCTCATACGACCCTCTTGATGTTGGTCTCCGCGTTCGCAGGCACGGGGTTTCTGCGCCGGGCGTATGAGGAGGCCGTACGGACACAGTACCGATTTTACAGTTATGGAGATGCGATGTTGGTGACAAACCGGAAAGAACAGAGTGCTAGAGCAGTTCCCGGCGGATAGCGATGGGAAGAGTCGCTTTAAGGGATTGGGCATATGCCGTCAACGCGCGCTGTTGTTTTTGAAACAACACGTCTTGAATGGCTCGTTCTTTTGCCGCAGCGGCTTTGGCCGGATCGGGATCCGTTTGTCGAAGCATGAGGGCTTGCGCTTCCGCGACCTCGGACGGTGTCAACGAGACGGCGTCGCTGACCAACACGCGTGCCTTCACGCTCAACAGTTCTTGTGCCTGCATCGACTCGAAGATTGAGGGCGTCAAATGGTTGGCAGCCAGCAAGCGTTGATACCGTTCCGGATCGAAGGTGCCGTTTTTCTGGAATTCGGGAATTTGCATGATCGACTCACGCAGCTCTTCGTCGGCCACCGTCAGACCCATGTTGTGAGCGGCGACCAACCACACCCGGCTATCGACCAGTTGTTCGACCACATATTGTTTAATCGTTTCATCCTTGAACTCTCCCGGCACCTTTTCCTTATAAAAGCGGTAGGTGTTTTCATACGCGCGCTTGAATTCATCCAACGAGATCGGGAGTTCGCCGACAGTTGCGACGACGAGCCGGATTGCTCCCCAAAGCCCCACCAGCCCATGCCAACGATGAACGTCACGGCGATGAATCCAATCGTGATGGCCAGAAACCAGGGATATTTTTCGTTGGCGAACCGCAATACTTTGATCATGGACCCGCATCCCTCACGCGAAGTGAAACAGCCGCGAATTGTACCCATCCTGTACTGTCGAAGGCAAGTTCTTCAGCGTCCTCGGGCCTCCGTCGTCGTCGCGTCAAAGAATGGTGATTCGTTTGTGCTAGGTCCTCGTCTTTGTTATACTTTGCCCCTAATTACGAGGAGATCCTTGGGGGAGCAGGTGGGGTTCCATCCATTGGGCGCAGGGATCTACCCCAAGGCAACGGTTCTCAATCGGTTCATTGCCAAGCTAATTGATTTGTTTCTCGCGGCAGCAGCGGCCGAAGTCATTGTCCCTGTCGGGTTGCTTGCAGGAGTGGCCTACCTGTTCGTGGCCGATGGGTTTGCGGGGGGTCGGAGCATCGGTAAGCGGCTGATCGGCCTTCAGACGGTTCTTCCTGATACCCGTGAACCGGCTGGATTTCGAGAGTCCATCATTCGCAATATTCCTTTTGCGGCGGCGCAGTTGTTGTTTGCCGTCCCCTATGTCGGCTGGGTGGCCTCGGCGATGATCGTCGCGTTCGAAGCGATCTTGATCATTGGAAATGAGCAGGGCCGCCGGCTCGGTGACGAACTGGCGGGGACCCAGGTGTTGGACGCAGGCCGATTGGCGTTGCCAGACTAGCAGAATGTTCATGAAAACACAGTCATCTTCGTTGCTGCGCATCTTCGGGCTGGCGTTGAACACACTGCGGGGGCGAGACGTCTCGACCGTGTGATTCAGGATTCCGTTCGGATGTGAAGGGAGAGTGATCGTGGGTTTTACGAGTGACGTTTTCGGCTGGTTCTCGAACGATCTGGCAATCGACCTGGGCACGGCCACGACATTGGTATACGTGCATGGGAAGGGCATCGTCTTGAACGAACCCTCCGTTGTCGCCGTCGAGAAAAAGACGGAAAAAGTTCTCGCCGTTGGTGCAGATGCGAAGAAGATGCTCGGCCGCACGCCGGGAAACATCGTGGCGGTACGGCCGATGAAGGAAGGCGTCATTGCGGATTTCGAGATGGCCGAACAGATGTTGAAGCGCTTCATTCAGAAAGCGCACAATCGCAGCGCCTTCGTCCGGCCCCGCATCATTATCGGTGTGCCCTCGCGGATCACTCAGGTGGAGCAGCGGGCGGTGCGCGATTCGGCGGAACTGGCCGGCGCGAGGGAAGTGTATTTGATCGAAGAGCCGGTGGCGGCGGCGATCGGAGCGGGACTTCCCATCACCGAACCCTCCGGGAACATGGTCGTGGACGTGGGCGGCGGTACGACGGATATCGCGGTCATCTCGCTGGGCGGCATCGTCTACAGCGAATCGGTGAAAGTCGCCGGTGACCGGATGGACGACTCAATCATGAACTACATCAAGAAGAAGTATAACCTCCTCATCGGCGAGCATATGGCGGAACGGATTAAGTTCGAAATCGGCTCCGCCTACCCCTTCGAGGAGCGCAAAACGATGATGATTAAAGGGCGTGACTTGATTTCCGGCATCCCGCGCACATTGGTGGTGGACGATGCGGAAATCAGGGAGGCGCTGCAGGAGCCGATCGGAACGATCGTCAATGCGATCAAGGTGGCGCTGGAGAACACCCCGCCCGAGTTGGCGGGCGACATCATCGACCGTGGCATCGTGCTGACCGGCGGCGGCTCTCTGCTCAAGGGCATGGATACCCGCTTCCGGGAAGAAACGAATCTGCCGATCATCACCGTCGACGATCCCCTGACTTCCGTCGTGTTGGGAGTGGGCAAGATCCTCGATGAGCTGGATCTATTGGCCAAGGTCGCAGTCATGTCTCAAGCGAATACCTTCCGATAAGGCTCCCTCCCGGTAGATGTGGATGGTCAACGTGCGGTCTCCTTACGGTGCTAGGCGTTTTGCGCTAGGATTGTTTGCCCTTCTCCTGGCAGCCCTCTTCCTCTTTCCCGGACAAACTCAGGGGCTCCTCGAATACCTCGACGGGCCAGTCGGCCAACTCGTCCGACTGCCTCTCGAAGCTGTTTCTTCGCTCGATCAGGGCATTTCGGCCATGTGGCAGCAATATGTCTCGCTCCAAAATGTGGCTGATGAAAATCGTCGATTGCGGCAGGAAATGGATTGGCTGCGCGGTGAAAACCATCAATTGCGCGAGGCGGCTGCCGCAACGCAGCGATTAACTGCCCTGCTCCAGTTCAAAGAGCAGGCAGCGCCTACGCTGGTCGCTGCTCAGGTGATTGGTCGTGATTCCAGCAACCGCTATCGATCGATGATTCTGAACAAGGGAGAGACTGACGGCATCCAGAAAGATATGGGGGTGATTACGCCTTCCGGTGTCGTGGGGCGTGTGGTAAAGACGACAGGCGCCACGTCGGTCGTATTACTCGTGACCGATTCCAACAATGCCATTGCTGGGTTGATCCAGCGCACCAGAGACGAAGGTATCGTCGAAGGAACCCCGCAGGGACGGGCCAAGCTGAAATACATTCCCATGCTGTCCTCGGTGAAGGAAGGGGATCAGGTCGTCACGTCCGGTTTGGTCGGAGGCTTTCCACGCGGGTTGGCGATCGGGACGATTACCACGATCGACCGAGAAGAAGGCGCACTGTTTCAGACGGCCGAACTCGTTCCGGAAGTCGACGTCAACCATGTGGAAGAAGTTTTGGTGATCCAAGCGCCACACGGCGAGTCCGCTGATGCTGTCCGGAAACCGGATGGCGGAACGAAACCGCACCCATGAAGCCCTTGCTCTACACCGCATTGGTCGTGTTCCTCGTGCCGGTACAGACGACGTTGCTTCCTCATCTGGCCATATGGGACGTCAAGCCGGATCTCGGTCTTGTCGTCGCCGCCCTAATCGGAGTATTGGCCGGCGAACTGGACGGATTGCTCGTGGGTTTGGCGATTGGATGGGTGCTGAATTTGTATTCTGCCGGCGATCTCTGGTTGAATCTGCTCACGACCGGGGGGGCCGGCTTGTTTACGGGGCTCTTGGCCAGACACGTGGCTGAGGTGACCCCGACGGTGCTCTCAGTAGGTCTACTGGTCTTGTCGTTGGCCGGAGGCCTCATTGCCGTCCTCGGCATGAAGCATGCGACGATATCGGATACCTGGTGGATGGTGCAGTCTGTCGTGTATCCCGCAAGCCTGCTTTGACGCGGTCGTGGGCGCCGGACTTCTGTGGTTGTTGGGGCAGCGATTCCTGATGCAACGCTTTGGAGTCGTGGACCGGTACTCGTAAAGACGCTGGATGAAATAGCCATGGCGACCTCCGGTTTACATGACAGCGAATTGGGCGAATTGCAACGGCGATTGGTTGTGCTGCGCGTCGGGCTCCTGCTCGTCGTGGCCTTATTGGCGTTGCGATTGTGGCATTTGCAGATTCGGGAAGGGCCGTACTACCGCGACCTCTCGGAAAACAACCGCACGCGTTCGGTGATCTTGGAGCCTGCGAGAGGGCTTATTTACGACCGGAACGGCGTTTTGCTGGCGAACAACGTGCCGAGCTTCAGTCTCTACGTTTCGCTGGAAGACGTCAAAGACCGAGAAGCGCTGATCGAACAAGTTGAGCCAGTTGATCGGCATTGACGCCGAACTCGTTCGAAAGAAACTGGCTGTGCGCGGCGCCAAGCAACTGCCTCGCAAGATCAAGGACCGGCTAACGCTCAAGGAAGCGACATTGATCGAATCCCACCGGCTGGATTTGCCCGGTGTGATGGTCCAAGTCGAATCCCGCCGTAATTATTTGGGTGGCGTGGCAGCGTCGCACGTGTTGGGTTATGTCGGAGAGGTGTCGGCTGAACAGTTGGAGAAGCCGGAATTTGCCGAACTCCATCAGGGCAGCATCGTCGGACAGTATGGCGTCGAAAAATTCTTCGACCAGAACGTACGGGGTATGGCAGGGCCAGAAAAACATTGAAGTCGATGCTTTGGGCCATGAGAAGCGAACGGTGCTGGTGGATCAACCCCACGCGGGCGACGATCTGTATCTCACGATCGACGCGCGCCTGCAGAAAGTGGCGGAAGATCTGCTGGGACAGGAATCCGGAGCCATTGTCGCACTGGATCCGACGAAGGGCGACATCCTGGCGATGGCGAGCCGGCCGGCCTTCGATCCCAATGTGCTGTCGCGCGAGTTGACCCCGAAACAATGGGTTGAAATCGTCCAAGATGAAGGGCGGCCGTTGAACAACAGAGCGTCACAAGGCCAATATCCTCCGGGGTCTACGTTCAAGGTGATGATGGCGGCCGCCGCCATTGAATCCAAGACCGTCACCCCCGCCTCAACGGTGTTTTGTAACGGAGGGTATCAGTTCGGCCGCCGGGTCTATCACGACTGGAAAGCCACCGGACACGGCTCGGTGGACCTCCGTAAGGCCCTCATCCATTCGTGCGACGTCTATTTCTATACGATCGGGCAGCGCATGGGCATCGATACCATGGCCGCCTTTGCCCATCAGTTCGGGCTCGGAGAAGAGACTGGCGTCGAGCTGCCGTCCGAACGCATTGGCATCGTCCCCTCGACCGAATGGAAGCAAAGGGTGAAACGTGAGCCATGGCTTCCGGGCGAAACCATTTCGGCGGCGATCGGGCAGGGGTATGTCACAGTGACGCCGCTGCAGATGGCGAGCCTGATCGGCACGGTGGCCAATGACGGCGTGACGTATCGTCCTCGCTTGGTGCGTGCGATCATGGATCGTACGACGGGACAGTTGCAGGAACTCCCCACTGTCCCGAAATCAAAATTGAACGTGAAGCCGGAGACCTTGAAACTGATCCGGGAAGCCTTGGCCGGAGTCGTGACCGAAGGAACCGGCGGGAGAGCCAAGTCTTCCATCGTCACGATCGGGGGAAAAACCGGCACGGCGCAGACGGCCGCTCTTCGCACCGGCCCCGAGAAAGACATTCCCAAAAAGTTTCGTGATCACGCTTGGTTTGTGGCGTTTGCCCCGGTCGACAATCCGAAAATTGCCGTCGCGGTATTGGCCGAGCACATGGGACACGGCGGCTCCGCGGCGGCACCGCTCGCCAAGGAAGTCATCGAGACCTTTGTCAAGGTGACCGCGAAATCCAGTGGTACCGCGGAAGCGCCCGTGGCCCAGTCCCAAGTGGCCAAGGTGGGCGCTCGATGATTGACCGGATGATGGACCGGCGTGGATTCGACAACTTCGACCTGCGCTTTCTCGCCCTGATCTTTGCCATCCTCGGACTCGGCGTGCTTTCTATCTACAGCGTGACGCATGATCAGGGCGGCCCAGGACTGCCGTTTTTTGCCAAGCAGATGGTGTGGATACTGGTCGGGGCAGTTGCGTTTTTGGTGATGCTAATCTGGGACTATCACCGCATTGCACGATTAGCGTATCCTGCCTATGCGATCATCTTGATCCTTTTGGCGGTCGTTCTCTTCGAAGGGAAGACCAGCCGCGGAGCGCAGCGATGGATTCCAATCGGCCCCTTTGCCTTTCAACCGTCGGAGTTTGCAAAGCTGGTGCTAATCCTCGTGATGGCCCATTACTATTCCAAGGCGCCCCGGGTCGGCTGGCTCCCACGGGTAGTGATTCCCGGCGCGTTGATGCTGCCGGGGTTGTTGTTGATTTTAAAGCAGCCAGATCTCGGCAGCGGATTGAGTTTCATGGCCGTGTATGCTGCCATGCTGCTCATGGTGGGAATGCGGTCAAAGGCTTTGGGCGTGATTCTGCTGTTTTCGCTCATGCTCTTCCCGTTTGCCTGGGAAGTCATGTGGGGATCCTTGCATGATTACCAGCGGCAGCGCATCATGGCGTTCGTCGATCCTAATTACGACCCTGGCGGCAAGGGCTATCACGCATTGCAGTCGCGGATCGCGATCGGCGCTGGAGAATTGACAGGCAAAGGCCTGTACGGCGGTACGCAAAGCCAGTTGAAATTTTTGCCGGAAGGACACACCGATTTCGTGTTTTCGGTTTTTGCGGAAGAGTGGGGGTTTCTCGGGGTGCTGGTCCTCCTATTGCTGTTCGTTGCCTTAATCTGGCTGTCGCTCGAAATTGCGGCGCGCGCGAAGGATGAACTGGGTGCCCTCTTGGCGGTGGGCGTCATCTCCATGCTGTGTTTTTGCGTGGTGGTGAACATCGGCATGACCGCGGGCATGTTCCCGATCGTCGGCATCCCCCTTCCGCTGATGAGTTACGGCGGCAGTGCGACCATCATGACCATGGCCTCACTCGGCCTGTTGCTGAACGTGAAACGGCGGCGATTGAGTCTGTTTTATTGAATGGATGGCGGGCCGTCGGTGACGGGCCGCCTGTGTCACATGTGTGCGGATCGTCGGATTGGCGGGCAAGGAGTGATACCGGAACCTGGGGAAGCCCGCGTTCCACCTCGCGCCGCTTCGAGCGGTCCGCTGAACGGAAGGAGTCAGTATGGGTGTGGAAATTGCGATAACCGTCTCACGGGAGGAAACCCGTGTGGCGGTGTTGGACAACGGCGTAGTCACCGATCTTTTCGGGGACCGAGCGAAGCACAAGGACTTCGTCGGCAACATCTATAAAGGAAGGGTCGCCAAGGTCCTGCCAGGCATGCAGGCGGCCTTTGTGGACATCGGTCTGGAGAAGGCCGCGTTCATGCATGTTTCCGACTTGTCCCTGGATGCAGAGCCCAGCGATACGCTGTTGGACTCGGACGAAGACGATAAAGACGGGGACGAAATGCGCCCTCGTCGGGAAAGCAGCAAGCCCATCGAGCAATTGCTCACGGAAGGGCAGGAGCTGATGGTCCAAATATCGAAGGGGCCGATCGGGACCAAAGGTCCTCGGGTTACGACCTATGTGTCCTTGCCCGGGCGCTACTTGGTCTTCATGCCGAACGTGGAACATATCGGCGTCTCCCGCAGAATCGCGCGGGATGAAGAGCGTGCGCGCTTGAAGGACATCATGAAGCGGGTCCGCCATCCTGGCTGCGGCTATATCGTTCGGACGGTCAGCGAAGGGGTCAAGGAAGAAGAGTTACGATCAGACGTCGACTTTCTGCACGTACTCTGGCAAGACATCAAGACGAAGCGCGATCAACTGGCGGCCCCGGCGCTTTTGCACACGGATCTCAGTCTGAGTTTCCGAGTCGTGCGCGATTTATTCGGCAAGAAGGTCGAGCGCTTGTGGATCGATTCACGCCAGGAGTACGACGCCGTCCGCGATTTCGTCCAGCGTTTTTCTCCCGAGCAGACCTCGCGCATCCATTTTTACGACAAGGACGAGAGCCTCTTCGATCACCTGGGTGTGGAGCAGGAAATGGCGCGGGCACTGAGTCGAAAGGTGTGGCTGAAGTCAGGCGGATATTTGGTGATCGATCACACGGAGGCCATGACGGTGATCGACGTGAACACGGGCCGCTTCGTCGGCAAACGCGACCAAGAGGAAACGATTCTCCGTAACAATTTAGAAGCGGCGAAGGAAGTGGCCTATCAGATGAAGTTGCGGGGAATTGGGGGCATCATTATCGTCGACTTCATCGATATGGAGCGGGAAAAGAACCGGGACAAGGTGTACCATGCCCTGGTGGATGCGATGGCATCTGACAAAGCTCGCACTCGGGTCTCCCGCATCTCTGACCTCGGATTGATCGAAATCTCCCGTGAGCGTGTGCGCGAGGATCTGCTGCGCTCGCTCTCAGAACCGTGCCGGTACTGCGAAGGCCGCGGGTACACGAAGTCACCGACGACGGTGGCCTACGAAATCTTCCGCGAGATTCGGAAGATTGGCAGTGGCGCCGAGCAACAACGGATTGTCGTCGGCGCGCATCCATCCGTGGCAGGTCTCCTCCAAGACGAGGAACGGCAGGGCATTGAAGCGCTCGAGCGGGAATGCGCCTCCAAAGTCCTCGTCATGCCCGATGAACAATTGCACCTAGAGCAGTACGATCTTGTGGTCATGTAGCAGCGGACTCAACGGCCGGGTAAGCATGCCCGGCGGTCGAGTGTGCCAGCGCAGGGTGAGGCGTCGTGCAATCTCTCGCGGCTTCAAAAACCGGCTCCCTAGAAGCCTGGATGAGGCTTCGCGCGATCCAGGGAGTTGGCGATCATACTATCCTTGCCCTCGTGCAGGAGTGGCACAGTCCGGATGCGGTTCTCGCTGCGACGGCCGGCGAGTTGGTGGAGCGGGGTTGCAGTCCACGACTGGCCGACGCAATCAGGCGGGGACCGGACCGCGATGCGTGTCGGCGAATTGCGAGGGAACTTGACGCCATTGACGCGGCAGCGGATAAAGGTGTGGACGATTCTGGATCCGGCCTATCCCTTACGCCTTCGGACGATTGCGGATCCGCCTCCGCTCCTGTACGTCTCCGGCTCGCTCCAGGAATCGGACGAACTGGCCCTTGCGGTGGTTGGCGCGAGGCGCGCGACGCCGGCTGGACGGGTGATCACGGAGCATTTGGCGCACGAGTTGGCAGGCGCGGGCTTCACCATCGTCAGCGGGTTGGCGCGCGGAGTTGATGCAGCTGCGCATCGAGGCGCGCTTGCGGCCGGCGGCCGCACCGTCGCTGTGTTGGGTTGCGGACTGGGAAGGACCTATCCCGTAGAGCACGAGCGGCTCCGTCATGAGATCGAGGAGCGAGGGGCCGTCGTTTCGGAATTACCGTTCGATGCTCCGCCGCATAGCGGGCATTTCCCGAGGCGGAATCGAATCATCAGCGGGCTGTCGCTTGGCGTCATTGTGACGGAAGCTGCCATCGACAGCGGATCTTTGATTACCGCGCGCCTCGCGGCCGAACAGGGCCGGGAAGTGTTCGCCGTTCCGGGATTTGTGAAAGCCGAAACCAGTCGAGGCACGCATGCGTTGATCAAGGAGGGCGCCGCATTGATTGAGCAGGCACAAGATGTGATCGATGCGATCGCGCCGCAGCTCGAACCGGCCGTGCGGAGCCGGCTGTTGGCCGCGCCTCCCAAGAAGATACTTATCGATAATTTTGGAAATCATGAACGGCTGGTGTATGATGCGCTCTCGTACGATCCGCTGACGGTGGACCATCTTCTTGAGCAGACCGGTTTGCCGGTGCCCACGGTGATGGCATCGCTCCTGTCACTTGAGCTCCAGCAGCGCGTGCGTCAACTACCAGGACAACGGTACCTCAAGACGTAAACACGTCATTGTACGGCCGGCTGGTTGCACTCATCTGCTATATTTGGTACGGATGATAGAGAGAGCGGTTGCGAATCTGGAGTCGACATGGCGAAATCACTAGTGATCGTAGAGTCCCCCACGAAGGCGAAAACGATTAGCAAGTATCTGGGGCGAGGCTACACCGTCATGGCGTCGGTCGGGCATATCAAAGATCTGCCGACAAGCAAGCTCGGTGTCGATCTCGAACACAATTTTAAGCCGCAGTACGTCACGATCAAGGGAAAGTCCAAGGTGCTGGCTGATATCAAGAAGAAGGCTGAAGAAGCCGACAAAATCTTTCTGGCGCCTGACCCGGATCGCGAAGGAGAAGCCATCGCCTGGCACCTCTCCGAAGAGCTGCGCGGCAAGTCCAAGAAAAAGAGCGACGGCAAAGTCTTCAGGGTTCTCTTCAACGAGATTACGGAGCGGGCAATCAAGCAGGCCCTGCAGTCTCCCGGCCAGATCGATATGAAGCTGGTGAACGCACAGCAGGCTCGCCGTGTGCTCGATCGGATCGTGGGCTATCAAGGCAGCCAGTTATTGTGGAACAAGGTTCGCCGCGGTCTTTCAATGGGTCGCGTCCAATCCGTGGCCGTCCGACTCATGTGCGAGCGGGAGGCCGAGCGCGAAGCGTTTCGTGCGGAAGAGTATTGGTCGATCATCGTGCTGCTCGCCGGAGTCAACCCACCGCCGTTCGAAGCCAAGCTCCATAGTATAAATGGACAAGAGGCGTCGATTGGAAACGCCGAACAGGCACGGCAAATCGTGTCGGCGATCGAGGGCAAAGCGTTTGCGGTCGCGTCCATCGAGCGGAAGGAAAAGAAGCGGAATCCCGTTGCCCCTTTTATCACGAGCCGGTTGCAACAGGAGGCGGCCCGGAAACTGCACTTCACGCCCAAAAAGACGATGACTCTTGCGCAGCAACTGTACGAAGGAGTGGAGATCGGTACCGAAGGCGCGACCGGTCTCATCACCTATATGAGAACGGACTCGCCGAGAATCTCACAGGAAGCGACGGCTGACGCCCGGCAGGTGATTCAAGAGCGGTTCGGCGCCGAGTATCTTCCTGATGTGCCGAACGTCTATAAGACTTCGAAGGCGGCGCAAGAAGCGCATGAAGCGATCAGACCGACCTCGGCAGCGCGTGATCCGGAATCGATCCGGCCCTATCTGGAACAGGATCAATACAATCTGTACAAGTTGATTTGGAACCGCTTCATTGCTTCTCAGATGGTCCCCGCCATCTTAGACGTTACACGTGTCGAATCTACGCCCCTTGAGACATCCGCCCGCTATGTCTTCCGTTCCAGCGGGACAATCGTGAAGTTTCCCGGCCATACGATTGTCTATATGGAGGGAGTCGACAAGGAACTGTTTGCACAGAAGCCGAAGCAGGAGGAGGAGGCTGAGGATACGGCCGAGCGCCAGCTTCCCGAATTGACGGAGGGCGAGCGTCTGCGTCTGATCGAACAGGCCGAGCAGACGATTCCCGGGGTGACGTCCAAGCAACACTTCACTCAGCCGCCTCCGCGTTACAACGAGGCGCTGCTGATCAAGGAACTGGAAGAGAAAGGCATTGGGCGACCTTCGACTTACGCAGCCATTATTTCGACCATCCAAGAACGCAAATACGTCGAAAAGGTGGATGGGCGGTTTCTCCCCACTGAAACCGGCCGTACCGTCAACGACTTCCTGTTGAAAGGGTTTCCCGACGTGGTGAATGTCGACTTCACCTCCCAGCTGGAAGCGGAACTTGACGAAGTTGAGGAAGGCAACAAACCCTGGGTCGAGGCCGTGCGCGATTTTTACGAGCCGTTCACGGCGGACTTGGAGAAGGCCAAGAACATTCCCGGGCCGAAGGATACGGTCGAGCCACCGACGAACATTCCCTGCGAGAAATGCGGCCGGATGATGGAGATCAAGTGGGGTCGGAACGGCAAGTTCCTGGCCTGTCCCGGCTACAAGGAAGATCCACCCTGTAAGAACACGCAGAATTTCGAGAAACTTCCGGACGGCACGATCAAGATCATCCCGAAGCAGGAACTCACCACAGACCAGGTTTGCGAGAAATGCGGCAGCCCGATGCTGGTGAAGACCGGACGCTTCGGCAAGTTCATCGCCTGCTCCGCTTACCCCCAATGCAAAACGACCAAGCCGCTCGCGTTGGGCGTGAAATGCCCGCAGCCTGGCTGCGGTGGTGATCTGGTTCAGAAGCGTACGCGGAAAGGCCGGTCATTTTTTGCGTGCAGCAAGTATCCGGCCTGTGAATATGCCTTGTGGGATCGTCCCATCCCGAAGGCCTGCCCCACCTGTAGTGCCCCCTTTCTGATTGAGAAAGTGAGTAAGCAAGCCGGCCGCAGCGTCCAGTGTCGTAACGAAGACTGCGGCTACCGCGAAGCGGGTTAAGCGCTTCTCCGCACGCCCTTCCTTTTTCCGTCTCGTTCCTTTGACCCGCCGATCATAGTGAATCTTCGCCTCATCCCTGTCTTCACTCGTTCGAGATTGAGAATTCATGTCGTCGAAACTGAGAGATGAAATCAAAATGCGTCGTCGATGTGAGTTGACGAGCGCGGTCTGTCATGCTGATAATGACTTAAGTGTAGTGAAAACTCGGAATCTTACTCTTAGTGGAAAGGGAGGATCGTTATGAAGGCAAAGGAAGGAGTGGTGAATCTTCTCAACAAGATTCTCACGGCCGATCTCACAGCCATCAACCAATATTTCGTCCACGGCAAGATGTGCGAAAATTGGGGCTACGAGCGTCTCTATCACAAGGTGCGCGAGCGCAGCATCGACGAAATGAAAGATGCGGACGAATTGATCGGACACGTACTCTACTTGGAAGGCGTTCCGAACGTGCAGCGAATGAATACCGTTCACGTCGGAGAAACCGTGCCAGAGCAGCTCAAGCTCGATCTGAAGGCCGAACAGGAGATGTTGGCACTGTTGAATGACGGCGTCGTTCACTGCGCGAAGGTCATGGATTTCACTACGCGCCACATGCTGGAAGACATGGCCAAAGATGTCGATGCGCATATCGATTGGATCGAAACGCAGATGGAGACGATCAAGCAGATCGGGCTGGAAAATTATCTCGCCGAGCAGATCAAGAAAGAATCGTAAGGAAAGAGGGCGGGAGACCTCAGGAGGAAGCAAGGCCTCCCGCCGGTGGAGCAGGACAAGTCGTCTCCCGCTCCGGTGCTGCTGACTCGTCCTTCCTGCCAGCGTCGTCGAACAGGTCCCCTCCGGCAGTTCTCGACCGCGAATCCATTTGTGCCAGACAGTGCCCGCATGTCTGAACCAGCATGGGGTCGAACTGCGTGCCTGCAGAGACCGTGAGTAGGCGATAGGCCACTCGGGCTCGCGTTTCCTGATTGTGGGCTCCCGGCACCCGAATGGCGTCGAAGGTGTCGGCAATCGCAAGTATTCTTGCCTCGAGCGGGATGAACGTCCCTCGTATGCCATAGGGGTATCCCGATCCATCCCATCGTTCGTGGTGGTGTGCGATGATCACGGACGCCTGTCTCAAGAATAGATAAGGCTCAAGCCATTGAGCTCCGAGTCTTGAGTGACATTGGATGGCAGCATAGGACGAGAGGTCGAGATATCCAGACCATGAAGCAAGGCGGCGGGGGAGGGCTAATAGACCGATATCGTGGAGAAGAGCAGCGAGCGCCAGATGGTGCAGGGCGTCCGGAGATAGTCCTGCGGCTACACCGAGGGCTTGAGCCAGCTCTCCGGTTCGTCTCCCATGTCCACGCTGCCAGGGGAGAGCACGATCCAATAGGCTCGCGACCTGCCGAACAGCGAGCACTTCGATCTCCCGTCGTGACGAATCGGGCAGTCTAAGGTTGTCAACTCGTCGGAGAAGCGCCTGGATTCGTGTAACTTGAACCTTATTTTCCAGCGTCATGAACAACCTAATATCCAGAATGATGGAATTTACGGCACAGTACTCTTTGCTCGATAGCAACCCTTCTGCGGGTCCTTGCTTATGTTACTGAGTCGAAAAAAGAGCCGGCAACCACGTGTCGTGATTACAGGCTCGGGGTGAACAACCTCTGGCCGAACTAGATTGTGCGGACGTTAGCGCGACGGTGTCGAGTCGCCGGGTCGCTTTCCCTGCCATCAGCGGCTGTTGCAAGATCCACATCTCATACAATGGAATTGCCATCATCACGAGGAAACTCAACGTCATCAGCGTATCGCCGGTCAGCATGGTCAGGACAAAAACTGGCGAGACATACGTGATCAGCCAGGGCGAAACGAGGTCGAGCATCACGCCACCGAAGCCGCCCCAGGTCACCAAGGCCTTAAGCCCGCGAGTCGCATTGGTTAAGTAGGTGACATGAACGAGAATCATGAAGACAACCGGCATGGTGAACAAATGGAAATGCGTGATCTCAGCCAGCTCGCGGAACGACATCGGCTCGCCGAATGTGTTGTCTGACCCCCGATAGTGGTCGGCAATGCCTGATGGAGAAAGACCCGTCATACTATGTGCCCAAAAGAACGAAAACATGAACCCTGCGAACATCAACATCAGGAACAGCGTGTACAACAGCCTGATATGCCGATCGGAATCTCTGAGCTTGAACCGCTGATTAAAATTGCGCATGCCGGGACGCTCGGTCTTCTTACTCCACATTCAGCAGGGAAACGCTAGTTTCCGAAAATCGTCCCGAAGAACCCCTTATCGGCTTTGCGTGATGCCACCTTGTCACTGCCAAGCCCCCGAGGCTTCAAATAATATTCGTCGACGAGGACAAGGACACGCTTGACGCCGGCACTGATCGACCGGACGGACATCGTGGCTCCGGAAATGTTGATGATGTCTTTGTTGATTCTGATCGGGTCTGACACGGATTTGCCTTCGTACTGGGAGTTAAAACGTTTCCTCCCGACTTCACTTCCTTTGGCTTCGCGAAACACCAGAAGCTCCACATTCATACAGTGGCCTTCGGAATCGACGCCGACCATGTAGGTCATGTGGCGATGTTTGCCAATGGTATTGTGCAGGAGGGCGTAGCCATCGACCTTATCACCGGTTTCGCCGATATAGACCTCGAATGAGTCTTCAGGAAATTTCCAGCCGATCCGTTCTTCGATCACTTGTTTCTTCTCTTGAGTTAGACGAATCAACTCGCGTCTGATTCGTTGGGATTTCGGCAGCATGGGTTTCACGCGCCTCTTCTTCACTCATGAACACTTCCGCATGATTGAGTTCGGCTTCAGTCAAATACCGACGCAGTTCGTTGTCCCAAATGCGTTCAACTGCCGGCGCAGGGCTCGGGAGGCAGATACCTAGTAGGGCGGCTAAAGCCACCGCTTTCATGCCAATGTGCATCCTCGCTCCTTCAGCTTTGCGTCCAAACGGTGGTCAATATCGGCGATCACCTCTTTGGAAGGCTCGGCATCCGCCCAGCCAAACAGTCGTGAACCGCCACGAAAAGCCCATCGCTGCCGCTCCTCAAGGAAGTTGACGTGTGTCACGTCGTTCAGACGTTTGACCCTCATGACAATGCGTGACCGGTCCTTACTCTCAGCCATCTCGCGTTGGAATGCGCCAAACGTCCGTCCCGGCATCGGAATCTCGAGCCAGGTCGTTTCGATGACGCCTTTCTCTTTCTCCTGCACCTTGATGGAGCGGTCCTTCACGCTATCGACGGCTGCATCCCATACATGATCATAGGAGCAGACGGTGTAACGTTCCTGAACACCAGGTGAGCGACGAGCAGCCTGTCAGGAAAATAGACAGTCCAAACGCGCACAGACCAAATGTGAAATGTCCGAGGATGTTACTCATTGAAATGGTGCCATCCGTGTGTGCGGAAGCACGATCTCCTTAGAAGTAGGTGGCTGCCATGAATAGGAACCCATTGCCATCGATCAGCGTCGTCTGGTTATTGCCCGGATTATTCACGAAGTTAGTGATGCTCGTATTCTTCTGCGTATTGAACATATAACTGAATTTGAATACGGTGTCCTCAATCGGCCGGAAGTTCAATCCCAGCGTCAACCGCTCCAAATCGCGCTGATTGCTGATCTGGCCGTTCGCCAACCTGGTCCTGTTGTTCGGTATCCGTATCCACGGTTTCCCAGCGCACAACGGCTGTGAAGGTAGAAGCCTCGCTGAAATGGCCAGGAGCCCATTTTTTCAGGAATTCCGGCATGAAATGGTAGTTGCCTTGAATGTAATAGCCGAACATGCCGTCAGGACCTTGCGTCGCGGGGGTTGTGCCTTGGTTGCCAGTGATACGTGACCAGGCGGCCTCGCCGATGATTTCGAACGGGCCTCGCTGGAGCGTCCAGTCAATGGCATAAATGCCGATGTTGTTATCTTGATTGTTGACGCCAGCGGCGTTTCTGTTGCTGTACTGCCCGTAGAATGAGGAGCCCGCGATTTCTACTCCAAGGAAGGGACTGAAAGCGACACGTCCTACCACCCCCTTGTTGTCATTGAGATCTCGAGACACGCTGCCTCGACAGTTTCGCGTGCCGCTGACGTCGGTAATCGTACTGCCCTGCGCGTTACAACCCATTCCGTTGACGACGTAGAATTCGTAGTCGAGCTTTGAAAGACTGCTTGGGTAAAGGGTTCCATAGATACCGGCGCCTGCTTCCATCCAGGTGCTGGGAATCACGAGACGAGAGACCATCGGACGATCGGGCAGGTCATTCAACGGTGAATCGTGCAGGAGGTTGAATTTGCCGATTGGCATCAGCAAGATGCCGCCGCGGATATTGATGGCTTCATGTGACCAGGTAGTCGAGTTGGGCGAATTCTAGCTGCATGGAGCCAGCATTGGTACCATTCGCGCCTGGGGAGTTAGTTCCACCCCGTTCAAATTCGATTTCCGTCGCGAACTTTACCCGATCGGTCACGTCGGCATAGATGAACGGAACCATACGTTCTTGGTTGAACGAGTTCCTGCTGAGGTTGTCGAGCGTCGGACCGGTCAAGGAGCCGTACTTAATGTCCGCGTAGCCGCCGATGGTCGCTTTCGGCGCGGCCAAAAACGGCTTGGCGTAGATCAGCTTTCCTGAACCGGTTGAACTAAAGCCGAGAGGCACTTTCTCCTCCCCTTTTCGTTCGACCTTGATGTCGGTGATGGGACCAGTAGGTGTCGGATACTGAGTTGCGGGTTGGCCTGCTTTTTGTTCCATGCCTCGCTCGCCAGTGCTCTCGAGCCGCTCATGTTCCTGCAATCGTTTGGTGACGGCCTCATCCACCATTCTTTGGATTTCCTCAGGAGTCATATCCACGGCCGATGCCGGCATCGTGTGAAGATTAGCGATAATAAGAGCACCTAAGAGCCACCGAATCCTCATAGCAAACCTCCTCCATTGAGCAATGGTGATGGGTTTGACTCTGGACTCGATGGTCTCTGGCCATGTTGATTCAGACTTCTTTGTGAATCTTTCGGGGAGATGCGGCCGTCCATCCCTCGATGGCGTTGAACGGGATGATCACGATGCGTTTGCAGCGCTTGCATTTCAGTTCCAAGGCTTGGCCTCTGACTTTCGCGATCAGTTGTCCGCACTCACAACGGGTCTCACACACGCCCGCGATCGCCTGCGATAAAGGACTTGACATTGATAGAGCGCTTCCTGATATTGAGAACAATTATTAAAATCGTTGGCAGTATAGATGGCGATGTCCTCCGATGTCAATAGGCCTCCCATATCTTCCAACGAAGACCTCTCCCAATGATTGAATGCGGGCCTTATAATCCAGTACGTGACAACGCCATCAATACATTGGCCGGTCGGGCACCGATCAGTTATCTGGGAACCTGGCGGTTCGGAGTTAGAGACCGCGCCGACGTTGTCCAAACACTCGCTCTCAAGGATCCATCGTTGGATATGAAAGACGTTGCCACCGCGCTGCCTGATCCACCCCAGGTGCAAGCTCGACTGTTCGAAGTCATGCCATACCCGCGTGTTCCGCGCTATTTCCGTCGCCACTGGTGGTGAAAACCTTCCCGCATGCCTCTCAAAGTCGCCATGGCTTTTGTCGTTTGCCTGTCGTTTGCGGCTGTGTCTTGTGTCAAAGGCGGCTCTCCTGGAGCTTCACCGGTCGCAGTGAAACGAACCCAGATGCATATGGGCACGCTGGTGTCCATCACGGCGGTGGGCCGGACACAAGCCGAGGCCAATGCAGCCATCACCGCCGGGTTCGAGGAAGTGAAGCGGCTCGAACAATTGCTCAGTACGTGGATCCCGGAGAGCGAGCTCTCCCGGGTCAACGCGGCCGCTGGCCGAAGCGCCGTGATGGTCAGTGCAGAAACGATGACGGTTGTGAGGAAATCGCTGCAGGTCGCCGAAATGACCGAAGGGGCTTTCAACATCGCGATTGGCCCGGCCGTTGATGCGTGGAATATCTCAGCCGAACCTCGGCTTCCGACTGCTGAAGAATTAGCCGCTCTCAAGCCGCTGGTGGATTTACAGTACGTACATACAGACGTATGGGAGCGGACGATTCACCTTCAAAAACCTGGCATGCGCATCGACGTTGGAGGAATTGGCAAAGGCTATGCGGCAGATCAGGCAGTATCGGTCATGAAAAAGGCAGGAGCCGTCGCGGGCGTCGTGGCGCTGTCCGGAGATATCAAGACCTTCGGTCGTTTGCCGGACGGAGCGTCATTTCCGGTCGGAATCCGGCATCCGCAGGAAGGAGGGCGAAATCTTAGCGGAGGTCACATCTGCAAGACGAGGCCATTTCCACCGCCGGCGATTACGAACGGTTCTTTGAAAAAGACGGTATTCGGTATCACCACATTCTGGATCCCCACACGTCTGCACCCGGCTCGAGGCTGTCAAAGCGTGAGTGTGATTGCTAAGGAAGGGATATGGGCAGACGGGTTGGACACCGGCATCTTCGTCTTAGGAGCCAGGCGGGGAATGGAATTGGTCGAGCAGTTAGAGGATGTTGAAGCCATCATTGTTGACGATGGTGGACGCGTGCTCATCTCATCCGGTCTGCGAGATCGCGTAGTCCTTACGTCTGATCATTAATCGAGGGGAACAAGACGCTATGAGAAGATTGTGGTTGCTGCTGTTAGCGTCGGCACTCGTCGGGGGAAGCTCGCCTGTTCAGATGAAGGGCAGTATTTCAAGAACAAGGTCAACGAGGTAACGATGGATCACGTGGCTAAGCGCTATGGCCCGCCTCATAAGATCGAAGAGCTTGAGGGGAACCAAACCAGATGGACCTACTTCAAGCGAAGCAGCGGAACTGTCGGCTATACCGGCATTGCCAGAGGGGAAACGTGTCAGGCCTTTGCATTAACGTTCGACAGACACAATATCTTGCGTGATTGGCAGCAGGTCGCGTGTTAGAGAAACTCGCATCGAACATGCTGCTACTCGAGGCGATAACTCATCGGAATCTTCACTGTCAGTTGTGGCTTTTCCAACGGTCGAGTAAGTTGGAAAGGGCCGGCCAGTTTCAATAAATCGACTGCAGCCTGGTCCAGACTCTGATAACCCGAACTTTTGGCCACCTCAACATTTTCAACGCCCCCATCGCTTCGAATGACCGCTTTCAGCACCACCTTCCCTTGTGCTTGATTGAGTCTCGCCTCGGCCGGGTACTTCTTGAGTTCTTCCATGCGGCGCAGGATGGTCTCTGACAACCACGTGTAGTCTGGATGGGGAGCGGAAGACACACCCGCACCCATGGGTGGGGAGGGCGCCGGCGAGAGACCTTCCGCTTGTACCGGCATGGGATGAGGTGAAGCCGCTACGGAAATCGGATCTGGTTCAGCGGGCGCTTCCTGCAATAGGGATTGAGGAGCCGCCTGCGCCGTCGAACTGGCTTCTCGGATGGCTTCCGTCGCTGGCTCCGGCGAAGCGATTGGAGGCGTCGGCCGTGGGGGATGTGGCGTGGGTCGAATTGTCTCTGCCGTGGTGAGACTGCTGTTGCTTGAGGTGGCTGCAGAGGTGTTTGGCAAAGGCGTCAGATGAGGTGTTTCGGGATTCGTCGGTAGAGAGGCAGACGGTTCGAGTGGACTCGAAGGCGCTGCGACCATAGATACCTGCCACGTAAAGGGAATCTGAGGAGTGAGTGTAATGCGTTGGGCAGCGGCCAATGCTCCCAAGGCGAGGGCAGCGTGCAGGCCGAGGGATGTGAGCCAGCCGGCCGAGTAGGCGCTTCTGTGAAGATCAGCCGATGTCATAGGCGGACCACCTCGAGGCTCACGTGTTGGAAGCCGAGCCCGCGCACATCATCGACGAGCGAGACAAACCGTTCCAGCAAGGTCGTTTTATCCGCGCGAACCACGACCGCCGATTCTCGTGGTTCCAGCCTGAGAGTCTCCTTCAGTCCGTCTCGCCGTG
Organism: uncultured Nitrospiraceae bacterium; assembly: GCA_963794505.1. GTDB lineage: Bacteria > Nitrospirota > Nitrospiria > Nitrospirales > Nitrospiraceae > Nitrospira_C. The sequence goes on from CAWCEG010000066.1 coordinate 120,242, forward strand.
ACAGGTCGGTCATTGACGAACAGATTACCTTCGGCATTCAGCGTAATCACGATGGGCGACATCTTTACGATCGCCGGCCTCTTTGGCTTTGGCAAGATTGACAGGGAATCTGGCCGGTACTGATGAATGTCGCGGTGGTCAAGCACGATGACCAGCAGGACCAGCATCACATCGACAAGGGGAATGACGTTGATTTGATCAAGCTCGCGATCCATGCATCACCTTATACTGAGCGACAAGCTCCGTCACTCTCCGGCGCAGGATGTTATTCATGTACGACGCAGGGAATGGCCACGAGCAGGCCCACCGCGGTCGCTTTGAGCGCAAGGCTTAAGCCGATCATGATAGTATTGACGGCCATGGTACCGGACGTACCCATCGTATGAAACGTGAGCATGATGCCCAGGACCGTGCCGAGCAGACCGATATACGGCGCGTTGGCAGCCACGGTGCCGATGACGACGAGCCGCTTGGTGAGCGCGATCTCCAGCGTCTGTTGCGAAGCAAACTGTGCCAGGTCGATACGCCGATAGTACAGCAAGCGTTCGACCGCAATCGCAACCGACCAGACACTCAAAGCCAGCAGCAGGCCGATGATGCCGTAGTCGACTGCATTGTTCAGGGCGTCCATGAAGCGCTCCTTCTGCGGGATCGTTTTTTGAAGAATGGGTGACTGTGCCAGAAGGGGAAAACCGGTGTCAACGTGCGGGTTTTACGTTGGGAGCAGAGACAGCCTGCTTGAAGAGTACGGTATGAGAAGCCAAGACGCGCAATTCGACGGGCGTGCCTTCTTGATACACACTCGTGGAACCTTGACTGCTATGGACGATTTGCCCGGACGGGAAGGCTGACAGCATAGAGATTTTCCGATCCCCTGAATTGCCGAGAAAGGACGTGTGATGTGGCGCTTTTGGTTGGCACTAAGTGGATATCGTCCGGTCTGATCATCACGACGACCGCCGTGCCTTCTTCACATTCGAGCGTATTGGGGAATTCCCCCAGCTCCGTATGCACCATGCCAGTGGTCACGGTGCCCGGAATGAAATCGGCTTGTCCGACGAAATCGGCCACGAACGGCGTTTGCGGCATGTGATAAATGATCTCCGGCGTATCGAATTGTTCGAGTTTGCCCTGATTGAGCACGGCGATGCGGTCGGCCATCGCAAACGCTTCGTCATGGTCATGCGTAACCAATATCGTCGTCGTTTTCGTCCGGCGCAGGAGATCGTGCAGCTCCTGACGCATGCGGCTGGCCATATCCGGGTCCAAATTGCTGAAGGGTTCGTCAAGCAGCAGGACGACGGGATGTTGGACCAATGCCCTCGCGAGAGCCACGCGCTGCTGCTGGCCGCCGGACAGTTCGTGAGGGTATCGACGTTCGAAGCCTTGCAAGCCGACTAGTCTCAGCATATCGTGGACACGGACTTTTCGCTCGCGCCTGCTGAGGTGGCGAAGTCCGAACGCGATGTTATCCTGAACGTGCAGGTGCGGAAACAACGCATACTCCTGGAAGACCATCCCGACATGTCGATTTTCGGTCGGTAGTCATATGATCGGGCGACGACACCAGTTGTCCGGACAAGAAGATCTGTCCCGACTGTACCGGCTCGAACCCAGCGATGGCACGCAGAATGGTGGTCTTGCCGCAGCCTGACGGGCCCAACAGACAGAGAATTTCTCCTTCCTTGGCTGCGAATGCGATGTTCTGAATCGGCGGGGCGTCCGGCGTCGTAGGCACAAGAGACGCCGCGGAGTTCCAGCACCGACGAGACCGGCTGATAGAGGTCGGCTTGCAGAATGGATTCGCCTGTTGTGGCGTGCCGAGGCTTCACGGTTGCAGCTTCCTTCTTTATGCCGCTCGCCAATCTTTCGACAATAATAACAGCAAAGTCGGCAGTCCGAGGAGCACAATCAGCAGCGCCGACGGGGCCGCCAACTGATAGTACTCTTCACTGGCCTCCATCCACACCCGAATGGCCAGTGTGTCGAATCCGACCGGCCGCAATAACAACGTCGCGGGCAGTTCTTTCATCGTTTGCAAAAACATGAGTACCCAGGCCACGATGAATCCGCTGCGCATGAGCGGCAACGTCACGCGCCGCCAAGTCTGACGAACGCCGAGACCGAGCGTGCGGGCGACTTCTTCCAGGTTGGGGGTGATTTGCTGTAATGCCGGTTCGAGGGACTGCAGGGCGGCCGGGAGGAAGTGAATAATGTATGCCACAATGAGGACTACCGCCGAGCCGTACACAAATGGGATGAGATTCAAGCACAAAACCAGGACGGCCAGGGCGGCCACCGGTCCGGGGAGCACATAGCCAGCATAGGCGGCTTGTAAGCAACCGAGGTTCAGCCAGTTCGGACGGCGGCTTGCCATATAGGCCAATGGCAGTCCGATCAATACGCCGCCTGTCGCCGCGCAAGCGGCAAGGAAGGCGGTATTCCAGAAGAAGCCGTAGAAGCGGGTATCGATGGTGGCGAGCGCTTCGGGGGAGAGGCTCCAGACGATCAAGAGATAAGCCGGCAGCGCAAAGGACGCACCTACGACGAGCACCAGGTAGATAGTCGCCAGAGATGTTCCCATCCAGCCATACCGATGGCGTACGGGCGTGCGATACCGTCCGGTGGTTTGGTAAAACCGGCTGCGATGGCGGAACCACCGCTCTGTGATCAGAAACAAGAGCGCCAATACCACCAGCAGAAGGCTGAGGATGCTGGCGGCAGTGGTGTCGGAACGCCCCGTCATCTGCTGAAAAACCGCATAGGTCAAAGTCTGGTAGCGCAGCAACGATACCGCCCCAAAATCGGACACCACATAGAGAATGACCAGTGCGAGCCCCGCCGCAATTGACGGACGCATCAACGGAAGCGTCACCAGCCACAAGGTTTTAATGCGAGAGATGCCGCTGGCACGGGACACCTCTTCGAATGAGACGTTCATGTTCAGAAGCGCACTCCGGCTGAGCAGATATACGAAGGGAACGTATCCAGCGTCATCACGAGTGTGGCGCCTATAAAACTATGGGGGGAGAAGATGCGCGCCTGTGGGCCGGCGACGGTCTGCCAGAGCTGCTCGATCGGCCCGCCGAATCCGAGCAGATACGAATAAATATACGCCAAGACGTAGGTCGGCATGGCCAATGGCAGCACGAGCGCGCCTTCCCACAAGCGGCGAGCGGGTAATTCAACCCGCGTGACGAGCCAAGCGGTCGAGACGCCGAGCACCAGTGTCAGGCAGGCTACGCTTGCAGCCAGTCGGATCGTGTTGGTCAGCAACTCGGGGATACGTGTGCTCCATAGCCGGCTCCAGACGGCCGGATCGGCCGACAACGCTTGAGACATCACATACCCCAGCGGGCAGCAAAATGAGCGCCGCGCTGGCCAGCGTCATGAGTTGCAGGGGCGAGGTCAGCTGGCGGCGAATTGTCGTCACAAATGACTCGAGAGGTTCTGTGAAAGGCCAGTCCACACCTGTGTCTGTGTCCGCTGACGCTCAGAGGGATGCGACAGGAAACCGGTTGCCATGTGCGGCTCGGCGCGCGAGAAGGGGGTCGATAAGAAGAGAAGCGTCCGTAGACATCGGTTACCGAAGGCCGACTTGTTCGATGAGTGTCAGCGTTGGCTCACGCAACTCAGCCAGTCTTGTCAGAGGGACTTGCGCGGCGCGAAAAGTCTTTCGTTCCACGAGCGCCGGATCGGCCTTGACATCGGGGTGCAAGGGATATTCCTTGTCTAAATCGGCGAACAATTTTTGGCCCGCTTGTGCAACGAGAAATTCGACGAGAAGCTTGGCGGTCTCCAGATGCTTGGTTGATTTGACGATGCCCACGCCGGCGACGTTCATGATCGCGCCCATGCCTGCTCTCCTGTTGATCGGGCATGAACGCAGCAATCGGCGCGGACGGTTGTGCCGCGAGGTGGCGGTAGACGTAATAATGGTTGACGATGCCGAACTGAGGCCTGACCTTTGGCTACCGCTTCCACGATTTGAGAACTTTTTTGGTAGACCTGGCCCCCGGCGTTCTCCTTGAGCCCCTCGAGAAATTGTTTCGTTTTTGCGTCGCCGTGTGTCGCCCGGATGACGGACACGCCGGCTTGCAAATATTCGCTACCGGCGTTGGGAATGGCGATCTTGTCCTTCCACTTCGGATCGCCGAGCTCGAGCAAGGACTTGAGCTCACCCGGTTTCACGAGGGTCTTGTTATAGACAATAATCCAAAACCGGCCCGACAGGCCGATCCAGGCATTATCCGGCGCTCTGAATTGAGGAGGTATCGCCCGCTCGATTTCACGCATATTCAACGGGCGCAGAATGCCGGCCACGCGGGCCTGCTCGAGGCTTCCAGCATCATTGGTGAGAAAAAGATCGGCGGTCGTCCGATCGCCTTCTGCCTTGAGCCGATTGACCAGCTCTGTCGTGCCGGAAGAGAGCAAATCCACCTGTACGCCGGTTTTTGAGCTGAACTCGTCGAGGACGGGCTTAATGAGCCGTTCCGCGCGTCCCGAATATACGGTGAGTTTTTCTGCGGCAGAGAGCAGAACAAGGGAGGAAGAGTATGGCCAGAAGGCACGCAAACGCGACTGCCCTTAGATGGGTCGTCATAGTTTCCTGTAATTGATATTGATAAGCCGTCTCAATACGATATCAAAAAGAGGCGGTGATCGTCAATGACGGCAGCGAGAACAGAGGCCGTAGAGTTCTAGCCGGTGGGTTTGGATCGTAAAGCCATTGCGTGCGGCGACTTCTTCCTGAAGTTTTTCGATTTCGCAATTTTCGAACTCGACAATCTTGCCGCAACCTGTGCAGATGAGGTGGTCGTGGTGACCTTTATGCGACACATTATCGTATTGTGTTTGGGAGCCGAAATGGCGGGCCTGCGCGATGCCGGCGTCGCAAAACAAGTTCAGCGTTCGATAGATCGTGGCGAGTCCCAAGATGCGGGTCGGTCTTGGCGAGTTGATGATACATGGCTTCGGCGGTGATGTGTTCCTGCCGTAAAAACGCCGTCAGAATCAGTTCCCGCTGGCGGGTGAATTTGAGTTGATGCTTGCCGAGATGTTCCTTGAGCACATTCATTTCTTTTGCGAATTTGCCGGACCGCCATAGCGGAACGCGCCTCCAACCGGTGGTCATTAGAAACAGAAAACGCGCTGTTGCGGTCAAGGGGCGGCGATTGACGGGTTTTCTGCGGCTGTCTATAGTGCAGCGCCCGTCCGGGCGTTGACGAGAAGGATTCCCAGCCGATGCGCCAGCCTCATCAGATCACCGTCGACCGCGCGTTGCTGCTCTATGCGCTCCATCTGGCCGAACCTCATGGACTGCTGAGCGACGTCAAGCTTCAGCAGCTGTGCTTCTTCTGCGAGCTGCAGATGTTCGGAAAGGGCCTCAAAGGGTTTCATTTTGAATTTTTCCGGTTCGCCTACGGGGCGTTCAGCAAGGATCTCGACAATGATCTGACGTCGCTCCGTCGGAAGGAGCGAGTGGAGAACTTCACGCTCTCCGATCAGGCGCAGGAGGAAGTCCTCCCCTTGATCGAGCAGGGGGTGGCCGGCGTCGAAACCAATGAAAAGGTCATGGAGATTCTCAAAGCGGTCATGGCGACGTACGGCCCTCAAGACAGCGGCGCCATTACCTCATCTGTCGAAGCGGTCGAATTGAGCACGCCGCAGGATCCGGAATTCAAGATTCCTATCCGCGACATCGTGTTTCACACGACGCTGCTCGTGCCTCATCGCATCGAGGTGCAGGCGGAGTTTGCGTTCCCGCCGGCGCTCCTGGCGGAAGCTGAACCAGGCAATGGGCTATTAAGGGAATCGCAGACAGCGAAGGGCGGTGATGCGATGGAAGGGATGAGACCGTCAGGCCTTGTCGAGCCGGTAGAGCTCTCCGTACTTCCGTTCGATATAGCGCAAGAATGGTTCTGGGCTCGAGACTGACGCCGGTCACTCGCTGGGCCAGATGATCGGGGGTGAACATGCGACCCCAGCGATGAATTTTCTGGCCTAGCCAGCGGCGCAACACCATCAACTGTCCCGCCGCGATTTCATCTTCGATGTGGGGAATCTCCAGTTTCGCCTGCTCGTAGAACTGAACAGCATAGAGATTGCCCTAAGGTATAGGTCGGGAAGTAGCCGAAGCCGCCCATCGACCAATGGACATCCTGCAACACGCCTTCTCCGTCGTGACGGAACGATCCCCAGATATTCCTTCATCTTGTGGTTCCAGATGCGCGGGAAGCTCTTCCGGGTTCGTCTTGCCCTCGATCAGGTCCTGCTCGATCTCGAAGCGCAGCATGATGTGCAGGTTGTACGTCAACTCGTCGGCCTCGACGCGGATCAACGAGGGTTTGACTCGATTGATCACGGCGTAGAACTGGTCCATGTCCACCCCGCGCAGTTGATGATGGAACGTGGCTTGGAGGATCGGATAAAAAAACCGCCAGAAGGCGCGTGAGCGGCCGACGCAGTTCTCCCACAATCCGCGACTGACTCTCATGCATGCCGAGCGATACCGATTCGCCGAGCGGAGTGCCATAGTGCTTCTGGGTCGAGGCCCTGATCATACAGGCCGTGGCCGCCCTCATGGATGCAGCTAAAAAGGCACGAGGGCAGATCGTGTCTCGTAGACGCGAGTGGTGACGCGGACGTCCGTCGGATGGAACGACGTGGTGAAGGGATGGGCGGACAGATCCAGCCGGCCTTTTTCGAAGTCGTAGCCCATGGCGATGAGCACCAGACCGGCCGAATTCCATCTGCCGGGCCTGGTCATAGGCATGGTACAGAAAGCTGTCGTCGATCTGGACGGAGCTCTGTTGAATTCTTCAGTAAGGGGACGAGCCCGGTCTTCAGCTGTGCAAAGAGCGGCCGCAACCCGGCGACTGTCGATCCCGGCTCGTAAGACATCGAGCAGCGCATTGTAGGGCGTACTTTCAAATCCAAGATACTGGGCTTCTTCCCGCTTGAGCGACAACACCGTGCGCAGGTTGGGCAGAAACGATTTGAAAGTATTTTGGGTCTTCGCTTCTGCCCAAACTTGTTGCGCCAGGGAGCATTCGCTGCTCAACCGGATCACGAAATCTGACGGGAGTTTTCTTGCGCGACTGTAGTCACGCCACACTTCACGCAGCAGGGCATGGGACGATTCGTCCCAGAGTTCCCCGTCCTGTTCGAGGGCAAGACCCGTCTGGAGATCGAGCCAGTGCCAAGCAGCCGTTCGGTGTCGGAGGACACCAGTTGCTGATGCGCGATTCCCTGAAGGGTGGCAATTTGTTCTGCGCGGGCCGTACCTCCGCCTGCCGGCATGTACGTTTCCTGGTCCCACGACAGCGACAGAGGCCGCGCTATTGATCCGCTGGATCTCCAGGAGCCGGTTCGAACAGCGGCTCCAGCGTTTTCAGGGTTTTCATATGCCGCCTCCTCCGTCACAGCATGCTATGATCGTGCCGCTGATCGCCGATATTCATGCAGTCTCGCACGCAGCAGGCCATTTTTCAAACCGAGGAGTGCGGACATGAAGGCATTAGTTTCCGCTGAAATCGAAGCGTATGCGACGGCGCATTCCATGGAGCGAATCCGAATCGTGCCGTGCGCTGCGTGCGGAAACGCATCGGCAAATGGACTGTCCGCAGATGCTTGGTCGGACCCCTGGAAGGTGCCTTTTTGAAAATGTTGACCCAGATTGGTGCGCGCGGCCCATGTCCTTGAAATCGGCACGTTTACCGGGTACAGCGCCCTGTGCTTTGCCGAAGCCCTCCCCAAACAGGGCACGGTAACGACCTGTGAAATTGACGAGATATCTGCGGCGCTGGCCCGCCGTTATTTTGCGATGTCACCGCACGGTCAGCAAAATCTCCGTCCGTATGGGCCCTGCAATTGAGACCATGCGGGCACTCGAAGAGCCGCTATGACCTCATCTTCATCGACGCCGACAAGCAGAATTACGTGAACTACTATCTGCGTGCGAAAGAGCTGCTCTCGCCCAACGGGGTCATCGTCATCGACAATGTGCTGTGGGATGGGGACGTGCTGTTCAACCGCCGCCCGATGAACGAACGGCTGCCATTCAGGAAGTGAATCGGGCGTCGCCTCGGATCCCGACGTGTCAGCTGTGCTTCTCACGATACAGGGATGGCGTGCTTGTTGATCCGAAGAAAGGTTTAGCGTGAGGTGAGTCATGCGCTCTTCTTGCATGCAACATCTATTGGTGTGTCTACGGCCATTCGGGCTGTTGGACGGAAGGGTTCCAGGCGACAGCTCGACCTCGTCATCCTCATGGCGGATCGTGAGTCCGCTTCCGGTCTTGAGCTGTAGTCGTCGCGTCCTGGCCGACATCGACCTCCAGCGTCTGGCCTTGAAGATCAGGTTGAATCGGATGCAGTGGAACACTTCCGGGAAGCTCGGCCAGAAGCAGAGCTCTCCGCCGTAATCGCGCAATCCGGCAAACCCATAGACGAAAACCATCCAGACGCCGCCCATGGCGGCGATATGACATCCGTCTTTGACGTTCCCCGCGACATCGCCCAGGTCCATCAGCGTCGCCACGCTTCGCATACTCCAGGGCCTTGTCCATCTCGCCGACTTCAGCCGCCATGATGCTTTGGATGCAGGCGGAAAGCGAAGAGTCGCCCGGTCGTGATCGGATCGTAGAATGCGAAGTTTCGCCGTTTCAGGTCCGGGAGTAAACTCGTGGCCGAGCAGAAACATGGCCAGGACGAGGTCGGCCTGCTTGATGACTTGATAGCGATAGATGGTGAGCGGGATGGAAATACAGAAGCAGCGGATATTTGTCTGCTGGTGTTCGATCGAAATCCCATGGCTCTTGTTCCAAAAACTGATCGTCCTGGGGCGTGATCTCGAGCCGTTGATCATACGGGATGTACATGCGATCGGCGGCCTGCTTCCATTCCGCCACTTCGGAGAGGCTCCAGCCGCGTCTTGTGCACCAAGGCCGTGTAGAGATCCGGCCTGCGCTGTCACGCACGCGTTCGACCGTCTCGGCCGCGTAGCGGAGATTTTCCCTCGCCATGAGATTCGTATACACATTGTTATCGACCACGGTATTGTATTCGTCCGGACCGGTGACGCAGTGGATGCAAAATTGTCCGTCCTTTCCGCGGCGAATAGAATCCGAGCGACCGCCATAGCCGAGCGGTCTCCACCAGCATCTCGACTCCTTCATCGAAGAGGAATTCTTCTTCGTCCGTCGCCTGGATGTATTTTTTCAACGCATACATGATGTCTGCGTTGATGTGGTACTGCGCCGTTCCCGCGGCGTAATATGCGGACGCCTCCTCGCCGTTGATCGTTCTCCAGGGATACATGGCCCCTCGTTGATTGAGTTGGCGCGCCCGCTCGCGCGCCTTGTCCAACATGCCGTGGCGGAACCGCAGCAGATTTTTGGCGATTCGCGGCGCGGTGTAGGTCAAAAATGGCAGCACATAAATTTCGCTGTCCCAGAAATAATGTCCTTCGTAGGCGGCTCCGGTCAGTCCTTTCGCCGGGCACGCCGGTGTTTTCCGCCCGTGCGCTGGCTTGCAGCACATGAAACAGATTGAATCGGATGGCCTGCTGGACGGCCGTCGTCGAGGCTTTCGCCCGAGCGGGATTGGTCATGACCTTGACGTCGCTTCGTTGCCAGAAGTCGTCCATGAACCGTTCTTGGCCGGCCAAGTAATGCGGTAAATCCTGTCGCCACCGCCCGGTCGAGCGTGCGTTCGGCACGCGCACAGACTTCCTCAGGGGGCGCCGTGTGGCTCGTATGGTAGACGATGTACTTCATGAGCGTGATCGGTTGCCCGGCTTCCGCATCGATGCTGGCGACCACTTGGCCGGCATCGGGGGTGTAGTTGGTTTTCCACGTCACGCGCAGCGAGGTGTCCAGCGCATGGTCGATGGCACAGGCGAGAACGATGCCACTCTTGTTCGTGGCGTGGCACAGCACGATGCGCTGGCCCTTTGCATAACTGAGCCGGTGGTTCAGCACTTTCTCGTTGAACACTTTCGCTTGTCTCGGATCGTAATTGGCCCGCCGGGGGGCGGGCTCGTTGGCGATCATTTCCGAAGAGAGCACGACCGGTGCCGCGGCATTCAAGAGCGTCATTTGATAGAAGATGGCGGCCACATGCCGGTGCTCAAAAGACACGAGCCGGCGTGACTTGATCGAGACCCGTTTCCCGGCCGGCGTCTCCCATAGACGATCTCGCGATCGAGCGTCCCGGACTTCATGTTGAGTCGCCGGTCGAAACTCCGCACGTTGGCGTTTGGAAGCCAGAAGGGCTCGTCATCGACATAGAGCTTGATGATCTTGCTGTCCGTGACATTGACGATCGTTTGACCGGTCGTCGCAAGCCCGTAGGCTTCCTCGGGATAGACAATCGGCCAGCTTTCGTAGAAGCCATTAATGAACGTGCCGTTCTGTCCGATCGGTCCACCTTCCTCGAAGCATCCCCGCATGCCCAGATAGCCGTTTCCGAGCGCGAACATGGTCTCGCCCTGCTCAAGCAAGTCGGGCATGAAGCGTTTCTCGGTCAGGTTCCATTCATCGGGCGGGTAGATGTGCGGAGGCGGATGAAATCGAGGACGATGGATCATGTGAAATCCCTCTGGGGAGACCGTCTACTTGTGGACCGACGGCGTGGACGACCCTTCAGTTTGCAGCAGAGACGGCAACAATTCGCTCAAATCGGTGACGACGATATCCGCGCCCTGTTCCCGGAGCGGTTGAGCCTGGTTGTGTCGATCGACCCCAATGACGAGTCCAAAGCCCCCCGCATGTCCGGCTTGGACTCCGGCCAACGCGTCTTCAATGACGATCCCGTGCCGTGGTTCAACGGCCAATCGCCGCGCCGCTTCCAGGAAGGAATCTGGAGCGGGCTTCCCTGCCAAATGAAGACGATCAATTTCATGACCATCCACTCGGACATCAAACAGCGCACTCAAGCCGACGGCTTCGATGATCTCGGCGCAATGATGGCTGGACGATACCACGGCCATTTTCAATCCCATGGCCCGTGCCAAACGAAGGAATTTGACCGTCGCAGGATAGGCGACGACTCCGGTTTCCCGCAGGGCAACTTTGAAATGCTTGTCCTTTCTGTTCCCCAGTCCATAGAGGGTTTCACGGTCCGGCCCGTCGCTGAGTGTCCCTAACGGAAGACTTACCCCACGGGACGCCAAGAGATCCCTTACGCCGTCATGTCGAGGTTTCCCATCCACGTACACTCGATAGTCCTCTCCAAGATCAAACGGCTTAAACGGAGATCCTGTTCGTGCGGCCAGTTCTTGGAGATAGTCGTCAAACAGGCGCTTCCAGGCAGCAGCGTGTAAGCGTGCCGTTTGTGTGATGACGCCGTCCAGATCGCATAGAATCGCGCCAAACTCTTTAAAATTGAGCCACATGAGAGAAGCCGTCGATCCGATGTGAAAGAGCCAGTCTATATTCCATTCATTCCATCAAACGGAATTGGATGCCGAAAAACACCTGGCAAATTCCCGAGCGCATGGAAGCATCCGGCAGGTCAGACCCAGGCGAGAGGGCAAGAATATGCTTGACCGCTGCTCGGAAGGATTGTATCCCCACGTCATGTCTTCACAATCTGCCGGGTTCGGCTATGGGGCGATCGTCGTCGCGGCAGTCTTATGGGGCGGATCCATCGTCGCCCAAAAGCTTGCGCTGAGCGGCTTTTCAGCCGTCGAGGCCTCGGTGCTTCGGGATATCGGCGGACTCATCATCCTAATCACCACCTGGTGGATTCAGGATGGTTCACTGCGTGGAGTGACGAGGCGGGACTATCGAACACTTGTCCTCCTCGGGCTGGGGGTGCTCGGCAACCACCTGTTTATCCTCATCGGGCTCAAATATGTCAGCGGTGCGGTGGCCGGAGTGATCATCGGGGCCCTGCCGGTGGTGACAGCCTTGTTGTCAGCGGCCTTGATTCAAGACGTCCCATTGCGGCTCGTGTGGGCCGGCAGTCTGCTGTCGTTTTGCGGAGTCGGGGTGGTGTCCGTGGCTGGATTCAATGCTGCGGGCGAACAGCCTTTGCTCGGTGGAGCGCTGGTGTTCCTGGGCGTCACGAGTTGGGCATTGTACAGCATCGGCAGTCGAACGATCATGGAACGAGTTCCAGCACTGACCGTCAATTGGACGACGCTGCTGGCGGCGACACTTCTGCAAATCCCGTTACTCTGGACGGACCAAAAGATATTCAAGGAGGGGTTGGCGTCGGTGGCGCTCCCCGATTGGCTCGCACTGGTCTATCTCGTGGTCTTTGCCACCGCTATTGCGCAACAGGCCTGGCTGTTCGGCGTCAAATGCATCGGCCCGTCACGGGCCTCCGTGCTCGGTAATCTCACGCCGGTTTCCGCAGTCGCGCTCTCTGCGGTGGTCCTTAAGGAGCCCGTCGGCATCGTTGAAGTCATCGGGATTCTATTGATACTCGCCGGCGTGTGGGTCGTGCACCGACAGACGTCGAAACTGTCTTCTTCTTAGCCGGGGGCAACTGCTCTCGCGCTGCCGCGGTGTGTTCCAGTATGATAGCGCGGTCGACTGACGTGACTGAGTCAGCCGTTCGATAGGCTGAGCGCTCTGTCGCGCGCTGGAGATTGATTCGCGAGGCAGCAATGGATTGCGGTTGAGTGTGCGCATGTTGGAACGACGGATCGAAGAAGTCACAAAAGCGAACCAGAAGTTTTACGAAGCCTTTGAGAGCCTCGATATTGCGAAGATGGATGAGGTATGGGCGCATCTTGACTACGTCACCTGCGTGCATCCTGGTTGGACGCTCCGTTCGGATTGGCCCGCTGTGCGCGACTCTTGGGTCTTGATTTTCAACAATACATTTTCGATGAAATTTGAGCTGACAGAGTCGATCGTTCAGGTGGCAGGAGATATGGCCTGGGTCATCTGCGTCGAGAACATTACAAGTCAGCAATCAGACGAACCGCAGCAAGCCCGGGTGCTGGCTACCAACCTCTTCGAGCGCATCGGCGACGAGTGGTTGATGATCCACCATCACGGCAGTGCTGTCATGGGGTGAACGAGGCGAAATAACGAGCCTCACGTTTGTTGACGCCGCCGAGACGACGAAGCAGCAGTGCGAGTGTGAATCCGAACGACAGGTGTCAAAAGCCGGTCTTACGGCTTTGGTGCTGAAGTGGAAGGCGCTTCGATGATGGACACTGTTTTCGACCATTCAACGGCGATGGGATCGCGCTGATCCATGGTCAGACCGGCATAATGGACGAACATTTGCGCCCCTTTGCGGCGACGCCAAGTGAGGAAGCTGAGAAAATGTTCCTTGCACACGTGTTGCGTGCCGGCCGGCGAATAAACTCTCGCCTGGCATCCCTGGATCATGCACTGAAGATCGTTCATGTGACGGCTCCTCGTTGTCGGGAACCAGTATGCAGGACCGCGAATCCGATTTTCAACCCTGAGGAGACACAGTCAGCCCAAGCCTTGCCGCGTCTCGCCAGACAGTCGCGCATGCCTTGCGCTGCAACAGTCTTGTCCGACCTTCGGGAGAGTCCTCCGTGGGCATGACGTCAAGGCTTCTACTGTGCGCTGTCCTAGTGCTCGTCTATGGGTGCGTGTCACCCTCGCGTGAAGGGCTGCCGCCCGGCAGCCCGTTTATCGATCAACCTGAGCTCCAGCAGTCCAGCCTGCCCGACGGCACGGCAGTGGGAGACATCACCAGCCATTCTGCCGTGCTCTGGTTGAAAACTGCAGGCTCAAAGCATGTTCAAGTGGAATGGGCCTCTATCGAAGCATGGAAAACGATGTCGGCGATGGCGTCCGTGCAATCAGCCGCTGCCCGGACGCCGGTGTTGGTGACTAGCGTCGAGACGGATTTTACCCTGTCGATCCTCATCGACGGCCTCAATCCAGGCACCCCGTACCGCTATTACATCGTGGTGGGCGATCCGGAGAATCCGTCCAAGAGACATGTCGCCGCTCAGGGCGAGTTCAGGACGCTGCCCGATCCTGCGACCTCAGCTGCCGTCACCTTCGCCTGGAGCGGCGATTTGGGCGGACAATCCCAATGCCGGCAAGGTCCTGAGGGCTATCCAATTTTCGAAACGATCCGGAAACAGAAGCCGGACTTCTTCATCTTTCTCGGTGACACGATCTATGCGGACCATCTGTGCGCCTCTCCACCCAATGAGCCTGGCGCAAACTTCGTCGCCACGACTCTATCCGAGTATCGGGCGCGGCACCATTACCAGCGTGGCGCAGCGGCGCTCCGCCGGATGCTCCAAACGGTCCCTGTCTATGTAACGTGGGACGATCATGAAGTAAAAAATAATTTTTCAGGGCCGTTCGACGCGCAAATGCCGGCTGGCCGGCAGGCACTGAGGGACTACTGGCCGATCCAGACCGACGCAACAGATCCACACCGCTTGTATCGCAGCATCCGGTACGGGGCTGACCTCGAATTGTTTCTCCTCGACACCCGGCAGTACCGCAGTCGAAATGCCGATCCCGATGGTCCGGCCAAAACGATGTTGGGCGGTCCACAACTCAAATGGCTGGTGGAGGGTCTATCCGGTTCGACCGCGACCTGGAAAGTGATCGTCACGAGTGTGCCGTTGTCCGTTCTGAAGGGAGGCGGACTGACCGTGCCGGGTTATGACGGATGGGCTGGCGGGCCAGAAGGCAACGGATTCGAGCGGGAGCGCCAAGTGATTGTCGATGCCATTCTTGGGAAAAAGCTTAAGAATGTGGTGTTTCTCGCCGGCGACATCCACTGGGTCCAGGCCAACGTCTACGACCCTAATGAAGACGGGGTGGCGGATTTCTACGAATTTTCCGCCGGACCATTATCCGCACGACCAGGCTGGCTGACAGCGCCCAGTTCGACGCTGCATCCGACGACACTCATCAATGAAGCCGGGTATGAGAACTTCGGCCTGGTTCGGGTGACCAAAGAGGCGTTTGTCTTGTCGGTCCTTGATGAGGCCGGAGCCAGGCGGTTTTTCTACCGCATCGCTGCCCGCTAGCATCCGTGATCGCCACTTGCATTCCTGCTCATCCACCGGTTACCGTACCAGCTTCGCAGGCTGTTGCAAAAGCCCGCCCGGCTTGCTCTTGCACAGCTCCACGCCGTTCCGTTCCACCGCTATTCTGGTACCAAATGTGGCCGAGGCGCTATGGACGGCGCAATCACCTGTCTGAGAAGGAAGTGCTGAATGCTCTTACAGCTGATGTCCGTCGTGGGGGCGTTGATGGTCTTGGCAGCCTATGGGCTCAACCAGGGCGGAGTCTGGCGTGAACTGCATGCCGGTTACCTGGCCCTGAATATCGTCGGTTCTCTGATGCTGGGTGTTGTGGCCGTTGCGGACCAACGGGCCGGGTTCATTCTGTTGGAGTTCGCATGGGCCGGCATCGGCCTAGTCGGAGTCGCGCGGGCCATCCGATCGAGACGGCAGGCCTAGCAGCACGAGTGCACGAGTAATGGCTCCATCTATTTTCTTAGAGAAGGAGAGAACGTCATGGCAGGGTTGATGTCTGCAGAGGAAGTATTCGAAAAGACACAGGCGGCGGCAGTTGCGGCGACGGCTCCGGATGAAAAAGCGTTGCAGATCGATTATCCGGGCTTACGAAACAAGATTCGCGCGGCCCTCGCCGATCGCAAGGTGGCACTCTGTCACATCAATAAGTTTCTGCCGGAGGGCTACGAAGAGCAGGGGCGGTTCAACGTTCTTCTCCTCACGGCGGGCAACGTGTTTTTTGACATGGTCATCGGCGACTCCTATTTCCGGTATGACGTGGTCTCGGTTGCTCAACTGGACAAGGTACAGGTGATCGATGCCATGTGGGACAACAAGGAGAAACGGAGAGAGGAGCCCTTTCTCAGCCTGCGCCTCATGCACGGGGAAGAGGCGCATTTGCTGCTCGCTTTGGATGAGGAGGAGCGTGTCAGCCTGCTTGCCTTTGCCAAGGCAGTGGCAGCAGCCCGTAATCCGGAACGACCTTCCTAGCCGGCGCTAGGACGCCTTGGCGTGACGAAAGGGCAGTGCCTGAACCGTGGCCTCATAGCGTGTGCCCCCTGCTTCGACCGACAGCGTCGTGCCCGCCGCGCTGAAATCGCGCAAGGGAAATCCGAATGCGATCGGAGCCTTGAGTTCAGGCGACATGGTCGCGCTGCTGATCCAGCCGATTTCACGGTCGCCGGTAAAGAGTTTCGCGCCTCTGGGCGGAACGACGGAGCCGTTCACGACTAAACCGACCAAGTGCCGTCGCACAGTACCGTAGGTATCCATCCGCGCCACCACTTCCTGACCCGGATAGCACCCTTTACTCAAGCTGAAGGCTTTCTCTTCGAGGTTGGCTTCAGGCGGAACGATCTCTTCGTTCAGGTCGGGGCCCGCCTTGGCAATGCCCGCTTCCATGCGGAGCGCCTCGCGGGCTTGGCCACCGACTGGCCTGATCCCATGCGGCGCTCCTGCTTCCATGAGCCGCTCCCAGGCCGCAATCAGACCGTCGGCCGGAATGAAGATTTCGACATCCTGTTCTCCTGTCTCTTCCGCACGGATGATGAGAGCCGTTTGGCCGCCGATGGCGGCGGAAATGAAGTTGACAGGTTTCAGGTCCGCAATGTCGGTCCCAAACGCCGCCTTCATGACGGTCGCTGCCTTCGGGCCGCTGACCAGCAACAGTCCCCAGCTCTCTCGGCAGTTCTCGAGTTTGGCTTTTGTTCCGTAAAGAAGAAATTTCCGCAGTGCCGCATAGGTCTGATCCCCGATTTCACCGGCATCCTCCAGCATCACCGCGTCGGGCTGCATGTAGCAGCGGAAGTATGTCAGCATCTTCCCCTTATGGGTGAGCAGGCTGGAGTAACGGCCCTGTCCAGGCAGCAACGGAAGGATGTCATTGCTGATCACGCTTTGGAGCCATTTCACGCGATCATCGCCGGTCACGCGAAGTTTGCCGCGATGTGAAAGATCGGCGAGGCCCACGCCCTCTCGGACCGCACGGTACTCGTCGACCCATTGGCCATAGTGAGCCGGCGTCGACCAGCCGGTGACTTCTTCGAACGTTGCGCCGAGTTTGGCCTGGTGCTCATGCAAGCGGGAGTGGTTCATGGCAGCCTGATTCGTGGTCATCAGAGTCTCGATGGCATTAGGATGCGGTGTGCGAGATGATCCCTTCCACGAGGTCTTTGGTCCGCATGGAAAATTCATTTCGAGACACAATCTTGGTCACGCCCATGGACTTGGCTCGATTCCACGTATCCACCTCTTCATGGTTCGCAAAGGCCAAGATGGGAAGCGCGTGGAATCGCGGATCGGCCTTGAGCGTCTCCAAGACCTGGAACGCGTTCAACGTTTCGTCATTCATGTTCAGGATCACGGCAGCCGGTTGTGCCGTCGAGGCCTTGACTACAATGTCCTCTTGGGACCGTGCCCTCTCGAGCGTATAGCCGTTCGGCAACAGGGCATCCCGGACCTTTGTATAGAAAAAGATGTCCGTGACGGCGACCAGTACGGTTTTTGAATTGGTGTGGGTCATGGTTCTGGTGCCGGCCCGTGGCGGTCATCAATTCAACATGCTCACCAGCCGGCCCAGCGACTTCTTGGCCAGCACATAATCGGGATTCAGGGCCAACGCCTGCTTGTACGAGGCGATGGCTTCCGTCCAGTTGCCCTTCTTCTCAAACACGCGGCCAAGATTTAAATGCGGAAACGCCGGACTTTCGTAGCGTTTCGCATGCATGGCTTTTTGAAACCACGGGATGGCGTCGTCCAGTTCGCCTTTCTCGATCAAATAGGCGCCGATATCATTGTAGGGATTGCCGAATTCGGGATCGCGAGTAATTGCGCGATGGCACTCCTCGATCGCATCGTCCAGCCGGCCCATGAAACTATAGGTCCAGCCGAGGAACGTATGGGCTTCGGCCGTCGGATGGGCGGCGATCGACTGCCGGTAGAGCGAGACCGCTTCTTCCAATTCGCCTTTCATCTGCTGCTGATAGGCTCGTTGGAAGAGCTCCCACGCCTCACGCTTGTCTGCTTCGCTGCCCTCGCCTTGTACTAAGAAATCCTGCACATCCATACGGCTCTTGAAACCCGACCGAGCCCGTCGAGACGGGCTCTCACCTTTTTCTCACCCACCCGAGCGCGCCGGGACGCGTTCTAGCCACAATTGTCGTTCTCAGTCGCTTCTCGACGTACGACACAGAGTACGCATCGGAGGTCTCTCTACCTGCGGCCCAGCTGAGTGACGAGTTGAAGAGCCGCGGGAGTCGTAGCGGCACGTTACTCGTGTTTCAATTTTTTCTTGATCAGCTCAGCTCCGTAACGACCCGACAATAGCATTGAGCCGAAGGCAGGGCCCATGCGTGGTGTCCCGTGCACGGCCGCCACAGCCAACCCGATGACGAAACAGTTTGGATACACTTCCCCCGTATGGTCAATCACATCCTCTTCTGAACGGGAGACCCACATGGCGCCATTGCCGGGGACTTCAGTGTACAGGTTTCGCTTGTGCAAGAGGTTCACAATGACCGCGTCATGGCCGGTCGCATCGACCACGAGTTTGCTCTCGAGCGCAATGGGATCGACATGGATGATATCGTGTCCGGCCATCTCGGCGGTCGTGTTGTTGACCACGACGCCTTCAAGCACGCCTTCCCGGCGAAGGATTAAGTCGACGACCCTGGTGAGATTGAGCACTCTGGCGCCGGCCCGGTAGGCTGAAGCAATCAAGCTCGCGGTGGCATGCGGCGGATCGACGATATACATGCCTTCGCAATCTTTCACCTTCTTACAGGGCACCCCGATCTCCTCGAGGATCTTGTGCGCTGGAGCACAGATCGTCGCCTTATTCATGAGATAGCCGCCGTGCCAGAACCCGCCGCCCAGCGCGAGGCTTTGCTCGACAATGACGGTGCGGAAGCCCATGTCGGCCAGATCATGCGCACAAAGGAGGCCCGAGGGACCGGCACCGACGATGATCACATCGCTTTCGATCAACTGGTCGAATTCTTTATAGTACTCGCGGGCGATTTGCCTGGTGATGTCGCGCTCTCTCAGCGGCGCGGGCTTTGGTTTTCCCATGGGGTTACTCCTCAGTGGATGCCCGTATCGTATTATGGTGGTACGGGCATCCACCCGAATTCAGTGCTAACGATAAATTTCTGAACCGGATTGTTTGAACTCTTCCGCTTTTTCCTTCATGCCGATCTCGATCGCTTGCTGCTCGGTCACCTGTTTGTTGGCCGCATATTCGCGGACGTCCTGCGTAATCTTCATGGAGCAAAAGTGCGGCCCGCACATGCTGCAAAAATGCGAGACCTTGGCGGCCTGGTCCGGCAGCGTCTCATCATGGAAATCCTTCGCCGTGTCGGGATCGAGCGACAGATTGAATTGATCTTCCCAGCGGAACTCAAAGCGGGCCTTTGAGAGGGCGTTGTCCCGGATCTGGGCTCCCGGATGTCCTTTTGCCAGGTCGGCCGCATGCGCGGCGATCTTGTAGGTGATCACTCCAGTCTTCACATCCTCCCTGTCCGGCAGTCCGAGATGCTCTTTGGGTGTCACGTAACAGAGCATGGCGCAGCCGTACCAGCCGATCATCGCGGCGCCGATCCCGGACGTAATATGGTCGTACCCGGGGGCAATGTCGGTGGTGAGCGGCCCCAGTGTGTAGAACGGCGCTTCGTGGCATTCCTTGAGCTGCTTCTCCATATTGACCTGGATCAGGTGCATCGGCACATGGCCGGGCCCTTCGATCATGACCTGCACGTCGTGCGACCAGGCGAGTTTCGTGAGCTCGCCCAACGTTTCCAGTTCGGCAAATTGACTCTCATCGTTCGCGTCCGCGATTGAGCCAGGCCGTAGGCCGTCTCCAAGGCTGAACGACACGTCGTAGGCTTTCATGATGTCGCAGATCTCTTCGAAATGGGTGTAGGCGAAGTTTTCTTGGTGATGAGCCAGACACCACTTGGCATGGATCGATCCACCTCGCGACACGATGCCGGTCATACGGTTGGCGGTCATCGGCACGTACGCGAGCCGGACGCCCGCATGGATCGTAAAGTAATCGACTCCCTGCTCGGCCTGCTCGATCAACGTATCACGGAAAATATCCCAGGTGAGGTCTTCGGCCTTGCCGCCGACTTTCTCGAGCGCCTGATAGATGGGAACCGTGCCGATCGGCACGGGCGAGTTGCGGATGATCCATTCCCTGGTTTCATGGATGTTTTTCCCGGTCGAGAGGTCCATGACCGTATCGGCGCCCCAGCGCGTCGACCAGATCATCTTTTCGACCTCTTCTTCAATAGAGGAGCTGACGGCAGAATTTCCGATGTTCGAATTAATCTTCACCAAAAAATTGCGCCCGATGATCATCGGCTCTGTTTCCGGATGATTAATGTTGGCGGGGATGATCGCGCGTCCTCTTGCCACTTCGTCTCTCACGAATTCCGGCGTGATCGATTTCGGGATGGTGGCGCCCCACGCCTGTCCAGGATGCTGGGCCACGCCTCCGCCATGACCGTTGCGTGATGCCAGATCACGGGCCACCTCGCGGGACTGATTTTCACGAATCGCGATGAACTCCATCTCCGGCGTCACCATCCCCTGTCGGGCGTAATGCAGCTGGGTCACGTTAAGCCCTGGCTTGGCTCGGAGCGGTTTGCGGATATGCTGGAATCGGAGATCGGTCAGCTTCGGATCGGCGGCGCGCAGGCGGCCATATTCCGACGTCACGTCCGACAGCTGCTCGACGTCGCCGCGAGCGAGAATCCAATCTTGCCGGAGCGGGGCGAGTCCCATGCGCAGATCGACCTTCACCGACTGGTCGGTGTAGGGGCCGGAGGTATCATAGACGACAAGCGGCTCGTTCTGGGTAGGTGCTCCACCGTTCAGCGATTTCGTTGGCGTCAGGACGATTTCTCGCATCGGTACACGTACACCGGCTGGGTGCCTGCCGTCGACGAATACCTTTCGCGAAGCCGGAAACGGCTGGGTGGTGATGCTAGGAGTGGTGGTCAGATGGCCATTGTGTCGTCATGGAAGATCCTTTCATCGGATCGTGAACGATCGACGGTGGGCGCAATAAAAAAGCCGCACCTCGCAGGCGGAGAGTGCGGCTGAGACGGTCGTCAATGATCCGCTTCCCTACGCTGGTATTACCCAGGTCAGGTTCGAAGGGTCATCCGATCGCTCGGATTCTCAGCCGTGTGGCGCCCCTAGCTCTGGACTCAATCGTATCGCCGGGCTGCTTATGAAGTCAACGGGTTAATAGGCCTAGGGCCGCATGGCACCGAATGGTCCACTGCATAAGGTCTTCTTCCCAGCCGCTGTTTCATTGATTGGCCGGTAATCCTTATCGTAGAATGTCGTTCTACAGGATATTGCTGAGGACATTGTGAACAGCGTTTCAACCTTGCCCAGACCGATCACCGATTATCAGTCGCTGTCGCCGAGGAACTGTTCCGCCGCATCGCCGACGCCAAGCGGGCGCTGGGCAAGCAGGTGATGGTGCTAGGGCATAATTATCAACGAGATGAAGTCATCGAACATGCAGATTTCCGTGGCGATTCGCTGCTCCTTTCCAAGTTGGCGGCCGAACGGTCCGAGCGGCCCTATGTTGTGTTCTGCGGGGTTCACTTCATGGCCGAAACCGCCGACATCCTGAGCCGGACTAATCAGACAGTCATTCTGCCGGACATGGCGGCCGGGTGTTCAATGGCGGACATGGCCGCGATCGAGCAGGTGGATCAGTGTTGGGAGACGCTGGGCCGTCGTTCTGCCCGTCGAAGAGGCCGTCATGCCGGCGGTGTATGTGAATTCGGCAGCGGTCCTCAAGGCGTTCTGCGGCGAGCATGGCGGAATTACATGTACGTCATCCAACGCACGAGCGGTCATCGAATGGTGTTGGGCGCGCCGCGAGAAAGATTCTGTTTTTCCCCGATGAACACCTGGGCCGCAATACCGCGAACAAGATGGGCATGGCGCGTGAGCAGATGATCGTCTGGGATCCGTTTCAGCCGAACGGCGGCAATACCGAGGGACGCGATCCGGCGGGCGAAACTGATTTTGTGGAAGGGCCATTGCAGCGTGCATCAGATGTTTCAGCCGGTCCATGTGGATAATTTCCGGAAGCAGTATCCCCGGCGGCAAGGTCATTGTCCATCCCGAGTGTCATGAAGATGTCGTCAACAAGGCGGATCTGGCCGGCTCTACGGAGTTCATCATCAAGACGGTCACTGCTGCCCCGGCCGGGACCGTGTGGGCAGTCGGAACCGAGCTGAATCTGGTCAATCGTTTGAAACGCGAGCTGACCGATAAGAAAGTCTTTTTCCTGTCGTCCACCGTGTGCCAGTGCGCGACGATGTTTCGGATCGATGCCGCCCACCTCTGCTGGGCGATGGAAAATCTCGCTGACGGGCAGGTCGTCAATCATATCGTCGTGCCGGAGGATGACAAGCGTTGGGCCAGGATTGCCCTCGATCGCATGATGTCCGTCAGCTAATGGGATGGTGAAACGGCCTCCAGCTTCGTTCTCGCTTCACTCAAACCCTCAACGTACCAAAACCGTACGCTTTCAGGCTTTCGCTGCGGCCTTGCCGGGATTCTTTTTGACCATCCTGCGCTTCGTTGATTTAGGCTAGTACCTAAGCCCTCCATTCGGTATAGTCCTAACTTCATCTCGTTTCCAATTTCCATATGGACTACAAGTCGACTCTGAATCTGCCAAAAACTGATTTTCCGATGAAGGCGAATCTGCCTCAGCGCGAGCCGGAGCTGCTGGCGTGGTGGGAGCAAGAACGGTCTGTATGCGCGCATTCAAGAAGCCGGCAAAGGCCGGCCCCGGTATCTCTTGCACGATGGACCTCCTTATGCGAACGGCCGGATCCATATCGGCCATGCGCTGAACAAGATTCTGAAGGACATCATCGTCAAATCGAAAACGATGGCAGGCTTCCAAGCCCCGTATGTTCCGGGATGGGACTGCCATGGACTTCCGATCGAGCATCAGGTGCTTAAGGATCTGGGCGAGAAGAAGCACGCCTTAGACGCGATGGGAGTTCGCAAACTCTGCCGTGAATACGCCGAGAAATTCTACAAGATCCAGCGAGAGGAGTTTCAACGTTTGGGCGTTCTTGGCGATTGGCAGCATCCGTACCTGACAATGAATCCTGCCTACGAGGCGACGATCGTCCGCGAGTTCGGTAAATTCGTCGAGCGGGGCGGTGTCTACAAAGGCTTGAAGCCAGTCCTCTGGTGCACTCAGGATCAAACGGCCCTGGCGGAGGCCGAAGTTGAGTACGAAGATCATGTCTCGCCGTCGATCTACGTCAAGTTTCCCATCGCAGGGGGATCCGCCGCGGTCGCGGCGAAGCTGCCCGGCGTCAACCTGCCTTCCGATGTCACCACCGTGTCGGTCGTCATCTGGACCACGACCCCGTGGACCTTGCCGGCGAATCAAGCCGTCTGCCTTCATCAGGACATTGACTACGCGTTTGTTCGCGTGGGATCGGAAGTCATCATCGTCGCGGAAAAGCTGCTCGACAGCGTGGCGAAGACCTGCAAGCTCGAGGGCTATCGCGTGCTCGCGGTGAAAAAAGGCGGGGAGGGATTCGAAGGGCTTGAAACCCAACGACCGCTGACCACCGGCCTTTCACCGGTACTGCTGGGAGATTTCGTGACATTGGAACAGGGGACCGGTTGCGTGCATATCGCTCCGGGCCATGGCATGGAAGACTACATCCTTGTTCTCGACCACAACGCAAAGGCGTCGCCGGGTGAACGGCTCGAGATACTCGCTCCGGTTGACGATGCCGGCCGATTTACCAAGGCGGTTCCCGAATTCGCCGGGCAGCATGTCTTCAAAGCGAATCCGGGGATCGTAGACCTTCTCCGGACGAAAGGCCGGCTCCTCGGTCATGGGTCGCTGGCCCATTCCTATCCTCATTGCTGGCGGTGTAAGAATCCTGTGATCTTTCGTGCCACGGAGCAGTGGTTTGTTTCGATGGACATCAATGCCCTTCGGCAACAGGCCTTGGCGGAGATCAACCGCGTGAAATGGATTCCGCCTTGGGGGAAGGACCGGATCAACGGGATGATCGCGAATCGACCCGATTGGTGCCTCTCCCGCCAGCGCGTCTGGGGCGTCCCAATTCCGGCATTCACCTGTGCCGGCTGCCGCCGCGTGCTCGCCGATCCGAGGATCATCGACCATATCGGGTCGATCATGGATGAGCATGGTGCCGACGTGTGGTTCCAGCGGTCCGCAGCGGAATTGTTGCCGGCAGGAACGACCTGTCCACATTGCAGCGGGAACCAGTTCGAGAAGGAACGCGACATTCTTGATGTCTGGTTCGAATCGGGTGTGAGCTTCGCGGCCGTTCTGAAACCCTGCAGGTGGTGGCCGGCGGACTTGTATCTGGAAGGCTCTGATCAGCATCGCGGCTGGTTCCATAGCGCGCTGCTGGCCGGCGTGGTCACGGATCAACGCGCCCCGTATGAAGCCGTGCTGACGCACGGGTTCGTACTGGACGGGCAGGGAAAGAAAATGTCCAAGTCTGCGGGCAATGTCGTCGCTCCACAGGACGTCATCAAACAATCCGGCGCCGAAATCCTGCGCCTCTGGGTTTCGGCACAGGATTATCGGGACGACGTGCGCATTTCATCGGAGATCCTGAATCATCTGATTGAAGCCTATAGAAAAATCCGAAACACTTGCCGTTTTCTGCTCAGCAATCTATACGATTTCGATCCGGCGAAGCACCGCGTTGCCCTACGACCAGTTGCCCGAGCTCGATCGTTGGGCGCTCATGCGGTTGGAAGAACTCAAAACCAAAGTCCGGCGAGGCCTACGACGAGTTCGAATTTCATGCCATCTATCATGCGCTGAACAATTTTTGCTCCGTCGATCTGAGCGCGGTGTACCTCGACATCCTCAAGGACCGGCTCTACACGTTTCGCGCCGATGATCCGTTACGCCGGGGTTCGCAAACCGTCCTCTATGAGATCATCGTGTCCATGACGAAACTCATGGCGCCGATATTGAGTTTTACGGCGGAAGAAATCTGGCGGTCGATGGTCACGCAGTTTGGCGGCACACTCGGCGCCGACAGCGTGCATTTATCTCAGTTTCCAGAGGCTCATCCTGAGTGGCAGGATCGAGAACTCCATCAGCGATGGGAGCGATTATTGGAATTAAGAGTTGCTGTGCAGGCCGCCTTAGAGGATCAGCGTCGTGACAAGGTCATTGGTTCGTCGCTCGAGGCCGATGTACTATATAGAAGCAAACCACGAAACGTATGAGCTTCTTAAACAGTGTGAACGGTCCATGCCCTCATTCTTGGCTACATTCTCTATTGTGTCCCGAGTCGAGATCAAGCCGGTTACTCACCTTCCTCACAAACCTGATTTTCAAGTCACCGTGTTGAGGTCGAACAACAAGAAGTGCGAGCGCTGCTGGAACTATCGAGAAGCGGTTGGGAGTAATGCGGCTCATCCTACGCTCTGCGATCGTTGCGTGGAGGCCGTCCAGTGACGCGAAGCTCCCGTTATTTCATCCTGGCACTGATCGGATTATTCGTGATCGTCCTGGATCAAGTCACAAAATACTGGGTGATGCAATCGATGCGTCTGCATGAATCGATTCCTATCGTTCCGAACTTGTTCAGTTTCACCTACATCCGCAACCCGGGTGCCGCCTTCGGTTTGCTGGCCGGCAGCAGTAATGCCTTCCGCACCGTCTTTTTCGGCGTCACTTCGTTGCTTGCTTTGGCGCTGTTGGGGACCATCCTTCTTCGCTTGCCTGAAAAGGATTGGATCGGCCAACTCAGCATCGCGGGCATTCTCGGGGGGGCGATCGGCAATTTGATTGATCGACTCCGGTTCGGCGAGGTGATTGATTTCCTCGACGTCTATGTCGAGTCTTATCATTGGCCCGCGTTCAACGTGGCCGACTCGGCGATCAGTGTCGGTGTCGTATGCCTGATCATCCACTTCGCGTTCGAGCGGAAAGAGGCGCCGTTGCCTGCGCCGGACACTCCTCCGCCAACCGGCTGCTGAAACGGATTTCCTTCGTGCCTGCCACAGCGAGCAGAGAATTCCGCTTGCGTTGAAAAAGCCAGCTCATATCCTCAGACACAACCACTGGCAGAACAGGGAAAGATGAACCTCGAAAAACGGGGGAGGGCCTGTTTGCCTGCACTCATGTGAGCCGTGGTCAGGTTTCCTGCCTATAGACCGAAGATGTAGAGACGACTAGACCCATAACAATCCGATAGTAGGCAAAAGGACGAAGGCTGTGACGTTTGACAAATGTCAGAAATGCGGCGATGACAATCCAGGCGACGAGAAAGGACACGACCAAGCCGATGCCGAGCGCGACGAAAATCATCGGGGCGAAACACACTCGCGTGCTTTCCACATTTGGTAACACGTCGCGATGATGAGCGTGGGAAGGGCGAGAAAAAACGAATATTCCGTCGCGACTTTGCGATCAAGCCCGACTAGTAAGCCACCGATGATCGTTGACCCCGACCGCGACATGCCGGGGATGAGTGAGGCGCATTGCGCCAGCCCAATGAGAATGGCATCACGCAAACCCACCTGTTCCAGCTGCTGAACGTTCGCCGGCGTGCGGCGTGCTTCGACGATAAGGATGATGATGCCGCCGATAACCGAGGTGACGGCCACAGTCTGGGGGCTGAACAGATGGGCTTTGATCCACCCATGCGTGGCGAAGCCAATCAGACCGGCGGGAAGAAAGGCGACTCCCAATCCGATCAAGAAACCACAAGTGCGGATGCACGGCCATGGACCGGCGAAGAAGGCCGGCCATGAGCCTGCACACGGCTCCTGCAGCAATTGCCGCAGATCCGCCTGTTCACCGAACGCGCAGGAAGCAGCGTTTTGAGTTTCTGCCGTTCATACGCCACGACGGCGAGAATGGCGCCCAGTTGAATGGAGATTTCGGCGTTGGCGGCGACCTCTCCGGTGAACCCCAAAGCATGCCCGGCCAAGATCAGGTGGCCGGTTGAAGAGACAGGAAGAAATTCTGTCAGTCCTTCGACGATGCCAAGAATGACCGCAAGGGCCGGGCCCCATTCGTTCATAGGACGTCCATGTGAGTGAGAGGCACAGGTGGTGAACGCGGGTTTCTCAGGTGGTCCGCATAATCACAGAGTGCTGAGGATCCGTCAAGGGAGCCGCCGAAAGTGAGCCGGCTGTGGGAGGCAGCCGGCCCAACGGCTGGCTTCTAATTATATTGACAAAGGATTGGGCTTGGCATACACAGAAGACGCTACTGAAAAGCCCAGCCGGTCGCGTCCTGAATCCTCACCAATTCGTGACGGCTGCCATGTCAAAGCTGATGAGGTAATGGGAGGTTTGCATGAATCCTGTGTGGTTGGCGGCACTCATCATCGCAGGAACAATGACGCTGTCAGGCTGTGTCTCGGACCGGAAGTATCAAGAAGCCTTGGCCGAGTCTGAAACCGCCAAAACCGAATTGGCCACGACGCGCGCACAGAAAAGCGCCCTGGAACAGCAAGTCAAGACGCTAAAGGATCTCAATGTGAAGTTCGGCAACGAAGCCCAGGCTGCTCGTGATGAGCTCGAGCGGATCCAATACGGGCGTGACAAGGAGCGAGGCAGCGCGGAAGGCCGAACCAAGGAGTTGGAGGAGCGCGTCAAGCAGCTGGCAGGCCAAAACCGGGCCTTGCGGCAGGAGTATGAAGACGCGAAGCGGCACAATGAAACGCTGAAGTCTCTTGTCGCGCGCTATCAAAAAGAGCTCAAGGATCAATCGCGGTCTGCCGGCGGGACTCTCGCGCCATCGATGCAGCCGGCTCCGCCGGCCTCAGCATCGGCGCCACCAACGATGGCCTCTCCACCGCCAACCTCCCGTCCGCCGAACGGGACGCAGAGTCCCGGAGCAATCATGAACGTCAACCGGGCATCCTCGAGCGAAATGGTGCTCTTGTTGGGATTGCCCAAAGACGTCGCAGAACGGATCGTCAGTAATCGCCCGTATAAGGTGAAGGGTGAACTCGTCGCCAAAAATGTCGTGCCCAAAGAAACATTTGACATGATCAAGGATCGGATCAGCGTCAGCCCATAGGGAGGTTGGTGAAAACGGCTTTCTTCTTACCCGCCCGACCCCGGCGGTCCTTTTTCAACCCACCGACTGCTTTGCAATCGATTACCCGGGACGCACCCTTCACTGAGCTTCGTTCTCGCATCACTCAGTGGCTCTGTGTGCGTTGGCCGGCTGTTTTGACCGTCCTGCCGTCCTGTAAAGGGGATTTCCAACAGGCCGTCCGCCAAAAGGCGGGCGGCCTGTTGCGTTTAGACGCGGCGCCGATAGGTGATTCACCATGACCTTCTTGCTACAATGGCCCGGCATTAGCTCGCCGGAGAGATCGTCCCCATGCGCCGGATATTTCTGATGACCGCCGTGCTGCTCGTCGGACTGGCGATCGGCGGCTACGTCTTTTTCAACGGAGAACGAAAAGCGCCGGTCCGTTATCGGACCGCGCTGATCGAGCGCGGTCCGGTCATATCGGTCGTGACGGCCACTGGATCAATCAATCCTGTGGTCTCCGTCCAGGTCGGGACGCAGGTGTCGGGGATGATCAGAAGTCTCCACGCCGATTTCAATTCGGTCGTGAAGGCGGGCGAAATCATCGCCACTATCGATCCTGAGCCATTTCGGGCCCGCCGCGACCAGGCTGCCAGCAATCTGGAAATGGCGAAGGCCAACGTCGCCAGGGCCAAGAATGAGCAGGCACAACGTCAACGGGAGTTGAGCCGGGCAAAGTCGCTCGCGGCGCAGCAATTCGTCTCGCAAAATGACGTCGACATGGCGCTCACGAATGCACAGGGAGCGGATGCGCAAGTCAACGTCGCGATCGCTCAGGTCAAGCAAGCCGAAGCGGCCTTAAACGCTGCAGACTTGGATCTCAAGTATACGACCATCCGTTCGCCCGTAAACGGTATTGTCGTGGCCAGGAACGTGGAAGTGGGCCAGACAGTCGCAGCCAGTTTTGCGACGCCCAACCTCTATCTGATCGCCCTGGATCTCACCAAAATGCAAGTCGACACGAATGTCAGCGAATCAGACATCGGCGGAATCACCGAAGGCAAGGAAGCGACATTCACCGTCGATGCCTATCCCGGCATCCCGTTTGCCGGCAACATCCGTCAGGTGCGATTGGCACCGATTGCAGTCCAAAATGTCGTGACTTACAACGTCGTGATCGGCGTGGATAACAAAGACCTGCGCCTGAAGCCCGGCATGACTGCGAACGTCTCCATCGTCGTTGCTCAGCGGGATAACGTCCTGAAAATCCCAAATGCCGCGCTTCGGTTCATGCCGCAGAAATCCGAGCCCAACGCCTCTCGTGTGACGGCAGCCAAGTCAGCAGGAGAAGAGGCCTCAGTCCCACCTCTCATGGCCGCAGATGGGCCGCCTCCTCGAGCGATCTGGAAGCAGACGGAAAACGGCGAGCCCGTTGCCGTGATGGTTCAAACCGGCATTTCGGACGGCGCCTCAACCGAGATTGTATCCGGGGCGGTGACTGACGGGGATGAGGTGCTCGTGGGAATTGAACAGCCGCGAGGCGTCAGGAAGGGCAGTGACTTGCCCCCCGGCTTTGGGTCGTCAGGAGGGCCGCGCCGGTCCCGCGACAAAGGCTTATAAGCCACCTGTTATCCATTGTCACTGGAGACGCGGCAGCACGCTCCTCGCATTCCGTTCAGCATGAATAGCCTCATTGAATGTGACGACATCTGGAAGGTCTATCGCCTCGGCGATGTGGATGTGCAGGCGCTCCGTGGACTCAGTCTGAGAATTGGGAAAGGCGAGTTCGTCGCCGTCATGGGTTCATCCGGGTCCGGCAAATCCACATTGATGAACATCCTGGGTTGTCTGGACCGTCCGACAAAGGGACAGTACCGGCTCGACGGCCGGGATGTTGGCGAACTGCGGGCGGATCAGTTGGCCGAGATCAGAAACCGTGAAATCGGGTTTGTGTTCCAGAGTTTCAATTTGATTCCGCGCACGAGCGCGCTCGAAAATGCGCAATTGCCTCTGTTGTACCGAGGGCTCTCCCTCACGGAACAGCGGGCGAAGGCTGCACGTGCGCTTCAGCGGGTGGGGCTCGCCGGGAGAGAGCACCACTACTCCACGCAGTTGTCCGGCGGTCAGCAGCAACGCGTCGCCATTGCACGGGCCCTCATCACGAGCCCTTCCCTGTTGCTGGCGGACGAGCCAACCGGCAACCTGGACACCCAATCGAGCCGGGAAATCATGACCATGCTGGAAGCGCTCAACGGCGAGGGCATCACGATTATTCTGGTCACGCACGAAGCGGACATCGCCGCTTACGCGCGTCGCGAAATCGTGTTGAAAGACGGCCAAGTCTTAAGCGATCGAATGACGAATCCGCGCTCGCAATCCGTCGAGGTATAAATGCCGGCCTTTATCTGGCTCACGGTGGTGACGGCCTTGCGCATTCTGGCCCGCAATCGCTTACGCGCAGGGCTGACCATGTTGGGAATCGTCATTGGGGTCGGCGCAGTCATCGCCATGGTCAGCATAGGGGAAGGGGCGAAGCGGGCTGTGCAGGCCCAAATTGCGACGATGGGGACGAATGTCATCATCGTTTGGCCCGGCGCAACGACGGTGAGCGGCGTGCGCGGCGGACAAGGTGGCGCCGTGACCCTCACCGTCTCGGATGCGTTGGATCTTAAGAAAAAGATCCCGTTGCTGTCGGATACGGGATGGGCCAGGCGTGAGGTCATGCAGATGGTCAATGGGAATCGGAACTGGAACGGCCCGATCAACGGCGTTTCGCCGAGCTATCTCACGATCCGCGATTGGTCGTTCTCAAGCGGGGGGCCTTTCACGCAGGCGGATCTCGACAGTGCTGCGCGCGTAGCGCTAATCGGTCAAACTATTGTGGACAACCTGTTCGATCAAGGCGAAGAGCCGGTCGGCGCGGTGATCCGAGTCAAGAACGTACCGTTCCGCGTCATAGGCGTCCTCGCTCCCAAGGGCCAGTCTGCGCAGGGATCCGATCAGGACGACGTCATTTTTATTCCGTTCACAACCGCGGAGCGGAAGGTCTTCGGCACGGCGTTCTTGGGCTCGGTCGCAGCCTTGTTCGCGTCGACCGATCGCCCGGAGGATCTCCCGGACGCCGTCGAGCGAATTCGCGAAGTGTTGCGTGCGCGTCATCGGCTTCAGGGCGAGCAGGCCGACGACTTTACGGTCAAAACGCAGGTCGACATTGGAAAAGTCCAGGAAGGAACCAGCTACACGCTGACCCTGTTGCTGTTCTCAGTGGCTTCCGTTTCCTTGCTGGTGGGGGGAATCGGCATCATGAACATTCTGCTGGTGTCGGTGACTGAACGGACTCGAGAGATCGGTGTCCGGATGGCGGTGGGGGCCAAGCGCCGTCACATTGTGATGCAATTCCTCATTGAGGCGATGACCTTGAGTCTCTTGGGCGGGGCACTGGGTATCGTGCTTGGCGTCGTCGGAGCGAAACTGACGACCGTCATTGCGGGGTGGCCCAGCGTCATCTCGACGGACGTGATCCTCGTCGCATTCCTATTTTCGCTCGCCGTTGGACTTTTCTTCGGGCTCTATCCCGCCAACAAAGCGTCGCGCCTCAACCCGATTGAAGCGCTCCGGTACGAATAACCATGCGGTCAAGCAAAAGAAGTGGCGGACAACAGCACTTCGATGCGCGGGTTGCTCCGATCGACGTGTTTATAGAGATGCGTTTCGACAATCCGATTGTCGTTCAACCCCAGACCTTCGCAGAGCGCATCCTGTGCAATTTTCAGCCCGCCATCCACATCGCGCCTCAAGGCCGACGTGAAATAGAAGCGGATGGACAAGGCGAGCGAACAGGATTGGAGCTGAGACAACAGGACGGCCCGGTGAGGAGATGCTGCGAGCCTTATCCACACGAGCTGTCCGACCTGTGCCTTATAAGATCGGCCGGTCGATGAGAGCAGGCGGCGCCCGTTCACGGTGGCATATTGATGGTTGATGCTTGGAGGAACGGGAAGCGTGAACCCGATGGATCGTTGCTCCTCGTGAAGCGGCGGAAGGGCAGCAGCAGTACCGTGGTTCCGGAGTGCAGCCTGAGGTTTGGCCGGACGCCCAATGCTCCTCGTCGTGCGAAAAGAGACCAAAGTGGGCGGAAGGTGGGAAGCCGGAACTCGGATCGGGCGCCGATAGCCGGGCATCAGTTCACGCTCTGTCTCGAAGCGATGCCACGAGGGAAAGCCGTAGGATTATTCAACGCGTGCCTAGAGGAGATTAAGGATTTTCGCCATGTTTTGCTCATAGCGATCTTCGGAACGAGCGATATAGCGGCGCCACTCGCTGGGATTCCAAATTTCCAGGCGATGGTAGAGACCGACCAGGATGATCTCCTGATCTTCGTCCAGCGGCACGAGCTTTCGCAGCTTACCTGGAATAAGGATGCGCCCGGCCTTATCGACCTCCGACGTCCCCGCTTCGGAGACGACGAAGTGCATGAACAGCCGGCTCTGCTCTTCGTCGAGGGTAGTTTTCGTCCGCTCGAGCACCTTCTCCCATTCCTTCATCGAATAGATCAGGATGGACTCTTCCGGACCTTTGAGAAACACTACTGCCTGCCCTTCCGATTCGACTTGCTCGCGAATGGGCGAGGGGACGATGAACCGTCCTTTCTCGTCGACTTTGCAGAGGTATTCACCCGCAAACATCAGTGAACGCGCTCCTTCACGACGGCACGGGTCCCCGAGTCCGGTCTCGAATCCACTGCTCCAGATCCGAACGTACGAATCGCCATTCTTTCCCAAGTTTGAAAGCGGGAATCTGATGATTGTGAAGGTAGCGATATAGCGTTCGTGGAAGTGATTTTCAGATAGCGGCAGGTCTCTTCCGCGGTCATGAGCTCGCTCTTGGGCTCTTTGGTCATTGTGTATCCGCCAACGGCTCGCCGTCACCATAGGTCCTATTACTCCCGTTTCAGCGTCAGGGTAAGTAAATCAAAGACATGTGTCAAGGGAATTTGCATGACAGTGCAGGTCATAGGCTGTCAAACCCGTCAGCATTCCCGATACTTTCTCCTGAATTATCCATGCCTTCCATGTCATCACCGACCTCTTCTCCCATTTCATTGCCCATCCTTTTCATGAAATGCTCCATGCTTCCCGGATCGTTTTCATCAAGGCCGGCCAGTGCACTGTCGTCGGCTAAGGATTCCATTCTCGCCTCATCCGATTTCGGCGATGCGAAGCGGGACAAGAGCCGATCGAGTCGGCTGCTGTGACAGTGCGAGCAGGAGAGCGAGGTTTCAGTAGAGCGGCTCAGCACGAGAAAGCTGCTCCGCTTGTGGCAATCCACACAGCGATATTCGTAAATCGGCATCTGTCAGATTCCCAATCCTGTCAACGTACGGTCGGCGCGCTCAGCCCACATACGGTCCGGCACCAGGCTCGAATCAATCGTCCGGGCGAGCGTGAGCGCCGAGACTGATAGGGCGCCGGCTTTTAACAGCGCCTTGGCACACTCGTTGAGCGTCGTTCCGGTGGTATAGACATCGTCGACGAGCAATATGCGACGGCCGGCGAGAGGCTGCGCGTCCCGCACGGCAAATGCGCGGCGGAGATTTCGCAATCGCTCCCGGCGTGTCAGAGCCGTTTGGGACTCTGTGGCAACGGTGCGGATGAGGGTTGTCGTGGATACCGGCCTCATCAAGGAGCGGCCCAGCCGGTCAGCAAGCAAGAGAGATTGGTTGAACTCGCGGACTCTCAACCTGGACGGATGCAGCGGAACCGGGACGACAACGTCGCACTCGATGTCCGGCGGGAGTGCACGAATCATCAAGGCCGCCAGAGGCCCCGCGAGTGCCGAGACGCCCCGGTACTTCAATGCACAGATGGCCTCCTGCAAGGGCGGGATGTAGGGATAGAGCGTCCATGCCCGATGATAGGCAGGAGGCCGCTCTAGGCAGTGCTGACACATGTGGTCCGGAGTCCAGGATGTGGCCGCTGCGGCCACGAATGGCTGATCGCAGTGCGAGCAGCGTGGTCCCGAGAGCGGGTGGATGCGCTGCCAACATGCGTCGCAGAAGCACGGGGTAGGATCAGCACGCAAGGGCAGGTGGCAGCTGATGCAATCGACGGGAAGTACAATGCGGAGCGCCAGCCGGCAGAGTCGCAATAGGCGGTTAGGCATCGAGCTGAAGTTAGGAGAACTCGCGGCCGCTGTCAAGGTTGTCGCTCCGTAAAGGGGTGTGGTATAGAACACGAGGTCTGAGACGCATGCTACCCCCCCAATGTCGCCGATAGTGAAGCTGACGGAGGTGTCCAAGCTCTACGAACGGGGCGACGACCGGATCTGCGGGTTGGATCGGGTCAGTTTGGAGGTGACGGCCGGTGCCTTTTGCGCATTTGTCGGCCCCAGCGGATGCGGCAAGAGCACGTTGCTCAATCTGATTGCCGGTCTCGACCTTCCGACATCGGGGGACATTCAACTGATCGGACAATCCACCGCCAGTTATAGCGCCGATGATTGGACGAGAGTCCGCCGTCAGGGCATCGGAATCGTTTTTCAAGCCTTTCATCTTGTTCCCGGTCTGACCGTTGAAGAAAATGTCGCTTTCCCCCTGCTGCTGCGAGGCGATGAAAGCCGAAAAATTGGTGAACGAGTTTCTGAAGTTCTGGCTCTCGTCCGCATGACACATCGCGCTGGACATCGACCGAGTGAGTTGTCGGGGGGAGAACAGCAGCGGGTGGCGGTTGCACGGGCGATCGTGCATCAGCCCCGGATCGTGCTGGCCGACGAGCCGACCGGTAACTTGGACTCGCAGCATGGTGCGGAAATTATCGCGACTCCTACGCACTTTGGCGCGAGACTTCCATCTTACAGTGCTTCTGGTTACGCATAGTGCGGCCGCAGCGGAAGCCGCCGATTACATTTGGGCGATGAAAGACGGGCGATTGTTGACGCGCACGGTCCTGAGAGCGGCAGTTGCTGAACGAAGTTGTTGAGCGGAACAGTGCGATAGGAGGCTGATGGACCTAACGGTCGACATTGCCGGCGTGAAATTCCCCTCGTGTTTCATGAACGCGTCCGGCGCCTTATGCGTGACCGAGGATGAACTCATGGCCCTGGGCCGCTCCCATTCTGGAGCCATCGTCACCAAGTCCATGACCATCGAAGCGCGGCAAGGCAATCCCACGCCGCGCTATTACGGGTTCCCCGGAGGCTCGATCAACTCCATGGGACTGCCGAATCTGGGGTACAAGGCCTATGCTGAACTGATTCCTGCATTGAAGCAATTTGGCAAGCCGGTCATTGCCAGTGTGGCCGGCCTGTGTGAAGACGACTTTCCGACCATTGCACAGGTAATAAACGACGCGAGACCAGATCTCATCGAGGTGAATCTTTCCTGTCCCAACATCCCCGGCAAACCTCAAATCGGCTACGATGCGGATGCGTCCGAACGTGTCATGAAGCGGGTGCGAAAAATCGATGACGGTCCCATGGGGGTGAAGTTGCCGCCGTATTTTGATCCGGCTCATCACAAGATCATGGGCGACGTAATCGGCCGTTGCGGCGTGGAATTTCTTAATCTGATCAATTCGGTTGGCAACGGCGCTTGTCGTCGATCCGGACGAGGAAACGGTTGTCATCAAGCCGAAGGGCGGATTCGGCGGGCTGGGTGGAGCCATCATTAAACCCGTCGCACTCGCCAATGTACGAGCGTTTTGGAAGCACTTTCAAGGGAGCCATGCCGATCGTCGGGAACCGGCGGCGTCGTGAGCGGCGGGGACGCGTTTGAGCATCTGCTGTGCGGTGCCTCTGCTGTACAGAGTGGGGACGGTATTGGTTGAGGAAGGCGTCGAAGTGTTCGCGCGGTTGGAGAAGGAGCTGACGGCCTGTCTGGAGAGGAAGGGCTATAAGTCGATTGCGGAGTGCCGCGGTAGGTTGAAAGAGTTATAAGACGGTTCTCCGAGAGCCTCTGTTCCACCCGCCCACCCCGAAGGCAAGACGTGCGCGGGAGGGCGCCCTGGCCCGCTTGGGTGGAGGGGGATCGCGAGCGGGTTGTGCAGAAGCGCGAGGTTACTTGCCGAAAGATTTGGAAAGCAGTCCCAACTGGAGCGCTCGCCTGAGCAGTTGCGCCACATTCCGTACGTTGAATCGTCGCATAAGATTAAAGCGATGAACTTCCACCGTACGCACGCTGATCTGCAGCATATTGGCGATCTCGCGGTTCGTATGCCCTACGG
Organism: uncultured Nitrospiraceae bacterium; assembly: GCA_963794505.1. Taxonomy (GTDB): domain Bacteria; phylum Nitrospirota; class Nitrospiria; order Nitrospirales; family Nitrospiraceae; genus Nitrospira_C. The sequence continues at coordinate 156,506 of CAWCEG010000066.1, forward strand.
AGACGAGCCGCAGGATGTCTCGTTGTCGGGGAGTCAGCAATTCGAGATCGACAGGCTCCTCGATCAGCGTGTCAGCTTTTCGTCGTAACGCGGTCTTCATTTGTTTTCCCACCTTCGATAGCCAGCGATAACTTGAAGCGAGTCTAGCAAAGGTATGGCACTCTGTAAACGAAACTGCCGATTTGTGCAGATCCTCCCGGAGCCGCACGGACGCTGGCCAAACGCCGTATTGCCAAGTCAAATAGCTACGCAGTTACCCGTATGGCGAAATCCACCATGACAGCCTGGCTCACTTTGGCGGGCACGCTGATTCGCGCCCATGCCTGGCAGCGGCCGTTCAGGACTGCGCTCACCATAACGGGTGTCGCCCTCGGGGTATTGGCTTCGGTCGCGATCATCACGGCCAATCGAGAGGTGCTTCGTGCCTTTGAGCGAGCGGTCTTGACCGTCGCGGGCCCGGCGACTCTCGAAGTGTCGGGCCGCGATCTCGGACTCGACGAAACGCTTCTCGAGGTTATTAGAAACTCGCCGGGTGTCCAAAAGGTGATGCCGCTCATTGAAGAAGCGGTCATCCTAGGGGAAGGCCGGCCTGGCGGTGAAAGTGTGCAGGTCTATGGGTTGGACCTGCTCGAAGAAGCCGAAAGGCTCGGCTTTCGTGTCGAGAGAGCCCGAACCGAAGACCTGCTGAACGATCTCTTGGAGCCGGACCGTGTGTTCGTCGGGCGCCAGTTGAGCGATGAGATGAACCTTGTGCCGGGGAGCACGTTCATGGCCAGGGCAGGCTCGCGTTGGATGCACCTCAAGGTGGCGGGCGTGGTGGAAGGCAGCGACCGGCCGAGATCCTATTGGAACCGCGTCGCCATCATGGACCTGGCGGCGGCCCAAGTGCTGTTCCAAATGGTCGGCCGGTTGGACCGGATTGACATCGTCACCGCACACAATCGAACGCCCGAGGAAGTCGCCGTTGCGTTGCGAGCGGTGCTTTCGCCTTCTGTCCTGGTCCAGCGGCCGGCTCAGCGCACGGCGCAGGTCGAGAAAATGGTGGGATCGTTTCAGCTGAACCTGGCGGTGCTGAGCTGGGTAGGATTATTGGTCGGGATGTTTTTGGTGTACAACACGATGAGTTTTTCGGTAGCGCAGCGGCGGCGGGAGATCGGTATCTATCGCGCGCTGGGGATGACGGAGCGACGAGTTGCCGCCCTGTTCCTCCTCGAAGCCGGACTGCTTGGCTGTCTGGGTGGACTCTTGGGCGGTGTTGCCGGCCTCTGGATGGCGCGCAGCATGGTGGTCCTGGTAAGCCGCACGATCACTGATCTCTATGTGCCATTGGCGTCCACCGGAACGCTTTCGATCGTCGATGTACAAAGCCTGACGGTAGTTGCCCAAGGTATGGTGGTCGGGATCCTGGTATCGATGGCGGGCGCAGTGGGACCGAGTATCGACGCCAGCCGTACGACGACAACGAAGGCGCTGGCGCCGGGGGACTATGAGACGTCAGTAACCTTGCGGAGCCCGCGCTATCTGTGGGGAAGCCTGGCGCTATTGATAGCCGGAGCGTTGTGCACCTTAGGTCCTCCCTTGAGGGGCCTCCCCATTTTAGGTTATGCCGCGACCTTATGTCTCTTGGCGGCGTTTGCACTGCTGGCTCCCGTGTGCATCCTGGCCTTGCGATGGTCGACGCAACACAGGAAGCAGGCGCCGTCGCTTGGCGCCAATGTCCGATGCATGGCAGCCGATCATGCAGCGCGTCACCCCGGCCGAAATGCCGTGACCGTATCAGCATTGTTGGTTGGACTGGCCATTATGATCGGGGTCGTCATCATGGTGCGGAGTTTTCGAGAAACGGTCGAGGCCTGGGTCAACGAAACGGTCATGGCCGATCTCATCGTTGCGCCACCGACCTGGTTGCATAGCAAGCAATCGGGACAGGCCTCCCGAACCTTGCCCGGCACATGGTTGCCTATGCTACAGGCGCTCAATGGGGTCGCTGCGGTTGACACGTATCGGGATGTGGAGGCTGACGTGGAAGGCCAGCCGGTGGCATTGGTATCTCGAGATTTGCGGCTCCATGCCGAGCACGGCCGATATCTGATGGTGGAAGGGGAAGGGGCAGCGGTGCTTAGACGGGCTGCCGACACAGGCGGAGTCCTCGTTTCAGAAGTCTTAGCGAACCGGTTGGGTCTCCAAACAGGCGGTCTTGTCACCATCACCACGCCCAGAGGACCGCAAACCGCTCCCGTCGAAGGCGTGTTTTACGACTATGCCACCGACGGGGGAAAGATGGTAATGGAACGAAACGTCTACCGGCGTTTTTGGGACGACGATCGAGTGACCGTTTTCGCAATCTATGTCTCTCCGGATGTGGACGAAGAGCGGATCGCCCACTCGATCACGGAAAGGTTGATGGGCCAGGACTTGTCAATGGCACCGCCGATCATTATTAGGAACAAGGACCTTCGCCGGGAAATCCTCACGATCTTTGACCGTACCTTTGTCCTGACGTATGTGCTGGAGGCGATCGCCGTCTTTGTTGCGGTACTTGGCATCGTCAACACCCTGGTGACCGCCGTGCTGGAGCGGCGCCGTGAACTCGCAACCTTGCTGGCAATCGGGGCCAGCAGAGCGCAGGTCGAGCGGTTGGTCCTGTGGGAGGCCGTTTACTTGGGATTGATCGGCGCGGTGTTGGGCGTGATGGCCGGGCTGGCGCTGGCCTGGGTGCTGATCTCGGTGGTTAATAAACAATCGTTCGGATGGACGATCCGCATGACGATTCCATTAGAGGTGCTCATCCAAGCCGTGTTGCTGGCGATTGGGGCGGCCTGGATTGCGGGCTACTTGCCTGCGCGCTGGGCAGCCAGACAACCGCTCGGTGAAGGGTTGCGCGATGAATAGCCATGCCGTCAAAACCAGGCGTGGAACGGACTCAGCAGCACACCCAGCGCGCGTTGGTACCATTCCCGTTTTTCCAGTTGCTCTCGAGAGACTTTGTGCGAATGGGCAATGTCTTCTGCAAAAATTTCCTCAAGCCGCTTCGCAATCGTGCGATCATAAAACATGACGTTCAGCTCGTCGTTCATCGCCATTGAACGGTTATCGAAGTTGGTGCTGCCCACCGTTGCCCACGTCCCGTCCACGATCATCATTTTGGTGTGCAGCAGCGCCGGGGAATATTCGTGCAGCTGAATGCCGCCGTCCAGCAGCGTTCCGAACGCGTCGCGTTGGGAAGCCTGCGTCACGTATTCGACGCCTGAGCTCTTGACGACACTCGGAACCAACACGCGCACGCGAACTCCCCGGCCGACAGCGTCCAGCAGTGCCTCGGTCAACTGCTCGCCGGGCAAAAGATAGGGTGTTGAAATCAAAACAGACTGGCGGGCCGAGTAAATGGCCTGCAAGAATACGCGGTAGATGGCTTCGTTGCCTTGCAACGGTGAGCTTCGGACGACCTGAGCCCGGACAGGGGCGTCTTTAACCACAACGGGCGGATAAGGAAAGTACTCTTGCCCTCCCAGGAGCACGCTTGTGGCCTCGCGCCAGTGTTCCACAAACGCTTCCTGCAGGCTTTGCACGATTGGCCCTTCAAGACGCACGTTCGTTTCCCGCCATCGTCCATCGGTTCGTCCGTTACCACTCCAGGTATCGTCCACTCCATAGCCGCCCGTAAATCCGATCCGTCCGTCAATGACCATGATCCGGCGATGATTCCGTTTGTTCGTCCGCTCGAGATTCCACAGACGCAACGGCCGGAAATCGGGCACGATCGCGCAGCCTGCTTGCTGGAGGTCTCGAATATACCGTTCCGGCAGCCCGTCGGAACCGTGGGCATCCAGCAGGATCGCTGCTCGGACGCCGGCCTTGCAGCGTTCGACGAATGCATCGACGAGCTGGTTTGCGACCTTGCCTTCGTGAAAAATATAGGCTTCAAATGTGATGGTGCGGCGAGCGGACCGGATGGCATCGAGTAAAGCGGGAAAGGTCTCTTCACCGTTTAGGAGGATATCAACGCGGTTGTCGCCGACGATAGGCGCTCCTGCGAAGGCCTCCAGCGATGTAGGAAATGCGGGATCATCAATGGGCATGGAAGGCAGCGTCAGCGGAGTCGGTGTAGATGCACAGCCGGCAAGCCAAGAGATGATGAGCAGGACAGACACCACCACATGGCCGAATCCCTTAAGGAAAACGCCGCTCACACGTCGTACCGTCTCTGTGGTAAGGTCATCCATTTCCATTCCATTGCCGGAAAGTGAGGTTGTTGAAGCGATGACTGCATCGAGTAATTCCTTGGCGACCGTACCCAAGTCCCTGATCCCACAAGTTATGTTAGCGTGGTATGCCGTGTTGTTTCTCTCATTAGCGATCGCTCCCTTCGATTCGAGAATCTGGTGGGGTTCGAATATTCTGCCCGTTGCGTTTGTCGCCGTGCTGGTTCTGACCCATCGCACCTTCCCTTTGTCGAATACCTCCTATGTCCTCATTACTCTGTGGCTGACGCTTCACACGGTCGCCGTGCACTATACCTATCCCAAGGTGCCGATTGGAGACTGGCTCGACCGGTGGTTCGACTTTCACCGCAACCATTTCGATCGAATCGTGCATTTCAGCTTCGGCTTTCTCATGACCCTGCCGCTCGTCGAGGTGTTTCGGCGTCGGTGCAATGCCAAAGGCTGGTTGCTGCCCTATTTGGTTGTGATGACCGTTTTGGGCTTCAGCGCCTTCTGGGAAATCGTCGAGGCATGGATCGGCCAGTTGGCACATCCCGACATCGAGAGGGCCATGGTGGGACATCAAGGAGACGTCTGGGATCCCCAGCGCGATATGGCATCCGCCTTCTATGGCTCCCTGGTATATGTTGGTTATCTGGCCTGCAGAAGAGCGCTTCACGAGGAAGAAGTCACGCCTCAGTGCGTGAGTGAGCCGGACGGCATGGTGAATCCCGGTATGGACGCCGAACCAGGGATTTAGCGGACCAGCACCATCACGAACGTCAATAAGGAAAGAAGCAATCCAGCGACAACCAGAATCGTCAACCGTTTCAGTCGCCGTTCGACTGCGTCTGATCGTTCGGCAAGCCATTCTACGGATTGCTCGATGACCGCCAGCCGCCCGTCGTCCGTGTTCTTCGAAGCTGGTCGCTCCAGTATGGATTTCACGACGGGGAGTAATCTCGGCAGCTGCTTGATCAAAAGGGTGAAAATCGGATTCATGGGAGGTTCGCCCGTTATTTGGACACATGCTTCTGGTCCCCCGGCTTTCCCGCCACTTGAGGACTTGTCAGTTCAATGCTCAGAATGGGGCCCTTGAGTTGCAAAGGCCCCTCGAACCGCACGAAGCTCGGAACATCGTCGGCCAGAATGAAGCAATCGTAGTGGAAGTTGGCCGGCAACTTTCCCAGCACCTTCCCTAAAAATTTTTTGATCGGGCCGATATCCGGTTTAAAGGCGTATTGCCATGCCTTTCGGGACTGGTCTCCGACACGTATGACTTGTTCGCCGACAAAGCTCAATTCGAGCGGGATGGCCATAGGTTCTGGCGTAAACGCAAGCACCTTCACCGATTCGCTCGCTGCCTTTCGGTAGATTCATGAGCGTCGTAACGATCATGCCGTTGTAGGCATCATTGGGCAAGATCAATGTCTCCTGCCAGGGTTTTTTCGTTGCCGTTTTCTCCGCATGCGCGATCGGACTTCATATTTGGATGTCGCTCGATCGACCATCACATCGATCTGCTCCGGAAAGGACGGGCCTTGCTGCACCAGTTGATAGCGAATGAGCGTAAACACCCGCTGCTGTGAAAACGCGACTCTTTCATCATGGAGCGACCCGTCTTTGAAATGGAACACCAGACGGCTTTCCGCCACGCCGCCCTCTTTCACCACCTGCGTCAGTTCACCGTCGCCGATGATCTCGCCGGCAGACGACCGGACGAGAAGGAATCCGTGCGTCAAGCCCTTCGGGAAACCGTACAGCGATCGGACCGGCCTCCGCTTTACAGGGGGTGATGAAAGAAGCTGCGAGGACGCCAAGGCCGCAAAGATAGGGGAAAAGGCGTGAGGATCCTGCCGGTTACCCGCGCGCGTAATGTAACCGGTAGGTCAATCACTTAGCAGCTCCGCCAGCGGCCGCAGATCTTCGACGCGCTCCGCAAACACCTTCACCATTCCTGTGATGGGAATGGCAAACAAGAGTCCCCATATCGCCCCAGAGCCACCCCCAAAACAACAACGCCACAAACACCGCCGTCGTGTTCATTTTGAGATCTTGCCGCACATCCAGGTGACCAGAACCATGCCAACCAGCATGGCGATGACGAGAGAGCTGGCCGAGACGAGCATGGCCATGGACAGTGACTCGAATTGCATGAAGCCGGCCACGCCGGTGGCCACCGCGGTCAACGCCGGCCCAAGATAGGGAACAAAATGCAACACACCGGCCGCGACGGCCCATGCGCCGGCGTTGTCCAGCCCGATCAAGCGGAACGCGATCCAAGTGAGAACTCCAAGCAGGACATTGGCCACCAGCAGCGTGAGCATATAATTCTGAATGGATCGATCGATATCGTCGAGGATCGCGGCGGTAATCTTTCTCTTGGACAACGATGGGCCGCTGATGCGCATCAATTTCCGCTTGAACGTGTCACCGGATAACAGGAGAAACACCACCAGGATCAGCAGCATACTGTTTCGCCGATGATGCCAAACATCCCGAGAGATCCTGTCCATAACCAGTTGAGGAGTTTGAATTTCGGCTCTTCGATCACCACGCGCGTCGGAGGTTTTTGGGAAGCGGTCGGCCCAGTGGCCGCCTGATTGGTCGCCTGTTCGATTTCGCGAGCTGCCGCTTGGACCTTCAGCATCGTATTGGGCTGAGCGGCCATATCTCTGAGCGCAACTGACAATTTCCCCGCCGCGTCCGGCACCTGATCAAGATTCTCTCGACTTGTTCCGCGGAGCGACAAGGTCGCCGCAGCCACACCTACAAGCAGTGTCATCATCGACCAGGGTGGTCCCAACGAGACGGGGAATTTTGAGTCCGTTCCATCAGGTGACCAGCGGATTCAGCGTATAGGCGAGGATGATGCCCAACACGAGCGGAATAAAAAACCGCTGCGCCCAGGAGAGCGCAAATATCGTCGCGATGACAGCGACAATCACCTCTGCCAGGGTTCGTGAATCCGCCGGCAGATTGACCATGGGGAGAGGGGGTTCTTGCGCCGTCGACCGCGGTGCGACTCGGGGAACATGCCGGGAGAGCACGTGGTTGTGCGTTCGTCTGTATGCATGCCGCATCGGCAGATCCCGATGTGCCTCTATTCACATGACACCACAGCCCCAGGGGAACCCCTACTAGGAGAAGTCCTTGTCGCGGATGCAGGAACGCGCGTCAGTGCGGAAGAGAGAAGATTGTGGAGGCGAACCGATGGAAACGGTTAGAGCGGAGGCGTGAAGACGCGGTTGGTTGCGCGCCCTGGTAGTCGACTTCGATGGTGAAGCCGAGATCACGGATCATGCCCCATACTTCTGGTGCTGGGGCGCCCGGCGTAGTGAGATATCCATTGACGAAGACGGAGTCCGCCGGATAGAGCGCCAAGGGTTGCAGGCTGCGCAGATTATGTTCGCGGCCGCCGGCAATGCGGATCTCGGTGCGGGGGTGAAGGAAGCGGAAGAGGCACAGCACTTTCAGGCAACGCTGCGGGGTGAGGTGATCGCAATGTTCCAGCGGGGTGCCGGCCACAGGATGCAGTGTGTTCACAGGGATGGAATCCGGGATGAACCTCGCGCAGCGCCATGGCGAGGTCGATGAGATCGTCGTCGTGCTTCGCCCATTCCCACAATGCCTCCGGAGCAGATTTCCAGGCCGGCTGCGCGAGCGTTTCGTATGGTGGCGAGACGATCCTGAAAGGTGTGCGTCGTGCAGATCGAGCTATGGAATGACTCGCTCGTGTTCAAGATTGTGGTTGACCCGATCGACGCCCGCAGCCTTAAGCCGTTTGGCTTGCGCCTTCGTTCATCAGGCCCAGTGAGCAGCAAATCTGAATCGGCAACTCCTGCTTGATGGCGCGGACCGCCGCCGGCGATCTCCTCGATCTCGCGGTCCAGTGGGCTGCGTCCGCTGATGACGATACAGTATCGTTGCGCTTTGGACGCGGCGGCCTGCCGCGCACCTTCGATCATCTGGCGCTGCGGCAAGAGGTTGTATCGTTCGATCGCCGCCGTCGGAACAGCGGACTGCGAGCAGTAATGGCAATCTTCTTGGCAGGCGCCGCTCTTGGCATTTTGCAGCATCTGCAGGCGCACGGTCTTCCCAAAGTACCGTGAGCGCACGACAAAGGCCGCTTGCAGCACGGCGAGGAGGTCATCGTCAGGGCGTGGTCAGAACGTCACGACATTCGGATCGCGTAAAGACCTCGTCGTTCAACGCTTTCCGCGCGAACACCGCACAATCCGTCATCTCATCTCCTCGTCAGAGAGTCCATTTCTACTGCGACTCATCACCGCCTGTCGGAACAGCGTTTTCCCGGGAGCCGATCGCATGCCAAGAGGCGTGTCCTGGTCCCAGCGTCCCTCGTCAGGGGTGAGCGAAAGCTACACGGTTTCGAATGGAGAAGCAATGCCTTGGTAGGGAATGGTGCGTCCCGTCTGTGGGCGCACCGTCACCTCCGGTCCTGGGACCGCCTTCCAGCCACGGAAGCGCAACAAAGGTATTCCAGTTTCCGCATCGGCGGCACCGTCCGGACCATTCCGTGGTGTCTTGTTGGCATGCCGGTGCAGACGTAGGGAACGACGACGCGCTTCTTGAACTGCAGCGCCTTCTTCAGCTCGACGACCGCCTGTTCCATGTGCTGTTTGCGCAGGAACAGATTGGCCATGATCTTGTGGTAATCCGCGAGTTGATCCTGTGGGCCTTCAACGGTCGACAGGATATCAAAGGCCTCGTCGACCATTTCCAGCCGGTAATAGAGTTTGCCGAGATAAAACTGCAGCACGGCGTTATGCGGATCCCGCTGCAACGCCTCCTGATAAATGCGGATGATTTCGCTCGGCTCCCCCTGTTCTAAAAACAGCTCTTCCAGCCGGTGAAGAATAATGACGTTGTGCGTCTTCGCATACACCTTCTTCAGAATCTCGACGGCGTCTTTGGTCTTGCCTTCCCGGATCAGGACTTCCCCCAAGCCGATATAGGCGGGGAGGAATGTCCGGTCTTTTTTAATGGCGCCTCGAAAATAGCGTCTGGCCTTGTCCGCATGGCCTCGCTCGAGCAACTGGCGGCCGACTTCGTACATGCAGCCGGTGAGCAGGTGGGCTTCAGCGCGCCGTTCCGCTTCCGGCAGATTGGCCTTTGCCATGCGGTGCTGTATCTCCAGCGCGTCGCTCCATTTCTCAAGCCGGATCAGCAGGTCCCGCTTCCGGATCAGACCCGTCAGGTTGTCTGGTTCGATTCTCAGGATCTTTTGCAGCGTCTGGAGGGCGTCCTCATAACGTTTGGCTCCCTCGAGGTCCTTTGACAGCTCCAGCAGAATTTCGATGTTCCGGTCGTCGATGCGCTGTGCATTCTGATGCAGGCTGATGGCTTCCGCATAATTAGTTTCCGAACGATAGATGTTTCCCAACCAGAGCAGCGAGTCGACTCCGATTCGGATCGATCGAAAGCGCTTTTTCGAACAGGCCGACGGCGTCGCTGGTCCGCTTTGGACATGAAGGCATGCGTGCCTTCGCGATGCAAGGCGTCGACCTTCTCTTTTCGCCGCTGGAGCCGCGTGCTTCGCCAGTTGCCGATCACGTGCACCGTTTGCCGCATGCCGACGGCGAGGGCGACGAGCACCGCGCCGACCGCCATGGAAAAGACGACGAGCGTCACGGCGCTCAATTCAAATTGAGTTGACGGTCCGGTGTGGACGGTGATGGTGCCTGGGTTGAGCTCGCGGAAATAGCTGTAAACGAAGATGCCGGTGCTGATCAGGAAAATCGTGGTAAGCAGCCTGAGCATGGCGCTACGCTCGTTTGGCGGTACGCGCTCTCGTTCGCGCCAGCCGGTTTTGATGCGATCAGCGGCGGCGTCGATCGTAGCCGGGGATAGGCAACACGCTTGGCATCCGCCCACAACCGTTCCAGCCCGTAGTGTTGGCGGGCATCCTGTCGGAAGATGTGGACGACCACGTCGCCGAAATCCATGAGTACCCACTGAGATGATGCTTTCCCTTCGATGCTCAGCGCTCCAGGACCGGATTCAGACAGCACCCCATCGACATGATCGGCGATCGATCTGGTTTGCCGATCGGAGTCTGCGGAACCCAACACCAGGTAGTCGGCGACGGAGGTCAGTTTCGCAACGTGGAGGATGAGGACATCCGTGGCCTTCTTGTCGAGCATGGCCCTCGCAATGGCAAGGGCCGTGGCCTTCGATGTTCGTGCGATCGGCGTCCTCTTATGAGTAGATATGATGTTGAAGTATATAGGATTCCACCGCAGGCGGCAACAGGTTTGCCGTGGGGAGTCCCTGCTTGATTCTTGTGCGGATGTCCGAGGCCGACACGCTGCACGGCGGCAATCGAAGGCAAATCAGCGATTGTGCGCCGACAGGGACGTCGAGCCTGGACGCTGCGTCCCTCATCCAGGTCAACCAACGATTGCTTCGGGATGCGGTGGAATCAGCGGTAAGGTGAAAGCGCCTGAAACGGAGCACCGGGCCTTGAAAGGACGACGAACGAGCAGAGCGTGAGCGACGATTTCCGGGTCACGCCAGGTCGGCAATTCGAGGAAGGCGTCCAATCCGATGAGGAAATAGAGGCGACGCTCGGCACCATACTGCTGCTGCAGGAGCCGGATGGTATCGATCGAATAGGATTTCCCGGATCGGCGCAACTTCGACATCGGAAACTGAGAAGAAAGGATCCGAAGCAATGGCCAGACGGACCATCTCGTAACGGTCTCTGGCCGGGCGCGAGATCCTCCTGATGGCTTGTGCGGCGGGTCGCCGGTGGGGATGAAGATGATCCGATCGAGATGCGAGCACGTCACGCGTCTGCCGTGCAATCGCCAGATGGCCATTGTGAATGGGATTGAAGGTCCCGCCCAGGAGCCCAACGCCGGCCGGTTCTGATGGCTGAACATCGGCTGCCCAGTTTTCTGTGCCGGCGGAACGCATCACTTAACAATTAACGGTCAGAAGATGACGAGATTATCGCGATGGATTACTTCCTCGTATTCCTGAGGGCCAAGTCGTTGCTGGATCTCGGCCGTTTTGAGTCCTTTGATTTTGGTCAAGGTGTCGGACGAACAATTCACGAGACCTTTGGCGAATTCCTTGCCGTCCGGGTCGAGGCAGCTGATCGGGTCGCCGGCCTCGAAGGAGCCGGTGACCGTGACGATGCCGGAGGCCAGGAGACTCTTTCCCCGCTTGGTCAGGGCTTCGACGGCTCCTTGATCGACAGTGAGACGTCCCGCGTGCCCGCAAGGTGATAGCCGATCCAATGCTTGCGGCTGGTCAGCCGGCGTCCTTTGGCAAGAAACAGGCTGCCGCCTGGATTGTTGCCGGAAAGGATCTGGGGAAGCAGGCCCGCGGTCTGGCCGTTCACAATCAGCGTTGCCACGCCATATTCGCCGACTTTCTTCGCCGCACGAACCTTGGTGGCCATGCCGCCGGTGCTTCCGAACGTAGTCGAGACGCCGGCCCGCCGTTCGATGTCTTCATTGATCTCCGTGATGAGCGGGATGAGCTGGGCGGAAGGATTTTTACGCGGATCCTCGGTGAACAACCCGTCGATATCGGACAAAATCACGAGCAGATCGGCATCGACGAGATGGGCTACCTCCGCGGCCAGCGTATCGTTGTCGCCGCACACGAATCTCATCGACGGCGACCGTGTCATTTTCATTGATGATGGGAATCACCTGGAAGTCGATGAGAGTGGCCAGCGTATGCCGGGCATTCAGAAACCGCCGCCGGTCGGCCAGATCCTGATGGGTGAGAAGAATTTGCGCGACTTTGATGCCCAAGGCGCTCGAAGGATTTTTCATACGCCCACATCAGCCGGCTTTGCCCGACTGCTGCTGCCGCCTGTTTGACAGGAAGACTTTTCGGATACTCTTTGAGCGCAAGCTTTTTGATTCCGGAGACGATGGCGCCGGAGGACACGATCAGCACTTCCCGGCCGCCCGATCGAAGCAGAGCGATGTCGTCCGCCAGCCGATCGATGCGTTCCGGCTCGAGCCCTGCCTCGCGAGAGCTGACCAAACTGCTTCCGATTTTTACGACGATTCGTTTGGCCTGTTTTAAGACTTCGTCTCGCATGCCGTCCCGCGCAGTTGTTCAAGGCGTTGACCGACAAAACCGATCAAATCCGTCAGTCCGGCTCTGGTCGCCGATGAAACAGGCAGACACGGAATCCCCCTTCGCTGGCAAAATGCTTGAAGCGATTTGAGTCTTGGTCCCGTCCCCGGCCGCATCGATCTTGGTCGCGACAACGGCAAAGGGACGTGTGGCGACTGACGGATCATACGCAGCCAGCTCATGGCGCATGATTTCAAAGCTCGCCACAGGATCTTCCGCCGTCCATTCCGATACGTCGATCAGGTGAAGGAGCAGAGACGTGCGCTCGATATGTCGCAAGAATTGAATGCCGAGGCCTTTTCCTTCATGCGCACCTTCGATCAGTCCCGGGATGTCGGCGACGACGAAACTGCGGTCTTCTGCATACCGCACGACGCCCAGATTCGGGACGAGGGTCGTAAAGGGATAATCCGCAATTTTCGGGCGTGCGGCGGAAATCGCGGCGATCAAAGTCGATTTTCCGGCATTGGGAAATCCGATGAGGCCGACGTCGGCCAGCAGCTTCAGTTCGAGCCGCAGCTCCAGCTCCTCGCCGGCCGTGCCGCGCTCGAAGTGCGTCGGTACGCGGTTGGTGGACGTCGCAAAATGGCTGTTGCCTCGCCCGCCTTTGCCCCCGTGCGCAATCGTGACAGAGTCCCCGTCTGCCACCAAGTCCGCGAGGAGCTCGCCTGTCCTGTTGGTCATAAGATGAGGTCCCGACGGGCAGCATGATCTTGAATCGGATTTTCCCCTTCGGCCGGTGCAATTCGATCCGCCTCCGGCTTTCCCATCTTCCGCCTCGTAGTGCCGCTGATACCGAAGGTCGAGGAGGGTCGTCAGCCGTTGGGAAGCGGTGAAGATGACATCACCGCCGTCACCCCCGTCGCCGCCGTCCGGACCTCCGCGCGGCACGAACATCTCCCGGCGGAAACTGCAGCTGCCGTCTCCACCGCGGCCCGCTTTCACTGTAATAGACGACTTCGTCGACAAACATCGGAGCCTACCTTGTGGACCGTTGAAACGCAAATCGCCGAAACGAGGCGGCAGCCATGCGCGGGGACTGCTGCACGCACGTTCGCCGTCATCGCTACTCGACTGCGTGATGACTCAGGAGAAGGGAAATGCGGTGGTTACGAGGTCGCGGGCACGGGGTAGACGCTGACCTTCTGTCGCGCGCGTCCGCCCTCGAATTTGACGATTCCCGTCACGCGGGCGAAGAGGGTATGGTCTTTGCCGAGGCCGACATTGAAACCAGGGAAGAACTTCGTCCCCCGCTGACGCACGATGATGGCGCCTGCCTTCACGGTTTCACCGCCGTATGCTTTGACACCGAGGTATTGAGGATTGCTGTCCCGCCCGTTTCTTGACGAACCGCCGCCTTTATTCGTTGCCATGACAGATCCTTACTTTTGGGCCGATAGCGCTCTTTAATGAGCCGATAATTACGCCGTGTGGATACCCGTGATCCGTAGTTTGGTGAAACCCTGACGATGTCCCTTCGTACGGCGATAATTCTTGCGCCGTTGCTTCTTGAAAACCATGATCGAACGAGTCCGGCCCTGATCGACGATTTCAGCCGTGACCTTGGCGCCTTTGACCAGCGGTTGTCCGACGAGTAGGCCATTGTCGCCATGAACCAGCCGTACGTCGCTCAGTTCCACGGTGCCGCCCACGTCGCCGGACAGACTTTCCACCTGGACGAGGCTTCCGTTCTCGACCCGATACTGTTTGCCGCCTGTTTCAACTATTGCATACATGAGTGCACATCCTCCCTAACAGAACGTCGTTATGTATCACAGTGATTTCAGAGAGTGTCAAGGAATCGGAGACGCGAAGGGTAGACCGGGTTGCTTGTCCCCCCTGTTCGTAGGCTGTTTTCGCAGTGTGGCGTGGCGTAGATTTGGAAGCCATGAAGAGAGCGGGAAAGACGACGCCGCGCAGAGGGTTCGTGCTCCGCCCGTACCTGCCGCATCCCCACCTGGTATGGATCCTACTACCTGAGTGGAACCGTGATCGGCAAAGGCGTGGTCATGAATGTGAGTTGTACCGGTCTGCGTGTGCTCGGAGATCATTCTCTCAAGCCGGGAACCGACCTTTCCATCCGCATGACTGTCGACGACCGGTCCTCCCCTGGAAATTTCACGAGCCTCGGTCCGCTGGGTCAAGGAGTATGAGTTCGGGCTGAAGATCGATCATGTCACGTCTCAGGTCGCGAATCGTCTTGCCGGTCTCATCCACGAATCCATTGGCGGTCGCCCTTCCACAGTGCGGGAAAGCGCATAGCGTACCGCACCATTGGCTTCCCTCGGTTTGCTTGACGCTTCTTCAAAACCGCTGCTATAGTCCGCTCGAATATGGACGCGCAAGGCAAGATCTGGATGGACGGTTCGTTCGTCGATTGGGCGGACGCGAACGTGCATGTCCTGACCCACTCTCTGCACTATGGACTGGCCGCCTTCGAAGGGCTTCGTTGCTACAAGGGAAAGTCCGGTTCGGCCATTTTCAAGCTGCAGGCACACGTCGATCGATTGTTTGAGTCGGCCCATATCGCCATGATGACCATTCCCTACGACAAAAAACAGGTGGCGGAGGCCATCGTCGACACCGTCCGTGTCAATCGGCTGGAGGCCTGTTACATCCGTCCGCTCCTTTACATCGGATATGGCGCAATGGGCGTCTATCCGGGCGATAACCCGATTAAGCTGGCGATTGCCGCATGGAAGTGGGGCTCCTATCTCGGCGACGACGCCCTGGCCAACGGCATGCGGGCCTGCGTCTCCTCGTTTACGAGGCACCACGTCAACGTGTCGATGACGAGAGGAAAGATTTCCGGCTATTACGTCAACTCGATCTTGGCCAAGCGTGAAGCCAAGGCTGACGGCTATGATGAGGCCATTCTTCTGGATACGGAAGGGTACGTGTCCGAAGGGACAGGCGAGAATATCTTCATCGTGCGGAAAGGCCGCATCAAGACGACCCCGCTGACATCCATTCTCGAAGGCATTACGCGGAATGCCGTGATCGAGCTGGCACGGGAGCAGGGCATCGTCGTGCTCGAAGAGCGGTTCACGCGCGATGAGATGTACATCGCCGACGAGGTGTTTGTGACCGGAACGGCTGCCGAACTGACTCCAGTCAGAGAAATCGACAATCGCCGGATCGGGACCGGGAAGCCCGGCGTCGTGACGGCCGCGTTGCAAAAGCGTTTTTTCGCGATCGTGCGGGGAGAAGATTCTTCCCACGACTCCTGGCTCACCCGCGTCTGAAGGGACGCTCAAAAACGTCGTCAGCCGCGTTCTCGCTCGCTCAAACCCTCAACGTACATCAACCGTACGCTTCGGGCTTTCGCTCGCTGCGGCTGCGGACAACGTTTCTTGAGCGTCCTAAATGGATCGGGGACGGCTACCCCTGGCGCACTTGCTTGGCTCATAGGCATAGGCGTCGCCTCTGCATTCGCTGCGGCTGAGCCTGCGGAGAGGCGCGGCCGGGGAAACGATTGCGACGCAATCGGTGGGCTGGGCGGGTGGAAATGCGCGCCGGGGTTGGGCGGTGAAGAGCTTTTTGCGCCTCGCCACCTCGCTCACGGCCTTGCCGATCACCGTTCTTGAGCGTACCGAGGTATCGTGGATTGCTACTGAGTTGCCTAGTTTGGCACAAACTACTACGAGGACTTGGTCTGACTAGTGAGTAGAGGCGGGATCGCCGGAATGTGAGTCGGCTGCAGGCTTCTCTACGGGAGCAGCGGGAGGAGGTTGAGAAGTCTCTTTTTTCTTCAAGTCGATGACCGTAGAGGAAAAGGTTTTCTCCTTCGCGAGAATCGCAAGACTCAGTGAGGTCATCATGAAGACGACTGCGACCACGACCGTGAACTTGCTGAGAAAGTTCGCAGGGCCGCGGCTGCCGAATACCGTCTGGCTCGATCCACCGAAGGCCGCGCCGATTTCCGCGCCTTTCCCCGATTGCAGGAGAATAGCTCCGATCATGAGGAAGCATGCGATGATGTGAATGATGATAACCAAGGTATGCATAAGCCCCGTCACCCAATCCGTCGGTTCAAAGCAGCGAGCGCGATTGTAGCAAACGATTCTGTTTTGAGACAAGCCCCTCCGACGAGCGCGCCATCGATCTCAGATTCGCTCAGGAGAGATTCCGCATTCTGCGGCGTCACGCTCCCCCCATACAAAATCCTAAGGCCTGCGGCCGTCTGTGTGTTCCAGCGGGATGCAATGTGCGCGCGAATAGCCCGGTGGACGGTCGCAGCTTGGTCGGTTGTGGCGGCATGTCCCGTGCCGATGGCCCACACGGGTTCATAGGCGATGGTGACTCTTCCAAGATCGTCGGATGTCAAATCTGCCAGTCCGGCCGCCAGTTGCCCGGTCACGATCGATTCCGTTCGGCCGGCTGTCCGGTGATCGAGGGATTCACCCACGCAGAGGATCGGACGAAGCCCGTTGATCAGAGCCGAGCGGACTTTCTTATGAACGTCCGCGTCCTGTTCGCCGAATAGGGTTCGACGTTCGGAGTGGCCCACGATCACATAGGTGCACCCGAGGTCGCGCAACATGGGTCCGGAGATTTCACCTGTGAAAGGGCCCTGCTGTTCCCAATGTAGATTCTGGGCGCCGAGAGCCATGGGTGATGCCTGGCTCAGCGCCGTACGCACCGACGCCAATGCGGTGAAGGGCGGAGCAAGCACGATTTCAACGGCCGGACTGTTGGGGATGGCACCGGACAATTCTACAACGAAGCGGGCGGCCTCCGAGGCCGTTTTATTCATTTTCCAGTTGCCGACGATGAGGGTAGTCCGCACGATAGCCTGGGCCGCCGCTAGTCTGTGCGCTCGGGCAGGGCCACCAGACCCGGCAGCGGTTTGCCTTCCAGTAACTCCAGCGCCGCGCCGCCTCCTGTCGAGATGAACGAAATATTCTCCGATTCACCGGCTCGATGGATAGCCATCGCGGTTTCGCCGCCGCCGACGATCGTCAAGGCATAGGCATCGGCGATGGCATGCGCAATGGACAACGTGCCGCGTGCATAGGCGTCAATTTCAAAGACGCCCATGGGGCCGTTCCAGAGAATGGTTTTGGCGTTCTGCACCGCTTCCGTAAAGAGCTTCACCGATGCAGGACCGATGTCGAGTGCGTACCAGCCTTTCGGGATTTCCTGGACCGGGACGATCTTCGTTTCGGCGCCGGGGTCGCGGCTCGCGGCTACGACGCAGTCAACGGGCAAATAAAATTTCACGCCGCGCGAGAAGGCATGCTCTTCAATGCCTTTGGCAAAATCGAGCATGTCGTTTTCCACCAGGGAGTTGCCGATCTCGAGGCCTTTCGCCTTTAAAAACGTGAACGCCATACCGCCGCCGATGATGACTTTGTCCACCCGCTTGCCGAGATTCTCAATGACGCCGATTTTTCCCGAGACTTTGGCGCCGCCGAGTATGGCGACGAACGGACGCACAGGGTTTTCCACTGCACCCTCAAGGTATTCGATTTCCTTCTTCAACAGGAAGCCGGCCCCGGCCGCCGGCACATATTTCGTGATGCCGACGGTGGAGGCATGCGCCCGATGTGCCGCCCCGAACGCATCGTTGATGTACACATCGCCGAGAGAGGCGAGGGCCTTGGAAAAGGCTTCGTCGTTCTGCTCTTCCCCGGCATGGAAACGGAGATTCTCGAGCAGCATAACGTCGCCCGGTTTCATCTTGGCGACAAGGTTTTCGATGTTCGGGCCGATGCAGTCCGGCGCAAAGATCACGTCCTTGCCCAAGAGTCTTCCCAGTCGCTTGGCAATAGGCGCCAGGCTGAACTTTGGGTCGAACTTGCCTTTTGGACGGCCGAGATGAGAACACAGAATGGCTTTGCCGCCGTCGTCGACCACGCGATTGATGGTCGGAAGGGTGGAACGGATACGGGTGTCGTCGGTAATCTGCAGGGAATCGTCCAACGGGACGTTGAAGTCTGCGCGGATGATGACCCGCTTGCCGGCCAGGGACATGTCGTCGATCGTTTGCTTATGCAGATTCATGGGCGATCCCTATTGGTCAGCGTGAAGCAAGCCGACAGTGGGGGAGTTGCGGTTTAGCGGCCTTTGGTTTTGGCCGCGAGTACTTTAATGAGGTCGCGGACGCGGCACGAATAACCCCATTCGTTGTCGTACCAGGCGATGACCTTGACGAGCCGTTTATCGATCACCGTGGTCAACGGCGCATCGACTGTGGCGGAGTGATCATCGCCTTTCTGATCGATCGATACTATCGGAGCTTCGGAGTATTGTAGAATGCCTTTCAACGCTCCGTTCGCGGCCTTGCGGAACGCCTCATTCACGGTCGCCACATCGCAGTCTTTTTCGGTTTCCACGGTGAGGTCCACCAAGGACACGTTCGGGGTGGGGACTCGAATCGCGAGACCGTCCATCTTGCCCTTCAATTGGGGCAACACGAGATGCAACGCCTTTGCGGCGCCGGTGCTCGTGGGAATCATGGACATACCAGCCGCACGCGCTCGCCGTAAATCTTTGTGCGGTAGATCGAGCAATTGTTGGTCGTTGGTATACGAATGGATCGTCGTCATAACGCCGTGCTTGATGCCGAAGGTTTCGAGGAGGACTTTCGCGACGGGCGCGAGGCAGTTCGTCGTGCAGGATGCGTTACTCACGATGTGGTGGGTCTTGGGATCGAACTTGTCTTCATTGACCCCCAGGACGATCGTCACGTCGGCGTCTTTGGCGGGGGCGGAAATGATGACTTGTTTGGCGCCGGCCGACAGGTGCTTGCCTGCTCCTTCGCGATCAGTAAATCGTCCGGTCGATTCGATGACTACTTCGACATTCAAATCCTTCCAGGGCAGTTCTTTAGGATCCTTAACGGCCAGCACCTTGATCGCCTTGCCGTCGACGATGATCTGGTCATCCTTGGCCTCTACGCTTCCCTTCAGGGTGCCGTGCACGGAGTCGTACTTCAGCAAATAGGCCAGCGTCTTGGCATCGGTCAGATCATTGATGGCCACGAACTGCAAATCGGGATCGCCGAGCGAGGCACGCAGCACATTACGCCCGATTCGCCCAAACCCGTTGATACCGACTTTGATAGCCATGATAGAGCACTCCCTCCTAAATCGGCCGCGCCTGTCTCGTTGAAACGAAGGCGATAGTATCGGCGGGTCACCCTCCGAGTCAAGCGATACAAAAGTGGTAACTCCGCGTCCTTAGTGGGATTTTGACTGACTCGGGCCGCCGCCGCCCCCTGGCATGCCTGCGGTCGCTTGCGACTCCCTGCCGGGTTCGTTACAGTTTTTGAGAAAATCACTGTAAGCGAACGATCGATTGCCGATAATGACGGAACCCGATCAAACGACCCAGGTATTGGAATGGGACAAGCTGCTCGCGCTGCTTGCGGCCCATACGCGTTCCACACGCGGCGCGGCATGCGTCGAAGTCCCGCTCTCTGGCGGTCGACCTGGCAGACGCCCGGCGCCGGCAGCAGGAAACCGTGGAGATGGCGGCGCTATCAGATAGCCCCGATTCGATGCCGACGTTGTCATTTCCTGACGTCGAAGAGGCGCTCAAGCGGGCCAGCAAAGGTGCAGTGCTCGAGACGCACGAGCTGCGCGACCAGGCCTCCGTTCTGGCCTTGTGGGACGAAGTGCAGCGCTATCTCGAACGGCATGCGCCGGATGCGCCGGCTCTGGCCAGCATCGCCGCTGCGCTCGTGTCCGGTCCACGATTGCGGGGCCTCAGAGCAAGCCCTGGACGCCTCCATCGAACCGGATGGCTCCGATCCGCGAATCGGCCACGCCGGAGCTGCGTCGGCTCACTCATCACGCGAACGATCTTAAACTGCAGATTCGCGATCAACTTGAGCACCTTCTGCGTTCGAGTCGATATGCGGAGATCCTTCAGGAACAGTATTTTGCCCAGCGTGAGGGCCGCTATGTCGTGCCGATCAAGATCGACATGCAGCGCCGCGTTGCCGGCATCGTTCACGACGTCTCCTCCAGCGGCGCCACTGTCTTTTTGGAACCTCGCGAGTTGGTCGATCTCAACAACGCGATCAAGGTGGCCGATCGCGAGGTCGATCGGGAAGTGCATGCGGATCCTTCGGGACTTGTCCGGCCGCATCGCCGAACAAGCCTGACGTCATTTTGACTGGCATGGAAGCCCTCGCTCAGCTGGATGCCATCGCTGCCCGGGCGTCTATTGGGACGGCAGTTGCGGGCGCATGCTGTTTCACTCAATGAGGACGGCCGTGTGCGGCTGAGGCAGGCGAGGCATCCGTTGTTCGTGCTCTCCAAACAACAGGTCGTTGCCAATGACATCCTCCTGGATGACCATGTTCAAGTCCTGGTGATTTCCGGACCCAATACCGGCGGGAAAACCGTCACGCTGAAAATCGTCGGGTCTCTTTGCTCTCATGGTGCAGAGCCGGGATGCTCGTGCCTTGCGAGCCGGAGTCTGAAATGGCGGTGTTCCCGGAGCTGTTCGCGGACATCGGAGACGCGCAGGATCTCGCGCGCGACTTGTCGAGCTTTTCTGCGCACATGACGCACATGGTCCGGCTGCTCAAGCGGCCAGCATGGCGTTCGTCATGCCCTGGTGCTGCTGGATGAGCCGGTCACGTCGACAGATCCGAGCGAAGGCGCCGCGCTTGCAGAGGCCTTGCTGTGCCGTCTCGCCGCGATGGGGATGAAGGTCATCGTGACGACACATTACCGATCGCTGAAAGCGTTGGCGCAAACGACGCGGGGATTTGCTAATGCGAGCGTGGAATTCGACATGGAGACGTTGTCCCCACCTATCGGTTGTTCATGGGAGTGCCAGGCGGCTCATCGGCAATCGAAATTGCCGGACGTCTGGGGATGGATCCGGCTATTCTCGACGTGGCCAGGCAAAAACTGAATACGGATGATCGGAGGATCGAACGCATGCTCGAGGACCTACATGCAAAACAACGGCAATTGACCGAACGATCTGGCACGCGCCGTTAAGGCGAGGGCCGAGGCGGAGGCCGCCGCAGCAGAGGCCAAGGAGCGACTGGCGAAGTTGGAGGCGACTGAACATGAGGAGCGCAAAGGCATTAAGAAGAGATTGCAGGAGCAATTCAGCCGTGCCCGAGCTGAAGTGCAAGCGACGGTGGACGAGGTCAAGCGCGAGCATAAGTTGATGAAGGCGAAAGAGGCTAAAGAGCGGTTGGTTCGGCTCTGAGCGGAGACGCAGGCCGATCTGGGCCGTCGGATCCAACAGATTCCGGTCGAGCTGCTGCGGACCGGCGATTACGTAGAAATCGGCGGGCTGGGGATGACTGGAAGGTTGCTGGAGCCGCCGCAGGGAAAAAAGCGCGTCCGCGTCAAAGTAGGCGAGGGTGAGCTCCTGGCAACCGTAGCCAATCTGGTTGGCATCAGTCGAGGAACGGAATCGCTCCAGCCTGCTCCTCAGACCGCCCGTCCCCCAGCGTGGGACATCGCTGCGTACCATGCGGAAAACAACGGTCGTCGACGTGCGAGGGCAGGCGGTCGACGAGGCCTGGATCACGTGACGGCGGCGTTGGACCGGGCCACTCTGGAAGGAGCGCCGTCTCTGCGGATCATCCACGGCCACGGCACGGGGAAACTCAAGACAACCCTTCGAACATATCTGAGAGATTCACCCTATGTGGCGCACGTACGTGCGGGTGATCGGAATGAAGGCGGAGATGGAGTCACGATCGTAACTCTTCGGTAGGCGGAGGCGAGGATTGGAAGGCTGTGCGCCACTCTCCTAGGAGATTTGGTACTTCGCCATGCGGTACCGAAGCGTATTCCGGGTAATCTTGAGCAGGCGGCTGGCTTGGGAGACGTTGCCTGCTGCTTTACGCAGTGCTTCTTCCAAAATTTTCTTTTCCATCTCCTGAAACGAGAGACCGAACGCTAAGATCGACGTTTTTTCGGCCCCGACCGTCGGCACGGGCGCTTTTGCCGGGCGGAACGACGCTGGTAAGTGTTCCGGCTGTATCATGTCACTCTTGCAGGTGATCGTCAGTCCTTCCACGACATTATGCAGCTCCCGCACATTACCAGGCCAGTCGTGCCGCTGCAAACAGCGAAAGTGCTTCGGGAGCGATGCCTCGAATTCGGCATCCACGATGTTTTCGCGCGTGATCGAGAAAGGATGCGAAAATGGGTTCGATGTCGCCAGGCCGTTCACGCAGCGGCGGGATGCGCAGTTGATACACATTCAAACGATAAAACAGGTCGAGCCGAAAGCGTCCCGCCTTGATCTGAGCCGGGAGGTCTTCATTGGTGGCCGCGATGACTCGGATGTTCACTTTGACGCTGTTGCGTATCACCGAGGGGATCGACACATGATCTTCCAGCACGCGTAGAAGTTTGGCTTGCGCTGAGAGGCTCATTTCGCCGATTTCGTCGAGAAAGAGCGTTCCACCGGTCAGCCAATTGGAACTTGCCAGGCTTGGCCTGCTTGGCATCTGTAAACGCGCCGCGCTGGTAGCCGAACAGCTCAGATTCGAGCAGCGGTTCGGGAATGCCCGCACAGTTGAGGGCCAGGAAGCGGCCCTTCTGATCGCAGGCTGGCTGCGTGAATGGCACGCGCAAACAGTTCCTTGCCCGTTCCGCTCTCTCCGGTGATCAGGACTGTGGCGTCGGTGGCAGCAACTTCGGCAGCCAATCGCTTGACGAGTTGCATCTGCGGAGAGATGCTGATGATGTGCTCGAATTCCAGCAGGCCTTCCGGGGTGTCCTCTGCGGGGCGGATGGCTTGAGCATAGCGGATGGACATATTGATGGCGTCGGCAGTGAGCGGCGTAGGCAGGTAGTCAAAGGCCCCTTCGTGGATCGCCTCCATGGCGGCTTTGGCGGTATCCGAACGGCCAAGGACGACGACAGGAATGGCACCGGCGGCCTGTCTGGCTTGCGCAAGCACCGCAGTGCGGGATATACGTCCCGAACTGTCGTCACACATGACCAGCGTAATGTCGTGGCGCGTGGTCAGAAGCCGAAGTCCGGCTTCCGTCGTCGTGGCCGTCAAGAGGGTACCACCACGATCAGATAGCGCCTGTTCGAGAACTGCTCTCGATGTGGGGTCTGCTGAAACCAGTGCAACGATCGGGGTGTGCATTGGAGCGCGCTCCACCGCGAGCTGCCGAAAGTTGAGGTTAGCCTACTCCTATTTATAGGCTGATGGAAGGGGCAAGTCTTCGTGTCGAGTAAGCATGTGGGTCTAAGTAGTGCTATCTACTCGTTCTCCTGCGCGATGGCCACGTTGCGTTGCAAGCCCAAGAGCTTGGTCCGTCGAATCGGACTCTCGCGGAATCGTTCGGCAAAACTCGCTTCGTCGAGCGCGGCCAAGTCGTCCAAGCGGGGACCCAGCGTCATGGCATGGGGCTGAAACGCCGCTTCTGTCGTTGGTTCCGCCCTGAGATTGAAGGGACAGACGTCCAGACAGTCGTCGCATCCGAAGAGGTGATTTCCCATACGTGCGGCTAGATCCTCGGGAATATCGCGGCGAGCGCCGCGAAACTCTATGGTCAAATATGAAATGCAGCGCGTCGCATCGACGACATACGGTTCCACGATGGCATTGGTCGGGCATGCCTGGATGCACAGTGAACAGGTTCCGCACAGATCCGTCGCGGGAACATCCGGTGGCAACTCCAGCGTTGTAAGGATCTCACCAAGTACCAGCCATGAGCCGTGGTCGGAAGAAACCAGATTGGAGTGTTTGCCGATCCAACCGAGACCCGCCTGCTGCGCCCAGGCTTTCTCCATAACCGGTCCTGTGTCCACGTACGATCGTGTGAGGGCCTCCGGCACCAACTCGTGCAACTTGTTTTCCAGAAGCGTCAGACGATCGCCCAATACGAGATGGTAGTCCTTACCCCACGCATAACGGGCAATACGGCCATGCCCTCGTCCCTCGACGGCACGAAATCCCGTGTCGTAGTTCATTCCCAACGAGATGATTGAGCGGCAACCAGGAAGGACGATTTGAGGATCTGCACGCCGGTCGGGACCGCGCGCCATCCAGGCCATCGTGCCGTGATAGCCTCGGCGCAGCCACTCTTGAAGCCGATCCAATAAGCCGTGAGCCGACGGTTCCGTGGGCAATGACGCAATCCCGACCGCGTCAAATCCCAGCGATCGAGCTTCGCGCTTTATGGCTTGGGTGAAGGACATGGCGATTAAGAGAACTTCTGAGCCAGTTCTGGCGCAGCGAGTGAAGGAATGCGTCCCGTCACGGGTATGGTCTTCGGTGAGGAGTGCTGGGAAACGACTTGATCCCAGCTAATGGGGGTTGCAATCGAATCGGACTATGAACTGGACGGAACAGTGACCGGTGCTGCAACGACCGCACGTTCCCGTGATTTTGGTTTTCCAATCCGTCTGCTTTTCGTCGAAGCGGCAGAAGGTCTTTCCCCCTTTGGAAATGGTCGTCCAAGGTTTGTTGGTGCCGGGTGCGTTTGCCACCAGACACCCGTGAGGAATCGGGACCTCGCAACGGTGCGAGTGTTCGCCTTGGGCCATCCCAAAACTGCACGCCTGTTCGGTCGTGGCAGGAAAATCCGATGGCACCTGGCCTTGAGCACCCGGCGGTTGCAACAGGAGCAACTCGAAAAGCATTAGCCCGCCGAGGCTTAGGAGAGATGGTGTCACTCGCATGTACGGATCGTATCACAGTCTCTTTGCTTGCGGCCATCGACATGACTGCGTAGAATCTGACAGGGACATCGGCGGTGGTCTGGCATCCGGGGCTTCGGGCCAATCATTAGGGGAGGGTACCATGCTTGCGACGCGCATTCGTCAAAAGGAAGGCACCTTTTACTTCATCGCTTACAATGCGGCCGACCTCCTGGACAAAGTCCGCTTCACCAGTCGCTATTTTTTTGAAGGTGAGGAAATTGCGCAAGGGAAAATTCCTGATCATGATGACGTGGCGCAGTTCATCGCTGGCATCGAGCGGAGTGAAAAAGGCTTTCAACGTCAACTGAACCGGCAAAAGATCAAGCAGATCGTCAATTTCTATGAGACCGTCGTGGCACAACCGATGATCCCGGGGACGGTCTTGATCTTTACGGACGAGACGCTCAGGTTCCAACGTGCAGGGGAGTCCGAGTCCGTCGGCCATTTGAGCGAGCCGAAAGGCAAATACCTCATCATCGACGGCCAACATCGGTTGGCAGGTCTCCATTTTTTTCGATCGAAGCATCCGGACCAAATTACCAATGTCGAAGTGCCGTGCGTCTTGTTCGACGGCCGTAGCGGAGATTTTGCGACCGAAATGTTCGTCGTCATCAACAGCACCCATACCCGCATCAATCGGTCCCATTTAGTCGACCTGTATGAGAAGGTCTCCTGGGAAACACCGGAAAAGAAGTTTGCGGCCAAAGTTGTCAACCTGCTTTATGCGGAAGATGACAGCCCTCTCCAATACAAGATCAATCGGTTGGGCGGCCGGAGTAAGCAGGAGAAATGGATCCTGCAGTCAGAAGTTTTCAATGAGCTGCTCAAGGTGGTGATTGCCCACAAGCGCTGGATGGAATCGCACCTCGGAATGAAGGCGGATCGCTGCTACGCGCTGGTCCGGGACTATCTGAGAGGCGTGAAAGAGGTGATGGAGGAGGTGTGGGGCAACAACGACCGGTACATGTTTACCCGAGACGTCACCCTCAAGGCGTTGATTCGAGTCCTGGACGACCTCATCGTGGATCGCAAGCTGATCAATGACTGGGACGCGCAACGGTCGCATAAGCCGTTTGCGGAGATTGTCAAACCGTGGGCCGCTTTGGCGAAAGAATTTCGCGCCGAGGGATTTTACGAACGATTTGCGGCCAAGGGGCAGCTCGAACGGGTACGCAAAATTCATCAACGGCTGCTTGATGCGATTGTCGGGTAACGTTGTCGCCTCCGCATGTTGGTTGCTCATCCTTTGCGCCTGCTGCCTGTGGCCGCGCCTTTCGGCCGCGGGTGAAGCTCCCCAGGAACTCTTTGACGTGAGGACGGATCCTGCCGGCGGAGTCATCGCCACGGCCCGCCTCCTGTTTCCGGCCAGCCCTGACGTCATCCAGTCGCTGCTCACCGACTATGCCCATTGGCCCGATCTCTTTAAAGTTCGGATGCGGATCGTCGATCTGCAGATCGCCCGCGGCGTCGTCACTACCGATCTACGCATTGATCACGCATTGTTGCCCGGCGAGCGCCGGTTGGTGACGGAATCCCGAGTGACATCGGGAGCCATCCATACGGATCTCGTCGCGGGAGATTTCAAGCGCTATCACCGCGTATGGAGATTGGCGCCGGCGAACGAAGGACGCGAAACGCGCGCCGAATTCGAATTGACGGTCGCCATCGATTCCATCCTCCCCGATTGGCTTGTTGCCTTGGCAATGAGGCGCGAGCTTGAAGCGCATTTCCGGATCGTGAAGGAAAAGGCGCGGGCCCTGGCGGCTAAGTCGGAAAAGTGAACTCGGAGGATTCGACCCGGTCCAGACCCTGTTTGACGAGCGTACCCATATCGAGGCCGCGTTCAATTCTACGGATGTCGTCTATCCGGGTCTTGGTGCTGGGATGGGAGGGCGTAAAGAGCGAGCAACAGTCCTGATCCGGCTCGATCGAAGTCGTGAAGGTGCCGATCTTCTGCGCCTGGTCGGTAATCTCGAGCTTGTCCATTCCGATCAGTGGACGAAGGACCGGGAATTCCGCCGCCTCTTCAATGACCGACAAATTTTCCGGCGTCTGTGAGGCCACTTGGCCCAAACTATCGCCGGTAACCAGCGCCCAGCAGCCTTCCCGTTGGGCCAACTCCGAGGCAATCCGCACCATCAGCCGACGATAGAGCACAACCCGGTAGGGCGCGGGAGCCTGTGCCACGATTTCCCGCTGAATCTCGCCAAAGGGCACGATGAGGAGCTTGGAACGATACTGATGGGCCGTCAAGGTTTGCACCAGATCGCTGACCTTGTCCTCCGAGTCCCGGCTCACCAGCGGACGTCCCGAAAAATGGACAAAGACTGCGTTGCAACCCCGTTTCATCATGCGATAGGCCGCCACCGGTGAATCAATTCCACCGGACACCAGACAGACAACCTTCCCGCTCACACCGACCGGCATCCCGCCCGGGCCTTGAAACTTGTCCGTATAATAGTAGGCGTCCTTCGCCAGCAGCTCGATGTAGATGGTCAAATCCGGGTCGGTGAGCCTGACTTTCTTGCCCGTATGGTCACAAACATATTTGCCCACGGCCTTTTCGACGTCCATCGACGTTAGCGGGAGACGTTTGTCCGCCCGCTTCGCGGACACGCGAAAGGTGTCAAATGCCCGCTGGCTGACGGCGCCTACGATTCCACGGGTCAGCTCGTCGAGATCAGGCTTGAGCAGATTCAGCGGCACGGAATGAGCGAGCGAAAAGTTCGCGATGCCAAAGATGAGCGCCAAGCGGCTTCTCACGGCTTGATCACTGAGATGCTCAGGGAGGACGATGCGGATCCGGCTGCGCAGACTCTCGATGCGTGTCGCACCCAGATCTTTCAGGGCGGCGCGAATGTTATGGACCAGGCGCTGCTCGAAAAAATCCCGGTTTCGGCCTTTCAGAGCGAGTTCGTGATAATGAACGATGGCGCAGCGCATCAGTCGGCATCCGGCCTTCGCTTCAGCTGTGCCCTGTTAACTCTAAAAACTTCTCCGCATCGATCGCCGCCATGCAGCCTGTTCCGGCCGCGGTGATCGCTTGCCGGTATATCGAATCCTGCACATCTCCCGCGGCGAACACGCCCGGTACAGCTGGTTGCCGTTCCATGCTTCGTCACAATGTACCCCTTGGCGTCCATGTCCAATTGTCCGGCAAATAAGGCCGTGTTCGGGCGGTGCCCGATGGCCACAAAAACGCCTGCGACCGGCAGAGTCGTCGTCGTTCCCATCACCAAATTGTTGAGCCGCACGCCGCTGACAGTTCCCTCACCGAGAATATCTTCGACGACCGTATTCCAGATGAAGGAGATTTTTTCGTTTTTAAAGGCGCGATCCTGCATGATTTTCGAAGCCCGGAGTTTATCCCGCCGATGCACGACGTACACTTTGGTGGCAAACTTTGTCAGAAAATTCGCCTCTTCCATCGCGCTGTCTCCGCCTCCGACAACCACCAGCTCCTTCCCGCGGAAGAAAAATCCGTCACACGTGGCGCAGGTCGACACGCCGTGCCCGGTGAGCCGTGCTTCATTCTTGAGTCCGATCTGGATGGCGGAGGCGCCGGTTGCGATGATCACGGTTCTGGTTTCGATCGTTCGTTCATGGTCCACCGCGATCTTCAAAGGACGCGTGCCGAATTCTACGGCGGTGACGTCCCCGGTCAGGAAATCCGTTCCGAACCGCTCAGCTTGTGCCCGCATTTCTTTCATCAGGTCCGGACCCATGATGCTCTTCGCGAACCCGGGGAAGTTCTCTACTTCGGTCGTGGTGGTCAATTGCCCGCCGGATTGCCAGCCTTCAACGAGCAGCGGAGCGAGATTGGCTCGCGCCGCATAGATGGCCGCGGTGAGGCCGGCAGGGCCAGATCCAATGATGAGGACGTTGCGCATACGGTCAATCTAGCACAGCAAAGAACGGGATTACACAGGGCGGTCCTCTGCACGCAAATCTCGAACGAGCTGGCGGATTTCCCTGCTCAGGAGGGATTTGGTTTTGGTGCCGTCCAACACGACGTCGGCACGTCGTGTCTTCTCCGCAAGCGGCATCTGGCTACTGATACGCTGAAATGCCTGCCGCCTCGTGAGGCCGTTGCGCCCCTTCAAGCGGGCCACTTGGGTTTCCCGGTCTGCAGTGACGACGATGATTTTATCCACGCGCCTGTGGACGTCGGCTTCAAACAAGAGAGGGACTTCGTAAATGATGATCGCATCCGGAGCGCGTCTGACAATGTCACGCGTCAGGCGTTGCTGTTCGCGTGCTACCCGTGGATGAATGATTCGCTCAAGCCGCCGGAGTTTCCGGCGGTTGTGGAAAACAATCGACCCGAGAGCATGACGATCAATCGTCCGATCGGGCAGCAGGACTGCTTTGCCGAAGGATTTCACAATCTCGCGCCAGGCCGGTTTTCCGGGCCGGACCACGTCACGGGCCAGCTGATCGGCATCGATGACGGTCGCGCCAAAGCGTTTGAACAGATAGGCGACCGTGCTCTTTCCTGTTGCGATCCCTCCCGTCAGCCCCACGAGGATCATGCGGCGAAGAATAACACGTGGTGTCAAGAAAGTCGTCGAGCAGCCTCGATCTCACGATTGACTTCGGACCAGACCCGCCTGTATGAACGTGAGGATATGCTGATGCGGATAATCGGCG
Organism: uncultured Nitrospiraceae bacterium; assembly: GCA_963794505.1. Lineage (GTDB taxonomy): Bacteria > Nitrospirota > Nitrospiria > Nitrospirales > Nitrospiraceae > Nitrospira_C. The sequence continues at coordinate 186,132 of CAWCEG010000066.1, forward strand.
GCTTGACCTTGTGTTCTCTTGTTGTGTTCGCTGCCGTTCAGGCAGAGACCGGCTCTGCGCAGGGCCCACGGACGATCGTAGTGGCTTTGGATGGGAGCGGGGACTTCCGGTCGATTCAGGAGGCCGTCGATGCGACGGCAAAGGGCGACACCGTCTTTCTGAAGCCGGGGCGCTACGAACAGGACGTCACGATTCACAGCAAGGACCACGTCAAACTCATTGGAGCCGGACAAGATAAAGTCACCTTGATAGGCCGTGAAGACTTGGTGGGAGTCCTTCATGTGGGCAAATGGCCGTACGGCGCGACAAACATTGAAATCAGCGACATGACGATCAATGAGCATGGTGGTCATGCCGTCGGCCTGTTCAATGGCCGGGGCCTCTTGCTCAAGCGCCTGACCGTGAACGGCATGTTGTTCACTCAGCAGGTCGAAGACACGCGCATTGAAGACTGCAGCATTGGGGGCAGCGAGACCACGGGTGTGCAATTTGCCGATTCTCAAGCGGTCCTGGTCGGCAACTTCATACATGACAATGACCACGGGGTGAACGTCGCCGGCAAATCGCATGTTCGCCTAGAACGAAACGTCATCACCCGAAGCCTGTTTGAGGCAGTGGTGGTGAATGATCGCGCCAGGGCCGTGCTCCTCAGCAATACCCTGGTCAAAAACGGCGGTGGCGCGGCCTTTCTTGGCCAGTCTCAGAGCGATGTCAGTGGCAACGTGGTCGGCCTGAATCGAGTGGGGTTTCTCGTAGCGGCGTCCAGTCGAGCGGCGACCTCCTACAATGCGTTGTTCAATAGCGACGGGGACTATCTCCGAGAGGGAAATCCCCATCAGCTTGCCCCGGAGCTCAAGGCGCAATCGGACATCACTGGTGATCCCTATTTTGTCGATCCCGCAAAGGGTGATTTCCGACTGCGTGCAGACACACCGTTGAGAAAAATCGGTTCATTCCCCTTTCTTGGCGCCCTTCCTCCTGCTGAGTAAATACTTCGTATTCAATGACTTACGAGATTTGCCTGGTTGCTGCCATTTCGTGTGCTAAGCTATCAGTACGGGTCAGGCATCACGACCTCATGATGTGTGGCGTGGGAATTGCGAAACAGTCAGATGTAGGAGGGCAGAGCGTGGCTAGCTACAAACAAGAGCTCGAAAAGCGCGGACCCGAAGGTATCCCATCCCTCGATGACATTGAACCGGGAAAAATCTGCGGGGCCGTGATTCCCATGTCCGAACGCGCACAGACTCAGATGCGCGATAGCATCGAAGTCATTGATTATCTCTTGAATCAGGAGCGTGTTGTTTGGAGTTAGACCCCCTTCTTTCCCTGCTCGTCACCTTTGTTGTTAGTCTCCCCTTGACACCTCTTCCCTCTTCGTAGTCTTCTGGGCGTGTCCGTCCACTTGCTCAAGGAGATGCCGCATGAGATATCTAAACCGCCTTCGGTTGGCCGACCTCTACGCGACTGCGCCCTGCATTGGGGCGGCTCTTGTCATTCTCCTGTTTCCCACATTCTCATTTGCGGATGAACTGCCGAAAGAATCCCTGTTGCCTCTGGCAATGGCAGGCAAGGCGGCACAGGCTGCGATGGAAGCATGCAAGAAAGACGGGTATCGCGTCAGTGTTTCAATCGTGGACCGAGCCGGTGTGTTACGGACTATGGGACGGGCCGATGGAGCCGGGTCTCATACGGTCGAGAGCAGCCGAAAAAAGGCCTATACCGCCGCAAGTCTCCGACGGCCGACGACGGAACTAGCAGAATTGATCGCCAAGGTCCCGACGCTTCAGGCCCTGAGGGAGATGAACGATGAGATTCTCATACTTGGCGGCGGTCTGCCGATCGAAATCGGAGGCGAAGTAGTTGGCGGCATCGGAGTGGGCGGTGCCCCGGGTGCGCATCTGGACGATGCCTGCGCTCAAGCTGGACTCGATGCTGTGGGGGCGGCTCCCAAGATTCCAACGGCCAAGTGATCGGCGGCTGGGGTACAGGCAGCCTGCTTGGCAGTATTGTGCTCCTCAATGGGTGTAACAGCGACGTGCCGGTTTCTGCCGTCACCCAGGTAACGCCTCCCGGCTTCACCATAACCGTCACCCGCGTCGCGACGCATCCATTCCTGTCCCGTTTCAATCTCAAACTCACAGTGAGTACGGCCGGTGGCTGTTCAGCGACCAGCGAGCTGTTCCCCGATACCGGCGGTGTGAGTCGGCGCAACCTCTATCTCGCTACATTGGACCGGCTGTATGTCGTGGGGCAGTTCGATGTGCGCCGATTCGACCCACAGAGATGCCGGATCGAACTGATCGAATTCCGATCGCTGGAGGATGGCCTGAGGTTTATCGGATCGTTTGACGTGGAGCGTTCAGGCCAATGGGTGTTTCTGACAGCCAGCACGCGGGGGGAACGTCCGTTTGAGCCGCTTTGACAGTATCCTTCGGAGCGATGCCATGTACCGTCTCGAGGTCATGATGGACCAACCGATCGTGGGATATCATCAAGATGAGGCTGGTGATTGGGTGGCAGATCTCGCCTGCGGCCACGGACAGCATGTGCGCCATCACCCGCCCATGACAAACCGGCCCTGGGTGTTGACTCAATCAGGTCGTGACCAGCATCTGGGCACCATATTGCCCTGTAAGAAGTGTGAAGAGGAGCGATATTGAACTATTTTCTGTTCCGAAATACTGCTGACTGGTACTCTTCCCAGCATGGCCATTTTCCCGCAGTACCGACGGGTCGAAGCATTTACGCTGACGGAACTGATGATCGTGGTCGCGATCGTCTCAATTCTTGCGGTCAGTGCCCTTGTTCTGTTCCCTCACTACATCAATAAGGCTAAATCAGCCGAAGCGGAAATCGCGCTGGCTGAAGTCAAGCGGCTGGAAACCGAGTTTTTCACCCGTACCGGCACCTATTCATCCGATTTGAACCAGATCGGCTTTCATCCGATTCCCTCCCTGAAATATCACACCGTCTTTGTGCAGGTCGAAAAAAGCGCGCGCGGGTGGAGCTATATGGTCTTCCTCATGCCGCATGGAGGCGGCACGACAGGCGGAGGGTACTATTCGCAAGGGGCGGACGGGAAAATCATTTCGAGCATGCCCGGGCAAGGCGGAGCCGGAGGCTCAGGCGGCGGCTGCGCCGTGTGGAGCGGATGGGGTTCAATGGAAGGCGGAAGAATCGAGGGAGAAGAAACCCTCACCTCATCAAGCAATGGCTCACCGCCTTGCGGTGGCGGGCGCACGGTACAACATGGAAACGGGTCAGCTCCGGCTGTTGGCCAGAAATAGCCATCCATCAGCGAGTGAGGGTCGCTATTCCGTCAGGAGGACGAACAATCAGGTCTAGCCCCGGTCGTTGCCAGGGCACAAGGCGCGGTCCGTTGTATTGATACCCGCCAATGACCGGATCGTTGTCCAAGAGCAGGGGGGTATCCAGATCGAGGACTTCGAAGCCTTTTACGCCTAGCACCAAGCTGAATGAGCAGCCCATCGCAATTCTCGTTTCGACCATACCCCCAACCATGAGTTTGAGGCCGGAGGCGAGAGTAAACAGGGCGATTTCATGAGCCTCCATGACGCCCGTTTTCATGGTCTTGATATTGATGTAATCCGCCGCATGTCGTTCAACCACCTGCTTCGCATCCACGAGAGACCGGACGGATTCATCGGCGGCAATGGGAATGCCCGTCTCTCGCCGTATCGCAGCCAGCGCGTCCAAGTCCTCTCGTGCGACCGGTTGTTCGAGTAAAACCAGTTTACCCCCGAAGCGCATGACTCCCCTGGTGAACGCGAGACATTCCTGACGCGAAAACCCCTGATTGCCGTCTCCGATGAAGGCGACCTCCGGCAAGGCACGGTGGACGGCCTCCAATCTTTGGACGTCGGTGTCGACATCAACACCCACTTTCATCTTGAAGAGACGGAATCCTTTGGCGTACCAGGCTTGCGCCAGCATCAGAGTCTTGTCGACGGTGCCGATCGGGATGGTAATGTCGGTCTCGCGCTCGCGTAAGTCGGCGTCACCCCACAACGCCCACATTGGAAGACCGAGTGCACGGCAATGCGCATCAATCATGGCCGTTTCCAGCGCGCAACGTGCGGCAGGCTGAGCCGGCGCCTCTTCACGCAACCGCATCGCAATATCCTTGAATTGATCGGTCCGATAGCCCAGCATGGTGCGACCTACCAGCTCAATGGCAGCGAGGCATGACGCACGGCTCCCTCCTCCGACTTCGGGAAACGGTGCGGCTTCTCCGTATCCTTGTGTGCCATTGGATAGCGTAATACGCACAAATACGTTCTCGGCGATGCTGCGCGATCCAGTGGCCACGACGAACGGATCCGTCAGGGGAATATCGATGGGCCAGTAGTCGATTTGTATGATGTCTCGAGTTTGTGATGCCATGGCCGAGGCATCGTAACGAGAAATGAGCCTGATGCCAATGCGAAGTGCCTGTTGCTCCCAATCGCCGCCGGTATGGCGGACCATACAGATGGCGTGTGATTATTTATCATGAAAGAAACGTTCCGTTCCATGCAATTGATGATCGTATTGCTGTTGATCCTGATCGGAGGCTGGCTGGCTCTACCCTCTATTGCCTCAACCATCCTTGAACGGTGGCTCGAGCGGCAGGGCTATGAGAAGGTGGGCGTAACGTTCGGGCGTCCCGGCTTTCGGTCGCTGACTGTCCCCGCATGGTTCTGACAAAGCGGCTGACGGGAGAAGTTGTTACCGTCTCCCTGGACCATGCTCATGCCGAGTATACGTTGCTCGGTTTGCTGTCGGGTCGCGTCGATGTTCTCACCTTGCGGCAGCTCACGATCGAAATTTTGGCGTCACCGGCTCCTTCCAGCGGAGAGCCGCGGCTCGATGAAGCTGCTCCGGATGCGCCGGATTCGTTGATCAATGCATTAACGGCCAGTGACGTCGTTCAACGGTTGCCTTTTTTCCCGTGGGATGAAGTCCGGTTGGAAGAGATCAAGCTGTTCCGTGAGCAGGCTACTGGGCCTCTTCGCACGGTCATGATGGCAGGGACGATCAAACATGAACGCGAGGCGTTGGTCGCCGACATGCTGCTGCAAGGGATTGATACGATTCCATATGAGCTGCGGGTGACGGGTCAGTCTGCGGCCGATATGTCGTTGCAACTCCGAGCGGCCCAGCCGGAGGCTGCCCCCTTCGTGTTGTGGCGGTCGCAGTCGGTTCCCAAGGACGCGCAGGTGCATCTCGAAGGCGTGCTGGAGGTCAATGTCAAGGAACTCGCTCCCTTCTTAGCTCTTGCCTTGCCGATTGGCTCCGAATGGCAACGGGTCGGTGGAAATGTGACGATTCATTGGGCAGGAACAGCGGCGTCAGGCGTGCCGGTCTCCCTGCTTTGGAGGGATCCCGCGACCGAAGTCCATGCGACTGTCCAGATTGCGGCGGCCCTCCCTGAGCTCAAAGGGTATGGAAAAGGTTTGGCGGTCAAGGCGGCAGGCACGCTCTCCGGCAATGCCAGACTGGTTCATTGGACACTCACAGGCGGGTCATCGGCGACGGCAGTCGTGAGTAGTGGGGCTGTCAAAGGAATGGAACGGCTCGCAATCCTCGCCCCCTATGGATCGCAGCCGGTGCGTCTTGAGAGCGCCCAAGATACCACCGGAGAACTGTTCTGGGCCGAGTCGCCGGCTCGATTTACGGCCTCCGGTCCGGTACGCATTTCCTATGGCTCCGAGAAAGGTCCGGTCTATGCGGAATGTGCGGTGACGCAGATCTACGGAGGGGGACTCGTGATCGACCGCGCTGAGGCCAAAGTGCTCATCAAGGGAACCCTGCCGGTCGCAATACCTGAGCGGTCGAGGAATACCCAGGCGACGGGAGAAATTCGCGGCGACCTGGCGTGGACAGGCAGGACGTTTCGCGGCACCATCAGCCCCTCCTCAGTGGTGACTTTCACTGACTTCAAGCACGCGTCGTATCACGTCGGCGGCGGAATTTTCCAACTGGAAGAACCGCTTCCTGTCGAAGTGGACCTCTCGACCGGGCGGTGGACTTCTGGTCCGGGCCTTGTGGCATGGCGGTCGCCCCATATACAGCTGGGCGGCTCGTCCCTGACGATGCAACGGGCCTTAACAAGGGTGGATCGACTGGAAGGCGCGTCGAACTTACAGCAAGCGCAGATGACAACGACGCTCGAAGGTCTTGTTGTCGCGCAGTCGTCTTTCCGGAGCATGCCCGTGGATGTGACGGTGCGTGTGCAGGTTGATCCCTCGGGGGTGAAAGCGGATATTCACTCGAAAAGCCAAACTCAGGCCTTCAAGCTTGCCGGGCAACTCGAGCACCAATGGGTGGGGGACCGCGGAACGGTCCATGCGGTCGTGGGGCCACTGACTTTCAATCGAGAGACATTTCGTCTGGGGCAACTGTGGTCTCCCTGGCCTTATGCGGCTGACGTCACCGGGGGAGACCTGACCGGGATTTTAGATATACGGTGGACAACCGACAGTCACCAGCGACTACAGATTCAGGGCGGATCAGCGGACATCACCGTTGACAGACTGGCCGGTCATTACCGGGACATCCTCCTTTCAGGTGTCAGTACCAACCTCAAGGTTGCCCTTGAAGGTCTGGAACGCATCTCTATTTCGAGGCCTGCCGAGGTTGCCGTTGCATCGATCCACACAGGGGTCGAAGTGACCAATCTCAAAATGACGGTCGAAGGAGAATGGGATGTCAGAGAAAGGCTTCCGCTCGTGGAGGTACGCAACGTTCGCTGTGAGTTGTTAGGCGGAGCGGCGACGAGCCAAGGCTTGCGTGCGGACCTCGCCTATCCTCCCTACGGGCTCACGGTGCTGGCCAGACAACTTGATCTCCAGAAGATTTTGAGCCTCGAACAGCAGAAAGGGTTGCAGGGGACAGGCATGCTCGACGGTTCCATTCCTGTAACGGTGACGTCTCAAGGGCTCACGGTGAAGGACGCAAATTTCGAGGCCCGTCCGCCCGGAGGAGTGATCCGGTATATGGCATCGCCGGAAGCGACTCATGCGGTGACCCAGGCCAACGCGGACATGGAGGTTGTGCTCCAGGCGCTCAACAATTTTCATTACAATGTGTTACAAGTGGGTGCGCAGTACATCGAGGATGGCACATTACAGTTGAAGACGCGGCTGGAAGGCAAGAATCCGGATCAGAAAAATAGCCCGCCTATTCATTTTAATCTCACGGTTCAGGAAAATATCCCGGCCTTGTTGAGGAGTCTTCGGCTCGTGAACGATCTGGAAGACTCGGTGCGGAAAACACTCTCGGAACCGTAATCGATCGGAGGGAGGATGGGTCGCGTCGTGTCCGTTATGACGGGAGGAGTGGTCGGCCTGTATCTCACGATCGGGGGATGCACGCCGCGTGTCGAAATGGCAACCCCCGACAAACCGATTACAATCAATTTGAACGTAAAGATTGACCATGAGATCCGTGTCAAGGTCGACAAAGAGCTGGATCAGGTTCTCTCTCGGGACAGCGGGTTGTTTTAGGAACAAGAGGAGACCGTGATGCGCAATACGTGTTTCGGCTGGACAGTCGGCTGGCTCGTCCTCTGCTTGTCAGCAGTTCCGCCGGCTTTTGGCATCTCTGTGGAAGAAGCGAAAACAAAGGGATTGGTGGGTGAAAAGCCGAACGGCTACTTGGGCGTCGTGAATCCCGCCTCTCCCGATGCGCAGGCATTGTCGAACGAGGTCAATGAAAAGCGACGACAGGCGTATGAGGACATCGCTAATCGGAACCGAACTCAGCTCGATGCGGTCGAAGCGCTCGCCGGAGAGAAGGCGATTCAAAACACGAAGCCCGGGCATTTCGTCGAAGGACCGGGCGGATGGACAAGAAAATAGTATCTGCGTTTGAGCAGCGCCCGCTTACGCGTAGCGATCGTTGTTCCATGGCAACGCGCTGTTCGAATATCCGCGTACCTCCCAAAATCCCTTCTCATCTTTGTCGGAGAATGTGATTTCCTTTATCCACTTCGCGCCTTTCCATGCATAGCGTTTCGGCACGATCATTCGGACAGGACCGCCATGTTCTTTGGCGAGCGGCTTGCCGTTCCATTTGTACGTCAAGAGCACGTTGTCATCGTCACAGGCTTCGAGCGGTAGATTCGTCGTGTAGTCGTCATACGACTTGAACAGGACGAACTTTGCGAGCGAAAGTGGTTTTACCACCGACATGATGTGCTTGAAGCTGACCCCTTCCCATTCGTTGTCGTAACGGCTCCATGACGTGACACAGTGAAAGTCGGAAACGTCTTTGAATTGCGGCTGTGCGAGAAACTGTTCCCATGTCCACGTAACGGGATTCGCTACGAAGCCGCCGATCGTGATCGTCCAGGCCGAGAGGGCAATATCGGGTTTGTAGCCCAGATCCAGGACTGGAAACGTCTCTACCACGTGCTGTCCGGGCGGCAATCGCTCGTCGCCTTCGTAAAACACTTCACGCTCTTCTCCGCCTCGCCGCGCTTTGGCCCACTGCTCCTTCGTCTTGGTCAAACGTGTCGGTTCATCCATCGTGAGCCTCCTTCCACAGGATAGGATAGGACGGTAGGGTCTGACAAGCGGCGGTTCGATTTTGGGGCTCGACAAGCGGCAGGACGTGTAAATCATTGTGTTCACAGTGAATCCGGATCACCTGCTACACTTAAGAGCATTGCCGCAGAGGAGCCTTATGAACAAATGCCTGCTTGTTCTTCTCATGACCGGGTCTTGGTGGCTATGCATCACGATTGCCACCATGGAAGAGACCCAGGCAGAACAAAAGATTCGAAAGGAAGGAACCGCATCCGGCCTTCCCGCAAAGGGGTCCAGGTCTTCGGTCGAAGGAAGGCAGAAGAAGCCGCTTCAGACGACCACTCAAGCCGTTCCGCCGGCGGTGCCAGAAACGAAAACGGGTACTACGCCTAAAGCCGTCAAGACAATGCCGGTTGAGACTGGGAATGCCGGTCGGAAACCACACCGGGTAGTCAAGGCTTCGAAGAAAGTGCCGCGTAAAGCCGTGGTGGTACAGCCGCGAACGGATCTCATGCATTATGGTGTTCTCGAAGATCCACAGCGATACGATCCCCGGCCGCATGTTCATGGTGCCGGTGTGCCCAATCCGCAGACCCCGGACCTCACGCATGATCATTTTCAGGAACTGGATCGCAACCAGGACGGCAAAATCGATCCGGTTGAACGGGTATTCGGCCGCATTGACATGGACCGGGATCTCAATACCCGTACGTTTAAGTAGTCCGCCGCCATCCCTTCCCATTGCGCTGACCCCGCCATTCTCGGGCATCACGCGTTGAGCCTGCCGTCGGCCTGTTGGCAGGTCTTGCCGCGCCCAACCGACGTTTCTTGGTGGCCGGTGATTAGCCGCGATCTTGCGCGCCCTCCACGTTGACAGCCGCAATAGGAGTCCCCATCATACGCCAGCACTTCCACCGATGACCATGACATGCGGGCGGATTACGGCCCAGAAGGTCCACTTGATCAGCCGTCATCCTGAGAGGAGCAGGAATGCCTGATGCGGAGTTGAGCGGACTGCTGCCCAACGACGAAGACGATCGGGTGCTTGCAGAAAATGTACACCCCACGAAATGGGTGAACCCCGATCCCGATGGGCGCTACAACATCGTCGTGCTCGGCGCGGGAACTGCCGGCTTGATTACGGCGATCGTTGGGGCCAGCTTGGGCGCCAAAGTTGCGCTGGTCGAAAAGCACCTGATGGGTGGCGATTGTTTGAATGTCGGGTGTGTCCCGTCAAAGAGTGTCATCCGTGCCGCCAGGGCAGGTGCCGAGCTTCGAAACGCAGAGCAGTTCGGTCTCTGCATCCCTGCCGGGATGAAGTACGACTTCAGTGTGGTGATGGCCCGGATGAGAAAATTGCGGGCGCGGATCAGCCACAACGATTCAGCCTATCGCTACGCGAAGCTCGGGGTGGACGTCTTCATCGGCAGTGGGCGATTTACCGGTGCCGATGCGATTCACATTCAAGGGGCGGCTGGAAACCGCACGCTGCGGTTTGCTCGGGCGGCGATTTGCACGGGTACGCGTCCCTCCGCGCCTGACACGCCTGGTCTGAAAGAAGCGGGCTACCTCACCAACGAAACGTTGTTTGCATTGACGGAATTGCCGCAGCGTATCGGCGTGATCGGCGCTGGTCCCATCGGCTGCGAGATGGCGCAGGCCTTTGCGCGTTTTGGGAGTCAGGTCTATGTGATTGAAGCGCTGCACGGCATCCTAACCAACGAAGATCGCGATGCTGCTCAAGTGGTCGAACAACAGATGGTCAAGGACGGCGTCACGCTGCTCTGCTGTGGAAAGGATTTGGAGGTTACCAAAACGGCCGACGGCAAGAGGCTGACGGTCCAGTCGCATGGCCAGCAGTACCACGTGACAGTCGATGAGATTCTCGTTGCGGTCGGACGAACGCCAAATGTCGAGGGTCTGGGCCTCGAAGAGGCCCGTGTGCAATTCGATCGGAACGGGGTGAAGGTCAACGGTCGGTTGCAGACCAGCAACCCCAAGATCTTTGCCGCTGGTGATATCTGCTCGCGCTACAAGTTTACCCATGCCGCCGATGCGATGGCCCAAATCGTTGTCCAGAATGCTCTGTTTCCGCACCCCTTCGGCCTCGGGTATGCCAGCGTAGATTCGCTGATCATGCCGTGGTGCACCTTCACTGACCCTGAGATTGCCCACGTCGGGCTGTATGAGAAGGATGCATACGCCAAGGGGATGGAGGTAGAAACCTATACCTTCAAGTTGGACGAAGTAGATCGTGCCATACTTGACGGCCAGGAAGAAGGTTTCGCGCGGATCCACATTCGCAAGGGCACCGACAAGATCCTAGGCGCGACGATCGTAGCTGCCCACGCCGGCGACCTCATCAATGAGTTTTCGGTAGTCATGAACGCAGGTAAGGGCGCGAGAACCATCGCCGGCACCATCCATCCCTATCCGACCCAAGCCGAAGTAAACAAGAAAGTCGTCAACCTGTGGAGGAAGGCACATTTCACCCCGGCAATGAAGAACAAGCTGATGCGGCTGTTCGCATGGATGCGGCGCGGATAGGAAACCACACGTGAGATTCGTGTACGAGACTGCTCCCTGGCTCGCCGCTGTATGGCTCTTGTCTTCTTTAGCATCGGCGGCCGAGTCTTTTCCCGTGCTCGAGGTCGGAAGGTTTGCTGCAAGCCGCGCCGGTGCGCCGCTGGCGGATGGCTGGAAACCGCTCAAGTTCAAGAAAGTTCTTAAGGACACGGTCTATGAGTTGGTGGAAGACGCCGGCGCGGTCGTCGTGCGGGCCACAAGCGAGGCGTCGGCCTCAGGCCTGATCAAAGAGATCAAGATCGATCCATCGGCATTTCCCGTCGTCCGTTGGCGGTGGAAGATCGAGAATTTGCTCAAGCACAGTGATGTGAGCCGGAAGTCCGGAGACGATTATCCTGCCAGGTTGTACATTACGTTCGAATACGACCCCGACAAGGTCGGCTTCGCCAAGAAGCTCAAATACAAAGCCGGACAAGCGCTCTTCGGCGAAATTCCCATCGCGGCCCTCAACTATATTTGGGACACGAAGGCGCCGATCGGAACCGTCGTCGACAATGCCTTCACCGATTTTGCCAAGATGATCGTGGTGGAGAGCGGCCCGTCGAAAGTCGGCATGTGGGTCGAGGAGTCGCGCAACATTTACGAGGACTATAAGACGGCGTTCGGAGAAGAGCCGCCGAAGATCAACGGCGTGGCGATCATGAGCGACACGGACAATACCAAAGAGCAAGCGATCGCTTACTACGGCAACATCCAGTTTATACCAGCCGGCCGATGAATGGGAGAAAGCCCTGAGAGACGGAAAAGGCCGACCTGTTCAGGGTCGGCCTCTTCACAGACACCACCGCGCCAGGAGCGGGTGCGCGGATTTAAAGGGGTTACTGGATCGAATTCGCGAAGCCGCCCCGCGTAATCTCAGCGCGGACGGTGTCTCCAACCTTCTTTTGCTTGATATGCTTCGTACCCTGCCCAACGTAAAGCTTCACCTGGTTCCCTTCATAGTCCTCGACGGTGTAGGCATTGTCTTGGATTTCCTTGACAGTGCCGCCGACAGTCTTCCAGGCAGGCCCTGGTTTTTCATCGTGATGGCCACGCTTGGGAGCGTCCGAGACCTGCGGCACATGTCCCATTGACGCTGCCGCGGCAGCGGCGGACTTGTGTGAGGGCGGCGCTTTCTTCTTCGAATCTTTGGCCAGCGCCGGTGCCACGGCGATGGCAATTATCGAGACCACGGCGACGGCGATTGGGAGCATTGTCTTCCTCTTCGCGTTCATGGGAAACCTCCTTAAGACAACATGGGTGTCGAATCCTTGGCTGACACTTCCAGCAAGGCATGTGCCCGCTTAAACGAGTACGTGCTCCTGGAAATTCAGTAGGTTGTAACTGGAGAATCTCCCAGCCACTGTCACCCTGGCACCAATGGAAAAAAAACGGCAAAGATCTGTCCAAATATGACCGTTTCTGCCGATGTGAGGAACAGTGATGGCAGTGCGGATACTCTACGTCAGGTTCGGTGGCGGTATGTGCTGGACGGCTAGGCTCAAGCCTGGGGTTTCGGAGGAGGATCCGGAACCCCCCTTTCGCATTTCTCGGGCTCCTTGGTCCATAGGCAGTCGTTCCGAGACACGAGGGAAACAGTTACAATGCGCGAGATGATGCCGCGGAGAACTTCAAAGCAACTGTTGAGCCGATTGCCTCGCAACACCGCTCTGTTGTTGCGTGATCTTGGGAGAATGGCGGACGAGGAAGAAGCGGGTCTCTATCTCGTAGGCGGTGTAGTGAGGGATCTCTTGCTCAAACGGAGCAATTGGGATCTCGACCTAACCATGGAGGGTGACGGGATCGCGTTTTCTCGCCTTGTCGCTCGCCGCTACGGCGCCGGTGTGGCTGTGTTTGAGCGCTTCGCGACCGCACGATTGACGATGTCCGACGGTGCCAAGGTAGACATTGCTAGTACCCGTCGCGAGTCCTATGCAGGCCCGGCGGTTTTGCCGGAAGTGTGTCCGGCTCGCATTGAAGAGGACCTCCTCCGCCGAGACTTCACAATCAATGCCATGGCAATAGAATTGAACGCCGCAGGTTGGGGACGCCTACATGATCCGTACGGCGGGCAGGACGATCTCAAGGCCAAAATCGTTCGAGTGCTGCATGCCAAAAGTTTCATGGATGATCCCACAAGGGTGTTTCGCGCCATTCGTTTCGCCGAACGATTCGGCTTTCGCCTTGAGCCCACGACCAACCGTCTCTTGAAGCAGGCTGCAGAGGCCGACATCGTCGCTCAGCTTTCCGGTCCCCGGCTGGCCAACGAAATCTTCTTGCTCATGAAGGAACGTTATCCTGAACGAGCGGTTGCCGCATTGGACAGGTTGGACCTGTGGCGATTCCTGCACCCACGTCTCGCGTATGGCAGGCAGGCGCGGCGGCTCATGACCGTGCTCCCGCGAGCGATTGGCTGGTGGGAGCGGCAGCGCCCGAGAAACCCGATTGATCGATCACTGGTGTGGTTCATGGCACTGCTGGGAGATGCCGATTCCGCGATCATTGCGGCGATCGCTGAGCGGCTGCAATTATCTACTCTTCAGGTAAGAACCATCGAATGGGCAGGAGCAAACACGCGCAACGCGAGTGACGCGATCTCCGGCGCGAACTCCCTATCTCCCTCTCAGATGTACCGCCTGCTGAGGGATATGCCGAACGAAGCGCTGGTCTTGACCATGTCCAGGACGATGGTCTGTCGTGACCGTGCGAGGGTTGAAAGAGCCAACAGACGACTGGTGCGATTTCTTACAAGAGATCGGCAGGTAACGACCACGGTGAACGGCGAAGATCTCAAGCAGTTCGGGCTCCCGCCTGGGCCGCACTTTAAGCGAATTCTCGACCGGTTGCTGGACGAACGAGTTGACGGCACGATCAAGACGGCGGTCGAAGAGCGGGCGCTGGCGCGGCGCTTGGTCGCCGATACGCTTAGAGCAGGCCAGGTCGGCGCAAACGGGAATCGTTCTCGATCTTTCCGAACAGGTCGTTGAGCGCGGCTTGGACGGCGAGATTGACCGGACCGCGGTCGTCGTCGTCCCCTGCGGCTTTCCCGAAACCCAGATATTTCGAGAGGGGACGTTTGCTGGATCCTTCCGCCAACGTCGCATCGATGCGGGCCACGTAGACGCGAGCGAACTCGGAATTGACACTTGGGTCGACATAAATGTTGAGCCGCATGGACAGATCAACATCGGTCTGGCTATCGGCTGACAGGTAGGTAAACGTTTTTCTCGCCGCCACATAATCCGCTATCGACCGCTCCCATTCCTTTTTTGCCTTGCTGAGCGGTTGACGAACGCCTCTGACCTTGTTTTCGATGCGCGGATCAGCGTCCATGGTGGCGCCTGGTTCCACGTTATAGGCTTCGAGTTCTGCCAGCCGGACGGTGGCGGAATAGGGAAGAGGCAACGTGGTTGGGACCACTGGCGCCGGCTCGTAGACGAAACTTGAGCAGGCGAAGAACAGCATCAGAGGCAGCAAAAAGGCGGTGCGAGAGGTAGGACGGATCCGCGCTGAAAGCATGTTCGCTCCCTTGTCTCTCGTGGTCCGACTATGCATCACCCTACAACTCGGAATGCGTGGTTGCAAGGGGTCCGAACGGGCCAGGACCTCCAAGGCCTCTCCCGTCACACATGCTATCGTTGCTGCTGCTCTCGCCGCCGGCTATCGCTTGCCCTGGCAACTGTGTCTGGTGGGCTTGGCCTGTGCGCTCTTGCCGATCTGGATGCCGCAGGATATGGGCTTGGCGTGCCCTACGGATCATTTGGGGGGCATCGAGGATTCACCCACTCTATTGTATTTGCCCTCTTAGTTAGTGGGACTGTTCGCGTGGTTGTCGCTGGACCGGTACCACCGTCGTCCGAGTCTGGACCTGCTGTTTTGTCGCCACGCTTTCTCAGGTTCTCGACGCCATGACGGATGGCGGACTGGAAGTGGCATTCTTCTGGCCGATGGATCAGAACCCGTATTTCTTCCCAATTCGCTCCATCCATGTCGCCTCCATGTCTCTGCGCGACCACTTAGGTCCTCATGGACTCGACGCGCTGGCGAGCGAATGCGTATGGGTATGGGTTCCCTGTAGCTACACACCTGTGGTGGTTCGGTCGAGGAAGACGCCGGTCAGTTCATAGGAATGATTGTTGCCGCCATTTCACTCGGCAGCAACAACGTGACCATGGCTTGATTCCGCTCGTCCGGCTGTACCAGAGCGAGGAGCGGAAAAGGCTGTGGTATCGTGTTGGGAGGAAAAATCAACAACGCCGGAAAGTCAATCAACGGTGAGAGGGTAGGTTGGGCCGCCAGGCGAAGCCTGAAGGCCATCAACACGTCGCGCAAACGGGCGGCCTGCTCCTCCGAGGTGAATGTGGATATCGGTGCAATACCGGTGTCCCAGAGCGGCTTCGTCACGGTCACCGAGAAAGACAAGCCCAGTTGTTTCGCGGTCGGCGTGACATCGATCAATGCCCCGGCGTCGATTGCTTTCTGGAAAGGAATCGACGCAGGCAGAGCATCGCCGCGCTCAGCAGGCTGATCTTCTACATGCTCCGTCGACGCCGATTCCGTGACAGGGTCGGCCGATAACGGCAAGGGCTCCTCTTCCAACCTCGCGGAAGCTGGGAGGGACTTCAGAATACCGTCATAGATGAGCCTGGCTCGAGCGGACCACCGTGGATTAAATGGTCGGCCGCTGAAGGCCGCTTCGGCTGCATGCTTCTCATCGTAGGAAAGCGCACGAGGGGTTTGATCATCATCCATAATTACTCAAATAAATCTGGTACGGTGAAAGTCAAGGGTTCGCCCGCACATTAGTCCTTCAGCGGTTGACCTTTGGTCTCCGGTGCGAACCAGAGCACGGCCAAGCCGGCCAGATAAATCAACGCCACCGTACTGGCCGCGCGGCCGAAGGTGCCGAGCGTCGTGACAAGCCATCATGAAGGGCGACACTGAGGCAAGGATCCGGCCCGCGTTGAAGCAAAAGCCGGCCCCAGTGGCGCGGCCTTGTCGGATAGAGTTCCGACATTAAAATACCCGTCGCCTTGGCCCGTTTGTCTTCCGGCCAGGTTTCCGCGACAAGGGCCGCCCCCGCGGCCCACTCTCCGCCGGTGCCTAGCGCCGTGAGAAAGCGGTACAGCGCCAGATGCCACCACTCCTGTGAAGGGCCGCTGCGCCGGTGAATAAGGCTAGATGACGATCGTGGTCATCAGAATCTTGGTTCGACCGAGGCGGTCCGCCAGGACTCCAAACGTAATCCCACCGATGGCCCAGCCAATCAAAAAAATGGAAAAGATGATGCCGCCGTACCAGCCGATCCGCTCGGTGGTCGGTGGGCCGCCGCTCGAGGTGTGCAACAACTTATGTAAGGCCGGATGCAGGACGATCGCATAGATCGTCGCATCCATCGCATCGAACACCCAGCCGAGCCAGGCGACAAACAACACGAGCCATTGATCTCGGCGCACACCCTGCCACCAGGATTCTCCGCTCACTAAGGATCTTCCCTGGCAGAGTCAAGGTGAAGCTGGAAGCTGTTTTCGACATCCTGTTATAGTCGCGGCCATGCCGCGCGTGGATTTTTATCGCATTCTGGGCGTGTCCCGAGAGGCGTCGGAAGACGTCATCAAGAAGGCGTATCGAAAACTGGTCTTCGAGCATCATCCCGACCGCAATCCTAACAGCAAGCAGGCGGAAGACAAGATCCGCGAGATCAATGCCGCTTACGAGGTGATCGGTGATGCCGAAGCGCGGCGCAACTACGACCGGCTCAACTGGGGCGTTGAATTCGCACCCGATGTGGTCGATGTCGCCGTGCTGCTCGAGGAGATGGAAAAGAAGCTGTTCGATGAAGGACGGAAAGAGCTCTTTGCGGTGCTGGTAAAGGATGTTTCGAGGATCAAGGCGGAATTAGCGCTCATCCGGGATCGCGTGGTCTCAGATCAAGGGTACGACTCATTCAAGGAGACGATCATCCACGATCGTGCGGCGGAAGTGATGCCGGAACTGGTGACCGATGAGATGAACGGCCGCAAAACTCGCCTGGTGGAAGTCGCCACGCAGATGATGGTGTCCCAAGGCGTTGTCGGTCGCAACGACGAAGGCGGCATTCGTTCGCTGCGAAATCGACTCGACCAGCAATTCAACCAAGGGCGCCTGCACGGCTTTGCGTCGGCGTTGGAACTGTTCTATGAACGGCGATAGAGCCATGAAAATCTCTGCGTCTCACGCAGGCTGGCGGAGCGGGCCGGCGACGAATCGTCCGGCCTTCATGACGCCGGCAATGCGACTACGGTCGCGCAACAGCTCAACTTTGCGCAGCGGATTTCCGTCGATGAGGATGAGATCTGCCTCCTTCCCGCGCGCAATCGTCCCCAGCTGATCGTCCACGCCGATCAATCGCGCGGCGGCCGATGTTGAGGCGATGATCGCTTCCATCGGGCTCATCCCGAAAGCGACCATTCGCTCCAGCTCCTGGGCGTTGTCTCCGTGCCTGTTAAAGGGCGTCCCGGCATCGGTGCCCATGGCAATCAGCAGTCCACGCGCATGCGCCTGCCGGAAACTGGCCTCGTGACGCTTCGTCATGGCCTTGGCCTTCTCCAGGGCACTATCAGGGATGCCGCATCCGCGGCGGCAGGCGGCCGTCGTGGCTAGCGCGGAAAGGGTCGGGACCATATAGACGCCATGGTCCAGCATGAGAGCGGCGGCTTCCCGGTCCATCAAGGTGGCATGCTCAATTGAATGCACACCGGCGCGGATCGCATTTTTCATCCCCGCTGCTCCATGCGCATGCGCAGCGACCTTTCGTCCCGCGCGTGCCGCTTCGTCCACGGCGGTCCGCAGTTCTTCAATCGTCATTTGCGCTTGATCGGGCGAAGTGCCGGGAGTGAGGACGCCGCCTGAGGCGATTACCTTGATGACCTGGGCCCCCGCGTCGATTTGCTCACGCACCGCTTTGCGGACTTGTTCTACGCCTTCGACTTCCTGGCCGATAAAGCGCGCGTGGCCGCCGATCATGCAGATGGCGAGTCCGGCGCCTATAATCCGAGGCCCCTCAGTCAAACCTTTATCAATCGCCTGTTTGAGTGTAAAAATCGAGTGGTCGCGTGAACCGACATCGCGAACGGTGGTCACGCCGGCCTCAAGCGTTTGCCTGGCCAACTGCGCGGCTTTGAGCAACGTTTCAGACGGCGTTTCCTGTTCGATGGCCTTGACCACGTCAGGTTCGGCCCCCAGAGAAAAATGAACATGGCAGTCGATCAAACCTGGAAGCAGGGTGAGTCCGCGGCCATCGATGCGGGAGCCTCCGCGCGGAATGGTCACGGTGCGACTGGGACCGGCGGCATGAATCCGCTTGTCCTGCACGATGACTGTTGCCCGTTCGATGGCGTGACCGCTGCCGTCGAGCAGCCGGACGTTGTGGATCGCTACGACCACGATATCAGCTTCCGATCGGGAACGTGATGATGATCCCGCCCATGACGTCATTGAGCTTGAAGTCCCGGCGGGGGCTGTTGGGATGTCGGTTGTGGCAATCGACGCAGGCTTGGGAGACGGCGCGATCGGCATAGACCGCTTGAAATAAACGGAGCTCCCCGCGTCGAACCATACCGTAGTGGGGCTGGGAAGGATCGTGTTGTACGGCAGCCAGCCCAACACGTTCGAGATCGCTGTTCGCGCCGTTCCAGGCATAGATCGGCGTCAGGCTCGCCAGACGGAAGGAAAAGCCAAGGTCTTTGATCGCCACCAGCCGTCCAGACTCCAGGAGGAACTGAGCCGGAAGGGGGACTCCACGTTCGTCTCTCCAATGTTCGTGTGCCTCGATTCCGTCACGGCTGAGTTTGACGACGACGTTGTCAGTGTAGTTGTTGCGGTTGGCCTCCAGGATCGCGTGGACGAATTCAGCGGTCTTCTGGGGTGAGACCTGGTCCGACTTGAGCTGGTTCGCCAACGTAATCGCGAAGATCCAGTAGGCGACGACAGCCGTGAAGGCAAAGGCCCCGCCGCCAAGCACCCAAAGCAAGGGTTTGTTGTCCATACGAACGTTTACCTCCGGTCAGGAAGACATACGGCTATAGACTCGTGAGGCGGCTTGCAGCGCGACACCGGGTGTGCCAAGCCATCCTCCTTCAATGAAGAGTGATTCCAGGGCGTTCAAAAGCGTGAGGACGTGGGCCTCTGTTGAAGATTCGCCCATGAGACCAATACGCCACACCTTGCCTTTCAACGGGCCGAGACCTGCTCCGATTTCGATTTCATAATGGGAGAGCAACTTCGCACGGATATCCGCTTCGGGGATATGCGCAGGGAGAGTCATGCAGTTCAACATGGGCAAGGCTCGCCCCGCGGGAGGGAGCGGTACCATTCCGAGTTCCTTGAGTCCGGCGACCAGTGCATCGCTGTTCGTCTGATGACGCTTGTAGCGGGCGGGTAAACCTTCTTCCTGAACCAGTCGCAAGGCTTCACGCAGGGCATAGAGCATCGAAACAGGCGCGGTGTGGTGATAGGCCCTCGTGCCTTCCGACCAGTAGCCATCGATCAATCCCATGTCCAGATACCAACTGGGGCACTGACTCCGTCGCGATTTGATGATGGCCAATGCCCGGTCATTCATGGTGAACGGCGACAATCCGGGCGGACAGCTCAAGCATTTCTGCGAGCCGCTATAGCACACATCGATGCCAAGGCGGTCCACCTCGACGGGAATGCCGCCAAGAGACGTGACGGCATCGACAATGAACAGCGCCTCGTGACGCCGACACAGCGAACCGATGTCCCCAAGTGGCTGCCAGGCTCCTGTGGACGTTTCGGCATGGACAATCGCGATCGCCTTGACAGGTCCCGAACGGACCAGCGCCTGTTCGATTGCGTCCGGCTCGATGCAGGTTCCCCAGGCGGCTTCAACCCGAATCACTTTTCCGCCGCATCGTTCAACCACGGATGCCAGTCTGCTTCCAAAGACGCCGTTGATGCCGACCACGACGCAATCACCGGGTTCGACAATGTTGACGATCGACGCTTCCATGCCGGCAGAGCCGGTTCCCGAAATGGCGATTGTGAAGCGGTTGGCGGTCTGAAACACCTTGCGCAGCAAGGTTTGAACGTCGTTCATGACGCTGAGAAAGACCGGGTCCAGGTGTCCCAACAGCGGTGCTGAGAGAGCGCGCAAGACTCGGGGATGCACCAGACTTGGGCCCGGGCCGAGCAGAAGGCGTCGCGGAGGGGTAAATTCCGGAAAACTCATATCTGCTTGCTTGACGGAAATCGCATGTTCTTGGCTGGGCAGTATAACGGACTCCCGCCTCGCTCAGCCAGTTCGCGTTTGACGAGAGAAACAGCGCGTTACTTTAGAGGGGTTTCTGGCTCAAAAATAGGCGTGTTATAGTCCAGGCGAGATGAACGAACCGCTTGCAATCTTGCCCAACTCGCTCGCTCGTTCCTGGTGGCGGGAAACCGCCGCACCGCCGGCTATCGGCCCATTCCCCGACCATTATTCCTCCTCGATCAGCTGGCTGGCCGCGATCTTTCTCGTCGCCTCGTTCGCGTCAGTCGTCCTCATGGCTTCGGCCACCTCGAAAATCGATCGGATCGACGCACCGGAACAAGCGCTCAGCTTGATGGTCGGCCGCACGATGGATGCTCAGGAGGGGCTCTCACGTGCTCCTGCCTGGGAGCAACGGATCATGCGCTGGGTGTCGGGCGATGGAGAAGCCGAGCGGGCACAGGCCATGGCGTGGTATCAGGAACTGGCTGCTCGCTCCGACGATCCGGCTGTTCCCTTGCAGCAGGCCATTCTCCAGGCTGAATCCGGCCAGCTCTCCCAGGCTCTTCTGTCAGCGCATGAATGGAGCAGTCGGGAAGATCCGCTTCCTGGCTACGGCGACATCATTCGGGCGGCTTACGGCGATGAGCGCTCTCCGGATCGTCACACGGTTGAGGCGGTGCAAAGCCGCTTGGCCGACGTGCTGTCCGTTGGATGGTTTTACGACCGCCTCATGACGAAATTGGCTCAACGAGCGGGGCATACGGAGCTAGTCGCCGTCATCGACGGACAGTTCACCTACCGCGCGGATCGCCTGTATCACTACTCCCGCAGATTGACCGTGATGGAACTGGTGGTCATGTTCGCGGGAACCCTCTTGCTCTTCCTGATCTGGCAGAAGCACCGGGCAGGAATCAACCTCGTCCGATTGCACGACCCTGGGCTTCCACCGCCCTGGCCCGGCCGGGTCGGAACGGCTGTCTTGCTGCGCGGCGGCGCTATCGGCGCGATCATCATGGCGGTGTGCCTGCTGTATCTGCCTCCGGAGAACGCGTCTCTGCGAGCCTTGGCCATCCCATTGACGAATGTACCGGTACTCGCGCTGGCCTACTACCACTTGTTCCGGCCGGCCGGAATGACGTTCGAGGAAGGATTCGGCCTCAGCCTGCCATGGTCGCACTTGGGCCGGCTCATGACCGCGGTGCTCGCCGTCGTCGCTGCCGGCCTCTGGGGTGAGTGGTTGATGGATCGCGTAACGGAACAGTGGCATCTGACTAGCCATTGGACTGAATGGTTCGACGAAGATTTGGTTTGGGGCTCAAGCTCGCTCACGATGGTCAGTCTGCTGGAGTATGTGATTCTTGCACCTCTCTTCGAAGAGCTTGTCTTCCGAGGCCTGCTGTTTGCCATTCTCCGCCGCAAATTCCGCTTCCTTCCCGCAGCCCTCATCAGTGCCTCGATTTTCGGACTCGCTCATGGCTACGGCCTCGTTGGTCTTATCAGCGTCTGTTGGAGCGGCGTCCTATGGGCATGGATTTATGAAAAGACGGGAAGCCTCGCGCCCGGGATTCTGGCCCACGCCATCAACAACCTGCTCGTGTGCCTGGCAGTCATGTCGCTTCTCCGGTTCTAGCAGTTGCCCCCACACATCCGGACCCATTCGTGCACCATGCAGATATGACAACGCCTCTTGGCCTAATGAGTCTGACCGTTCACTGGGAGCCTGCACCGTTCTAGTCTGCCGAGCGTTTCTTCTCAGTGCCCGACAGAGCAGCGTACACATCGCAGTGACGAATCGATGCGCCGGCGTTGTGCAGCATCGAAAGAAGCTTGGCGTTGCTGATCCGCTTGCCTGGCGCTTGCTCGTGCTCGCGTTGGAAGTCTTGATTTGTCGGATACTCTTCCATACGTTCGCATATCTCCGCCCAGGTCCTCGGAACGCCGTCGCTGACGTTGTACACCTCACCCGGAATCCCGCTGTCCAGCGCGACAAGACAGATGGCTGCGAGGTCTTCGACATGAATCAGATTGACATACTTTCGCGAAGGTCTGACGCGGCCGTGCTTGATCCAGTCGAACGGATTACGGCCCGGCCCATAGATGCCTGCCACGCGAAGCACGATTGCCGCGTAGTTCGCCCGAAGGAACTCTTCGCCTTGCACGCGGGGTATGCTGAGGTCAATCTCGGTGGTTTCATCGCTCCACGGCGGGGGATAGGTATCAGGCGATGCGGGCACGTCATATGCCGACGTGCTGCCGAGCACTACGAGACGTTGAAAGGATCCAGTGATGCGTGCTGCGAACCGTTGAACGGCATCCAGCGGAGCTGCAGGAAAGCTCCAGAGCAGATCGGCGCCGTTCGGAATATTGCTCCATGTCTCCGGGTGAGCCAAGTCGAACAGTATTCGCCGATCCGAGGACATGTCGGCCAAATTAGTGCCCGGATTACGACTGGTAAACCAGATGTTGCTGTAGCGATCACGATGAACGGCAGGAATGAAGCGAGCTACGTATCCGGCTCCAAGGACGACAACCGCGCGGTGCATCATGACTCCACAACCCATGTCTGGTTTTGAGGACAGTGTGCCAGCGGCCATCGAAGAGAGTCCATTCAAATCGAGCGTTTATTCTGGCACAGGTTTTGATTAGGTATTACCGCCTGCTAAAAAAAGGCTCCATATGACGCAGCTCCGGTATGCCAAGACGAGACAAAATGTCCTGCGGCTGGTCCTTTCGGCCGCGTTGGTTCTGAGCGCCTGCTCCAGTGAGGAGGATGAGACTGGGATCACTGTCAACTCAGCGCCGTCAGCGCCTCTCGTCGCACTAGTCGCGAACCAGGCCTCCAACAATATTTCGGCCTTTATCATCAATGGCACGACCGGCGCCTTGGTTCCCGTCGCCGGGTCGCCCAATCCAGCTGGAGGGACCACTCCTGGCGGCATCGCGATTTCTTCCGACGGGACGTTGGCCTACGTGACTAATCAAGGATCCAATAATGTTTCAGCCTTTACCGTCGATCCCTCGGCAGGAACACTCACGGCCGTCGCAGGATCACCTTTTTCCGCCGGGACAACGCCATTGAGAGTGGCAATCTCACCGAATCGATCGTTCGTCTACATCAGCAATCAGGGATCGAACAACGTCTCAGCGTTCGCAATCACGGCCACAGGTGGCCTGACGCCCATCGCCGGATCTCCGTTTCCTGCCGGTTTCACGCCTTCGGGAATTACCTGTACGCCCAATGGAGCTTTTCTGTATGTCGCCAATCAGGGCTCCAATAATGTGTCGGGCTTCACGATAAATGTCACCGGCCAGCTTTCAGCGGTTGCCGGCTCTCCGTTCGCGGTAGGCACGACTCCGGTAGGCGTCGTAGTCTCTCCGAACGGCTCCGTTTTGTACGTTTCGAATCAAGGGTCCAACTATGTGTCGGCATTGGCGATCGATGCTTCGACGGGCGCGTTGACGCCGGTAGCCGGTTCGCCTTTTGCCACAGGCATTACGCCTGCGGGGATCACGATCTCGCCGAACGGATCCTTTCTCTATGTCGCAAATCAAAGCACAAACAACGTCTCCGAGTTTGCAATCAACGCCGGTACCGGTGCTCTGACGCCCGTGGGCCCGCCCGTACCGGCGGGAACGACTCCAACCAGTGTGACGGTGTCGCCGGATGGGGCCTTCTTGTATGCCGCCAATCAAGGGTCCAACGACGTCTTTGCCTATACGATCAACAGTGCCTCCGGCGCTCTCGCCACTGTGTCCGGCTCTCCTTTTACCGTCGGTGTGACGCCCCGCGCCATCGCGACAGCGGGGCGTCCGTAATTTCCGCTCTCCGCCCACTGCCGTACGGACTCACGACTTGCTTCGAGCTATTGCGTTCAGGAGACTAGCCGCTGGTGTAATTGTGGTGTTTCGTTGGCACACCTTTGGTTGGATGGTATAAACCATCTAAGTGTCCATACGGATTGTGATGCTGCAGGGATTGTCCCTATGGTGAAGCCATGAGCACTAGATCCGTTCTTTCATTGCTTGCCGCTGCCTCTCTATGGTTGACCGGTTGTCCCAGCGATAACGGGAGCGGCGGCGGTGCGCCGCCATCGAGCGGAACGGTCGTCTACCTTGCCGACCAAGACATCGCCGGCGTCTTCGAACTCTATCTCGGAGGCTCGGGAACGAAGCTTAATCCCGCGCTGGCCGTTGGCCGCACCATTACGAATTTCGCCTTGACACCGGATGCCGCGGCCGTCGTGTATCTTGCCGATCAGGATCAGGACGATGTGGTTGAACTCTACCGCGTCAATCTGGCGAGCCCCGGTGCCAGCACGAAGCTTAATGGAGCGCTCGTGGCAGGAGGAGACGTGGTGCAGTTCGCGGTCACGTCTGACGGTACTGCAGTGGTCTACCGTGCCGATCAAACGCTGGACGAGGTGTTTGAGCTCTTCCGAACGCAGTTTAACGGCGGGGCGAACAGCAAGCTCAATCCTCCCTATACGATTGCGCAGGACGTGGAGACTTTCGTCCTCCTGCCGGACAGCAGCGGCGCTATTTATCGCGCCGATCAAGATGTTGACGGCGTCAGCGAGCTCTATCGCGTGGTGTTCGCATCGGCGCCTACGACCAATAGGCTGGTGAACCCGCCGCTCTTTGCGGGGCAGAACGTCGATGCATTCGCTGCCACTCCCGACAGCGCGAACGTCGTGTACATCGCCAATCGGCCCATTGGCTCCAACCAAGTCTTTATTGTCCCAGCCGGAGGGGGCGGCAGCATCACACTCAACGGCGTCCTGGATCGCCAACGGAAATGTCACCGGTTTTGCTGTCACGCCAGATGGACTTTCAGTGGTCTATCGTGCCGATCAGGATATCGACGAGGTCTTTGAGCTGTACCGGACGGTGATCACCTCAGCTCCCACCAACACCAAGCTCCACCCCAGCCTTGTTGCCGGTCTTAATGTCATGTCGTTTGCCGTGACACCTGACAGCACCGGCGTTGTCTATACTGCTGATCAGACGACCAACGATGTGTTTGAGATTTTCCGGACGGTATTCTCTGGAAACGTCAACTCTCAGCTGAATCCCACGTTCGCCGGCCACGGCAGATGTCGTAGATTTCGCGTTGTTCCCAAATGGCAGCGGCGTGGTCTACAAGGCGGATCAAACGACCGACGGTGTCGATGAACTGTACCGGGTGGTATTCGGCTTCCCTGGTGCCCTCCGGGTCAACCCTGCGCTGGTCATCGGGCAAAACGTCGCCACCTATGCGGTGGCTCCCGACAGCAACAGCGTTATCTACCGTGCGAATCAGGACAATGCCGGAATCGTCGAATTGTATCGAGCGGCGTTTTCCTCGGCCGGCACGAGTACCAAGCTCAACGCCCCGCTGGTCGTAGGGGAAAATGTCGCGAATTTTGCGGTCCGGTAGACAGTGGCCACTCATTCGTGACCGCATCCCGGGCCTTGACTCGCCGGTGACGGCACCCTAGCATCAATGGAATGCCGCTGACAGGCTTCCATCCCCTCATTGCCGGCTGGTTTCAATCCTCCGTCGGCACTCCCACGGACGTTCAGGCTCAGGCCTGGCCCGCCATTCGGTCGGGGCAGGACGCCCTCATCGCGGCGCCGACCGGCTCGGGCAAAACCTTCGCTGCCTTCCTTTCGAGCATCGACCAACTGTTCGTGCAAGCGCTGGCCCGCGAGCTTGATGACCGAACGCAAGTCCTGTACGTCTCGCCGCTCAAGGCGCTAAGCAACGACATCCAAAAAAACCTGCAGCAGCCGCTCGCAGAAATCGGACAGGCCGCGCTGCAAGCCGGACTCCTGATGCCCGAGCTGCGTGTGCTCGTCCGCACGGGCGATACCCCGATGTCGGACCGGCAGCAGATGCTCAAGCGGCCGCCGCATATCCTGGTCACGACCCCCGAATCTCTGTTCATCCTGCTCACGGCCGAGAAAAGTCGCCGTCTCCTCCAGACCGTTCGTACGGTCATCGTGGATGAAATTCATGCGTTGGCTCCCAACAAACGAGGCGCGCACCTTGCACTGTCGTTGGAACGGCTGGAAGCCTTGACCCTGACGAAACCGCAGCGAATCGGGTTGTCCGCCACCCAACGCCCCATCGACTTGGTCGCACGCTTCCTGACAGGAGACCGCCCGCGTCCCACCGTCATCGATGTCGGCCATAAGCGGCGAATGGATGTCGCGGTCGAAGTACCTAAAGACGAATTGAGCGCCGTGGTCACGAATGCGATCTGGTCGGATATCTATGATCGGGTCGCGGCGCTTGTGCGGGAGCATCGAAGCACGCTGGTGTTCGTCAATACGCGCCGGTTGGCCGAACGCGTCGCCCATCACCTCGAGGAGCGATTACAAGATTTGGGTCCACAGAGTGTCGCGGCGCACCATGGGAGTCTGTCGCGGCAGATTCGTCTGTCGGCAGAGGAGCGCCTGAAGAACGGCAAGACTCGGGTGGTGATCGCGACTGCCTCGCTGGAACTGGGCATCGATGTCGGCACCGTCGATCTGGTGTGTCAAATTGGATCACCCCGTGCCATCGCCACGTGCTTGCAGCGGATTGGCCGAGCGGGGCACTGGATCAAGGCAATTCCCAAGGGACGGCTCTTCGCCACCACCCGAGATGAATTGCTCGAATGCGCTGCGCTGATTCGGGCGATGAGGGCGGGGGCTTTGGATCGCATCTCCGTGCCGCCGGCCCCGTTGGATATTCTCGCGCAGCACATCGTGGCCGCGGCCGCCACCCAGACCTGGACCGAAGCGGAGCTCTATGCGCTCATCCGACGTGCGTTTCCCTATCAGCAGTTACCACGCAGCGAATTTGATCGCGTGGTGCAGATGTTGGCGGATGGAATCGCCACCAACCGGGGGCGGGGGCACGCCTACCTCTACCACGATCGGATCAACCACCTGCTGAAAGGCCGCCGTGGTGCGCGGTTAGCAGCGATTACCTCAGGTGGGGCCATTCCGGATACGGCCAACTATGCGGTGGTGGCGGAGCCGGAAGGGATGGTGGTGGGCTCCGTGGACGAGGATTTCGCCGTGGAAAGCCTCGCTGGCGACATTATCTTATTGGGCAACACCTCTTGGCGGATCAAAGGCGTCGAAATGGGCAGGGTTCGTGTGGAAGATGCCCACGGCGCGCCGCCGAACATCCCCTTTTGGCGCGGGGAGGCGCCGTCGAGGACCGCTGAGCTGTCCGCAGAGGTGGCCGTCCTCCGCCGAGACATCGCGGAACGAGCACTCGATGCCCGGCATCCGACAATGCACTGGCTCACACAGGAATGCAGTCTCGACCAGCGAGGCGCTCAACAGGCCATCGAGTATGTGGTCGGCAGTCAAGCGCTCCTGGGGGCTGTACCGACGCAGACTACGATCGTGGCCGAGCGGTTTTTCGATGAGAGCGGCGGCATGCAGCTCGTCATCCATGCGCCGTTCGGCGGACGCATTACCAAGGCCTGGGGGTTGGCCTTGCGAAAGCGATTCTGCGTCACTTTCGATTTCGAGCTGCAGGCTGCGGCGACCGACAACGGGCTCGTCATCTCGCTCGGTGAAAAACATAGCTTCCCGTTGGAGTCCGTGTTTGGCTATCTCCATTCACAGAGCGTGAGGGAGGTGTTGCTACAGGCGGTCCTCCAAGCGCCGATGTTCGCGACGCGTTGGCGCTGGAATGCCTCACGGTCGTTGGCGCTCCTCCGGTTTGCCAATGGCAAGAAAGTGCCGCCGCAGATTCAGCGGATGAGAGCCGAGGATCTGCTTGCGGCGGTCTTTCCGGATGCGATCGCCTGTCAGGACAACATGACGGGAGAGCGGGCGCGCCGGATTCCCGATCATCCGCTGGTGCAGGAGACATTGCGCGATTGCCTGACCGAGGCGATGGACGTCGATGGACTGACAGACGTCTTGAGCGGCATCGAGGCGGGCGCCATTCGTTGCGTCGCCATCGATACGCCATCGCCGTCTCCGTTCTCGCACGAGATCTTGAACGCCAATCCTTACGCGTTTCTCGACGACGCTCCGCTCGAGGAACGGCGTGCGCGGGCGGTCGAACTGCGCCGCACCTTGCCCGGTGAAATGGCCGGCGACGTGGGTGCCCTCGATCCGGCCGCAATCGACGAGGTGGTGCGCGAATCATGGCCGGTGGTGCGGGATGCTGACGAACTGCACGATGCGCTGCTGACGCTGATGTGGGTTCCCGCTCCGGAGGTAAGCGGCTGGCAACAATTCCTGCCGGAGCTGGTTCAGTCAGGACGGGCGGTCGAGTTGACGGTCAGTGATGGGGAAAGCAAGACGGTCGGTCAGACCATCGGATGGGTCGCGACCGAGCATCTCGCCGATGTTCAGCGCGCGCTGGCTGGCGGCGGTGACGAGTGTACAGTGGATGCGGTTGTACAGGGATGGATGGAGAGCATCGGGCCCATTACCACGGATGAATTGGCCAGGCGGTTATGGCTCCAAGCGGATCGAGTGAATGCGTCGATGATCCGCCTCGAAGCTCATGGTCAGGTGCTGCGAGGCCGGTTCCGGCCAGCCAGCGGCGGAGATGGCGGCTCATGCGAGTGGTGTCATCGACGTCTGCTGGCCCGCATTCATCGCCTGACTCTCGGCAAGTTGCGCAAACAGGTTGAGCCGGTGGCCACGGCTGACTTCATGCGGTTTCTATTCCAATGGCAGCATGTGGCATCTGGCTCACGACAACACGGCGAAGCCGGTCTGCTTGAAGTGATCCGCCAGTTGACCGGATTTGAAGCTGCCGCCTCGAGTTGGGATTCACAATTGCTGCGGGGCCGAATGGCGAAGTACGAAGTTCAGCTGTTGGATCGCCTGTGTTTGAGCGGAGCGGTGAGCTGGGGACGGTTGTCGCCTCATCCGCGTTTGATGGAGACCTCGGATGGCGATCGTCTTCGTCGAATCACACCGACCAGCGTCGCTCCGATCAGCCTGTTCCCGCGCGAGGACAGTACATGGCTGTTGGAAGCGTTCCAGGCCAATCTCTGGCGTGGTCCTAATCCGTTTGCCGCGTTGAGTGCCGTTGCCCAGAATGTGCGTCAGGTATTGCAGCAACGAGGAGCGAGCTTCTTTGCCGATTTGGTGCAGGCAACCGGTCACTTGCCGGCCGAGGTGGAGGGGGGATTATGGGAATTGGTGGCTGCGGGATTGGTGACTGCGGATGGGTTCGATAATTTGCGCGCCCTGATGGACCCTCGCCGGCGTCGAGCTGAAGGACGGGAACGTCTGCGTCGTCCTCGGCACGCGGCTGGCCGGTGGTCATTGCTGCGGAGTGAGAGCTCGGTCTTGGCTGGTTCTGGGGGGGAGGTGCACTCCGTCTCAGCATCGTCCACTGAGAAAGTGGCTCGCCAGCTGCTTCGCCGCTACGGCGTCGTCTTTCGCGATCTGTTAGCTCGCGAGGTGCTGGTCCAATCGTGGAGGGATCTCCTGGTCCTGTACCGGCGGTTGGAGTTGGCAGGTGAAGTGCGTGGCGGCCGATTTGTGTCCGGGTTTGTCGGCGAGCAGTTTGCGCTTCCTGAAGCCGTTGAAGCCTTGAGGGCGATCAGAAAAGGCACCGGAGGGGCGACAGGGGTCGAAATCAAACTTTCCGCATGCGATCCGTTGAATCTCGCGGGCGTCATTCTGCCGGGAGCGCGCGTGCCGGCCGTGCCCAGCACGTTCATCATTTACCGTGATGGTCTGCCCGTTCGAACCATCACGGGGAATCGGCAGCGCGGAGATGACCAGAACCTTCTCGCACTCGCTCGTGGCGCGGCAGCCCGGTCATAATCACGTGACGATGGGGGCGCGCCGGGTCTTAGTCTCCGCTTGCCCCTAAACTATGCACGGGTGTTCTGAACGATAGTCAAACCGTCAGCGGAAAACGGTGGCTGCTCAAGAATGCTCAACCAGCAGCACTAGTGTCTCTTCCGGGCTGCTGTGGTGTTGTATGACAAAAGGATAACGCGACTGGGCATACGCATTGAACGCAGCTCGACGATCCGGCGGGATCGCCATCAACGTGATGAGAGAATCGAGATATTCACCCCTTCCTCTCGCCATATCCTGTTTGATGTTTTCGAAGTTGAACACCATGAAGGCATTGACCCGCTGATCCGTCTTAATCAGCCCGTCCTCAGTCCACCACGACCGGCCGGAGGTCGACGACAGAAAATTACTGATCGTCTCGGTCACGCTGCAGGCCGAGAGAGACAAAATGAGCGGGGCGCAAGCGAGCAGGATCCACATGTGTCTTGGGCGTGTCATGGCAACCCTCCTACCATGGTAAGTGATCGTCGGATATCTGCCTCCTCTTCACTCTAGAGCAGAATGCATGAAGGATCAAGCCATGGGCAGCCAGGTCGGCAGGGGTTCTATCGAATTTCCCGCCGAGGGGGACGCTTGTCGACAGGGTGCGAATCCTCCAGGCTCCACAATGTGCGACGCCGGTGCCCTTACTCTCACATCTCATTCACTAATGAGTAAAGACGTGACGGGTTAAAATGGAAAACGTCGAGTGCTCAACGACCGAAAGGAACCGCTATGGCATGGGTCATTTTGTTTCTCGCGGGGTTGTTTGAAACCGGGTGGGCGATCGGGCTGAAATACACGGACGGGTTCACTCGCTTGTGGCCCACCGTGTGGACGGTGTTCGCAATGATCGTCAGCCTTTGGCTGTTGGGCATTGCCGTGAAGACGCTTCCGGTCGGCACCGCGTACAGCATATGGGTCGGAGTGGGGTCAGTTGGGACGGTAGCGCTGGGGATTGCGCTGCTTGATGAGCCGGTCAATGTGGCCCGGTTAGTGAGCGTCGGGCTGATCATTGCAGGGATCATAGGCCTGAAACTCGCCACACCTGACTAATGGTTTCACGCCAAGCGTCAAAACGCCTGTCAAAACTGACAGGGTCGAGGGTTCTGCTGGTGATAGGCTACCTGGCTTGTTCCTTCGCTGCTTTCGACTTGCCCTTCGCCCGTTCACCGGCTCCCTTTACATTGCCTTTTGCCCGTTCCATCTCAGCCTTCGTGTCATTGCCTTTCGCTTCTTCCTTCAGGGCCTTGGCCCCTCCCTTGGCTTCTTCCAAATCTGCCTTCATCTCGCCCTTGCTATCTTCCATCCGCGCCTTGGTCTCGCCCGCCAAGGCCGACCAGCCTGCTCCGCCCACAATCGCCATGCCAACTAGAATGATCACGAACCTGTTTCGCATAGTACCCTCCTATTGAAAGATGAAAACGACGTTGTCCTATCTGTGGTTCTAGCGTCACACCTACAATCGTCATACTAGAGTCTTCCCTAGGAAGAAGATGGGAGAAGTATGGTCAAGCCCGCTGGGTTTGAAAGAGCTGGTGGACGGTCTGAATGGTGTCTGCCTCGTGCGGGGACTTGTCGGGACGGTAGCGTTTGACTCGGGCGAAGCGAAGCGCAAGACCGGCAGGATAGCGCGGAGACTCCTGAATGTCGCTGAAGGAGATCTCCGCGACAACCTCAGGGCGGACGAATACCGTCTGCCCTTCCCGGTGGGTTTCAAGAGCGAGCAGTTTCTCGGTCTGCAGCCGCAGCATCTCATCGGTTAAGCCTTTGAAGGTCTTGCCGAGCATCACGAAGTGTCCTGACACCGGATCGCGGGCACCGAGATGCAAATTCGACAGCCAGCCCTCTCGACGACCATTGCCCCACTCTGCGGCGAGGATGACCAAATCCAAGGTGGTCGCTTCCTTAAGTTTGATCCAATGAAACCCTCGCTGACCGGCAACGTATGGAGCGGACAGCGACTTAGCCATCACGCCTTCGTGACCTGCTGCGAGGGATTGAGTCAGAAAGCGCCGGGCTTCTTCCGGTTGAGCCGTAACCAGACGTTGGACTGCGGCCTCAGAGGCAAATGACGCCAATATTTCGGTGCGGTCTTGGTAAGTGCGTGTCAGGAGCGAGTCGCCATCAAGGTACAGTGCATCGAACATGAAGGGCGTCAAAGGAATTGCATCGCGCATGGCGTTGATCTCTTTCGTGCGTCCGAGCCGGCGCATGGTCACTTGAAATGGCTGCGGCCTGCCGTCCTGGCGCAATCCGATCACCTCGCCGTCCAGGACTGCCTCCTGGACCGGGAGGGTTTGCACCCATTCGACGATTTCCGGCAGCCGCTCGGTGACATCTTGGAGTTGACGGGTAAAAATGCGCACGTCGGTGCCGCCCTTGTGCACCTGAATGCGTGCGCCGTCCAGCTTGTATTCAAACGCCGCACGACCATGACGCCGCAACGCAGCATCGGTGTCCTCGGCGGTGTTGGCCAGCATCGGTGCCACGGGGACAAACAGTCGCAGCGAATAGCGCGCGAGTCCGGCCGATCCTTCTGCGAGGGCCACTTGCGCGAGATCGCCGATGCTCGGGGCGAACATGGAGGCCTGTCGTACTTCGGCAGGAGGCAGTTCGGCCGCTACGGCGATTGCGTCGAGCAGCACCCCTTCGAGCGCACCCTGTCTGACCTCCCCGATAAGCAGTTGGCTGAGAAACCGGCGCTCCTGTGCTCGCGCCCGGCTGAGGAGCCGGCTTAGTTCGACGACGCGTCGTTCGGTGGAACCACCGCCACGTTCTCCCGCTAGAACGGTCAAAACCTTGTCTACGTCACTCAAGGTCAGGGGTTCGCCACTGAGTGGGAGATCCTCTATTGCCTTTTGAATGAGGTGCCAGCCGATTCCGATCTTGCCTTGTGGCAAGGACCCAGTGAGGTAGAGCGCCGCAAGCTTGGTTTCATGGCCGTTCGTCTCCCGGAGCGCGTGGGCAAGCAGACGCGCCTTTTCAGATTTTTTCGCCGTCGCACGAACGCGCTCGACGACATCGACGAGACGGGCGAGTTCCATGCTCCATTATAAGGGATGGGACGCGTGAAGTGATGCCGCCAGAGGATGGTGCTTTGGAGGGACACTACCGTATCGTCAATGGCTGAGCGCAAGTCTGCGGCTTGTGGTACGAGCCGCCGTGGTCAAGCGCCAGGTGATTTGATAGTGAGGGCAATCCGCCCGTGCACTCACTGTGAGATGAATGACTACGATAACACCCTAGGGCTAAACGCCCTAGCAAAAAAGTTGACAGGGAACCGAAGTATTCGTTACAGTCCACGCCTTCACTCGGTTAGGAAAGCGTAAAAATGGCGGTGTTCCCATTTTTTCGTCGCTCCCCTCGATTTTCGATAGCGCCCGTACGTTTCCCATTTAAAAAAGGAGTCGGTCAATGAATGAGGCCAAAGACCAGGTTTTCGCGCTGAACGTGCGTCTGAAATCCAATGACTCATCGGCTCTTCCACATGCGGCTAATTACACCAACGTCGGTGTCGCGCAAGGCATTACCTATGTGGATTTCGGTTTCATCGAGCCGGCCTTGCTTGACGCCATCGCGAAAACCGCGAGGAACGGGCATGCAGCGCCTAAAGGTATCGATGGCCGACTCGTCACTCGCGTGGCGATGGGCGTAGCTGTCTTGGCTCGACTCCATCAACAGATACAGCAAGTATTAATCAGCTTGCGGGATGCCCGGCAGCCCAAAGCGAAAAGGTAGGACCGACCATGGCTTCCTTCATTCAACAAACCGGCCCTCACGTGGGATTAAGCGATCAGCGGACGCTGAAGGTGCAGACCGTCCTGGCCGCGAGTTGGCACTAGGTTGATACTGCCAGGGATGACTACGAATTCGCGGTCTACAAGCCCTCCTCAACCATCAGCCGCGTCGGCCACTGGTTTGCCGGCAGACACGGGGCTGGTCTCTCTCCTTATTCTGGCGCGGTTTTATGATTTGCCCGCTGATGGGTCTCAATTGCGCCATCTGTTCGTTTCTTCCACAACAAACTTCTCTGACATCGACTTGCTTCGCGCTGCCAAGCATTTGGGACTCAAAGCCGGAGTGGTGAAGATCCAATGGTGCAAATTACCCGGCACGCCGTTGCCTGCGATCGCCAAGCGAAGCGACGGCCGATATGTCGTGCTCGCCAAGATCGACGGCGGGAAGGTGCTGATCCAGGATCCTGTCGAAGGACGCCCACTCGTTCTCACGCGTGAGCAGTTTGAGTCGGCGTGGACCGGAGAAGTGCTGCTGTTTGCAAAGCGGGCGAACCTGCGTCCGCAGGACCTGAAGTTCGATTTCACCTGGTTCATTCCTGCCATTGTGAAGTACCGCAAATTTCTCGGGAGAGGTCCTTCTCGCCTCGTTCTTT
The DNA here is from genome assembly GCA_963794505.1 of uncultured Nitrospiraceae bacterium. GTDB lineage: Bacteria > Nitrospirota > Nitrospiria > Nitrospirales > Nitrospiraceae > Nitrospira_C. Next base: position 220,678 of record CAWCEG010000066.1, read on the forward strand.
CTGCAACTGTTCGCCTTGCTGACCCCGCTGTTCACGCAAGTGGTGATTGACAAGGTGCTGGTGCACAAGGGATTCACGACGTTGCATGTGTTGGCGATCGGCATGGTCACGCTGGCCATCTTCGATGCCACGCTGGGCGGCCTCCGCACCTATCTGTTTTCGCATACGACTAACCGGATCGATGTCGGGTTGGGTGCTCAATTATTCCGTCACATTTTGGCTCTACCACTGGCCTACTTCGAAACGAGGCGTGTCGGCGATACGGTGGCGCGCGTGCGTGAGCTGGAGCACATCCGCCAGTTCCTGACGAGCCATTCCGTGACGGTTGTCCTGGATCTATTGTTCACGGTCGTGTTCCTGGTCGTCATGTGGTTTTACAGCCCCATGCTCACGTCTGGTGGTCATGGCCTCGTTGCCGTTATACGCCCTCCTCTCAATCGGCATCACGCCGGCCATTCGCGCCCGGCTGCACGAGAAATTCAATCGAGGCGCGGAGAATCAATCCTTCTTGGTGGAGGCGATCAGCGGCATTCAGACCGTCAAGGCCATGGCCGTCGAGCCGCCGCTGCTGCGCAAATGGGAAGAGCAGCTTGCCGGGTATGTGCGGGCGAGTTTTCGAGCGACGAGCCTGATCACGGTGGCCGGACAAGTGGCGAGTTGCATCCAAAAAATTACGACGGTGGCGGTGCTATGGGTGGGGGCCTATCGGGTCATCGACGGGGACCTCACGATCGGCCAATTGATCGCCTTTAACATGTTGTCTGCGCAAGTCACTGGGCCGCTGCTGCGACTGGTCAATCTTTGGCAGGAGTTTCAACAGGTCGGCATTTCCGTGCAACGACTGGGCGACGTGCTCAATACGCAACCGGAACCGTCCTACAACCCGAACCGGACCACGCTGCCTCAAGTCGCGGGGCAAGTGTCGCTTGAGGAGGTGACATTTCGTTATCGCCCTGAGAGCCCGGAAGTCCTCAGGAAGATGTCCTTCTCGGCCGCCCCGGGCAGGGTCATCGGCATTGTGGGGCGCTCGGGATCGGGCAAGAGCACGATTGCCAAACTGATCCAGCGGCTGTACGTGCCGGAGCGGGGACGCATTCTCGTCGATGGGGTGGATCTGGCGCAGGTCGATCCGGCCTGGTTGCGGCGGCAGGTAGGGGTGGTCCTCCAGGAAAACTTCCTCTTCAACCGGTCCGTCCGTGACAACATCGCGTTGACGGATCCTGGCTTGGCGATGGAGCAGGTGATCCAGGCGTCGAAGTTGGCAGGCGCCCATGAGTTCATTCTCGAATTACCCGATGGCTATGACACCATGGTCGGCGAGCACGGCTGCTCGCTCTCCGGCGGGCAGCGCCAGCGGATTGCCATTGCGAGGGCCCTCGTCGCCAACCCCCGGATATTGATTTTCGATGAAGCGACCAGCGCCTTGGATTACGAGTCTGAGGCCGTCATTCACAAGAACATGGCCCAGATTTGTCAGGGGCGAACGGTCTTTATCATTGCTCATCGACTCACGGCGGTGCGGCCGGCGCATCGCATTTATGTAGTGGAAAAGGGCGAAATTGTCGAGGAAGGGTCGCACGACGAACTGCTGCGGATAAACGGCTTCTATGCCCGGCTGTGCGCCTTGCAGGATGGCCGGATTGGTCTCGCATAGGATCTTAAACATGAGCACTCTTTCCCGGCATTGGACAGTATGGAAGGCGGCTTGGCGTGCGGAATCGAGCCACCCGCTTGGAGCCGTGCTCACCGGCCAGGAGACCGAGTTTCTGCCGGCGGTGCTAGAAATTCAGCAGGCACCGCCTTCTCCCATCGGGCGCGCGATCAGTTTGACCATTATTGGCGTATGTACAGCCGGAATCTTGTGGGCGACGTTCGGATGGATCGATATTGTGGCGACGGCTCAAGGGAAAATTATCGCCAGCGGCTATTCCAAGGTCATTCAACCCTTTGAAACCGGTGTGATTGCCTCTATTCATGTCATCGATGGCCAGGTCGTGACACGTGGGGAAGTGCTTATCGAGCTGGATCCCACGCAGAATCGTGCTGATCGCAACAGGGCATCGAATGAGTATCGAGCAGCAAAGGTTGATGCCGCCCGGTTGAGGGCATTGATTGCAGGCAACAGCACGTTTGAGGCACCCTCGGATGGAGATCTTCAGTACATCGCACTCCAGCAACAGTTGTTGCGCGACCAGTTGAGCGAATATCAGGCTCGCGTTGGCGCGGCACGAGACCTGATAGCGCAACGCAAGGCCGCACTGGAGGAGACGAAAGAGAATATTCGCCGGCTGGAGTCCACCCTGCCGATGGAAGAAGAGAGAGCCGATACTTTCAAGACGTTGTTCGAACAAGAGGCCGCGAGCAAGCTGGATTTCATTCAGGCGGAACAGCAACGAATCGACAAGACGCAGGAACTGGCTGGGCAGCGCAAGAAACTGATGCAGGACGCGGCGGCGCTGTCGGAGGCGCAAAACAACTACCGGGTGGCCGTCACCGAGTTTCAGCAGACCAAACAGGCGGAGCTCTCGACGATCGAAACAAAATCTGCCTCGCTGTTCCAGGAGGTGACGAAAGCAGGCCAGAAGGCGGATCTCCAGCGGCTGATGAGTCCGATTGACGGTGTGGTGCAGCAGCTGGCGGTGCACACGGTCGGCGGCGTGGTGACGCCCGCTCAACAACTCTTGATCGTTGTGCCGCAAGATCATCCGGTTGAGGCAGAAGCTCAGGTGGAGAACAAAGATGTGGGCTTCGTGAAGGAAGGGCAACCGGTCGAAATTAAAGTCGAAACCTTTCCGTTTACCTTGTACGGGACGATCCCAGGCAGGGTATTGTCCGTGTCCGACGATGCCGCGCCCATCGAAAAAGTGGGTCTTGTCTATCCCACGAGGGTGAGCATGGACCGCTCAACAATTGAGGTCGAAGGAAAGCAGGTCAACCTCTCGCCCGGGATGGCCGTCACGGTTGAAATCAAGACGGGGAAGCGCCGTCTGATCGAATATCTTCTGAGCCCTCTGCTCAAGTCTGTCAAAGAAAGCCTGCGGGAGCGGTAGCAGTGTATCGAGCCCGAAGTTTGTTGTCCTCTATTAACCTTGCGGGCATTGCTGTGGGTGATTGGGCATTGTGATCGCTTTGTGAAGAAGGCGAGAGGGACACTTGCCCATATACGTAGTTATCGCGTCTTGTGCGGGAAGGAGACCGCTCGTCTCGAACACCTCGCTCTGGTCTTACGCTTGACACCGATAAGTCGACCGCCTACCTTGCCGATACTAGGAAGGAGGCGCCCTTCCTGATTATCCCTTGACCAAATCATGAGGTCTTTTTATGCACTGTGGACAGCGAGTGGTCGCCATCGTCTTTTTGAGTGTGACGATAGCCGGATGTACGAGCGAGATTGCCAAACCGGTGGGTCTGGATGTGGCGCTCAGAGGCGTGGAGGACGATATGAAGGCGGCTTCGGGTGTCAGCCTTCACGACGTTCTCAGCAGGGACGCAATCCAAGAGGACGAGTTCAACAGGGCCATTCTTCAGGCGCAGTGTTTTTACCGCAGGCCAAACCCGCTTGTCCCTGTAATGATTAAAGATTTTACGTTGACGCTGCAGGGGACATTCACGGGCCAAGGAAAGTTCGTGGTGTTTGGTATTTCGGTTCCAACCGGAGGAATCGAAATCGGTACCGCGAAGGCGCTTCAACAAACAGTTGCGCTACCGGTCAACTTTACTTCGATCTCATCCCTGCCGGATGTCTATCTTCAGCAGAAGGGCAGCTACGTGAAGGACTTCCCTGAGCTGGAAAAAACCAAGTACCTCGAAGAAGTGCTACAGGATCGTGACATCCTACGCAATAAGATCAAAGAGCTAATTGCGAGCTACTCCGAACAGCGGTGTCGACAGATGTCTCCGAATGCACCATCGGCACAACGTTAAGCCGGTAGACCTTTAGGCTATTTCACCAACCACACTCGATAGTTTTTGGCCGCGGCGGGCTTCGGAACTTGCAGAATGCCGATGGCGCCGGGGCTCATAACGTCTTCGCCGGTGATCGTTCGCCGCGCTTCGTAGCGCCTGTTGACCAAGAGCAGGCCTTGCGCGTCATAGAAGTCCACCATGATGTCGGCTGAGTCGCGCAGGCCTCCCTGATAATGGGTATTGAGCCAATCCAATCGTTTGAGCGCCTGATACTGAATCACGAGCGTGCCGGGGGTTTCTTCTTTCACGCTGAGCAGCCGCAGCACACGGTTTTGATCTAATCCTTCTGAAGGTGCCGGCCCGCCAGCCAGTTGCGTCCGGATCGCACGTGCGCTCTCATCGGCCGGCAGGTAGGCCTTGACGCGACAGAAGACCGTTCGTCCATGTTCGCCTTGTTCCAAGATCTCCTGGTCTTGCACGTGACGGGTTGCGAGCGTCGAGGCGATATCGCGCAAGAGCAGGGGATCGACTATTGATGCCGTGTGCTCCCGGTAGAGGGTCGAGTTAGTGACGGCCTGGCGCAGTGCTTCCCGGCAGGCAAGATCCTTTGCATCGGCGGGCAACTCGGTGGCTTGAACCTTGTAGCGATAGTCTCCCGAGATCTCAAGACGGGTGTTGGTTGGTTCTGCCGCCTGGGCGGTGAGGGCGAGTAGCGCAATGGCGGGAACACACAGATGATAACAGATCATTCGATGGGCTGGCATGTCCGCCTCCTCAAGATATCAGGTGGCAAATTTCTGACCGCCCGCGGTTATGCTACCACGCATGCTTAGCTGCTTCCACTCAGGGTCGAGGTCCCAGGATGCCGCATCTCGAACGGCGCCGATGGCTTCATCGTGTGATTGCTTGGGTTCCATTCGAAACGGCCAATTGATTCGAGCAGCTGTTCCATTACGTATTTTAGAGAAATCACTCACAACAACAATAGGATAGCTTGACTTGCGTTTCGTCTTCACGCAGACTCACAATTTATGGATGACACGGAGCAAACGCTGCTTGCGGGCCTCGCTGAGCGAGTCGGTATTGCGGCGGAGTATCACGATATCAGCGGCGTCCGCCACGTCACGGCCGATCACACCAAGCGCGACATTCTTCGAGCGATGGGTTTTCAAGTGGATTCGACTGCGACGCTTGCTGTCGCGGTGCGTCAATGGGATGAGGCGCCCTGGCGCAGGCCCTGCGATCCGGTCCGCATTCTGCACGACGAGGAGGTCGGTGCGCCGGTTGTCTGTTGTTTCGCGCTCGAAGACGGGAAAGAGCGCTCGGTCGTCGTCAAATGGGAGTTGAGGGACGAATCGGGGCAGCTGCTGCAGGAAGGACATGCCGGCCCGGGTCTGGCCGCGACCGAAGTAAAGTTCATTGATGGCGCGCGGCGCGTACGAGTCGAGCTCCCCGCGCCCAAAAGCCTGTCGCTTGGATACTATGATCTCATCATTCGTGCCGAGGGACTAGTCGGTGGGTCGAGCGGTACGCTTAGGCTGATCGTCGCGCCGCGGCAGTGCTACGTGCCGACGGCCTTGGAAGTCGGCCAACGCTACTGGGGGCTTGCCCTCCAATTATATTCGCTGTCCTCCGGACGCAATTGGGGCTGTGGAGATTTCACGGATCTGAATCAGATCGTCGAATGGGCCGGAAAAAGTTTGGGTGCCGCACTCGTCGGCCTCAACCCACTGCACGCGATCCGCAATACTGCGCCGCACCACACGAGTCCATATGCGCCATATAGCCGGCTGGCGATCAACGAACTATATATCGACCTCGAACGGCTCCCCGAGTTCTTCGCCTCGGAGGATGCGCAAAAGCAGTATCGAGCGCCGGAATTTCAAGCCAAGCTCCAGGCGCTGCGCGAGAACCGGCGCGTGGACTACGATGCGATCGCGACCGCCAAACGCACGATGTTGGACCTGGCCTATCGGCAGTTCCTCAAGGAGGGCTATGCGGGCGCGGAGCCGAATCTCGAGCCCCAAACCGTCCGGGCCAAACTGCTCGAGCGATTTATCCAGGCCGAAGGCGAGGCGCTCGAACTGTACGCGATCTTCCAGGCCATTGAAGAAGAGCGGCGGTTGATCCAGTCGAAGCACGTCAGTTGGCAAGATTGGCCCAAGCAGTTTCTGTCGCCGGGGTCCGCTGTAAAGGAATACGGCAAACGCCATCGGAAGCGGATTCGCTTTTTCCAATACGTCCAATGGATCGCCTCCGAACAACTCCATGAAGTCCAGCGCACAACCGAAGCTGTGGGGATGCCGATTGGCGTCTATAACGATCTGGCTCTGGGAGCGGAACGCACCGGCGCGGAGGCCTGGATGTACCAATCAGTGCTCGCACTGGATGCCGAGTGCGGTGCTCCGCCCGACGCGTTTGCGCCCGAGGGACAGAACTGGGGGCTGCCGCCCATCAATCCAGTAGCGTTACGTCCGAGCCGCTATGAGTTGCTGGTTCAATTGCTGCGACGGAATATGCGCTTTGGAGGTGCCATCCGGCTTGATCACGTCATGGCGCTGTGCCGGCTTTTCTGGATTCCCAAGGGCAAGGCCGCAGCGGAGGGCACGTACGTCCATTATCCGTTCGAGGATCTGTTGGCCATCATTGCCCTGGAGAGTGTTCGATCCAAAACGGTTGTCATCGGAGAAGATCTCGGCACGGTTCCCGATTGGGTCAGAGACCAATTGTCGAAAGCCGGAGTGCTGTCGTATCGAGTCTTCTATTTCGAACGCCGCGGCGATGGATCCTGGAAGGCCCCGAACGAGTATCCGCAGCAGGCGCTCGCGGTCGTGACGACACACGATTTGCCTACATTGACGGGATTTTGGTCCGGTGAAGACATCCAGCTACGAGCTGGCTTAGGCGCCTTTCGGGATGACGCCAGCCGTCGTCTAGCCTGGGACGAACGGCAACGTGACAAAGGTCGCATGTTGGCCGCCCTCAAGCAGGAGGGGTTGTTGCCCGACGACGTCAGCGACGATCCGGCGACCGTTCCTGCCATGACGCCGGCCTTGTGCCGGGCGATCCATACCTACCTGTCGCGTACACCTTCATGGTTTGTCCTGGCGAATGTTGAAGACGGCCTGGAGGAAATTTCACAGACCAACCTGCCTGGAACGGTCGAAAACCATCCGAATTGGCGGCGGAAGTACGCCAGCCGCGTAGAGAATCTGGCCGGTGATGAACGGCTCCGCGAGCTGGGCGCGACCTTGCGTTCGACCCGCCCAATCGGTTAAGACGCTGCACAAAACGGACTCTGGAACATCTGTCAGCCTCGCACTCGCTGGCTCGAGACTGCACGCCCGCCTGGGAAAACGCCTGTTCCGACAGGCGGCGAGTGGGCGGGTGAAGAAGTATCGCCGCGCTGTTTTGTCGCCGGAGGGTGGCGAGTTCCTATCAGGTCAGGTCCAACATGCCCAAGCAAAAAAATTGGGTCATTCTCACAATCGCGGCAGCAGTGTTTGTCGTCATCGTCGTGTTGGAAACCGTGGCGCCGGCGAACATCGTCGGAGCCTATGCCTTCGTGTTGCCCATTCTGCTGGTTGCCACGCTTCACAGCCGTCCCTTAATGGTGGCAACGGTTGTGGCCTGCGTCGCGGCGACGTATCTGGGTCTACTGCAGCCAACGAAGCCGGGCCGCTTCCAGGCGGCCGTCATCAACCGCACGGTCGTGGCGGGCGTCTTGCTGATTGTCGCCTACGTGTTGATGACTCGGGAAGAGCACAAAGTGCGGGAGGAAACGGCGCGCCAGGCCTTGGCGCACCAAACGGAAAGTCTGCTCCGCGCAAATGCCTTGCTGGTTGATGCCAAGGATCAATTGAATCGCTCCGAACGGTTGGCAGCAGTTGGGCAGTTGGTGGCATCAGTGGCGCACGAAGTGGGAACGCCATTGCATTCCATCGCCTGGCATGTCCAAGCCCTCGGCGAGGAACCCGGCGTCACGCCTGACATGAAGAAGCGGATCACGGTCATTGATGAGCAGCTCAATCGCGTGGTACGCATCATCCAGGATCTTCTCTCGTCTACGAGGCAACGGAAACCGGACCCGAAATGGATGTCGGTCGAGCAGGTCATCACCCCGGCCACGGTCTTGATGGAACCGGCTTTTCACGCGAAGGGCGTCACCCTGACGAATGAAATGGCTATCGGCATTCCGTCGGTCTGGGCCGACGCGGAAAGGCTGCATCAGGTTCTCGTAAACTTGCTCACCAACGCGCTGGTTGCAACCGGACAGCCGGGGACGGTCATCGTGCATGCGGGCGCGCGAGCCGCGACGACGGAAGAACTGGAAGCCGGCCAGCGAGTCGCTCCGGATATGTCGCCGATGGTCGTCACGGTCGCCGTTCGCGATACCGGTGTCGGGATGCCGCAATCCGACGTTCAGCGGGCCTTCCAACCCTTTTTCACCACCAAGGAGGTTGGCAAGGGGACAGGCTTGGGGCTATTCTTGAGCCGGGAAACCGTCCATGCTCACGGTGGGACACTCTCATTGATGAGCGAACAGGGACGAGGAACAACGGTGACTATTATCCTGCCCGGCAAAATTTTGGTGCCGGAAGGGCTGGCCTAGAGGACGTCATGCAGGCAGCGAAAATCTTAGTCGTAGACGATGATGCCGTGGCTCGGGAGCTGTTGGCCGAGGCGCTGAAGAAAGAGGGTTACGATGTCGAAGCCTTCGGCAGCGGCGAAGAAGCCATTGCGCGAGGACGTGAAGGCCGGGTCGATTTGGTCCTCACAGATATCCGCATGGGCGCCGTAGACGGATTGACGGTCTTGCGCGAGTTCAAGCGCATGAGCCAGGACACCGCGATCGTAGTCTTGACCGCCTTCGGATCGCTGGAGGGTGCGATCGAGGCGATCAAACAAGGGGCCTACGACTATCTGGCCAAGCCGTTCAAGAAGGAGGAGATCAAGCTCGTCGTCCAACGCAGCCTCGACCACTGCCGCCTGTTACGGGAAAACACAAAATTTCGCGAAGAACTCAAGAGCAAGGATGAGTGGTCGCCGCTGGTCGGGAGCAGCCCGGCAATGCTGGAAGTCTATAAGCTGGTCGCTCGTGTATCCGAGAGCAAGAGCACGGTGTTGTTGCAGGGAGAGAGCGGGACGGGGAAAGAGTTGATTGCACGCGCCATCCACGGGAACAGTCCCAGACGCGACAAACCTTTTGTGCCGGTGAACTGCGGCGCCTTGCCGGATACGCTGCTGGAATCGGAAATGTTTGGCTATGAGAAGGGCGCGTTCACAGGGGCGGTGGGGACGAAGACTGGACTGTTCGAATCGGCTAACGGCGGCACGCTCTTTCTCGACGAAGTCGGCGAGCTCGGGCAGGCTCTGCAAGTGAAGTTATTGCGCGTCATGCAGGATCATGAGGTCCGCCGGGTTGGCGGGACGCATTCTATTAAAGTGGACGTGCGGATTATTGCAGCGACCAATCGGGACTTGGAACAGTTCGTCAAGGAAGGCAAATTTCGAGACGACTTGTTTTATCGCTTGAACGTAGTCCGCATCACCTTGCCGTCTTTGACCGAGCGCCGGGAAGACATTCCCATGCTCGCCCATCATTTTCTGCAGAAGTGCGCCGCCGGCACGACGACCGCCGTGCGAGGATTTCATCCCGACACCATGGACCTCTTAAATCGATATCGGTGGCCGGGCAACGTCCGTGAGTTGGAGAATGCGATCGAACGCGCCGTCTCGCTCAGTCACGGGCCGCTTCTAACGCCGGATGACTTGCCCGCCCCAGTCCGACAAGCTCCTGTTCATCCTGACGCCAAGCGAGAAACGCCGGAAGCCGCCGAGCCGGTGTGTCTCACACTCGAGGAAGTCGAGAAGCGGCATTTGGTACGTGTGCTCAAAGAAACGAAAGGGAATAAGGTCAAAGCGGCCAAGATCTTGGGCATCGATCGCCGGACCCTCTACCGCATGGCCGAACGTTTTGGATTGGATCTCGGGGATGAAGTCGAAGGGAGCGAGAAAGAGACCGGGTAGCGGTTAGAGGATGTGCAGGGCGTTCTTGATCAGCCGGAGTTGGTTCTCCGCACTCTGAGGCAATGCTGTCGGTGAATTCTCCCACCGCGTAAAGATTCCATCCTTCCCTTCATACTGCACGTGCAATCTGAGTCTAGTATTTTGCTCGTCGGCGGGTGTGACCAGAGCATCGATACGGCTCCTGCCTGTGCCGAAGCGCCAGCGGAGTAACCCATCCCAGGGTCCGCTGATTTCTTTCCGGTATCCGGTTGTCACATTCTGGTCGTCCTCTCGGTCCACTTCATATCCGCCATCGGTCAGCACCTGGATGACTGCCGTCCGAACGTCCACGGCCGATGCAGGCAACGTCACGTCGATCACGTCGGGGTCATGGGGGATAGTCGGCCCGCCGCAGGCTAGGCCGGCGAGCAAAGGCAGGGTGAGCAGGAGCTGAGTGCGGCGCAAATTCACTTGGGTTTCGTGTCCTTTAGCCGGTACACAAGGTGCGTATCCGTTTGTGAGACGCCGTCGATCGAATGAATACGGCTGAGCACCAGTTGCGTCAACGCATCTTGATCGGGTACTTCGACCACCGCGATGATATCAGGTTTGCCCCAGCACGGATCGATCGTTTTGATCTGCTTAATCTCCCCGAGCGCTCGCACCACACGGCTGGTTTGTCCCGGCAAGACCTGAATCAAAATATACGCTCGGTCGGCCATGACCACTCCACCATCTACCGGTGCATGGATCGTACAAGGCACCGCCGGAATGGCAGGCTCTTTACCAACGTAGCGGATACCCGAAGCCCCTGTCAATGCAGCGGGAGCGGGTCCCGAGCGTTGATCCGGAGCCGCGGTAGCGGGTTTCGGTCTTTTCATACCTGCCTCACTTTGGTGCGACGACAATGTCGACGCTAAACTGTTCGCTGATGCTGGCCAGTTCGCTTTCTACTCCTCGCGGGTTGCCGATACGCCCGTCCGGGTCGTAAATGAAGCACAGCAAGTGGGTGCATCGACCGCGGCCACGATACCGCTCGATGTCCGCCCGCACCTGATCTTTCAGATCTTTCATGGTGAGCCCGGCGCGTGTTTTCTTCGCGACGACGGCGAGACGGTCATGATTCAGGAGAAAGGTCGTGCGAGAGGCTCCGTTGCTATAGCCGGGTGTCCATTCGTCGGTGCTGATGTCGTCAAACTGTAATCGCAGAAGGGCGTGGAGCAGATCCTGTACGTCTGATTCGTCCTCGACGCTCACGCTCGAGCGATACTCACCTCGCAAGCGCAACTGCCGTGCAACAAAATGAAATCGTTGGCAGAGTTTTTTCGTGATCGGCAGATGATCGGCTTCGGACGGCAAGGCGTTCGATGCGGACACGTTCGTAGCAGGAGTGGGCGGACTCACCGCTGGGGCCGTTGATGGCTGTGGCGGCGGCACTTCCTGCGTTGCCGAAAAACGGACCGGTTCAACTGGCGGTAGTACAGGTGGTGAAGGCGGAGGAGGCGGCGGAGCTGTGCTGGGTGTGGGGACTGGCGGCATCGGTTTCGTCTCCTGCGTTCGAAATAACGATGAGATGGGCTCGATGGGCGCTCGCGACGGTATGGATTGAGCCGGCGGTGGCGAACTTACCCCCACAGGCAGCGCCGCGGCAACAGGTGGAGGAATTGCTGCAGCGACAGCCGCTGACTGCTCTGTTTTGGTGGTTGCTGTCACGTGCAGGGTCACTGGCGGCGTTGACGTCATTGAAGAGGTGACTGATGGGGCCGGTGCTGGGGATGTTGATGGAGGCACCAGCGTCATCGTTGGGCGAGGGGGCTCTGTCGGAGATGGCGATGGCTCTGGAGCCGGGGGCTTCAGGCCTTGCAGCTCGAGCTTCTTGTCCTCCAGTGACGCAATCAGGTTACGGATGAGGTTTGCGGTCTGCTTGGGTTCCGCGAACTTGTGGTGGCGATGAGCTTGGAATTCTGGGGATTTGTCTCCAAAGGCGCGTTTAATGCACTCACGAAGCTGAAGTTCTGTCCTGGCCTTCGCACCCTCCAGGTAAGGAAACCCTTCCCGTCCCAAGTCTTCGACGGTGGGAAGGAACGCTTGCAATTGTTCGATACTTTGGGTCAGGTCGTCGATCGCAAGGGTTTTCGACCGCGCCCGCTCCGATTTTGCACGTGCCATAGAATGTGGCCAAAGTGTAGCCCACGTCCTGTAGACAGGCAACAAAACAGCGGAAAGTCAGCACAGATACCGGCGGCGAGGCGCCAAAATACACGAGCGCATCTCAGGCGGCGACGTCCAGAGAATCTTCCTGTTCGCTGGCAGCAACCGGTTCGAGAGGTACTGACTGCTGAGCCTCCACCGATGCTGTTGCCGCCGCGTGAAGGCGCCGGTTTTTCTCAAGCACCGGATCGAACACGTGTCCGCAATTGATGCAGCGCCAGCCTTCCAGCCACCATTCGCCGCCGCTTTCCTGCAAATCCAGGAAGTGGTCTCGTGCCATGCACCCGTGACAACGTCGGCAAGTCATAATGCCCTCCTTTGTTCACGCCCGCATCAAGCCTAGCGGGTACGACAGCTCCTGTTGAGACCCAAAGGCGGTACTTCCAAAGGTGGGCGCCGGACTCGGCATCCTTCTGGTACAGGTTCCTATTCTTCAGGAGGGTACGTAATTACCACTCCATTGACCCGAAGCATGCTAGTGCATTAATGGAGGTTTTGCGGTGTCATAGCCGCAGCCAGGTGGCATGAGGATGCGGGGCAGTATTAGCTGATGGTCCAGCTTGCTGAAATGGGCAGTGAGGCGAGACTACGCTGAAACCCTTCAACCGCTCAGTGTGAACGAGGGTACACTGGATTGTCGTCGCTTTCACGGGCGGGATCCGAAAGACGGATATCCAGCTGATTCGGATAATATTGCTTTTTCCAATCGATGTAGCTCAACTGAAGCAGAGCGATATAGTTCTCGAGACAAAGCCGATCGAAATCGTCGAGATGCATACCCGCGGCCATCGCTTCTCGGAGCTCACGAACCGAGGTGAAAAACTTTTTCACTGCTGGTTCATCCATAGCTCAAGCTTACCACGTCCTGTGCTCATATCAATATGATTGTTAAAGAGTTTTTGTACGATTTGGCCTACGGAGAGATCCCCAGGAAACTGAAAAAGAGTCTAATTTGGACGCCGACATGCAGGATGATTGTTTCTGCCTTCTTTGATCCCCACTAAGGTGAAGCTAGCGGCCTCAAGAGTCTCCCGGAGGAGGCATAAACAGGTTTTCTAAAGTAGCTTTGAAACAGAACACTCTGGTTGGATTGGAAGAGATGTGGTTCTTACGAGACGGAACATTGGTGCCCCCGACACGAATTGAACGTGCGACCCGCGGTTTAGGAAACCGCTGCTCTATCCAACTGAGCTACGGGGGCATGCGAGGAATTTAGCGCACATCTGCGACGAGTGTCCAGAGAAGGCGGCGGTCCCGTTGTCCGTCTCCATCTTTTGAGGTAAGGTGCAAGCATGAACGTTATCGTGGCATTTGGCGGCAGTGTTCTAGCACTGTTAGGCTTGCTTCGAACGCATGACGCCTCGGCTCTCGATAATCCTGAAAAAGTGATCGAGGAGACCTGCTCTCGTGACTGGTCTCACAATTCTCGCATGCGGGCCGCCTGCATCGAGCAGCAGATGAGCGTGCTCGAAAAATCCCGCTCAACTCCCCTTGATCCACGTCTTCAGCATGAGGATCTTTCGCTTATCCAGGAACGATGCGCCAAGAATTGGCCTGACGATGTCCGAATGCGGCTACAGTGCCAACAGCAGGAGACACGAGCATTTCAAAAACTGCAAAGTCCCCCACCGAAAGGCGTCAGCTTGCAAGACTATTCCGTTGCGGTTGCGCACTGTTCAAAAGAATTCCCGGATGAGTATCGTCTGCGAGCACGGTGCATGGACGAGCAGATCGCGGAAAAACGCACACATCAGGAACCGATTGACCCGAACGCTACCCGATGATCAACTCGACGATCCCTCAGGTCCGCCGGCAACCAATTCAGCTGTGGTAGGGATTTGTTTGAGGAGATCCGCACGGATTTGATAGATACCTTGGAGCCGGTGGCCAGTGGCGAACGCAAGACCGTTGGCCTGGTCGCCGATCAACAGTTTTCCCGTCACTTTGCCATCCCTTCCGGTTGCGACAAATTCCGCTGCCGGGTTCACCAGTCCATAAGGCGCCAGAGGACCGGCTTGTTTGAGAACCCGTTCTTCCGCGGGAACGTTGGCCACGCGGCTGACGAACAGATTGACGGTCTGCTGATTGAGCTTCTCCGTCGGGCGATCTTCCAGACACCCATTCCCCATTCTGATTGAATGAGCGTGTATCGCTCCGAGCGTGTCTTCACACTAAGTAAGCGCAATGTCGTGTTCTTCTGCGCCGAGAAGGCGCTTGTCTTGAAGGGCATAGAGGTCCTTCGTGAATTCTTTGACGAAGGTCGGGTTCACTCGATAGAGCGGCGCATCCGGCGTCGTTTCCGCGATGGCTTCGCCGCTTGACGGATTCGGCTGATACAGCTTGACGGTCTGGTCGCTATCCGGCCCATGAACGGTGATTTTTACTTTGGGCTGTTTCAATGTTTCGAGCCAGCGTATCGCGAGCCGGGCCTGGATCTACGATGCCCATGGCTTTCAGATCTTCCAGCCGAAACAGCAGCATTCTCACTTCATTGATGTCTGCTTCCGCTTCAACAGGATAGCGAATTTTCCATTTGGGTTTCGGCTTGTCGCTGACCCGGTACAGCACCATCTCGGTGGTGGGGTAGGTCAGCCGGATTCGATCGATGCCTCCCGACATCAGGTGGAGGATGTCCTTTGCGTCGGAAGGTCATCAGCGATTTATTCACAAAATCCTTGGGGGCCAGATCGGTCAGCAGCAGGGCATGATCCGAGTTCCGAAGCACATACAGAGTTGAAGAGAGCGGGCCCGTGTCGCCAATGAGCAAGGTCTCCGATTCGTTACCGGCCTGGATCTGGAGGGTCGTGACCGGCGTGTCGAGTCCGAACGGTGCCAATGAGGTCGGATTGGTTTCCACGACTCGATGAACCGATCCCAGCACGATGCGCACGAATCAGACTGCTGAATTTCACGAGTGTCCGTCTCGGTCCGGATCGGTTTGACCAGCATCCACCCTTTGTCCGGAGTCCGTTCAAAGGCCAGTTCCTCGCGATCGGTCTTGAAAGTCAACGAGGTAATCGCCTGCTCGTCGACCGTCAGCAGTTTCTTTTTCGTGGTCGCTTCTCGTTCCTGCGACTCTTTGGCGGGAAATTCGACGAGGTAAAGATAGAGCCCGAGCGCCGTAAGCACGAGCGCCATGACGGCTGTCGGCCAATAACGCGTCATTAGAGGCGGCGGCGTTTGCGCCAGACCTGAACTCCTGCGATGAGCACCAGGGCGGGCAGGAAGATGACCTGCACATAGAGGAGCGTGCGCTCTTGAAGGGGGTTCGGGACAAACGGACGGAAGACCTGGTCTCTGGGACCGATGCTAATCATGTCTCGATCTTGGGCCAACCAGGCGATCGTGTGGAGGAAAAAGTCACTGTTGCCTGGAAAGTTCACGAACGCGTTGCTCGCGAAGGTCGAATTCCCGATCACGACGATGGCAGGCCTGGGTTTGCCTTCAGCCGGAGGTGTTTTCGGTGCAAGCGCAGCGGCCATGGGCAGCGGACCTTTGATGTCCTCTTTCTCATTGAGGCTCACCACGCGGCCCTTCAAGTCCGTTTCAGCCCAGCTATTTGGGGACGTCCGGGCGAGCGGCACAAAATCCCAGTCTTTTCCAACTTGCTCGTTGAATGTAACGTGACGGGCGAGAGGAAACAAGACGGCGGCATTGATGTCTTGGGTGATCTCATGCTCGGTGAAGGTTCTCACGAGCAGCGCGGTGAGGTCTCCTTGTGCCAACCGGTCCTGCAAATCAACGAGCACGCCACGGCCTAATTCAACACCCCACCGGCTTCAGTAGAGCAGTGAAATCCGCCTGGGTGTCAGGATCGACCATCAATAGGAGATGCCCACCTTTTTCGACATAGGCGTGAATGCGACTCAATTCCTCATTGGTCATAGGTTTGCGCGGACCGGCGATCGCCAGGATGGCCGTATTGTCTGGTACGGCCGATTGAGTCAGGAGACTCAGAGTCCCGACTTCGTAGCCTTGTTTAGCCAGGATTTCTTTGGCCATCGAAAATCCGGTGCGTTCGCGGTTCTCGGTGCCGGGTTCTCCGTGTCCCTCCAGAAACAGGACCCGCTTCTTGTCGTCTTTCGACACGCGGATAAGCGCGCCTGTCAGCTCGGCTTCTGACGGATTGGTCACGCGAACGGTTTGCACGCCGCTTTCGAAGACGGCCGTATCGCTTCTTGTGATGCCATAGCTCTGTGCCATTTTCGGTTGGCGCTCCGGGTCTACGAATTCGACGGCGATCTTCGGGCTCGCCTGGCGATAGCTGTCCAGCCGCTCTTTGTATGCTTGGTACCCGGGGTCCTTTTCACGCGTAAAGACCGTGATCTTGACGTCGCGCGGCAGGCTACGGATAACCCGGTGTGTCTGCGGCGCGAGCGAAAAATTTTGATTTTCTGAAAAGTCCCACCGAACGGAGTGACGCGCGGCAAGAAAATTCACGATCGCCAGGATGCCGAGGAACAACATCACCATCAGTATGCTGTTGGCGCCCATTCTCGTTGAGCGGCGTGACGAAAAGGTTTTGAACGCGTCCCGGTGTACAACGAAAAAGAGAATCAAGCAGAGAAGTGCGAGACTTTCTGCAACCGTCACGATCCAAAGTTGTTCCGGTGAGAAGTGGTAGGCCGACTGCGCCGGCAAGCGCCAGCGCCAATCCGATCGACGCCAAGAGGGATGGTCTTGAGATTCATTTCCACCTGGTGGAGTCTATGACACGATGCGTGAGAAACAGCATGAGGATCAGCGCAGCTGACAAAATAGACCAGGTCCTGCGTGTCAATGAGTCCGCGGACCAAGTGGTCGTAATGTTCCATAAACGACAGGTATGACATGAGCTGGCCCGCCGTCGCTGTCGCCAAGGAGGGATCCGAGTCCTGCCCAGCAGCCAGAGAAAGAGCAGTAAGCCGAAGCTCACGAAGGCCGCGACGATTTGGTTTTCAGTCAAAGCCGAGGCGAGGACGCCGACGGAGAGAAAGAGCGCCCCCAGCAATGCCAGACCGAGATAACCGGTCAGAACGGGATACCAATCGAAATCGCTGAACAGCGGCAAGGTCAACGGGATCAGACCCGTCAGGCCCAATAACCCCAAAAACAACAGGAATACACTCATGAATTTGCCAGCGACGATTTCGTTCAGGCCGACCGGGGAGGTCATGAGCAATTCGAACGTCCGCAGTTTCTTCTCTTCCGCGAACAGCCGCATGGTCAGAATCGGAAGGACGATCAGCAAAACGAACCGAATGCTGCTGAAAAGATTGCGAAATACCAAGATCGTTTAGATTGATCTGGGCCTGTCCCTGCACCTGCATGAGTTGGATGGCTTGAGCGCCGGTGAAGACAATATAGAGGTATGCGAGCAGGCCGACGATCAGCAGAAATACTGCTCCCACGACATACACGACCGGAGAGACGAAGTACGAACGTAATTCTTTCGCCAGGATGGTGTTGACCGGTGTCATGACGGTAACTCCGTCTTGTCCTTGATGACCGCGACAGGGTCCGCCGCCACGATCGCGGGCCTGGGACAACCCTTCCTCGTGCCTGGTCAGCTTGAGGAACACGTCTTCCAGCGTCATGGAAATCGATTTGAGTTCGATGAGCCCCCAGTTGTTGGTGACAGCCAGCCGAGCAATGTCTTCCCTGATGTCTTTGCCCAGGTGGCTTTCAAGCAAAAAATGTCCTGTCGGCCCATTCGCGTGCACATGCAAGCACGCCAGTCGACTTGGCGGAGCCGAGCTTCGGCGTTCCCGGGCGGCCGAGTCAGGGTCAGGGCGATCTTTTCCGAATGGCGAAGCCGGGTGGACAATCGGTCAGGGAGTGTCCTCGGCGACAATGCGCCCACCGCTGATGATGACGACGCGTTGGCAGACCGCGGTGGCTTCAGGGAGAATGTGAGTGCTCAAGATCACGGAATGCGATCCTGCCAGGCTTTTGATGAATTCCCGGATCTCGATGATCTGTTTGGGGTCGAGGCCGACGGTCGGCTCGTCTAAAATCAGCACGGGCGGATCGTGGATGAGCGCTTGCGCGAGACCGACGCGCTGGCGGTAGCCGCGCGAGAGGTTGCCGATCAATCGATGTTGCACAGAGCCCAGACCCAATCGTTCGATTTCACGCGACATGGCGGCGGTGAGCATGGCGCCGGCCAACCCACGGAGCCGGCCGACGAAGCGAAGATATTCATCGACCGTCAGTTCCTGATAGACCGGCGGCGTTTCCGGCAAGTAGCCGATCCGTCGCTTGACGTCCATGGATTGCTCGAGGCAGTCATAGCCGGCCACGGTGGCCCGGCCTTCGGTCGGCGGCATGAAGCAGGTCAGGATGCGCATCGTCGTCGTTTTTCCCGCCCCGTTGGGACCGAGAAAGGCCAACACCTCGCCTTTGGCGACGGAAAATGTCACTTGGTCGATGGCCGTGTGTTGGCCGTAACGTTTGGTGATCTGTTGAACGTCAATCATAGAAACGGATCAATGGCTCGGTGCTCTGGATGGGATCGGGGTTACCGAGGCGGGCGTCCTACTCGCCATAGCTTTACATGTCGCTTGCTCGGCATCTTACTCAGGAGAGGTGAGGCAGTCAACATCGTGCCTGCGGTGGTCTGCGAAGCTTTACAGAAGTAACTGGGTCCTGTTAGAGTCCCGCTCGGTCCCAGAACCGCCTCCCCACTCTATCGACATCATGAGCACGTATTATTGGTTCACGGTTTGGGCTGTGTCTCTGTGGTCTCTTGCCTCGCAGCCGTGGTGGGAGAGGCAAGGTACACAGCACTTATAAGGTGCATGGGACGGTTATTGCGATCACCCTGACGCAAACTCCGCCTCTTATCGTGGTGAAAACCCCTTTGGGTCCCAAGAACCACATGACCGTTGGAGCCGCGGTGACCGCTCAGACCAAGATCATCCGGGGGAAAAAGCGAGTAGCGCTTAATACTATTCAAGAGGGTGAAATAGTCTGGTTAACCTATGTCAAGGCGCCGGGCGGTGTCCTCGCGGAAGTTATTCGGCTCGGTGCCTAGCACGCGGCCCTACGGTAAGCCTGCTGGACGATGACCGCTTGCTATGGATAAAGAGGTTGAAGTTATTCGGAAATTCCCGCCCAGATAAAAAATACAGAAACGTAAGCAGTCCGCTGGCGTGCCCTTTCGCCCGTTCATTGCCTTTTACCTTCATACCAAGGTAGGGGCCAAGGGTACCGCCGCGGTATTGTTGGATGTTCGGTTCAGGCTTAGCTTGAACATCACGGCGAGGTGTCCTTGGCCTTGTCAGATCAACCGAGCATCACAGGTGTTGAACATGACAAACCATACTTCGCACACACGTCAGGCGCTATTATGCACCATCACTGTTACAGGCTATGTTCTTCGGGGCCTGTTCCTGGCTTCCGAAAGGTGATGCCCAATTCGACGTCGGCATCAAAGATCGCGGGGTCGCTTCCTGGTACGGTGGACAGTTTCATGGTAAGCAGGCAGCAAACGGCGAAATCTTCAATATGGAAGCGCTGACCGCCGCCCATCGGACCATGCCACTCGGCAGCGTAGTGCGAGTCGTGAACTTGTCCAACGGAAAGCATCTTCACGTACGCATCACCGATCGCGGACCGTACGTCAATGGCCGAATACTTGATCTCTCCCACGCCGCAGCTGTCCAATTGGGTATGGAACAGGGGGGAGTGGCACACGTTCAAGTGGAAATCGTCGGTCAGCGCCATCCTGAGCTCGTGCAGTTGTCTGAAGCCTCAGAGAGTTTCATTTTCGGTCATCAATGTGGATAGAGTGCCGGCGCGGCCCTCCTCATCCATGACACCGTTTCTCCGTGTCCTACCCAGCGACTTGTTGCTCACCCGCCGTATTCGCCGAGTTCCTGCCATGCTGGCGGCGGACCACACGGCTCATGCGCAAATTGCAACCCTTGAATTGAGCTAGCAGCTCTTTTTCGCTGCTGCTTCGGGTTGACAGTACGCAAAGTGCTCCACTAGACTGACTGTTCCCACTGGCCATTTTATTGGTCAGCTGATATGGGGACAGATCTAAAGGAGGCCGTGGGCAATGCCCAAAAAACAAACAACAGAATCGGACGAAGCCAGGCTGAAAAAGAAGATTGCCGAGAAACTGGCTCAACACTCCAATCCTCAAGGCGATGCCGCCATGCGGTCATTGCGCAAGCGGTTAAAGCGTGAACAACGAAAACGGCGGGCATTGGCCCTGAGGAAGAAACATGCTGGCGGCGGGAAGCCAGCCGACGCTGCAGCTCCAGCAGCGGGATAAGCAAGAGAGCAGAGATCCATAACAGCCTAGCGGTTGAAGGAATAGAGATTATGGATGATGTGCGAAACGAGGACAGTCCCCAAGCACAGGCCGGAACCGAGATCGCAAGCGACGAGTTGGCGGATAAGGTCTCAGCGGAATTGACCGGCGATCAGACCTCAACCACGGAGCTCCCTGGCGAGCAGGCCGAACCGGTCATGCTCGAAGAGGAGAAGGTTAAAGACGAGATCGACATTCAGATCGATCTCTTGAAGGATCCCGACTGGGTCGTGCGCCGTGAGGCAGCCATCACGTTAGGCGAAATGGGTGATGAGCGGTGTGTGGAACCGCTTTGTAAGGCGCTCTACGACGGTGATTGGCAAGTCCGCGAAGTCGCGGTCGAGGCGTTAGGTCAGATTGGGTCTCCGGCCGTGGAGATGCTGGTCAAGATGGTTCGTGATTGGGACGTCAGAAAATACGTCCTGATGGCATTAGGCAAGATCCGGGACGAACGGGTCCTCGATCCGCTCATGCTTCAATTGCGCAGCGATGAATTCAAAGACGATGCGACTAACGCCTTAGTCGAATTGGGTGAGCCGGCGCTTGAACGGCTGGTCAAGGCCCTCAAAGACAAGGATGAAATGGTACGGAAGCAGGCCGTCTTAGCTCTCGGTCGTATCAAGCACAGCGGAGCCGTCGATCCGTTGATTGAGATGCTTTCCGACGCCGATTGGTTCACGCGGCTTACAGCGGCAGCGGCGCTCGAAGCCATTGGTGATCCACGCGGACGCGAAGCGATCAAGCCACTGACTAAGGACCCCGACATGGTCGTCCGCATGCGAGTGGAACGCATCCTGGCAAAATGGAAAAAGCAGCCAGCCGGATCCGCCTCGCTGAACTGACGGCTACCTGTTCAGTTCCCGATCGATATTCTGCTGCAATTCGGTGAGTTTGCGAAGCGGTACTGGTTTTCCCATCGTGAGTTCCAGCCGAACTTCCTGCAGCGTCCCGATCAATCCGCGTACAGCCTGAGTCTGTTCACTGGGCTTAGCACCTTTCACGGCATTTTCAAGAGCGTCCACTCCTTCCGCGAGCTGCTTCGCCGCTTCCCCGAAGTTTTTGTCGAAGAGTTCGGACTTTGCCTGCACCACGCGGGACTTGGTGTCCAGCAGCGCTTGCCTTCGCCTGAGATCCCGCTCGATACCCATAGTGGTATCGACGACGTTCCTCGACATGTCCTTCAATGAACCCTGGAGCTCACCGACCGTTTGTTCCAAGGTCCCTACCGGTCGCTGCCCAAAATAGTGTCCCAAGGCGAATGCGGCCAAGGCGATCACGAGTGCGCCGATAAATCTCCACATGACTATCCTTTCCGCCCTCGATGGGACGAGGGCTTGGCGACGTGTTCGAGCTGGCGAAGCAGGCTGCCCGCCGACGTAATGCGAACCGCCGCATCTGAGTCATGCAGCCCTTTTTTGATGAGCGGAAGAACGGGCGACGAGATTCTGCCCAGGGCCTTGGCTGCAAACAGGCGGGGTTGAGGCTGCTGATCCTGCAACAATGTTTGAAGTATTGCCAACGCTTGCTTATCAGATGCAGCACCCATGGCTTGGGCAGCAGCGGCTCGAACGGAGGGGTCAGGATGGCGCGCCAGGTCCGTGGCGACCAAGACTGCGGTCTGATCGCCCAATCGCAGGAGGCCTTCAACAGCGCTGGCCCGAACTTGCATGGAAGGATCGCGCGCCAGGGCATGCAGGAGTGGACGTGAATCGCTCACGCCGGTGCGGCCGAGGCTTGCCGCCGCCGCTCCCCGCACACGGGGATTTTCGTCGGTGAGCGCATGCGTGAGGGGAGCAACGGCGCCGGGTTGACCGAGCTCGCCCAAGGCGCCCGCGGCAAACGCACGCACTTGTGGCTCCGGATCGTAGACTCCTTGGCTCAACACGGCGAGGCTCGAGGAGTGCTTCAGCCGGCCAAGTACACCGAGCGCGGCCATGCGCGTCTCCCGGTCCGGTAATGTGGCTGCGCCGGTAATGTCGACCAGCATGTCTCGCTTGCCGAGACGATACAAGGCGGCGTAGGCAAATACCGCTTCCGGGCCATCTTCAGTTCTCGCCACTTTTTCCAAATGGGGGATGATCTCTGTCGCCTGGGCCTCGCTCAATACGTTCATCGCGGCGATACGGACTGAGGGGATCTCGTCCTGCAAGGCGCGTCGCAACGCTTGTGAACGGGCACCAAGTCCGGCGCGGCCGAGCGCTTCCACAGCTCGTGCCCGTACAATGGGTGAGGCGTCCAGCAAGCCATCCTCCAAAACGGATTGCTGGTCAGGCAGACTCAACTCGGCCAATGCCGTATATGCGGCAATGCGGAGGTGTTCGCTGGAATCGCGGACGTAGGCGCGTAAGAAACCGATGCCGAGCCGCTGAAGCAGAGGGACATCTTCTGGCTGACCCGGCTTCACAAGGCGGTCATAGATTTCCAGCCCCTCTTCGGGACGCCCCACATGTATCGCACTATCGACGGCCAGCCGAAGCCATGCTTTCGAAGGCGTCATTCCGGAAGATAGGGGGGGCAGGAGCTTCAGGACGGTCGCGTAGTCAGCTCGACGGAATGCTTCCCTCGCTTCTTGCTCCGAAGAAGTCGCGGTGGCGGCAACGGCGTCGGACGGCACAGCGAAGGCAAGCAGCATGCAGATGAGGTAGATCAGCGAAGGATCCTCACCAGTTTGAAGGGGTGCGGCTCATCGCGGGGCAATAGAGCGTCTCAACGTAATCTTTGACCATCCTCTTCGTGCAGAATTGCGGCGCGATGGTTCTGATGCTCTCCTTGACCATCTGTAACCAGCCGCGAGGAATTCCATCAAGGTCACGTTGATAGAACAGAGGAACGACTTCCTGCTCCAACTGACGGTAGAGCTGTTCGGCATCGTGAAAATCCTGAGCCTGTAGGTCCTGGCTACCCTGTAACGGCTGAATACCCCAGCCGTTCGCCCCGTTGTACCCTTCCTTCCACCACCCGTCTAGAGTGCTGAAATGCAGGACACCGTTCAGGGCGGCTTTCATCCCGCTCGTGCCGCTCGCCTCCATGGGGAACCGCGGCGTATTGAGCCAGATGTCGACCCCTTGGACCAGGTATTTGGCCATGTGCATCTCGTAATCTTCCAGAAACGCCACGTGTCCGCCTAACTTATGGTCATGACAGAAGTTCAAGACCTCGTGGATAAAATAGCGGCCTGGCTCATCGGCGGGGTGAGCCTTCCCCGCGAACACCAACTGAACCGGCCGCCATTTGTCTTGCAGGAGCCGTTTTAAACGTTCGAGATCCTGAAAAAGGAGCGTTGCCCGCTTGTATGTGGCAAAGCGCCTGGCAAAGCCGATCGTAAGGGCTTCGGGATCGAGCAGCGTGCCGCGGCTCAGCACCTGGGAGGGTTGAAGATTTCCCTGCATCCATCCGTTGCGCGCGCGCTCACGGATAAAACCCATAAGCTTCCGCTTCATCGTTTGACGAACGGCCCAGAGTTCATGGTCGGGGATATCCAGGACTCGCTGCCACATGGCTGGATCGTCGCAATGTTCCGACCAGGCCGGGTGGAGGGACTTGCTGTACAGGCGGTGCAGGTCCTGCCCGATCCATGTAGGTGCATGGATACCGTTGGTCACGCTACGGATTGGTACCTCTTCGACGGGCAGTCCAGGCCAAAAATGCTGCCACATCTCGCGGGAAACGTGGCCATGCTCACGGCTGACACCGTTGACATGCGCCGAGAGGCGCATCACGAGGGCCGTCATGTTGAAACCGTGTCCTCGTGATTCCGGAGTTTCGCCCAGACCAAGAAATTCATCCCGTGAAAGGTTCAGTTGTTCCCAATACCCGGCGAAGTATCGATCCATCAAGTAATGTGGGAACACATCATGCCCCGCAGGAACGGGGGTATGAGTGGTAAACACGGTGCTTTGTCGCACGATGTCGCTTGCCTCGGCATGGGAGAGGCCTTTTTGAACCAGTTCCCGCAGGCGCTCCAACGTGAGGAATGCCGAATGCCCTTCGTTCGCATGCCACACGGAAGGCGAAATGTCGAGCGCGCGCAGCAGGCGTACGCCGCCGATGCCCAAGAGGATTTCTTGGCACAGCCGCATCTCCTGATCGCCTCCGTACAGGCGAGCCGAGAGGGCCCGGTTCTCCGCACTGTTTTCTGGCACATCGGTATCGATCAAATATAACGGGATGCGTCCTACTAAAACTCTCCACACGACAGCCGTGACATTACGACCACCCATATCGACAGTGAAGCGGCAGGCCTCGCCAGAAGGTGTCACCGCTGGATGAATTGGAGACTCTTCACGGTTAAACGGAGCATAGGCGGCTTCCTGCCAGCCCTCTGCCGTGATCCGTTGGCGGAAATAGCCTTGGGGATACATAAAGCCGATGCCCACGATTGGAACGCCCAGATCGCTTGCTTCTTTGCAATGATCCCCCGCCAGGATGCCCAAGCCTCCGCTGTAGATCGGGATGGACGTATGCAGACCGAATTCAGCCGAAAAATATGCTATGACCTTCTTGGTTTCGCCGGCATGCTGCATGCTGAACCAGCTGCGTCCATTTCCCCTGTACTCATCGAACAGTTTGAGCACGGCGGAGTACTGTCTGAGATATGAAGGATCCTCGGCCAGCTTGGCCAATCGCTCTGGTTGTACGTCAGCCAGCAACTTGACAGGGTTGTGATGCGTGTAAAACCAGAGCGTGGGATCGATCGTCTCGAAGAGTTGGCGTGCCTCTACGGTCCAACTCCACCATAAGTTGTGAGAGAGTTCAGGCAATCGTGCCAGACTGGCCGGGATATGTGTGCGCACAGGATCGATGCTTGTGGTATTCACGCAGTCTCCTTGTCGGGTGAACTTCGAAATGGACGAGAAGACGGTCCCTTGTCGAAACGATTAGGCGTGGCCGGCCTTATGCCAAGAATTCCACTCCTCGGAGAATGCCACGGCGGCATACCGTTCGCCAAGCACTTTCGCAACTCGGTTCATGAGTTTTGTGAGTTGCTGAATCTCGTCAGCGGTAAGGTCCTGGCGAAACCGGGGATGCAATCCCCACCGGGTTTCGATTTCGTCCCCGGAAACATCGGACATAACACTGATGAGCTTGATCTCGTTTCCGGTCTCGCCCCTCTGCGCTGGCGCGACGGGTGAGGCCGCATTGCCGCCTGGCTGGGACGTCGTTCCGGCCAACGGTGGGGGTTCCCCTTTGAGGATCGCCGTGATCGCCGGAACCATCGCGATTGCACACAACATTGCGGCCGATGTGATTTGCGGATTGTCGGCCACACCGAGTGCGTCGGCGATACGCCCCCCGAAGGCGTCGAACATCTCGTTCTTCAGCTTGCTGTCTTCAGTAATGGAAAAGCGGTAGCCCTCATAAAGCTTGCGACTTTCAGCGACCACTCCGCTGATCGTTATCATGATCTCGTTTTGATCGACCCCGGAGCCGAAAGCCGGCTCCAGAACCGCGCGCAGCCGTGCTGTCACGGCCTCTTCCAGTCCGCTCATAAAATCTGGCTGGTCTTTGACAGGAATGTGAAAAGCGGAGAGCCGGTCGGCCAAGTTGAAAATCACCTTGAGGAACTCGAGATATAGCTTCCATTCATCTTGCCGTTTGAGTTTGAGTGCCTGTTCGGGGGCATGTTTTTTCAATACAGTCACCGATTCGCCGGCCACTGCGAGCATCAGGTCGGCGAGTGAGCGTTGCTGTTCACTGTAGGATATGTTGGCCGTGGACATGACGACGTATGCTCCTGAGCGTTGATAATGGGGCATTATAACTGAGTGATTCTTTGGCTCCAAGGGACCAGGAGGCTGATGAGAGGGACCAAATGCGCACCTTTTCTGGGTCTTCAGCCCTAACTCTTCGGCCGGTTACCTCTTGGCAAAGACCGGCGAGTCGTCCACAATGCGCCGCGGAAACGCCTCGCGGTAGGAAGCTCCGGCAGCATGGAAAGGGTCGCACTCGAATTTTACAATGGAAAATCTTCCGCTGCTCTTCGTTAAGACGGTCCTGCTGCGTCCTTACGTGTTTATCTTTCTGGCGGCCTTTCTTGTTGTGGGTCAGCGGCTCCTCGGCTGGCGGAGAACAGGTATCTTTTTCTTGGCCAGCTGGATCACTGCCTTTATTTGCGAATATTCATCTACGCGCGTCGGCCTGCCGTTTGGCTTCTACTATTACACCGGCTCGACGGTCGGACAAGAGCTCTACATTGCGGATGTCCCGTTTATGGATTCGCTCTCGTTCACCTTTCTTCTTTTTGCCAGCTATTGCCTTGCGTTAGTGTTTCTCCTGCCTTCGATGGCCGGAGGGAGTGAGCGCCGTCTACAGCTCGTCCTTGATCCGAAGGTTAGGACTTCATGGGCATCGTTGCTGCTGACGGCCACGTTTCTCACTGTTATCGACGTCATCATTGATCCGGTCGCGCTACGTGGCGACCGCTGGTTTCTTGGACGCATCTATGGTTATCCCGATCCAGGTTTGTATTTCGGGATCCCCCTCATGAATTTCGTAGGCTGGGCTGTTGTCGGCGCTGTCGGACTTGGTATTTACTTTTACGTGGATCGGCGTCTGCCCCCGCTATCCCGACACAGCGACCAATCTTCTGTGACCACCTCCTTATTACTAGGGTGCACTCTATATTATGGCGTCCTGCTCTTTAATCTGGTGATCACATTCTGGATCGGTGAACCGTTGCTGGGTCTTGTCGGTATGCTGATCTATCTGCCCATTACGATCGTTTTTGGTCTTCGACTACTCAACCGGATTCCCACCCCCTGCCTACCAGTCGGAACTACATCCACTTTGGCGCCACGTGCATAACTGACTTCCTCGCGTGTCGCGTTGAAACGAGCTCGTTTATAATGTTATACAGCGCAGTCGTCCGTACTTCCTCCATGAGTCGGGACATCACACCATACATCTTGAAGCGCCAGCCTGAGGATGCCGCTCCTCGCAATCTGTCTATCGATTATGCGGCAGCCTTAAATCCCCAGCAGCTGGCTGCGGTCACCGCAGGCGATGGGCCATCGCTTGTGATCGCGGGCGCCGGCAGCGGGAAGACCCGCACGCTGGTCTATCGCGTGGCCTATCTGATTGATTCTGGCATTGACCCTTCGAACATCCTTCTCCTCACGTTTACGCGCAAGTCGGCGCAGGAGATGTTGCAACGCGCCGGCGAGTTGATTGGTTTGCGGAGCGAGCGGGTCTGTGGAGGAACTTTTCATTCGGTCGCCAACATGCTGCTGCGACGCTATGGCAGGGGCATCGGCTTGGAGCCGGGATTTACCATTTTAGATAGAAGTGATGCGGAAGACCTGATTGCGCTCGTACGGTCGCAACTCGGGCTCAATGAAAAAGACAAGCGATTTCCGCGGAAGAGCACCATCGCGGAAATATTCAGCAAATCAGAGAACACGCTGCGTAGCTTGGATGACATCCTTATGGAGGAATTCAGCCACTTTGCCGATCATATCGATGCGCTCGGGCAGCTCCACGCGGGCTACCGAGCGGCCAAACGCCAGCGGCAATTAGTGGACTATGACGATCTCCTCGTGCTGCTCCGCCAACTGCTCATGCAGGATACGGCGGCGAGGCAGGCGATTTCGCGACTTTATCGCTACATTCTGGTTGACGAGTATCAAGACACCAATAGGCTACAGGCGGACGTCATCAGGAATTTGGCGGTGACTCATCAAAATGTGATGGTGGTCGGAGACGATAGTCAGTCGATTTATGCGTTCAGAGGGGCGACGTTTAAGAACATCATGGAATTTCCGTCCCTGTTTCCCGGTGCGACGATCTATAAGCTGGAGGAGAATTACCGAAGTACGCAGCCGATATTGAACCTGGCAAACTGCATCATCGAACAAGCAGCCGAAAAATACACCAAGCATCTATTTACGCGGAAGTTGGATGGACCGTTGCCGACGCTGGCGGAAGCAGCCGGTGAGAACGCGCAGTCGCGGTTTATCGCTCAGAAAATCCTCGAATTGCGAGAGGAAGGCGTGCCCTTGAACGAGGTGGCGGTGCTGTTCCGGTCGAGTTTTCACTCGTTCGACCTGGAAATCGAGTTGTCGCGTCGGGGACTGCCGTTTATTAAGCGCGGGGGCGTCAAATTTATCGAGACGGCGCACGTCAAAGATTTATTGGCGCATTTGCGTGTCGTGGCGAATCCTTTCGACACAGTGAGTTGGCATCGGGTCTTGATGCTGGTTGAGGGGGTCGGCCCTAAAAAGGCTCAAGATCTGTTGGCAACGTTGATGAAGTCGGGAAAGCCGTATGAAACCTTACGCGCCGTCAGCGGACGTTCGGCGCAGGGTCTGAAAAATTTGGCCCATACGCTCGAAGGTCTTTCCGGAGCGGAGGACAAACGGACGGCCGAGCAGGTCAACCATATTTACGAGTACTATCTTCCCATTCTCAAAGAACAGTACGACGACTATCCAAAGCGAATTCGGGACCTGGATCATCTGCATACCATTGCCGAAGGGTATCCAGAAGTCGATACCTTCTTGTCCGATCTTGCGCTGGAACCCCCTGACGGTAGCGCGGCGGACGTAGAAGCTCCGGATCACGATGATGAGCGGATGATCTTGTCGACTATTCACTCGGCCAAAGGATTGGAGTGGCAATGTGTCTTCGTCATTTGGGTGGTTGATGGAAAGTTTCCCTCGATCTACTCATTCGTCACCGACGAAGAACTTGAAGAAGAGCGGCGCTTGT
Organism: uncultured Nitrospiraceae bacterium; assembly: GCA_963794505.1. Classification (GTDB taxonomy): domain Bacteria; phylum Nitrospirota; class Nitrospiria; order Nitrospirales; family Nitrospiraceae; genus Nitrospira_C. Next base: position 249,812 of record CAWCEG010000066.1, read on the forward strand.
TTTATGTGGCCGTCACGCGCGCGAAGCGGCATTTGTACCTCACCTATCCCATCAATGTATTCGATAAGAGCAGCGGCATGTTGCTGTCGAAGCCGACCCGGTTCCTGGATCCGGTTTCCCCGGCCCTCTTTGATCAACTTGCCTTGGTTGAAGAGGGGTATGAGAGTGACTGGGGTTATCGGCACGGTGATTTTTAAAGGCGCCTTGTTTGACCTGTGGAGCTGCCCCTGGTTCTACCTCTCCGGTTCACGAAACTTTCGGTACTGCGCTCCATCGCCTCGCTGATTGTCTGTCTGTCTGTCTCACCAGTCGTCGGAGAAGGTGGGGATCAGTCGGCCTCCTCGGCGCATCTCTGGAAGCAAATCACGGTAGAAGCTGCAGGGTTGGGACTACCCACTACGTTTCTAAAAGCCGTGCCCTCTGATTTCGTGCACTTTGAGTTTGACGATCTGCAGGCCTTCGCTGCGGAGTATCATCTTGGCGAGCATCGCATGGTGTTAAATCGAACGCTCACGTTCAATGTGGCAGGTCGAACACTGCGACCCCTGGCTCGACTCACACATGCAGAGATGGAAACGCTCTACCATGAACTATTCCACGCCTATATAGATTATCTGATGACTTTGGAGGCGCAAGGACAACCGGATCCGCTGCTCATTTTTGCTCGCGAGCAGCAGCGCTGCCGATACGGCGCCGTCTTGATCACGCCAGTCGTCCAGCGAAAATCAGAAACCGAGGAGCGATTTCTCAGCGAGCGTGAATCCTGGGAAGCCTTGAATGAAGCATGGGCCGTGTTTGTCGGCTGGACCGTCTGGAGTCAGCTGGAGCTTCGACAGGGACCGGACCGTTCACTTCAAAAGCCCGGCAAAAACCGAGATGCCTGGCTTCGTCGTCTGGAGGAGGCCGACAGGGAGGGAAAGCTGCGTGGATATTATGAACCCGAGGATCCGGCCGAGCGCAGCGTAACCAGGAAACGCTTTTTAGCTCCTCAGTCGCGGCTTTCGAAAGAAGAAATCGAACGGCTTATGGCGGGACCGTTGGAACTTTCACCCGAGCTAGTCAAACAAGCTGTCCGTGTCTTGACTCGGACCCAAACCAGCCTGCGACCATCCACATCCTGCTAATCAATTTAAAGTATTTGAATAATTTGGCTTTTATCGGTTCAGGCCTAAGGCTCGGCTACTTACACATCGAAGTCCTGGTACAGGGAAAGGACTCGGCTACCGCATGAGAACCCTCTTAAAATTCTCTCGGGGTCATGGGTACTTGACTTAAAGTCACTTCATCAATAGAATCAGCCGTTTCCTGAAAAAGGCTGTATCCGCTGCTCATCACTTCCTCATTAATTTTGAGGACGGGAGGTGCTGTGCGTGGACCAGCCTACTCTTCTTTTCCCATCGCTATACTGATGCGAAACGAGGACAACTTTACAATTGGAAGTATTGCGCCGGAGATTTGGGCAGGTACCCAAGTGGCCAAAGGGGGCAGACTGTAAATCTGTTGCCATCGGCTTCCAAGGTTCGAATCCTTGCCTGCCCACCAAAGCAGGCAATGCTGATGACAGTGCGGAGTGTTGACACGAGACGCCGCTCCGGCGTTCAAGCTCACATCCTGATGCAATCAAGAGGCGGGCGTAGCTCAGCGGTAGAGTCCCAGCCTTCCAAGCTGGCTGTCGTGGGTTCAACTCCCACCGCCCGCTCCAAGAAGACGTGAGACGCCGTAGCGGCGAGTGAATTGGGCGACCATCGATAGACGATCGAAACTGACCACCAACGGGACCCTTCACGAATGGCGTATTTCTATGACATGGCCCACGTAGCTCAGTTGGTAGAGCACGTCCTTGGTAAGGACGAGGTCACGCGTTCGATCCGCGTCGTGGGCTCCACACTAGACTGCGCTTCTGGCCATGACGCCTTTCGTGACAATGGCGCTCGACGGGAACGAACTCTTTGGTTTTTAGCAAAGGAGTTGAGGTATGGCGAAGGCGAAATATGAGCGCAAGAAGCCGCATGTGAATATCGGGACGATCGGGCACGTGGACCATGGGAAGACGACGTTGACGGCGGCGTTGACGAAGATCAGCGCGGACAAGGGCATGGCGAAGTTCATCAGCTACGATGAAGTGGCCAAGGCGAGCGAGAGCCAGGGCCGTCGCGATGCCACGAAGATCATGACGATTGCGATTAGCCACGTGGAGTATGAGACCGACAAGCGGCACTATGCGCACGTCGATTGCCCGGGGCACGCCGACTATGTGAAGAACATGATCACGGGGGCGGCGCAGATGGATGGGGCGATTTTGGTGGTGAGCGCCGCCGACGGTCCCATGCCCCAGACCCGGGAGCATATTTTGTTGGCGCGCCAGGTGGGCGTGCCGTTCATCGTGGTGTTTTTGAACAAGGCCGACAAGATGGACGACAAGGAGCTGTTGGATCTGGTGGAGCTGGAGGTGCGCGAGCTGTTGAGCAAGTATGGCTTTCCGGGGGACAAGATTCCGATCATTACGGGGTCGGCGCTTAAAGCGATGGAAGGCGATCAGGGCCCGATCGGGGTGCCGTCGATTCTCAAGTTGTTGGAGGCGGTGGATAGCTACATTCCGACGCCGCAGCGGCCGATCGACAAGCCGTTTTTGATGCCGATCGAAGACGTCTTTACGATCAGCGGGCGCGGCACGGTGGTGACGGGGCGCTGCGAGCGGGGCATCGTGAAGGTGGGCGATGAAATCGAGATCGTGGGCTTGCGGCCGAACCAAGCCACCGTCGTGACGGGCGTGGAGATGTTCCGCAAGGTGCTCGATGAAGGCCAGGCGGGCGACAACGTGGGCGTGCTGTTGCGGGGCACGAAGAAGGAAGACGTGGAGCGCGGCATGGTGTTGGCGAAGCCCAAGAGCATTACGCCGCACACGAAGTTCAAGGCGGAGATCTACGTGTTGACGAAGGAAGAAGGGGGCCGGCATACGCCGTTTTTCAACGGGTATCGGCCGCAGTTTTATTTCCGGACGACCGACGTGACGGGCGTTGTGACGTTGCAATCCGGGGGTGGAGATGGTGATGCCGGGCGACAACGTGAGCGTGACGGCGGAGTTGATCAGCGCCGATCGCGATGGATCAGGGGCTTGCGCTTTGCCGTGCGCGAGGGCGGCAAGACCGTCGGCTCCGGCGTCGTCACCGAAATCTGGCGTAAGGGAGCAGGGACAGGAGATAGAGATGCGAGAGATCATCGATTTGGCCTGCACGGCCTGCAAGCAGCGAAATTATTCGACCACCAAGAACAAAAAGAACGATCCGGATCGGTTGGAGCGAAATAAGTTTTGCAAGTTCTGCCGAAAACACACGCCTCATAAGGAAGTGAAATAGGTGCTTGGTGTGAGCGCTGAGCCGAGAAAGGAGCCCACCAGACTCCGCACTCGGACGTATCTAGCTGAGGGGCATGGTGTTAATGGCAGCACATCGGTCTCCAAAACCGAGAGTCTGGGTTCAAATCCTAGTGCCCCTGCCACCCCAAGCTCGCTCGTATCGGGTGCCCTTCGATGGTTCTTGGCAGCTGGATGAACGCCTCGCAGTGAGGTGTTGATACGACTGCTTGCTCGACCCGGAGGGCTACTTGATCGAGCCCGACGGGAAAAGCGCTTTAAGTGGGGGGTTTCGTTTCATAGTTCGAACGCGTCGGGCATTCAGCCTAGGGGAGAGCGATGTTCAAACGGATGATCGATAACGTGAAGGAGTTCCTCGGGGATGTCCGAACGGAGCTCAAGAAAGTGTCCTTCCCAACGAAAGCCGAGACTATCGGATCGACGACGGTCGTCATTGTATTTTGCGTCCTGATGTCGATCTATCTATCTATGATCGACTCGTTCCTATCCTGGCTGGTGGGAAAAATCATATGAGCGAAGCCGCGCCAACCAACGATCCGAAGGTGGGTATGGGAAAAAATTGGTATGTTATTCATACCTATGCAGGTTTTGAGGGGCGGGTGAAAACCAGCTTGCTCGAACGGGCCAACCAGATGGCGCTCACCGAAAAGATGGGCCAGGTTCTGGTTCCGACGGAAGACGTGATTGAAATCAAGGACGGCAAGCGCCGCACCTCGAGGCGGAAATTTTTTCCCGGCTATGTCCTCGTCGAATTGGAAACGCCTGTGACCGACGAAACGCTGCAACTCATCAAGGAAACACCCAAGGTCACCGGGTTTGTCGGTGGAGGCGCCCAGCCGACGCCGTTGACCAATGAAGAAGTAGCGGAGTTGCTGAAACAAGTCGATGCGGGCAGTGCCGGTCCTCGTGAACAGGTGAAGTTCATCAAGACCGACAACGTACGCATTGTTGACGGGCCGTTTCTCGGTTTCAACGGCGTGGTCGATGAGGTCGATCAGGATCACAACCGCCTGAAGGTGATGGTTAGCATCTTTGGCCGCTCAACGCCGGTCGAACTGGGATTCCTGCAGGTTGAACGTATATAGAGGAGAGTAGGCATGGCAAAGGAAGTATCGGCCCAAATCAAATTGCAGATTCCGGCGGGCAAGGCGAACCCGGCTCCTCCCGTCGGCCCTTCATTGGGTCAGCACGGTGTGAACATCATGGAGTTTTGTAAACAGTTCAACGCCAAGACCCAGAAAGAAGGAGACAGCATCATTCCGGTAATTATTACGGTCTACAAGGACCGGTCATTCACCTTCATCATGAAAACTCCGCCGGCCTCTGACCTGCTAAAAAAGGCGGCCGGTATCATCAAGGGTTCCGGCGTGCCGCAGAAGGACAAGGTCGGGAAAATCACACGAAAGCAGCTCACCGAGATTGCCCAAAAGAAGATGGCCGATTTGAACGCCGCCGACCTCGAAGGAGCGGTCAAGATCATCGAGGGGACGGCCCGCAGCATGGGGGTCGTGGTCCAGGGTTAACGACAAAGCAAGGAGTACCTGCGATGGGTAAGAAAATGAAGGCCGCGCTCGCCAAAATGGAACCGCGTCCTTATGCACTAAAGGAGGCCGTCGGGCTCGTCAAGAGCGCGGCCTACGCGAAATTCGATGAATCCGTCGATCTCGCAATTCGCCTCGGTGTCGATCCGAAGCGTTCGGATCAAATGGTCCGCGGGACCACGTCTCTTCCCCATGGAACCGGCAAGAAGGTGCGAGTTATTGTCTTCGCCAAGGGGGAAAAGGAACAGGAAGCGCGTCAGGCTGGTGCGGATTTTGTCGGTGCCGATGATCTGATGGAGAAGATTAAAGGGGGTTGGATGGATTTCGACTATGCGATCGCGACGCCGGATTTGATGGCGTCTGTCGGGAAGCTGGGGAAGCAGTTGGGACCTCGTGGGCTGATGCCAAACCCGAAAACCGGAACCGTGACGTTCGAAGTCGGCAAAGCTGTAGCCGAGATCCGGAAGGGGCGCGTCGAGTATAAGGTGGAAAAGGCTGGCATTGTGCAGGTGCCGGTCGGGAAAGTGTCGTTCCAGCCCGATCAGCTTTATGACAATGCCTCGGCGGTCATCGAGGCCGTGGTCAAGGCAAAGCCCGCATCCTGCAAGGGGCGTTATCTCAAGAGCGTGACGATTTCGAGCACAATGGGCATCGGGGTCAAGTTGGACGCCATCGCCTTGGCGAAGCAGTGGAGTTGATCCGAGGCCGACGGGCAGCCATGGAGAAAGAAGAGAGGATGAGATGAAAAGGGAAGCGAAGGCCACAGCAGTTGCGGAATTGACGGAGAAATTTGGCCGTGCGCGCTTGGCGATTGTCACCGAATGTGCCGGGCTTCCGGTCAACCAGGTGACCGAGCTCCGTAAACAGTTGCGTGGAGCCAATGCCGAATACAAGGTCGTCAAGAACACATTGGCCATCAGGGCGACCGAGGGAACGACGCTCGTGGGGTTAAAGACCCATTTGAAAGGCCCAACAGGTGTCGTGATCGGCTATGACGATCCCGTCCTACCGACGAAAATCCTCAAGGCTTTTATCGCTGCGGAAAAGCGCGAGGAAAAAATCCGGATCATGCTCGGGGTACTTGAGGGCAAGGTCGTGCAGCCGGCGGAGTTAACGGCTGTCGCCAAGCTCCCCAAAAAAGAAGTGCTGATCGCCATGCTGTTGTCGGCCATGCAAGGGCCGATTCGCGGGGTGGTCTATACGTTGAATGCCGTGTTGACTAAGTTTGTGAGAGTCATTGCAGCCATTCAGGATAAACGGAAAGGAGAAGGGGACATGTCAGCCACCGCAACGAAGTTGTCGCAAGAGGAATTGATCAAAGCCATTGAAAGCATGAGCGTGCTGGATTTGGCCGAATTGGTGAAGGGTTTGGAAACCAGGTTCGGCGTTACCGCGGCCGCTCCAGTCGCCATCGCGGCGGCGCCCGCTGCGGGCGGAGCTGCTGCCGCTCCGGCAGAAGAAAAGACGGCGTTCGACGTCATCCTGGCGTCCGCGCCGGCCGACAAGAAGATTCAGGTCATCAAAGTCGTGCGCGAACTCACAAGCCTCGGACTCAAGGAAGCGAAGGACCTTGTGGAAGGCGCTCCAAAGCCGGTTAAGACCGGGGCGACCAAGGAAGAGTCCGATTCCATGAAGAAGAAGCTCGAAGAGAGCGGCGCGAAAGTCGAGATCAAGTAAGCTCGGTCCGTTCAGTACCTGCGGGCACTCGTTGCAGACGGGTGCCCAAGCCCAACCATATGTAGTGGAGGACTGCGGAATGCCCGAAACGACTCTACAAGAGTTCGTCGAACGGAAGGATTTTTCCCGTATTCGTACCAGTATCGATATTCCAGATCTGATCGAGATCCAGAAGCGCTCGTACGAGGAATTCCTTCAATTCGAACTCGAACCGGAACGTCGGAAAGATCACGGACTGCAAGCGGCGTTGGCCAGCGTGTTTCCGATTCCGGACTACAACAATACGGCCATCCTAGAGTTCACGAGTTACACACTCGGGACGCCCAAATATGACGAACGGGAATGCCTTGAACAAGGCATGACCTTCGCCGTGCCGCTCAAGCTCCGGGTGCGATTGGTCGTGTTCGACAAGGAAGACAAAGGTCCGAAGAAAAAGGTCCTCGATGTACGGGAGCAGGAAGTCTATGTCGGCGAGCTGCCGCTGATGACTGAACGGGGGACGTTCATCGTCAACGGGACCGAACGCGTCGTTGTCAGCCAGTTGCACCGGTCGCCCGGCGCCTCATTCACGCATGACAAGGGCCGGACCCACGCGAGCGGGAAAGTGCTGTACAGCGCCCGCATCATTCCGTACCGCGGCTCATGGCTCGATTTTGAATTCGATGCACGCGACATCCTGTACGTCCGCATCGACCGTCGCAGGAAGATGCCGGCGACGATTTTGCTCAAGGCCTTCGGTTTTTCCAGCGACGATCTGCTGAAAATGTATTACCCGGTTGAAGAAATCCGCGTGGCCAAAGGCAAGCTCATGCGCAAGCTTGATCCCGAGATTCATCAGGGGATGCGCGCTTCAACGGAAGTCGTCGACAAGGGTGGGAAAGAACCGCTCGTGCGGGAAGGGGCCAAGCTGACGAAGGGCATTATCGCCAAACTGAAAGCCGCCGGCGTGAAGGAGATCCCTGTTGCGCCCAGCGAGCTGGTCGGACGGGCGGTGTTGAGCGAAGTGGTCGATGCCAAGAAGAACAAGCTGGTGGAAAAAAACCAGCGCCTCACCGCCGAGAGCATCGAGAAGATCATGGAAAGCGAAATCGAAGAATTCAAGGTCATCTTTTTCGATGCCGCGACTTCAACCCCAGTCATCCTCGACACACTGGAAATGGAACGAACCATGTCCAAGGAAGAGGCGATGGTCGAGATCTATCGCCGTTTACGGCCGGGAGAAACACCCTCGGTCGAAACCGCCCGAGCGCTGTTCGACAATTTGTTTTTGAACTCGAAGCGGTACGATCTGTCTCCGGTCGGACGCTTGAAGTTGAACAAGAAGTTGCTCCTCGATCTGCCGCTGGAACAACGGACGCTTACGTCGCAGGATATCGTCGAAGTCATCCGCTACCTCGTCAATCTCAAAATGGGGAAAGGCGAAATCGACGACATCGACCACTTGGGGAATCGTCGGGTCCGATCGGTCGGCGAATTGCTGGAAAATCAATTCCGTCTGGGTCTCGTCAGGATGGAGCGCAGCATCAAAGAGCGCATGAATCTGCTGGACATGGAGACCGTGCTGCCGCACGACTTGATCAATGCCAAGCCTGTCGTGGCTGCGGTCAAAGAGTTTTTCAGCAGCAGTCAGTTGTCGCAGTTCATGGACCAAACCAATCCGTTGGCTGAAATCACTCATAAGCGGCGCCTCTCGGCATTGGGCCCAGGCGGCTTGACCAGAGAACGCGCGGGATTCGAAGTGCGAGACGTGCACCCGTCTCACTACAGCCGGATTTGCCCGATCGAAACGCCGGAAGGTCCGAATATCGGGTTGATCACCTCGCTGGCCACCTACGCCAGGATCAACGAGTTCGGCTTCATCGAAGCGCCCTACCGGCGTGTGGAAAAGGGCCGAGTGACCGATCAGATCGAATTTCTGTCCGCCATCGAGGGCGACAAGTTCCTGATCGCCCAGGCCAACTCCAAAGTGGACGGCTCCGGCCGGTTGGTATCAGAGACCGTTTCCGCGAGATCCGGCGGCGATTTTGTTACCATCACCCCGGATCGGGTGGAATACATGGACGTGTCGCCGAAGCAGGTGGTCAGCGTGGCGACGGCTCTCGTGCCGTTCCTCGAGCACGATGACGCGAACCGCGCGCTGATGGGCTCCAACATGCAACGGCAAGCGGTGCCGCTCCTCAAAGCGGAAGCACCGTTGGTCGGCACCGGTATGGAAGCGGTCGTGGCACGCGACTCGGGCTACGTGGTCCAAGCCAGGCGCTCAGGCGTCGTGGAAAGCGTGGATGCTACGCGGATCGTGGTGCGCTCCGACAGCAAGGAAGGTCGGAAACGGAACGATACGGGTTTGGATGTGTACGATCTCATCAAGTTTCAGCGATCCAATCAGAATACCTGCATCACGCAGACGCCGGTCGTGCGGATCGGTCAGCCGGTTAAGAAGGGGCAGGTGCTCGCCGACGGACCGGCGATTGACCAAGGTGAATTAGCATTGGGGAAAAACGTTCTCGTCGCGTTCATGCCCTGGGGCGGGTACAACTTCGAAGACGCCATTCTCCTCAGTGAGAAACTCGTTCGGGAGGATGCGTTCACGTCCATCCATATTGAAGAGTTCGAAGTTGAAGCCCGCGATACCAAGCTCGGGAAGGAAGATATTACGCGCGACATTCCAAACGTCGGCGAAGAGGCGCTGCGCAATCTCGACGAGAGCGGCATCATTCGCATTGGCGCCGAAGTGAAGCCAGGCGACATCCTAGTCGGTAAGGTCACGCCCAAAGGCGAAACGCAGCTGACACCGGAAGAAAAACTCTTGCGCGCCATTTTCGGTGAGAAAGCCGGTGACGTCAAGGACACATCCTTGACGGTTCCCCCGGGGGTAGAAGGCATCGTCGTTGACGTCAAGATCTTTTCCCGAAAGGGCCTTGATAAGGACGAACGGTCCAAGAGTATTGAGAGCGAAGATACCATGCGGCTTCAGCGCGACCATCACGAGGAGCTGCGGATCATCGACGAAGAAAAGACCAAGAAAGTGCGAAAGCTGTTGCTGGGCAAAGTCGTCGGGCGTGATTTGATGGACCCCGAGAGCGGCGACGTGATTCTGAAGAAGAAAGGCAAGCTCACGGCCGAGATCTTGAAGCGCCTCTCCGACGAGTCGGTGCGCTACATCATTCTCAGCGATCCGGACGAACAAAAGGAACTGGAGGATGTGGAGCGCAGGGCCAAAGAACAGGTCGAAATTCTGCAAACACTCTACGACGAAAAAGTCGGGCGATTGAAACGGGGTGACGAATTGCCGCCCGGCGTGATCAAGCTCGTGAAGGTCTACATCTCGATGAAACGGAAAATCCAGGTCGGCGACAAGATGGCCGGCCGGCACGGCAACAAGGGCGTCGTTTCACGCGTGTTGCCCGAAGAGGACATGCCTTATCTGCCTGATGGGACGCCGGTGGAGATCGTGTTGAACCCGCTGGGTGTTCCGTCCCGTATGAACGTCGGACAGATTTTGGAAACGCACTTGGGCTGGGCCGCGAAAGCGCTTGGCATCAAAGTGGCGAGCCCGGTATTCGACGGGGCGTCTGAAAAGGAAATCAAGGATCTGCTGAAGAAGGGCAAATTACCGACCAGCGGTCAATCCGTTCTCATGGACGGTCGGACCGGTGAAGCCTTCGGTAGTCCGGTGACGGTCGGTTACATGTATGTGTTGAAGCTCCACCATCTGGTGGACGACAAGATTCACGCCCGTTCGATCGGCCCCTATTCGCTCGTCACGCAGCAGCCGTTGGGCGGCAAGGCCCAATTCGGCGGCCAGCGGTTGGGCGAAATGGAAGTGTGGGCGCTCCAGGCGTACGGAGCCGCCTCCACGCTGCAGGAATTTTTGACGGTGAAATCCGACGACGTCCCCGGGCGATCGCGGATGTATGAGGCGATTGTGAAAGGTGAGCCCTTCCTGGAGCCCGGGTTGCCCGAGTCGTTCAACGTCTTGGTCAAGGAGCTGCAGAGTCTGGGATTGGACGTCGAGTTGGTCAAGACGCAAGACTAACCACTTGAGCCGGCATTGCCGGTATTCGGAGGAGGTCACTACTTTGGAAGGCGTATATACATTATTCGAAAAGCCGAGGGATTCGGTCTCGTTCGATTCGATGCGCATCCGCATCGCGTCGCCAGAAAAGATCCGATCCTGGTCTTACGGCGAAGTGAAGAAGCCGGAAACGATCAATTATCGGTCGTTCAAGCCGGAAAAAGACGGTTTGTTCTGCGCGAAAATATTCGGTCCCATCAAGGACTGGGAATGCAATTGCGGCAAGTATAAGCGGATGAAGCATCGTGGCATCGTCTGCGACAAGTGCGGTGTGGAGGTTATTCAGTCGAAAGTCCGCCGCGAGCGGATGGGTCATATCGAACTGGCCGCCCCGGTTGCGCATATTTGGTTTTTGAAAGGGGTCCCGAGCCGCATCGGGACGCTGCTCGACATGAGCCTGAAGCAGCTCGAAAAAATTCTCTACTTCGAAAGCTACGTGTGCGTCGATGCGGGGCAGACGGATTTGACCGAGAAGGAATTGGTCACGGAGGAGAAACTTCGCCAGCTTCAATCAGAGTACGCCCCCAACGCCTACAAAGTCGGCATCGGCGCCGATGCTATTCGCGAACTGCTGCGAAAAATCGACATCAATGCCAAGTGGGATGAGATCAAGGCGAAGGCCAAAGTGTCCACCTCGGCGGCGATGAAGAAAAAATTTGCGAAGCAGCTGAAAGTCATCGAAGCGTTCCGCAAGTCCGGCAACAAACCTGAGTGGATGATCATGGATGTGATTCCGGTGCTGCCGCCGGAATTGCGCCCCCTCGTGCCGCTGGACGGGGGCCGTTTTGCCACCTCGGACTTGAACGATCTGTATCGGCGCGTCATCAACCGGAACAACCGGCTGAAGCGTCTGATGGAGTTGAAGGCGCCTGGCGTCATCATCCGCAACGAAATGCGCATGTTGCAAGAAGCGGTCGATGCGCTGTTCGACAACGGACGGCGTGGCCGCGCGATTCGCGGGCCCAACAAGCGGCCGCTCAAGTCGCTGAGCGACATGCTCAAGGGTAAGCAGGGGCGGTTCCGTCAAAACCTCCTCGGCAAACGGGTGGACTATTCCGGCCGCACCGTAATCGTGGTCGGTCCGGAACTGCGGCTGCATCAATGCGGTCTTCCGAAGAAGATGGCGTTGGAACTGTTCAAGCCGTTCATCTTCCACAAATTGGAAGAGCGCGGCGCGGCGACGACCATCAAAAGCGCCAAGCGTTTGGTTGAAAAGGAGCGGCCGGAAGTCTGGGACGTGCTCGACGAAGTGATTCGCGAGCATCCCGTGCTGCTCAATCGCGCCCCGACGCTCCACCGGTTGGGCATCCAAGCCTTCGATCCCGTGCTGGTGGAAGGCAAGGCGATTCGGTTGCATCCGCTGGTCTGCGCGGCGTTCAACGCCGACTTCGACGGCGACCAGATGGCGGTGCACGTGCCGTTGTCCGTGGAAGCGCAGGTCGAAGCACGGGTGTTGATGATGTCGATCAACAACATTCTCTCGCCGGCAAACGGCAAGCCGATCGCCGTGCCGTCGCAGGACATGGTGCTCGGCTGCTATTGGTTGACCAAGGAACGGCTGGGGGCCAAGGGCGAGGGCAAGGTCTTCGGTTCTACCGAGGAAGTGCGGATTGCGTTTGACGCGAGAGAAGTGGAGGAACATGCCCGCGTCAAGGTCCGCATCGACGGGAACCTGGTCCAGACGACCGTGGGCCGCGTCATTCTTTCCGAGGTGCTGCCTGTGGGGATGCCCTTCTC
>CAWCEG010000067.1:0-4873 GCA_963794505.1 uncultured Nitrospiraceae bacterium
GACGATCACGACATCGTATTCCATTACTTCACGAGACATGGTGACGTACCCATTTCACTTCGGTTTCTTCTTCCGTTAAGAGAAGAAAGGCTCTTGGGAAACTGACGCCGGTCTGTCACTTGCCAAGCGTCTCGATCAGTTCGGGGACGATTTTGAACAGGTCGGCCACCAGGCCGTAGTCGGCCACGCTGAAGATCGGCGCCTCTTCGTCCTTGTTGATCGCCACGATGACCTTGGAGTCCTTCATGCCGGCCAGGTGCTGGATCGCGCCGGAGATGCCGGCGGCGATGTACAGCTGCGGCGCGACGATCTTGCCGGTCTGGCCGACCTGCCAGTCGTTGGGCGCGTAGCCGCATCGACCGCGGCGCGGCTGGCGCCGAGCGCGGCGCCGAGCTTGTCGGCCAGCGGCGTCAGCACTTCGTTGAACTTCTCGCTCGACTGCCCAGCGCGCGGCCGCCGCGAGACGATGATCTTGGCGGCGGTGAGCTCGGGGCGGTCGCTCTTGGTGATCTCGCTGGCCGACGAAGCTCGACTTGCCGCTGTCGGCCACGGCCGTCAGCGGTCTCGACCGCGGCGCTGCCGCCGCTCGGCCGCCGCCGCATCGAAGCCGGTGGTGCGCACGGTGATGACCTTGATCGCGTCGCGGCGATCTGCACGGTGGCGATCGCGTTGCCGGCGTAGATCGGCCGCTCGAAGGTGTCGGCGCTGACGACCTTGGTGATGTCGCTGATCTGCGCCACGTCGAGCTTGGCGGCCACGCGCGGCGCGACGTTCTTGCCGTCGGCGGTGGCCGGGAACAGGATGTGGCTGTAGCTCTTGGCGCATGGCCAGCACCTGCGCGGCGACGTTCTCGGCCAGTGCTGGTCGAAGCTGCGGCGCGTCGGCGATGCAGCACCTTGGCCACGCCGGCGATCTGCGCGGCGGCTTCGGCGGCGTCGCCGGCAGTTGGCGCCGGCGACCAGCACGTGCACGTCGCCGCCGCACTGGCAGCGCGGCGGTCGACGGTGTTGAGGGTCGCGCCCTTGAGGTGCGTTGTCGTGTTCGGCAATGACGAGGATGCGGTCATGTCAGATCACCTTCGCTTCGTTCTTCAGCTTGGCCACCAGCGTGGCGACGTCGGGCACCTTGACGCCGGCGCCGCGCTTGGGCGGCTCGCTGACCTTCAGCGTCTTCAGGCGCGGCGTGACGTCCACGCCCAGGTCGGCCGGCTTGACGATCTCGAGCTGCTTCTTCTTGGCCTTCATGATGTTGGGCAGCGTCACGTAGCGCGGCTCGTTCAGGCGCAGGTCGGTGGTGATGACCGCCGGCAGCGTGAGCTCATCGTCTCCAGGCCGCCGTCGACTTCGCGCGTGACCTTGACGCCTTGCCGTCGGCCGACCTCGACCTTGGAGGCGAAGGTGGCCTGCGGCAGGTCGGCCAGCGCGGCGAGCATCTGGCCGGTCTGGTTGCAGTCGTCGTCGATGGCCTGCTTGCCCAGGATGACCAGTGCCGGCTGTTCCTTGTCGACCAGCGCCTTCAGCAGCTTGGCCACGGCCAGCGGCTGCAGCTCTTCGGTGGTCTCGACCAGGATGGCGCGGTCGGCGCCGATGGCCATGCGCGGTGCGCAGGGTTTCCTGGCACTGGCTGCACGCCGCAGGAGACGGCGATGACCTCGGTGGCGACGCCCTTTTCCTTCAGGCGCACCGCCTCTTCGACGGCGATCTCGTCGAAGGGGTTCATGCTCATCTTGACGTTGGCGATGTCGACGCCCGTGCCGTCCGACTTGACGCGCACCTTGACGTTGTAGTCGACCACCCGCTTGACGGGGACCAGTACCTTCATGATTTCCCTCCTTGCCTGTCATTGTTCAGGCTTGTGCGTTTTCCGTGGTGAAATAGAAATTGTCCTGTCGGTCGAGATCGATATCTGCCGGCGATCCCGACATCAGAGCCGGTACGCTTCGCATCAGGTGGACGTGATCAGTGATGGGGTAGAATTTCGGGTTCTGTTGCAAAGTTCTGCTGAAGATAAAGATGCCGCGATTTCGAGCTGCTCTCAGGCGGCAATGTCGAACAGCGAATTGACGAAGGCGGCCTGGGCGACAATGTCGTTCCCGCCGATCCCTTTCACCTGTCCTTTTCTCATCATCGCCAGAGTTTCATATCCAACCAGGGTGCGCCATGCGGTCCGGAACCTCTTGAAGCCGAGGCCGGGGCGGACCAGCCGCTTTATTCGCCGGTGATCTTGTTCCACGATGTTATTGAGATACTTGACCTGCCGCAGCTTGGAGAAGCGCCAGAGCCGCTTGTCCCGCTTCATGTCGGCCACCGCCTTGGGATAGGCGGCGTTCTTGTCGACCGTGATGGTGCGCGGGTTGACCGTGTTCGGCCGGGCCAGTGCCTTCCTGAAAGAAGCGCTTGGCGGCTTGGGCATCGCGCCTGGCGCTGAGCCGGAAATCGATGGTCTGGCCGCGGCTGTCGACCGCTCGGTACAGGTAGACCCAGCGGCCCTTGACCTTGATGTAGGTCTCGTCGACCCGCCACGAGCCGTTCGTTGGACGCAGGTGGGGCCGCAGCCGCTTCTCCAGTTCCACCGCATAGGCCTGGATCCAGCGGTAGATGGTCGTGTGGACTTGCATTGACGCGCACTGGTGAGCGGAGGCCAAACTCTGGATCTGCCCACAGTTCGTCTACACAAGCAGGACCTTTGTAGATCAGCTTTGGGCTCTCCGGGCAGATTAGAGCCTATCCCAATAGGGTCATCTCCGCTAAAAAATGCCTGCCAAATCAATAACTTCCCAGCACCGCATCGGGCTACTGGGATAGGCTCTTAGGCCTGCCAAGGCAGCACGTCCTATTCTCCGAGTTCGGGCGCCCGGACGAAAACAGCCTCGATAGCCTCAGCTGGGATAACCAGTCGGCCGTCCTCGACCCACAAGGCTGCCGTACCATTCGATCTGCGAATTTTCTCGTAGTCAGCGTCTGTTTTCAGCCTTTTTCGAGCAATTTCATTGAATTTGTGGGTCAATGGATGAGAGGATCGGCGAGGGCGGCCGCGCGCATGATCAAGGGCGCGACGCCGGTCACCCGGAAGCTCAGAGATGAGTAGGTCAAGGCATCCCTCCTCTTTGGGGACGCTGCGAAACGCCGCACTCACAAGGCGGCGGATTTCAAGCGGAGACACTGGAAATGTGGCATGGCGGCGGCGGCGCTCACGGTCTGTTACCGCGCGATGACACTCCATACACAATGTCGTGAGGTCATCAGCAAGCTCCTGACCCAAGCCGCTCATAGGTGCGGTGATGCACCGTCAAGACGACCTCGGGAGGCCCTAAATTACAGAGGCGGCAGCGATGACCAGCTCGCCGCAGTTCTTCCAGTCGAGCTCGGGTTGCTTCGCCATCGGCTGCTAGATGTAGCGGCTTGCAATCATCCGGGCTCGTGCTCGCAATCATCGTCAAATCTGGATCAGATTAATTGCATCTGGAACGACACTCCAAATCGGATTAACTGCGACGCAGATCACATTCGCTGAGACCTGATCGCAATCATCGATGTCGGCTCAAGTTCCGTGAGACGGAGAAAAAGCCTTGTCAGAAAAGCTATTATCGGGGGGAATGGCCCCTGTTACGTGACACCTGCCGTTTTCAGGTGTCCGTCAGTGTCCAAGGCTGCGGTTTGAGGCTCGAGTTGAACCTCAAACCGCTTGAGAGGCGCGTGGATCAGAGGAAGAAGTCCGACGCTGAGATCGAGAGCGGGGTCTTCACGAAGATCTCGAATTCGGCCACGCTGTCGCCGGTCGTGTTGAACTGGATCAACTGGCCGAAGTTCGTCGCGAACGCGCGAACCTGGCCCTCGTTGCTGAATTGGCTGGTGCCGATGAACGAGAAGGCCTGATTGCCTGCAAGCGCGGCATTGGCGTCGAGGACCGAGACGTCAATCTTGTCGACACCCTTCTCCAGGTCCGAGATGGAGTCGCGGCCGCTGGCGCCGACCCCGACGTCCTTGAGGAAGAAGAACTGGAAGGTGTCGGCGCCGCTGCCGCCCGTCAGATCGTCATTGCCCTCGCCGCCGCTGATCTTGTCCGCTCCCGAGCCGCCGTCGATGAAGTCCTTGCTGGTCCCGCCGTCGATGCTGTCGTTGCCGCCGCCGCCGTTGATGAAGTCGGCTCCGCCGTTGCCGAGCAGGCGGTTCGCCTTCCCGTCGCCGGTGAGGGTGTCGCCGGTATTCGTACCCTGGACGTTCTCGATCTGGATCAGCGTGTCGGTGTCGGTGCCGTGGTTGGCCGTGCCCTTCGCCAAGTCGAGGAACACGCCGCTGGTCTTGAGGCTGCGGTAGTCGGCGGTGTCGACGCCGTCGAGCGAGCCGCCGTCGAGGAAGTCGCTCCCGAGGCCGCCGTCGAGGGTGTCGCCGCCGGCGCCGCCGATCAGAATGTCGTTGCCGTCGCCGCCGGAGAGGGTGTCTTCGCCGCCGAGACCGTTGAGCGTGTCGTTGCCGGCTAAACCGACCATGTTGTCGCCCTGTGCCGTGCCGGTGCGGTTGTCGTCACCCGGGGTGCCGAAGAAAGTCGCCATTGGGGTCTTCTCCTTAGGATGAGGTTGGGTCTGGCCTGCCGGTCCCGTGCCCGTGGCACGCCCCCGGCAGCTTGGCGCTTCACGGCAATGTCTTTCCCATAGACACTGCCGATCCGCGAAATTTTCCCAATAAAAGCTGTGGCTCGTGAAGGGGGTGTGAGGAGGCGCGTGAATAGAACGTGAAAAATCCGAAACACGATGTCGGGAGGACAGGATGAGAATATTTTATTTTAAGATTACTGTGAAGCAGATCATAGGCGAGGACTGTGAACTTTGCCGCACCTAAGCCAATCATCGACTCCGGGGTCTGGATTTCAACAC
>CAWCEG010000068.1:0-5888 GCA_963794505.1 uncultured Nitrospiraceae bacterium
CGCTACACCTATGAGCAACTCAAGGCCGAGATCAAACCGCGCAATGCCAACGAAATGTACATCATCTGGATCGGCCATGTGAGAAAGCAGAAACCGCAGCGCCGCCCCGCCTGAAGCCCGGGCGGCGGCGGTACGCCCGAGGTGATTGCCACGACGGCAGTCGGGCGGTGGAAGGTGCCGTCGCCGGCGGCGAGTTTGCCTGACGGCAAGTGGCGCCAGCTGTTCGCCGGCCTCGCCGCCGTTGAGATCGCTACCAGCGCCCGCGCTTCCGCATCATCCTGACCAGGGCCGCGGAATTGTCAGAGAACCGAAGTACCGTCAGGCAAGCTCAAGGGCGTGCCCATTCAATCCTGCTGGTCATTGGGTTCGGGTGCGCGCGATTTGCCCCGCCGGGTCTTTGGGCGGGCAGGGTCGGTTTGTTCGGTGTCGTCGCGGCGCCGGGATCGCGATTGGGGCTTTCGTGCGGTTTTGTTCTCGCTGATGACATTCGGGCTGGCCCGCACCGTCGAGCGCCACAGGGCATAGGCGTTCTCGCGCCGCGTTTGGCTTTCCGGCAGCAGGGCAGGGGGAACCCGGCAGTCCGGCTCTCCCGGTCGAGGGCCCCAGCTCGCCAGCCAGGCGCCCTGGTCGGCCAGGATGGCCAGCCGATCGCGCCACAGGTCATCGGGGGTGACCCAGTGCGGATGGGCTTGCGTGCCCCCGGTCACCGCCAGCAGCGCCGCCGCCAGCCGGCGCGCGGACGGGGAGGCCGCCGATCCGGCGTACAAGATCGTCCACGCCTCCCGGATCGCCTCGTCAATCTCCAGGTCTGTCACGCTCATCACCAGCAATCATCCCCCAAGGCTCCTGCATATCCGGAAATCACACCAGCAAACCAGCCGGAAAACGGCGGCGACCCTTCCACGAAAGTTTACGGGGAGAGCGGACGATGGTGCGTCACAAAAAGGCAGCGCAGGTCCAAGACAGGCACCCGGTCAGGGCGCCATCAGTTTGCGTACAGTTGCGGTCGAAACACCGAAATCCTTCGCCACCCGTGCCGGGCTGAACCCTGCCCTGACGGCTGCGCGGACCATGCTGGCCTTCGCGGGCGGGATGTCCGCCCTTGGCGCAGTGTTACGAACGATCCGTGCCGCTGCCGGGTTCTTCTGCTCCATCAACGGCGGCATTGTCTGGCTGCTGTCGCTCGCTGCTGAAGCCATGCCGCGCCGTCGCGCCTCGCCGAGAGCGACACGGATCAGATCAATCAGGTCATCGTTCTCAAGCTGACTGACATCCCGCACGAGATCGGGGAGTTGGGCCCGCCGTTGCTGACGCGGTGCCTGGTGACCGTCCCGTGAGGATGGCCGGTCGAACAGGGGGAACTGTGTCTCGGTATTGGCTGACATGGATATCATGTGGTCCGGGAACCGGCGCCGAACAAGGCGGAGCACCGAGAGCATGCGTCCGGAGGGATCACTCCCGGTGGTCGGGAATGTACGGGATCATGCCCGTCTCGAAGGCAATCTCCTGAATCTCGCGCGGCATATCGCGCAGATCCTCCGGATCGCCGTTGACCTCGGCCATCCACATAAGCGGGTTGTTGTCCACCGCGATCCAGGCGGCAGTTGACAGGCTCCGGCGGCTTCAATTTGGATGAAGGGCAATCCCAGCAAGATTCCTGATCCGCCGATTTTTCCAGCACATGCTCAAGAGGCTCGCATATTTTTCCTTGCAGAGTGCGTTAACCATCTCCATGTTGCAGTGCAGCAAAGAGTTGGGCCTGAACGCTTTCGGATCTACGCCCCAGGACCAGCCGCAACGCTCCCTCATGATCAGGATACATTCTTATGGTCTCGATTTACCCGACTGACGCCAAAGCGGCGCCCGCTCCGTCGTTCAATTCCTTTGCCAAGCTGTTCCAGGTGCCGGGCTTCGACAAGCTGCCGGCGTTCGATGCCGCCTCACTGGCCTTCAAGCTGCCCGGTTTCGACCTCAACACCGTTGTGGATATCCAGCGCCGCAACGTCGAAGCCCTGACTGCCGCCAACCAGACGGTCGTGCAGGGTCTGCAGACTGTCGCGCAGCGTCAGGGCGAGATCGCCCGGCAGTCGGTCAAGCAGTTCCAGGATCTTCTGTCCGTCAAGCCTCGCCTCGGTCACGGAAACGCTGGTCAAGCAGATCGACCTGACGAAGACCTCCTACGAGAAGACCGTGGCCGATGCCCGCGAACTCGGCGACATCGTTGTCAAAGTAGGATCGGAAGCTGCCGACATCCTCAGCCGCCGCGTCGTCGCTAGCCTGGATGAGGTCAAGGCTGCGGCTCGCCCCAAGGCAGCCGTCCTGGATGAAGTCAAGGCGACCGCTCAACCAAAGGCCGCCGGCCGCGTTGCCATCGTTGCCTGACACTCGCGTCGTCAGGAACTTGGGTCGATCTGGAATAGACATGGAAAGAGCCGCGAGATCCGCGGCTCTTTTTTGGTATTTCAGGCTCCGGAAGAAGGCTGTCTGGAGCTCTGCTGGTCTCCCTACTTCGTCCGCCCAGCGATGCTCTGGACAGCATCGCTGGCGACCCGGAGTGTCGCTTCGGAGATCCTGACGCCGCTGTTCAGCATGACCTGCACTTCGGCGTTCATCAGCTCTCTTTGTGCCGTCATGAGATCCTGCGGCGTCCGTGCCCGCATGATGCTGTTCAGGCCGTCGATATTGCACTGCATGGCGTCGCGCGTGTAGTCAGCCCACTCCCGCATGATCGCCTGGAAGCCATCAGCCAGCTTGACGCCGGTCTGGATCATGGCGCCCAGGTTCTGCTGGGTGCGGCTGGCTAATTCCTGAGCCGCCTTGTCCCGCAGCGCGGACATCTGGTCAAGCTGTTCATCCGCCCGCTGGCTCATCTCACGGCTCGCGCCAACGACATCGCTGACCGTTTCCGCCGAGCGTTCCATTGTGTCGCGCAGGTCCTCCGTGGCCTTCTGGAGAGTTCTGTTCCGCGGCTTCGGCGTTCTTCCGGGTCACGGCACGGCTGGTGGCGGCTATGTCCTTCCGGACAGTCTCGCCCCTGGCTTCAGAAGCGTCGTGAGCAGTCTTTCTGCCGGCAGCCGCACCATTGGTGCCGGTTTTCGCCAAATCATCGCTGGCATCCCGAACTGTCTTGCGGCCATCGGCCCTATTGATGATCGCGGACATAAACAATTCCTCGGTCTGAACTTCGGCTGGAACCGCAGGGCTTCACATTGAACGCGGAAACAAGTGCCGCGGTTCGCTGGACCAAACAGGGCGGTATGCCCTGAGTCCGGGGGAACCAGATGCGCCACTCGTTTCCGCGTCTTGGCCTTAGGCTGTTTTGGCGGTCTTGCCGGACTTGCCGTCGATCTCCTCGACCTTGACGTCCTGACGGCGGACCGTGCCGCTGACGGTGACCTCGCGCTCACCCGACTGCTTGCTCAGCGCGACTTCCTCGACCACGTGAGCCTGCTTGGACACCACCGGCTTCTCCGTGGTCGCGGTCACCTCAACCGTGCGCTCGCCGAACGCCTTGTCGGCCTCTTCCGGCTTCAGGGTGCGCTCGACCCGGCTGCGCTCGACATCGACGGTCTCTTCCTTGAGAGACACGGTTTCCTGGACTTCGCGTTCGCTGACCTCGGTCTTCAGGCGCTTGCCGCTGGTGGTCCGGGCGACGCCGACCTCCAACTCTTCCTCGATCACCTGGGCCTTCTGGCTCTGCCCTGCTGCTGCTTGCCGCTCCGCTCCAGCAGCGCCTCCGGGGTCAGCACCTCGAACTGGCGCATGGTTTCCAGGGCGCTGTCGGCCTTGTTGTCATCAACCTCAGCAACGATCAGGGCGCCCGCCGTCTCCAGCGCTTTGCCGTAGCTGCGCGCTTTGTCCTCATCATAGCCGGCCTGCGACGAGGCGCTCGGTGACCTTGTCGGCGCCTGTTTCACTCCAGGTCTCGACCGCGTCTTCCTTAAAGCCGGCCTTGGTCAGCGCATCGACCACTTTGCGGGCAGTATCTTGGTCTTCGAACAATCCGATGACGGAAGTCGACATGGCAAATTCCTCAGTGATGTTTTTGAACCAGGACGGCCGGGCGCCGATCAGCACCCATCCCGCACGTGCTCACAAACATATTGCACTGCAAACGGTTCCAACGAACCGTCCAGTTTCCGTAGAAAAAATCCTATCGAGAAAATTAATTTTAAATTTTTGCGCGTCATGCGACTGTAACGATCCTGCCTTGAGCTAAGATCGTATCCAAATGTGGCCAATACATACTCCGTCGGACTTCTCCTCTAGAATAGAAATATTGTATGGAGTTGAGGGATCGCTCGAGTATCTCAGGGTATCATTTTAGTAGTTGGCTCACCATCCTTGCGGACACCCTCTCTGACACTGAAGGGTTCATCGATGCCGACGCCACCGAAGTCGGACTGGGGGATGGACGCGAAGCGCATCGGTGTTCATCGCTGCGGCCGCAAGACGATGTTGCCCACCTCGTTCATCCAAACTGAAGGCTGCTTACCGTTACCGACCTTTGGAAACGAGCCGTCAAATGCCAATCATGCCGGCCGGATCAGCGGGGTCGATGCGTCGATCAGGGCGGCGCGTCCAGCAGCTCCATGATGAAGACGGACGCAAAACGGATGATCGGGAACCTGATGATGGTGTCGGCCGTGATGCCGACGGCTCTGGCATGACTGCCATGCGCGCCCTCGCTTTTTTTGTTGACGCTGCAACCAAATTCATCGCCATATGTTGCACTGCACAATAGCCATGGCGGCTGGGGCCAACGTGGCAGCAAGGGAGCGAAGCGCCGTCCTCAGCGAACGGAACGGCACGATGCTTAACACGATTTCCAACAGCCCAAGCGTTTTCATCCCGGTCAAGGCGCTCTGGCGCCGCCTGGCCGACAGCCTCGCCAACCGGCTCGAGGAGCGGCGTGCACAGGCTGAGCTCGCATTGCTGACACGGCCCAGCCCCAACAGTCGTGTCACGAAGGGCCAATTGAAGAGCGAGGCTGCTTTACTCATTGAAATTGCTCTTGTTTTTACAATACCAGATGTTTTTGGAAGCGGGTTTCCAATGATGGACCACATCCTCCGTGTCCTTGGTCCCGGATCCACGCAATTATGCACATGTATTCTGCACAGTTGGAGTTTCTAGTCCGACCGCATGGGGTCTTTATCGGCGGATACCTGAGCGCGCCGTTAGCGGTCGTTAAAGTCCTGAAGGATCTGGATTTACGCTGCGTTCAGGCAGCCACGGCGTTTACCGGCGGACCAGTGGAGCGTACAGGTCCCGATTTTCGACAGGTTTCAGGCAACAGGCGGAAAGCCTCGAAATTCCGGAAGCGTGCCGCGAACGCCTCCTTGACCAGTCCGGGGGTCAGGGTCGCCGCCGGTCGCCAGCCACCGAGGCGGATCAGGGCGAGGGTCTGCGGCTCGGCCCTTGCGGTCAGCAGGACCAGCAGGGTGCGGGCGATCTGGACGAGGTGGAGCCAGCGCAGCAGGGCGGTGCGGCCGCGCTGCCACATGGCCCCCAGGCCATCGATCATCTTAAGATCGCGGAACAGGGGCTCGATGCTCCACCTCCTGGAATATGCCTCGACGATGGCCGGGGCGGACAGCGTGGGATCGGTGGACAGCAGCAGGCGCGCCCTTGCCCAGCCGGAGCCCTTCGCCAACTCGCACCAGACCGCCCGGACGATGACGCCCTTGAGGAAGCGTGGGCGGCACACGGCATGGCGCAGCCGGGCCGATCGGCCACCATAGCCGGCGATGGCATGGACCGAGGCGGGCAGTGCTGCGACCGCATCGGCATTGAGGCGCGCGCCGTAGAGCCTTGGACGGCCCCTCTTGCCTTCCGGACTCCTGCGGCGGCGGCAGCAGACGTAACCGAACCAAGTAGAGGACACA
>CAWCEG010000069.1:0-21239 GCA_963794505.1 uncultured Nitrospiraceae bacterium
GACGCTGATCTCGCCCGGTGGCGGAGAGGAAGTGCAGAGCTGAAAATCTCGGAATAGAGGGCACCGCAGCGATGCTTGATAACGCTGAAAAAATTCTGCATCACGGTGCCTTCACCCCCTCTTGACGCACAATGGCGCAATACCAAATCCATTATCGCCAAGGGCTCGTGAGGGACTTGGCAGGTAGCCGCGCCAAGTAATGGCGCGCTCGTATCCATGTTGCTCAAGAGGAGGATGTGGCTATGGGCACTATCGACTTCTCTACCCTGTTCCGATCGACCGTCGGTTTCGATCGGCTGCCCGACATGCTCGACGACGTCATGCGTCGTGAGCCGGCGGACAACTATCCGCCTTACGACATCGAGAAGACCGGCGATAACTCCTATCGCATCACCATGGCGGTAGCGGGCTTCGCTCCGGAGGACATCGCGATCACCGCGCAGCCCAACCTACTGGTGGTCTCCGGCCGGAAGCAGAGCCAGGACGACGTCCAGTATCTGCATCACGGATTGGCAATGCGTGCCTTCGAGCGCCGCTTCAATCTGGACGACTACATGGAAGTGAAGGGCGCCTCCATGGAGCACGGGCTCCTGTCCTTGGACCTCGCCCGTGAGGTGCCGGAGGCGATGAAGCCCCGCACCATCCAGATCAGCGGCGGCTCACAGCAACAGCAGAAAACCATTGAAGGCGAGAAGGCGGCCTGACCGCCCTTCAGCGAAGCCGCGACAAGAGGAGATGTGAAGAGAGGACATGTAACGACAGGCTAAGGAGGATGACATGAGTGTACGCGATCTCATTCCGTGGGGCCGCGAGCGCAGCCCCAGCGTGCGGGGTGGTGAAGTCATGGATCCGATCCTTTCCCTGCACCGCGAAGTGAACCGTCTGTTCGACGACTTCTTCGGGGGCGCTGGCAGCCGTCTGCCGTCGGTCGGCTTCGGCGGCCTGGGCTGGCCCCAGACCGATGTCGTTGAAAACGACAAGGAGTATCGGGTCACGGCCGAACTGCCGGGCCTGGAGCAGAAGGATATAGACCTCACCTTCCAGGACGGCGTGCTGACCCTCAAAGGCGAGAAGAAGGTGGAGCATGGCGGCGAGGGTGCCCGCTACACCGAGCGCTATCATGGCCGCTTCCAGCGCTCCATCGGCGTGGGGCCAGACGTGGACGAGGAGAAGGTGAACGCCTCGTTCAGTAATGGCGTTCTCACGGTCGTGCTGCCCAAGTCGGCCGAGGCAGAGGGTAAAGTCAAACACATCTCGATCAACGGCAAGTGAGCCTTGATGGGCACGCCGCCCGGCCGATCCGGCGGGCGGCGTGCCGGCATCGTCCGCGTAAGGGAGGATGTCATGTGGATGGAAACCAAAAGCAGCAGGTCGGAAGCTGACCTGCGGGCGCTGGTCGGCAAGGCCCAACCGGAATGCTTGAATGGAGGGAACCATGACATACGCAACGTGGAAGGAAAGGAAAGACAAAGGCGGCATCGACATCGTGAATCTGGTGCTCGGCGCGATTCTGTTCCTCGGGCCGTGGCTGTTCGGCTTCGCGGACCAGCAGCAAGCGGCGTGGAACGCCTGGATCACGGGCGCCGTCATGGTCGCCCTGGCGGCGGCGGCGATCTTCGCCTTCGCTGAGTGGGAGGAGTGGGTCAACCTGGTGGTTGGCCTGTGGGCGCTGGTCGCACCCTGGGTCCTCGGCTTCGCTGGTCACGCTTCGGCTACATGGAGCCACGTAGTCGTCGGCTTGGTGGTGGCGGCGTTGTCGGCGGCTGGGGGCTGGTACTTCCATCAAAACCCGCCCCGCGCGACCGTGTGATTTCCATAGGTGTGCCAAGGGTAATGGTCCGGAGCAGGGTGCCCATCGCCCTGGTCCGGACCGGGCCAATCTACCCTGCGCCAATTCAATCCACCCTGCGCCAATCCATCGGACGCCAATCCATCGGACAATGACCTTACAGGGAGCTTTGTCGGATCGCCGTCGTATGTCTTCGGTCAGGTATGGCAACCCCGGGGTTAGCTCCAACGCCGTCTTGCCAGTCCGGCGCCAACGCTGGCAGATCGACAGGACGGAACGCATAGCAGGGTATTCGAAACATGGCCGCTGCAAACTCCTCGATCTTCGCCCCAATCTCCCATGCGCTTGCCGTCGCTCTGGTCGTCTGCGGTATCACGTTGCCCGTACCCGCCGTAAGCCAGGAGCCGGCGGTACCAACGCTGGCACCCATGCTCCGCGAGGTCACGTCCGGCGTGGTCAATATTGCGGTGAGGGCGCGTGGGCCGAGCGAGAACCCGCTTTTCAACGATCCCTTCTTCCGGCGGTTCTTCGACCTGCCAGCCGTGCCGGAACAGCCGCGTGAGATGTCCGCAAGCGGCTCCGGCGTGGTCGTCGATGCGCGCCGGGGCTATGTGCTCACCAACAATCACGTCGTCGCGGAAGCCGACGCGATCGAAGTCACCACCAAGGACAACCAGCGTTTCCGGGCACGGCTGGTTGGGCGCGACCCCGGGAACCGACATCGCCGTGCTCCAGATCCAGGGCCAGGGGCTCCAGGCGGTGCCTTTCGGCGACAGCGACCGGCTGGAGGTCGGTGACTACGTGGTGGCGATCGGCAATCCGTTCGGTCTTGGCCAGACCGTCACTTCGGGTATCGTCAGCGCGCTCGGGCGCGGCGGTCTCCGCGTCGAGGGCTACGAGGACTTCATCCAGACCGACGCCTCGATCAACCCCGGCAACTCCGGCGGCGCGCTGGTCGATCTGCGCGGCCGGCTGGTCGGGATCAACACCGCCATCCTGGCGCCCAGCGGGGGCAATGTCGGGATAGGGTTCGCGGTGCCGATCAACATGGCGCGCGCCGTCATGGACCAGATCATCGAGTATGGCGAAGTCCGCCGCGGGCGGATCGGGATCGCCGTCCAGGATCTCACTCCCGAGGTCGCCACGGCGATGCGCGTCGGTGCTACCGAAGGCGCCGTCGTCGCTCAGGTCGAGCCGGGTTCGCCAGCCGAGCGGGCGGGCTTGAAGCGTGGTGACGTCCTGGTCGCCATTGACGGCGTCCAGGTCCGAAGCGCCACCCAGGTGCGTAACCATGTCGGGTTGAAGCGGGTCGGTCAGGCGGTGGACCTGACTGTTGTGCGCAACGGTTCCAGGCGTGTTCTGACGGCTACGATCCAGGAAAATCAAAGGCCTATTCGGCGGTAGCCGTCCGATGTGCGCCGCAGCGTTTTCGGAAGAAGCGTGGCGAACATGCCCCGCTTCTTCCGGCGCGGTCAGTCACCCAGTCTGCGAATGTTCCAGTCTGCGAATTTTCGCCTCCGGGACGGGAAAAGCCGCCGGATGTCAGCGGCTTTCTTTCAGATATTCGTGGATCTGTCCGCCCAACGATCCGTGCGTATCGCATCGTCCTTCCCCTCGGACCATCCGTTCTCCCAGGCAATGTGCATCGGCGTATCGCGAGAATGCGGATTATCGTTGATGTCCAACCCGTCATTGAACGCCGCATATCCCTGATCGAATTCGACAAGGTGCGGATCGTCGCCGGGGGGGTCCTTGTCCCCGATGGTTTTCATCGGATGACCGCCCCTTGCCTTGATGAAGGTTCGGAACTCCGGATAGCTCATCAGGACGCTGTCGTCGATGCCGCCGGGATGGTCGCTCAGCGCCTTCATACCACGTGGCGTGATGGCCAGTCGGCCATCATCCTGAGGCACCAGCAGAACCGCCTGAACGAGGTGTTCCCGCACGCGCGACAGGTGATGTTGAAATTCCTCGTCGGAAACCGGAGGGGAACTCACCCACCGACTGCAGGTTTTGCTTTAGCCTCTTGATCGCGTCTTCGAGCGAGGCCGGTCCCTGGGCCGCCACCTTCAGCAAGGTCAGCATCAGATCGGCTTCGTGAAGCAGCGGATAATCGGTGAGTTCCATCGTCTTGGCCCTGCCCTGTGTCGGTTTTTCCAACCACAATTCCGGCCGGGAAGTTCCTGGAGGCGCCAATGTTCTTAAAGCTGTTTCCCTTGAGAGATTTAAGCACGTTCTGATCTATCCGGTTCGGAAAGAGAGATGTGACGGCATACCAGTTTCCACTTATGATGGGCGCGACGGACAGGGAGATGATCCGATGCGCATTGCCTCCTACAATGTCGAAAACCTTTTCAGTAGAGCCAAGGCGCTGAACCTGGAGACCTGGGCGGAGGGCCGCGATATCCTTGGCGAGTATGCGCGGCTCAACACACTTCTTCAGAAACCGGTCTATTCAGCCGCTGATCGCAAGGCCATCATCCAGGCCCTGAAAGCGCTGGGATTGGAAAAAAGCGACGATGGGGCGTTCGCTGTTCTGCGCCAGAACAGGGGGCGGCTGGTCAAACGGCCACGGGACGGAGGGCTGGAGATCGTCGCCAATGGGCGCGGCGACTGGATCGGCTGGGTCGAGCTTGAGCGGGAGGAGGTGAACGAAGTCGCCACCGCCAACACGGCCCGCATCATCCGGGATGTCGGCGCGGATATAATGGCTGTGGTCGAGGCGGAGGACCGCATAGCACTGCTCCGGTTCAATGATCAGGTGATAAGCGAAGTGGGGGGCCAGCCCTACGAGCACGTCATGCTGATCGACGGGAACGACGAGCGCGGCATCGATGTCGGCATAATGACCAGGGCCGGAATTGAATTCAGCTCGATGCTCAGCCACGTGGACGACCGGGACGCCGAAGGCGACCGCATCTTCAGCCGCGACTGCGCGGATTACCTGCTGAAGCTTCCGTCAGGCGCTCAGGTGCGCGTGCTGATCAACCACTTCAAGAGCAAGGGCTTTGGCAAGCCAAGTGAATCGAATGCCCGCAGGGAGGCGCAGGCGCGTAGAGTGCGCGAAATATATGACGGTTATCGAGCCGCCGGGGAGGAGTTCATCGCGGTGGCCGGCGACTTGAACGACGTCCCGGACAGTGCCCCGCTTGAGCCGCTGCTGGCGGACGGCTCCGATCTGCGTGACGTGAGCGTACATCCGAATTATCAGGATGACGGCAGGCCGGGCACTTTCGGAAACGGCACGAAATCCGGCAAGCTCGACTACATTCTGCTGTCGCCCGAACTCTTTGAAAAGGTCACGGCCGCCGGTGTCAACCGGACAGGCGTGTGGGGCGGGAAGAACGGGACGCTCTGGCCGAGGATACCGGAACTCACGAAGGAGTCGGAAGCCGCTTCGGATCACGCCGCGATCTGGGCGGACCTGGATGTCTGAGGGGAATGTCCGAGCGGGGAATTGTTACAGGAGCTTGCCACTGAGCTTCGCGGACATTTGTTCTGTCTCATAACCGCCTGGAATGGCGGGACACGAACAGAAACAGGAAGGAAACTCTCATGAAATGGAATGTCAGAGGCTTGCTCTTGGGCTTGAGCATTCCAATCACGCTCCTGACGGCGAATGTCGGCATGGCCGCCGATATCAAGGAGCGTTCGATAAAGCTCGGATACGGCATTCCCGAAGAGCATCCCCTTGGGCAGGGGGTGAACCGGTTCGCGCAGCTCGTTCTTCAGAAGAGCGACGGCAAGATCAAGGTCAAGGGCTTCCCCGCCAATGTGCTTGGCTCCGAAACGCAGATGATCTCGGCAACCATAGGCAATGTTCAGCAGATGGTCATTCCGTCGTCAGCGGCGGTCGTGTCCAACGTCAAGGAATTCGCGCTGTTCGATCTTCCCTTCCTTTTCGCCAACGAGAAAGAGGCCGACGCGGTGCTCGATGGGCCGGTGGGAAAGGAGCTGCTCGACAAGCTTACCGCCAGCAACGTCATCGGCCTCTGCTTTTGGGAAAACGGGTTCCGCCACGTGACCAACAGCAAGCATCCCATCACCAAGGGCGAGGATCTCCAAGGCCTCAAGATCCGGACGATGCCAAGTCCGGTTTACATCGACTCGTTCAACACTCTGGGCGCGAACTCCGTGCCGATGTCTTTCAGCGAACTCTTCACCGCTTTGGAGATGAAGGCGGTCGATGCGCAGGAGAACCCCTACGCGATCATCCACGCGAGCAAGTTCGACGAAGTTCAGAAATATCTGAGTGTCACCAAACACTCCTATGCTCCGTTCGTGGTCATGGTGAGCAAGAAGTTCTGGGACGGGCTCTCCGCTGATGAAAAAACCGTTCTTCAGGAATCCTGCACCGAAGCACGGGACTTCCAGCGCAAATTCAGCCGGGAAACGAACGCCAAAATCGTTGAGGATCTCAAGGCCAAAGGGATGCAGTTGAACGAAATCGATCCTCAGGAAACAGCCAGGATGAAGGAGCAGCTTCAGCCGGTAGTCGAAAAGCACACGAAAACCATCGGCGAAGACCTGGTTAAACGAACCTATGCTGAGATCGAGAAGGTCAGAGCACAGAATTAGACAGCGAGTCAAAGGCTGAAATGGCAGGTTGCCAGCCTACTTGGCCCACCAAGCCTCGATAGCGGGTGAGCCCAGATCCCGGCCGGCTTCCTGTCCCAGCCGATCATCGGCCCGACCGAACCTGTCCCAGTAAGCATAGTGGACAGAGGCCATATACCATCCCGGGAGCAGGTATCCATTCCACGCGATGACACGGTCAAGGGCTCGGGTGGCGGAGATCAACTCCTTGCGGGAGGTGGCGCGTCCGATCCGGCTGACCAGATCATCGACCGCGGGATCCTGGACGCCGGGAACATTGACCGTGTAGCGCTCGTAGGCGAACCTCGATCCCCAGTGGAACTCCTGCTCCGGCCCGGGAATGTCTGTGGTGCCGAAGAACTGAAACGTCATGTCGAAGTCGAAATCAACCCTGGCCCGCCTCTCGAACTGAGGCGTGTCGATGATCCTCAGCCGGGCATCGATGCCGGCTCTCCTGAGGCTGGTGACGAAAGCCAGAAGCACATTCTGGAAGTCCGCACTCCCGGTGATGATCTCGATTGACAGCGGCTTGCCCGCTCCGTTCACCAGATATCCGTCATGAAGAGCATAGCCCGCTTGTGCGAACAACTCGAAAGCTTTGCGGCGTTGCTGGCGCTGATAACCGGTGCCATCACTGACGGGAAGAGTGAATTCCTCTTCAAGCGCTTCATCCCTGACCTTGCCTTTCCAGGGCAGGAGCAGCTCGATTTCCGCGAGATGAGGGACGGCCCCGGGCAGCCAGCTCGGAGTTGGGAAACCGGCTGTGGTTGCGCTCGGCCCAACCGCTCAGCAGAACCCTGTTGATCCACTCGAAGTCGAAGAGCTGCGTGATCGCTTCCCGGACCAGCCTGTTGTCGAAAGGTGGCCGTCTCAGATTGAACGCGAAGTTCATGTTCCCGAGCGCGCCTTGAAGCCGGGACTGAACCTTGACGAGCTGGTGCTCCGCCTTGTCCGGAAGATCGTCATAGGCACGCCAGCGCATGGGGTTGAATTCGACGACTATGTCGGAAAGGCCAGCCATGAACGCCTGGGCTTTGGCGTTCGTGTCACGGTAATAATCCACAACCCAGTGATCGAAGTTGTAAAGCCCGCGGCGCGTCGGCAGATCCCGCGCCCAATAATCCGCGACCCGTTCATAAACGATCCGGCGGCCGGGAAGCACCTGGCTGACGCGGTATGGCCCGCTCCCGACTGGTGGCTCCAGCGAGGATTTTCCGAAATCGTTCTTCGCATAATAGTGTGCGGGCAGAACATGCATGCTTGCGATAAGAAAAGGCAGATTATTGGTGCTCTCCGGCGAGAGATGAAACTTTACCTGGTGTGGATCTATGGCCTCGACAGCCTTTACATCCTGGTACACGGAGCGGAAATAGGGAATAGCCTTGTCGTGGTTCCGCAAGGTGTTGAAAGTGAACACGACATCGTCTGACGTGACGAGCAAGCCATCCTGCCAGCGCGCCATCGGGTTCAGATGAAATATGACAAACGACTTGTCGTCGCGCAATTTCGGCACTCTCCGCGATCAGCGGATAGGATGAAAGCGGGTCATCGCGCGGCGACGTGAAAAGCTGCTCATAGACAAGCCATACCTGCACGCTACTTTGTTGAAGGATGAACGGGGCCAGATTGTGAAATGTGCCGACCTCGGCGGTGCGCAGCGTTCCTCGTTTCGGGGCGCTCTGGCTCCGCGTAATTGAAATGGTTGAAATCATCAGGATACCGCGCGGAGTCCAATAATGTGAGAGAGCGCAGCG
Organism: uncultured Nitrospiraceae bacterium; assembly: GCA_963794505.1. Classification (GTDB taxonomy): domain Bacteria; phylum Nitrospirota; class Nitrospiria; order Nitrospirales; family Nitrospiraceae; genus Nitrospira_C. Next base: position 8,140 of record CAWCEG010000069.1, read on the forward strand.
TATGCGTTCTCACGCCCTCGGAACTTGGACTTGGGGCTTCCTTCCCGGGGAATGGATCGGCCAAGTCAACCGAGTAGGCGGGGGCTGCGCCAAGTGATGCTGCAGCAGCACAAAACGAGAGGAGCAGATAAAAGAAGACCCGACAGAGCAAAGCAGGCATTCTCTTCCACATCTCCTGTCGGCTTGATCAAGCACCCGATCAGTTAAAGAGCCTTTCAGAAGATATCATCTTGTGCCAGAAAACTATCAAGTATCACTTCCGACTACTATGCGATTGATTGACATTGATTCAATAGTGCTCAGCATTCACGTTCTTTGCACTTGTCTTTTGATTTGAAATGAATTTGCACGGTTTCTTGGAGTTAAGCCAGGTCTCCCGATGCGGTTTGATCCGGACTTCTTGCTGCAGGCTCTTCTCGCCGGCTCACTTAAGTCGGGCTACTTAACTGCCGCTGCCACTGCCAGTGCGCGCCAGTGCCGCCGTAGTGCCCAATGCCGCCGCCAGTGCTGGTGCCGCTACCACGTGTCATCGTTGTCGCCGGTACCGCCGCGGGTGGTGCTGCCGTCGATTCCGGTGCTGCCGATACCGCCACGGCTGGTGACACCGCCGGTAGTAGCGCCGCCGGTAGTGGTCTGGCGGGTCACTGTTGGACATGATCACATCCGCTGACAGCCAAGCCCATGACCAAGGCGACAGCGGCGGTGCGTTCCAATCGAAAGACCAGGCATGTATCTGCCCCTCCCCTTCCTGCTTACCATTAGCCGCTGCCCGATGCGGGCAACGGCGGGGTGGCTTAACAGTCCTCCGCTTTGTTTGTCACCCTGTCACCCTGTCAGGACCCGAGCGACAGGACCCGTGTCAGCAGGACGTAATCGGATTCCAACGCCATCAGCGCCACCAGGACGAGAAGCACCAGGGGCGGAACCAGGACGACGCAACGCAGCACCAGCCGTTCCCATTGCAGGTGCATGAAGACGGCGACGATCAGCCCGGCCTTCAGCATCATGAAAACGATGATCAGGGACCAGCGCAGATACCCATGAAACTGGAAATAGTCCACCAGATACGACAGGGTGCTGAGGACGAACAGAAGTCCCCAGACCTTCAGATAAACTCCGATCGGATGTTGCTGACCCTCGGCGTGATTCATGACGTCCCTCTTACCGTGACGTTCCCCTCACCACAAGTAGAAGAAGGCGAAGATGAAGACCCAGACCAGATCGACGAAATGCCAGTACAGGCCGGCGATTTCGACGATCTGGTAATTGCCCTTTCGCTCATAGTCGCCACGCCGCACCTTCAGCGCGACGATCGAGAGATAGATCACGCCGGCCGAGACATGCAGGCCGTGAAACCCGGTGATCATGAAGAAGGTCGAACCGAACTGCGCGGCGCCGAACGGGTTGGTCCACGGCCGCACGCCTTCCGAAATCAGCTTGGTCCACTCGAAGGCCTGCATGCCGACGAAGGTGGCGCCGAGCGCCGCCGTCGCCAGCATCAGGGCGGCGGTCCTGGCGCGGTCGCGCCGGTAGGCGAAGTTGACCGCCATCGCCATCGTGCCGCTGCTGCTGATCAGGACGAAGGTCATGATGGCGATCAGGATCAGCGGTATGTGCGCTCCGCCGATGGTCAGGGCGAAGACCTCGCTGGGGTTCGGCCACGCCACGGTGGTCGACATGCGCACGGACATGTAGGACGTCAGGAAACACCCGAAGACGAAGGTGTCGCTCAGGAGGAAAAGCCACATCATGGCCTTGCCCCAGGGAACATTCCTGAACGCCTTGCGGTCGGCGGACAGGTCCTCGACCATCCCCTGCCAGCCGTCGCCCTGAACCGCGGGTTCCACCGTGTTGCCGGCCGTATACCCGACTGTCCCCTGATGTGCCATCCGCCGTTTCCCCCTTCAAGCGTCCGACCCTGTAATGCATGTGCCGCATCGGCTGAAGCATGGCGCCCGGCCCGCCGTTGTCCGCCAGCAGGAGACCGAACAGCGCCAGCCATATGACCAGCAGGAAGTGCCAGTACAGGGCGCAAAGCTCGATCTCCGGCCGCAGTTCGAGGCGTGCGCCGAAGTGGCGCAGCTTGCCGGCGGTGCGCCCCCATGCCACGAGCCCGCCCAGCAGATGCAGCTCCGTGCAAGGCGGACAACAGGTAGAAGAAGGTATTGGCCGGGTTCGACGCCACGTAATACCCCAGGGCGTCGAGCTGCCTCCAGGCCACCAATTGTCCGACCAGGAAGAAGCGCCGCGAACAGGCCCCCGGCGTACAATCCCGCCCTGGCGCTCCCGGCGCGTCCCCTCCGCACGCTGACCCAGGACCACTGGAACGCGGCGCTGCTCAGCACCAGGGCCAGCGTGTTCAGCCACAGGATCGGCGGCTCGTCCAGCGGGACCCAGTCCCCGAACCCCATGCGCATGATGTACGCGGCGGTCAGCAGCAGGAACAGCACCGAAACCACCACGAGAAAGATGATGAGGCCCAGTCTCCCCGTGGGTATCCGCAACCTGCCCGACGCCGGAAACTCGCCGCCGCCGCTCTCCAGCCAGGGCTTGCCGGCCAGCGCGCCCAGAATGCTCATATGGGCATACTCATGCCATGATACCTCCGCGTTCCGGGGGCGCCTCCGGGTGCCTGTGGTCGGCCGCCGGGCGCGGGTAATTCTGCGGCAGGAAGTCCTGATCAGCGCCGGGGACGCTGTAATCATAGGCCCAGCGGTAGACCACCGGCTGCTTCGGCCCCCAGTTGCCGTGTCCCGGCGGCGTTTCCGGTGTCTGCCATTCCAGGGTGGTGGCCCGCCAGGGATTGGAGCCGGCGGGCCTGCCCCGGAACGCGCTCCACGCCAGATTGAACAGGAAGACCAACTGGGCGGCGCCCACGACCAGAGCCGCGACCGTGATGAAGGCGTTGAGGTCATGGGCCAATTCCGGGATGAACGCGATCCCCTCGAAGTCATGGTAGCGCCGTGGGATGCCGACGAAGCCCAGGTAATGCATCGGGAAGAAGATCGCGTAGGTGCCCAGGAAGGTGACCCAGAAGTGGAGCTTGCCCATGCCGTCGTTCAGCATGCGGCCGGTCACCTTCGGGAACCAGTGATATATCGCCCCGAAGATGACCAGCACGGGCGCCACGCCCATGACCATGTGGAAGTGCGCCACCACGAAATACGTGTCCGACAGCGGCACGTCCACGACCACGTTGCCGAGGAACAGACCCGACATGCCGCCGGCCACGAAGGTCATGATGAAGGCCAGCGAGAACAGCATCGGGACGGTGAGATGGATGTCGGCCCGCCACAGCGTCAGCACCCAGTTGTAGACCTTGATGGCGGTGGGAACGGCGATGATCAGCGTCGTGGTCGCGAAGAAGAAGCCGAAATACGGGTTCATCCCGCTGACATACATGTGGTGCGCCCAGACCACGAAGCTGAGGACGCCGATCGCCAGCAGCGCCCAGACCATCATCCGGTAGCCGAAGATGTTCTTCCGCGCGTGCGTGCTGATCAGGTCGGAGACGATGCCGAAGCCCGGCAGCGCCACGATATAGACTTCCGGATGCCCGAAGAACCAGAACAGGTGCTGGAACAGCAGCGGGCTGCCCCCGCCATACTCCAGGCGCTCGCCCAGGGACGTGATGGTCGGCATGAAGAAGCTGGTCAGCAGCACCCGGTCCAGCAGCATCATGACGCCGCTGACGAACAGCGCCGGGAAGGCCAGCAGGCCCAGGATGGTCGCCACGAAGATGCCCCACACGGTCAGCGGCAGACGCATCATGGTCATCCCGCGCGTGCGCGCCTGAAGGATGGTGGTCACATAGTTCAACCCGCCCATGGTGAAGGCCACGACGAAGATCACCAGGGAGACCAGCATCAGGATGATGCCCCAATCGCGCCCGGCGGTACCGGGCAGGATGGCCTGGGGCGGGTAGAGGGTCCATCCCGCTCCGGTGGGTCCTCCGGGCGCGAAGAAGCTCGCCACCAGCACCAGGACCGCCAGCAGATAGACCCAGTAGCTCAGCATGTTGACATAGGGGAAGACCATGTCCCGCGCGCCGATCATCAGCGGGATCAGGTAATTGCCGAAACCGCCCAGGAACAGCGCCGTGAGCAGGTAGACCACCATGATCATCCCATGCATGGTGACGAACTGGAGGTATCGTTCCTCGTCGATGAATTCCAGGCTGCCCGGAAAGCCGATCTGCATCCGCATCAGCCACGACAGCACCAGTGCCACCAGCCCTACCGCGATGGCCGTCATGGAATACTGGATGGCGATGACCTTGTGATCCTGGCTCCAGATGTACTTCGTTATGAAGCTGTGGGGCTCGGGATGTTCGATGTTCCTCGCCATGATCTTCGTCGATGATCGCGGTTTGAGCCATTCCGCCCTTCCTCCGCATTTCGTTTCGCTGTTTCCGCTTCTTATCGGCCCGATGCGTTTCCTTGTCCGTTCGTCCGGTCAGTATCGATGGCTCTCGGCCAACGCCGTCCCGCGCGCGGCCCGTTCGTCACTTGCGCGAATGTCGGGATATTCGTTCAGCCATGGCTGGTGCGCGTCCGGTTCCACGACGACGACGGTGCCGCGCATCGCCGAGTGGCCGACGCCGCACAGTTCGGCGCAGAGGATCTCGAAGGTGCCGGTCCTGGTAGGCGTGAACCAGAAATACGTGATCATGCCGGGGACAAGGTCCATCTTGGCCCGGAACTGCGGCACGTAGAAATCGTGCAGGACATCGACGGAACGCAGCTCCAGCTTGACCGGCTTACCGACGGGCAGGCGAACTTCGCCGCCTTCCACCAGAACGTCATCCTGTCCGTGGGGATCGTCGGGGTTGAGGCCGAAGGGGTTGTCGGCGTCGATACGCTTGGCGTCCACGGTGCCGAGGACGCCGTCGGCACCCGGAAACCGGAAAGTCCAGCCCCATTGCTGGCCCAGAACCTCGACCGTGGCCGCATCGGGCGGGACCGTGACGTAGTCTTTCCAGACAACAAGGCCGGGGGCCAGCATGGCCGCGATCCCGACCGATGTCAGACCGGTCAGCCACAGCTCCAGCTTTCCGCTCTCCGGTTCATAGGCCGGCCCGCACCCCTTCCCGGTGCCGGAAACGGTACAGGGCGTACGCCATGAAAAGGACCAGGGCGCAGAAAACGACCCCGGTGATCACGAACGTGATGATCAGGGTAGTGTCGATCGTTCCCCAGTTGGATGCCAGCGGCGTGAACCACCACGGGCTCATCAGACTGAAGATGACCGATCCGAAGACCAATACGGCAAATACGATAGCCACAGTCATAGCCCGGTCGCCCCGCTTCTTCTTGTTTGAAAAGACGGATTTCAGGCGTCGGCCCAAAGGGCCTTTGGACTCTGCAATGCTTCGGTTTCCATAATAATTGATTTTCGTCACGTTCGCAAGGATCGGGAAAGAAACCATTCCTGACTGGCCGCTCTAGCGGATTATTTCGCCATACGCCGATAACCGGAGTATGCTGTCCGGGATGGTGGGTCGCGGCTTTCTCGTGACCGGCTCGCGGCCCCTCGGACTAACGGTTCGGGAGGATTGAACATGACCATCCGAAATCCAGTGGAATGGGGAGCGGATCAGTTCAAGGGAGGAACGCACGCGGCGGGAACAGGAGGTCACGCCGCTTTGGGGACGAAGGGGGAACTGAATTCCCTGGTCCCCAGGATCTGCCGGATCACGCCGGCCGATCTGCGGGAAGTCCTGGCCAAAGGTTTCGATGACTTCGGGGCATACCGGACCGATGTCATCTTTCTCTGCGTGATATATCCGGTCGTCGGACTGATTCTGGCTCAGTTCGCGTTCCAGCGTGACATGTTCCAGTTGCTGTTCCCGCTGGCGTCCGGCTTCGCGCTGATCGGTCCGTTCGCGGCGGTGGGACTGTACGAGATGAGCCGCCGGCGGGAGCAGGGTGTCACGGTCAACTGGGCGGATGCATTCGGCGTGCTCCGCTCGCCCTCGTTCGGGGCGATCCTGGCGCTGGGCTTCATCCTGGTGGCGATCTTCCTGGTCTGGCTGTTTACCGCGCAGGCGATCTACCTGGTCACCCTCGGACCCGAACCGCCGGCAAACTTCAGCTCTTTCATCAGAGAGGTATTCACGACCGGTGCCGGCTGGGCCTTGATTGTCTTGGGCGTGGGCGTCGGCTTCCTCTTCGCCGTGCTGGTGCTGGCGATCAGCGTAGTGTCGTTTCCTCTGTTGCTCGACCGGAAAGTGGGGGTCGCGACGGCGATCTGGACATCCGTCCGCGTCGCGGCGGCGAACCCGAGCGCCATGGCCGCGTGGGGGCTGATCATCGTGGGTGGCCTGGTGCTGGGATCGATCCCCCTGTTCATCGGCCTTGCCGTTGTCATGCCGGTGCTCGGCCATGCCACCTGGCACCTGTACCGGAAGACCGTGGCAAGCTGAGATTTATCCGGCTTTCCGGACGGCATCGAAGAAACTGTAGTCGAAAAGTTCATTCAGGTTGACCGGCTTGACCTGGGCACCCGTGGCCTGCTGGAAATCCTGAAGAAGGGCCGTGGATTCCATGATGACATGAGGATCGGCAACCAGATTGGTGTTCGGGGACCTGAGAGCCTTGTTTATCACTGCGGGGTCCACCAAGCCCTTGCCGACGAACGCGGTGACGTGTTCGGCCGCACGGTCGTGTTCCGCTCTGGCGAAGTCGGTGGCGCGGACATGCAATTCCACCAGTTTCGCGATTGCGTCGCGGGTGGTCGGCGATGGCTGTCTCCCGTACCGCCAAAACGGCTCCCGGCTGGCGGGGCAGCATGGCATTGGGTGTGGCTATGATCCGGGCGGTCGGATCGCGTTCCTGCACGATGGTCAGGATCGGCTCCAGGATCGAGGCGCCCTCGACCGCACCGGCCAGCAGCGACTGCTGCACTTGATCCTCGCCGATACCGATGATCTGCACATGGGCGGGATCGACCTTTGCAACATTCTGGATGTAGTACCTCAGGACTGTGTCCGGCACCGATCCCTGAGGCAGGGTGGCGATCTTTACCGGGCGCCCCGCCCTTTCATAGTAGCGGCGGAATCCCTCCGCCGCTGACGGAGCCGTCGCCATCGTTTCAGCAAAGGGGCCACGACCGATAAGAGCAACCTGATCGATGATGTTGGACGCCAGCACCTTGATATCTATACCGCGCGACCGGGCGACAATGGCCGGTCCAATGCCGACATAGGCGACATCCAGGCTGCCGGACGCCAGCGCCTGAACCATGGTGGGGCCGGACGAGAACTGTGTCAGTTGGAGCTTGAGGCCAGCCCGGCCGGTCCAGCCCTCCCCTTCCATGATGAAAAGCTGCGTCATGGGGATGATCGGAATATAGCCCACGCGCAGCGTCACCGGAGCAGCATTTGCCGGAAGCGGCGACAGGGTCAGTGCTGCTGCGGTACCGGACAAATGGATGAACCGGCGGCGGGACAAAGGGATCTGCATAGAGGGCGCTCCGGGACATTTTCTTTCCGTCACCCTACACGCTCAGCCGGACCGGGTCGCCCTTGAACTCAGATACGGAACTTGGCGGATAGTCAGAGAAACTGTATGGCCGCAATCCCTTCCCTACCCTATTGACCATAACCGTAGTTGCCGCACCGGTATGCAATAGCGGCGGATATATCGGTACGGGACGTCGATATTGTGCGGCGTTTCTGAATTATGGATGAAACGGCGTCGTTGTACTGCGACATCTTCCCTGACATGGAGGGGTTTTTGAGACTGCATATAGGTTCCCCGATGTTGATCATCGCGAGAATTCTCGTGGCTGCGGTATTCGGCACGCTGACTTTGCAAGGGGCGCAGGCTCAGCAGCCGCGTGCGGGCTCCGAAAATGAGATGGCAGCTCCGGCACGCAAAGGCGCCAGCCAATCTCCTAAGGAAAGGATAAATGCCTGGACTGTCGGTCTCGCGGGTGGACAACTGGAAGGGGCGCCGCTCCGTCTGGCGTCGGAGATCGCGCGGGTCGTGGACGATGGCGATAATGCCCATGTCCTGCCGATCGTGACCCGAGGCCCCACTGAAAACGTCAACTCCCTCCTGTATTTGAGGGGAGTGGATATGGCGATCATCAACACGGACGTCCTTGAGGAATACAAGGCGCAAGTGCCGAACATTCAGCAGCAGATCACCTATGTCCTGAACCTTTTCCCCTCGGAGCTTCACGTATTCGTACGGCCGGAGATCCAGTCGCTCGATGATCTCAAGGGCAAAAAGGTGAACTTCAACACTCTGGGCACGGCGGCGGCCTATTCCGGACCGCTGATCTTCGCGCGGCTGGGTGTCGATGTCGAGGAAACCTTCATCCCCCATCCCGTAGCGCTTGAGCAGTTGAAGTCCGGCGCCATGTCAGCGGTCGTGTTCATCACCTCGAAGCCGGTCGACGCCTTTCTCAAGGGCCGGTGGGAGCCGGGTTTCAAATTTCTGCCGGTCGAATACGGCAGCAAGTTCGAGGATTACTATCTTCCATCGCAACTGGAGCCGACAGACTATCCCAGCCTTATTCCCGAGGGCAGCCAAGTCTCGACGATTGCCGTTCCAACTTTTCTTGCCGCCTATAATTGGCCCCGGCATTCGGACCGGTACAGGCGCATGGCCCGCTTTGTCGATAATCTGTTCAGCCGGCTGGAAACCCTTCAGGGCGCCGGGTTCGATCCCAAGTGGAAAAACGTCAACCTTGCCTCCAAAGTGCCCGGCCTTGAACGCTATCGTGTAGCACAGGAGTGGTTGGATCAACCCCGCCCGGTCGGGGAAAGCAGCTTGCCAAGATAATTTGCCAAGATAAGAAGCCGAAAACGGCAGCAGACATCGAGGATTTTGATGAAACATGCAATTTTGCTGATGGCTTTGTTTCTTTCAGTCCCAAGCCAAGCAGCACTCGCGCAGCTTGCCGACGACCGGAGCCGGGAAGATTCCGCAAACTGGATAATCAGCGAGACCAAGTCGCCGGTCGACTACAGTCCTCAGATCAGCGCGACGATCTTTTCGGCCTTCGTTTCCGGGGGATCCTCGGATGTCTTTCTCCATGCATTGCAGGCGGGGCAGGACCGAAGCGGTGTTCGAGATCGCGGATTTCGCGCGCTATCCGCCGGGCTCCAGCTTCGAGATGGAATATCTCGTCGTCAGCCAGGAAGCGATCAGAAATCATTCGGTCGAGCGTCGCTGGGTGCGGCAGCGTGGCGTGGAGCAGCGATGGAATGAGCTGAGCGGATCGATAGACGCTTCATTTACGGGGGATGCGGTCAGGTTCCTTAAATCGCTGCCGGACGACGGCGTATTGTCGGTGCGCGTGCGGGACAGGGAAGGCATCTCCCATGATGCCGAGTTTCATCTTGCGGGCTTCGAACCTGTGCGCGAAAAACTCGCAGCGGCTTGCAAATGGCCGACCCGATGATCCTGTACATTCATGCTTCTTCGACACCTTGCTTCAGCTTGGTCAGGAATTTCAGCAATGACTCCTCCGGGCTGTCGGCCTCTTCGCTCAATACCGTGATGCCCCATTTGCTCAGAACCGCTTCCTCGACCGGATTGGGGTTGATCATGAAGACGAAGGATTGCGGTCTGTTTTTTTCGTAGTCGGAATGATGCCATGTCTGCCAGAGGCGATGCAGCAAAAGCCGGATGTTCATGTCGCGCATGCTGTATCCGATGAACAATATCGTCCTGCCAAGCGCGTCGGCCCGGAACTTGATATCAAGCGGCGAGTTGAAGGTAAGCCTGTTCAGGTAATCGCTTTCGGTAACAACGAGAGACTGGTCGTCGTCGAAATCCCCATGGAATTTCACAATCTGCGTCACGCCTTCTTTTGTCGTCGCCATGTCGCGTGTATTGACGATTTTCACAAAATCTTTTCGGTGTAGATTGTAGGCGACCTCCAGGTTGCGGTCGTAGTTCGTGGTGTAAATGATCGGGAAATCGAGTTCGACGATAAGCTCGTGAACCGCCGAATTCCGGATCTTCTGTTCCGAAACAAACCAGTTGCGATCCATCCAGCTCCTCAACGGACCGATACTGCCTTGTTTCAGGCGAAAATATTCGGCCAGGATCGGGTAATCGAAACGCCCATCATGGGTCGGCACATCGTCATCGAAGCCGAACTCCCTGCCCATGCGGATGATCAGCTCGCGCCAGGGCGGCAAGCCCACGCTGATCGACAAGCCCGCTCCGGCAAACAGGATCGCGCGGCGGGATTTGATCGAATACGCCAGATCTTGTATAGATCCTGACATCGAAGCGCTCTGGTCCCGATCAATGGTGTAATGCATAAGCACTATCTTATGGATCGGGAACATGACCGGTCCAACTCCGTTCCCTGATCGAAGCCCGCCAGTGAAATGAAGCTACGACCACGCTCCAGAGCCGCCCATGGTGCAATCCGCGCATTGGTATCGTTTGTTCGATCAGGCCACGAGAAAGGGCCGCGATGCCCGCAGTGACAGTCGATCAAGCGTTGAGCCGGATTGGTACCGGTCCCTTTCACTATCGCCTGCTGGCGATCTTCGGCCTCGTCTGGGCCGCGGACGCCATGCAGGTCCTGGCGATCGGCTTCGCCGCACCGTCGCTCGCAACCCACTTCGGATTGTCGATACCGGAGGCGGTTCAGGCCGGAACGGCGCTGTTCCTCGGCATGCTGGCCGGTGCCTGGGGCTTCGGCCGTCTTGCCGACCGGATCGGCCGCCGCCGCGTGCTGATCGTCACGGTGCTGATCGATGCCGTGTTCGGCTTGGCCTCCGCCTTCTCCACCAGCTTCGAGATGCTGCTCTTTCTCCGGCTGCTGACGGGGATCGGGGTCGGCGGCACGCTGCCGGTCGACTACGCCATGATGGCGGAGTTCCTGCCGCCCCGACAGCGCGGCCGCTGGCTGGTCGCTCTGGAAGGCTTCTGGGCCATCGGCACCATCCTGGTGGCGCTGGCGGCTTGGGCGCCAGCCTTTGGGCCGGTGAGCTGGCGTGGCGCTGGCTGTTCGTACTGACCGCTCTGCCGGCGGCGGTCGGCTTCTGGCTTCGCCTCTGGCTGCCCGAATCTCCGCACTACCTGCTGCACCGGGGCCAGCCGGAGCAGGCGTGCCGTGTCCTGGACCGGATCGCCCGCAGCAATGGCGCCGCGACGGTCCACCGGAACCTTGCCGCATCCCCGCAGCGGCGCTCCCGCATGTCGGAACTGTTTTCGGGTGGGTTGCGGCGGCGCAGCCTGCTGATCCTGACGACATGGCTGTTCGTTTCGTCAGCCTATTACGGCGTTTTCGTCTGGCTGCCGAGCCGGCTGGTGACGGAGGGCTACGGCTTCGTGCGCGGATACGGGTTTCTGGTGCTGCTGGCCCTGGCCCAGGTCCCCGGATACGCGCTGGCCGCACTCGGGCTTGAGACGATCGGCCGGCGGTGGACGCTCATGGGCTTCCTTGTGGCGAGCGCCGCGGGTTGTCTGGTCTTCATCGCCGCCGGTCAGCCGCTGCTGATCGGAGCGGCGCTGCTCGGTATGAGTTTCGCCCTGCTCGGCACCTGGGGAGCCCTTTACGCTTATACGCCGGAACTCTACCCGACCGAGTTGCGGGCGACCGGCATGGGCATGGCCGGGGCGATGGCGCGCTTCGGCGGCCTGCTGGCTCCCTCGGCGGTCGGCCTGATCATCGGTGCCGGTTTCGAGGCCGCCATCGGCCTGTTCGCGGCATTGCTTCTGCTGTCCGCCCTGGCGATCGGCTGGATCGATGTGGAAACGAGAGGGCAACCCCTCGACTTGTAGTACCGGGGAGCGATGACATGATCGATTTCGCCACGAGAGCGTATAATCAAAGCTTCAACATCGATCCCGTTATCCGATCCCTGTTGGACACCGACATTTACAAGCTGCTCATGCTGCAGTTCGTCTGGAAATGGTACCCGGACATCCCCGTGACCTTCTCCCTGATCAACCGCACGCGCGATGTCCGCCTCGCCGATATCATCGATCAGGCGGAACTGAAGGATCAGCTCGACCATGCCCGCTCCCTGGGCTTCACGGAGAGCGAGACCGTCTGGCTGGCGGGCAACAAGCTCTACGGCCGGCGCGATCTGTTCGATCCCGACTTCATAGAGTTCCTGCGCGGATACCGGCTTCCGGAATATCATTTCGAGATGAAAGACGGTCAGTACGAGCTGACCTTCTCCGGGTCGTGGGTCGACGTGACCTTGTGGGAGATCTACGCCCTTACGATCATCAACGAGTTGCGCAATCGCGGACGCCGGTCGCGCGATCGTGCCGCCCGCAGCGGGCTGAACCGGCTCAGCAAATACGAGCTGGACAAGCTCTATACCCTTGCCAAGACGAAGCTCTGGGCCAAGCTCGACCGGCTGCGCGGCGCGGATGGGCTGAGCATCTCCGACTTCGGCACCCGGCGGCGCCACAGCCATCTATGGCAGGAATGGGCGATCCTGGCGGCGGCGGAAGAACTCGGCCCCGCTTTCCTCGGCACCTCCAACGCCTTCTTCGCCCACAAGCACGGCTTCGAGGCGATCGGCACGAATGCGCACGAGCTGCCGATGGTCCTCGCCACCCTGGCGAAAACCGACGCCGACCTGAAGGCGTCGCAGTACACGGTTCTGGAGCGGTGGCAGCAGACCTATGCCGGAGCGCTCCTGGTCATGCTTCCGGATACCTACGGCTCGACCCAGTTCCTGCGGGACGCTCCGGATTGGGCCAAGAGGTGGACGGGCATCCGCATCGACAGCAAGGACCCCTTCGCCGCCGGGGAGGAGGCGATCGCATGGTGGAAGTCGCACGGCTGCGATCCCTGCGAAAAGCGCATCCTTTTCTCGGACGGCCTCGATGTCGGGCAGATCCTCGCCCTGCACAAGCACTTCCAGGGCAGGGTGCGTGACGGCTACGGATGGGGAACCCTGCTGACCAATGATTTCCGAGGCTGCCATCCCTCAGGCCGCGACGATCTGGACCCCATCTCGCTGGTCTGCAAGGTGACGGCGGCCAACGGCCGTCCGGCCGTGAAGCTGAGCGACAACTACCTCAAGGCATCCGGCCCGCCGGAAGAGATCGCCCGCTACCGCGCCGTCTTCGGCACCGCGGGCGTCGAGAACGCGCCGCTCGTCG
>CAWCEG010000070.1:0-17428 GCA_963794505.1 uncultured Nitrospiraceae bacterium
ATCGCCAGACCTCCTTCCAGGCCAGCGGCCGGAAGATGAAGGTTCTGCTGATCTTCCCGCCCGATTGGTTCCCTTCCGAACCCTATTTGAGCCTTCCCTCCCTCACCTCCGTCCTCCGCAAAGCCGGCCATACCGTCATCCAGAAAGACGTCAATCTCGAGATGTGGGACTGGTACTTCAGCGAGGATTTCCTGAAGAAGGTCCTCCGCAAAGTCCCCCAGCAGCTCGACCGCCTCCGCAAGCTCGCCAACAAGCGCGAACTGACCGACTGGGAGATGGACGTGCAGCTGGCGCTGTGCGATGTGACGCGCCAGCGGATCGACGAGCTGATCAAGAAGGCGGAGAAGGCCAAGGCCATCGTCCGTGGGGAAGTCTTCTACGATATCGACCAGTTAGAGTGGGCGATTCAAGTCTTCCGCGAAGTCACGCAGACCATTTCGCTCGTCTATGCGCCGGCCCGCATCTGCATGCCGCCGATGGAGACCGATCTGTCTTACAAGGTCTATGCGTCGAACGAAGTGATCGAGGCGGTGAACGATCAACAAGTGAATGTCTACCGGGACGTCTTCGAGCAGCTGGTCAAGCCGGTGCTTGAAGCTGAGCAGCCGGACGTCGTCGGGCATTTCGATCGTCCTCCAGCAGCAGATCTTCTCCACCATGACCTTCTGCGCCCTGATCAAGCAGCAGTTCCCGCAACATCCACGTCACGATCGGCGGCAACACGGTGACGCGACTGCGCGACGTGCTGCCCCAGTCGCCGCTCTTTCAATTCTTCGACAGCGCGGTGGTCTATGAAGGGGAGACGGCCTTCTTGCAATTGGTCGAGGCGGTGGGCGCCAAGCGTGATCTCGCCAGCGTGCCCAACACCATTTATAAGGACGACAAGGGCGTCCATGAGTCGGCCCTGAGCTATGCCGAGGACATGGCGGAGCTGCCGCCGCCGGATTTCGACGGCTTGCCGCTCTCAGAAGTATTTCGTGCCGACCAGGACGCTGCCGTATCTCGCGACGCGCGGCTGCTACTGGGGCCGCTGCGAGTTCTGCGATCACGGCGAGGGCTATACCGCCGGCTACCGGTCGAAGAAGATCCAGGATGTGCTCGCCGACATCCAGTACCTCAAAGACAAGTACGGCGCCCGGCATTTTCACTTTACCGACGAATCCTATCCGCCGGCGCTCTTTCGCAAGCTGGCCAGGGGATTGGTCGAAGAGAAGATGGACATCTTCTGGACGACCCACATGCGGTTCGAGAAGAGCCTCTTGGACGACGGCGTGTGGGAGGATGCGAAGCAGTCCGGCTGCCGCTATCTCCACTTCGGCTACGAATCGGGCGTCGAGCGGGTGCTGAAGCTGATGGACAAGGCGACGACGACCGACATCATGACGAAGCATCTGAAGCTCACGGCGGAGGCCGGCATCTGGAACCACTGCATGGGATTCTTCGGCTTCCCGGGCGAAACGAGGGAGGAAGCCTGGCAATCGGTGGAATTCCTCGAACAGAACAAGAACTATGTCCATTCGCTCGGGTTCGGCACGTTCGATCTCGGCCGGCATAATCCCGTGGCGAAGCATCCGGAGCGGTGGGGCGTGACGGCCTACAAGAATCCGGAGTGGGACCTGGCGCTCGACTACTACTTCACCGTGAAAAACGGCATGAGCATCGAAGAGGCGGAGCGGGTGTTCCAGGAATTCGAACGGAACCACAATCCGGGCTGGGATCTGCGGCTGTACATTCGCGAATATATTTTCCTGTACATCTGCCGGTTCGGGCTGAAGAAATTGCCGGAACTTGCAATATCAGGCCGCGAAGATGCGGGCGTCACCCACTTGGCAGGTAAAATGTGACGCCCGGTGAAAAAGGGCGCGTTCTCGCGCTAAGGCTCGCGAACAAGTAGTCGTCCGGCGGGTGCGGAAGCATCCTGAGGATCGATGAATCATGAACGTGCGACTCCTACAGATCGACGGCCTGGCCCCGCTGAAGAACGGCGCGCGCAAGACCTCCAAGGTCATGCTGCTGTTTCCGCCCGAGTGGGTGCCGACGGCGCCCTATCTGGCGCTGCCGTCGTTGACCGCCGTGCTGCGGGAAGCCGGCCATCACGTGATCCAGCGCGACGTCAACATCGAGATGTACGACCACTTCTTCACGACCGAGTTTCTGGTCTGGATCAGGGCCAGGCAGACGATGCAGCTCAAGGTCGCTGCAGATGAAGGAGAAGCGGGGAGAGCTGACGGAGCAGGAAGCCGGTCAATTGGCCTTGCTGGAACAGGTCATGACCGTCGATGTCTTCGACCTCGCAGCGCGCGCCGAGGAAGCCAAGCGCGATCGTCCGGGGCGAGCAGTTCTACGAAGCCGACAAGCTCGAATGGGCGCTGAATACGTTCCGCGAGGCGATGCAGTTCATCTCCGCCGCCTACTATCCGGCCTCGCTCGTGTTCTATCCGATGGAAAGCAACCTCGGCTACCGGCCCGGCGTCTCCAAGGAACTGCTGGCCTGTCTCGACGACGAGCAGGTGAACATCTACCGCGATATCTGCAATCAGCTCGTGCTGCCGTCGGTCGCCAAGGAACGGCCCGACGTGGTCGGCATTTCGATCGGTACGCAGATGCAGCTGATCGCGGGCATGACATTCTGCAAGATGATCAAGGAGACGTTCCCGAACGTGCACGTGGTGGTCGGCGGCAACGTGGTCACGCGGTTACAGGAAGAGTTGCCGAAGCAGGAACGGTTCTTTCACGGAAGTTTTCGATACGGCGATCCTCTATGAAGGCGAACATGCGCTCTTGTGGCTGATCGAGGCCTTGAACGGCCAGCGCGAGATGGCCTCCGTCCCGAACCTCATCTACCGCGATGCGACCGGCCTGCATCAGAACAAGGACATCCATACCGAGAAGATGACCGAGCTGCCGCTGCCGGACTTCGACGGCTTCCCGCTCGATCACTACTTCGTGCCGGAGCGGATCATTCCCTATCTGGCGACGCGCGGCTGCTACTGGGGCCGCTGCACGTTCTGCGATCACGGTCAGGGCTACTTCGACCAATACCGCGGGATGACCGCACAGCACGTCGTCGATCAGGTGAAGGCGCTGCGCGACAAGTACCAGTGCCGGCACTTCCTGTTCTCGGACGAGTCCTATCCGCCGGCGTTATTCAAAAAGGTCTCGCAGCTTCTGGTGGATCAGGACGTCGGCATCAAGTGGACGACGCTGATCCGCTTCGAGGAGACGCTTACAAGATCAGGCCATCTGGGATCTGGCGGCCAAGGCCGGCTGCTGCACGCTCTATTATGGAATGGAGTCGGCGAACGAGCGGGTGCTGAATCTCATGGACAAGCACGCGAAGAAGAGCGTGATCCAGAACAATTTACAGTCGGCGGCGAAGGCGGGGATCTGGAACCACGTGATGGCCTTCTACGGCTTCCCCGGCGAGACGCGGGACGAGGCGCTCGAGACGCGCCAGTTCGTGATCGACAACCAGCCGGTGATCCATTCGGTGGAGCTGTTCTACTTCGTGGCCTACCGGCATACGCCGATGGTGCGCAATCCGGAGAAGTTCGGCATCACGATCCACAAGCAGGAGGAGTACGACCTGCCGCTGGACTACTATTACACGCTGAACGAGCCGGTGGGGATTTCCTGCCTGGATGCGATGCAGCTCTGCGAAGAGTTCTATCAGAACGATTTTCAGCCCTGGGCCGTCCGCGTGAACGCCCGCGAGCACGTCTTCCTCTATATCTCCAAGTTCGGCACGAACAAGCTGCCGCAGATCTATGCGCAGCGGCAGACGGTGGGCGTCGTCCGACAGCGTATCAGGATTAGTGACGTGGCCGGTGGCGATGAACGAAGGCGAGGACGGCAAGGATGAGCCGCGTCGTCTGCCACGGATCGGGTGATGTCAAACGGCGTCGTCTCGGCGCATGGAGGTGGCTGGGTGAGAATTAGACATGATGATTTGGCCATCCGGAGGATCGTTGCGAGAAGAGGCGAGCCAGGAAGAGAGAGCGATAGGCGGCTTCAATTTTCTTAGTCATTTCTTCGGCTTCTTGTACATCTGCATGTATTTCTTGGGATTATTCGTCAGGTTCGCATAGCGGGAGGGGTCCCAGGTATGGAGCAGTTCCTTGCGTTTGAGCTCCAGCTGCTCCTGGGTGACCGGCAGATCGAGGCCGAGATTTCGAGGGCGTCGGCGACCGGTGTGGGTGACTTCGAGTCCATATCAGAAAGTCTGACAAACGCTTTGTAAGCCTGTCAATCTAGTAACTGCTCATGCCGACCGCACTACCGATCCTCCAGCCCGTTCCCATCTTCAAGAACAAGGACTACCGCGAGGTGCTCGTCCGCGAGATGGAAGGCGGGAAGATTCCGATCAGCCTCGGGCAAGACCTGTCCGGTGAAGTGCGAGTTCTGCTACGAGATCGACCATTCCTACCGCGAAACGCTCGATCCGCCCAAGACGACCGACGAGGATTGGAAGTTCATCCTCGACTACATCAGCAGGAAGCCGACCGATCCGATGCAGTTCTGGTGTCTGGGCGGCAACGAATACATGGAATGGACCGATCTGTTCCTCCATCCGAAGGCGATGGAATGGGTCGAGGATTTCCTGACCTCCACGGACAAGAACATCACGTTCTTCACCGTCGGCTACGTCCAGGTGCCCAAGATCCACGAGCTGGCGGCGCGCTTTCCCGGCCGGATCAACTTCGAGCTGTCGGTGATCACGCTGAGCGACTACCGCCAGCGGCTCATGCCCCATGCGCCGTCGGTCAAGCATCTGATGAAGGTCTTGGATGGCCCGGCCGTGTCCTCGGCGAACTTCTACGCGTTCGACGTGCACACGATGTCGAAGGACGCGGAGACGATCTCGAAGATCAATCAGAAGATGCGTGCTGTGGATGGGCTGCCTGACGCCGGTGCGGGGCATCAAGGAGCCGACGGCGGAGCTGATGCGCGGGGGAAGGAAATATTTGCCGGAGGAGGCGGTGCGGCTCTACGAGAAGGGGCTGCCGAACATCCAGACGATCCAGACCGAGGCGCCGATCACGGCCTTCATGAACCGGAGGCGGATCGTGAGTGCCTTCGACTCACTCGAATTGGAGAAGCGCGATACGGTCGTGATGGCGAAGAGCGTGTACAAAGTGCTGAACATGTACCGGAAGAACCGCGCCAAGTATCTGATGGTGCCGAACGCGACGCTCGGCGGCGATTCCGATTGCTCGGTGCTGCTGACCTTCGACGACATCGCGCGCTGCGTCAACGGCCACAAGCGCATTCACATCCCGAAATGCATGATGCAGTCAGGCCGCGGCCTGTATACGGACATCGGCGGGGTGACGCTCGAGCAGTTCATGAGGAAGACGGGTGTGAAGGCCACGGTGCTGCACAAGATCGATACGAAGTTCGCGAACAAATTGCTGTGGCGGAACTGCCTGCTGAAGAACTACGTGGAAGACTACGTGCGGAATCCGCTGGTCCAGTCGTTTGAGGCTCTTCCCCTTCCTGCCTAATTGACGAGCGACGTTGAAGGCGGATGGTCGCCTCCTGAGACTTGCGATGTTCCAATGGTCCTTCCAAGCTTGCTCGTTTCTCCCTTCGGGCAAGGGCTGATTGGTCTCCTACTGCGCGAACATCTCACCGCCGGACCCACGCACGCCGAGACGTGCGCTTGCCCAGGCGAGCACCGCCAATAATCATTGCCTTCAAGCTCGCTCGTCCGTTCGCGAACGAGCAGCCTGGATCAGTCCAAACGTGCGCGCGTGAAGGAGCACCGCCTATCTGAACATACGATTGGTCTGGTGTGCCGCCTTCCGCGAGCACAAGGACTGACCAGGCTGGTCCATCCCCATTCTGGTGTGCGCGTTCGGCGAGCAAAGGAGACCAACAGCCCTTCAAGCCCCATTTATTTCGGAAGAATGGGATCCAGATTGAAGGCGACGCTGATGCGGGGTGCCTTGCCGAGGTAGGGAGCCACGGCATGGTATTGCCAGCCGGGGAACATGACGCATTGGCCTGAGGCGGGAGTGAACGAGATCGTGTTGCCGGCGTCGTGCAGTTCGGGAATCGCATACCGCAGATAAGGCGCGAGCATGCGCGGCAGGCAGCCGCGCGGATCGAAGAGCTGCAGTTCGCCGCCGTTCTTTTCCGTCTCCGAGATATCGCCGGCATCCACATAATAGACGCCTGACCAGAAGGAGCCGGGGTGGGCGTGCGAGCCGTTGCTGCCGCCGGACCGCTGCACGTTCGCCCAGATTTCGACGACCTGCCAGGCCGGACGCTGGGCCGCTTTGCCGGTGCGTTCGGAAAACTCCGTCGCCTGCGTGGCCACCTGGATCACGTATTCGAACAGCTGTCTTCAGCGGGCCGCCGGCCCAGTCCATCATGGACATATCGTGGGGAGAGGACCAGCCGATGACTTCGCGGTCCTGATAGGTCGGCTCGGAGGCTTCCCGCGCCAGCACCGCCCGCTTGAGTTCGGCATTGATCCGCTCGGCTTCGGGAATGGAAAACACCAGGAGCGGCGTCGAAAAGATTGGACGGACGTTGAGTTCCAGTTCGCGGGCCATGGGCTCCTTCTTGCGACAGGGTTTGAGAATAGGCGGCTGCGCGGCGGCCAAGTCAAGCCGGCTGGGCTTGAGGGACGTCGTAAATCGCTGGTTTGACACGGGCTTGTTTCTTGACCTAGAGTGCCCGCTATTATGCCGGCCGAGCGTCGCTCGTTGAAATTCTATCAAGCGGATGTGTTCACGGCTCAGCCCTTCGGCGGCAACCCGGTTGCGGTGTTTCCCGAAGCGCAAGGTCTCACCGACGATCAGCTTCAGCAGATCGCCCGCGAGATGAATCTCTCCGAGACGCGTCTTCGTGTTTCCACCGACCGATCCCGCGGCCGTCGTCCGGCTTCGAATCTTTCACGCCGACTCAGGAGATCCCCTTTGCGGGCCATCCAGTCGTCGGCACCATGCATGTGCTCGACGCAGCTCGGCATGATTGCCACTCCTGAACCGGTGACCCGCGTCGTGCAGGAGTGCAACATCGGATGTTTCCCGTCGATCTGCTGATGCGGGACGGCCAGGTCATGCGCGTCGTCATGACCCAGCCGGAGCCGCAATTTCTCGAGCGCATCGAAGACACCGAAGACCTGTACAAGGTGGCGGCGGCGCTTGGGGATTCCGAAACACACGATCACCGATACCAAATGGCCGCTCGAAGTCGTGTCGACGGGATTGCCCGTGTTGATCGTGCCGGTGCGGACGTTGACGGCCGTACGCTCCATCAATCCCTGATCCCTCGGCCATCGTCGATTTGTGCGGCCGCTTCGGGGCGAACGGCATCACCGCTTTTACGACCGTGACCGTGGAACCATTTTCCAACGTGCATTCGAGAATGTTCGCGCCCGCCATCGGCATTCCGGAAGATCCGGCGACGGGAAGCGCCAGCGGCGCGTTGGGCGCCTATCTCGTGCAGAACGGCATCGTGGAGAAGAGCGCGAAGATCGAGATCGTGATTGAGCAAGGCTACGAAGTCGAGCGGCCATCGCGGATCCTGGTGCAAATCGAATCCGACGGAGAGACGATCCAGTCAGTGAAAGTCGGCGGGCAGTGCGTGATGGTGATGGAGGGGACGTTGACGTTTTGACTTCGATTTTGAGTGCAACAACTGTACGGAATTCTATTGGTAAGATGACAGCGATCGATGGAAAGAATGAAGGCCGACGTTCTTTCCTATCGAGATCACACTCTTTGAAAGGAGGGAACCATGTCAGCAGTCGCCAGCATCATGACGAAGAATCCCAAGTCGGTGGGCCCGACGACTTCGGTGGTGAGCGCGGCGAAAACGATGAAGGTCGGCGCGTGTCGGCTCGTTGTTCGTGAAGAAGGGCAAGCAGTTGGTCGGCATCGTGACCGATACGGATATCGTCCGGCGGGCGCGTGTCCTCGGGCAAGCCGCTCGGCAGGTTGACGGTGGAGAAGATCATGACGGCGCCGATCCGCACGATCGAGGCGAGCCGTCCGATCGACGATGCGCAGGATATGATGGGCGATCACAGCATCCGCCATCTGGGCGTGACGCGGGACGGCGAAATCGTCGGGGTCGTCTCGGTGCGGGATCTGTTGCTCTATTACAAGCGGTACGCGCAGTCGAAGATTCCGCCGGAGATGGGGTATGACGAACCAAAAATCGCGCAGGACTAGAGGGTGTTGCTCGAATCGGCGGCAATACTTCTGCTCGCCCAACGCCGCTCTGGAGAAAATGCTCCTTCCAAGACTTGCTGATGTCTCTCGAGAAGGCAGCGGCTGACGATGACCTACATGCGCCTACTGTCCTACCTTCGCCAGGCTGCTTCAGCACGCGGGAAATACCATTGAAGACGCGAACGAATATCGAGAGCTGTCCAAGAACATCTCCAATCTCTGTTGCGCACGTTCGATCGATCCCTCAAGGATGAAAGATTGGTACTACGTCGAGGATTAACTGTCGCGGTCGCCTTGATCGGCAGAATGCCCCAGGTCACTGCTCAGGTCTTATTCGCTTCCTGAAGTGCACAAGGCTTCAAAGATGGCAGGCAGTGCGGTAGTCACTTGACGCTTCGACATGAGGAGCGAGACGCGTCAGTCACAGTCCCTGTCCACACGGGTTGCGACGTCGGCCGGAGTCTTGCAGATCAAAATTTCGAAGGATGCCAGGGTTCTCGATCGCAGACTACTTGAGCAGAAGGTACGTCAACTCCTGATGCTCGGCTCATTATTTTGTGAGTTCTTTAACGAGGTGGCCCAGCTCCGGGAAGGATAAGTTTTTCCATCGCCAGCCGGACGGCGTTTTCTGAGCCTGGCGTGGAGAAAAGCACGCGGCCTTTGATGATGCCGGCGGTCGCGCGGCTCATGATGGCCGCTGAGCCGATGTCCTGATAGGTGAGGAAGCGAAACACTTCGCCGAATCCGTCCAGCCGTTTTTCCAATATCGCATCGACGGCCTCGAAGGTCGAATCCCGCCGTGAAATCCCTGTTCCACCGTTGATAATGATGGCCTGTACCTGATCGTTGCCGGTGCCTTCGGTAATCCGGGCTTTGATCTGTGCCGGCTCGTCTTTCACGAGATGATAGGCGGCGATGCTGTGGCCCTGTTCCTTGAGGAGTTTCTGGATCAGTTGCCCGCTGGTGTCGGTTTCTGGCGTGCGGGTGTCGCTGCAGGTAATCACCATGCACCCTATGGATCTGGGTGCAGGGGATTTGTGTTCGTGGTGAGTGGAGTGTGCCATGCGCGTAAGAGAGCTGTCAGCGATCAGCTTTCAGTTATCAGCGTTGCATACAGCTGACTGCTGAATGCTGACGGCTGATCGCTATTTCCAGACGGCGTCTGGATTGAGCTTCGCCGCCGGTTTGCCCCCCTTGATATGTTCATCGAGGATGGTCGCGACGTCGGCTTCCGTCACCTTCGAGTACCAGGTGCCGTCGGGATAGACGACGACCGTGGGTCCCTGCTCGCAGGGTCCGAGGCAGGAGGAGCCGCTGACGAGGACTTCGCCCGGCATCACACCGCGCTGCATGAGGCCCATATTGAACGTCATCAGCAGTTGCGCAGAGCCTGCGCTGCCGCATGAGGGCTTGGGATGTCCCGGCGGCCTGGCGTTTGTGCAGACGACGATGTGATATTTTGGTTTGGGCATGAGGTCTCCTCTATCTGAGATCTGAGCGATCAGCTGTCAGCAATCAGCCGTCAGCTCACGAGATCACTAAATGTGGTCGCTGTTAGCTGGTGCTGATAGCTGACAGCTCTTTTACTTGGGCCGATACGCTTGCCACTGCTCGATTACGTCTTCCGGAAATTTCCAATGTTTCATGCCCTTGATGACCCAATCGAGATAGTGATCCTTGGGTTTGAATTTCCCGATCGGATTAGCCGCATGGGTGGTAACCAGGATCTTTTCTCCGGCTTCACTGAGGACCGTCACCTGAACGTGACGATAGGCTTCCGGGGGCACGTCGTCTTCGAATTGATCGAGTAGTTTGACGTCTTCGTCCGTCAGCTCGAAAATCGCGCCCCAGACTTTCTCGCTCGCGGACGGTACGACGCTGGCGAGCCCGCACCGCCACTGGGACGACCAGCGGCAGAACTGGATTGTGTGGTCGGGGAGCGTAGCCAGCATCTGAAACTGATGCTCCGGAGCCCTGCGCTTGAGTTGAGTCGGATGGAGATTATCGGCGTAGAGAAAGAACTTCATAACGCTTGTATCGCCTCATCATAGTGCTGAATTTGTTAGGGGGTATTCTTCTAACATATCGACTTTCTCCCGCACAAGCGTCGTGAAGCGTCATTCGTGAAGCGTGAAGCGCAAAAAGGATCGTCCTCATCGTTTGGCGAGATACGAGATACGCTTCACGAGCGACGCTCCCGCGAATTGACTTCCCGAGGGACGCCTTCCTAAGATGCCAGCGCGATGGTGAAAATTCTCCACTACTTCGTGTTCGGCGTGATCCTGTTGGGCGCCGTGTACTATGTCTGGACCAAGCCGCCCACGATCAATCCGATGATCGACCGGCGAAGCGCAGATGCGCTGGCCATGGTGCAGACCCACCGGGCGCTCGGCCATCCCACGATTCTGCAAGCCATGACCGAGCACGTGCGCTCCATGAAAGACCGGGGATTAAACGCGCGGCTCGGCGAATGGCGCGTGAAGCAGGTGGACGGCGATCTCTATGAGGTGCGCGTGCAGCTGCGGGACAAGGGTGTGAGCGGGCAATGGTTCGAACGGGAATTCATCTGGCACGCGAATCTGTCGCTGAAGAGAGTGAATGCGGCGTCGTTGCCGGCGGACGGGATTACGCCGAACCCGGCGGAGAATGACGATCAGCCCGGCTCGCCCCAAGGCCGCACGCGAAAAAGCTTGCACGTCGTTCTCACATCACTCGGACCCTCGCTACGAATAGAGATGCTTGTCCTCATCGCGCCTGCTCAAGACCTTTTTGACCGTCCTTCGCCTAAGAAGGTCTCCGCGCCGAAACAAACATCGCCTTTCATCGAGTTACTTGAAGTCGCGGCGGCAGCGCGATCTGGATTTGCTCGCCCTCAATGCGGACCGGACAGCAGGCGACCCTGAAGTCGGGATTGCCTGGCCGCTCGCCTGTGCGGACGTTGAATTGCCATCCGTGCCATGGGCAGGTCACGATTTCTCCCGAGAGCGAGCCTTCACCGATTGGTCCTCCGGCGTGCGGGCAGGTATTGTCGACGGCAAAAAACGACCCGTCCACATTGAAGAGCGCGATCCACACTCCATGAACTTCGACGGTCCTTCCGGTTCCCGGCGGAATGTCCTGCGTCTTCGCGACCGTGATAAACTCAGACATGCTCCCTCATCGACACGTGTGTATGCAACCCGGGGTCGATCTCGCAAAATGGCCCCCGCGCTTGATTTCGGCTCAATCTTATGGCATAGACATACGCGAGCGTACCCAGACCGATACAAGGCCCTTCATCGGATAGGAGCCTCGGTTGGGAATGAGGTTGTTGAATGGAAATGACCCTCCTGCTCAATTCTACGTACGAACCCCTGCGTGTCGTTCATTGGCAAAAAGCCATCGCTCTCCTGTGGCAAGGTAAGGTCGAAGTCCTCGAAGTCTACGACCGCGAGATCCACGGCGTCTCCATCTCTTTCAAGCTGCCGGCGGTCATGCGGCTGCTCAAGCTGGTCCGACTGAAGGACAGCCACCGCGCCGTCAAGTTTTCCCGCATCAATATCTTCACCCGCGACGGATATGTCTGCCAGTATTGCCGCAGTAAGTACCGCACGGAAGAATTGACCTTCGACCATGTCGTGCCGATTGCCAAGGGCGGACGGAAGACGTGGGAAAATATCGTCACGGCCTGCTGGCGCTGCAACAATCGCAAGAGCGGCCGGACGCCGGAAGAAGCCGGCATGCGGCTGATGAAACGGCCGGTGAAGCCGCGCTGGAGTCCGATCGTCACGATTACCATCGGAATACGGAATACACCTGAGAGTTGGCGGGACTACCTGTATTGGAATATGGAGTTGGACGCCGATTCCGGACCCTAGTCGGCTGTTGAAACGCTACCTTTCTCACCCGCCCGACCCACCGATTGCTTCGCAATCGTCTTCCCGCAGCTTCATTCTCGCTCGCTCAACGCCTCACTGCTTCACCGTATCTAAGACAATTTCAAAGTCCCGGCCGCCGGGGAGCGTCGGATTCTTCGCATAACGCCCTTCGATGTCGCCCGGTTGAGCCGGCCCTGCTTGCCCGTCGCGATCCAATCTCGCGATGACGTCCACCATGCCTCGCAGTTCGGATCCTTGCACCATCACATCTGCATTGGTGATCTCAAATGGGACCGGAAATTTCGGACTGTCAATTCGTTTCGCGGCCACCGGTCTCGGTGTCCCGCCCGGCCTTCTGACGATCACGAACAGGACATCGGTCGGACGTACTTGATCGGCCAGTCCCGGCGATAGCACGACCTGTCCCGCGATCACCGGCTCTCCGCTTTGCGGATCGCAGGTGTGGGCGAGGCCAAGCCAGGCGGCGACGGCCGCGAGCGCGATGATGCCGCCGGCCATTCCGACCGCGCCGAATTTATATGCTGCCATTCAGGATCCTCTTCAGGAAATGGTTGCAAAAAGGGCTGCATTATACCGGCCTGCAACAAAAAAGTGGAGCGAATGGTTTACGGTGGAAAAGGCTCTGTTGTATGATGGCCATCCTTTTGGAATTGGAGGAATGAACATGGCAGCGAATCCTGGATTTCCTCTCACGCTCGACGTCAAAGGCTATGTGGTCCTCGTGTTGGGAGGCGACGAAGAAGCCGCAGAAAAAACGCAGCGCTTGTTGGATGCCGGCGCCAAGGTGATCGTGATTGCCCCCACGCTGCACGAGCAACTCAAACAGTTGGCCGCGTCGGCCAAGGTCATCCATCGGGGACGGCATTTTCGCGAAACGGATCTCGAAAGCGGCGTGCTCGTGCTCAACATGATGCGCGGCGACCGCGATTTCGCGCGCTCGTTGTTTGCCAAGGCGCGGGAGCGGAAGTTTCTCTTGTGGTCTGTCGATTTTCCCGAGGCGTCCACCGTCAATATGCCCGCGGTCGTGGAGGCAGGCCATGCGCGCGTCGCGATCAGCACCAGCGGGATGGCGCCGGCCCTGTCGGGATTCATGAAGGAAGATCTCGAGCGCATTCTCGATACGGAGTTCGTCGCGTTCGTCGAGTGGCTGGGCCAATTGCGCGAACAAGCGAAGAGCAATGAGCCCGATGCCGAGAAGCGCCGCACGATGTTGCGCGACGCGTTGGACGGGTTCCGGCTCCTCGGCAAGGTGCAGTATCCGAAAGTCTGGCTCGATGAACGAGCTTCACAAAAGGTGACGAGCGAGAAGTGATGAGTGACCTAGAAGAAACCAGGCTGATGGCTGACAGCTGAGAGCTGATCGCTGATCGCCGATAGCTGAGGAGTTCTGACGATGGTCTTGCTGGAATTCAGTATGTCTCCTTTAGGCAAAGGCGAAAGCGTGAGCAAGTATGTCTCCCGGTCGCTGGATATCATTGATAAGAGCGGCGTGGCCTATCGGCTGAATCCCATGGGGACGGTCCTCGAAGGCGAGTGGGACGAGGTCTTCGCCGTCGTTCGGAAGTGCTACGAACGCATGAAGAAGGATTGCAATCGCATTTCCTGCAGCATCAAGGTGGATTATCGAAAGGGCCATTCGGGCCGCCTGGTCTCGAAGGTCGCCAGCGTGGAAAAGACGTTGAAGCGGTCAATCAGGCAATAGGCGGGCCCGAATACCGGTGGCGCCGTTCAATGGGCGCCATCATCTACGCATCTCCCGCCTCCAAACGGAGTCTCAGGCATGCACGGCAGTGCGTCGCAAGATCTTCGTCCGGGTCCATCCACAATAGTTTTGTTTCCGAAATATCAAACCATTCTCGAGCGAGAATACATGGAATTTCGCCCGTTCGGCGTGGACGAACAGGGCAAGAAGATCCGCGATTTGACGGGGATGAGCATCCGGGCGACCGTCATCTACCTGGAAAGCTTCATGGCGCGCCGGCAGGGGGAAGCGGCGGGCCTGCAGGCTGTTCGAGGAGTTGTGTGTCGTCGCTCAACAGGCGGATCAAGGATCCCGTGTATCACGTGACACCGGCATTCTTGAAAAATGCCTGGAACAGCTACTCCTACGAATTCACCGCCTATCTCTATGAATTCTGCGAGCGGATTTCCGGCGATCCTCAGTTCGTCTTCCGCGGAGGAATGGAAAAAGCGTCGCCGATCATGCAGGTGCTGGCCAGGCCCTTCTCGTTGGCGCAGATCTACGGGATGTTTCCCTACTTCGGCAACAAGTTCGCGTCCGGCTCCATTGAATGCCGTGTCGTCGCCGTGACGAATCGCTCGGCCACGCTGGCGATGCGGTTTTCTGAGCGGACGCTGCGCCAGTTCGGATCCTATCGCCGGCGCTGCACCTTTGTGATGTGTCAGGCGGCGCAGGGCATCATGGCCGCCGTTCCGGCACGGGTGCACGGCCTGCCTCCGGCCACCTTGACCGAGTGCTCCTGCATTGCCAACGATGACGACTGGTGCCAATGGGACATTACGTGGAATTCCGAGCCATCCGGCGGTTGGGCGCGGCGTATCTGGAGCAGGGGCGTTGGATCAGGGCCGGCGACGGCGGATGGAGCGTCTCCAATTTTGTCGCCTGCCCAGATGGACGCCTTGTTGCCCTCGACGGCTCTGCAGCCGGATTCGACGGCCGCCCAAGATCATCGTCCTACAGGATTGCAAGAGGTCGCTCCATCCTTTCAGGATTCGTCGCCCCAGAAGCCGGCGCCGTCCCGACCCCCGCTGAACAAGCTGAAAACGGACATCGCAGGGTATGTCTGGGCGCTATCGGGTGCCGCGCTCACCTCGGGCAGCGTGCGTCTCGTCTACCCCGCCATGAGTCTGGGCGAAGTCTTGCTGGCTGGATTGATCCCTGTCCTCGTTGCCGGAACCTGGATCAACTGGCGGTTGAGAAAGGAGAGCCAACGGCGCGAGGCCTTGATCCAGGAGCAGATCACCTTTGTCGAGTCCCGCCATGAGGAGTTACGCGAAGCCTATCTGGAACAGGAACACACGAGGGTTGAGCTGCGCCGCACGGTGAATCATCTCACAGCGCTGCATCAGGCCGGCTTGCTGTTCAGCTCGACGCTCGACCGCGAAGCCCTCCTGGAAAAGGTCTTGGAAACGCTGACCCAGGATCTGCACTTCGACCGGGCGATGATCTCGTTTTACGATCCGGTCCGTCGAATGACCACGGATGCGCGTGTGGCGGGTGTCTCTCCGGAGGTCCAAGAACTTGCCAGAATGCACGAGACGCCGGTTGGCGATCCCGAGTCGCTCGAGGGCGTCGTCCTCTTACAAGGCAAACCCCTCTTGATCGGCGACGTCCAGCCCTACGTGTCCCGCATGCATCCCCACAACCGGCGTCTGCTCCAGTTGACCGGCTCGAAGTCGCTGCTGGCGGTGCCCCTGAAAACGAAGGATCGTATCCTGGGCAGCATGATCGTGGATCGCATGCAGGAGCATGGGCTGACCCAGGACGATCTCGGCTTGATGGTCACCTTCGCCCATCAAGTCGCCATTGCGCTCGACAACGCGTCGGCCTATCAGCAGATCGAAGAGCTGAACGTCGGATTGGAAGCGAAGGTGCAGGAACGGACCAGGGAACTGGAGCAGGCTGACCGTCTACGGTCGCAATTTCTCTCGCACGTGTCGCACGAGCTGAAAACGCCGATGACCTCGATCAAGGGCTTTCTCCAGAACATGCTGGACGGCCTGACAGGATCGATCAACGAGAAGCAGCAGCGATACGTGTCCCGGATGCTCGAGAATTCCGAACGTCTGATCCGGATGATCGAAGACCTGCTGGACCGGACGAGGATTCAGACCGGCAAGCTGGAACTGGCTCCTGTCGAACTGGATCTCGGCCAGTGCGTGGCTGATGTGATGGAGCAGCTCCGCCCGTTGGTCCAGGCGAAACGGCAAACGCTCGAGGCTACGTATCCAGATGCCCCGCTTGTCGTCTGGGCGGACCGGGATCGGCTTGTTCAGATCGTGATCAATTTGGTTCAGAACGCGATGAAATTCACGCCGGAAGAGGGGCGCATCACCGTGACGGTGGGTAAAGACAATCATCGGCACGCAGGCGTGGCCGTGCGCGATACCGGGCCCGGCATCGCACCGGAATTTAGAGACAAGATCTTCGATCCATTTTTCAGGATTACGCAAGCGAGATCCACGGTCAAAGGCCTGGGCCTGGGGTTGTCGATCGTGCGCACACTGGTGGAGCTGCATGGAGGAACGATTGAAGCGCGAAATCCTCCTGATGGAAGGGGAGCGGAACTGTATTTCACGCTGCCCTTAAGATTTCCTATTGAAGCGTCTGTTCCCACGGCTCTGAAGCGAGCGCATCGGATCCTCGTCGTGGATGACGACAAGGATATCCGCCAATTGCTCGAGGACCGTCTGGTGGCGATGGGCTATGAGGTGGAAACGGAAACCGACGGGCTCAAGGCTTTGAAGGCGATCGGCAGCGGCCGGTTTTCCGGCCTGATCCTCGACATCGGGATCTCATCCCTTGATGGAATAGAGGTCTTGAAACAGATCAGGCAAGACGACGAGCACTTCCCGATCATCATGGTGACGGCTTCCGGCGCGAAGGAATCTGCGATTCAGGCCATTAGCCTTGGTGCGCGGGCCTATCTGCTCAAGCCGTTCGACGTGGAGGAGTTGCAGCACGTCATCCAATCGTGTTTTCGAGTAGGGAATTGAAACAGTCTTCAGCCTCCCACCAACCGATTGCTGTGCAATCGTTTCCGAGGACGCGCGTTTCAGCGTTTCGCCAAGCTTGGTTCTCGCGTCGCCTGGAGCCTTGCCTTGCTGGGGAATGCCGATTGCAACGCAACGGCGGGCGGGAGCGAAAGGTAGTGCGTCCTATAAGAATTGAGCGAAAGGATATCACGAAAGGATACAGCGAGAGGATACAAGGAGACGGTATGAGGGAAACCGGTTCTGTGTTCGTTCGCGTCGCATTCGTTGCAGGTCTTACGATGGGTGTGTTCCCTATCGTGAATGATCCGGTCTTGGCCCAGGTGCCTCGTATCCAAGGGCAGGGAACGGCAGCCTCAGGAATGGGCAATGCGTTTTCTGCACAGGCCGACGATCCGTCGGCTCTCCACTATAACCCCGCTGGTATGACCCAGTTGCATGGAGTCGAGTTCATGACGGGTGCACTGCTCTCGGGTGGAACGACGACCTTCACCAGTCCAACGGGCGTGAGCGTCAAAGGCGATCGAGACGGCAGTCTCGCCTGGCCACCGCCCGCTCATTTCTACCTCACAGCCAATCTGAAAGACCTTGGGATCAGCGCTTTCGGGGATCTGACCGCCGGCGTGGGCA